>NZ_CALSFP010000001.1 GCF_943737015.1 Staphylococcus sp. Marseille-Q5304
AACTATATGATTTACCCCTAAATCTTTAAAATGCCCCCTTAAAATTCAAAATAAAGGCATTTAAAATTCAAATAGTTCTTGTGATAAAGTTTTTTAAAAAAGGAGGTTATATTTTTATGTGGTTACGTTTTTCTGTGCAATTACTTCTGTCTATTTTGATGTTTGTTTTTATATATCAGCAAATAAATCAAAGTCATTTAGATTTTTGGTTTATTATTTATTTCTTATTTTTTATGGCTGTGGTTTTATTTTGGAAACCTTCAGAAAACAAAAAATAGAACACGCATTTATGCCGAGAAAATTTATTGTGCGTTGAGAAGAACCCTTAACTAAACTTGCAGACGAATGTCGGCATAGCGTGAGCTATTAAGCCGACCATTCGACAAGTTTTGGGATTGTTAAGGGTTCCGAGGCTCAACGTCAATAAAGCAATTGGAATAAAGCAATAAGGTTTATTAATCTAAAAATAAAAGGAGTTTTTAATTTTGAAAAAAGCTTTATTTCTTTTACTAGATGAATTTGCAGATTGGGAAGGAGCATATTTATCTTCAATTTTAAATCAAGATGATAATTGGTCTGTAAGCACTATTTCTGTTGAAGAAAATGTATCTTCTTTAGGTGGTTTTTCTGTTTTGGTAGATTATATTATTGGGGATGAACCTAAAGATTATGATCTGTTAGTTATGATTGGAGGTAATTCTTGGGATAATGATTCTGAGAACCTTTTAAAATTTGTTGAGGAAGCATTTAATAAAAATATAGTAATTGGTGCTATATGTGGAGCAGTTGATTATTTAGCTAGAAATGGTTTTTTAAACAAATATAAACATACTGGTAATTCGGTTTATATTTGGCAAAATTATAAAAAATATAAACCTGAGAATGAATTTTTAGAAAAGCAAAGTGTTGTTGATAATATGCTTATAACAGCAAATGGTACAGCATCACTTGAATTTACTGAATCAATTTTAAGAGAGATTGATTTTGATTCTGATAAAAGTATTGAAAAGACAATATTTATGAATAGGTTTGGTTTTTATAAGTATTGTGAAAAATACGGAAATCCATATTTATAAAGTTGGTTGTATTTGGGTTTTTAGAAACGAGTTGAAAACGAGTTTCTTCTTGTCTTGATACTATATAGAAATAACGTTCTTTTTGAAATAGGCATTCATCGATTTTATCGATGAATGCCTATTTATTTACTGACTTAATAATTTTTTAACTTTTACTTTTCAAATAGTCTTAAAAGACTTAAACAAGCCCATAAAACTAAAATAAAGAGTATATAAGGGACGATATAAGCGATATACCATAAGTAGCCCCATACTGATTGTGTATGTGTAATCGTATGATGTAAGGCACTGTACATGTTATCAATACCTAAAACGTTTCCAATCGGACCAGTCACAATGGAAACTAAGGCCATTAATAAAATAACGAAGTATAGGGCACCAATACCATGCGTCATACTTTTGATACTTGATTTAAACGTACTATTCAACTTTTGATTTTCTTTTAAACTGTTGTTCAATACTTCATGATGTTCTTGGTTGGCCATTCGAATCCCTTTAAGATCCTCATACATCCCATCTTTTTCTTGTCTAAACGCCTTTGCGACATCCTCAGTTATATGTTTGGTATCAATTTTTGCTAACATTTGATTGGAAATTTTAATCACTTTGGTTTCTGTTTTATCTAAGTAGTTTTTAAAGTTCGAGGTCGAAGCCTTTAGTTCGCTTACTAATTGTTGGTTCTGATTCGATCTGTTTTGCTCTCGCTGCTCGAGCTCGATCATCCTGTTCCCGAGCTTCGCGTTCTGCTCTTTCAGCTCGTTCACGACGTTTTCGTTCATTGAAGAGGGCTTGGGTTGATTGGTCGAAAGATGACCAGTTAAGCGTTGTTCTAGATTGTCTATGCGTTGATTGATCTGTTGGAGTTCGTTCAGGAGTTGTTGATTTTGATTCGTATTTTCTTCTTCTACGTTGTTTCTCGGCTTCAAAGCCATGTGTAATGCCTCCTTTGTCATAAATATCACCTAGTTTGCTGCCACGTACTTTTTTATCTGCTTCTATATGTCTATATGTGATGGTTTTATCCGTCACACGTTCAACAATGATGCCTTTCGGACGTAATTGTTCTTGGAAACTTTTCATATCTGTCGCTTGTGTTTCATCAACGGCTAACCGGATATCATTTTTCCATGACGATTTCCCTTTATCTATGAGATTTTGTTCAGCTTGGGTGTAGCGCATTTCTGCTTGATTGTTGGGAATAGATAAACCATGATGACGGCAGACCTCATCATTTGCTTGTCTGATGTCTTTAAGTGCTTGTTTATTATTATTGAATTTTTTACCTGTTTCTAAGTTGATGGCATTAATCACGATATGATTATGCACATGATCGGTATCACTATGCGTATAAATCGCAACTTGATGATCAGGGGCAATTTTTTCGGCGAGTTCTAAACCGAGGGCATTACACTGTTCAGGGGTCACTTCTCCTGGTTTGAATGACTGGATAATCACATGACCTTGGTTGCCGTCTGTTTTACCGTAAACTTCGCGAGAAGCTTTAAACGCACTTTTCGCATAATCGATGTCGCAATTTAAACCACTTTTTTCCTCAGCGCGTTTTTCTGCATAGTTAATGGCTCGTGATGTTGATTTCGTAGCACTTATTTTAGTTGTTGCCATATATGATTCAACTCCTCACGCATGATGGCGATATCTTGTTGCATTTGTTCCATATTTGCGCGTTCGCCATACGTATTTAAAGCTTTCGCGATTTGGTTTAAGTTGCTCCCCAACTTACCCATATCTTTGGCCATCGATTGGCGCGTGACTTTGTCTAATTTGGGCGCCACTAATCGAGCCCCTTGTGCTTTGTTTTTAACAAACAAAGGCACACTCATATTCAAAGTTTCAGCCGAAGCCTGTAACTTTGAATATTCGGATTCGCTCACACGAAAACTAATTTGTTTCGGTGCCTTGCGGTCGGGGATTTGGTTTTTCCCGACAGCTTCGTTACCTTCAGTCATTGTTTTACGTTCGCTCACAATTCCACCTCGCTTTCTAACGAAAGACACGTTGTTCCGTTGATTGTATTATAACATAATACAATCTTCCTCACATCGTTTCAGAGGTTTGGCAAGCAATGGGAATGCTAGCCACTTCGTGCCTAGATACCCTGCTTGTTGGTGGATAAATCCCCCAAGCCCCTTGGGATTTTTTCTGCGAAAAAATAGCAAATACTCATGAGTATTTGCTTAGTGGAACGCGCAAAAATGTGCGCGTTAAACAGTGAGTAATTACTAATTATTTAAATGAAGTTTAATATTAGTAATTACTCATTAAATATCCCCTCATATGTTAAAATAGTAACTAAGCAATCACTCAATAAAAATAGTGTTTATTTTTTGAGTATTTACTTAGTTATGGAGGGGATATCAATGCCAAATCAAAATCATAAAAAAGCTAAAACAATCAATATCAATTTAACTGAAGCCGAGTACGAAAAAGTAAAGCAACTTGCTGAAATCAGAGATTTAAATCCAACGGCATATACACGACTTACTGCATTAGGTAATCGGATTAAACCGACGGTTGTATATCCTGCCGATGAACGCATTGATGCACTTGAAAAAGAGAATCAAGATCTTAAAAAGCAACTTATGGCAGGTTATGGTCAATATGAAGTGACAAGAGAAGATTTCGATAATCTAGAAGAGCAATATTATCATTATGCAGGCTATGTGAATACATTTAAAGACTTCTTAAAGTATGTGCAAAACGATGCGGAATATATAAATTTGAAAGGCTATAAAAATGATGAAAAATTAAAAGAAGAGATTAGGGATGTTATTGAAAAGCTGAAATAAAGAGTTTGAAATTAAATTAATTAAAAATTTAGAATTACTTGTTTAAGTCGAAAAGAGGAGCATATCATGGTAGCAATTGTAGTACATGCGTTTAAGACATTATTAAAATTTGTGGATTTTGAAAAAAAGGTTGATTATTATTTTATATTATTGATGAATATCCTTATTGTTGGGATATGTTTTATGATTCCAGTATTTATAGATTATTTACTTTTATTAAAAATAAAAGACGAATTTCTTTCTATTATATTATCTATCACTACATATGCTCTTCTTTTTGTGTATTACTTAATGTGCATATTATTAATAAAAAAATCATTGAATTTCTTCATTGTTTTTATAGATAAAGATAAACGGTATTTTATAAAACGCAGTTTTAATAGAAATTATTATGAAGAAATGATTAGACTAGATACAGTTAGAGATATAGAAAAACAGATTAATAGTCAAGATGTAGATTATCTTTTAAGAAGATTATATAAGAGCTTACATTATAGATACTATAATCATCATGGAGAAAAATTTGAAGAAATAGCATGTATATTCAATAAATTTTTTATAAAAGATTTATATTCTCTAAAGAACATAAAAAGAAAAAAATAGCATGGTTGATACTGAGTGTATTTACAATTGTACTAACATTGTTATATTCTATCATCTCTAATATTACTTTTTTGAATGATTCAAGCGCTGCAATGTTAAATTTAATAATTTACAATATCTATTATTTTTTAAGCTTTGGGATACTTTCAATGATTATTGATAGTATAGATAAAAAGAATAATAGGGCGAAAATACTTTTATTAAATTATTTTTCTAAAAAAGATAAGAAATGTTAATGTAATTAAAATACATAATTCAACTTATCGGAAGTAGATATGCTTACGTGTTTACAGATGATATAATAATAGAGTCGCCTTAACTTCCGGCGATATTTTCGACGGAAGGAGGTGCTTCATATGCTTATGATCTTCGTTCACATCATTGCACCAGTCATTAGTGGCTGTGCAGTTGCGTATTTTACTTACTGGCTTAGTAGTAAACGCAATAAATAGAAGGCGACGTTAAGCCGCATCAAAAAATCCCCTCACTACCGCAAATAGTGAGGGGATTGGTGCATATATGCATATAATCTTCGTTAAATGTATTATAACATCATAGTGCATAGGAATGCAAAAAGATAATATTTTAAGTAGTCTCTTTGGATATTATCATATGATATATTTATATAATCTGATTTCGAAATTGATTATTTATTAAAGGAGCATATATGAGTAATAAGGTTCTGTTGCAAAGTTGAATTTATAGTATAATTTTAACAAAAAGGAGTCTTCTGTATGAACTATTTCAGATATAAACAATTTAACAAGGATGTTATCACTGTAGCCGTTGGCTACTATCTAAGATATGCATTGAGTTATCGTGATATATCTGAAATATTAAGTGAACGTGGTGTAAACGTTCATCATTCAACGGTCTACCGTTGGGTTCAAGAATATGCCCCAATTTTGTATCAAATTTGGAAGAAAAAGCATAAAAAAGCTTATTACAAATGGCGTATTGATGAGACGTACATCAAAATAAAAGGAAAATGGAGCTATTTATATCGTGCCATTGATGCAGAGGGACATACATTAGATATTTGGTTGCGTAAGCAACGAGATAATCATTCAGCATATGCGTTTATCAAACGTCTCATTAAACAATTTGGTAAACCTCAAAAGGTAATTACAGATCAGGCACCTTCAACGAAGGTAGCAATGGCTAAAGTAATTAAAGCTTTTAAACTTAAACCTGACTGTCATTGTACATCGAAATATCTGAATAACCTCATTGAGCAAGATCACCGTCATATTAAAGTAAGAAAGACAAGATATCAAAGTATCAATACGGCAAAGAATACTTTAAAAGGTATTGAATGTATTTACGCTCTATATAAAAAGAACCGCAGGTCTCTTCAGATCTACGGATTTTCGCCATGCCACGAAATTAGCATCATGCTAGCAAGTTAAGCGAACGCTGACATGATAAATTAGTGGTTAGCTATATTTTTTTACTTTGCAACAGAACCAATCTTTTTTTGGTCCCCTTGGTTATTAACCATAAATAACAATGCGTGTAAAGCATAATCAGTCGCTTTTGAAAATTTCATAAATTCATCATCTTCCTATTATAGATATAATAAATCTATAATAACTTATTAGATTTTCCTTTTCAATATTATGCAATGTTTTTAGTCGCATTAATGATTGCTTGTGCAAAATCATACATAAACTGAGTCCAATTACTGCTGTTTTCTCTACTTTTTTTATTATAGCGTCCATTTTCAAACAATTTTTTTCTTATTCCTGAGGTTAATTCGAGTTGTACACCTTTTTCAGTTTTACAACAATTAATAATATTGTCATCATGTGCACCAGACATATGTGATGGCGCTTGTCTGACATCTATCCCTAGTTTTTCAAATTCTTCTGTCATTGCATCCATTAATTGCTCGTCTTTACCACCCATATAAATAGTTTCATCTTCACCTTTACAACCATGTATAGCGATGGCGTATGGATTATTAGCAATCATTTTCATTAATTTAGGTTCATCATAGTTTCTGGAGGTCACATGTAATTCTGCATTAGCTTTTGTTCTAATTGCTTTAAAAGTAAAGTAGTCAAAACCACCTTTCTCAGCTGTTAATTCCGCCAATTCGGTAGTAGCAGGTTCAATAGCTCCTCCGTGAATTGCAGTTATTATAACATTGCTATTTCGCTCAATAGTATTAATGATCCAATCCGTATTTTCCTCTGTAAGATCCATTAATTCCGTCATAGACTTAAATCGATCAGACATATTCCACCTCCTATATAAATGTACTTTTTTATTTACCACACTTTAGCGTCCACTATCTTAAATTACTGTTAAGTTTTTGCTAGTTTATTAACAAAATTTTTACATTTGCTTCTGAGCAATTTGCAGTTAACTATTTATGGTATGTGATTGCCTTAATCATTGCTTCCGAAAATTCTTTTAAATAAGTTGACCAATTTGAACGATCTTCTCGATCTTTTAGATTAAATTTTTTATTAACAAAACATTGCTTCCTAAAGTTAACGGTCAATTCTAACTGTACTCCCATACCATTCTTGCCACAATTGACAAAGTTATCTTGTTGTTTACCAGAAATATGAGATGGTGCATCCTTTATAATGAATCCTGCTTCATTTAATACTTGTTTTATGTGCGTAATTAACGCTTCATCTCTACCACCGATATACACTTCATTTTTCTCACCCATACAACCATGAATAGATATAACTTGGGCATGTTCGCTCACAATCTTTTGGGTATTCGGATTATCGTGTGGAAAAACATTATAGCTGGTAGATTTTTGCTAAACTAAGGTCAGGCTAGTTGAAGAGTATCTTTTATTTTCTAAGTAATTGTGGTAGCATAAAAATGAACTAGAAAACTGTAGCTAGGGTTCCGCTATCTAGGTAGGTCAGTGACCGAGGGCTACATCTTTTACAATATGTAAAAGGCACCTATTGACATAAAAGGTCCGAGGGGGAAGGTTCAGCGTAGTTGTTATGCGTTGAAATCTTTCTCTTTGGCTCTTTTTTTATTATTTAGGAGGTATTTATCGTATGAAAAGGATCGATGATTTGAAAGCTGGTGTTGCAGTTATTATTTTGAATGAGGAGAACCAAGTTTTGTTGCAAAAAAGGTCCGATGTAGGACTTTGGGGTATTCCTTCAGGACATATAGAAATAGGGGAAACAGTTTCTGAAGCAGCTATTAGAGAAATAAAAGAGGAAACCAATTTAGATATTAGAATTAAAAAGCTTATAGGTGTGTACTCTGAGCCTGATTCTCAGGTTTTTACTTATCCAAATGGAAGAGTAGTGCATTTTATAACAACTTGTTTTCTTGCTGAAATTACTGGGGGTGAACTACGATGTAATTCTTCTGAGTCACAAGAAATTCAATTTTTTGAACAACAAAGTTTACCAAGAGACTTATTGAAAATGCATCCTCAATGGTTAAATGACGCCCTTGCCAATGATGACTTAGCTTTTATTCGTTAAAAAGTAAATCCTTGTTAAGTTAACGGGGGGATTAGTAAAAAGAGGGGTTCAGATAAAAAATTCCACACTATTTTCCGATTACCCATTTTAAATTAAGGGGATTTGTGTCAAAAACGATCTTTTTTGATACCGTATATTTTAACTATTTTTAATCATAATAAAGAACAAAAATTCTCTATATACATGGCAAATTAAATGGTTAGTTAACATAATAAATTTTTATAAGCGCTTATTGCGTTAAATTTACAATATTATTTTTGAATTTCTCGACTTTTAAACATATGTTGATACTCTATTTTTTCGATTTGTGGTAATAATCTATATGGTTTTGATATATAGAAAATTAAACTTGCAATAATAAATAACCCACCACCTATAACTAGAGTAAAATTAATGCCTATGTTTTTTACAAGTAGGCCACCTATAAAACTACCCGCGGGTAAAGAAATTGCTGAAATACTTGTTATAATCGTAGTTAATCTAGCTAGCATATGTTCCGGAATAACTTTTTGTTGTATAGAAGCCAAGGAGACATTGCTGATACTAATTGTTATAAAGGCTACAGGAAATAAAATTATAAAACCGATACTAGGAATATAATTTATTATAATTAATATTAATCCTGATGTGATATTTAAGAGTATAAGTAATTTCCCATATCCAATATGGTTCTGTTGCAAAGTTAAAATTATATGCACATCTATACAAAACTATAAAAGCAAATATTGTTTTAACAGTAAAGAGTTTTGTTAGTATTAATTATTTTTCGTTTTTTAGTATAAATATTACATGATTTTTAACTTTGCAACAGAACCCAATAAAGATATATACTACAAATATATATGATGCTAAAGATTTATTTATAAAAAAAGCAACAGGGGATGTGACTATTATCCATAATAACAACAAAGATAAACCAAGGCTCAAAAGGTTTGATAATCTACTTCCTTCTTTTTCAAGAAGTTTTTTACTATTAAAAATTAAAAAAACTATGAATACTAGTATTGATAAGGAAAGTATAATAAACATAGACGCTATAATATAAATACTAAAGTTAAATATTGCTGATATATAGTAGAAAAATAGTAAACCGAAAATAAGTTGTGCTGTAGCTACAATATAAATGTTAAGTCTACTATGCTTTTTAAACAAAATCACAGTAGTTATAATTAGAATCAATAAAAGTAATATTAAAAGATACATATATGTCCCCCTTATCTTTAACTCTATTTTCTACAAATATATCACATTCTTGTATTCCAATATAAAATTACATATTAGTAATTCTAACAATATTGTTAGGCTGTATATACTTTTTATATGTTAAACTTTAATAAATTAAATCTTAAAGGAGGATTAAATTGTGGATTATTATAAAATAGAAACCCAAAAATTAACTAAGCAATTTAAAAAAGAAACTATTTTAAAAGACATCAATTTAAAAGTCTATCCTAATGAAGTTTATGGACTTTTAGGAATTAATGGAGCTGGTAAATCTACTTTGATGAAAATTATATGTGGAATATTGCCACAGACAAATGGTGATGTCTATTTAGACGGTTCCCCCTTAACCAGACAAGAATTAACCAATATTGGTTCTTTAATAGAATCTCCTCCAACATATAATCATTTGAGCGCACAAGACAACTTAAAAGTTGTAGCATTGAATGAAAATATCGACTTCAGTGAAATACCTAAAGTTCTGGATCTTGTTAACTTAGATGTTGATCCTAAAAAAAAGGTGAAAAATTTTTCTTTAGGGATGAAACAACGTTTAGGTATAGCTATGGCACTAATAAAGAAACCGAAGTTGTTAGTTTTAGATGAACCATCTAATGGGCTAGATCCTTATGGCATTCAAGAATTAAGAGACTTATTAAAAAACTTAACAAAGTCAAATACCAGTGTTATTATTTCAAGTCACATCCTTTCTGAAATACAGCAATTAGCTGATCATATAGGAATTATTCATAATGGCAAGTTAGAATATCAAGAAAAAAATAAAACTGATGAAAATCTTGAAGAAATATTCTTTAATATAACAAAAGGGGGTAGATAGTATGAGTTTATTAAAAGCTGAGGCTTTAAAGTTCAAAAATACTACCGCTATGTATATATTATTTTTATCACCTTTGTTTTTTTTAGCATTCGCATTATTTACTGCTTTATTTGCTCAAAGCAGTCCTAACCAACATGATTTATCTCCATTCTTATCTCTATTATTTAATTTGTGGCCATATTTTGTCATGCCAATTATTATATGCATTTCTTGTAGCTCAATGATTGGTATAGAGAAAAGAAATAGCTTATTCAATTATTATGTAAGTAATAACTGGTCGATTAATAAGATGATTAAAAGTAAAATATTAGTTATGAGTATTGCTTTATTATTCCATACTATAATAATGTTATTTGTCGCAATGATAGGGAATTTATTGGTTGGTGGAAATTCAGTTAGTTTATTCCTTGTATTAGTCACGTTGTTTTTAGTCTTTTTTGTAAGCCTACCGCTGATACCGCTCAATTTTTTGTTTGTTAAGCGTTTTGGCGTGTTTTTTTCTATTTTTTTAAACATTGCGTTAACTATAATCAGTATTGTCTTTATCACTATTACTAAATTCTTTTGGATTCTTCCTTGGTCATATATTGGAAGAATTCCACTAATTACTTTATCATTAAACCCAAATGGTACTCTTATGAGTAAGGATAGCCCATATTTTAACGACTTAAATTCGTTATCTTTAACCATAATAATTAGTATAATTTATTTTTCTATTTTCTTTATGTCAAATACTAAGAAAAGTTGGAATATAAATGAAAAATGAACTAAAAGTAATTAATTTAAAATTTCGTACTCAGATACTAACCTATACTCCCACATTGTTCACAATTTTTTATATTACTTTTATTAATCTTTACTTAGGAGGTAACTGGAATTATACTTCTATTTCTCAATATACCTCTAGTTTTAATGCGTTATCTTCTTTAATTATTGCTATTACTACATATCAAGTAATACATTTTGAAGAAAGTATAGGTCATTTTAACCATATACTAGGCAAATCCAAGAGAAACTTATGGGTTTGCGCAACACTTAGCTATATATTTATCAACTATTTATTTTGCTTATTAATCTCAACAGTTAACTTTATTGTGATGACTCACAATGTAAAACTAACTTTGTTTTATGTAGCTAGTAGTTCTTTTATGAATATAATTATAATACTATTAATATTCATAATTAGTTTATTTACGGGTAGTATTTTCTCAATGGTATCAGGGGTTGTAATTACAATATTTAATATTTATTTTGGTATAGAAATGCTTGGTGATAAATCTTGGTATTATATTCCTATCACCTATTCAACTAGATATACTTCCATGTTTATAAACAATTCAGTCCCTTTCGTTTTAACAATGTCTATTTATATTATAAGTATAATAATGATGTTCATATGTCTTTTAGTCTTAGTTAAAAATTGGTCAGGTAGAAGTATTCAAGATTGAATTTCTTATTTTGAAAAGAACACTATGTCTACAATACTTTATTAACATAATTCTCAACAATGATTTTTAAACCATCTCTTTTAAAAGAGATGGTTTTTTAACATGCTATTATTTCTTATTAGGAAACTTTGTTTCTTTAAGTTGTTATATAAGAAATATACCTTATTTAAAATTTCTAGTAACATTAAAGACAAGAGGTGTTATTAATGATTAAAGTATCTAAAATAATCAAACAAGAACGTTTAAGACGGGTAATGACTCAAGAAGCACTAGCTGAGTATCTTAATACAACAAAAACAACTATTTCTAAGTGGGAAAATGCAACACTTTATCCTGATATTACAATGCTACCAAAACTAGCAAAAGTCTTTAATATTTCAGTAGATGATTTGCTTAATTATAGTGTTACGATGACAGATGTAGAAGTTAAAAAAGTATCTATATCATTATCTAAGATGATCAATAGAACGAGTTATGAGGAATATATATCTACAGTGCGAGATTATTATATAAGTCATTGCAATGAATTTAAGTTTCTCAATTCATTATTAGGCATTTTGGCAAATAATATTTTGTATTGTGAGAATGAAGCACAAGTAAAAGAGACTACAAAATTAGCGCATGAAATAATTCAAACGACAGAGGACAACTCAGAATCTATATACTTGAAAAGACATGCACAAGGATATCAAACGTTAATGTATATGTTTGAAGGAGATTATTCATCAGTTATAGATAATACGCCCGATTTTGATTTGAAAATCGGTGAAAATGCAATACTGACCTTAGCTTATTTACAAAAAGACAATATCTCAAAAGCTAAAAACGTAATTCAAACAGACATGTATCAATCTTTGATGATTTTCATGCATGATTTTGCTTTAATGCTTACCTATGACTTATATTCTATTCCAATAGAATCTTTAGAGTCTAAGCTTCAACATATAAATGAAGCTTTTAATGTAGATTATTTGTATCCACACCTAAGTATGAATTGTTATTATAAACTTGCATTATATTATGTTAAAAATGATGATAATAAAGCCATTCAATATTTGAAGCAGTATTGCCAATGCTTTGATTATTTAGTTACTGACTTTGTGTATCAAAAAGATGAATTTTTTAATGAAATCGATGAGTGGCTAAATACTTTACCGTTAGAAAATCGATTACCAGCAAATTATGAAAACACTTTGAATACAGCAAGTTCTAGGATTTTAGAAAATGAAGATTTTATGATTTTGGATAGCTTTAAATCTATAGAAGAAGATGTACAAAGAATATATAACAAAGGAATGGAAAATAATTGATGCATAGAAAAAAGCTAACAGCATTACTATTATTAAGTTTCACTTTGCTTTCAGCTTGTGATTATTCAAAGTCAGAAAATAGAAATAGCTTTTTCTATAATACTTTTGCAGCTCCTATGGATCATCTTTTACATTGGTTAGGTTCTATATTTGATAATAATTATGGTTTAGCAATAATTGCAATCGTGTTAATCGTTAGAGTTATCATGTTGCCTTTCATGTTAGCTCAATCTAAAAATGGGCATTTGATGCGTAAGAAAATGGAAATTGTGAAGCCTGAATTAACTAAGATACAAGAGAGAATAAAAAATGCACATACACAAGAAGAAAAAATAGCTGCGAATCAAGAAATGATGAATAAATACAAAGAATATAATATGAATCCTATGAAGACAATGCTAGGATGCTTGCCACTTCTAATACAAATGCCTGTTTTATTTGGACTGTACGTTTCATTAAAATGGCCTTCGAGTGGTGGTTTAACTGAACATACTGATTTTCTTTGGTTTAACTTAACACAGCCTGATATTTGGATTACTATAATCGCTGGTATTTTGTACATTGTACAACCCTTAATAAATATGGCAAATATGCCTGAAGAACAACGTTCTATAGGTTATATAATGGCGATTATTTCTCCTATATTCATCATATATATTTCAATCACCTCGGCGTCGGCTTTAGGGTTATATTGGACAATTAATGCTGCATTTTTGATTATTCAAATGTTCTTTTCAAATAAGTATTATTCAAATTTAGCTACAAAAGAGGCTAATCAATTGAAAAGAAAAATTAAAAATAATTAGCATGGTTGCCAAGTATAGTTATCTTTAAAACATTCGTTTTTGACACAAAACCTCTTAACTATAAATTAGGAGGTTTTTCTTGGATATTTAAGTCTATAAACTTGTGCTATAATCAATGTATCATAAATATCAAAAATCATGAGTTTTTAGACGATGAGAGACGCGTTTATTTGCATCGAGAATTAGATTACGTTAATAAGTACCCATAAAACGATTAAAAGAGGTGGTATTCAAATGGCTAAAATTGGTTATGCACGTGTATCAACACAAGATCAAAGTCTTGATGGACAGATTGATACACTTGAGGAATATGGTTGTGAACGTATCTTTAGCGAGAAAGCGAGTGGCCGTAAAACGAATAGAACAGAACTTGATAAATGCTTAGATTATTTACGTGAGGGAGATATTCTAGTGATTTATAAACTAGATCGTCTTGGACGTACAACGAAACAATTAATTGAGTTATCACAATGGTTAGATGAAAACAGCATTGACTTACATATTATAGATATGAACGTATCAACGAAAGATGCGATGGGCAAGATGTTCTTTACCATGATGAGTGCTTTTGCGGAACTTGAAGCTAACCTACTAAGTGAACGTACGAAAAAAGGACTAGAAGCTGCGAGAGCAAGAGGCCGAAAAGGCGGCAGACCTTCATTGCCTGACCATAAGAAAAGAGAAATTAAATTTCTATACGATGAACAAAAACTTACAGGCGAAGAGATTGCTAAAAGCACTGGAGTAAGTCGTTCTACAGTGTATCGAACTGTGAAGGAAAATAAATAAAAGAGGAGTTTTATTAAATGAGTTCGCTAATTTTTTGGCTTTCATTTTGTATTGTAATAATTTTTTTATTTACAATACACTATTACGTAGCTATAGAATCAGGTTTAACTAATTTTTCCTTTGTGATTTCTCTATCTTGTATTTTGCTTTGGGTAATAGGATATGGAGGATCTAGCATTTGGATTTTAAAAAACTATTCAGACAAATTCGAGTTGTTCTTTACTAATTGGAATATCATTTGGTCTTTATTACTCATTACAAATCATAAAAACGTTTATAAAGTTATGAAATTTAATACAAATTTTCAAGAGTACAGTAAACAGATTAATAGGTCCTCAATTAAAGCTAAAGATTTAAATTCAAATGATAGACATAAAATTTATTATCTTATAGAACAAAACGATAGAGAAAGTATTAATGAATTTTATGCCGTAAACATTATCTCTTACATAGTAGTATTATTAATAGTTATTTCCATATATATTGGAATATTATAACTAAATTTTTTACTAGTTACAGTTATCATAACCGTAACTAGTTTATTTGTATGACTAGAGTGTACCCTTAATAGTATAATCTTTTTGACAATATATACACTTTTTTTAATTTAAATAGTATCAATATCACACAATACTATATATTTACAATTGTTTGTTTGATAATATTGATATATAAGTCACAAAACCAAAAAGGGGGAATACTATGGAATTATTAACTTTGAACGAAATTAGTAAAAATATCAAAAGTAAAAAAATTCTAAAAGATGTATCTTTCACACTAAACAGTGGCGATATTATTGGATTAGTAGGTGGGAATGGTGCAGGAAAGACAACGTTAATGAAGGTTATTTTAGGTCTATCCAGCTATCAATCTGGGACTCTAAAATCACATACTTTAAATAAAAGTAATGATATAGGTGCTTTAATTGAAAATCCTGGATTATATCCATTTCTTACTGGTTTTGAAAATATGAAGCTTATTAATGAAGATAAAGACACAAGTAATATTCAGCAAATTGTTGATAAGTTAGAAATGAATGATTTTATACATAGTAAAGCAAAAACTTATTCATTAGGAATGAAACAAAAGCTAGGTATCGCTCTGGCACTTTTAAATCATCCTAAATTAGTTATTTTAGATGAACCAATGAACGGCTTAGATCCAAAAGCCGTAAAAAATGTGAGAGAGACGATTATAGACTTTAAAAATCAAGGTGTAACTTTTTTAATATCTAGTCATATTTTAAGTGAACTTGTAAAAGTTACAGACTCAATTTTAATTATTGATAAAGGTAAAATTATTAAAGAGACTACTATGGAAGAATTGAACCAATCAAATGAAAGTGATTTAGAAAATATATTACTTAATATTATTGATCAAAAGGGGGAACAATCGTAATGGGCACTTTAATTAATCAAGAACTTTATAAGATATTTAAAAAGAAATCATCCATTATTATCCCAATTATAATATTTATTCTAATGATTGCTATGGCAGTTTTAAGTAATAATTATGAAGATATACTTAAGCCAGAATCACAGTTCAAACAAGGGTATACAGGATTTTCTTGGATCTTCTTCTTAATGATTATTCAAGCAGCAACCATAATCACTATGGAATTCCACTATGGTACAATTAAGAACTTACTTTATAGAAACTACTCAAGAATGAGTATTATTTTAAGTAAATTTAGCGCTTTATTTATTTATTCATTAATATTATTTATTGTTACTACTTTGATAAGCTTAGGTTTAAAATTAATCCTATTTTCTGATATGGATATTTTAAAACAATCTGGTGACAATTTATCACTGTTACAAGAGCACTTGTTAACTGCTTTAGCTACTTATATTGGTATGTGGTTAATATTGAGTTTAACATTATTAATTTCTTGCCTTTTAAAATCACCAGGTGTTTCGATTGCTGTAGGAATTGTCTTCTACTTTGCTTCTTCTGTTATTTCAGGCATACTCTTTGCGGCAATTGCTCAATGGGAATGGTTAAAATGGAACCCTATCAACATGTTAAATTTAAGTACACAAGTATTAGATAACGAAGTATTCAAAAAAATGACTAAACTAGAGTTACATGAACTATATATTGGGAACATTGTTTATATTATTATCTTTTTAGCATTAGTTATTTTCGCTTTTAAAAAGAAAAATGTATAATTTTAGATATGCGATTTTGCATTCCTACCAATTATAGTGTTACAATGTAATTAACAAAGATTATCAGGCATGTATGCACCAAATCCCCTTACTATGGCCGTAGTAAGGGGATTTTTTGGTGTGACTAGTCGCCTATTCGTCATTACGCTTGCGTAGCCAATGCGCAAATAGCGCAACGAGACAACCACTTGCTGCTGTGGTCATGATGTTCACAAAGATTTCAGACATCGCGTATGCACCTCCTCTCTACGTCAAATTGACGCCTGAGAGATAGGCGACTCTATTATTATATCATTTGTAAATACATAAGCATATTCACTTCCGATAAGTTGAATTATGTCGAATATTATATCCATACAAACTAATTAATTTAGCGTTTTCTTTTTTTGTAAACCAACCTGTTTTTCCCCAACCAATTTTTATATAGAAAGAATAAGATAATAATAAAATAAGCAAATATTACACAAGGAAAACTAGATATAACTATTTTAAATCCTATCAAAGGTGATCCCAAATCGCTCATCCATATGCCATATATCATTTCTAAGGCATTCCACGTTTCAAATAAAGATGCAAGAGCTATAAATATAAATACTACCCATCTAAACCATATAGGGAAAATTTTACTTTCTTCTATAGATTCCCTATTAATATTAAATATAGATTTTCTTTTGGGTATAAATGTAATTCTACCCTCTCTTTGTTTAATTCTATCTATATCTTCTTCATATTCTTTATAATTATTTTTATCCTTATAAAATAAAACATCTTTCCCCATTATTTTGTTTCGATTTAAAACGGTATATAGTTTTTTTTCGCCCTTAACATGTTCTAATTCTACTTCAAGATATCTTTTATCTTTTGTCCATAGTGGCATTAAGAAAAATGCATATAATACAGAAAATATTGTAAATATAATAAAGATTTGTCCAATTTCTTTCTTATGTAAACCGATTTCCTTTAAGCTTATATCATTATTTATGAATAATTCCATAATACTTACTAGTAAAACTAAATCTATAATGACAGTAGTTATTATAAAGAAAAAGATATTACCAATCCAACGCCCCAATTTTTCTTTATTCTGATTCATAATTCTTTCCCTGCTTCTAAATTTACTGACTATAATTCCGAATAATGGAATAAAACCTATATTTATCAATTGAACAATAAGGTTTAGAATTTCTAAATTTTCTTTAATCTCCAAGTACATCATCCTATTAATGGTTCTGTTGCAAAGTTGAATTTATAGTATAATTTTAACAAAAAGGAGTCTTCTGTATGAACTATTTCAGATATAAACAATTTAACAAGGATGTTATCACTGTAGCCGTTGGCTACTATCTAAGATATGCATTGAGTTATCGTGATATATCTGAAATATTAAGGGAACGTGGTGTAAACGTTCATCATTCAACGGTCTACCGTTGGGTTCAAGAATATGCCCCAATTTTGTATCAAATTTGGAAGAAAAAGCATAAAAAAGCTTATTACAAATGGCGTATTGATGAGACGTACATCAAAATAAAAGGAAAATGGAGCTATTTATATCGTGCCATTGATGCAGAGGGACATACATTAGATATTTGGTTGCGTAAGCAACGAGATAATCATTCAGCATATGCGTTTATCAAACGTCTCATTAAACAATTTGGTAAACCTCAAAAGGTAATTACAGATCAGGCACCTTCAACGAAGGTAGCAATGGCTAAAGTAATTAAAGCTTTTAAACTTAAACCTGACTGTCATTGTACATCGAAATATCTGAATAATCTCATTGAGCAAGATCACCGTCATATTAAAGTAAGAAAGACAAGGTATCAAAGTATCAATACAGCAAAGAATACTTTAAAAGGTATTGAATGTATTTACGCTCTATATAAAAAGAACCGCAGGTCTCTTCAGATCTACGGATTTTCGCCATGCCACGAAATTAGCATCATGCTAGCAAGTTAAGCGAACACTGACATGATAAATTAGTGGTTAGCTATATTTTTTTACTTTGCAACAGAACCAGATATATTAATTACAACTTCCTCAGAAACTCCACATGAAGCAGGAATGAGTTCAATATGGTTATATAGTGCAAAGAATATGTATTTAAATAGTTTTTGTTTTGGGTTTAGGGTGACCACAAAAAATATTGAACCAATATATTTAGCGAGAATTTTAAGAAGCAGTCAGTTAAGAAAGAGAATAACTATAATAGCTCAAGGCTCTACACGTTTTAATGTTTCAAAAAATGAACTTTTAAAATTAAAAGTTCATTTACCTATATTAGAAGAACAAAGAAGAATTGTTGATTTTTTAGATAATATCGATAAAATGATTGAAAATCAATCTAAAAAAATCGATTTATTAAAAGAACGCAAAAAAGGCTTTTTACAAAAGATGTTTGTTTAAGATTTCCTACAAAAGTTCGTGAAGGAGGCTAAGGATGGGTGATATCAAGTTATTTGATATATCTGGTGAGAAGGCTTATGAATTAAAGGGAGCGGCTGTTGTTATAGAAAGGTCGCTTCAAGAGATTATTGAACATAATACAGAAAGTTTATTAGGTATTACATTTTTAGCCTCTGAATATACAACTGGTAAAAAACATTCAGGTCGCATAGATACTTTGGGCATTGATGAGAACTATTCTCCTGTAATACTAGAATATAAACGTGCGACAAATGAAAATGTTATTAATCAAGGGCTATTCTATTTAGATTGGTTAATGGATCATAAAGCAGAATTTGAATTATTGGTAATGAAAAAGGTTGGTAAAGAGGTTTCTGACAAGATAGATTGGAAGACACCTCGCTTATTATGTATTGCTGGCGGGTTTACGAGATATGACGAATACGCTGTTCAACAAATTAATCGTAATATTGAACTCTACCGTTACAAACAATTTGATAACCAATATTTAATGTTAGATTTAATTAATGCTACAGTAGCGAAAAATGCTGAGAGTTACGTAAATCAAAAATCATCAAGTAGTACTGCCAATCATCCAATACAACTTACAGTTAATGAGAATATTGAAAAAGCAGGTCAAGAACTGACGGATTTATATCATGAACTGTATGATTATTTAGATGCATTGGGTGATGATGTACAAGTGAAGGAATTAAAGTATTACATTGCCTTTAAACGAATTAAAAACTTTGTTTGTGTAGAAGTGTACCCTAAACAAAATAAAATACAACTTTACGTTAAAGTAGATTTAACACAAGTAAACTTTGAATCAGGCTTCACTCGTGATGTGACGAATGTTGGACATTACGGTACGGGGAATTTATCTATCACAATTAAAAACCAACATGACTTAGAAAAAGCAAAACCATATATTGAAGAAAGTTATAATAATAATTAAGCGTCCGGGTCACACACCCAGACGCTTTTTCATATCACATTTTAGTCCGTGTTCTACGTGAAACATTCATGCTTTTAAATAATGAAATCTAAATCGAAATAATGATCAACTTTCTGAGTAAACCAAAACTTAAAGGTCTTGTTTTTTGAATACATTTAACGATAATAGGTATGAGCCAACAATACTGATCAGACCAAAAACGCCAAATATGCCTGCGCCGATAAATGTGCTAGGTATTTCTGCAGCTGCTGTATAAGAAAAGTCAGATTTGATGATGTTTGGCAAAATAATACCAAAATAGAATACAAAATAAATTAATAACATAATGATTGCGACAGCTATCATTATCACGTTTGAATTTTCAGGACCGAATTTAAATGTTAATGGAAAGATAATGGTATATACACCAGCAGCTCCAATTCCAATTAGGGCAGTAACTAACATGACTTTAAAGCTTTGTGTAAATATTAATGAAACTATACTCCCGAGGATGAGGCCTGCTAATATGAGTATCCCGAAATATGCGTAATAACCTTTAACATAAAGGCTGCGTCCTGTCGGTAAAGTCGAAATGTAATACATCCATTTTGAGTCCTTTTCATGTTTGATGTTGTCTGTAACAGGTGAAATTAGGAAAACCATAGGTAAAAAACAACACATGTATGGGTTGATGAATGCGAATAGAATACTAGCAATAATGCCTATAACGAGATTTGTATACAGTGATTTTTTCGAAGTATAAAAACTACTTAACATTAAACCTTTCATTATCTATCACCTCGCATAATCAGTTTGGTGGCATCGTCTATACCTTCAATTGGACGTGCTCCTGTGACTTCTTCTCTACGATTGACTAGTGTTATACATGTATTATTTCGTTTTCTCGTCGCAACTAAAGTATGATTTGGAATGTTGAATTCTGCTTCAGGTTGTTCAATAATGCCGTAGTGGTCTAATAAATACTGTTTATCTTCTTCTAAGATGATTTGACCATTTTTCATAAATACCAATCTTGTAGCGAGTTGCTCAATATCTTCTGAAATATGAGAAGAAATCAACACACCGTTACCTTCAGCAATATAGTCTTCCAATATTTCCATCACTTCTTCACGCCCTGAAACGTCCATTCCTGCAGTAGCTTCGTCTAAGAAGAGTAAACGACTGTCATGTGCTAATGCGATGGATAGGGCAGCTTTCATACGCATGCCTCGTGAAAATGTTTTGATGAGTCTGTCTTTAGGTAAGTCAAAATAATCGATAGTTGAGAAAAATTTATCACTATTCCAAGTTTCAAAGATATTCTGAAACACTTTATTAATATCGGTTAACGCTAATTTATTTGGAACACGTAAATCATCAAACACGACACCGATATGTTCTTTATGACTTGAATCATTGCCAGTCACAATTTGGTCGAAAATTTGAATTTCACCAGAATCTTTAAAGCGATTACCTACTAACGTATTGATTAAAGTTGATTTACCTGAACCATTCTTTCCAATTAAACCAACAACCTCTTTCGGTTTAATAGATAATGAAATATCAGAAAGTTTAAATTCTGCTTTATCATAAGATTTATTTAAATTATGTACGTTCAATAGATGTTCCATGACGAGCCCCATTTCTTTAAGATATTCGATATTTCCCAAGTGACACAATTAAATTATTATTTATAAAATTTACGAATTTTAAATATATAACCAAATGTATTATAACAAAATAATATTAATATAATGAGTAATCCAGGTGCTTGGTTGATGTTTGTTCTTAAAGAGAATATGCCCAATAATAAACCAGCTGCCATGAGCATAATAATATTGAATGTATATATTTTATACATTGATACCAATGCAATATGACGTTCACCTTCATCCATCATATATAAAGTTTTTTCTGTATAATTTTTTTCACCTAATTTTGGGTAACGCGAGTCAAACTTTTGAATAAAGAAACCATACATCACACTAGGGATAACTGTGATTATATTTGGTAGTAGCATATATAATTGGTCACTGTCATTGGTACTATTTCCTATTGCAACAAGAAAGACTACCAATATTACTATAAAAATACTTAAATAAGTAATGAAATTAGATTTTAGGAGTTCAATGTTTGCTTTTCTTTCGTATAAGTCTGCATCAGTATCGCTTTCATCATTATCTATCTTTCTTTTATAACTTAATGCCTTTTTTTGTACGAAAAATAAAGCGATCATTAAGCATATATTTATAACTATGCCAATAGTGGACACAATGCTTACGTAATGATGATTAGCAAAATTATTGCGATCTAATAAATTGATATTTTCTGATACACCAATCAGTCCGCCAATTATTCCACCAACTATCCCCCCAAAAAGTACCATCATTAAATAACGTCCTACTTTCATAAATCTTCCTCCTCTACGATAAATATGTTTTCTACAGGTTCGTTAAATATACGTGCAATCTTGACTGCGGTTAGAATGGATGGCGTGAAGTCGTTTCGCTCGATTAAAGAAACGGTTTGCCGGGAGATGCCGGCTTTCTTTGCGAGTTGAGTTTGATTGTAGCCATCGCGTGCACGTAATTCTTTCAATCGATTTCTCAATATTTATCAACTCCTCGCCTATAATATATATTACTTTAGTCATTTTGACAACTATATTTGTCAAAATGACGTGTATATTAGACGGTTTCTGACTCGAAATGATGTCGTTCAGCCTTGTCATAAAGGTTATTTGAGATGTATGAAACTTTTTCAGAAAAAATTCAATTAAATCACAAAATTGTTAGGGTAAGGGTATATTTGAAGTGGAAAATTAGAAGACATATGAAATTATCTTTTCATGATTCCGAGGGTTTTGAGCTTCTAGTTGTTTTAAACGAGTTCGGTGTAACACAATATGCTTTAACAATTAATATCAATAAAAAAACAGTCGAGCACCTGTTTAAGATGCCCGACTGTTTCTATTTATACTTTATTCTCTTTAACGTTGTTGTCTATGTTGATCTCTTGCTTTTTGTTTTACGTCAAGTTGTGCTAGTAATGGATCGTGGTCACTCGCACGACCTGAAACTTCTGTAAAGTCACTATTTACGTGTACTGGATCTAACTTTGTATAATTTGCAAGGTTATCAGAAACGAGTACGTGGTCTAATGCTTGTGAATTACCTTGGTAATTATAAGAATAACGTTGAGATGTTGGTAAGCTATAAATCATATTGTGCATATGATTACCTTCTAAAGTTTTTAATGGTTTAGACCATTGGAAATCGTTGTAATCGCCGACTGACACAATGTTTGCGTTAGGGTTCTCTTGATGAACTTGTTGCACGAAACGGCCAACTGCATTAGCGATTTCAGTTCGTTGCGTTTCACTTGGTAATTGTGGTGGTTGTTGGCTACCGAAGTATGGCGTGTCACCACGTTTAGAGTTCCAGTGATTTGCAAGTACGATGACTTTTTCGCCATGGAATTTAAATTGAGCAGCTAATGGCTTTCTTGAATCATCGAATGCTGGATTTTGTGGATCGATACGGCCAGGATTTAAAGTTAAATTACCATTTTTATAAGAAACTGGTGTATTCGCGTCACCTTGTTTGATTGAATCATCGAAGTCTACACGTTCAGGATTATATAAGAAACCTACACGGATGTTTGCGTTAGGTTGACCACCATCAGCATTCATCACAGGGTCGATATTAACGTATTTGTATTCAGGACCACCATTTTGTTTAATTTTATTAATTAAACGTTGGTAAGATTCGTTGGCATTTGGGCCACCAGCATTAGGACCGTCGTTATCTTGAACTTCAGTCACACCGATAATATCAGGGTTTTTCATGTTTTTAGTAATACCACCAGCGATTTTATTAGCTTTATCTTCAGTTGTCGTTTTTGTATTGTTTGAGAAATTCTCTAAGTTATAAGAAGCGATATTTAACTTTTGGTTACTTGGTTGGATTGTTGTCGGTTCAGGTTGTGATTGACCATCTACATGTGCACGTTTCATATCATCTAAATCAACGTTCAGTTTATAGTTTTGGAAACCGTAGTTTACATAACCGATAATAGGGCCTTTAAACTTATCGCCAGTCTTCACATCGAAGTCACGGGCTTGATAGTTGTCATACATTTTGAAAGGAATGCGTTCGCCATGTTGATTGTTTGGTGTTAATCTTACGCCGCCATGTGTCGTTTCTTCTGGTTGACTATCTTGTACTGTAAAGACGTCTCCGTGTTCTTGTGGGCCAACCGCTCTCACATCATTTGTCTGAACGCGCATGCCTTCAAGTGATTCCCAGTAATCAATTGCGTATTTGTTTCGGTCGAATGTCTGGAATTGATCATTCGCTGAAATTTTATTTGGTACGTTTTTGATTTGAACCGGTTGAGGTAATTGTTGATTACGTTTCTCTATAGAAACGTTGCCACCACGGTCATCACGTGCATTGATTTGTGTCACAGGTAAGTCAGTTTGTTGTTTATCGGCATATCCATCGATGTAATATTCATCAACTGTCCCTTTAACGTTGACTAAATCACCCTTTTGTACGCCGTAATCATTTTTACCCATGTAGACAATCAAACCTTCAGAAGTATTTGGATTATCGTCTTTCATGCTATCGGGTGTTTGAATATGTACGTATTTCGCACCATATAGTTCGTATTCATATGTAACAATACCTTGTACGTTATTTACCTTTTTACCGTCGTATGGTGAGTGATGTCCTTCACCTTGAATATCGTGAATAGAAACACCTTGATTATTTGAAGTTTGTTGTGTTTCTGATTGAGAAGATTGTGTTTGTGGCTGTGTTGAAGTTGTTTGTTGTGTCGTAGATGTTTGCTGAGTCCCTTGTTGTGATGCTTCTGGTTGTTGTGTACTTGCAGCTGGTTGCTTAGTTGTAGTGGCATGAGATACAGAAGGTAAGAGTGCAAGTAATGCCGCAGAAGCCATTAAAGTCGTAGTGATCTTCTTCAAAATTCATTCCCCCTTAATTGAAAATTATATATTCAGTTTAGCAAATCTATTTAGTCGTAAAGTAAATATCACGTAAACTTATATTAAATATTAAGTGTAAAATGAAATAATTACGCGATATTTTAATTGTGATTTAAAATGTTTTGAGATAACTAACAACATGACTTTTCTTATAAAAAATTAATTTTACAAAGTATGTTAAGCTATAAATGTAAAAATACTTTGAGCGAAAGGTGATAACATGTTAAGTAAAGATAATAAAGCATCTATTAAAATTGTGCTTGCTTATCTAAGCTTTATTGTTGGAGCTGGTTTTACAACGGGTCAAGAGTTGTTGCAGTTCTTTGTAAATTATGGGAATTTTGCTTATATTGGAGCTATACTAACAGGCATTATCGTTACGTTTGGTACGAGACAAATTTCGAAACTTGGTTACAGAGTAGATGCAGATACATATGATATTTCTTTAAATCACTTATTTGGAGACAAACTCGGAAAACTTATTGATTTCTTAATTATATTCTTCCTATTTGGGTTGACCGTTGTCATGGTAGCAGGTGGGGGTTCAGCGTTAAATCAAGGCTTTCATTTGCCTATTTGGGTAGGATCTTTACTTATTGTCATTTTATTATTTATCGTATTGCAGTTGAATTTTGACAAGATATTAAAGGTATTAGGGTTTGTCACACCGTTTCTAGTTATCGTAGTATTTATCATTGCTGGAACAAATATATTACATCCGACAATTCCATTTTCAGAAGTGGGTCGTCATATTGATAGTTCAAAGACCTCAAGTCATGTTTGGTGGTGGGATGCGGTAGTATATGGTGGTTTAATCATTGGCAATAGTTTCAGTTTCTTAACAATAGTAGGGAATGATGCGATCAGTCATAAAACTGCAAGACGAGGCGCTTTTTTAGGTGGTCTTGCATTTAGTATTTTATTAATCATCATGGTTGCAGGTTTATTGGCCAACATTGAAACAGCCAATAAAGTTGATATTCCTACGTTATTATTAGCGAAAGATATTCATCCTTTAGTCGCTATACTCATGTCAGCCGTTATGTTCGGTGTAATCTTCAATAGTTGTATCGGGATGTTGTATCCTTTCTTAAAAAGATTTACCCAACCTCGAACAAAACAATACACAATACTACTTACAGTATCATTAGTATTATCATTCGTGCTCAGTTTTGTTGGTTTTGTCGACCTTGTTAACTTTGTTTTTAAAGTATTCGGTTATATTGGATTATTTATTACATTCACTTTACTTATGAGATGGATTTATAATAAATTCAGTAAAGATAAGTTGATTTAGTTCAAAGTAGGAAAATTTTATATATAAAGATAACCAACCTCAAAGCTTGTTTGGAGTTTTGAGGTTGGCTTTTTTAAAATCTTCCGCAAAGACTTAATCTACCATTTTAATAATCACTTAACAGTTATGAGATACAATAAATGGGTATTACATAAATTTCTGAAAAGGGTTTGATTAGATGAAACAGTTGCAGGTGTGTAACAAACGTGACTTACTAGAGATTGTCGAAAATATTGATACGCAAAAGACATCGAAAATGTTGTTATTTATTGCGCTAGGGACGGTATTCTTAGATGCATATGATCTAACAATATTAGGTACGTCGACTGATCAGATTAAAAAGGAATTTCACTTAAGTCCTACGATGTTATCAGTCGTTATGACAGTGATGCCATTCGGTGCATTATTCGGTGCGATATTGGGCGGGCGTTTCGCTGATAAAATTGGCCGAAAAAAGATATTTTCCGTGTCGCTCCTTCTATTAATTATCACAGCATTAGGTGCTGCATTTTCACCGAATGTGATTTTACTCATTCTATGTCGGTTTGTAATGGGATTTGCGATAGGAATGGATAGTCCAGTCGTATTTACATATATCGCAGAAATTAGTAATAAAAGTGATAAAGGTCGTAACGTCAACTACTGGCAAGTGGTATGGTACATTTCTATGGTTGCTTCGGCTCTTTGTGTCATTATGTTCTTCTTACTTGGGACAGGCGATCATTTATGGCGTTTCGCAGTAGGTTTTGGGGCAGTCATTGCACTCGTGTTGTACATTTTAAGACTGAAATATTTAGATGAAAGTCCGATATGGATTGTCAATCACAGACCGTTAAACGAAGCGGCTCAATTTGTAGAACAACATTATCATCTCAAGGTGAATTTAATTGAAGATGATACAACGACACCAGTGAAGAAGCAATCAGATCAAGCACTTCAAGCGTTATTAAGTAAACGCTACTTCCCTCGACTAGCTTTAGCAACCGCCATCGCAACTTTACAAGGGATGCAATACTATGCGATAGGGTTATACATACCACTCATCGCAACTTACATTATTGGTGACGGGAAACTAGAAAGTTTATTAGGGACAGCAATCGTTAACATTGCTGGGATTGTAGGTGCTTATTTCGGTGCAAAGTTCACATTGCGTTTCGGAGCACGCAAGCTAACGATGATTGGTTTCGGTTTAGTACTGCTAGCCATGTTATGTATCGGTTTAATGTATAAATCATTACCAATGATCTTTAACACGTTATTTGTAGCAGTGTTCTTATTTGGCCATGCTGGTGGTCCAGGTACACAAGGTAAGACAATTGGGGCGATGTCCTTCCCGACAAGTCTACGTGGACGTGCAACTGGAGTCGTCGAATCCGTGAGTCGCTTAGGTAGCATTAGTGGGACGTTTGTCTTCCCGGTCGTCTTAGCTGCGGCAGGTCTGTCTAACACAATGTTAATACTCGCGGCGGTTCCTTTTGTCGGTTTCCTTGTTACTTTCTTAATTAAATGGGAACCTGTTGGTAAAAATGTTGAAAATGAAGCATAATTTAATATTTAAAAAAAGAGCCACGTCAGTGTTAGAACTGAGGTGGCTCTATACGTTGCTATAGATTCAACAGTGAATCCTTTGCCGTGTTTCTTCCATTTAAATGGGGGTTTCTCATACTTTACCTATAAATTGAATAAATCATTAAAGGATTCAATCATTGTCGGATGCGTATAAATATTATCTCTTAAGACGTCATAGGTAAGGTTTTGATCTATAGCTAATTTAACCATATTGATTAATTCTTCAGATTGCAGACCATAAAGGGATGCACCGAGAATATGTCCTGTTTCTTTGTTTGCCACAACTTTAAATAAACCGCGTGCATCGTTATTGATTTTATGACGAGGGATAGCTTTGACTGGTAAACGATTTTCTAAAATTTCATAACCTTGCTCGCGTGCTTGCTCTGCAGTTAAACCGACACGGGATAATGGGGGATCAATAAACATCGTATATGGGATAGCCCCTCTATTGTCAGTTGTACGCTTGCCTGTATCAAATAGTTGGTCACGAACAATTCTAAAGTCATCTAACGAGACATATGTAAATTGAGGACCTCCTTTTACATCACCTAAGGCGAAGATATGAGGGACGTCCGTACGTAAATGTTCATTCACTTTAATCTCACCGTGAGAACCAAGTTGTACATCTGTTTGTTCAAGGTTTAAGTCAGTATTAGGTTGACGCCCCGTTGCGACTAATACTGCATCGGCATGAAAATCACCTTTCGTAGTAGAAACTGTCACACCTTGATCATTGTCAGTAAAGTTTGTAGTCTCCACATTGTGTACGATATTAATCCAATTATCGTCCAAATCTTCCTCTATAGCTTGAACAATTTCTGCATCTTCATTTGGCAAGATAGACTCATGTCGATTTAACACAGTGACTTGTGTTCCAAAATTGGCAAAGATTGAAGCGAATTCTAATGCGATATAACCCGCACCAATAATCACAAGTTGTTCTGGTTGTTTAGTCAAATTCATAATACCCGTTGAATCATAAATATGTTGTGAAGATTCGATTCCTTTAATTTGCGGGATAACAGGTGTTGCACCAGTATTGATAACAATATGATCTCCTATGATGGTTTGTTGATGATTGCCATCTTTATCATATAAAGCGATTTCGTTATTAGATACAAATTGTGCCTTATTATCAAATATCGTTATATTCTCTTCATCAGCTAAGTTGTGGTAGTTTTTACTATTGAGTGCTGAGACCACATTAAATTTTCGTTGAATCGCATCTGAAAATTGTTTCCCTAAAACGCCATCATGTACAAGAGTTTTCGAAGGGATGCACCCTATATTAATACATGTGCCTCCATACATCTTTTGTGACTGTTCAACTACCGCAACCGATTGACCTTGTGTTGCAGCATATTTAGCTAAAGTTTTTCCTCCTTTTCCAAATCCAATGATAATTAAATCAAAGTTATTCATTTTTTTCCTCCTCTAAAATACTATGCAATGTCTCTTCAATCGTGAATTTTTCATAATAGTTCGTTAAAACTTCGCATTCGTGTTGTGCATGTTTTTCCATCACTTTGCTTACGCGACTCGCTATTAAGCATTCACTACTTTGGTTGCCCGTATATAAACGGCGTGTTGATTTTGTAGATTGAAATAATTGGAAGAGCTCTGATAGTTTAACCTTTTTAGTTTTTTCATTTGCTTTATAACCACCACGTTGTCCTTGAGTGGAAGTAATAAACTGTTTCTCTAATAATGGTTTGCTTACTCTACGTAATTGCACAGGATTAACACATACTAATGTTGCTAATTGTTTGCTGCTAAATTGTTCATCATCATGCTTAGCTAAAAATGTTAACAAATGAACTGCAACGTTAAATTCAAAGTTCATAACTATCTATTCCCCTTTTTAATGTAACTATTATAGTTGCATTAAAACACATTTAAATTTAAGAAGAAAGTATTTACATACTTGAGTTAATGTTATCTCTTTATTAATATTTTTAACTTTTGAACTATTCCAGTTTGTAAAAATACAACAGGGTATAATTAAATTGCGGGGTATTTGATGAGGGTTTGCAAACTATTTTCATCGATTGATTCGTGTCAAACTATGTTAAGTACGTTGGATTAATAAAATATTTCTATTATTACGAATTCGTATCAAAAAAATTTTCTGTTGCATTACAACATTTAGGGTGGTATCTTATATCTAAAGAATAATTTGTAATTATTCATATTTTATTGGGGAGGATCTTTTGAATATGAAAAAATCTAAAAGACTAGACTTTTTGCCAAACGTTCAAAATAAGTACTCGATCCGTAAATTCACGGTGGGAGCGGCTTCGATTTTAGTTGGAGCTACATTAATTTTTGGGGCAAGTGGCGATGCAAAAGCTGCTGAAGAGACATCATCAAATAGCACAAGCGATCAATCAACATCTGGGGATGCTAACAAAGAAGAAAGCACAACAGATACATCAAATACAACCGCATCAAGTGAAACAGTAACTGAAAGCCAAACACAAAGCACAGAAGAAGCGACAAAAGAAGAACCAACATCAACTGAACAATCGAGCACAGAAGAAGCGACAAAAGAAGAACCAACATCAACTGAACAATCGAGCACAGAAGAAGCGACATAAGAAGAACCAACATCAACTGAACAATCGAGCACAGAAGAAGCGACAAAAGAAGAACCAACATCAACTGAACAATCGAGCACAGAAGAAGCGACAAAAGAAGAGCCAACATCAACTGAACAATCAAGCACAGAGGAAGAAACAAAAGAAGACTCAACATCAACTGAACAATCAAGTACAGAAGAAACGACAAAAGAAGAACCAGCATCAACTGAACAATCAAGTACAGAAGAAGCAACGAACGAAGACTCAACATCAACTGAACAATCGAGCACAGAGGAAGCAACGAAAGAAGAACCAGCATCAACTGAACAATCAAGTACAGAAGAAGCAACAAAAGAAGAGCCAACATCAACTGAGGAATCAAGTACAGAAGAAGCAACAAAAGAAGAACCAACATCAACTGAACAATCAAGTACAGAAGAAACAACAAAAGAAGAACCAGCATCAACTGAACAATCAAGTACAGAAGAAACAACAAAAGAAGAACCAACATCAACTGAACAATCGAGCACAGAAGCACCTTCTACAGAACAAAACAATGTTGATACTACAACAACACAAACTAACGATACAACTGCCGATATCACTTCAGTAAATGACGAAGCTTCAGCGGTTGAATACTACAAAGAAGCTGCTAACGTTTCACAAAGTGACGCTGAAACAGCTGTTAACGATTTAAACTTAGATACTGAAAACGTAACTTCACAACAACTTCAATTCGCTTTACTTAACCAAATTGCAAATGAACAAGATGCAAATACAGCATTAGCAACTTCATCAAGAATTGCGAGTGTTAACGAAGAATCAATCAGTCTTTTATCAAACGAAGCATTCACTACAGAATCTGTAGGATCACCTTCAGAAGTAATTGTAGCTGATGCAATTGCGAATGGTTATATCGATTCAGCAACAGACATGACAAATGCTGCGAACACATTATCAGGTCGTGCATGGGTAGTTGATACAGGTACACCTTCAATAATGAGTAACGGTTTAACACCAGTTCCAGAAGGTACAACAGTATACATGCAATGGATTGATAAAGATGGTTCAGTATCTCCAACATATTCTGCTCAAACAACGAACCAACTTTCAAGTTCAGACGGTTCACAAGCGTGTCCTGGGGCTTACGCTTTCGATTTAAGAGATGGTTGGACAGATGCTAACGGAACTACACATACTTATAATGCGACAGATGGTCAATATTACCGTTTATGGATTCCAGACTATCAAACTGCGGACGGTAATACAGCAACAATGATCCGTCAAGCTGGTGGATTCTTCCCAGGTTCATTTGTTAACTCAGTAACAAATTCAAACTTAGGTCAATTCCCATTAATCGGTACAAATATGCAACGTACTGGTATTTATATGACGGTGGAACCTGAAAATAATTACATGACTACAGATCAATCACAATGGATTCATGATACTGAAGGCCCATTAAGTGCACCAGCAGTAAGTTTAGACGCACAAAATAGTATCTCAGGTCAAGTATGGTTAGAAACTGGGGCTGGAGACCAAGCTAACTCAGGTACAGGTCCTAACAACAATATTGCTGATCCAGAAGCTGCAGGTTACACAGTTGTGATGTCATCATTAACAGCTGAAGGTGCTCAAGCTTATAAAGATCAAGTTGAAAGTTTAGCTGAAGATCAAAGAGCTGCAGCAGCAAAAACTTTATTAACAGATCACCCAGAATATATTTCAGCAACAGTTTATGGTGAAACAGACGAAAACGGTCGTTACACATTACGTTTCCCTGAAGGAACTTTAAATGATGATTACATTTATGGTTATGTAATGGATCCTGACGGTAATGTGGTTAATGCTTATTCTTCTTATACGAGTCCAGAATTTAGAAGACCTAACGCAAACCTTTCATGGACACCACAAACTGCACCAGCGCAAAACTTAATTGAAAATCCAATGTGGTACAACGTAAACTTCGCATTAGTACCAACTACAGATTTAGGTATTGATATTCTTGATTACAACAATACTGATAAACCTGCAGTCGCTGGCGATGTTGTAAACATTGATTTAACAGGAACTCAATTATCACCTTTACCAACTCATATCGAATGGAGAGATAAAGATGGTAATGTAGTACAATCTACTGGAGACATTACTTCTTTAACTGATGGTGAACAACAAGCGACATTCACTGTACCTGATACTGCAGTTGATGGAGATGTTTATACAGCAGTAATCGTATCAGGTGGTAACGATATTGCAGCTGATTCATTCATCGTAAAAGTAACAGATGCTCGTACTTACGAACCAACAGTTGGTAGTGTAGAAAAACCATACGGAGAAGCAACAACAGATGCGGACGTAACAGGAGCAGTAACAGTACCTGATTATCCAACAGATGGAGAACAACCGGTTATCACAGTAGACGATCCAACACAATTACCAGACGGAACAGTACCAGGAACATCAAATGTAGATGTGACAGTGACATACCCAGATGGCACAGTAGATCACGTTCAAGTACCAGTAACAGTTGGAGAGCAAGCAGATAATGATGCATATGAACCAACAGTTGGTAGTGTAGAAAAACCATACGGAGAAGCAACAACAGATGCGGATGTAACAGGCGCGGTAACAGTACCTGACTATCCAGCGGATGGAGAACAACCGGTTATCACAGTAGACGATCCAACACAATTACCGGACGGTAATACACCAGGTACAACAAATGTAGATGTAACTGTAACATATCCAGATGGCACAGTAGATCACGTTCAAGTACCAGTAACAGTTGGAGAGCAAGCGGATAATGATGCATACGATCCAACAGTAGGAACAGTTGATAAAGACTATGGTCAACCAACAACAGAAGGTGACGTAACAGGAGCAGTAACATTCCCAGATTACCCATCAGAAGAAGAACAACCAGTAGTAACAGTAGATGATCCTTCACAATTACCGGACGGTAATACACCAGGTACAACAAACGTAGATGTGACAGTGACATACCCAGATGGCACAGAAGATCACATTACAGTTCCAGTAACTATTGAAGAACCAATTGATTCTGATGCAGATGCTGACGCAGATGCAGACAGCGATGCCGACGCAGATAGCGATGCGGATGCGGACAGCGATGCTGATGCAGATAGTGACGCCGACGCGGATGCGGACAGCGATGCCGATGCAGACGCAGATAGCGATGCGGATGCGGACAGCGATGCTGATGCAGATAGTGATGCCGACGCAGATAGCGATGCGGATTCAGACAGTGACGCAGACTCAGATAGTGATGCCGACGCGGATAGCGACGCAGACTCAGATAGTGATGCCGACGCAGACAGTGATGCGGACTCAGATAGTGATGCGGATGCAGACAGCGATGCCGACGCAGATAGTGACGCAGATGCAGATAGCGATGCAGACTCAGATAGTGACGCAGATGCAGATAGTGATGCGGATGCAGACAGTGATGCCGACGCAGACAGTGATGCCGACGCAGATAGCGACGCAGACTCAGACAGTGACGCCGATGCAGATAGTGATGCAGACGCAGATAGTGATTCAGATGCCGACGCAGACAGTGACGCAGACGCAGACAGTGACGCAGACGCAGACAGTGATGCAGATGCAGACTCTGACTCAGACAGCGACACTGACAACAATGTAGACGATGAAGATGATGATAATTCTGAAACTGGTGCAGTTGCAGGAAATGACAACAATAACCAATCAGGTTCATCTTCACACAATGGAGAAAAAGCAAATAACGCTAATAACCACGGACACAAAGCGGATAATGCTAAAGGACATGACAAACATGATTCAAAAGCATTACCAGATACAGGTGAAAATGGAAATAACAATGCTACAATCTTCGGTTCATTATTTGCAGCATTAGGTTCACTACTACTATTCGGTAGACGTAAAAATAAAAAAGAAGATAAATAATATCTGATTTTCAGCCAGGCCTTTAATTAGGCCTGGTTTTTTTAATTTATGCTAAATATTTTATATTTAAGTGCCTGACTGTAATCGTTAAATCATTCTTTTATAAGAAAAGGGTTGATTTTCTATAAATCTATAGTAAAATTTTAAAACGTAACGATTACGATTTAAGGAGAGGTTTAAATGTACAAAAAAGGTCTCGGTTTACTGTGTTCAGGAGTTTTAACGGTGGCTTTAGCCGGATGTAATAATACAGATAATAAAGAAGGTAAGGGAGAAAAGGTGACGACGAAAGATAAATTAGAAGTTAAGACGACTGTCTATCCACTAAAGTCGTTCACTGAACAAATAGGAGGCAAATATGTCGATGTTAACTCTGTTTATCCAAAAGGCATGGATACCCATACATATGATCCAAGTCAAAAAGATATGGTTAACATAGGAAAATCAGATTTATTTATATATACAGGCGATGATTTAGATCCAATTGCTAAAAAAATAGCTAAATCTATTAATAAAAAGGATAAAACTTTATCATTAGAGCCTTCTATCAAAAAGGATTTACTAAAAAATGAATAGCATGAACATAGTCATGAAGAGGAACACGACCACGAAGGGCACGAACATGAGCATGAACATGAACATCATCACCACGGTCAATATGACCCACATGTATGGTTAGATCCTGTATTAAGTCAAAAGTTTGCAAAATCAATAAAAGATGAACTCGTTGAAAAAGATAATAAACATAAAGACTATTATGAGCAAAACTATAAAAAGCTAAGTAGTGATTTGAAATCAATAGATAAAGATATGAAGAAGATAGGTAAAGATAACAAAGGAGAAACTGCCTATATTTCACACGATTCTATTGGTTATTTAGCTGACAGATATGGTTTCAAACAAGAAGGTATACAAAATATGAATGCTGAAGAACCTAGTCAAAGTGATTTAACAAAAATCGCGAAGCAAATTAAAAAAGATAACGTAAGATATGTCTTAACTGAAGAAAATGTATCTAATAAGGTTTCCGAAACAGTAAGAAAAGAAACAAAAGCAGAACCTTTAAAATTCTATAATATGGGTTCTCATACGAAGCAACAAGATAACGAGAAAAACAATTATCAAACATTTATGAAGAAAAATATGAATCATATTGAAAAGGCGTTAAGTGATAAATAAGGCTTTTTATTTTTAACGTTTAATCGTAATGATTTCAATTTAAGGTGGTATAAAAATGAAAAAAGTACCAGTGACGGTATTAAGTGGATATTTAGGTTCAGGTAAAACAACATTACTCAATCACATTTTAAATAATCGAGAAGGACGTCGTATTGCAGTAATTGTAAATGATATGAGTGAAGTGAATATTGATAAAGATTTAGTTGCAGATGGTGGTGGTTTATCGAGAACGGATGAGAAACTCGTTGAACTATCTAATGGTTGTATTTGTTGTACTTTAAGAGATGATTTATTGAAAGAAGTAGAACGCATCGTACAGAAAGGCCATATTGATTATATTGTTATAGAATCTACTGGAATTTCAGAACCAGTACCTGTTGCACAAACATTTTCTTATATAGATGAAGAGATGGGGATAGATTTAACTTCAATTTGTCGATTAGATACGATGGTTACGGTGGTTGACGCGAATCGTTTTACGAATGATATCAAATCAGAAGATTTACTCGTGGATCGTGACCAAGGTGTGGACGATACGGATGAACGTACGATTGCAGATTTATTAATTGATCAAGTAGAATTCTGCGATGTATTGATTATTAACAAAACAGATCTAATCTCAGAGGATGAATTAGTTAAACTGGAACAGGTATTAACGCAGCTACAACCTGAAGCGAAGTTAATTAAAACGACACAAGCGCAAGTTGATATTGATGAGGTGTTAAACACGCAAAGATTTGATTTTGAAAAGGCAAGTCAGTCTGCCGGATGGATAAAGGAACTCACAGACGGCGGTCATGCGAACCATACTCCAGAAACTGAAGAATATGGGATTAGCTCGTTTGTTTATTCGAGAAGGTTACCATTTCACGCAGAACGTTTCCATAATTGGCTAGAAAGTATGTCAGACAATATTGTTCGGTCTAAAGGTATTGTATGGTTAGCTCAATACAATAAGGTAGCGTGTTTATTATCCCAAGCAGGATCGTCTTGCAATATCAGTCCTGTAAGTTACTGGGTAGCAGCGATGTCACCAAATCAAAAAGAAAGTATATTACGCGAAAGACCGGATGTAGCTGAAAGTTGGGATATAGAATACGGAGATCGCAACACACAATTTGTGATTATCGGTACTGATCTAGATCAGAAACAACTTGAAGCTGAATTAGATGCATGTTTATTAAATGGTGAAGAAATTGAAAGTGATTGGTCACAATTGAATGACCCATATCAGTGGAAAATTCGACCTGCCACATCAGTATAATTGAAAAAAAGTCTGAGACAACTATTTTTGTCTCAGACTCTTATTTTAGATAAAGTAATTTTAATGATTTACGCATTTTATAATATTGGTAGTCACCTTGTCCTGTTTCTCCTATAAATTGATAGCCTTGCTTTTTATAGAGTCTTTGGGCAGGGACTTTCTCAACATCTACCGTTAAGGAAATATGCGTAAAGTTTTTATTTAATGCAAGTTGTTCAGCGTAAGTTAACAATTTTTGGCCCAAGCCATTGCCTCGATAAGATTCTAATGTTGCTAACATGCTAACGTGATATTCGTTAAGATCTCCTTCGTCTAAGTTAATGACCGTAAGGAGGTCTTATTTTGATTTTTGACACTTGAACAACCTCCATTTTATAGTTTCCATTCACAATCCATATTTCAAAATTGGTATAGACGAGATAAGTTCAAATTTATCATAGCATCGTTCATTGTTTGGATAAAAGTTAAGTAAAATTCATTAGCGATTAATTGGAAAAATAATTAATTACTTTTAATTGGAAATATATATGTAATATTCATTTTATTAGAAATTAACGCTACATTAACAATGGATATATATGATAGATGTTGTATGAAGTTTTTTTATCGTATAGGAAAGGATGGTCATCGTGGAAGAGTATTTTGCTAAAATTTTAGAATGGATCCCGCGCTTAATCGTTAATATCTTTATCTAATCACTTTGCCATTTATGACATTTTATAAAATTAAATAGAGGTGCTAAAAATGAAAACGAGACAAAACAAATATAGTATTCGTAAATTCAGTGTAGGTACGGCATCTGCTTTAATTGGTGCGCTACTATTCATCGGTGGAGGCCAAGCGCAAGCAGAGGAATCACAAGAACAAACATCACCAGAGACAACACAAGCACAATCTATCGATAATAAATCTGATGAAACGCAACAATCTCATTCAACAACTCAAGATAATCAACCAACAATACATAAAGCACAAAAGCCTTCACAATCTGAAAATAAACAGAAAAATGAAACCATAACAAGTGATAAACATTCAGAAAATTCAGACGAAAATAAACGATTACAACAACAAGAACATTCAAATGTAGATCATTCTAGGCAAGAAACACCTAAATCTTCAGAACAAACTTCATCAGAAACACAACCTTCATCTAAAAAAACAGACGATACAACATCAGAAGTAACAGACAAACACTCTGACAAAAAAGAAAACCAGCAAGAAGGACTATCTGATGACCAACAGAAAAATGCTAAACAAGAAGATCGTTCTGATGCGGAACAACTTAATGAAGACAAAGGTTTCAACACGCAATTATACGATCACAAAGAAGAACAAACTAATAAGAAATCGGAGCATCAACCACGAGCTGAAAAAGAAGATAAAGCACAAACTGAAAAAGAAGAGGCAACACAAACATCTGAAATTAATGACGAGGACAAATCAACAGAAACACAACCAACATCACATGTTTCTACGGAACATACATCAAAGTCAGATGAAACAACAACTGAAGATAAAGATGAGAAAGACGTAGCAACAAAAGATTCTACAGAAACGCAAACAGAGGAAGCACCACAAACTGAAGAAAATCAACCATCAGAATCTAAGGGTGACAATGATTCATCTGAAGACGAACAAAATAACGAAGAAGAATCAACGAAAGAAGCATCAACTAAAGACGATGAAAGAACAGAACAACAACCTTCAGAAGGTGAAGAAGACACATCTTCATTAGAAAAGTCACAAGAAGATTCAACTGAGGAGAAAGCAACTGAAGCACAACCTAAAACAGATGAACCACACGATGTATCTCAATCAAATGAAACAGAAACATCATCTAGCGAAGTAGCTTCCACAGAAGAATCGACTTCAGAGGATCAATACACACAACAGACAGAAGAGGTTCCTACTGAAGACACGTCTCAACAATCAGAAGAAAATCGAAATGATGAGAATCGTTTCCCGTTAGCAGGTGAACGTACAAGTGAACAAACACAAGATAGACCAACTACGCAACAGCAACCCAATCGTACTGTTTCACTTGAAGATTTAGAAAATACACCAATGTTACCTGGAAGTTCTCAAAATCAAGATGATAAACAACAACAGAAAGAACTTGCTGCTTTAAAAGCTAATTCACAAGCAACGACAGATCAAACAAATAAAGTTGCAAAGCAAGCGGAATACAAAAATGAAGATCCAATCATTTTAGTTCATGGATTCAATAGTTTCGTCGGTGAAAATGCAGACGGTGAAAATAACTGGGGCGGAGAAGTATTAGATATCGGACAATATTTAGAAAATAATGGATACGAGTCTTACCAAGCGAGTATTAGTGCTTATGGAAGTAACTATGACCGCGCAGTAGAGCTCTATTATTACATTAAAGGTGGTACTGTCGACTATGGTGCTGCCCATGCAGAAAAATACGGACACGCTCGTTACGGTAAGACATACGAAGGTGTTTATAAAGATTGGCAACCAGGTCAAAAGGTGCACCTCGTAGGCCATAGTATGGGTGGTCAAACTGTACGTTATTTAGAAGAAATGTTGAGAAACGGTAATCAAGAAGAAATTGAATACCAAAGACAACACGGCGGTGAAATTTCACCTTTATATCAAGGTGGACATGATAATATGGTATCTTCAATTACTACAGTTGTGACACCACATAACGGTACGCACGCTGCTGATTTATTAGGTAATGAAGACTTTATTAGACAAGTGGCTTACGATTACATTACGTTAAATGGTAGTAAAACGGCTAAAGTTGATTTTGGTTTATCACAATGGGGTCTTAAACAACGTGAAGATGAGACATATCTTGAATATGTTGATCGCGTGAAGAAGACGAGCAAGATTTGGACTACAAAAGATAATGCTTTCTATGATTTAACTACACAAGGTGCAGAAGAACTTAATAATAAAACGACTTTAAATCCTAATATCGTTTATAAAACTTACACTGGTGAGTCTACATATGAAGGACTTAACGGTGAGCAAAAAGCAGATATCCATATGGCACTATCTAAAATCTTAACGGCCAACGTCATTGGTAAGGTGCCTGAGAAAGAATGGCGTGAAAATGACGGACTCGTTTCAGTGATTTCAGCACAACATCCATTTGGTGAAAATAGCACAGCTGCTACTGATCAAGTTCAAAAAGGTATCTGGCAAGTGACACCAACAAGACATGACTGGGATCACAGTGATTTCGTAGGTCATGACAAAACAGAACAAAATGTAGATGCAGAAGAATTAAAGAAATTATGGGGCGGTATTGCTGAAGACGCCGTGAAAGCCGAACATGTAGTAGGTTAAATTTGATTTTAGAAATGATAAAGGAGGTCTTGTGATGACTGCTTCAATTCCTGAATTAATCGAATCATTCTTCAATGTAGTGAAAGTATTATTTTCATAAAATATTAAATATATCAAAGGGCTAGCGACTTGAACATAGCCCTAAACATATATGAACCCTTCACACATAGGCGTGTAGGGTTCTTTTATTTATTGAGTTATTATATTTAGTCTTTTTTAAAATTTTATAATTCATCAGATATTAAAATATAGAACACAGTATCTTTCATTTTTGATTAAATCTAATCATGTTACAATAATTAAGTTGAATTAAGCGTATAACTAGGGGCTGAAACTTAATTTAATAGACTTTGAATGAAGGAGTTTTTTCAGTGAAAGATGAACAATCACTTAAGAAGCAATTATTGTCCTTAGATGGGCAAAAGTATGGCGCTTATAAACGTTTGAAGGGAACATATCAATTTAAAACGTTTCAACTTGCGATTGATCATGTACAAGTAGATCCATACGCACCACCTTCAAAGATGCGTGTGATTATCGACCGAGATACAACTGAAATACCAAATGAACTATTGGATTCTAAAGCGAAGCGTATTGCAGTTTCTGACTTTCTGGCTAGAACTTTTCATCAAGCGATTCGACACAACCAAAGTGGTAATAAACGAATGAATATTTCTATAGATCGTTGTGGACAAGAAATGTTAGAGCGCAGTGCGGTTGTAATAGGTGAACGTCAAATTGAAGCACGAATTGAAGTTGGTTTACCAGCAGCGGGACGTAAAATATTAGGTAAAGCAGCGATGCATACGATTATTGATACACTGCCACAGATCGTACAAAAAGGTTTAATGTACCATCAATTTGACCATAAAGCTTTAGAAGAACAAGTTACGTTAATGTTAGATCAAGAATATATAAGACAACAATTAGAAACACAAGGACTTGTCGCATTTATTGGTAATGATGCTGTACTACCGCGTAAAAGTGGTGTGTCAGATCAACCATTATCAAATGCAGTGTCATTTACGAGTCCTGAACGTTATGAAATCAATATGTCATTACCAAGTGGTAAGCAGTTGAAAGGCATGGGTATTCCTGAAGGTATTACGTTAATCGTCGGCGGTGGTTTCCATGGTAAGTCTACGATTCTCGAAGCACTCGAACGTGGCGTTTACAATCACATTGTTGGCGATGGTCGTGAATATGTGATTACACGTAACGATGCGATGAAGATACGTGCTGAAGATGGTCGTCATATAGAAAGCGTGAATATTAGTCCATTCATAGATAACCTTCCAGGTAAAAAGGATACACAACAATTTACGACTGAAAATGCCAGTGGTAGTACATCACAAGCAGCCAATGTGATGGAAGCCTTGGAAGCACAATCTTCACTATTACTCATAGATGAAGATACATCTGCGACTAACTTTATGATTCGAGATGCGCGTATGCAACAATTGATCGCACCAGATAAAGAACCTATCACACCATTTGCTAGTAAGGTAGCTCCTTTATACGATGATTATCATGTTTCTACTATATTAATTGTTGGTGGTTCTGGAGATTACTTTGATGTAGCAGACAACGTGTTGATGATGGATGAATATGTATTGAAAGATGTCACTTCAGATGCCAAAGCGATTGTTCAATCAGAAGCGGAAACTAATAAAGAAGCGAAACAACAATCATTTGGTGACATTCCGCACAGAACTCCGCTACGCTCTAGCTTTTCTAAACGTGGTAAAGACGATCGATTTAAAGTTAAAGGTAAGTATACGATAATGTATGGTAAAGAGCCGATTGATATTACTGGTTTAGAGCAATTGGTAGACCATAGTCAAACGCAAGCACTTGGAATGATGATTGATTACTATCAAAAACATCTGCTTAATGATCAAGATACGTTAGCAGAAGCGGCCGATAAATTGTACAACTATATTGAAACGCATGGATTAGATGCGATTTCACCTCATGATGGTCATCCTGGTAACTTAGCTTTACCAAGAAAACAAGAATTCTGTGGCACGTTGAATCGATATCGTGGATTGAATATTGCACATGGGAACCAGTAACGCTTTTTTAAATTTAAAAATATAGCACGTCTAATTAGAAATATTTTAATTAGTTGAAAACCAGGGTATAACAGACTAACGACATGACAAAAAGGGGTAGATGGTGTGAACTATATTAAATATTTAACTTCGGACGATGAAACGCGTATTTATACGAAAATTAATGATGTCGCCCAGCCTAAAGCAAATGTCATTATAGCCCATGGTTTAGCAGAATCATTAGAGAGATATGATGCAGTTACGGACTTTTTAAATATTAATGAATTTAATGTTATCCGATATGACCAGAGAGGACATGGTCGATCAGGCGGTCAAGAAACATATTATAGTCGCGTAGATGAAATAACTGAAGATTTATCGACAGTATTATCATTTGTAAAACAACACTTTGAAGGGCCAGTTTATTTACTAGGGCATAGTATGGGTGGTTATACAGTTACGTTATTTGGTACGAAATATCCAAATCAAGTGGACGGAATCATCACGACGGGCGCACTGACACGTTATAATACTAAGCTGTTTGGTACGCCTGACCAAAATTTGTCACCGCAAAGTTATTTTGACAATGAATTAGGTGACGGTGTGTGTAGTGACCCAGAAGTGATTAGAAAATATGAACAAGATGATTTAAATGCGAAACGTATTTCTATGGGGCTTGTCTTTACATTAATGGACGGTATAGATTACTTAAAAGCAAATGCTGAACAGTTCACAGATAATGTGCTGATTCTACATGGTAAAGAAGATGGCTTGGTGAGCTATAGAGATTCATTGCAACTGTTTGAACAAATAGGATCTAAACATAAATCTATTCATATATACGATGGTTTACAACACGAGATATTGAATGAAAGTTCGTATAATTACAGTATTTTTGGAGAAATTGTAGATTGGCTTAACAATGAATTGGAACATTAACCTTTAAAAATATATTGTGGATTCGACCAGAGTCACATCTTAAGTAGGTGTGTGGCTCTGGTTTTTTTACATTATAAGACATTGGATGCACGAGGTTATAAATATTGCTTAGATAAAAAATTTCATTATACAATTAAAAATACTATCTCTAATTTTTAGTAAGATAAACTATTAAAAAATATAAAATTATAGTTGTTTAGTTTTTATGTTGTGATAAAATATATTTATATCAATTGAAAAGGGGATAAATATATGAAAAAGATTTATTTAGTAGGTTTAGTTATTATTTTAACGTTAGTGCTATCAGCGTGTAGTGATGCACAAGATAAAGCACAAGGTAAATGGGAAACAAAGACCGCACAAGGTAAAATGACAATGGTTATTAAAAAAGACAAAATGAAAGTCGATGCTTCAGGTGTGACTTTACTTGAAGGTAAAATCATCGATAAAAACAAAGATAGTTTTATTGTGAAATTAAAAGATTATAAAACGAAACATAAGTTTACTTTCAAAGGGGACGACAAGTTGAAAGCTAAAGAAGGCAATACTTGGAAGAAAGTAAAAGATAAAAAATAATATAAAACAAAGTGTGATACGAATTATATAAATCACAAAATGTAGAGGGTGAAGGGAAGCATGCCGTGTCACTCTCTTTTTTATTTATGGTAAAGTGTAGGAAATAGCATGACTCATAGTTATAATGAATATGAAACTATACGCTTTAACTATAGAGAGGTGTAAAAGATGGAAACACGCGTGTTGAGATACTATTTGGCTGTGGTAGCTGAAGGGAATATTAGTGCAGCAGCAAATGCTTTACATATTACGCAACCGACATTGTCTAGGCAAATCAAAGAATTAGAAGAAGAGCTTGATGTGACTTTATTTTATAGAAAGGGTAAAACTATAGAGCTCACTAAAGAAGGACGTTATTTAGCAGAACACGCCAAAGATATTGTGAGATTAATCAACAAGACAACATCTAATATAAATCAATCAGAAGAAATATATGGCGAAGTTAATTTAGGTTTAGCCGAATCTATTGCCATCCAAAAGATTGCGCACACGATTAAATCAATTACAGAATCGTATTCAGAAATTAAATACAATTTATATAGCGGAAATGCAGAACAGATTATGGAAAAGTTAGAAAATGGATTATTAGATTTTGGGGTCGTTATCGAACCAACAAATAAAGTTGAGTATGAAACACTTTCATTAAAAGCCACTGACCAGTGGGGCATTTTAACGCGTAAAGATTCAGAGTTCGAAGGGTTAACAACAATAGAACCGAGCATGATATTACATAAACCACTTATGATTTCAGTGCAACGCGGCGTTGAAACGATGATTGCTAACTTGTTGAATGTAAATAAAGATCATTTAAATATTATCGTACGTTACAATTTATTATATAATGCGGCTCTGTTGGTTAAAGAAGGTGTGGGTCATGCGATAACAATCGACGGTATCATTAATACGGATAACACAGATTTAAAATTTATTCCTTTTAACCCCTCAATACAATCAGAGTTAAGTTTAATTTGGAAAAAAGACAAACCATTGTCAGAAGCGTCAAAGGTGTTTTTAGAAGAAATGAAATATTTTTTATTAAATGAATAATGGTAATTTGGATGTTCAACTAAGTAGGGAGAGTCATGTGATGAAAGCTTTAAACATTATTTTAAATATTATATTTATTGGCATATTGATTTACGGTGTGATTATGATGATTAGTGATTTATTAGGGTATGTGGAATTTGATGGTCAAATACTCATCATCGGTATAGCTATGATTGCTTTAAGTGAATTAATCAAACACAAAACCACTGAGATGATACTACTCATGTTAGGGACGTTATTGATAATTTTTGGATAAATTGTGAAAAGGTTTTGAAAAACCCCCAAAAAGATTTTTCTATCTTTTGGGGGCTTATTTGTATTGAAAATATATTTATATTTTAACTGTATGTTGTGCTGACTGCGTTTTTGATTGAGTTACATTTTTATATGTCCATTTGCGCCATAACTTTTCAAGAGGTCCTTGTTTAAAGTGTTTTAACCAATAGTGTGAGAGTAATACATTAATTACGATAATGATGATTGAAACAAAAATGCCTACTTTTGGTGTGAGATATCCAAATATTCTTAACGTAATAATGATAAGTAAGCCTTGTAATATAAAGTTAGTAAAGGCCATTTTTCCTATTTTTTCAAATGGAGTAAATACTTTTTTCATAAATGATGATTGGAATACAAGGAATAGAATCATTAAATAACCAATTGCTTGGAAAGGTTCTGCTAGACCATGTGCAAGCTTGCCACTTATTGTGCCAGTATAGTATAAAGTTAAACAAATTATGACAGGTATGCATGCGATAAGTAAAGTCGTATATAAGAAGTAGTAATGACGCTTAAGATTGTAAATGATTTTACTTTCGCTTAAATATAATCCGAATAACATTAGGAAGAATAAAGTTAATGTCATACTAGGCGTATTACCATTATGAATAATTAGATTTATAAGAGAAAAAATTAATGGAATAAATGATATTGCTAATATAACCCAAGGTTTCTTAATTTTAGTTGCAAACATTACAAAGAATCCTACGAAAGCGTATTGTAAGAAAGGCATACCTAAAATCATACAAGGAATACCAACGACAAATAAAAAGATTAAACGTCTAAACATTAATTTATAAGGCGGTCTTTCTTTGAACTTTGCATTATCTATAAAAATGCCTATACCAATACCAAATAAAATAGTGAAGACGCTAATGAATTTTCCACTAATAACAATAGAATAAATCGATTCAATAACCTTATCAACGTTTGTAAAATTGTGTGTATCTGATGGAACGGGTGTCATATATTGCATATTCACGAAAAGTACAGCACATATAGCAAGGCCTCGTATAATATCAAGGGACGTAATACGCAGTTGCATAGTAATTACTCCTTTCCTGTTCAATTTCTCTACAATATTCATTGTAAATCTATACAAAAAAGAAGTAATTTGAATCAAGTGACAATTTCGGCTATCAACTTACAAAATTGTCATGTTGAAATAGAAATTTGATGTTATTTAAAAAATTAACTCAAAAAGACTTTTAAATATAAGAATACTGATTATTAAAATAATGATACTAGAGCATTTATTGATGAGAACGATATATTTACCAGACTTATCTATATGACCAATTTTTTTACCAACGATAGCTAAAAAGAGAAACCAAATCCATGAAACTGAAATAGTCGTTAAACTAAAGAAGATTTTGTCCCATCCATCGTAAATATTAGCATTTGTTCCAATAACACCAATTGTATCCATAATTGCATGAGGATTAAGTAAAGATACAGATAAAGCAAAACTGACTTGTTTTTTAGCACTCATCGAATTGTAGGTATTGAAAGTACTAGGTTTTTCATGCCATAAACTCCAAGCCATATATATTAAAAATATGAGTCCAATAATGTAAATCATAATTTGTAAAATAGGCATGGAGATGATTATGAGAGAAACGCCTAATATTGCTAAAGTGATTAAAAATGTATCGCAAAGTCCTGCTGCAATAATAACTGGTAATGTTTTGAAAAGACTTTTATGGTTTGCTGCTTGGTTAAATATAAATACATTTTGAGCACCTAAAGGTAAAATCAAACCTAAGGATAACAAAAATCCATGAATAATAGATTGCATAAATGCCACACCTTTGTAATTTTATGATAAATCTAACGATTTAATTTGTTGCGATAGTTGTATGATATAATAAAAACAAATTTTTAAAACCTACCAGTATTGAAATAAAATACCAACCAGATTGGATGATTTTATGACTGAGTTCAAATATAAAAAGATAGTGGATGATGTGATACAACAAATAAATGATGGTTTGTTGAAACCTGGAGATAAATTACAGTCTCAACGTGAAATAGCCAACCAATACCACGTGAATAGATCAACTGTAGTTCAGGCGTTAGATATTTTAAAAAGTTATGGGATATTAGATTCATTTGAAAAAAGAGGAATATTTGTTTCAGAGAATAAATGGCACGTGTATATGACAAGTAATATACGATGGCAAGACTTTATTGGAAATAGTATTTCTAAAAATAATCATTATCACATACAAAAGATTAATGAATTAGAATTTGATAATAATATAATTCGGGTTGGTACGGGAGAGTTAGGGCCAGATATGATTCCTAATGATAAATTTGCAGATATAGTTAAATCTGCTGGTACGGAGTTATCAACTAATTATGAAGAACCTAAAGGAAATTTATTATTAAGACAGCAAATAGTTAAGTATATGAAGAGGAAGAATGTTGAGTGTGAAACAGATAATATTTGTATTACTTCCGGAGCATTACAGGCATTAAAATTAATAGCTGACGGATTATTAGTACCACAATCTAAAATAATAATTGAAACACCTTCTTATATTAATTCAGTTCGTACATGGCACAATATTAGAGCTAATATTATTCCTTTTAAAATAGAAGACATTAAGCGAAATATTAATAATCTATTTAAAGTAAACAGCGATTATAATAATAGTATTTTTTACTGTATTCCAACTTTACATAACCCTACGCAAAATACATATACAAAAAGTGAAAAACAAAAAATAATAGATCAATGTAATGTAAGAGGCATACCAATAGTTGAAGATGACATTTATGCGGATTTAATGTTTGATAGTCGAGAAACAATGCCAATGAAATCTTTAGAAAATAGTAATAATGTTTTATATTTAGGGAGTTTATCAAAAACGGTAAGCCCTGGTTTAAGAATTGGATGGATAGTTGCTGATAAAAAGGTGATTAGACATTTATCAGATTTGAAAATGCAAAATGATTATGGTGCGAGTTCTATTTCTCAGTACATTGCGAAAGAATGGTTGGAAAAATATCACGTAAATCATATTGAAAATTTAAATAAACAGTTAGAAAGTAAACGAGATGAATTTATACGATGTTTAAACAAATATTTATCATCTTTTGGTACATGGAAAGTGCCTGAAGGGTCTTTTTACATTTGGTTTGAATTAGATAGTAGAGTCAATGTTAAACAGCTATTTAATCATGCACTAAATGAAAATATACTCATACAGCCAGGAGAAATATATGACCAAGAAGCGGCCAACCACATACGTTTTTCATATTCATATATTAAAAGAGATGAAATAGATTCAACTTTACAAAAATTAAGTGCTATTATCGAAAGGCTTATTTAATATACGCATTTGACATCTAATGAATTTAGCTATAACATTTAAGTAGTTACTTAAATGATTAAATGAGTAGTAGAAAGGTGTGTTTTATGAGGGATGTATTTAAAGCTTTGTCGGACCAGACTAGACGGGACATATTAGAAATGCTTAAAGATAAGAAGTTAACGGCGAGTGAAATTTCAAGTCATTTTGATATGAGTCAAGCGAGCGTATCTCAGCATTTGAAGATTTTGAAGTATAATGACCTAATTTATTCTGAGAGACAAGGTAAGTATATTTATTATCATTTGAATTTATCAGTATTTGAGGAAGTCATAAAGTGGATTACGCAATTTCATAAATAAAAAGGGGACATTGTATGAAAACACTTTTAAAAGAAACAAAGTTTACGTGGTCGATTATTGTATTGCACATTTTAACATGGTTATGTACATTACCATTTTTAAGAAAAGAGATACCTATGCAATATAGTTCAAATGGTGACGTTAATTGGTCAACGCACAAAGTATTAGCAGCGTTGTTTATGATTGGCCTAGCTATAGTGATATACTTTATTTCTAATATAAAATTGTTGAAAGATCATAAGCAACGAGCATATTCGCATACGTATCGTTTAAATAGCCTTCTGAATTCAATAATTCAACTGTTTGTATATATCATAAGTTTAATGATGATTTTAAAAGCATTTGGTTATAATATTTCTCCTCAATTTGTGACACCTATCATCGTAGGGATATTATTAATCGTCGTAGGTAATTATCTTCCCAAAGTTCCCAAAAACAACACGGTAGGTATAAGTAATAAATGGACAAGAAGTAGTGAAATGATTTGGAAAAAGACACACAGATTTACTTCACGTGTTTACTTAATTTGTGGAGTGATTTTAATATTACTCAGTATCTTTCATTTAATTAATACTACTGCCACAATAATTCTCATTATTATATTAGTGTTAATACCTGCACTTTATTCATTTATAAAGTATCGTAGTATAGCTGAAAATTAAAACGTTAACGAATGAACCACCTGAAAGTATTTAACTTACAGGTGGTTTTTAGTATGTCATATTATTTTTGTTGTTGCTTATTAATCATTACTTGAATATATAATCCAATCCATAACGTCACTGGATATGGTGTCGCTTCTTCAGTTAGCTTAATGTTATGCGTTTCACCTTTACGATTCGTAAAGCTATTTGTACTTAAATCCCATATCGAGCGATTAGATTTTAATATTTGTAGTTTATCTTCATTTGTTATTGTTGTTGAAGTAGAAAAGTAAGCATTGTGAAATTTGTATGTATGATGCTTATCTTTGAAGACAAAAGGTGTTTGTTGTTTAATTCCACCCTTAATTAGTCTTTCCATTTCAAGTGTCCCAATTTCTTTATCGTTTAAAAAGACTTGGTAATAAGGACGGATTTGGTATAATTTTGTTCTTTTTAATATGACTTTATTATTCATAGAAGTTACTTTAACACCTGTTGCAGAAATAAAGTTATAGTCACTTAACCATTTTAAAAAGTTATTATTAAAATAAGGTTTCCAAAGACCATCTTCTAACCCATGTATTTTAATATGCATATCACCAAATAAATAAAAAGGTGCTTGGTAAAAATATTCATTTTTACGTAAATAAGGGCTTTCCTCTTTCTCTGAAACTTCCTTTTTGAATTTATTTAAATTGTGTTTTCTAATATAAATTGCTGCAACTAAACAAATAATACTAGCTATCCAAAAAATTAAAACTACCATTGGATCAAAAACAGCTTTAAATAAACCGAATAAACTCCCGATCATTAAAATCGTAAAAAATAATGCATCTAAAAATAATATTAATATAGTCATTTTATCCCTCATTATTAAATTACTTATTTTTACCGTAACATATATTATTTTTAATAAGTGGTTTTTCTCTAAAATTGTTAACGTTTTCTTTATTTTAATTAACGCATAAGCGTTAGTGTGATAACCTTAAATTATTATGTCATTATTATATAAATTCAACTGCTTTGTTTTGCGCTTTTAAAATTAAAATTAATGCATTAATCATACCGTTGGAATTTATAATAATAGATGAATAAATATAATTTTATAAAAATAATCATAAGGACTTAAGGAGGAAACAGCTTGCTTAGCGTTACATTACATGAGTTGAAGAAACAGATGAAGAGCATTAAATCAATAATTGTTGTGTTCATCATCTTTGCAGTAACAGTTGGAGTGGCAGCGGGTGTGAAGAGATATGCTGCATTTATCGATATGCAGCCAGGCAATGATGTTTATACGACAGGGTTGATGTTAACCATATTGTTTGCAGGCCCATTATTTACTTTGTCATTGTCACATAACATTATTAATGAAGAAATGAAAACGAGAACGATACGCTTTATTGCTACGAAGACAAGTAGGACGAATATCATCATTGGTAAATATTTAAGTATTGTCATATTTTGGTTTATTTGTTTGTTAGTTTCTTTATTATTAATTATGATTTTTGCGCATCAATTCTATTTTGTAAGAGGGTTTTCGTTATTTTCATTTGTTACATACTTTATCGGTTTAACAATTCTACTTTCAACATTGATAAAGAACCCATTAGTTACTAATTTGTTAGGTATATTTTTATCGATTATGTTTACAGTAGTTGGTATATGGTCAGCGGTATCCCACAATATCTTGCTAAAAATAATTAGTTTCATTACACCGTATCATTATCTTTTTTACGAAAATACTTCCCTATTTGCAGTCTGGCCAATTTTAATATCAATTATATTCGTCATTATTAGTATCTTAGTTATGAGAAAGAGGGATTTATAATGAATGCAATTGAAACTAAAGATTTGGAAAAAGTGTATGGAACGAATTCAGTTGTTAACAAGGTAAATTTAAACGTTGAAAAAGGTATAATTTTTGGATTTTTAGGGAAAAACGGAGCAGGGAAATCAACATTTATTAATATGCTTACTGGTTTAACTCAACCTACAAGCGGGACGTATCAACTTGCTTCACGCAAGGAAAAAGTAGGCGTACTACCTGATTATTCGACATTATATGACGATATGACAGCACTGGACCATTTGAAATATTTCAATAAATTATTAAAAGCTGAAATGCAAAATGACCAATTAGTTCAATTATTAAAGGACGTTGGCCTGAATGATGCGATTCATTTAAAAGCGAAAAAATATTCATTTGGTATGAAGAAAAAGTTAGCATTTGCACAAGCGATGTTGAATAATCCAGAAATTGTATTCTTAGACGAGCCTACGTCTGGTGTTGATGCAAATTCAATTTTGACGATTCATGATTTAATGAAAAAACTTGCAAGGCAAGGTACTACAGTATTCTTCACCTCACATAACCTCGATGAAGTCGAAAAGCTAAGTGATAAAATCGCAATCATGGATCAAGGACGTATTAAAGTTCAAGGAGATATGGAATATTTAAAGTCTTCAATAGAACAAGACATTAAAGTAGATGTTAAGTTCATGAATGATTCGACGTTGGATACAGCTGGTATTGAACAGAAATTGAGTGAGTTTGTGACGGAATGCCATTGGAAACCGCATCGACTCCAAGCAACATTAAAATCTAAACAGGACGTCTCAACAATCAATAAAATACTTGTCCTCAATGATGTGGAAGTATACGCGATTGATTTACACGAACCAAGTTTAGAAGAAATATTCATTAAAACAGGTCAAACATCGCAATAAATTTTACACTATACGTATGTAATTAAATACTAAAAATATGTTGATTTTACCTCGAAAAATTCTACATATATACATCGTGTTGCAAAAATGTTTTTACATCAATAAAAACAAAATACTATAACACAAGGTTTTCTTTTGCATTTTTATCATAAAAAACAACAAAAGTTGGTCATTTTTTAAAATGTGTTGCATTTTTCAACACATTAAAAAAAGTAATGGTGTAATGATGAAAAAATAGTTGATATATTAATTGATGTAATTTACATGACACGTTCAATAACTAATTAATAGATACATGCCCGATGTGAAAATAGAAAAATAGGAGGGAAAATATTGGCAAAACTTTTATACAAACTAGGGAAAGTTATAGCTAATCATAAGTGGTTTAGTGTCATTGCATGGTTAATATTACTACTCGTGATTATCCTACCATTAATGAGCCATGCTCCTAAATTTAATAGTGATATCACTATGAATGGCTTAAAATCACTAGATACGAACGATAAGATGAGTAAGGAATTCCATCAGGATAGTCAGAAGGCAGCGATGAAAGTCGTCTTCCATTCACATAAACATGATGGCATTAAAGATAAAGATACGAAGAAAGATATTGAAGATGCATTAGATAACATTAAACAAAAAGATGATTACGTATTAAACGTGTCAGATCCATATAAAGATGGTCAAATTGATAAAGGTGGCGACACTGCAATTGCTACAGTGAATTACGTTACGCCACAAACATCATTACAAGATTCATCTAAAAAAATCATTGATGATGAAATTCAAGATATAAAAGCAGACCATAATCTTGAAATAGAAAAAGCAAGTGCATCTGCGATGAAGTCAGATGTTGGCGGTAATTCAGAAATGATTGGTATTGTGGTAGCATTTATCATTCTACTAATCACGTTTGGTTCGCTAATTGCAGCAGGTATGCCAATCGTAAGTGCCATCATTGGATTAGGTTCTAGTGTTGGTATCATCTCACTACTCACATTGGTATTTGATATTCCAAATGTAACTTTAACCTTAGCAGTTATGATTGGTTTAGCAGTCGGTATCGACTACTCGCTCTTTATATTATTCAGATATAAAGAAAATGTGAAAAAAGGCATCCAACCTATTGAAGCAATTGCCTTAGCTGTTGGTACTGCAGGTAGTGCAGTAATCTTCGCAGGTACTACAGTTATCATGGCCGTTTGTGGTTTATCCCTTGTAGGCATTGATTTCTTAGCAACGATGGGCTTTGCTTCAGCATTGAGTGTGTTATTCGCTGTATTTTCAGCTTTAACATTATTACCTGCGTTAATCTCAATTTTCCATAAACAAATTAAAATTAAAGATAGAAAGAAAAATAAAGCCGTTGAAAAGAAAGATAATCCTTGGGCTAAATTTGTAGTTGGTAAACCATGGATTGCAGCGATTTTAAGTATATTTATTTTAGCATTAGCAATTATACCAATTAGTCAAATGAGATTAGATATGCCAGATAATGGAATTAAACCAGATGGTTCACCTGAGCATAAAACATATCAACTGATTTCAGATAATTTCGGTGCTGGTCATAACGGCCAAATTGTAATGCTTGTAAATACTAAAGATGGTGGCAACGAAAAATCAATTAATAATGATTTAAATAATATTCGTCATGATATTCAAGATTTAGATCATGTTGATTCAGTAGCAAAACCAAAACTAAATGGTAATAATCATTATGCATTGATTGCAATTACTCCAGAAGAAGGGCCAAACGCGAAATCAACAACAGATTTAACTTATGAACTACGTGATTATCATGACCAAGCGCAACAAGATTACCACTTCGATACAGAAATCACAGGTCAAAGCGTAATCAACATCGATATGTCAGAAAAACTTAACGGTGCCATTCCAGTATTCGCAGGTGTCATCGTAGCATTAGCCTTTGTATTATTGATGATTGTATTCCGTTCAATCATAGTTCCGTTGAAAGCAGTACTCGGTTTCGTACTTACGTTACTAGCGACATTAGGCTTCACAACATTAGTTATGCAACAAGGTTTCTTAGGCGGTCTCTTTGGCGTTGATAACACAGGTCCAGTACTCGCATTCTTACCTGTTATAGTAATTGGATTGCTCTTCGGTTTAGCGATCGACTATGAATTGTTCTTAATGACACGTGTGCATGAAGAGTACAGTAAGACAGGTGATAACGATTATGCAATTCGCACAGGTATTAAACAAAGTGGTCCTGTCATAGTAGCTGCAGCATTAATCATGTTCAGTGTATTTATCGCCTTTGTATTCCAAGATGATACAACAATTAAATCTATGGGATTAGCGCTTGCGTTCGGTGTATTATTTGATGCATTTATCGTAAGAATGACTTTAATCCCAGCATTAACAAAAATATTCGGTAACGCTTCTTGGTATTTACCAAAATGGTTAGCAGCGATTATTCCAAATGTAGATGTTGAAGGTAAGGCATTAGAATCAGATAATAATAATGATGATGATGGCCATACACACACAGATCATAGCGTTGATAGTCATTCTGAAAATGATAAATCTAATAATGAAAATTACATGCATTTTTCAAAGTTTAATGACGATACACATCATGGAGATGCTCATAAAATAAGAGAACTGAAAACAACAAATTTATACCAAACGTTAGTATGGAAAACAGATGATCATAATATTCTATACAATGCATTGATGCTCTATGCAAAAGCACATCACAAAGAAGTATACGATGAATATCATGAAGATGAGTATTACATGAATGACCACCATGATGACGCTCATGACGATAATAAACATTAAAAAGGAGGGAATCGTGAATGTTCAAACACAGAAGTTTAAAAATACTGGGTTTGATTGCCACACTTGCCTTAGCCATTGTGCTAAGTGCATGTGGTAATGGATCTTCTAGTCAGAAAAAACCTTCTCTTGGTAACAAAGATATAGAGATTCCATATGTGGCGACAGATAATTCTGCAGCCCGTTCCTTAGTTATTGCAGAAGTATTGAAAAAAGCAGGCTATGATGTGACGACAACACCTGTACAAGCAAGTGGTCCATTATATGCTGACGTTTCAGGCAATAAAGATGCTTTTCATGCTTCAGGGATCTTCCCAACAGTTGATAAATCATACTACGATAAGTTCAAGAGTAAGATAACTAAGTATGATAAACACAGCTTTGTAGATGATGTGAAAGTTGGTTTAGCTGTACCACAATATGCACAAAATATTAATTCTATCAGTGACTTAAAAGACAACGAACAATTTGGTAAAGCTGTAAATCACAAAATTCAAGGAACTGATGCAAGAAACGGTGTGATGAAGGCTACGAAAGATGAAATTGGTTCGGGCGATCTAAAAGACTATGAACTTAATGAATCTTCAGACCAAGCACAGTTCAAACAACTTCAAAAAGCACATCAAGCACAACAACCAATTCTATTCACAGCTATGGAACCGAGTTGGATTGCTAAAGAGCTGAAATTCAAAATGCTAGATGACCCTAATAAAATTTATGGTGATGATAACCAACATATTAATCTAGTATTTAATAAAGACTTTGAAAAAACACATCCAGCTGCATATCAAATTGGAACACGTATGTCAGATGATTGGAGTCATTCAGACGAAGAAACAATAGCTAAGAAAATGTTCGTCGATCGAAAAAATCCTGAAGATGTAGCGAAAGACTACGTGGATAACAATGAAAATAAAGTAGATGACTGGATTAAAGATATTAAAAAATAGTTGATAAAGATGCTGTTATATTTTTCATATAAATAAAACCTCCAAAGTTAATAAATAAAATTGTTAAATTCTCCAGACGACTGGGACATTATCGTAAAGATATGTCCCAGTTTTTTATAAAAGTATACGCTAAAATATAATGTGCGCTATTACATTTTGGAAAAATACGAATAATTGTGGTACCTTAAATTTATTGAAATTTATAGTTCGAGAAAATGTAGGCGTTAATGAGGAGTGTTGGAATGGAAACTTCTGCACAAAAAAGAACCGTCAGACATATTATTAGTACATCTTATCAACTATTAGAACATCATTACTTTGATAGCGTTACCGTACAACAAATATGTCAGGAAGCGGAAATCAATCGAAGTACCTTTTACCGTTATTTTGAAGATAAAAATGATTTATTGTACCATATTATGCAATATATTGGAGAATTACTATTTGGTACCAAACATATACATCAAAAGCGAAACGCGATTGAGAGTTTATTTCATTACATTGATGATCACCGAAGTACATTCAGACATTTATTACTTTCTTCCAAACAAGAGGATGTCTTCCGTGACTTCCAACAAATTATTAGCAATGAAATGTTTGAAGGGGCTTTTGCTAAAACGGATTGCGAAGAACACGAAGATGAACTTGCCGCTCATATTCGTGAGTCACGATTCCCGCATTTAATTTGTGATGTAAAGAGTATGATGTTAGTTGAAGTATTGCGTCAATGGTTGGTCCATAAATATGAATTTACACCGAAAGAACTCATAAAATTTATAGAAGAAGAATTATAGATAAAAAAAGAGATTTTTGCAGAAACTACTGCAAAAACCTCTTTTTTTGGGGGTTACGCTTCATTATTTAATAATTGTATTTTGGAATACGAAGCTAGGCTCAGCACCTAATATTAATAAAAACATTTGTGAGTAAGTCACGTTTTGATAATCATTAACGAGTTCTACAAAAGCGTTAAACTCTGGATGCGTGCTTACCTTTTTAACTTCACCTTCGTATAAATCTAGTACTGAATTACTAATTAATGCGGGTCTATTTAACTCTAATGTCTTTTCATCGTTTGAAAAAATTAAGAGCCCTAAATATTTATATGGCACACTTAATTGTCTTGTGAGACTGGCAATATATTCTAAATTGCTAAATAAATCAGGGTTAGATTTTCTTAATTCGTCGAAATCTTGAGTTAATTGATTTAGTTCTTCCATTTCATTTTTTAATTTAATCATCTTCAATCACTACTCCACTTCCCAAGGTTTATTGATATCTAATGCTTCTAGAATTAACTTACTTTGCTTTCTTTTATTTCTACGAATTTCTGCTCTTTCTGCGCCGTGATCGTATAAAAACTGTTCCTCATCCGTTTGGGGTTTAATTTTAGGGATTGTAATAGGCTTTTTATCCTCATCTAGGGCTACGAAAGTAAGAAATGCAATGGCAGCAATCTTTCTTTCTGCTGTAATCATATCTTCTGAAATCACTTTACAGAAGATTTCCATTGATTTTGTTCCCGTATAAACGACAGAAGACTCAATACAAACGGAATCAGATTGTGTAATGGGGTGTAAAAATTCTACAGAGTCAGTTGAGGCTGTAACACATTCTTTAACTCTGGCATGTCTACGTGCTGATAGGGTCGCGTTATTGTCGATTTTCTTCATCAATACGCCACCGAAAAGGGTATTGTAATTGTTCAAGTCATTAATCAAAACTTGATCCGTACTGACAATCTTACTTTCTTTAGGGTACTTATATCTTTCCATCAAAAAACTCCCGTAATATTTATTTTTACGTATTATAGTTTATGTGATGAGCAGATAAATATAAAATATCCATTTTTTATAAAGGTATAAATTTCACAAATGACCTTAGCTAATATTTTTTTAGTAAATAGTTTTCTTGAATAAACTTAATCCAATTTTTAGTTAAGGAATCAACAATGACATCTTTTCTCCAAATAATAGCCAATTCCCATTTCATCGTTGGCTCGTTAATGTCGATTGTGAGTAAATCGCTATCCAGCAATTGCAAAATACCTTCAGGCAAAATACAGATTCCCATATTATTGAGTAACATTTCTTCAATAAAGCTCCATTGCGTTGATTCAAAGATGACATTCGGATTGAAATTATGATTACGACACGTATTAATAATTTTGTCATTTAAGAAAAAGTCAGAACTAAATAATATGAATTCTTGATCCTTTAAATCTTGTATATCAATCGATGATTTACTAGCTAGTTCATGGTCTTTATGCACCACTAACTTTAGACGCTCTTCCAATATAGAGAAATTATCGAATATCTCATTATTTGTAGGCAACACAGTAATCCCCATATCAAGATCACCATAATAGATATCATGCTCTATTTTCTTACTACCGTTTTCGAAAAGTTGGAAAGAGACATTAGGATACAATTTATGAAATTGTGAAATCAATTTAATTAACTTTCTAATGTTAATAATAGTCGGAATACCAATTTTAAGATGACCTGTTTTCATTTCTAATAAATTACTTAACTCATTTGGGATATTATCATACATCTTCAACATTTCTTTACATTGAAAGAAAAACGCTTCTCCAGCATCAGTTAAGTAGATTTGATTCTTATACCTTCTAAATAAAGTAACTTCAAGTTCATTTTCAATTAATTTAATTGTATTACTGATCGTAGGTTGCGTAATAAAAAGCTTTGCTGCAGCTTTGGTCATACTCTTTTCATTTACAACCTCTACAAAATACTGCATATGTTTGAGTTCCAACGTGTCTTTCCCTCCTATTATCCAAATGCGCTCAATCACATTTTATATAAATATTACTTTTCTTAGTCTATAAATCTATTTTATACCCTGCGTGTGTTTGGTGAAAGCCAACTTATCGAAAAGAGGGGCATAATTATTAATCTGAGTAAGACAGAATAAAAATGCTAGTAGTTAAAAGTTTATTTAAAGTAAATTGAAAATATTTTAAAGTATAAACGTACAGTCACTCAAATGAAAAAATAATTTATGATTATATATCATCAAAAAGTGTAGTTTGTATTCATATTTAGCTAAATTTAATGTAAAATACAAGTAAATATTCAGTTAGTGTTAAATATAATTGTAAAAAACTAAAGAACCCAAATATTATTTGAAAATATTAGAAAAGAGGTTAGTCTTTTGATTTTAGGAGATAGAATTAAACAACTATTACAAAAGTTAAATGATAGTCAACTTACATATGAATATGCCTTCCTTAGTTTAGGTAAGGCAAATATGAAAGCATCTGTGAAAATTTTAAAAAACCCTAGATATCTTGAAAGAGATATTAAAAAGCAATGTGAAAAGTTCAAAAAGCAAGCGGGTGTTGTACCACAATGGATAAAATTGGACGTTGTAACAGAAACAAAACAGGTCTTGTTTGATGATGTTATTGCAGAACTCATTGCTACACGACGCAATTATGTTGATTTTGGCGTGGCGTTAGATAAATATTGGAATCTGGCATTTTTACCTGAAGAAATTAATGCAAATGCATTTGTTCGACCTGCTAAAAATGATAAATCGAAATTCATTTTTTCAGATGAAAACGTCAACAACTACTTAAAAAAATATACGACACATAAAAAAGCTTTTTCATATGATTTTTATCAAGGTAAAGAAGTTACTAAATTTTATACACAAGGGTTTATTCAAGATGGCGAGGAGACATACAAACTGGGTGAGAGTGGCTACACTAAAAACCTACGAGAAGTAAGCCATTTACCAGAAGAAATTGACCGTATGTTAAATCATAGTGTTGAATATCTAAAAGGGATGATTCAACCAAATGGTAAATATCATTACGGATATTTCCCACATTTTGATAAAAATATAAACTTCTATAATAACTTAAGGCATTCATCTTCAACTTATGCATTAATTGAAGGTCTCAATTATTTAGGAAAATCAATAAGTCCTGCTGAAAAAGCAATTGATTATCTTATTGAGCATTATACTTATGAATCTGGAGAGGCAAGTTTCATTTATGATGATACAAATCAAATGAATGAAATAAAATTAGGTCAAAACGCTGCGTTTATTTTTGCAATATGTGAATATTTAAAACATAACCCGGGAAATACGAGATATTTAAATGTGGCTCAAAAAATAGCAAACGGTATTTTACAGATGATTAATTTAGAAACTGGTGAAACAACGCATGTGTTAAATTATCCAGACTTATCAGTTAAGGAAAAACACAGAATTGTTTATTATGATGGTGAAGCAGCTTTAGCTTTACTCAGACTTTATCAAATAGATAATAATACGCAATGGTTAGATGCAGTGAAATGCTTATTTGAGTACTTCATCGCACACGATTATTGGAAATATCATGATCACTGGTTAGGTTATTGTACGAATGAATTAGTTCAGATTGAGCCAGAAGAAAAGTATTACCGTTTTGGAATTAAAAATGTTAGTGATTATTTAGATTATATGCGTCAAAGAGAGACGACTTATCCTACGTTTTTAGAAATGTTAATGGCCACGTATCGTTTAGTAGAAAAAGCCAAGGCTACAGGTTATGGACATTTAGTAGATACATTGATTGATGAAGAAAAATTTATTGAGACTATTCATATACGTGCAGATTATGAACGAACTGGTTTCTTTTATCCAGAAATTGCTATGTACTTTAAAAACCCGGCAAGAATTTTAAATACATTTTTCATAAAACACCACGGTTATCGTGTCAGAATTGATGATATTGAGCATTACGTATCAGGTTACGTTCAATATCAACATGTATTCAAATAGAGCTACTCATTTAAAGTTGATATAAGTCATAGAAGGGAGTCGGTGATATGACTGAAAATAAAAACACTCAAAAATCAACAGAAAATAAAAAAGGTCAAACAGTAAAAGAACAACACGACGATGATAATAAAAGTGATATAGATAAAGAAATTGAAGCCGAATTATTGCAGTATTTAAAAGAACGTGAAGAAGGAAAACATGAAGAAAAGCAAGAAAAGAAAAAATACACAACTGCAATGTTTTTTGTAATGTTAGTCATTGCGGCCATATATATTTACAAATATATTCATCATTTAATATAAATAAAGAATGAAGAAGATGTAAAATAAAATCATGACAGAAATAAGCTCCTACACATTTATTAGTGTAGGGGCTTATTTATTTATAAAGATACGTTTTGTCTAGAAGAGGGAAATAAAACTTAAATAAAAATGCATAGTAGACTAAAAATAAGTCGTTAATTATCAATTTATTTTTATATAATTGTAAATGATAAAGTTTATGTAAATAATATTGTTTACGTCATTTTATGGTGCTATTATAAAATACGTTAATGATGCATCGTTAACAATTATTATAGGAGGTTTGTATTAATGAAAAAACAACTTTTACTTGCTTCTGTTTTTACTGTTGGCATCTGTGGTTTAGGAGTGATAGGTAATGCGAATGCAGAAATGACGGACTCTAAAGGAGGTTCTGAAAGTGTAGATGATTATCATGGTTTAAAGTCTTCAAAAACATATGATAGAGGTATTTCTCTACGATCAATCCAACTAGGAAAAATATCTGGTGGATATTGGATAAGAGGGACTACTAGTAAATATGTTAAATCCAAATACAAACATTATAAGGGCTATGGTTATGCTTCGGTTATAAATGGAAATGGCGTCCACAAAGACGGAGGGTGGCAAAGTAAAGGTCATTGGTCTAATGCTGTTTTGAAAAAAACAAAGCACGGAAACAAAGCTTTTTATGACCACACATAACCAAACTATGAAATAAATAAGAAAAGGGACATAGAAAATTTAGAGAGATAATGCCCTTTAGTGAAAATTTTCTGTCCCTAGTTATTCTGTGAAAGGTAATTTATATTAATGAAAAAAATATTGCTATTTTTATTGGTCTCAATTACGTTTATGTGCAGTTTAGTAATCGTAAACTCTGTTAAGGAACTATCTTATTATCAAGCTGTCATAAAAGATCATGATAATTTTGTTTTTAATTATTCGGAGAAAGAAAAGAAACATACTAAAGATGCTGCTCAATACTTTAATAAAATTGCCCAAAAGTACCATGTAGGTTTAACCAAAGTTACATATTTAAGTAATCATCGTATTCTATTAAATACTAATGAAAAAAGACTACTTAATCAAAGGGATAACCATCATCAGTTACATATATTTGATAGTAAACTTCATATCGATGTTGAAAATATAAAATCAACAAAGCATATTTCCGAAGTGGGGACATATTTCATAACAGGTGCCAATAAAGACAAAAAAACTGTTATTTCACTCATCAACAAATATGTGGGAGAAACAATAAACCAAACCCCTCCGAGTATTTTATCCTATTTGACTTTAGATCAATATACTTTATCATTAATTTTTTTATTAATTCTATTAATTTTCATTGTTTATTGTCACTATTTACAGCGTAATAAGCAAAACTATAAAGTACTTTCAGATTTAGGATACGGATCGCATCATCTTTTTTCATTTGTAATTCGTGATTTGAAATGGACATTTTTGAGTTGTATTTTAATTTCTGTCGGAACTACATTTATTGCTTACATGGTTATTTATAGAGATTTACATATCATACAATTATTAGCTATCGCGTGTTCCGTAATCGTTTTGACTTTCATTTCACTAAGTTTCATTACAATTATTATTTTAAAGATATATCAAAAGAAATTTTTTGAAAACCAGATCTCTACAAAGCTCAATCTAATACTATATCTATATATTTTACTTGGGTTTATAACGGCAATCTTTTTTACGACCTCGACGCATCAAATAATTAAGAATAATCATGATCTTCAGTCTAAAATCCCTTCACTTAAAGGGTGGAAAAATACGAAAAATGTTTATCAGACAAATGTGCAAGACAATGGAGCTACTTTTAATAAAAAAATTGAATTAGCTCAAGATAAGAAATTCGATCATTTATTAAAAAGTAAAAATAACCCTGGATTTTTAATCGATACTGAAAATTTTGAAGGCGAAAATACAGATATTCCATTATATGAATTAAATGAAGATAAAAATAAAAATATTGAACCTAGTGGGAAAACAATCATCGTCGATCAAAATTATCTCAAACGTCATCATATATTTACTTATAAAGGTCAAGATGTTTTGGAACGCATTCATTATAATAAATATACAAGAAATATATTGGTGCCAATCAAATTGAAACGTTATGAACATGAAATTATAAAGAATTTTACTGAAGATTTTAAAATGAAACGCACATTGTCTAATAACATTAAGAAAGATCGAGCTCCAGCTCATATAAATATTATTTATGTAAGAAACAGTTCAAAGTATCCGACTTACAATAGTGATATAGGGGGCGAAAATAATACAATAGTAGCACCTATAGCGATAGTTGAAACAGGAAATACACACATTAGAAACAATATGCATTATATGACGATGTGTTATTTCTTTGAGAGCAAAAAAGATAATCCTTATGATAGTTTGAAACCTTTATTGACAAAATATGACTTACTGGCAGACATAACTTCTATAGAATCGGTCTATGACACCAAAGTTAACGATATCAATGATATAAAAAAGGAAATTGTTAAGTACAGTTTACTAGCATTCATTACGTTAATTTCATTTATTATTTCCATACTTACGGCTATTCATTTATATTTTGTAAATTCCAGATATGAAATTTTTATTAAAGATAGTTTAGGATACTCCATTTGGAATACGCACAAATATGTATTTCTGTTATTCGCAATTGTTAACATATTGCTACTTAGTTTATTTTTACAAAAGTATCCCGTGATGAGTTTATTCATCTTTAGTGGGGTGTTTATTTTCGAAATGATTGTCATATCTATAGAATTTTTAATACTGAATCGAAAGAACCAGAATGCTATTTTGAAAGGAAAAGAATGAGATGATTAAATTAGACAGTATTTCTAAATCATTTAACAATACCTGTATATTGAATAATTTGAGTCTGGCTATTGAAGAAAAAGCGTTTGTAGTGATTAAAGGTAAAAGTGGGCAAGGTAAATCTACATTACTAAATATTCTAGGTTTGTTAGAGCCACCTACTGAGGGTCTAGTTAGATTTAAAAACCAATCTATAACGTCGAAATCACAAATTAGAAAGTTAAAAAAAGAGGATATTGCCTACATATATCAAAATTATGGCTTATTAGAAAATAAAACGGTGTTAGCAAACCTTATGTTACCGTTAAATATCTCTAAAAAAGACACACCTCAAATTATCAAAACGATTCAATCTGTCGGGTTATCTAAAGAGATACTTAAGCGGAAGGTTTATACTTGTAGCGGTGGAGAGCAACAACGCATTGCAATTGCTAGAGCAATTCTTAAAAAACCTACCGTTATACTTGCTGACGAACCAACTGGTAATTTAGATGAAAATAATGCTCGTGATGTCATTAATATTTTTCAATCCTTAAATCGAAAAGGCGTCACCATCATTATGGCCACTCATAATGAAAGTTATTTCAAAATAGGAACAAAATTGATTGATTTAGATGTTGTAAATGCATAGTATATACAATTTAATTTACCTGTCATCTCCTCAAACAATTTTGCCATATGTAAAGCCTTCTTCAATTAGAAAAAATATACTGTTAATATAATATTATAAACAGTATAACTATAATGAAGGAGAATTGGATGAAAGATTGGAAAAAATATCAAATTATATTATTTGTTACGAGTTTTATATTTTTTATTGGTTTTTTACTAGAATTAAGCGGTATTTTTTCATTCGGTGAAACTTTTAAAATGGTTTGCTTAATAATTTTCACTTTTTCAACATCAATATATATCTTTGAACGAGAAAAAATCGCTTCAGTTTTATTCATGATAAGTACTGTATTGATACTTTTATCATTAATTTTTAAATGATATTGGCAGTAATTTACTCCGACTCATGAGGGAATAGCATTAGCCGAAGACTACAGGCTGAGGCAGTGCCCGAGGAAAGCGTGCGCAAAAAATTGCCGACAAACGTGGTGAATTTGTCGGCAGTTCATTATGAACATTTCAATTTTCAAATATTAATCATTGGTATTGGTCATATTTACCTAAAAATAAGCTTTCTATAAACGCAATGGTCTTTTCATCCGCTAATGGGTTGCGCAATATTTTTAGTAAATCTGGTTTCGTATGTTTAAAGAATCGCATTGGGGCATACTGACCACGTTGAATCATCGATGTATAACGATTTAAGAATATAGTCAATAACATTAACTTTCTTTCTGAAGATAGATCAGTTTTGTGATTAATGAAATCATAAACAGCCAAATATATTTTTACAGCATCTCTTGGTGGTGTCTTAAAGTGTGTTAACGCTACATCGTCTTGTTGCTCATAAAAATAGTAATCTTTGCGATAACCAAGAATAGCGATATGATGAACTACGCTGTAAACTTGCATTAAAAACCAATTGTCTTCACGAACTTTAATACTTTCAGGAAAACGAATAGAATAGGTTTCTATTAAATCTCGTTTAATTAATTTACCGATGACATTTAACGAATTATACAATTTGGTTTCTTCAAATTTGAGTTTCGTGACTGTCATTTCATTTGAAAAGGCTGATCTACTAATTGGGCGTGTGCTGTTTTCCCCTCTAAAGTAAGGTAGACAAATGATATCATCCTCAGAAGATGCAGCAACTTCAAGTGCATCAGATAGGGCATGAGACGTAATATAATCATCCGAGTCAATAAACAAAATCCATTTACCTTGAGCGATATCTAACGCTTTATTTCTAGGTGCAGATGCACCACCTGAATTTGTAACGCTTTCCAATATCGTTAGATGAGGGAGCTGGTTGAGAAACGTCTTAGCAACGTCTAAAGAATGATCAGTAGAACGGTCATCAGACACTATGACTTCAACTTTCTGCATATCATATGTTTGTTCAACTAATTTATTGAGTAATCGTTGAATACCTTTTTCTCGATTATATAAAGGTATAATGATGCTAACATCTATTTGTTTGTTCAATGGACGTGCCCCTTTTAAAATGTGATTTTGCTTTTCAAATCTTCAATATTGTTATAAGACGTAAATATTATTGTCTGTTTTGAACCTCTAATAAGACCACTTTTATACTTTAATCCAATGATAAAAGCATTACTAAATCTGAAGATATCATATTTATACGCATTAAATAGTTTTAATAAGTCATGCACTGTAAATGATTGACGTTCTTTAATACGGAAACGTCCAGTTAAATTAGTAGAAATAGAGTTTGATAGTTCATGTTGCGTAATCAGTGTGTCAGTGAATTTCTTACGATTTGCAAAGTTTTTAAATACATAATCTACGAGTTCATATGTTTGTGAAGGGTGCGGTTGATTAGTCATACTTTCCAATAATTCAAATAATGTCGTTGGTTTACCTTTATAATATGTTTCGTTATTCGTAACCCATTTATTCATGATAATCTGTTCGTCATCTAACTTGTCTGCCATTGCTTTTAAATAATAAATGAAAGGCCCCATACCTTCGATTGTCATAGATTGGTCATCGTTATAGCGTTCAATGATTTCTCCTGTATGGTTATCAACAATAAGATAACTGCGACCGATTTTACTCACTTCTTCGAATAAGTCTCCGAAATCTTCATTTAAGCTCAATTGCTTTAAAACGTTAGGAAGTGCTTTAGCAACTTCTGGGAAATCTGTACCGCCACTAGATGATTTTAATAACGTAATTGAGTCGTTATTACAAAGATATTTTAAATCGTGCATGAGTAATGCTTTATTTGGATACCAAGTGATATGTTTATTTTTAACTTGGCCTACGACCGGTCGTAAATCAGCATCTAAACAAAGAATGTGATCTGCGTTGGAATCGTTTAACACTTCTATTAATTCGCTATGAACTTCACGAGATTTGTGACCGAGGTCATTGATTTTACCTAAGGCGATGACTTTGTTGCCACTGAAAAATTTAGTTTGAGAATTAAATGCTTGGATCGCATTAATCATCGCTGGTAATGATGCATTATGTGTGTCATCTATAATCGTAGCCGTATGCGTTGGTGTTTGTATTTCTTTCATCGCTAAAATCTTTGAAAATGGTTTGAACGACTCTAAATAATCTGGATTTACAGGTATTTGTAATGTCTTTAATGTTAATAAAGCTGCGAGTGTATTTGAAACCATGCCTTCACTAAATGTATTAATTTTATATTCCTCTAAACCGTGCGGGTGTTCAATACTAAATACGACTGCACCTTTGTGATAATCAATATGGTCACAATAGAAATCAACATTTTCATCTTTGTATTTACTATACGTAAGGACATTTTTCGTGTATTGAGACGCTTCGTCTTGAAGATAATCTGCAAACATCGTCTCGCCATTAATTATTGCCACTCCATCGTGAGAAAGTCCGGCGAATAATCGTGCCTTAAGTTGGGCGATTTCACTAATGGAATTAAATGTAGAGAAATGTGCAGCCCCAATGCCTGTAACAATAGCTATATCTGGCTTTAAATAAAGTGCAGTGTTCTCTCTATGATTAATTGCATTTAATGACGTCTCAATGACGGCAAAATCAGGATTTTTAATGAGCTTTAACATATTTGCATAAATGGCAGCACGGATATTGTTGTTTCCACGGTTTTCAAGTACGTTGTAGTCTTGTAGCAAGCTGCTAATGAGCATACGTGTCGAACTTTTACCCATTGAACCTGTCACTGCAATGACTGGGTTGTGATATTGATTTCGGATATGAATGGCTAAAGTTTTAAAGGCTGCAACTGAATCTTCAACGATGAGTTGGGGCGTTTTATGTTTTAAGTTTTCTACGTAATTTTCAGTAATAATTAAACCGACGTATTCATTCTCTTTATCGATTAAATCATTGCCATCTGGTGCGTTCTTGCTTCTACCGAGTTCTTTCCACCAAGTGTGCTTATTAGGTGAGAAATACGCAGTGCTTTTACTTTTTACAAAGCTGTACATAGTTTCAAAGTCATCAATTGTATTCGTTTCTTGGCCATTAGCATCTGCCAATGTGCCGCCAGTAATACGGGCAATTTCCTCGATGTTCATTGGTTATTTTACCTCCGTTTAAATATCACACTAATTATACTATATTTTATTGTGTCATGTATGTATATTTTTGTTGGATTAATGAAAATTCAATTGATTGTGCATATTCTTATTGGTAGGTTGGGTAAATAATTTATAAGATGAATCGAACTAAATTAACTTTCAAAGATTTTCCATTTATAAAAGGTGAAAGTCTAGGAATAATAAAATGAATATTCGTTCAAATCAGATATGTGTGAATACTTTATTTCACATGTGTTACAGTATTTTTTGTCAATTAAAATAAATCTAAAGGTGCATGCCAGTCTTCAGCCGTCGAAAGTAGTCGTGTAATATGCATTGAATGATGTAATTCTGGTGTAATGAAGTAGGTGTTTTTTTTATTTCGCTGTAACCTACGCCCTATTCTCGAATGTTACAGTAGTAATTAGCAAATTAATCAAAAAACAATTTACCTTATTAGGAGGACTTATATAATGAAAAAAACATTAATTACTTCAACATTAGCATTAGGATTAGGCGCTACAGGAATTGCAGCAGGACATTCAGCAGACGCAGCAGAACAAAATGTAGATAAAGCTGAATTAGCGAATACAGCTCAACATAACCCAGAAAAATTAAACAAAGCACCTTTACATGAAGGTTCTTATAACTATAACTTTAACTATGACAAATTAAACTATGACTTTGAATCAGATGGCACATATTGGTCATGGAGTTATGGCCCAGGTTCAGCAAACCATGGTGACCAAACTTCTCACCAATCACAACAACAAACTAAACAAGCTTCAGCTGAACAACCACCACAACAAGAAGCACCAAAACAATCAACAACGCAACAACCTAAACAAGAAACTACACAACAACCAAACCAAGAAGCACAACAAACTTCAAGCAAATCATCATCAAACGAAGCTTCTTCAGGTTCATCAGTACAAGTTAACGATCACTTAAAACAAATCGCTCAACGTGAATCAGGTGGCGATACTCACGCTGTTAACCCATCTACGGGTGCAGCAGGTAAATATCAATTCCTACAAAGCACTTGGGATTCAGTAGCACCTGATGAATACAAAGGTGTTTCACCAACTAAAGCTCCAGAGTCAGTACAAGACCAAGCAGCAATGGATCTTTACAACACAGCTGGCCCTTCACAATGGGTAACTGCATAATTCAATTAATCATGTAATTTAAAAAAGCCGATGAAGTCAGTGACTTCATCGGCTTCTTCTATATTATTTAGCGATAATCGTTGCTAAATCCCCTTTAAATACGAGTTGATCATGATGATTATAGGTGGACATGCGTATTGTGAGTAAACCGCTCTCTTTTTTTGTTGATTTTTTATCAATTACTTCGACAACGACGTATATTGTGTCGTTAGGGAACACAGGTTTAGTAAATTTCACGTTATCCATGCGTGTACCTGCAATAATATCTTCTCCATAATTTTCCGTTTCAACCCACAACTTAAACGACAAAGATAATGTTTGAAACCCAGAAGCTATAATACCTCCAAATTGTCCTTGTTCTGCCTTCTCTTTATCAATATGCATATACTGTGGATCATAAAATGTCGCAAATTGCATGATATCTTCTTCGGTAATGTGATATGTATTTGTTTTAAAAGTATCGCCGACATTAAATGCGTCAAATTTCATATATGTAATCACTTCTTTTCTATATATATTATGTATTTAAAACAACTACACCCATATATATTATAAAACCAATTTGTTCAAAAAATCATGAGGGATGTTTTTATTTTTAAAAACTAATTGACCAAACTGGTCACATTATATATGGAGGCACTCATAATGACTCATTCAAAATTCGAAAATTTAACTACCACTAAAAAAACAATAATTATTAACGCCGCTATTAAAACGTTCGAAAAGAACGGGTTTGATAAAGCGTCGACAAATGAAATCGTAAAACAGGCCAACATTTCAAAAGGTTCTTTGTTCAATTACTTTAATAATAAAAAAGACCTATTTCTCTATTTAATAGATTATAGTGTGCAAATATTAGAAGAAATGTATGAAAAAATCGATCTGAACGAAACGGATTTATTTAAAAGGATTGAAAATGTTGGCTTTCAAAAGTTAAAAGTTCAAAAAACACACCCTGAGATATTTGATTTTCTAAAATCTACAGTTAATGAGACATCAATAGAAGTGAAACCAATGATTGAAAGTAAATTATCTACTTTATATGAGCATGGGATGCAAAAGATATATTCCAATATAGATTATTCAAAGTTTCGTGATGATATAGATATAGAAAAAGCAACAGAAATACTAAATTGGACAATGTTAGGTTCTGGAGACAAAGCGATGCAACAAATAGAAACTTTTGAAGATATATCCCAATTTGGTGATCAATATTTAAAGGAATGGAACGCATACGCCCAAATATTAAAACGTGCATTTTATAAATAGGTCATTTTAAACAAAGGGAGGTTATGACTATGGAAGAAATTATGAAAGTCAATGGTTTGCACAAGTCTTTTGGTAAATTTAAAGCGTTGCAAGATGTTTCTTTTTCAATAAATGAGGGGGAAGTCTTAGGGTTTATTGGTCCTAACGGTGCTGGTAAGTCCACAACGTTGCGCATTTTATTAGGTTCCATTAAAAAAGACGGAGGGGAGGCTAAAATATTTGGCGAAGATGTTTGGCAACAAAGTATAAAAATTCATAAACGGTTATCTTATGTTCCAGGTGATATTGCGTTATGGGGTAATTTAACAGGTGGCGAAATTATCGATTTATTTATGAAATTACACGGTAAAGGAAACCAACAAAAACGTGACGAGCTTATTAAACGATTTGAATTAGATCCTAGAAAAAAAGCAAAAGGCTATTCCAAGGGGAATCGTCAAAAAATCGGTCTTATCGCAGCACTGGCAGTAGATTCAGATTTATATATTTTTGATGAGCCAACATCTGGTCTTGATCCGTTGATGGAAGTTGTGTTCCAAAAAGAAGTTGAAAAGCTTAAAAAAGCTGGAAAAACGATTTTACTATCTTCCCACATTTTAAGCGAGGTAGAACGTTTGGCAGATAGAGTTGCGATTATTAGAGAAGGCAAGGTAATTGAGACGGGCACACTCGATGAATTACGTCACTTAACGCGTACTAAAATATTAATCGAAACAGAGGAAGATGTTACGCAATTATCAACTTTACAAGGTGTCAGTGATTTCAGCCAGAGTAATAATCAAGCAACCTTTACGGTAGATAAGAAAGATCTTAACCATGTATTTAGTAAAGCGACGCAACTGAATATCAAAAATATTGAATCAAAACCACCTACACTCGAAGAATTATTTATCCATCATTATGAGAAATAAATGATGAAAGGAGGTCCTCGTTGATGAAAGAAAGATTTAATGGTTCGCACATGTTGTTATTGCAATATCTTAAACGCGATTGGAAGAAATTATTATTATGGATTTTATGTGTTACATTATTTTCAGTAGGTTTTATACCGTCTTTTAAAGAAATGAGTGAAGACAAAGCTTTACTAGGTTTATATGAAACATTTCAAAATCCTGCTATGATTTCAATGGTCGGTCCCACGCCTATAAATTCAGGTTCAGATTATACTTTAGGGGCATTATACGCACAAGAAATGCTATTATTTTGTGCGTTATTAGCATTGATATTATCTGTCTTACATGTGGTTGGACATACACGTAAGGAAGAAGAGTCGGGACTTACGGAATTGGTTCGATCATATCAAATAGGACGACAAGCTAATTCACTTGCAGTCATCGTTGAAATGCTAGTTGTTAATGTGTTGATAGCATTACTAAGTACTTTGATAATAGTAAGTTATCAGATGGATACAATTTCTGTTAAAGGTGCAATAATTTTTGGGATAACAATCGGAATGGCAGGTATGTTTGGGACAAGTATTGCGCTAGTCATGGCCCAATTAATGCCAACATCATCCTCCGCCAATGGATTATCACTTGGTATCATTGGCATATTATATATTATCCGAGCAGGGACAGACGTTTCGAATAAAGATTATTCAATGATTAATCCACTAGGGTGGGCATACCTCACTTATCCGTTTACAGATAACAACTGGTCACCAATCATTTATAATTTGATACTTTGTATCCTCTTAATATTCATTGCAATGATGTTAGAAAATTCACGAGACATGGGTTCGAGCTTTATTCCTGAACGTAAAGGGAAAGCACATGCCTCTAAATTTCTCATGTCTATTCCTGGTATATTTTTCAAAATAACTAAAGGGCTAATCTTTTGGTGGCTTCTCACATTTATATTGATGGGAGCTGCTTATGGTTCAATTTATGGAGATATGCAAGATTTCTTAGAGAATAATAAAATGATGCAACAAATGTTTGCATCAAAAGATCATTCACTAGAGGTATCATTTACGAGTACGATTATGGTGGTCTTAATTAGTTTAGTGACGATATTACCTATGATATTAGTAAATAAATTATATTCTGAAGAAAAGCAATTACACTTTACTCAAATCTATGCAACACATGTGTCGCGAAGTAAAGTTTATTGGACAGGTATCATCACAGCTATTCTAAGTGGTTTGCTAGGTATAGTTGTGACAACATTAGGTTTAGGTCTTGTAGCACAAGCATCGATGAAACATAACAGTGACTTAGCATTAATGGACTTTATTACGGCAGGCTATAATGATTTGCCATTTGTAGTATTATTTATCGGAATAACTGCACTAGCACTTGGGTGGGCGCCGAAATTCGGTAAATACGCTTATGCTTATTTAATCTATACGTTCGTTATTGATTACTTCGGTAACCTATTAGACTTCCCTGAATGGCTGGAGCATACTTCAGTGCTCAACTGGCTGCCACAGATGCCTAAAGATGAGTTTGAGGTCATGCCTTTTACAATCATTATGATAATAAGCATTGTCTTAATAGTGTTAGGATATATTGGATATAGAAGAAGAGACTTAATAGGTTGATCAAAAAATTAAGACCTACTACTTTTGCGGGTAGGTCTTATCATTTTAATTGTCCCTTTGTGCTTTAATTACGTTTAAATAAAAATAAAATAGCACCGATTAAACTGAAAATAGTTACTACAAAAACAATATTCATAATTGATAATGTTTCAATAATTACGACGTCTTTACCTAAGCGCTCAAATGCGTTAAGCTGTAAATCTTGCTCGAATTCTTCGTCGCTACGCGCTCTTGGTGATTTAACTTCTAAATCTTTCATCATTCTTTCTTCTACTTTTGGCATATTCATCCCCCTCAATTTCTATGTTCCCGATAAATGTAAAATAAATCATATAAAATATAAAAATACTCATTAAATTAAAAATGACCATTTAAAAATTTGAAAGAGTCATATATGTTTAATAATATAGAACATTGTGTTCAGCAATAATTTTTATTCTGTGCTTTAAAATAGACTGCGATAAAGGAGTGAGTATTTTTGGAATATCGTGTACATTTAAAAAATATTTTCTTTTGTTTGTTAGGGACATTTTTAATTGCAATTGGTGTAAATGCGTTTATACTTGCCTCTAACCTCGGTGAAGGTGGAACAGTAGGGATTTCGTTAAATCTTAAGTACACTTTAGGTATTTCACCAGCACTATCTTCTCTAATCATTAATATTATCGTTATTATTATTGGTTGGAGATATTTAAGCAAGACTGCTGCAATTTACACGTTAATCACTGTTATTTCAAGTTCGTTTTTTATTGGGTTAACAGAGAAATTCAATTTGCATATCGGTTCTGATTTTATAAATTGTGTATTTTCAGGCTTATTAATAGGTATGGGGACAGGTTTTGTCATTTCTGCTCGCAGTACGATAGGTGGCACTTCAGTTATTGCTAAGATTATAGACAAATATACTGAAATCAAGACATCTCAAGCTTTATTTATACTCGATACATTGATTGTACTTTCATTCTTGCTAGTCTTACCTGTTGAAAATGTATTATATACAATTATCATGTTGTTTATCGTAGAGAAAAGTATGTCCTTCGTCATTGAAGGGTTCAATCCTAAAAAAGCAATTACGATTATGTCGAAATATAATAAAGAAATCAGCCAACAAATTAATGTTGAGACGGGACGCGGTTCAACGTTATTAAATGGTGAAGGTGGATATGGCCAAGAAAAAAGCCAAGTTCTTTACGTTGTAGTCGCCCAAAACCAAGTTGGTCGTATTAAGAAGATTGTTAATGCGAATGATGAAAATGCATTTCTTGTTATTCACGACGTAAGAGATGTGTTAGGTAACGGCTTTATGAAATTAAATTAAATCAAAAAAACCCTTCAACGGTTCAAGTTAATTGCAACTTGTGTTGAAGGGTTTTTTTGATATATCATTTTATTGATTTATTGGTGTTTTGAAATTTTCTAAACGTTGCTCAATTTCTGCTTCGCTTAAATCATGCTTTTTAATATAACGGTTACGTTCATTGATTGCACATTCATACGAGCAAGCACCTAAATGACGGTGTTCATTCTCTTCAGATGAAAGGATTTGTTTATTACATTCAGGGTTACTACAGTTAATGTAACGTTCACATTGCGTGCCGTCGAACCAATCTTTACCGACTACTGTCTTCTCAACGTTATTGACGTCGACACTAATGCGTTCATCGAAGACATACATCTTACCGTCCCATAAATCACCTTGTGTTTCAGGGTCTTTACCATAAGTTGCGATGCCACCTTCAAGTTGGCTTACGTCTTCGAATCCTTCTTTCAATAAGAATGCTGAAAATTTTTCACAGCGAATGCCACCAGTACAATATGTGACGATCTTCTTATCCATGAATTGATCTTTATTCTCTTTAATCCACTCAGGTAAGTCTCGGAAACGTCTAATATCAGGACGAACTGCCCCACGGAAATGTCCGAGGTCATATTCATAATCATTACGGGCATCGATAACGATTGTATCTTCTGATTCTAATGCAGATTTAAATTCTTTAGGTGAAAGATATTTACCTGTTTCGTCAGTTGGATCCACATCATTATCTAAGCCAGAAGCTACGATTTCTTGGCGTGGACGTACGTGCATCTTCTTGAATGCATGACCTTCTGCTTTATCAATTTTAAATGTGATATCAGCGAAACGTGCGTCAGATTTTAATTGTTCCATATATTGATCTGTAGCCTCAACTGTACCTGATACAGTACCGTTAATACCTTCTGTTGATACTAAGATACGTCCTTTTAGGTCTAAACTTTTACAGAAATTTAAATGTTCCATTGCGAATGTATCTGGGTCATCAATTGTTGTATATTTATAATATAGCAATACTCTATAATCCATATTTATACGCTCCTTTTAAATTTTTATTTTCTTAAAATGAAATCTTTATCTATATATTAAGCATTATGCGATATATCATTATTAATCGTATTAAAAAGTTCAAATATATATTTTACCAAATTTACATAATGAATCAATATTTGTGACTCAATAATGAAATTATAATTTTTTTAATAGTAGTGAAAATATTTCGATAGAGTGTGATAAAATAATTAGAAAAATGAGTACTTTAATCGACGAAATAAATGGAATTTCTTCTATAAGTCACTTTCAAGATGGTTATTAAGTAGGGATAGGTGTGAATATGTGATGAAAAATAATTATTTAAAATCAATGATTTGGGGAGGAGTTGTTGGGGACGCATTAGGGGTTCCGTATGAGTTTAAATTAAGAGGGCAATTTCAAGCGCAAGAAATGATAGGAAATGGGACCTATGATTTACCTGCTGGGTCGTGGTCAGATGATACTTCAATGACACTCTGTACAGTTGAACACGTGGCCAAACACACAACTTTAAATCAGCTTATGGATGCATTTGTAGCATATGCAGAAGAGGACTATATGACGACGTCGTCAGGTCTATTTGATATCGGTATACAAACTCAAAATGCGATTGAAAGATGGAAATATTTGGAGACAGATGCAGAACATTGCGGTTTAAGTGATGAACGAAGTAATGGCAATGGTTCATTGATGAGAATTGCAGCAATCCTCCCTCTAACTTATGGGCAGGGAATGAAAATGTGTTTAACACTAGCTCGTCGATATTCTAGTTTGACACATGGTCATGAACGTTCAGTTGTTGGTTGTTTTGTATATTTGCAGTTGTTAGAAACTGTTATTCAATATTTAGAACAAGATAATCGTGATAAAGAGGATATTATAATTGAAACTGAGCAACGTATTACTCAATTTTTATCTAGTGAGCATTCATATGCAAAATTGAATAAGGAATATCAACAATTTTACAAAAGCGTTCTCAGTCCAACGATAAAAGGTAAAAATATTGAAGCAATTCCATCTTCAGGTTATGTTGTGCATACATTTGAAGCGGTCATTTGATGCTTTATGCAAGGGGATGACTATAAAGAAATCGTACTTCAAGCCGTGAATCTAGGGGAAGATACAGATACAATTGCATCTATTGTAGGACAACTTGCTGCGCTTTATTACGGTTATGATAATATTCCTGATGAATGGCTACATCAAATAAGAAATAAAGCACTTATTGAATCTGTATGTGGGAATTATTATGATATGTTAGATTTATAAATATTAAACTAAATTATGCTGATGCGTTCATTTTCATTGTATACATGTGAGTTTAACGCATGAGCATTTTTGAATTATATACTTGTTAAGAGAGGGATTTTAATGGAAACAGTTTATCTTGCTGGAGGATGTCTCTGGGGTGTACAAGCATTTATTAATACGTTGCCTGGTGTAATTGAAACGGAAGCGGGCAGAGCGAATGGTGACACAAATACGTTAGATGGTGAATACGATGGTTATGCAGAATGCGTGAAGACTACGTATGATCCACATCAAGTGTCAGTGTCAGATTTAATGAATTATTTATTTGAAATTATAGATCCCTATGCAGTTAACCACCAAGGCGAAGATGTAGGTCCAAAATATCGTACAGGATTTTACAGTGAGGATGCTTCACATTTAGAAGTCGCTCAAGCATTTATAAATGAACGAAATGATAAAGAACGTATTATGGTCGAAGTAAAACCTTTAAGCAATTATGTAAAAAGCGCAGACATTCATCAAAACCATTTAGAAAAATATCCCAATGATTACTGTCATATACCACCAATTTTAATGAATAAATACAAGTAAATTAATTGTAAATTTTTCTTGACATTAAAATTAAAAGGGAGTAATATGCTTAATTGTACATGGGGTGTACTAAATTTCTAATCTGTAACTTTTATTGGGATTATTTTTTTGAGTAATGGTACACAGGGTGTACTGTTTTGGGTGTTAACGATAAAAATAAGGGTGCTTATATAAATTTAAAACGATTAGTACAACAGGTGTACTATAGAAAAAGGAAGGTAAATATGTTTAATGAATTAAAATTTATTTTAAGAAATAAGATGTTGTTGGTATCACTTATTGCAATAGCGTTAGTTTCAACAATCTATGTTGCTTTATTTGTAGGATCCATTTATAATCCTTACGAAAAAACAGAGAACTTAAAAATTTCAATCGTCAACCACGATAAACCAGCAAAGTTAAATGGTAAGAAGGTGACGATTGGTGATGATTTAGTAGATAAATTAAAAGACAAAGATAATTTTAAATTCCAAGAAGTATCAGAAAAAAAGGCAGCTGATCAATTGAAAACAGGTGAAGCCACTGGAACTATCATTATTCCAGAAAATGCTTCACAAAATGCGACAACTTTATTAAATAAACACCCTAAAAAAATTAATTTAGAAACACAAGTCAACCCTGGATCAAGTTACACAGGTAGTCAAATATCACAAAAAGCTATTAATACTGTAACAGATTCTATTAAACAAAATATTCGCTCCAATTATCTAGACGACATGTTCGCTAGTGCTGGTAAATCCAAGTCAGACAATCAAGATATGTCTGATGCATTAGGTAAAATGTCTCACTCAGAATCTAAATTACTTTCAGGTAATCAACAAGTTACGGACGGTTTAAAACAACTTGAACCACAGGTCGGCCAACCGGCTCAAAAATTAATTTCAGGCAACCAAGATGTAACAGATGGTTTAAATCAACTTAAGAAAAATAACGATGAACTAAAATCAAAATTAGATAATTCAATCGCACAACAAAATGGCACATATTTAGAGAAAAACAATGAAAAAGCTATCAATGAAGTTACGAAAACGACTGAAAACAATCCTACTTCAGTAGACCACTATGGTGAATCAATCGTTCCATATATGGCAAGTGTAAGTTTATTTGTAGTTGCTCTATCGTTTAGTGCCGTATATCCACTAAGAAAGACAATTACTAAAGATGTGTCACCTTTGAAACAACTTACAGGCAAGTTTACACTTTATGTAATACAAGGTGCGGTAGCCGCATTGTTAATGAGTTGTTGGGTTATTTTCGCATTGCAAATGCCAATTGATCGTGTAGGATTATTCTTTTTAAATGGAATGGTATGGGGTATTACAGCAATCACAATTACGTCGTTCCTAGTACTGCTACTTGATAGAATTGGGTTGTTTTTATCAATGATATTATTAGTATTACAACTAAGTTCGAGCGAAGGTATGTTTCCTATAGATCTCTCAGCTAAATTCTTTAAAGTCATCAATCCGTTTTCACCAATGTCGTATGCTATTCAAGGATACAGAGAAGCTATTTTTACAAATGCAGGACATTACAGCTATACTGTCGTAATGATTGTGCTAATTTCTATCATTATCGTGATGATGATATTACAATTCATAGTGTTAACATGGTTTCATAAAAGAGAAAAACTGCCATTTACGATGAACTTTAAATAAGGATTTCATAACAAGGGGGATCTATAATGGAAAATATGGATCAAACGATTGAAGAGGCAATCAATAGGTTTCAAATCGTCATGTTGCGCTTGAATAAGGAAATTGTCGGCATTGTTAAAGAAACAGGTTTAGATAATTTACTTTCACGCGAACAAATTGAAGCCATGCGTATTATACAAAATAAGGGCAAAGTGACGATTAATGAACTTGCAGCACTGCAAAATATTTTTAAAACGGCGGCATCCAAACGTATTAGTAAGTTAGTAGAAATGGGCTACGTTACGCGAGCACATACCGAAAATAAAAGAATTAAGTTAATCCAATTAAGTGACGAGGGTGAGCAGTTTTTACAAAAAGCTACCGCCGTTATGACAGAAGCTGTGAAAGAAAGATTAGTACAACACTTCACCCAAGCAGAAATAGAACAATTCGTTGATCAATTAACCCATATCGACGATGTATTTAAGAAAAATAAAAAGTAAACTTTAGAAGGCATTTCATTCAAAAGAGTGAAATGTCTTCTTTTTTTAATGTTAAAATATAAGTAATACGATTAGGTCATTGCATAATAAAATTAAAGCAAAACCAATGATATTGATGTATAAAAATCGTAAAATTAAACTAAATCGCTTTAAATTAATATATACTAGCTTTAATTAAGAAAACGGAAGGAAAATTTTGAGGTGAGTTAAAATGATGATATTAGTAATGTTATCCCCAATATTTGTTATCGGATTTATAATATTATCCATCATGGAAGAGAAAAAACGTAAAAATAAGAAATAAAGTATTTCATCAGTCGTTCACATAGTTAAAAGATAAATGTATCATCATGCTTCAGTTTGTGAGTAGTTATAGAAAAAGGAGGATGCGTGATGAGTGCAATGTTATTTATTTTTCAATCGGTGTTATTACCGATATTCATTATGATTGGCTTGGGGTACATCTTACACAAGAAATTCCAACTCAATTTAAATACGTTAGCTAAACTCAATATTTATGTCTTTGTACCAGGCTATATCTTTGTTAAGTTTTACAAGACAGATTTTAAATTTAGTATGTTGCTTTATATTGCTTTGTTTTTTGTACTTTATGTCCTCGTACTTTATATAATTGGATGGTTAATTACTAAATTAGGAAATGTTGAAGAAGGTGAAGCGACAACTTTAAAAAATAGTATTTTATTTTTTAATTCTGGTAATTATGGTGTACCTGTAAACGATCTCGTGTTTAAAGGTGACCCGATTGCAATGTCAGTTCAAGTCATCGTATTGTCTTTACAAAATATCTTCACTTTTTCTTATGGTATTTTCGCAATACAGAAAATACAAGTAGGTAAATTGAAAGCACTGCTTGGTTATTTGAAGATGCCTGTACTTTACGCATTATTGTTTGCATTAATTTTAAATTATGCCAATATCCCTATACCTAAATTTATATGGACCCCAGCGAATTATGTAGCGGATGCAATGATCGCGATAGCTTTAATATTATTAGGTGCCCAAATTTCTAAAATTAAAATGAAATTGAAATGGTCACGCGCATATATTTTTATATTCATACGACTCGTTGTTGGACCGGTCATCGCATTCTTTATCATAAAAATTATGGGCATTGATGGTGTTATTGCACAAACGTTATTTATTGCTTCAGCTATGCCAACCTCAGTTAATAGTTCGGTGATTGCTCAAGAATACGATAATAATCCAGAATTAGCTGCAGAAATCGTATTTTTATCAACTTTATTAAGTGCTATAACCGTAGTTGTCGTGATTTATTGTTCCAAACTGTTATTTTAAAAATGTTAGTGTCCCGTTGCATTTTTAATTTAAAGTTAAAGCATTCTATCTCGATATATTTGATTTTATTTTTTATCGTGTTATAAATATAATGAATATTTAAATTAAGCAATTTTCCCAAAGCAATAAAATAAATTCAAAAAGGAACGGTTGGAAAAATGACAGACGTTGTTTTAGGTATTGATATTGGTACGAGTTCTGTGAAAGTGATTGCAGTCGATAAAGGTGGTCACGTACTTCAAACGAAGAGCGAGCCTTTAGAAGTCATGCAATTACAACCTGGCTATAGTGAGCAACATCCAGATGATTGGTATCAAGCAACAATCTCTGCGATTAAACAGTTATTAACTCAAAATGAAATGAAGCACGCCGTAGTTAAAGGATTATCTTTTTCAGGGCAAATGCACAGTTTAGTTATTATTGATGAACATAATCAGCCTATAAGACCAGCGATATTGTGGAATGATACGCGTTCTACACCACAATGTGAACAAATCATTCGAACAATAGGAGACTACGTGGTGTCTAATCCAGTGTTAGAAGGCTTTACATTAACGAAGTTGTTATGGGTGAAAGATAACGAACCTGATAACTGGCGTAAGATCAAAACATTCATGTTACCTAAAGATTATGTACGCTTTAAATTAACAGGCAACGTTCATATGGAATATTCTGATGCTTCAAGTACATTGTTACTAGATCCAAAGGAGAAGAAGTGGCGCAAAGATATTGCAGATCTGTTTGGAATTGGCGATATTTGTCCCGAACTTGTTGCGTCACAAGACTTTGTAGGAATGGTAGATAAGCTTGTTGCAGAGGAGTTAGGATTGAACGAAGATGTAGCAGTGTTTGCAGGTGGAGGAGATAATGCTTGCGGAGCACTTGGAGCTGGTATTATCCATCCGAATGACACGCTTTGTAGCATCGGCACTTCAGGTGTTGTATTGTCATGTGAAGATCAACAAAGTAAAGAATATAGACATAATATGCATTACTTTAACCACGTGTTAGACGATATGGACTATGTAATGGGAGTCACATTAGCAGCTGGTGGCAGTCTAAATTGGTTGAAGAATAATGTGTTAACGCAGTTTGATTATCCAGAAATTGTTAAAATGGCGAGCCAATCAACTGTAGGAAGTAGAGGGTTGCTATTTACACCGTACTTGTCAGGTGAACGTACGCCCCATGGAGATTCATCAATAAGAGGTAGTTTCATTGGCTTAAGTGTGATGCATACAAACAATGATTTGGCGCGTGCAGTAATTGAAGGTGTAACATACTCATTATTTGATTCTATTCAATATTTACGATCCCAAGGAAAGTCTATTGATCATGTTGTTGACATTGGTGGCGGTGCTAGAAGTAATTTCTGGTTACAATTACAAGCAGACGTATTTAATACAAAAGTGAGTAAATTAAAATATGAAGAAGGACCAAGCATGGGGGCAGCGATTATAGCAGTAAATGGTCTAGGCTGGTACGAAAGTTTGGAAGCCGTGTTAAATCAATTTATTGTTTATGACACAACTTTTAAACCTGACCCAAAAATGCATGAACAGTATATGAACTATTTCGATATTTATCAAAACGTTTATCAACAAACACAATCAATTACATCAGAGCTCTTAAAACGTTCACGTTAAGTTGAACTTTTAGAGTTGAATTCTCGTCTAATTAAAGATATTATGAAGTTAAATGTGAATGACAATTATATTAAATTACAACGAAAAACTATAAATTATATATAAACCACTGGAAGTGCCTTTGAAGAAGGGCTGAGACCGAAGTAACGACTGAGGAATTCCTTGAACCTGATCCAGTTTATACTGGCGTAGGAAAGTGGCGTTACTATCAGCGAAATACTTTTATTAAACGTTATTTTTCCTACGGGAAAGATAACGTTTTTTTGTATAGAGGTGAGGAAATGTTTATTGCGATTACACCGTATAAAGTATTAAATGAGCATGATATTGAACATTATCGAAGGATTGAGCAAGATATAGACTTTCTAATGATTCGGACCCCGATGGAAGTTGAACTTTTAGTCGAATGGATTGAACAGTTAAAACTTAATTACTTTCCTATAAACAAAATCATTATTCATAGTGACATCGATGTGCTTGAACGATGTGAACTATGGGCAATTCATTTTAAAGAGCAAGATGCGAGAATAGCACAATTTAAACAAGATAATCCAAACGTTCAAGTAAGTGCATCAACACATTATGAAACTTCCGTGGGTGAGGCACAATCGCTAGGCTTAGACTTTGTATTGTTTAGTCATATTTTTGAAACAGGGTCTAAACCTGGTCAACCACCTAGAACGGATCAAGAAATTTCTAGTGTATTGAAATACGATATTCCCATAATAGCGCTAGGTGGGATAAACAGTAAGACACTCAAACATTTACCTCAAGGGTTTAGTGGAATTGCAGGCATTTCAATTTTTGATAAAGCGCATGAGGATGAACTGAGTGCTTTAAAGGAGGTGTGGCAAGATTATGTATGATGTCATCGTTATTGGGTCTGGTGTGATGGGCATGTCCGTTGCGAGAAAGCTAAGTGAAGCGGGTTTGCATATTGCAGTGATTGATCGTGATGTTCCTGGTATGCATGCTTCTTATAAGGCGGGTGGCATGTTAGGTGCTCAGAATGAATTTCTGGAAGATAGTGACTTATTCAAACTCGCCACACGTTCACAAAAGATGTTTAAAACTTTGAGTGACGAATTAAATTCTGAAGTTGGTATTGATATTCAATATATCGAAAGTGGTCTCATCAAATTAGCTGATGAGTCTAATGATAACGTTACAATTGAACAACAATATCAATTTTTACATCAACATAATCCTGATGTTGAGCTATTAAATGAAGATCGTATGCATCAATTAACAGGTGGTAATAGCCATTTAGCTAACCGGACAGCAATGTACATTCCAGACGACCATCAAATTAATGCAAATTATTATACGAAAGCATTATTTCATTCATTAAAAAGACGAAATATCGACCGTATCTTTAAAACGGAGGTCGAATCAATTCAATCAGTCGAAGGTGGAGGATACAAAGTATTAACACAAGACGATGTGTTAATCGGTCAACAAGTTGTCGTAGCTGGTGGTGCCTGGAGTGGCCAATTATTAGGGTCATACATCCAAGATAAATGCGTGACAGGTGTTAAAGGAGAAGTATTGTTAGTCGAACAACCACACCTCAATCTCGATACTACATTGTTTACGACAAGCGGTTGTTATATCGTCCCTAAACAAAAAGACCGTTATTTAATAGGAGCAACGAGCTATTTTGATGATTACTCAGTTGGTGTTTCTGAGGAAGGAAGAAATTGGTTATTAGAGCGTGCTACCAAACATGTCCCAGGATTAAAAGAAAGTAAAATCTTAAAGCAATGGTCAGGGGTAAGACCTTATTGCACAAATGAACAACCTATTATGGATGAAGTTTCAAGAGATTTATTTGTCATTACAGGTCATTACCGTAATGGAATATTACTTTCGCCGATTATCGGTGAACTGATGAGTCAATGGATACTTAATCAGCATAGACCTCAAATATTAGAAAGCTTTCAGATAGAAAGGAGGCAACGCAATGCATTGCATCATCAATGGTGATCAATTTACTTTCGATCAATCAATGAATATTCAAGAGATTCTCCAAAGCCTTGAATTAGATGAACAACGTGTGATTGTCGAGCACAATGAACAATTGATTAAGAGAGAACAATTCCCCAATCAAATCGTTAGAGAACAAGATCGATTAGAATTATTAGAATTTGTAGGAGGCGGATAAAATGTTAAAAATTGGACAATTTGAATTAAACTCTAGGTTATTATTAGGAACAGGTAAATTTGAGAATCAGGAAATACAAACTTCAGCGATTAAAGCATCAGAAACTGAAGTATTGACTTTCGCAGTACGTCGAATGAATTTATATGACAAAGACTTACCAAACCCATTAGCAGAAGTAGATTTATCAAACTTTGTCACTTTTCCAAATACGGCAGGTGCGAAATCAGCTAAAGAAGCGATTCGTATAGCTGAAATTGCAAATCATGCAGGCGTATGTGACATGATTAAAGTTGAAGTAATCGGCGATGATGAAACACTATTGCCAGACCCATTAGAAACAGTTGAAGCTTGTAAAGTATTACTAGATAAAGGTTACACAGTATGTCCTTACATTTCTAACGATGTCGTATTAGCAAAACGACTAGAAGAATTAGGCGTGCATGCAGTTATGCCACTAGCTTCACCAATTGGTACAGGAAGAGGTATCAATAACCCACTCAACCTTCGCTATATTGTTGAAAAAGTGAATGTCCCTGTAATTGTTGATGCAGGTATCGGCTCTCCTAAAGATGCTTGTCACGCTATGGAGCTCGGTGTAGATGGCATCTTACTCAACACAGCTATATCTAGTGCTAAAGACCCTGTGAAAATGGCTGAAGCAATGAAACTTGGCATCAATGCTGGTAGATTAAGTTATGAAGCGGGAAGAATTCCTGTTAAATATACAGCTCAAGCATCTAGTCCAACAGAAGGTTTAGGTTTCTTATGATTCAGAGATATAACCGTCAAGCTCGATTTCATGGCTTTGGTGAACAAGGCCAACAACAACTCGGAACTCAACATATCATGATATTGGGTGCAGGCGCATTAGGCAGTCATTGTGCTGAGATGTTAGTTCGAATGGGCGTCGGTAAATTGACGGTAGTTGATATGGATATCGTAGAAATAGATAATTTGCATCGCCAAGCCACTTATGACGAACACGATGCACAGGACATGTTACCTAAAGTGATTGCTTTGCAACAACACTTAACACAAATTAATTCAGAGGTTGAGGTAGAGGCGTTATATCAAGAGCTGATGAATACTAACATTGAAGAAATAATTGCGAATGTAAACCCAAATATAGTGATGGACGGCATGGATCATTTTAAAATACGATATTTAATCAACGAAGCATGCCACAAATTACAATTATCATGGATATACGGTGCTGCTGTAGGTAGTAAAGGTACAGTTTATGCGATAGATTATCAAGGTCCTTGTTTAAAATGCATGCTACAAACCATCCCTGAAACAGGAGAAAGTTGTGCGATTAATGGTGTATTACCACCAGCAGTTCAACAAGTTGCAAGTATGCAAGTATCAGAACTATTAAGGTGGCTCTCAGGACATGGATTTTCTAGAAAATTAATCACATTAGATTGCTTTGAATTTAATTATCGTACTTTAAATATCGACCAATTGAAAGATTCTGAATGTCCAGTATGCGCTAAAGGTAATTACGAATTATTAAACCAACGTACAGAAAATAAAATTGAAGGACGTTGTGGTGACGTCTTCTTATTTAGATTTAATAGTAATACTTTCGACCATGTAGCGTATCTCCCTACACGTGTGTTGAAAAGTAATCCATTTGCTAAAGTGATGACTTATAAAGACTATGAAATGACCTTATTTAAAGATGGGCGTATGAATGTATACGGTATACAACAAGAGGGTGAAGCTGAAGCGTTATATCATACGTTGTTAAAAAGCTTGAAATAGTTATCTAAATTGAAAAAGGAGTGGGACAGAAATCGATTTTCTAACAATGATTTCGTAGTCCCACCCCGGCTAGAATGACTAGGATTGAAAAAGCTTGATATAAGCTCAGTTTCAATTTAGTCATCTACTGCCCAGTTGAAAAAGAGTCTGAGACAACACGTGTTGTCTCAGACTCTTTTTTTAAGTTAATATTAAAATTATTTATTTTTGAGGTGTTTGTTTACTTGAGGGATAATATCATTACCGATGAGTTCGATATTTTTCATGATTTGGTCAAATGGTACGCCACCAAAGTCGATTTGAGCCATAAATCTTTGGTGGTTGTATAATTCATGTTGATATAAAATCTTTTCAACGATTTGCTGTGTACTACCAACCATTAATGCTTCTCTATGATCTGGCGATTGATCAAATTGTTGTTTTGGATAGCCGGCACCTCTAATAAATGACATTCCGACATTTAAATGAGGATAATAATTTTTAAGTGCTTCTTGAGTTGTTTTCGCAGTATAGAATAAACTAGCTGTTGAAACAGGTAAACTTGAAGGTGAGGTATCAAAGCCATGTTCTTTAGCTGTTTGACGATAAACATCGATAGAGTCTTTGAACACCGTCGCTGGACCACCTAATGTAGTAATCATCATTGGCACGCCTTGTTGACCTGCTTTGATTGCACTACCAGGGCCTCCACCTACAGCACGCCATATTGGTAACGTATTATCTACTGGGCGAGGGAAGATCTTCATATTTTTAAGCGGTGGGCGGAATTCACCTGACCATGTAATTTTGTCATGTTTGTTGAGTTCTAATAGTAATTCCAATTTTTCTTCGAATAATGCTTCATAATCATTGATGTCTAATCCAAATAAATCAAATAACCCAGTACGTGATCCGCGCCCTGCAACAACCTCTGCACGTCCTTGTGAAATTAAATCCAACGTAGCAAAATCTTCAAACACTCTTACAGGATCCGATGCACTTAAAATCGTAGAAGAACTTGAAATTTTGATATTTTTTGTCGCTTGCGCGATTGCACCGAGTAATACCGTATGAGCTTGAGTAGTAAAGTGTTCCTGATGACTTTCCCCAACCGCAAAAACATCAATACCAGCTTGTTCTGCTAATTGACTAGCCTCAATAAGTTCTTGAATACGTTGTTGATAGCTTACTTTTTCACCATTTTCAGGATTTAATAAATGATCTCCTAATGAATATAAACCGAATTCTAAAGGTTTATTTGCATTTATATCTAATTGCGCCACAGCACATCGCTCCTTTTACAGTTCTTTCAACTTACTTTCAATTTCCTCGCGTTTTGGTTCTAAAAATTCCGGTAAATTTAATTTATTACCTAATTCTTCTTTAGGCGTGTCTACAGTGAAACCAGGTTCTTCTGTAGCAAACTCATACAAGATGCCATTTTGACGATAATAAAGAGATCTGAAGAAATAACGGTCAATAATGCCTGAATTATTACGTGGTTCAGCATCAATACGTTCAAATATTTCTTTTAAATCATCATCTGTTGGCGTCTTCACAGCAATATGATGGATATATCCTTGTGCTTGACGTGCACGATCTCCTTGTTCCTCTTTCACAACAAAGTCAGTGTAAAGTCCTTTTTTATCTAACGTCATTACAGTTTCATTGAAATCTTGACGTTCTTCATATTCTAATACATTTTTAAGAAAATCTATTGTTGCTTGAGCGTCTCGGAGTCTTAGTTCAACAGGTTCCATGCCTAGTATTTGATATTGTTCTGGTATATCACTGTAGCTATTACCTTGCCATTCATGTGGCATTTCATAATTATCATTAACGAGTAATATCACTTCAACGCCATCAACATCTTCAAATGAAATCGCTGGTTGATTTAAGTACGTGAGTTCATTCCACTCAACGTCATGTTGAGTTAAACGTTTTTTAAAATATTCTAATGATTCGTTATCTGGAATGAGTAATGAAAATCTATAAATTGAATCAGTCCCTCTTTTAGGTTGACCGACATTCGGTATTTCAAAATAAGTCAATAATGTACCTGGCGAACCTGTTTCGTCACCAAAGAATAAATGATACATAGAAGTATTATCTTGGTTAACAGTTTTTTCTACTAAACGTAAACCTAAAATTTCTGTATAAAATGCTTTATTGCGTTGAGCATCTTTAGTGTAAATGGAAATGTGATGATGACCTCTAATATTCATAAAAAATACCTCCTCTTAAATACGTGCTTTTAAAATCATTTAATGTTTATTTATGCGTTTTATTACTTTGAACTTTAGTTTTTCTAGTTGTTTAACTATTGCGTGAAATACAATTAGTATATTCGGTATAAATATTATATCATATTTGAATTTTAATTCAACTATGTAGAACATTGTTTAACTTTAACCGTTATTAATATTCCTCTTCTGACACTATTCTAATCATGGGCATTTTAATTTTCTTTCTTAATATATTGTGTTTGTTAATTTGTGTTTTATAGTAAATGAAATCAAATAATAAAATATTGCATTGTAGTAAATAGAAAAAAATAATGTTAAAGAGCATTTATTGTTTGATTTACATCAACTTAAATAATTAATAATTTTCGTATTTTAAAATAGACGTTATTTTCAATATAAAGATATTTAAATAGACTCAATTTGATAATAGAAATTAAACAATACATTCCTATTACAAAAATAAATTTAGTTGTAATGCTCAATGGAATAGTGCATAATATAATAAAACACTAATGTAAAAAAACCCTATATATGAAAATTTAGACGATAGATAGAGTTGTTTTATAAAAATTATGGAGAGGAAAGAGAAAGGGAATGTCAAAGAAAAAAAGAGATTTGCAACAAAGCTTAAATCAAGAAACTGCTCGTGTTAAATTATATAAATCTGGGAAAACATGGGTTAAAGCAGGTATTAAAGAAATTAAGCTATTAGGGGTTATGGGTTTACCATTTTTAAGTAAAGACACTGAAGAAATTCAAGAAAAAACTGAAACTACAAATAAAGATAAATTGAAAGGGCATGCGATTAAGACCACCGCGGTTATTGGTGGTGCTTTTACTGTAAACATGTTGCATGATCAACAAGCATTTGCTGCCTCAGAATTACCAGTTACATCTGAACTTTCAAGTCAAAGTGAAACATTAGGTAACCAAAATTCAACAACTGTAGAACAATCTGAAAGTGCAACTTCAACTTCAGAGAGTTCAGAAAGTAATAGTGACAATTCAACTTCAGAGAAATCTGAAAGTTCTAGTGAAACATCAACAGATAAATCCGAAAGCAACAGCGACGCCTCAACAACAGATAAATCCGAGAGCGATAGTGACGCTTCAACAACAGACAAGTCTGAAAGCAATAGCGATGCCTCAACAACAGATAAATCAGAAAGTAATAGTGACAATTCAACTTCAGAGAAATCTGAAAGTTCTAGTGAAACATCAACAGACAAATCAGAAAGTAATAGCGATGCTTCAACAACGGATAAATCAGAAAGTAATAGCGATGCTTCAACAACGGATAAATCAGAAAGTAATAGCGATGCTTCAACAACGGATAAATCAGAAAGTAATAGTGATGCATCAACAACAGATAAATCAGAAAGTGATAGCGATGCCTCAACAGCGGATAAATCCGAAAGCAATAGTGACGCATCAACAACAGACAAATCCGAAAGTAATAGCGATGCCTCAACAGTGGATAAATCCGAAAGTTCAAGTGAATCTTCTGCAAACGATAGTACAAGTACTACCTCAGAAGCTGATTTAGGTTCAAATTCAATCAGTTTATCTACATCTAGTGAATCAACAAGTACAGCACCGACAATGTTAAGAAGTTTTAGCACTTTTGCAACAATGAATACATTAGCTGCAGCTGCAACAACTCCACAAACAACCACTTATACAGGTGCCGGCGTTGATAAAGCATACAATATTCCGATTTACTACAAATTAGATGTGACAAGCGACGGTCAAAATTTAACATTTAAATACACTGTAACTTATGATAATCCAAATACTTCTACTGTTGAAGTAGCTCCATCTTCTGTCTCAAGTAGTTATTCTATTAAAAACTCAACAACAAGCAACTCGCCAATGTTTACTTTAGGTAGTGGATATGGTACACCAACGACATCTAATAGCTACATCGAAGATAAATATGGAAATAAAGTATCAGCTGTACCAGAAGCTAATTTACCAATTTCTCCAACTGGCGGTGGCTATTCTTGGTCAAATGACTATGCGATGAATGGTTATTATGCGAAACAAGGTGCAAGACTAGTAACAACATGGACAGTACCAATAACTGGTTCTGGTTCTGACTATAGTTGGACATTTAATCCTTATTCATCTAGAACGTCGACGGATGTTAACTACTTTAGTGGATCAATTATAGGAACTGATCCTATTAGTTCACAATCAGCAAGTACTTCTACAAGTGCATCGAATTCATTAAGCACGTCTGCAAGCACATCAACTAGTAGATCTAGTTCGTTAAGTGCATCAACAAGCACGTCAAATTCATTGAGTGCATCAGCGAGCACATCAACAAGCACGTCAAATTCGTTGAGTGCATCAGCGAGCACATCAACAAGTACGTCAAATTCATTAAGCGCATCAGCGAGCACATCAACAAGTACGTCAAATTCACAAAGTGCATCAACGAGTGAATCGACAAGCGCGTCAAATTCATTAAGTACATCAGCGAGCGAATCAACGAGTGCATCAAATTCGTTAAGTGCGTCAGCGAGTGAATCAACGAGTGCGTCAAATTCATTAAGCGCATCAGCGAGTGAATCAACGAGTGCGTCAAATTCGTTAAGTGCGTCAGCGAGCGAATCAACGAGCGCGTCAAATTCGTTAAGTGCGTCAGCGAGTGAATCAACGAGTGCGTCAAATTCACTAAGTGCCTCAACGAGTGCATCAAATTCAATAAGTACATCAGCGAGCACATCTGTCTCACTTAGCGATTCAGAAAGATCAGAATCACTGAGCACGTCAGAATCAAATTCGAATTCTTTAAGCGCATCCGAAAGTGACTCAGCAAGTGCTTCAACATCAGTGAGCGCATCCGAAAGTGACTCAGCAAGTGCTTCAACATCAGTGAGCACATCTGAAAGTGACTCAGCGAGCGCGTCAACGTCAGTGAGTGCATCAGAAAGCGATTCAGCGAGTGAATCAGCGTCATTAAGTACATCTGAAAGTGAATCAGCGAGTACTTCAACGTCAGTAAGCGCATCTGAAAGTGAATCAGCGAGTACTTCAACATCAGTGAGTGCGTCAGAAAGTGACTCAGCAAGTACATCAACATCAATGAGCGCATCTGAAAGTGACTCGGCAAGTGCCTCAACATCAGTGAGTGCGTCAGAAAGCGATTCAGCGAGCGAGTCAACGTCAATGAGTACTTCAGAATCTGATTCAGCGAGTGCCTCAACATCAATGAGTGTATCCGAAAGTGATTCATCAAGTACATCGACATCACTAAGCACATCCGAAAGCGATTCGGCAAGTACATCAACATCAGTGAGTGCCTCAGAAAGTGAATCAGCGAGTGCTTCAACGTCAATGAGTGCCTCAGAAAGTGACTCAGCGAGTGAATCAGCGTCATTAAGTACATCAGAAAGTGATTCAGCGAGTGAGTCAACGTCAATGAGCGCATCGGAAAGCGATTCAGCAAGTGCCTCAACATCAATGAGCACGTCAGAAAGTGACTCAGCGAGTGCCTCAACATCAATGAGTGCATCAGAAAGTGATTCAGCGAGTGAGTCAACGTCATTAAGTACTTCAGAAAGTGACTCAGCAAGTGCTTCAACATCAGTGAGTGCATCGGAAAGTGAATCAGTGAGTGCGTCAACGTCAGTGAGCGCATCGGAAAGTGACTCAGCGAGCACTTCAACATCAATGAGCGTATCCGAAAGTGATTCAGCGAGCGCGTCAACATCATTAAGTACTTCTGAAAGTGACTCAGCAAGTGCATCGACATCACTAAGTACTTCAGTATCTGATTCAGCGAGTGAATCAACATCAATGAGCACATCCGAAAGTGACTCAGCGAGTGAGTCAACGTCAATGAGTGCGTCAGAAAGCGACTCAGCAAGTACTTCAACATCACTAAGTACTTCGGTATCTGATTCAGCGAGCACGTCAACGTCATTAAGTACTTCTGAAAGTGACTCAGCAAGTACATCAACATCAGTGAGTACGTCCGAAAGTGATTCAGCGAGCGCATCAACATCATTAAGTACTTCTGAAAGTGACTCAGCGAGTGCATCGGAAAGTGATTCAGCAAGTGCTTCAACGTCAGTAAGTGCATCGGATAGTGAATCAACAAGTGCTTCAACATCAGTGAGCTTATCAGAAAGCGATTCAGCGAGTACTTCAACATCAATGAGCGCATCAGAATCAGATTCAACAAGTACTTCAACATCAGTAAGTGGATCAGAAAGTGATTCAGCAAGTGCTTCAACATCAGTGAGTACATCAGAAAGTGATTCAGCGAGCGCATCAACATCATTAAGTGCATCCGAAAGCGATTCGGCAAGTACATCAACATCAGTGAGTACATCAGAAAGTGATTCAGCGAGTACTTCAACATCAGTGAGTACATCAGAAAGTGATTCAGCGAGTACTTCAACGTCAGTGAGCGCATCAGAAAGCGATTCAGTGAGTGCATCAACGTCATTAAGTACATCAGAAAGTGATTCAGCGAGTGCCTCAACATCAGTGAGTGCGTCAGAAAGTGATTCAGCGAGCGCATCAACATCATTAAGTGCATCCGAAAGCGATTCGGCAAGTACATCAACATCAATGAGTACTTCAGAAAGTGATTCAGCAAGCACGTCAACATCAGTAAGTGGATCAGAAAGTGATTCAACAAGCGCGTCAACATCGTTAAGCACATCAGTATCTGACTCAACAAGTGCTTCAATGTCATTAAGTACGTCAGTATCTGATTCAGCAAGTGGGTCGACATCATTAAGTACATCTGAAAGTGACTCAGCGAGTGCATCGACATCACTAAGTGCTTCAGTATCTGATTCAGCGAGTGAATCAGCGTCATTAAGTACATCTGAAAGTGATTCGGCAAGTGCCTCAACATCAATGAGCGCGTCAGAAAGTGATTCAGCGAGCGAGTCAATGTCATTAAGCACATCAGAAAGTGATTCAGCAAGCACATCAACATCAGTGAGCGCATCGGAAAGCGACTCAGCAAGTGCCTCAACATCAGTGAGCGCATCAGAAAGTGACTCAGCAAGTGCTTCAACATCATTGAGTGCATCGGAAAGTGATTCAGAAAGTGCATCGACATCACTAAGTACGTCAGTATCTGATTCAGCGAGTGAATCAACATCAATGAGCACGTCAGTTAGTGGATCAGCAAGTACTTCAACATCAGTAAGCACATCAGAATCTGACTCAGCGAGCGAATCAACGTCATTGAGTGCATCGGAAAGCGACTCAACAAGCATGTCAACATCAATGAGTGTATCGGAAAGTGACTCAGCGAGTGCTTCAACGTCATTGAGTGCATCGGAAAGCGACTCAGCAAGTACTTCAACATCAATGAGCGCGTCCGAAAGTGATTCAGCAAGCGCATCAACGTCATTAAGTACATCAGAATCTGACTCAACAAGTGCTTCTGCATCAGTGAGTACATCCGAAAGTGATTCAGTGAGCGCGTCAACATCAGTAAGTGGATCAGAAAGTGATTCAGCGAGTGGATCAACATCAGTGAGCACATCGGAAAGTGACTCAGCAAGTACTTCAACATCAATGAGTGCATCCGAATCAGACTCAGTGAGTGCTTCGACTTCACTAAGTACGTCAGAAAGTGATTCAGCAAGCACATCAACGTCAGTAAGTGCATCGGAAAGTAACTCAACAAGTGTATCAACATCAATGAGCGCGTCAGAATCAGACTCAGCAAGCACATCAACATCAGTGAGCGCGTCAGAAAGTGATTCTGCGAGTGCCTCAACATCACTAAGTACTTCGGTATCTGATTCAGCAAGTGCTTCAACATCAGTGAGCACATCCGAAAGCGATTCGGCAAGTACTTCAACATCAATGAGCACATCGGAAAGCGACTCAGCAAGTGTATCAACATCAATGAGCGCGTCAGAATCGGATTCAGCGAGTGCATCGACATCGTTAAGTACGTCGGTATCTGACTCATCAAGTGCTTCAACGTCATTAAGTGGATCAGAAAGTGATTCAGAAAGTGATTCAGTGAGTGAGTCGACATCATTAAGCACTTCAGTATCTGAAGAGGCAAGTACATCGGCATCAATGAGTGCGTCAGCATCTGATTCGGAAAGTGCTTCAACGTCATTAAGTACTTCAGAAAGTGAATCAGCAAGCACTTCAACGTCAATGAGTACATCAGAATCTGATTCAGCAAGCACTTCAACATCACTAAGTACGTCAGAAAGTGAATCAGCAAGTGCGTCAACATCAATGAGTACATCAGAAAGTGAATCAGCAAGTACATCAGCATCAATGAGTACTTCAGTGAGTACATCAGAAAGTGATTCAGCAAGCGCATCAACGTCATTAAGTGGATCAAAAAGCGACTCAACAAGTGCTTCAACATCAGTGAGTGCATCAGAAAGCGACTCAGCTAGTGCGTCAACATCAATGAGCACATCAGAATCTGATTCGGCAAGTACATCAACATCATTAAGTACGTCAGAAAGCGATTCAGCGAGCGCGTCAACATCAATGAGTACCTCAGAATCAGATTCAGCAAGTACATCGACATCACTAAGTACTTCAGTGAGTAACTCAGCAAGTACTTCAACATCATTGAGCGCGTCAGAAAGCGATTCAACAAGTGCCTCAACGTCAATGAGCACGTCAGTATCTGATTCAACAAGCGAATCAACGTCAGTAAGTGCATCGGAAAGTGATTCGGCAAGTACATCAACATCAATGAGTGAGTCAGAAAGTGACTCAGTGAGCGCATCAACATCCATGAGCACATCAGCAAGTAATTCAGTGAGTGAGTCAACATCACTAAGTACTTCAGTATCTGATTCGACAAGCACATCAACGTCATTAAGCGCATCCGAAAGTGATTCGGCAAGTGAGTCAACATCAGTGAGTACGTCAGAAAGCGAATCAGCAAGCACGTCAACATCATTAAGTACATCAGGTTCAGTGAGCGAGTCAACATCACTAAGTACGTCAGTATCTGATTCAGCAAGTACTTCAACATCAATGAGTGCATCCGAAAGTGATTCAACAAGTGCTTCAACATCATTAAGTACTTCAGTTTCAGATTCAACAAGTGCCTCAACATCAGTGAGTGCATCGGAAAGCGATTCAGCGAGCGCGTCAACATCACTAAGTACTTCGTCATCTGATTCAGCGAGTGCCTCAACATCAGTGAGTGCATCGGAAAGTGATTCGGCAAGTACATCGACATCATTAAGTGCGTCAGGAAGTGACTCAGCGAGTGAGTCAACATCAGTGAGTGCGTCAGCAAGTGATTCGGCAAGCACATCGACATCATTAAGCACGTCAGAATCTGATTCAGCAAGCGCATCAACATCACTAAGCACGTCAGAATCAGATTCAGCAAGTGCTTCAACATCAATGAGTGTGTCCGAAAGCGACTCAGCAAGTACATCAACATCAATGAGCGCATCAGAAAGCGACTCAGCTAGTGCGTCAACATCAATGAGCGCGTCAGATAGTGAATCAGCAAGCACGTCAACATCATTAAGTACTTCTGAAAGTGATTCAGCAAGTACATCGACATCACTAAGTACGTCAGTATCTGATTCAGCGAGTGCCTCAACATCAATGAGCGCATCAGAAAGCGACTCAGCGAGTACGTCAACATCAATGAGTACATCAGAATCTGATTCAGCAAGCGCATCAACATCCGAAAGTGCGTCAGCATCTGATTCAACAAGTATGTCAACATCGTTAAGCACTTCAGTATCTGAAGAGGCAAGTACATCGGCATCAATGAGTGCGTCAGAATCTGATTCGGAAAGTGATTCAACGTCATTAAGTACTTCAGATAGTGAATCAGAAAGTACTTCAACGTCAATGAGTACATCCGAAAGTGACTCGGCAAGTGCGTCAACATCACTAAGTACATCAGAATCAGATTCAGCAAGCACATCAACATCAATGAGTGTGTCTTCAAGTGATTCAGCAAGCGCATCAACATCATTAAGTGCGTTAGAATCTGGTTCGGCAAGTGAGTCAATGTCATTAAGTACTTCAGAAAGTGATTCAGCAAGCACATCAACGTCAATGAGTATATCGGAAAGTGATTCAGCGAGTGAGTCAACATCACTAAGTACGTCAGTATCTGAATCAGCAAGCGCATCAACATCAGTGAGTGCATCGGAAAGTGACTCAACAAGTACATCAACATCAATGAGCACATCAGAATCAGATTCAACAAGTGCCTCAACATCAATGAGTACTTCAGTGAGTGATTCCTCAAGCACATCAACATCAGTGAGTGCATCCGAAAGTGACTCAGCAAGTACTTCAACATCAATGAGCGCATCAGAAAGCGACTCAGCGAGTACGTCAACATCAATGAGTACATCAGAAAGCGACTCAGCGAGTGAGTCAACATCAATGAGTACATCAGAATCAGATTCAGCAAGCGCATCAACATCCGAAAGTGCGTCAGCATCTGATTCAACAAGTATGTCAACATCGTTAAGCACTTCAGTATCTGAAGAGGCAAGTACATCGGCATCAATGAGTGCGTCAGAATCTGATTCGGAAAGTGATTCAACGTCATTAAGTACTTCAGATAGTGAATCAGAAAGTACTTCAACGTCAATGAGTACATCCGAAAGTGACTCGGCAAGTGCGTCAACATCACTAAGTACGTCAGAATCTGATTCAGCAAGTACTTCAACATCAGTGAGTGTGTCTTCAAGTGACTCAACAAGTACATCAACATCAATGAGCGCGTCAGAAAGTGACTCTGCGAGCACGTCAACATCAATGAGCACATCAGAAAGTGATTCAGCAAGTACATCGACATCACTAAGTACGTCAGAATCTGATTCAGCAAGTGCATCAGCATCAATGAGCACATCAGAAAGTGATTCAGCAAGCGCGTCAATGTCATTAAGCACATCAGTATCTGACTCAGCGAGTGCTTCAATATCACTAAGCACGTCAGTATCTGATTCAGCGAGCACGTCAACATCAGTGAGCACATCAGAAAGTGATTCAGCAAGTGCATCAACGTCATTAAGTACATCAGAATCTGACTCAACAAGTGCTTCAACATCAATGAGTGACTCAGCAAGCACATCAACATCAGTGAGCGCATCCGAAAGTGATTCAGCAAGCACTTCAACATCACTAAGTACTTCAGAAAGTGATTCAGCAAGTGCATCAGCATCAATGAGCACATCAGAATCTGATTCAGCAAGAACATCAACATCAATGAGTGCATCGGAAAGTGATTCAGCAAGTGCATCAACATCACTAAGCACGTCAGTATCTGATTCAGCGAGCACGTCAACATCAGTGAATGCATCAGAAAGCGACTCAGTAAGCACATCAACATCAATGAGTACATCAGAAAGTGACTCGGCAAGTGCCTCAACATCACTAAGTACGTCAGAATCTGACTCAGCAAGTACTTCAACATCAATGAGTACTTCAGTTAGTGATTCAGCAAGTACATCGACAGCACAAAGTACTTCGTCATCTGATTCATCAAGCACATCAATGCATCAATCAGAAAGTGCACAAAATACTGTTGGAAATACAAATATAGATAAAGAACACAATAAATCAGTAAAATTACCAGATACGGGTAAAGACTCAAATGAGAGAAATGGTTTAATTGGAGCAGCTTTAACTATGCTTGCAGGTTTAGGTTTATTAAGAAGATCTAAAAAAAATAAAAAAAATCAACATAGATAAAGCATAAAATTATATAATAGTTAATAACTAACAAAGAGGCTAAGGCAACGTTCATTTAAAGATTATAAAGTTAAATTTATTAATCAAATGATCAATGTTATTAGCCTCTTTGATATAATAATTAGAAAAAGAGGAATATTGTGAATAATAATTTTACGAAGACGTTTTTTAAGCAAATCGAATATAAAGTAATGTATAAAAGAATGTTATTTACTTCTTTGATACTTATTATTTATATTCTTGGCAGTAATATTTCAATAGTTGCTCAAGAAACTACACAACATGACTCACACAGTTTCTACAAAATAGCAGTAGCAAACACAGGTGGAGATTTAAATACATTAAATATTTTCACATTAGGATTAGGGCCATGGTTAACTGCCATGATTATTAGAAGTTTACTTGCATATAGAGACGTAGATAAGGCATCACGTCAAACACGCTCAGAAAGACATTATAAAGAGAAATTATGGACAATCATTTTGGCTATTGCACAGGCATATTTTGTAGTTAATGAATATGTAAGTAAAGGCAAGATTGATACGGAAAATACGTATATCTTACTCCTAATATTAATAACAGGAACGATGTTGTTAGTATGGTTAGCTGATCAGAATGTAAGATATGGCATTGCAGGTCCTATGCCAATCGTATTAATGAGTATTGTGAAATCATTATTCCATCAAAAGTTAGCTAGTTTGCACACGAGTACAATCGTCCTCATCTTAATAATAGTAGTTATAGCAATGGCGTTATTCATTCTCCTCTATATGGAATTAATCGAATATCGACTGAAGTATCGGGATATTATGAATTTTTCAAATGATGATATAAAAAAATATTTAGCTTGGAAGGTTAATCCTGCAGGAAGTATAACGATTATGATTAGTATTTCTGTATTTGTTTTATTAAGTAACATCGTAGGTTTGATATTAAATACGGTAATACCTGACGCAGATATAAATTTAAAGGTTTTAAGTTTTAGTAATCCTATTGGTATCACGCTGTACATTTTGATACAAATCATTCTTGGATACTTTTTATCACGATTTTTATTAAATACTAAAAATAAATCAAAAGAATTTTTAAAAAATGGTAATTATTTTATTGGGGTGAAACCTGGTAAAGAAACAGAACAGTTCTTAAATCGAAAAGCTAAAAATTTATGTTGGTTTGGGTCTATAGTGGTTGCTTTGATTATTGGTATACCTTTATATAGCACATTACTTATTCCACAACTTGCGCAACAGATTTATTTTGCAATCCAATTAATTATTTTAGTTTATATAGGAATTAATATTACTGAAACAATTAGAACATATCTATATTTCGATAAATATAAAGATATATTGAATAAGTATTGGTAAGGAGTTAACAATGAGGTATTTTATTCCAGCTTGGTATAATAATGGAAACTGGTGGGAAGATAAGACTGCACCATTTTATAGTAGACGGTTAGTTAAAGAGTTTGATGATGCGATTAGTTTAATGAATATGCATGTAAAAAGTAAGGAAGACTTTAAATTATTAATATTAAATTATTACCCTGATTTAAGGTTATTTTTACATACGCATGATTTATACGAAACGAATTATTGGTCGTTGTTTGATGACATTCAAGGTTTTACACATAAGACTCCACAACCGATTGATTATAGTGAATTAAATTGGCCTGATGGAACTGAATTTATCTATTCACCGTATCTAATTAGAGCGGTGACAAGTGAATCAACATATTCAAATATTTATTTTAACCCATATGGCTATATGATTTGGATTGAAGATTTCGAACAACAACAGAGAACAAAGCGTTATATTTTTGATGATCGTGGCTTTTTATCTACTATTTTATTTTTTGATGAAAATGGCACAGCGATGACTCAAGAATTTATGACAAGTGACGGTGACACTATTTTAACATTACATCTTATAAACGGTTCGGTCACAGTTAGTGATAAATATAAACAACGGTTCAACCAGCAGCATTATGAAAGTATGGAGACCTTGCTAACGGAGAAAGTTGAATCGTATGAGGCCATGCATATGAAGCAAAGTGACAATATTATTATCGCAGCAGATACGAGACATAATCAGATGCTTTCTCAAATATTTAAATCCTATGCACTTTGTTTTTCAATTTTTAAAAATAGGAATTTGCCACTAACTAACGAACAGTTAAAGACAATTGAACAAAGTTCATATTGGTTAGTCGATATGTTAGATAATGAAGAAACTTTGAAAAATTATAAAAATGAACATCATTTAGATACTCATATTATGCGTATTACGCCATTTGATACAGAAGTATTGCCAAATATTAGTAGTCAGTTATATGAAACGTATATCGGGCTTTGGGTAGATGGGTTAGATGAAGCACGTTTGAAACAAGCATTTTCTCAAATAGTGTCTTATATGCAACAGGAAGACCAGTTGCGATTAGTGTTACTGACAGAAAAAGAAAAAAGTAAACTACCCACATGGTTGAGTGAACAAGTTCAGGCGATAAATGATCAGCATAATAGTTTAGGTGTTGATCCAGATGGTGCAGAACTGTTGCTTGCTGAAGAGGAAGATTATGTAGAAATTATTCAAGTGAAATATGTGCCGTTTGAAAGTGATTTAATTGAGGCCATTTCAACTTTAAGAATTATTGTGGATTTAAATAATGAACCTGATTTATTTTTACAGATATGTAGTATTAGTGCCGGATTACCGCAAATCAATATGCGTACCACGGACTATGTGAATCATGAAGTCAATGGTTTGGTATTAAATAGCGTAGAAGATATAAATCAAGGATTAGATTACTTTTTAAGTCATTTAAAACACTGGAATTATTCCTATGCATATTCGATTAAATTGGTGGACACATTCGCCTCTAAAAATATTATTCAGCGCTTAAATCAGTGGTTTGAAGGTGAAATAAATGAAACGTAAATTTAAAGCATTGCAAATAGGTGGTGCTGATTTAGAAACTTACTTTGAAAATGAGAAGGGTGTTATTTGGGATTACTTTGATGTTTCGCTATTTAATTTTGATAGTGGTTATATCGAAGCAATTGAAGATGTAATTGAAGAACGTGGTAAATTTGATTTCGTCTTTGTACAAGCGCCATTTTCTCAACAATTAATAGAAGTATTTGAGATCATTAGTACACCTTATAACACATATATTGATCAGAACTTTTGGAGTGAGGCATTTCAACAATCAGATATCGTTAGAAGCCAAATGATTCGTCCGCTCATATATGATTCACAAGAAGAAATGATCGAGAAACTGCAAGCTGTATCATATTCAGGACAATATGGAGATAAATTATATCCAATGCATTGTGTTGTTCATCCTCAGTTTACAGGAGATGTTACTTTTAACGGAAATAAGTATATCGTGTTGGATGGGGATTTCGGTCAAATGAAATCACCAGTAATTTCATGGAAGAACAGTATCGTTTGTGACAAAAACAAAGGCACACAAATTTGGCCTGAATTTAAGACAGAAGGCGATGTTGAAATAGAATTCACCTTTAGATTGATTAAAAGTGGCACGGTCGATACGTTTGAAGAGACATACGTACTTAAACAAGACGAACTCGAACAACCTTTTGAAATACTTAGGAAACCCTACGATGTTTATGCGAGTGTGAGCTTGAAAGCCCGTGGTAACGGTAAGGTTTCTATCGGAGCAATACACAAGCGCTGGTCACGAAAAGATATGGGTCAATTTCTCTTCGGTGGTCAACGATATACTGATAATTCAAGAGAAGAGTTCTTTTATTATTTCAACCCAGGAGATATGAAACCACCGCTAAATGTTTATTTTAGTGGGTACCGTTCATTAGAAGGCTTCGAGGCGTATTTCTTAATGAAAGGTTTTGATGCACCATTTTTATTAATTAGTGACCCACGTATTGAAGGTGGTGCGTTTTATTTAGGTTCGGAATCATATGAACAAGCAATACAAGATGTAATTACAGATAAATTGAACTATTTAAACTTTAAGGATGATGAGCTTATCTTATCTGGTTTATCGATGGGATCGTTTGGTGCATTGTATTATGGCGCACAGATGAATCCGAGCGGTGTTATTATAGGTAAGCCACTCATAAACGTTGGTACAATCGCAGATAATATGCGCTTGTTGAGACCAGAGGATTTTGGAACATCTCTAGACGTCTTAATGGTTAATGAACAGGATAATTCGGCGCGTGCTATTTCAAATTTAAATAATAGATTTTGGAATGTGTTGAAACAAAGCGATGTCTCAAATATTACATTTGGTATCGCATATATGGAACACGATGACTACGATGCGACAGCCTTTCCAGATTTACTTCCTCACTTGACGCAACAACAGGCTAGGGTAATGAGTAGAGGTATTCCTGGTCGACACAATGATGATTCACCTACAATCGTAAATTGGTTTTTGAATTTTTACCGAATCATATTGGAAACAGAATTTGGGAGAGTTAAAAATGAAAGTGAGTAATAATATTGAAGTAACATGGAACCAAGTCGATACTACTACATTTATGTATGGTACTACGTTCAAATTTAAGGATGATTATACGCTTTTTGAAAATCATTTGATGCCTTCAGGTATCATTATGCAAGAGTGGACGATGTTTACTATTTTTAGTAAAGATAAAGCAATCCCATCTTTACCCATATTAAAAAAGGGTTGCACGTATCATTTTAACTTTGATTACACAGTAATACCTGAAAATAGTATTTATTTTAAATTGATTTTTTATAAGAAAAATGGGTCTGTCATCGATACAAAAATTATTAACGACCTTGATATAGAGATTTATTATCCTAAAGATGCACATACGTATAAATTACAAATGATCAATGCTGCGTCACAATCACTCAAATTTAAAAAGCTTACAATCTGTGAAGTGAATGAACAGATAAATACTGTACAAATAGGTGAGTTATTAAACAAAAATGAAGCACATCAAATGTTAAATATAATCTTTGTGGAACCTACTACGCAACAACAAACGACTGTATCTTCAGAAGCTATACGTAAGTTTGAAAACGTGTTACTTATTAAAGGTTGGTATAACGGAAAGTTAACGGACGGAATGTCTATGATAAAGCAGCATCTCACTCAGAATTATTCTGATTGCGAGTTGAATTTAATTGGTTATGGCCCTTTATCAAATGAATTTTCTAAAGCCATGAGTCATATAATAGAGGGTCAACCTTTTATAACATTCCATCAAAATACTTCGTTTGCCAAAAAATTATCTGAAGTCATAGGTGAAAATAATCAATCCCATCCAATCACAAAACCATATGTATACTTTGATACGGAAACACATCGACCACATGGTATGGAGGTCATGCAACCTGTATTAAATAAAACGCGTTATTTGGAATATCTTGATATACGTACTGTAAAAAACGGAGGTACCAATGAAACAAAAAATAGATTCAATAATTAATTCAATGAGATTAAGCCGTTTAGAAAAGACTTTACGTAAAATCAATGAATATAGCACGAAATTTGAGTCATTCACTGACGAAGCACTTCAACAAAAAACAAGTGACTTTAAACAAAGACTCAAGGATGGAAAAGTAACCTTGAACCAACTATTACCCGAGGCGTATGCAGTTGCACGTGAAGCGAGCAGACGTGTGTTAGGCATGTACCCGAAAGAAGTACAAGTATTAGGATCCATCGCTTTACATGAAGGTAATATCGCAGAAATGCAGACAGGTGAAGGTAAAACATTAACAGCAACCATGCCACTGTATTTAAATGCATTGACTGGACGCGGTGCATTTTTAATCACAACCAATGATTATTTAGCCAAACGTGACTTTCTGGAAATGAAACCTTTATACGAATGGCTTGGTTTAACGAGTGCGTTAGGTTTTGTTGATATCCCTGATTATGAATATAAAAAAGGCGAGAAGAAAGCCATCTTCAATCATGACATTATTTATACGACAAATGGTCGTTTAGGGTTTGATTATTTAATCGACCACTTAGCCGATCATATAGATGACAAATTTTTACCAGATTTGAACTTTGGGATTATTGATGAGGTGGATTCTATAATTTTAGATGCTGCGCAGACACCTTTAGTTATTTCAGGTGCACCACGTGTGCAATCGAACTTATTTAATATTACAAAAGGTTTTGTTGACACATTAGTAGAAGATGAACACTTTGAAATGAAAAAGTCTAAAAAAGAAATATGGCTAACTGAAAAAGGTATCCAAGCAGCGAATGATTATTTCAATGTTGAAAATATATATGGTGAAAAATACTTTGATCTAGTTCGAAATATTAATTTAGCGTTACGTGCACGTCACCTATTTGAATCGAATTACGATTATTTTATAAATAATGGTGAAGTTGTATTAATAGATCGTATTACAGGTCGTATGTTGCCAGGTACAAAATTGCAATCCGGATTACATCAAGCGATAGAAGCGAAAGAAGATGTTGAAATATCTAGAGATTTGAGTGTTATGGCTACAATTACATTCCAAAATCTTTTTAAACAATTTGATGAATTTTCAGGGATGACTGGTACAGGTAAGTCGGGCGAAGCAGAATTTTTCGATTTATACGCTAAAGTTGTTATCCAAATACCTACCGACAAGCCTATACAACGCATAGATTATAAAGATCGCGTATTCTTAAATATTAATATTAAAAATAAAGCCATTATCGAAGAAGTGAAAAGGTTACATGAAGCACAACGCCCCGTGTTACTAATAACGCGTACAGCTGAAGTGGCTAAATATTTTTCTACTCAGTTATTCCAAATGGATATTCCGAATAATTTACTTATCGCACAAAACGTAGCGAAAGAAGCACAAATGATTGCTGAAGCAGGACAACTAGCTGCTGTAACTGTTGCGACAAGTATGGCAGGGCGTGGTACCGATATTAAATTAGATCGTAAAGTGCATGAACTTGGTGGACTAGCCGTTATTATTAGTGAACATATGGAAAATAGTCGTGTAGATAATCAATTAAGAGGTCGTGCGGGAAGACAAGGTGACCCAGGAACTTCGCAAGTTTTTATATCACTAGATGATTTCTTAGTGCAAAGATGGGGCGAGACCGCGCTGAATAAAAATAAACAGTTACAGTCTATGGATAATTCCAAGTTAGAACATAGCCGTGTGTTTCAACGTCGAGTTCATAAAGTTGTGACGAGAGCACAACGTGTGTCAGAAGAACAAGGTGTTGCAATGCGAGAAATAGCTAATGAACATGAAAAAAGCATAAGTATTCAAAGAGATTTAGTTTATAAAGAAAGAGATAAAGTTTTATCTTTGAAAAATGTTGATGATTTTAATTTACAATCATTAGCGCGTGACGTATTCAAAGAAGATTTCATTTTAAAACACAATCAAATTACAGAATCATTATTGTTAGACTATATTTATAAAAATATAAGTTTTAAATTTGATGGTGATCTTTCTACTATTAACATTACAAATAAATCAGAAGTTCTAGAATTTTTGATGGAACAATTTAACAAACAGCTATCGGAAAATAAAGCTCAGCTTAAAGATGATTATTTTCATCTAAGATTTACTCAAAAATCAATCTTAAAAGCGATTGATAGTGGTTGGATTAACCAAGTTGATAATTTACAACAGTTAAAGGGTAGTGTGAATAATAGGCAGAATGGTCAACGTAATGCGATTTTCGAATACCATAAAGTAGCATTAGAATCTTTTGAATATATGGGAAGTAAAATAAAAGGAAATGTAGTTAAAAACCTATGTCAAAGTATTATTACTTATGATGATGGTGATTTAGTAATACATTTCCCATAATTATGAGGTGTACTGAGATGACAATTTATAATATAAACTTTGGTATAGGTTGGGCCAGTAGTGGTGTTGAATATGCTCAAGCATACCGTGCTAAGTTGTTGAGGAATACGAAACATGACATGAAATTCATATTTTTAGACTTTATTCAATCTGAAAATATACAAACGTTAACGCAAAATCTTGGATTTAAAGATGATGAAGTCATTTGGTTGTATCAATATTTTTCTGATATGAAGATAGCTCCGACAACATATACGGTTGAAGATGTCATCGCAAGTTTAGGAAATAAAGTGACCAAAACTGAACAAAAAGGAAAGATAAAGCGTTTATTTTTAAATAATGCACAGACGTTTGTGACGTGTTATTTAAAGGATCAGGAGAAAGATATTGTAGATCGTGCGGAATTTGTTGTTAATGGCATGCTCATTAGAAAGGATTTTTACAGTTATGTGAGGATCTTTTCAGAATATTACGCTCCGCATGATAATAAAGCGAAACTTTACATGCGCCAATTCTATAACGAAGATGGATCGATTGTTTATAATGAATACATCGATGGTGATTCGAGCGTTTATGCTTTTAAAGATGCGAAACTCTACAGTAAAGAAGCATTTGTAGGTTATTTTATTCAAAAACTAGAGCTGACGAACCAAGATATTTTAATTTTAGATAGAGCTTCTAAGATTGGTCAGTCAGTGTTGCAGAATAAAGGTCAAAGCAAAATTGGTGTCGTTGTACATGCCGAACATTTCAGTAAGAGCATCCAAAATAAACAACATATTCTATGGAATAATTATTATGAATATCAGTTTTCAAATGCGCATGAGATTGATTTCTTCATAACGGCGACAGATTTACAAAACGATATTTTAAGTAAACAGTTCGAACAATACGTCGGTTATATTCCTCGCATTCGAACGATACCAGTTGGCAGTTTAGATCAATTGAAAAAATCTAAAAAACGTCGTAATCCTTATGCGATGATTACAGCTTCACGCTTAGCAAATGAGAAGCATATTGATTGGCTCGTGCGTGCAGCTATAAAAGCGAAAAAACAAGTTCCGGAACTTACCTTTGATATTTATGGTGAAGGTGGAGAAAAAGGTAATATTGCGCGTATCATTGAAGAAAATGACGCCAATGATTACATTAAATTGTTAGGTCACGTCAATTTAGACGATGTTTATGTAAATTATGAACTATTTGTTTCTGCATCGACGAGTGAAGGCTTTGGTTTAACGTTGATGGAAGCGGTCGGTTCAGGATTGAGTATGATTGGATTTGATGTAAATTATGGAAATCCAACATTTATTCGTCATAAAGGAAATGGCTATTTAATTCCAATTGATTTAGATGAAGACAGTAACGAGGTCATTGTAAACTGTTTAGCTAAACATATGGTTAACTATTTCAATAAAGGTTTAAAGCAGTCGCATGAAACTTCATATGAAATAGCTGAGCCATTTAAAACTACTAAAATCGTGAAAAAATGGAAAAATCTAATTAAAGAGGTGCTCCATGATTAATTTATTTGATTATTTTGATGCTAAAACTGAACTGCTATATAAATCATTACAACTTGCAGGGCACAACAATCCGACGATTGTGCTACATGATGACGGCTTTCTACCTGATGAGGTAATGTCCCCGTATCGATTCTTCGCACATAATCTCGTTTCACCTCAAGATAAACCAAGATTTTTTAACGAAATCGAAGTACCTAGATTTTGGGAAATTGAAGGGAATAACGATGAAGCGTGGATTAAAGAGTTAGGCGAAAAACGTGGGAAAATTTGCTATCGCCCTAATGATAAACCGAGAATTGTTCAGCGTGTTGAATGGTACGATAAAGACAAAGTTGTGCGTTTTGTTGACCATTATACAAAAACAGGTATTAAATATGCGCAAACGGTATATGATAAAAAAGGTAAAGCTATTTTGAAAAAATATATGGATAGAAACGGCAAAGAAATTATCTATGAAAATTACGTCACACGTGATGTTGTACTAGATTGGGAAGGTCAAACATATTTCTTTGATTCTGAAGTTGCTTTTATTTTGTTTTATATTGAGCAATTAAATATCGAAATGGATGGATTTATTATTAATTCACTTGCGACTTCATTTGGCGTGTTATACAACCTCGAAACAAAAGGTGAAGACGTTCTGTTTTGGCAAGAACAAAGTAACGGTGTCATTCCTGGCAATATGAAAATGATTTTTAATAACGAGATGAGACGCAAGTTTAAAGTGAATGTGCCAAGCCGTTTAGAATATCAAACGTTGATGAACTATACACAAGATTCAGAGAAGAAATTTATACGCCCATCAGGTTATCTGTTTAAATATGACAAGAAAAACCAACATTCGGAAAATGCATTAATCATGACAAATTCGGATCAAATTGAACATATTGAAACAATTGTTATGACATCACCGAATATTACATTCCACATAGCTGCAGTTACAGAGATGTCTTCTAAGTTGATGAACTTAGAGCAACACCCTAATGTCAAACTGTATCCAACGATTACAAATGATAAAATACAGAAACTATATAAGACATGTGACGTCTTTTTAGATATTAATGAAGGCAAAGAAATTGTAGGTGCCGTACAAAAAGCATTCGACAACGACATGCTTATCCTTGGTTATAAGGAAATAGCTCATAATCGTAACGTTACGTCACCGACCAATTTATTCTCTAAAGTGAATGAATTACCTAACTTAAACGAAACTTTAACGTATATCTTTGAAAGTAAAGAAGCATTCGACCAACGTTTAGAGAGCCAAAAATTAAACGTCAACGAAGTGTCTAAAGCACAATTTAACGCCGCTTTAAATGCTGTTATTGAGTAAGCTATAATAGGATAAAGTAAAACAAAGAGTCTGAGACCAAACAAATGTCTCAGACTCTTTGTCAATTAGGCAGTAGGTGACTGAATTGAAAAGGCGATTATATCAAGCTTTTCCACTCCTAGTCGTCCTTGCTGGGATGGGATTACGAAATCTCTATTAGAAGATTTGATTTCTGTCCCATTCCCAAAAAACTGCTGATAAGAGGAATTTATTGCCGACAGTTATAAGCTACACGTTTTAAATTTTGTAATACATACATATCAGTTTGGTAAAAACTATTTTTTAGAACACTGTGAACAATAAACTTTTTGATTCTTTGCCCATTGTTTTACGTTTGTTATTCCCTTTAAATCCTTATTATTTATGGCAATCATGATGTCTTCATTGTCGTCGATTTCTTTTTTACAGTTATAACATTCTAATTTTGCTAAAAACATTTTTAACCACCTCTACTAAATAGTAGCATTAAATTTTATTCATTTTAATTAATGATGTGGTTGGTTTCAAAAACTATAAATCAATCTTCAAATAAGTATTTCAACTTCCCTATAGAGACTATCATCCTACTCTTCCGGTTGTTGGGCCAACAGTAAAGTATAAACAGTATCAAGTATCGGTGTGTGTAGTTGATGTTTTCGTGCACATTGATATAAGAATCCTTGGATACCATCAATTTCAGTTGGTCGTTGTGCTAACATATCGTAATACATGCTCGTTCCCATTTCAGGAGGATAGCTCTCATAAATATCCATAATGTCACTGACGGTGGAAGGTTCCAACACTATTCCTTCAGCTTTTGCAATAGAGATGCCTTCGTTAAGTAATTGATTGCACAACTGTTTCATATTTGGCTTTTCCATCACTTTGACGGGTTGTTGTGTCAAAGCAGTTATTGTATTAATACCTGAATTAACGAGTAATTTATACCAAATTTTTTCTTCTATTTGATCGGTCAATTCAATAGATAATTTAGTATTCTGAGCAATCTCAAATAACTGTTGAGTACGTGAATTATTGTCCATAATCAGAGTATGATCTTGAAAATGTGTGATGTGATTCTCTTGTTTCTGACCACTTATATATACGACAGCTTGATAGACATTTGGGTGTTTAATATGACCTAGTTGGCCATAGCCATTTTGAGCGAGAATAATAGTAGTATGGGAACCAATTAAATGATTTATTTGTGATAAGACGTTCTGAAGTTGAGGGATTTTTACGGCTATGATTAATATATCAACAACTTTTGAGAAATCATTGATTGCAGTTACTTGTAATGTCGAAGTTTGATCAGGCGTTTCATATGAGTGATAGTTCAGTTGTTTATTCGAACGACCGAGTAAGTGGACGTTGTTATATTTCTCTTGTAAATCTTTAGCAATCGTACTACCTACTGCACCAGGACCAATAATTGCAATTTGAGTCATATTGTCATTCCTTTTTATGTATAGTTTGTTAATATATGGATATTATTAAAAATATAACAAATTATGGGTGGGATTTTAATTGAAAACAATAAAACAATTCATCACGATGAAAGAAGAACAAGAAAAGATTTCAATGTTAACAGCATATGATTATCCGAGTGCAAAACAAGCTCAAGAAGCTGGAATTGACATTATATTAGTCGGAGATTCACTTGGTATGACGGTACTAGGTTATGAGAGTACAGTTCAAGTAACGATGAGTGATATGATTCATCATGCGAAAGCGGTGAAAAGAGGGGCGCCTGACACATTTACAGTCGTCGATGTACCATTTGGTGCAGTTGGTATTAGTAGTTCTAAAGATCTTGAATATGCAGTTAAGTTATATCAAGAGACAGAAGCAAATGCGATTAAGATGGAAGGCTCCTATCTCACTGAACATATTAGAAATTGTACGAATATCGGAATTCCTGTCGTATCTCATTTAGGCCTAACGCCACAAACAGTTGGTATCACGGGCTACAAAATGCAAGCTTCGACAAAAGAAGCAGCACAACAATTAATTAACGATGCCATTACTGTTGAAGAAGCAGGTGCAGTGATGGTGGTATTAGAGGCTGTTCCTAGTGATTTAGCAGAGGAAATTGCTCATAAATTAACGATTCCAGTTATCGGTATAGGTGCAGGTAAAGGCACAGACGGACAAGTATTAGTTTACCATGACGTTGTGAATTACGGTGTCGATCATCAGCCTAAATTTGTAAAACGCTTTGGAGATTTTTCATCGGGCGTGGATGCACTTGCTCAATATAATAAAGAAGTTAAAGCTAATGCATTTCCAGATGAAGCGCATACTTATAAAAAACAAGTGTTAGGTGAGGAATCATAATGACTGAATTAATTACTACCATTCGAACTATGATTTTAATATCACAACGTTATCATCAACAAGGTAAATCAATAGGGTTTGTTCCAACGATGGGGTCACTACATGAAGGACATTTAGAGATGATGAAGCAATCTGCATCCGAAAATGACATTACTGTAGTGAGTATCTTTGTTAATCCTCTTCAATTTGGTCCAAATGAAGATTTAGACAACTATCCAAGAGATATCGATAGTGATTTTGAAAAAGCTCAAAGTGTTGGGGTCGATTATGTATTTTATCCGAGTGAACAAGAAATGTATCCGGAAAGACCAACAATCGAAGTTAAAGCTGGAGAGTTGGCGACTGTACTTGAAGGTAAACAACGACCTGGACACTTTGATGGCGTTGTCACAGTTGTGAATAAATTATTTAATATTGTACGTCCACAGCGTGCGTACTTTGGTAAAAAGGATGCTCAACAATTAGCAATTGTAGAAAAAATGGTCGATGACTTTAATCAACAAGTACAAATCGTTCCTATAGATATAATACGAGAAGCGGACGGTTTAGCTAAAAGTTCACGTAATGTTTATCTTACTGAACAAGAAAGAACGGAAGCGCCACATCTTTATCAAAGTTTAAAGTTAGCGCACTCACTATATGAAGATGGCGAACGTAATAGCGATAAGATTATTGCAGAAACGACTGCTTATATTAAAGCGCACACAAGTGCTGATATTGAAACTGTCGCAATTTATAGTTATCCAGAACTTGTAGAACAGTCGCATATTTCAGGCAGTATATTTATTTCGTTAGCGGTTAAATTTACGCAAGCACGTTTAATAGACAATATTATTATCAAATCAGAGGAAAGCTAACTACATTATAGTAAGCCGAAAATTATTTTAGGCGTGAAATTAATCTCTATTTTACAATTGTATGACGTTGATTTATCATATTTATGAAGGGGTATTGTACGTATAGTACGCTTATAGTGAATTTCTATAATAAAGACGTCAAGGTCATTATTATTTATCAATTAGCTATAGCTATCTTAGTAAAAATAGAAAGGTGGTAAATAATGAGTAATTCAGAATCTAAAGACGTCATTTTAATCGGCGCCGGAGTGTTAAGTACGACATTTGGTTCATTTATTAAAGACTTAGCACCAGATTGGAATATTAAATTATTTGAAAGACTAGAAAAACCCGCAATTGAAAGTTCAAACGAACGAAATAATGCCGGAACTGGACATGCCGCATTATGTGAGTTGAACTATACAGTTGAACAAAAAGATGGTTCAGTAGACGTAGAAAAAGCAAAAGAAATCAACGAGGAATTCGAGATTTCTAAACAATTTTGGTCTCACTTAGTAAAGAGTAACCAAATTCAAAACCCACAAGAATTTATCCGTCCTTTACCACATATTAGCTTTGTGCAAGGGCCACGCAACGTGAACTTCTTGAAGAAACGTTTTGAAGCGTTATCAACTGTTCCAATGTTCAAAGAAATCGAATACACAGAAGACCACAACAAAATTAAAGAATGGATGCCTTTAATGATGGAAGGCCGTGATCCTAACGAAACAATCGCGGCAAGTAAAATCAATGAAGGTACAGATGTTAACTTTGGTGAATTAACTAGAAAGATGGCTAGCAATTTAGCAAAGCAAGATAACATCGATATGTATTATAAACACGAAGTTCTTGATTTCAACCGTCGTAAAGATGGCAAATGGGAAGCTAAAATCAAAGATCTTAGAACGAAGAAGATTGAACACCATATCGCTGATTATATCTTCATCGGTGCAGGTGGACATGCAATTCCATTACTACAAAAAACTGGTATCCCAGAAAGCAAACACTTAGGTGGATTCCCAATTAGTGGTGCATTCCTAGTTTGTAACAACCCAGAAGTTGTTGCTAAACACGAAGCCAAAGTTTATGGTAAAGAGCCACCAGGCACACCACCAATGACAGTACCACATTTAGATAGACGTTATATTCAAGACCATAATTCATTATTATTTGGTCCGTTCGCAGCAATCGGCCCTAAATTCTTGAAAAACGGCTCTAACTTGGACTTATTTAAATCAATCAATCCAAGCAATGTGTTAACAATGGTATCTTCAGCATTCAAAAACTTCCCATTAGTTAAATACTCTATTCAAGAAGTATTAGCTAAAAAAGAAGATCGCATGAAAGAATTACGTAGATTCGTTCCAGATGCTAAAGATGAAGATTGGGATATCCACGTTGCAGGTAAACGTGTTCAAGTTATCAAAGATACAAAAGAACACGGTAGAGGTTATATCCAATTTGGTACAGAAGTCGTTAATTCTAAAGACCATTCAGTGATTGCATTATTAGGTGAATCACCAGGGGCTTCTACTTCAGTTTCTGTAGCATTAGAAGTACTTGAAAAGAACTTCCCAGAGTACATGGATAAATGGACTCCAGAAATTCAAAAAATGATTCCATCATATGGTAAATCATTAATCGAAGACGAAGCGTTATTAAGACAAGTACGTCAAGCAAGTGCTAGTGAATTACAACTTAACAACGTATAATTCGTTTTAAGTCTAAGATATAAATAAAAACCAACCCGAAAGATTAATTTCTTTCGGGTTGGTTTTCTTTATATTAATTATATTGTATTTGTTCATATACATAGAGAGTCGTACGAACAATACTCATACTTTATATATTGATATATAATATAAAGTTATAACACACATTAGATAATAATTTATAAGAGTGAGATTGAAGACTATTGTTGTAAACAAATTGCGTAAAATTTGAAAATTTTATGTTTAAAAAGGGTATAAAATGTATATAGATTAGTAAATCAATCTATAGAGGGTGTCGTTATATGTTTATGATTATTCGCTATAGTAGAGGGAACACATTGTTTTATTTGAGAAATAATTCAAATGATCCTATCTATTCTAGAGTAGTCGCAATGCCTGATTACCAGTATAAAGAAAGTGTAAGTATTTTTGCTGAAAAGTTAACAAAACACGTCGATGCGACTATTAATTCAGTAAGGTTTATCGTCCTTGAAATGAACCACTTAGAACAATCTAACATAGATGACATTGATGAAGTTCGAGATTACCTCGAGGATAGTTTAAATACGCAAGTGATCATGACCAATGATATTATGGAATTTGATTATGATATGTATTTAGCTAAAAGTTAATAATCAAAAGAGAGGTTGAGGCTGAGGCAAAATAGTTGTCTCAGCTTCTTTGTCACCTATTGTGACTACGAAATCTCTATTAGAAAATTCGATTTCTGTCCCACTTCCAACCTCTTAAATTTATTTAATAAGACAAATTGATTTATTCACTTTTAATAGTTAATGCAATAATGAATGCACAAACCATAAATAAAGTAATCATTAATACTACGCCCGGCCATTGTATGAAATTATAAAATACTCCAGCTAATGTACCGCCGACCGATGAACCGATGTAATAAAATAGTAAATAAAGGCTAGATGCTTGAGCTTTATGATGTTCTGCACGTGTCGCAACGATAGAGCTCGCGATAGAGTGTCCACTGAAAAATGCATACACTGAAAATGCGAGTCCAAGTATTTTAAATATTAGGAATGGTAACATCGTCACCCATACACCAAAAATCAATAAAAGTATGCAAAATTTTAATGCGTTTAAAGTGCCTAATTTAGCACGTAACTTCGCATTTAAAATAGAAGACATCATGCCAATTAAAAATAATAGATAAATTAAACTAATCATACTTTCTGACATGTTGTATGGTTTGTGACCCAATACAAAACCAATATAGTTAAAAGCTGCTATATTACAACCAAGTAATAAAAAACCTAGCGCAAATGGTTTTAAGAGACGTTTATTCTTCAGATGATGGCTATAACTTTTCAGTAAAGTAGATATTGAAAAACTTTGCTTTTCAAAATTCTTTGAAGCTGGCACTAAAATAATAAAAAGTATTGCAGCCACTACACTGATAATACCAATTGCACCAAGACCGACTTGATAACCATATATACTTGAAATATAGGCAGTAAATATTCTACCAAATGCACCGCCGACTGCATTACCACTAATGTAGATGCCCATTGCTTCAGGTAAATTCGTAACTGAGATTTCTTCACCAATGTAGGCCATGGCAATCGAAGGTAGACCTGCTAAACAAATACCTTGTATAAATCTGATAATAAGAAATACATTAAAATCTGTGACAAATGCTTGTATTAAAGCCAGTATCGAAACAGAAATTACTGAGAATATCATTACAGGTTTACGACCAATGACTTCGGATATCGCTCCGAAAAAGAGCATTGCTATGGCGAGCGTTAACGTAGTTGTTGATAGTGCCAAACTGGATAATGTTTCACTAACATGGAACGCTTTCGTGAAATGAGGTATCAAAGGTTGAACACTGTATAATATTGAAAATATGATGAAACCTGAAATAAATAAGGCGATAATAATTCGCGTATACGCCTTTGTCCCTTTTGTTGCGCGAAGTTCGTTGGCTAATTCCATCTGTGTCATCCTTCTCTATAATTGTTAGTTTTATGGTAGCATGGAACTAAGGATTAAAAAAATGCATAATAATCATGATATCTATGCGTTTCGTACATAAGGAGGGGTAAGATGGAGTGGCATCACCTTGAATACTTTAAACATCTTGCGAATACTGAAAATATGTCATTATCAGCTGAACAATTAATGGTCAGTCAATCGGCCTTGAGTAGAGCGATTAAACATTTGGAAATGGAACTCGGTGTGCCATTATTTCATCGTACAGGACGAGCGATTACATTGAGCAACTATGGTAAATCTTTTTTAATAACGGTGAATAATATTTTAGATGAGATGGCTATTTTTCAAACAAATATTTCAAATGCAACAGACGAATACTCTGGTGAACTCACAATTGGCTTTTTGCATTCAGTTGGAGCAGGTTATATGTCAGAATTTCTGAAAACATTTAAAAAACAATATCCCAATATTCGATTAAAACTCGTTCAAAATCATGCTAATAAATTATTGAAAATGCTAGACGATGGTGAAGCTGATATTGTAATAACGTCGTTAGTTAATAAAGATCCAAACACAATCTTTGAACCGTTAATTACTGAAAAATTGTATATTACGATTAATGAAACGCATCCATTTTCGAACTATAATCAAATTGAAATAAATGCATTACGTGATGAAAATTTTATTTTATTGAAAAAAGGTTTCTCGTTACGAAAGCAAGTAGATGATATTTTAAAATCATACCAGTTACAGCCTCAAATCAGCTTTGAAGGTGATGAAATTATAACCATCGCTGCATTTATTAGTTCAGATTTAGGTGTGTCCATATTACCGCATTTAAGAGAAATACAAATTCCTAATTTAAAGCAAATACCTATAAAAAACCATGATGCTACACGTACGATAGGCATTGGTTATAAAGCAAAGAACATAGCCATACCTGTCATTGCGGAAACAAGAAAATCTTTATTAGCTTATTTTAAAGATTTCGAGTAAATCTACGTTAGATAAGTTGTAAAATCTGAGGTTTCATATCATAATAACTATAAATTCATTATAAAGGAGTGGCGTTATGTTTACGGTTTATGGTCATAGAGGGTTACCGAGTAAAGCCCCTGAAAATACGCTTGCTTCATTTCATGCTGCAGCAGATATAAAAGAATTAAATTGGTTAGAATTAGATGTAGCAATAACAAAAGATAAACGGTTACTCATTATTCATGATGATTATTTAGATCGTACAACGGATATGGTAGGAGAAATTACACAGCTAAACTGGTCTCAAATGCAACAAAGTTCAGCAGGTTTATGGTTTAGTGATGAATTTGAAAATGAAAAACTACCGACATTTGAAGATATTATTGCTTTAGCTAATGATAAAAAAATGAATTTGAATGTTGAATTAAAAGGCGTTTCTGGACCGAATGGACCACAACTATCCGAAGAAATGGTACGCCAAGTTTCTGAAAAACTTAAACAACTTGATAACAGTTTAAAAGTATTAATTTCTAGCTTTAATATTCCATTAGTACATTTATCAAAGCAATATATGTCGGAATACCCAAGAGCTGTATTATTTAAGACAGCAGCTTTTAAAGATGACTGGCGCACAATTATGGATTTTTGTGACTCTCAAATCGTCAATATTGAAGACGCACGCTTAACAGAAAAGCGCGTGAAGATGATTAAAGATGCTGGATATCAACTTAACGTTTGGACTGTTAACAAAAAAACACGTGCGAACCAATTAAAAAATTGGGGTGTAGATGGTATTTTTACAGATAAAGCAGATCAAATGATGCAATTACAAGATGAAAAGTCAAAATAATAACAAAAATTTTTAAAGGAATGTGGATGATGACATTAGACAATAACGACTATGAAAATCTATTGTTTTATTTTGCCTATAAAACTTTTATCAATACAGCTGACGAAATTATAGAACAACATGGATTGAACCGACAACATCATCGTTTTTTGTTTTTTATAGAAAAAGTACCAGGCATTACAATTAAAGATTTGTTAAAGAGTATGGAAATTTCTAAACAAGGCAGTCATGCTTCATTAAAAAAATTAAGAGATGAAGCTTATATTGAAGAAAAAACGTCTGAATATGATAAACGTGTTAAAGTGTTATATCCGACTGCCAAAGGGACAAAATTAGTGAAAGAACTCAATAAAGCTCAAAATGATTTGTTCCAGGATATTCAGAAAAAAGTTGGCAATGATTGGTATGCCATCATGGAAGAATTCGCCTCACATCGTCCAGGCTTCCACGAAGTTAAATATTTGAAAAATGAAGTAAACAAATAAAAGAATAGTTGAGGATATTAGTTTCTGATATTAAGCCCATTAAAAGGATTTTAATAAAATCTTTTTAATGGGTTTTTACTTTCCAATGATTCGTATTTTTAAACAACGTTCGGACGTAAACGCATTGTATTAAAGTAACGTTCAGTTCGGATTGTTGAAGTGTAAAATTATTAGTTCTACTATAAATATAAAGAGGAGTGATATGATGAACAAAATTGCTATTGCTGGTGCTGGCGCAATGGGTGGTCGTATTGGAACACACATTGCTAATGCTGGTTATGATGTAACTTTAATAGATTATTGGGAAGATCATGTGCAACAAATCAACAATAATGGTCTTGAAATTCAGACAGAAACTGAAACTTACACAGTAGACATTAAAGCGAAACATCCAGAAGATGTGTCAGAACATTTTGATTTAGTCATTATTTTGACTAAGGCGATGGAATCGGAACGTATGATTAACGATTTACTGAATGTAGATGCTATCCAAGATGATACTGCTATATTAACGATGATGAATGGACTAGGACATGATGAACGATTTTCAAAAATTGTACCTATGAAACAAGTATTCCTTGCTGTAACAATGTGGACGGCTGGTCTTAGAGGCCCTGGACAGTTGCTATTAGAAGGTACAGGCACAATTGAATTGCAACGTGCAGATGGGCATGCCGATGATCGTACTGAAAAGATTAATAATATATTCAACTACGCACAGCTCAACTCTAAAATTAGTGACAACGTATTTCATTCTATATGGTCTAAGGCGACATTAAATAGTGTATTAAATCCGCTATGCACAATTCTAGACAAAACAATAAATGAATTTGCGCAATATACTAATGCTCGTAAAATGATTACTCCTATTATTGAAGAAATTGTTGAAGTGGCTAAGCAAAAAGGCGTGTCATTGTCAGTAGATGAGTTGGTAGAAAAAATAGAAAATGCTTATCCTATCGAAGCTCAAGGTTTACATTATCCTTCAATGCACCAAGATTTATACAAGGGCCGTTTAACAGAAGTTGACTATCTCAACGGACAAATAGTTGAATATGGTAAAGCGTTTGATATCCCTACGCCAAATAATGAAATGTTAACGCATTTAGTACATCAACTAGAGATGAAAAAGTAAGAAGGGACGCAATATAAGTCAATATTATTGACCTTATTTATTAAATACGATACCTTGATAATGTAAGAAGTTCTTATGAAGGGGAATGATAATATGAAAAAACGAGTAGGACAATATTTATTAGATTGTATTCACGCGTTAGACATAGATAAGATTTTCGGAGTTCCTGGTGACTTTAATTTAGCATTTTTAGATGATGTTATTGATAGACAAGATATGCAATGGGTAGGTAACACAAACGAATTAAACGCAAGTTATGCAGCAGATGGATATGCACGTATCAATGGTATGGCTGCTATGATTACGACATTTGGTGTCGGAGAATTAAGTGCAGTTAATGGTATTGCAGGATCATATGCAGAACGTATACCTGTTATTCAAATTACAGGTGCGCCTACAAGAGCTGTTGAAAATGCTGGAAAATATGTACACCATTCTTTAGGTGAAGGTAACTTTGATGATTACCGCAAAATGTATGAACCGATTACAACTACACAAGCTTATATTACACCTGAAAATGCACAGACTGAAATTCCAAGAGTGCTTGAAGCAGCGTATAATGAACGCAGACCTGTGCACATTCACTTACCTATAGATGTAGCAGGTGAAGAAATCGAAGTTAAAGAACCATTCCAATTATCATCAACAGAAAGTAATGATATTGACCGTTATATAGAAATGGTGCACGAGAAATTACAAAGTGCATCTAAACCTGTGATTATTGCGGGCCATGAGATTAATAGTTTTGATTTACATGATCAATTAGAACGCTTTGCACGAGAAAAACAAATTCCAGTCGCTCAATTATCACTAGGAAAAGGTGCATTCAACGAAGAAAGTCCATACTATATTGGTATTTATGATGGCGTATTGGCAGAAGACCAAGTTCGAGAATACGTTGACCAAAGTGATGCGATATTAAATATCGGCGCTAAATTGACAGATTCAGCAACAGCTGGTTTCTCATACGAATTTGATTTAGATGATGTTGTGATGTTGAATCATCGTAATTTCAAAATGAATGAAACAACTGCAGATCATATTGCACTTCCAGAATTATTAGAAGGACTAAACAATATGGATTACAAAAATGATTCAGATTTCCCACAATATCAACGTGTTGAAAATCAAGATTTTGAATTGAATAACAATGCTTTAACACAAGAAACGTATTTCAAAATGATGCAAACGTTTATACAACCAGATGATGTTATTCTTGCAGAACAAGGGACATCGTTCTTTGGTGCATATGACCTAACATTAAGCCGCAGTAATACGTTTATAGGTCAACCATTATGGGGCTCAATCGGTTATACGTTACCATCAACTTTAGGTTCACAAATTGCAGATACAACACGTCGTAATTTATTACTCATTGGTGACGGTTCACTACAGTTAACAGTTCAAGCGATTTCTACAATGATGAGAGAACAAATTAAGCCAGTGATTTTCGTTATAAACAATGATGGCTATACAGTTGAACGTAAAATTCACGGAGAAACAGCTCGCTATAACGATATTAAAATGTGGAACTATCAAATGTTACCTGCTGTATTCGGCGAAGACGAAGCGGTATCAGTGCATGATGTAAATACAAGTGAACAACTTCAAGCTGCATTTGATCAAATAGAACGTGAAACAGATAAGATGCACTTAGTAGAAGTGAAAATGGCAGTACACGATGCGCCAGAAAAATTAAATGAAATGGGTAAAGTTTTCGCTAAGCAAAATGGCTAAGTAAAGGTTCACTCAAATTATGCAAAAAATTAAGTGGGACAGAAATCGATTTTTCATATAGAGTTTTTGTACGCTCACCTAATTGACAAAGAGTCTGAGACATAAATTTTTGTCTTAGGCTCTTTTTTTATATCAATATGCACTATTTAAAAAAGTAACTAACTATTCACTCATTTGTGGAAAATTTATTTCACTGTTCATTCTATAAAAACAAGTCATATCAAGTGTTTGAGCAAACAATTTATATAAAAATGGAAAATAGATAACGATATATCTTGACTGATAACGATATATCGTTTATTATTTCGATATATCGAAATAAAGAAAGGTGATTTATATGTTTAAAAGACATTTTCAAAAAAGACAAGCAGCATTCGCACATCGTTTAATGGATAAAGACGGCTTTGGTTTTGGCAAAGGTCATGAAAGATTCGGAGGACCATTTGCAAAAGAAAGATTTTTCAAAAAAGGTAATTTACAATTTGTTATTTTAAAAATGTTACAAGGCGAGTCTAAACACGGATATCAAATCATAAAAGATTTAGAAGAACAATTTAGAGGATTTTATTCACCAAGTCCTGGCTCAGTGTATCCAATATTACAAATGTTAGAAGATAGAGAGTTTGTATCTATCGAAAAGGACGGTAAAAAGAAAGTTTATTCTATAACTGAAGAAGGCGAAACATTTTTAGCTGAAAATATGGATGACGCCATGTTACAAAGATTAGAACAATTTAAAAATATGGACTTTGAAAAAATGAAAGCTTCTAGAGCACAACTTCAAGATTTATTTAAGACATTTATTATAAAAAGTAAAGAAGCAATGAAAGATAAAGAGAAAAAAGCAAAATTCGACGCATTTGTAGAAAAAACGAAAAACGATTTAGATGACTTATATAGTGAAAGAGAGGGATAAAAATTGGCAGTAAATAAAAACCATAAAATCGCTATTATCGGTGGTGGCCCTGGTGGGTTAATGCTCGGATTGTTACTTCAAAATGCAGGATACCAGTTCACTATTTTTGAAAAAGGAGAACCGACTATTAATAGTGAGAGAGGCGGTTCACTAGATATTCATGAAGAAAGTGGGCAAGTTGCATTAAAAGAAGCAGGTATTTTGGAAGAATTTAAAAAACTTGCACGTTACGATGGTGAAGATACAAAAATTGTAGGCAAAGATGGTACAGTCTATTACGAAGAAACTGCAGAAGGTGAAGGCGGTCGTCCTGAAATTGATAGAGGAGAGTTATGTGATTTAATCAGAACACATATCGATTCAAGTCATATTCAATACGGTTATAAGTTCAAGTCATTAGAGCAATTCAAAAACGGTCAAGTAGAAATCACATTCAATGAAAATGAAAAACAAATTTTTGATTTTGTGATGGGGGTAGATGGTGCATTTTCTAAAGTAAGACCTTACCTCACATCAACAGATATTGAATATACTGGAATTTCAATGATAGAAATCAATATAGATGACGTAAAAAACAAATATCCAGATTTAGCTGCCTACAATAAAAACGGGAAAATGATGGCACTCGATCAAAATCAAGCTTTATTAGCACAACTTAACGGCGATGGACGAATAAAAGTTTATGCTTCATATAGAATGGATTATGATAAATTAGATGACTATAAGAAACTGTCACCATCTGAACTAAAACAACAATTATTGAGAGATTTCCATGACTGGGATGCTTCATTATTACAATATATAGAATCTATGAATGATGACATTTTATTTAGACGTATTTATAAACTACCAATTAGCTTAACGTGGGAAAGTAATGGTTCAATTTCATTGATGGGTGATGCAGCGCATGTCATGAGTCCGTTCGCAGGTGAAGGCGTGAATGCAGCTTTATATGATGCGTATCTATTTGTTGAAGCTCTAAAGCAAAAAGATACATTATATCCAGCAATTCAATATTATGAACAAGAAATGTATAAACATTCTCGTGAAAGTGCTCAAGGCTCACAAGACAATTTAGAACGCATGTTTTCACAAAATGCAGCTGAAAAATTAGGAGAGCTTTTCAAATAATTTAGTTGAAAGAATTGTAAGTGAAAATGATTTTAGTATCAGATTGACCTTATGATAATTAATTGACATATAAGATTGAGTGATTAAGATTATGAGTAAGATCTTATTCTTAAATAAATAAAAGGGGTCAATAATTATGAACATTGGAATCGTTGGTGCAGGCAAAATTGTAAAAGAAGCTTTACCAGTATTTGAGCAAATGCAAGATGTGACGTTTCACAGCATCGTCTCATCCGGCCGTAACCCTCAAAATATTGAAACATTACAGAAACAATATAATATCAAGCATGCATACGAAGATTTCACCCAATTTATAACAGATGAATCGTTAGATGTTATTTATCTTGCTGTACCTAACCATTTACATTTTAAATTTGCAAAGCTGGCCATTGAACATCAGAAACATGTTATTTGTGAAAAACCCTTCACATTGACGAAAGCAGAGTTGCAAACGTTACAAACATTATCACAAGAAAATAATGTAATCATCATTGAAGCAATTAATAATTTATATTTAAATAACTTTGAAACTTTAAAAAATTCACTGAAAGAAATAGGACATTGTAAAATAGTGCAATTCAACTATTCACAGTATTCTTCTCGTTACGATAAATTTAAACAAGGAGAAGTTCAACCTGTATTCGATCCCGATAAAGGTGGCGGAGCATTAATGGACTTAAACGTTTACAACGTGCATCTTGCAGTTGGATTGTTCGGCATGCCTCTTCGTGTGACATATTTCCCAAATATAGAACGAAATATTGATACTTCAGGGGTGCTCATTCTAGAATATGAAAGTATGAAAGTCGTTTGTGTGGGAGCAAAAGATTCAACATCACCAAATCAGTCCACGATACAAGGCGATGTTGCGACATTACAAATTAATGGTCCAACCAATGAACTAAACGAAATAGAATTAAGATATAACGATGGTGGCGTTCAAATGTTTAAAGATCATCAAGATAAACATCGCATGTATGATGAATTTTTAAAAATCACTGACATCCTCCAACATAAAGATTACACATTTGCTCAACAACAACTAGAACATAGCATTAACGTAATGGAAGTGTTGGAACTGGCGTTAAAGAGCGCGAATATTGAAGTAGGACCATCTATATAATAAATAATATTTTTAGTGAGAAAGGTTCAGCGATTTATTGAAATTGCTGAACCTTTTTTGTATTACTTACACTATAAACTATGAAAATAAGTACTTATAATGTTTTGAGTTAATTTTTTTAGCAATTGTGGAGAGTGTTGTATCGTATATTCAAGGGATTGAGGTCGATCTGTTAAACTAAATGCTCCGATGACACCGTGTTGTTGGCATTGTTTGAAATCTACATCAACTGTGCCCCCAATAAATATCACTGGTACATTAAAGCGTTGTGCACAATGAGCAATACCAATAGGTGCCTTTCCAAAAAAGGTTTGGTGATCAATCTTTCCTTCGCCTGTAATGACTAAATCAGCATGTGGTAAATAGCTTTCTAAATTTGTATGTTTAATTACTACTTCAATGCCATCTTCAAAATAACTAGGGAAGAACGCTTTAAAAGCACCACCAAGTCCACCTGCAGCACCTGCACCAGGTAAATGATGAAGTTTCACATTTTGATATTGATTAATCACATCTGCCCAATGTTTAAGGTTGTTATCAAGCTGACGTTGTTCTGTTGTCGTTGCGCCTTTTTGTGCGCCAAACACAAATGACGCACCATTGGAACCAATAAAAGGATTTTGGACATCTGTAGCTATGATAAATTTGCTTGTTGAGATGCGTTGATCAAAATGTGATAAGTCGATGTGTTCGACTTGGCTTAAAGACTCGCCTCCGAAACCAATTTCATTACCGGCCTTATCAGTTAATTGAGCCCCCAATGCTTGTAACATACCAGCGCCACCATCATTAGTCGCAGAGCCCCCAATTGCCAAAATGAAATCTTTGTAACCTTGATCTAAAGCATGTTTAATCAGTTCTCCTGTACCAAATGTTGTTGCTTTCATGACGTTCATTTGGGATGAATTCACATGTGTGAGTCCTGATGCTTCTGCCATTTCAATGACACAAGTGCTTCGGTCGCCTAACACGCCATATCGTGCGTTAACTTGAGCATCTAATGGACCTGTTACGTTAACTTCGATAAACTGTCCATTTGTTGCATGTACTAATGCTGGCATCGTGCCTTCACCACCATCGCCAATAGGGAGGTCGTGAACTGTAGCATCAGGAAAAAGTTCATATATACTTTCTGACATATATTGTGTAATTTCAAAGGAAGTCATACTACCTTTAAATGAATCGGGTGCTAAAATAATATTCATCATTTTCACCTTCCGTACAACGTAATTTATTTCTATTATATCTTTTTTAGTACCGTTATATATATGAAGACACTTTTTCATCTATATAGGAAAAGGGTAAATAACAAAAAACTGTAGAGCATTATTAGCATGATTTGATAATTAAAAGTTTAAAATCACAAAAATAAAACTTCACAAATTGCAAATTTGATTATATAATTTAATTAAGTTATTACCTAACATTACTATACAAATTATTCTATATAGTTTTTGGCGTGAAATCCTAGGTCATTTATGTCAGGCAATGTATATTGTTAAGTAGTAACCTAAAATAACATCAATTGGTGTATTACATAGTGAAGGAGATGAACAACACGACAACATAGACTTACATGAATTCCTTAGTTATAAAGTCACTATGCTTTGAAGGGTGAAGGTGTTATTTATTTAAAATAAAACACAAGCCGTTAATTTGTGTTTTTGAATTGTTACTTTTATGTATCAACTATACTTTTTGACATTATGCATTGAGTTTAACGTGAATAGTGGTATAGGCGTCCCAACGTTTATATCATGTTCTGACAGAAAGTTGAACTACCTTACCGAATAATTACGTATTGATTTACCTCTCAAATTGTATTCCACTCATTTATGAATTACATAGAGTTTAAACAAATTTTATGTCCTCGTTTAATTTTTGAATTTCCTAGATCAACTTTTCCTCTTGAAATAAATTGATTCTGCAGAATTATTAAAAGGCATGTGCTTCCCTTTGGTAATTGTCGCTACCAATATGGATAGCATCACTTTTAATTAAACATAGTTTGTTTTCCCGTAGCTATTTTTATATTCATTTATAGTAACCGGTACTTATGTAAATTTTAATGAGCGTGAACTACAATGCCAAGTATCCATTGGGTACTTGGTTTTTTTGTGCGCTAAATAATGCTATTGCTTGAAAATGAATCTATGCCACCTATACTTAAATTAGAAAGTATTTAATATAAAGAATAATTGACTTAAACAAAGGAGACTAATTATGTTAAAAACAGTTACACCTTATTTATTTTTCAAAGGTAATTGTAAAGAAGCGGTAGAATTTTATAGTGAAGTATTTGAAGGTAAAGTATCTGAAATGAAAACATATGGAGAAGTAGATGAAAAATCTGTCGATAATCCAGATCGTATCATCCATGCGCGTTTAGAAGTAGATGACCAAGTATTTATGTGCTCTGACGTACCAGATGAAGATTTAAACGTGAGAGACAATAGAAATGTTTATCTAGTATTAGAATTTGATAGTGAAGAAGCAATCAAAGATGTATATGAAAAGCTTAAAGCTGATGGCGACGTTCAAATGGAACTTGCTGACATGTTCTGGGGCGCAAAGTATGCTAAATTAATTGATAAATACAACATTGGTTGGGATTTAAACTATACTAAACCTCAAAATAAATAATATTGGTTGAGGTTAGTGACAGTGACGCCTTATACGGAAATACGTTTATAGAAAAAAGCGACTCAGTTTGACTGAGTCGCTTTTATTTATTGTATTGAATAAGGATTAACCTTGGATTTTGTTTACTGAAGCATCATAGATAGAGTCTACAGTTTCAGCTAATACTTTATCGAATTCTTCTTGTGATTGACTTACGTTTAAGTCGTTGATTAGTGCACGTGAGAAGCTTGCGATTAAACCATCGTTTTGTTTAAGTACTTCATTTGCATGTGCTCTGCTATAACCACCAGAAAGTGCTACTACACGTACAACATTTGGATGATCAATAAGTGATTGGTATTGGTTTACTTTTGTAGGAATTGTTAATTTCAACATAACAAGTTGATCATCGTTTAAGTTATTTAGTTCTTCTAAGATTGCATCTGATAAGTAAGCTTCGATTTCTGCTTTGTCTTCAGCTTCAATATTTACTTCTGGTTCAATGATAGGTACTAAACCAGCTTCGATAATTTGTTTAGCAACTTCGAATTGTTGCTTAACGATTGCGTCGATACCTGATTTGTTAAATTCAAGGATGTTTGAACGCATTTTTGTGCCGAAGATTTTATGATCGTTAGCACGGTTTAATAAGTCATCTAAATCAGGATTAGGCTTCATTAATTGAACGCCATCTTTTTTCTCGTCTAAACCTTTGTCGATTTTTAAGAAAGGTACAACACCTTTATCAGCTAGATAATCTCCAGTATGTTTACCTTCAACTTCACGGTCCATTGTTTGTTCAAAAAGGATTGCGCCAATGATTTTATCTGATGTGAATGAAGGTGAAGAAACGATTCGTGTACGCATATCGTGAACAAGTTGGAACATTTCGTCATCATTATTGTATTGATCTTCTTCAACGCCGTAACCTCTAAGTGCTTTAGGAGTACTGCCACCACTTTGGTCTAATGCTGCGATGAAACCTTTACCATTTTTAACTTTGTCTAATTGTTCTTGATTCATACTTACAACTCCTTTTCGTATTGTCACTTCATAGTATGATAAAATTTCCTCTCTAACGCAAGTGGGGAGCCTCTTTATTCACAATGAGTACATATCTATTTTAAAAATTTTAGAAAAAGGTATTCACCTAAATAAGTACTAAAAATATTCGTTACAAATTTAATCAAATAAGGGTTGGTTTGTTTAAACTCAATAAAATATTTATTCGTCTATTATGAATAAATATGCATAAAAACAAATTTGTAATGTTTGTTCAGTTTGTTAAGTTAAAATTTAACACTATGATTGTGGCGATTTTAAACAGCGCTAAAAATATTGTAACTATATATTTATTCATAAAATGCATTTGTGAAAATTGAATGCGGTTTGCATTTTTATTTAATCTTCGTTAATCTCAAAGTTATGAAAACAAGAAAAGGGCGATGGTAGTTAGTCTAATCAATGTAATCAATTTCCATACAATTTTATTATGAGGAGTGCTCAGAAATGAAAAAATCTAAAGTTATGGATTGGCCTACCTTTATAGGTACAGTAGCTGTATTATTATTTTCAGTTATACCTATGATGGTGTTCCAAAAGGCAAGTGCTGATGTAATTACGAAACTCAACGATGCTGTGTCAAATAGCATTGGTGCAGTTTATCTCTTACTCGGGCTTGTAGTATTTGGATTTGTATTGTACATAGCATTTGGGAAATACGGGAATGTAACGTTAGGACGTGCTACGGACAGACCAGAGTTTAATAACTTCAGTTGGGCTTCTATGTTATTCTGCGCCGGTATCGGTTCAGACATTCTTTATTGGGGTGTCATTGAATGGGCGTACTATTATCAAGTACCACCACATGGCGGCAAAGGAATGACGGATAGTGCGTTGTCTTACGCTACTACATACGGTATGTTCCACTGGGGTCCTATTGCCTGGGCAATATATGTACTTCCAGCTTTACCAATAGGTTACTTAGTATTCGTTAAAAAGAAACCCGTCTTCAAAATTAGTCAAGCTTGTCGACCAATATTAAAGGGGCAAACAGATAAGCTATTAGGCAAAATTGTTGATGTTGTATTTATCTTCGGTTTATTAGGTGGTGCGGCCACTTCACTAGCATTAGGTGTACCGATGATAGCAGCAGGTGTTGAGAAATTAACAGGGTTAGATGGACAAAATATGTGGATGCGAACACTTATCCTTGTATTAATCACAATCGTATTTGGTTATAGTTCGTACAGTGGTTTAAAGAAAGGTATTCAAATATTAAGTGATGTGAACGTTTGGATTTCATTATTCTTATTAGTATTTGTGTTTATTGTAGGACCAACAGTCTTTATTTTAGAAACGACTGTTACATCTGTTGGTGAATTATTGAAAAACTTCTTCCAAATGGCGACTTGGCTTGAACCGTTCGGCGGTATTGGAGGAAGAAAAGAGACAAACTTCCCACAACAATGGACAATCTTCTATTGGTCATGGTGGATTGTGTATGCACCATTTATCGGGTTGTTTATCGCTCGTATATCAAAAGGACGTACTTTAAAAGAAGTCATTTTAGGTACGATTTGTTACGGAACGTTAGGTTGTATTTTATTCTTCGGTATCTTTGGAAACTATGCGGTATATTTACAAATTTCAGGACAGTTTAATGTCATTGAATTCTTAAATAAACATAGTACTGAAGCAACAATTATCGAAGTGATGCATCAGTTACCGATGGGTAATATTATCGTTATTTTATTCTTATTGGCAGCGTTCTTATTCTTAGTGACAACATTTGACTCTGCCTCATATATTTTAGCTTCAGCTACGCAAAAGCGTGTAGTCGGTGAGCCTATTAGAGCAAACAGATTGTTCTGGGCGTTTGCATTAAGTTTATTACCATATTCATTAATGTTAGTAGGCGGAGAACAAGCGATGAATGTGTTGAAGACTGCATCGATACTAGCGAGTGTCCCTTTAATAGTGATATTCGTCATCATGATGGTCTCATTTATTAAAACGCTTGAAGGAGATCGACTTAAATTACAAGAACGTGCAGATAAATATAAGAAAGTTGAAAGAAGATCATTAAGAATCGTTCAAGTAAGTGAGAAAAATAAAGAAGAAGACAATTTATAATAAAAGATTAAAAACCGGTCAAACAGCGAAAAGTTTGATCGGTTTTTTCTATATTATTGAAAGAAATGTCGGTACATTTTTTGAAAGAACTATTGGAAGAGATTGAGCTGTATATAATTTGGAATATCGGTACAACTGTCTTAATATGGGGTGAAGAGGTGTGTCATTTTACATTTGACACTGTATTATTGGCTATGCTAATATAACTTTATAAAATTCGTTAAATAAAAATTTAACAAACTTAACGGAGGTCGTACTGATGGAACTTGAACTTGTAAAAAATTTATCACGCCGTCAATATATTGATGGTGAATGGGTAGATGGAAGCAACAATGAAACGAGAGAAATCATAAATCCATATAACCAAGAAGTCATCTTTGAAGTAGCAGAAGGAACAGAAGAAGACAGTGAACGTGCTATTCTAGCTGCTAGAACAGCTTTTGAAAATGGCGAATGGACAAATGAAACAAGTGAAAATAGAGGTAAGAAAGTTAGAGCGATTGCCGATAAGATTGTAGAACATAAAGAAGAATTAGCTAGACTTGAAACATTAGATACAGGAAAGACACTAGAAGAATCATATGCAGACATGGATGATATTTCAAATGTGTTCTATTTCTTTGCTGGATTAGCAGATAAAGATGGTGGCGAAATCATTGATTCTCCAATTCCAAATTCTGATGCTAAAGTTGTGAAAGAACCAATTGGTGTTGTGACACAAATCACACCATGGAATTACCCATTATTACAAGCATCATGGAAGATTGCTCCAGCATTGGCAACAGGTTGTTCTTTAGTTATGAAGCCTAGTGAAATTACTCCGTTAACAACAATTCGCGTATTCGAATTAATGGAAGAAATTGGCTTCCCTAAAGGTGTAATTAACTTAGTACTTGGTGCAGGTGCTAAAGTAGGAAATCCATTATCAACACATAAAGATGTAGACTTAGTTTCATTTACAGGTGGTATTGCTACTGGTAAACAAATTATGAAACAAGCTGCTGACCACGTAACAAACGTAGCATTAGAATTAGGTGGTAAGAACCCTAATGTCATCTTTGATGATGCAGATTTCGATTTAGCAGTAGACCAAGCTTTAAACGGCGGTTTCTTCCATGCTGGTCAAGTTTGTTCAGCAGGTTCACGTATCATCGTGCACAACGATATTAAAGCAGACTTTGAAAAAGCTTTAATCGAGCGTATTAAAAATATCAAAATGGGCAATGGTTTTGATGAAGAAACAGAAATGGGTCCTGTCATTTCAGCTGAACATAGAGAGAAGATCGAAAAATATATGGAAGTTGCAAAATCAGAGAACGCAACAATCGCAATTGGCGGTAAACGTCCAGAGCGAGAAGACTTACAAGACGGATTCTTCTTTGAACCAACAGTAATCACAGATTGTGATACTTCAATGCGTATAGTTCAAGAAGAAGTGTTTGGTCCTGTTGTGACAATCGAAGGATTTTCAACTGAAGAAGAGGCAGTTCAATTAGCTAACGACTCTATTTATGGATTAGCAGGTGGCGTATTCACTAAAGACATCGATAAAGCTGAACGTGTTGTTAAGCAAATGAGAATGGGAACTGTTTGGATTAACGACTTCCATCCATACTTCGCTCAAGCGCCATGGGGTGGCTATAAACAATCAGGTATCGGTAGAGAATTAGGCCATGAAGGTTTAGCAGAATACCAAGTTGAAAAATTAATCCTACGTAATACGAAACCAGAACCAGTGAATTGGTTCGGCAAACAATAACAGCAAAATTTTTGCGATGATTTAACTTTAAACTAACAAGGAGGCATATACATGAAGAAATCATATGATTATATCATTATTGGTGGAGGTAGTGCAGGTTCTGTCTTAGGTGGCAGAATCAGTGAAGATGCATCAAACAGTGTACTTGTTTTAGAAGCAGGACGCAGTGACCATCCATGGGACTTATTAATACAAATGCCAGCAGCGTTGATGTATCCAGCAGGTAGTAAATTATACGATTGGATTTACGAAACGAACGAAGAACCTCATATGGATGGCCGTAAAGTAGGTCATGCACGTGGTAAAGTGCTAGGTGGATCAAGCTCAATTAACGGTATGATTTACCAAAGAGGTAACCCAATGGACTATGAAAAATGGGCGAAACCTGAAGGGATGGATAAATGGGATTTCGCACATTGCTTACCATATTTCAAACGTTTAGAAACAACATTTGGTGCTGAGAAAGATGATAAAATGCGTGGTCATCATGGTCCAATCAAGTTAAGACGTGGACCAGCAACGAACCCATTATTCCAAGCATTCTTCGACGCAGGTGTTGAAGCAGGTTATAACAAAACTCCAGACGTAAATGGTTTCCGTCAAGAAGGCTTTGGACCATTCGATAGTCAAGTACACAATGGTCGTCGTGTTTCAGCATCAAGAGCTTACTTACATCCAGCGATGAAGCGTAAAAACTTAGACGTACAAACACGTGCATTCGTTACGAAATTAAACTTCGATGAATCAGGTAAGAAAGTAACTGGAGTTACATTTAAGAAGAATGGTAGAGAACATACTGTAACTGCTAAAGAAGTTATTTTATCAGGTGGTGCGATTAACTCACCACAATTATTACAACTATCTGGTATCGGTGATTCTGAACATTTACGTTCTGTAGGCATCGAACCACGTTTACACTTACCAGGTGTAGGTGAAAACTTTGAAGACCATTTAGAAGTTTATGTACAACATAAATGTAAACAGCCTGTTTCTTTACAACCAAGCTTAAATTTATTCAAAATGCCATTTATCGGATTACAATGGATCTTTGCGCGTAAAGGTGCAGCTGCATCTAACCACTTTGAAGGTGGCGGTTTCGTACGTTCAAACGATGAAGTTGATTATCCTAACCTTATGTTCCACTTCTTACCAATCGCAGTAAGATATGATGGTACGAAAGCACCAACAGCACACGGTTACCAAGTGCACGTTGGTCCAATGTACTCAAATTCTCGTGGACACTTAAAGATTAAATCTAAAGATCCATTCGAAAAACCAGATTTCGTGTTTAACTACTTATCAACTAAAGAAGACGAACGCGAATGGGTAGAAGCAATTAGAGTAGCGAGAAATATCTTATCTCAAAAAGCATTAGATCCATTTAACGGTGGCGAAATTTCACCAGGACCAGAAGTTCAAACAGATGAAGAAATTCTTGAATGGGTTAAACGTGATGGTGAAACTGCATTACACCCATCATGTAGTTGTAGAATGGGTCCTAAATCAGACGAAATGTCAGTTGTAGACCCTGACACATTCAAAGTACATGGTATGGAAAATTTACGTGTCGTTGACGCTTCAGTGATGCCACGTACGACAAATGGTAACATCCATTCTCCAGTATTAATGTTAGCAGAAAGAGCTGCTGACGTTATCCGTGGTAAGAAACCACTTGAACCAGAATATGTAGATTTCTATCGTCATGGTGTACATGACAAAGACGCAGGTACAATGAAATAATAAGTAGACAATAAGGGGCGTTTGATTTATTTTAGCCCTTGTTAAACCTTAAAATCGTTGGTGCTTAAAGTTTAATGTAGCGCCTAAAGAGCTTTTAAAATTATAGCTATGAAAATCAGGTTACCACCCGATTTTCATAGCTTATTTTTTTATTTTTTATACAGTCTCTAATTTTGATCCTTCTTGATTGATATTAGATGATGATGAAGTGTTCAATATACTACTTGAAGTACTGTTGACACTTTTAGAATCTTGTTGTGCTGCTTCAACCGTTCCCCCAACTGAACCTATAAAGAAAGTCGCCACTGACACTGTAATAATACTTTTTATAAAATTCTTTTTCACAATATAAAACCTACAATTAAAATAAAAATATGATATAATAACAATTAATTATAAACGCAAAATTTTGTTTTTAGAAAGGGGCTATATAGCTGTGAAATTATATGACAATGTCATGCGAATACTAGTAGTAATAAGTTTTATCGTTTGTATAAATAGTTTATTTAATTTCAATGAAGATCTTAAAGTTTATATTAATATTGCAGCAATAATAATAATTATATTGCTAGCTGTTATAGGTTTTATACTAGCTAGAGTTAAAAATAACAATGATTAGAAAATAAAAAGATAAATAATATATACAGTTTGAGTTCATATAACACTTTATTATGTTAACTCCAATAAACGCCCTCAAACCTGTGATATCAAGCTTTGGGGGTGCTTTAGATTATACGTTGTTTATACAACTTAAATTGACCTGTTTTCAGGTATTTTCATCTGAATATGTTTTGTTTCTTTATTTAGTTTGAGGTGGTAAATATTTTATTCATGCCCTAAGCTTGTGAACATGTATAGTAATTACTTAAACATTTTAATTTTACTTAATGAGGTCGCCGGTTTGTTTCTGTTGGAGTGATTGACATAAAAAAGTTGGGAGTGGGACAGAAATCGAATTTTCTAATTGAGATTTCGTAGTCCCACTCCGGCAAGGATGACTAGATTTGGAAAAACTTGATATAAGCGCTTTTGCAATTCAGTCATCTACTGCCTAATTGACAAAGAAGCTGAAACAACTATTCTTGTTCCAGCTTCAAGCAGTATTGTTAACGTTATTATTGTTGTGAATCTTCTACGATAAGTTGGGCAATCTCTTTCGATGATTTGCCTTGTTCTACTGAGCAGAAATCTTCATAAAATTGCTTAATGTTAGATTTATAATCTGTTGCAATTTTGTCTATATGTTTCAAGTCTTCAGCTAGTTGATAAGCGTCTTGATAAATAGGACCTGGTAGATCTTTATGATAGTCCAGGTAGAAACCTCTTAAATCTTTACCATATTTGTCTAAGTCGTACGCAAAGAAGATTTGTGGGCGTTTTAATACACCGTAATCGAACATTACAGATGAGTAATCAGTGATTAAACAATCTGTAACTAAATATAGTTCTGAAATATCATTATAATTTGAGACATCGATTGCAAAATCTTCATAACCACGTAAATCTAACGCGTTTGAAATGAGGTAATGCATTCTTAATAGGACTACATAGTCGTCTCCTAATTGTTGTTGTAAATTATCCAAATCGATTTTTAAATCAAATAAATACTTACCTTTTTTAACAAATTCATCATCACGCCATGTTGGTGCATACATGATTACTTTTTTGTCGGCTGGAAGATTTAAGTTTTCTTTGATTTGTGCAATGTAGTCTTCATCATTTGCATGGTTAACTAATACATCATTACGCGGATAGCCAATTTCTAAAATTTGTTCAGGTGGCATCCAGAATGCTGTTTCAAAGATTTTTGAAGAATATGCGTTTGGAGAAACTAAGTAATCCCAACGACTTGTTTCTTCTCTGAAATTACGTTTGTAATTTTCAGTTGTCGTCCCTGGCATACGAATGACTTTCATATCGTTAGCTAGACGTTTGAGTGGTGTACCGTGCCAAGTTTGAATGTAAACTTGGTTCTCTTTTTTATTTAAATAAAGTGGTAATCTCGCATTTGAGACCCAATATTTTGCTTTAGCATAAGCATCATAATATGCTGCAGAACCTTTTTTCACCTTTTTACCTGGACCAGGTAAATGAACTTTACTTGGGTTTTTAAAGACCCAAATAAATTCGAAATTTGAATGGTATTTCATCATATATTCATAAATATACTTTGGACTGTCGCTATAGTTTTTACCACCAAATGATTCAAATACAATCGTATTTGATTGAACTTTGTCTTTGTTATCAGTTAGTTGATAGCGTGCTCGGTTTTTATTTTTACTACCTAAGACGATGCTCTTAACAAGACGTGCAGTTTTGCGGAAACGGTTCACTTTAGCTGCTTGTTCTTTCTTATTAAGCATCAACATAAGCGTTTCAAAGATAAATAATGGCTTTTCATTTTTAAATACAATTGGCGCAATCTCGCGTGCCATATTTGGTAATATATCAGAATGTGTTTGATAACGTGTAGCTGTCTTTCTTGCTGAAGGCTCAAATGATTGTTTGAACATCGTTGCCATTTTTTTCTTAATAAAAGTTTGGTTTTCAGATGGGGCACGTTGGATTGAATCAAAGAAACTGTGTACGTAGTCATCGAATATAATGTTAAAGTCTTGTTGTGATAATGCTGGATTTAAGAAAGGATCATAAACCTCTCCTCGAATATAGAATGGGAAACGGCTAACACGTACGAATGTTTCTGCGTATTTAATATATTCTAAAACGAACGACCAGTCGATAAATACTGATAAATCTTCATTAAATTCAATTTGATGACCACGGACAATCGCAGTTTTGAAAATAATATTACTCGCAGAATGTTTACGTAAAAATTGATTTGATTTCGTCTTAGTATATAAATAATCTACCTTTACTAAATCTTGGTCAATGTATTGTGGTACATCTAACGTAAATGAATGGATAGGTGCAATCAATGCATCCATTTGATTTAATTTCTTCATATAATAATTTAAAGCATATGAAGCTAAATAATCATCCGAATCAACAAAAATAAAGTATGGTGAAGTCACTTGCTCCATAGCGACATTTCTCGCATGGGCATGACCCATATTTTGTAGTAGGTCGACTTCTTTAACATTGATGTCCCAACCTTTTAATTGTTCGGTTGCGATAGTTTTCGATTGGTCTGTCGAGCCATCATTAACTAAGATGAGCTCAAAATCTTGATATCTTTGTTGCTTTAAGCTATTAATGCATCTTTCTATATAATCTTCTGAATTATAATAAGTAACGATTACTGAAATAGAATTCATTGTATAACCTCTTTTAACTGTTTTATATCATTATGTATCGCATTTCGTAAGTCTGATACATAAAATGGTTAATTTGTAATAATAAAATTCGACGTAAAAATTGTTCGAATAACTTTAAAGTATATATTATAACATTTTTTTGTATAAATTATGAAATATTTAGTGTTTATATAAATGGTTTTATATGCATTTTGACCAGAAATTCACATTAATACGTTTCATTATACTACAAAAGCAGTTATAAATACTCGGACATAAGATTGAGATGGGAGTGCGACAGAAATCGAATTTTCTAATAGGGATTTCGTAGTCTCACCTAATTGACAAAGCCTCTAAGTCATCTATTTTTCTCAGGTTCTTAGTTCAATAAATTTTAAGCAGCTTAAAATATTACTTGTGCAAACAGTTTAGTTGAAATAATTAATTAATTGAGTATAATTTGTTGTTGTGAGTAATAATAAAGGAGTAATATCAATGATTAACAATAATTTTGAAGATATTTTAATGAATCGTAAATCAGTAAAAGTGTTTGATGAACAAGTCAAAATCCCTGAAGAAGAAATGCAAGAAATGATACAAAAGGCAACTAAAGCGCCATCCTCAGTTAATATGCAACCTTGGCGTTTCTTAGTTGTACAGAGTGAAGAAGGTAAAGACAAATTACGCCCCCTAATTAGATTTAATACACGTCAGAATGATACATCAGCAGCCATGGTTGTTGTATTTGGAGACATGCACAATTATGAGTTTGGTGAAGAGATTTATAATAACGCGGTCGCACACGGAATGATGCCAGAAGATGTTAAAGAAGAAATGTTAGCTAAAGTGATCCCATATTATAAAAGTTTATCTAAAGCAGAGATGAATGATATCGTAAAAATTGATAGTAGTTTAGCTGCAATGCAATTTATGCTTGTAGCAAGAGCTTATGGATATGATACAAATCCAATCGGCGGATTTGAACGCGATCAAATTGCGCAAGCCTTTGATTTAGATGAAGAACGTTACGAACCTGTAATGATTATAGCGATAGGTAAAGAGAAAAACCCAGGACATGATTCATATAGACTATCTACTGATCAAGTTACGCGTTTCGTATAATCACTTAGAAAATTAATAATGAAGTTAAAAAATTTCGTATTTTCCTTAAGACATATTATGCATAGTAACTTCGGTAAGAGTCTTTTATAATAAATAAGCCCATCAAAGATTGATAATCTTTGATGGGCTTAATGCTGAGTAGCTATGTCTTAAACTCGGTTATTTTTAAACGTCAAAACCAACAGTTACACAGCATTATTGAATAGGTTATTTCACCTTTTTGGCTAGATTTGTAATGTATTCAAAGAAAGCATCATGTCGGACATTGTGTATCAACGAAATCTCACGTCCTGAGTCATTGTCTATCATCGTACGACCCTGGCTAGGCCCTTCTGCAATAACGGTAGTATAACATTGCGTTTTGTCGACGAGTTGTGGTTGGCCCACGTATGCCGTAGTCAATACATCCCATAAGAAATATGTCTCGTTTGTTTGGAAATGTGTTAACGGTGGAACAAGTGCGTAACTGATGCCTAAAAAGTCTACGCCTTCAAATTGTCGTTGGCGTGCCCACATTTGTCTAATGTCCCATGTAAGAGGGACTTGGTTTGTGCTTTCTAAAGCTACCATATCTATTGTAATATCTGAATCAAATACGCACTTTACTGCTTCTGGATCCCAAAAGGCATTCCATTCAGCTGTACCATCGTGCTCTGGCTCTTCAACATTACCTCGTTCAAGAAAAGTGCCGCCCATCCATACTAAACGCTCTATAGATTTAGTGATTTCGGGACGCATGTGTAGTGCTTTAGCTAAATCTGTAAGCGGACCTGTAAATAATAAAGTAACTGGTTCAGTACTCAACTGTAATTGTTCGATGATATCTTCATATGCTTCTCGCTTTGTGGGTTGGGCGTTTTGTAATGGTTGTTCATTTAATATAGGTAATGCGTCCATGTAGAACGCATGCATACGCCATTCTTTAGGGAAGGGATTCTTACCACGTTCTTTTGAAGCGGTCACTTGTAACGGTTTGTGACTAAAACGGTTGATGATTTTTTGAGATGCGCTTACGGCTGGCTCTACATAACAATCTGCACCAATCACACTTACACCTAGTAAGTCTACATCATCCATTTGTGAAAGAAGAAATAAAGAAATTAAATCGTCTACACCACCATCGTGATTAAAATATACTTGTTTCATATACATGATGCCTCCTTGAACACTAATTCATAGTTATTATAGCAAAAATCTTCATTACTCAATATGTTGTACATTTTAGTGATGGTTATTTTTATAAATTATGTTGTTTGCTTAATATATGTCATTGTACGCTTTTGTTTACAAATGACATCTTAGGTTATGCTAATAATAAAAATGATTAGAATGGGGGATATATGTGAAATTTAATAAGAATAAAGTGCATCACGTCGATCCGAATCAGACTAAAAAAAGTGTGATTGCTACTGGGATAGGCAATGCGATTGAGTGGTTTGATTTTGGGCTCTATGCACAACTTGCAGTGATACTCAGTGCGAACTTTTTTGGGGATTTACCTGAGGAAATGCAAATCATTTCGACGTTTGCTGTCTTTGCATTTGCTTTTATTGTTCGACCTATTGGGGGTATTTTCTTTAGCCATTTAGGTGATAAATTGGGAAGAAAGGTAGTATTATCTACCACAATCACTTTAATGGCACTATCTACGTTAGTTTTAGGTTTACTACCTACCCAACACCAAATAGGCATTTGGGCGCCCATTTTATTACTATTAGTTAGAATGATTCAATCATTTTCAACTGGCGGAGAATACGCAGGTGCAATGACTTATATAGCGGAAACTGCTCCGGATAAAACGAGAGGAAAATTAGGTAGCGGTTTAGAAATAGGAACATTAATCGGAAATATCATGGCCGCTATTTTAGCAGGTTTGATGTACAGCATATTGAGTGATCATCAAATGGAACAATGGGGATGGAGAATTCCATTTATCTTAGCTGCACCATTAGGTATTGTTGGTGTGCTTCTAAGATCTAGATTAGATGAAAGTCCCGCCTATGAATCCACGTTAGAAGAAAAGGAAGAATTAGAATACTCCTATATTGATATTGCTAAATACTACTGGAAAGATATTATTGTTTGCTTTACAGGTGTTGCATTCTTAAACGTGGCAAATTATATGGTGTTATCGTATATGCCATCATTTTTAAACAAAACAATAAATTTAGGTGGTACGGTAGGCTCCATTTTAAGTACAGTAGTCATGGGGGCGATGATACCAGCAGTATTTTTCTTTGGTTGGTATAGCGACAAGGTAGGGAACAAACGTACAATCATCTTCGGCCTGGCAGGATATAGTTTATTCTCTGTACTTGCGTTCTGGCTTATGTCTATACCAGTGTTACCTATTGTGATTGTAGGCTTAATCATTATTGCTTTATTTATGTCTACATTTGAAGGTGTTATGCCATCCTTACTGCCAAGCATGTTCCATACGAAAGTACGCTTACGAACTTTATCGCTCGTATATAATATTGGCGCAGCGATATTTGGAGGTCTAACGCCGTTTATATTATCAACATTGGTTCAAACAACGGGGCAACAAATTGCACCATCTTATTATTTAATGTTGATTAACGTAATTGGACTCATTATATTTTTAACTATGTTTAAGTCAACTTCTAATAAATCATTAAGAGGTTCCTATCCAAACGTAGAAAGTGAAGAAGAATATAAAGAAGTGATTCAAAATCCTAAAGATGCTTTATGGTGGGATGATGAATCAAAATAAGATTCGACATCAGTAAGAGGAAGCGTTTCTTTTTCTAAATAAATATTTTCTTTAGTTCACTAAACGTCACAATTTCTAATAATATATATTTGAGTAACATCATATTTTTAATGAAACTTGAGAACTGTGAGGCATAATTAGGATATTTTTAAAAGAATGTGTAAAAAATTATTATAGAGTATTATGTAAATAATTTGTTTTATTTAGTTTAAAAATAAGATCTAAAAGCTTGATATAACAATGATTTTAGCATTTCAAACTTATAAAAAATGTATTTAACGAAAAATTGTATTTTGTATAATTAAGTAACGTGTAAAAATAGTCGTTAATCAATGAGAACGATAACGTTGAAACCGATTTATAGCTTAAATTGATTATGCAGAAATTAACGTAATAACGTATGAATATACATTAATATTAATAGATTTATAGTTTTTATGCCTCGTTGACTAGAATGTTAATGAGAGTATAATAACATGTATACATGAAGTTGTATAATTCATACATATACATTCATGGATATAAAAGACAAATAGTGGGAGTTTTTATGGAAAATCAACAGAAAAATAAAAAAATTAATTTGGCGCAGCTTGTACTTTTAGGATTAGGGTCATTAATTGGTTCTGGGTGGCTATTTGGTGCCTGGGAAGCCTCATCAATAGCAGGACCCGCTGCTATCATTTCTTGGATTATTGGATTTATCGTTATTGGTTCTATTGCATATAACTATATTGAAATAGGAACAATGTTTCCCCAATCAGGTGGTATGAGTAACTATGCGCAATATACTCATGGTTCTTTACTTGGATTTATAGCTGCATGGGCGAATTGGGTTTCACTTGTAACAATTATTCCAATTGAAGCCGTATCAGCCGTACAGTATATGAGTACTTGGCCGTGGGACTGGGCCAAATTCATGGGCGGTTTAATGAAAAATGGTTCAATTAGTAATGTTGGTTTAATGGCTGTATTCGTAATAATCATTATCTTTTCATTATTAAATTATTGGTCAGTTAAACTCTTAACTTCATTTACAAGTTTAATTTCTGTATTCAAGTTAGGTATTCCATTATTAACAATTATTATGTTAATGATATCAGGATTTGACGCAGGAAATTATGGACATTCAGCAAGTACGTTTATGCCTTATGGTTCTGCACCTATTTTTGCTGCTACAACAGCATCAGGTATTATTTTCTCATTTAATGCATTCCAAACAATTATTAATATGGGATCAGAAATTGAGAAACCGGAAAAAAATATTGCACGTGGTATCGCGATTTCACTTACATTAAGTGCAGTGTTGTACATTGTTTTACAAAGTACATTTATTACATCAATGCCAAGTGATATGATTCATAGTAAAGGTTGGAGTGGTATTAACTTTAACTCTCCATTCGCAGATATGGCGATACTATTAGGTGTAAATTGGCTAGCGATTTTACTTTATATTGAAGCAGTTGTATCACCATTCGGTACAGGTGTTTCATTCGTTGCAGTAACAGGTCGTGTTTTACGTGCGATGGAAGAAAACGGACATATTCCAAAGTTCCTAGGTAAAATTAACGACAAATACAAAATTCCACGTGTTGCGATTATCTTTAATGCAATCGTCAGTATGATCATGGTTTCACTATTTAGAGATTGGGCCACTTTAGCAAGTGTTATTTCGACAGCAACGCTAGTAGCATACTTAACTGGTCCTACTACAGTCATTTCACTTAGAAAAATGGCTCCTAAAATGATGCGACCATTCCGTGCGAACATGTTGAAATTCATGGCACCATTCTCATTCGTTCTAGCATCATTAGCGATTTATTGGGCAAAATGGCCTACAACAGCTGAAGTTATCTTTATTATCATTCTAGGTTTACCGATTTATTTCTACTATGAATATAAAATGAATTGGAAACATACGAAACAACAAGTGGGTGGAAGTTTATGGATTATATTATATTTAGTCGTCCTTTCCATCATGTCATTTATTGGTAGTAAAGAATTTAACGGTATGAACTGGATTCATTACCCATATGACTTTATTGTGATTGTTATCGTAGCGATTATATTCTATATTCTAGGTACGACAAGTCACTTTGAAAGTAAATACTTCAGACGCGCTAAGAAGATCAACAAAGATATGCGCACGAACTTAAGAGAAGAACGTAAAGCAGAAAGATTAAGCGAACAAGAAAATGCATAAGTCAGTTTAAAGATTAAGAACATATGTCCTGTAAAAGAGCCTGGGACATAAATCCCAGAAAAATAGCACTCAGATGATTTAATTCAATTCATCTGAGTGCTTCTTTTTTTACAATACTTCGTATTGTTGGCTCGCTTTCTTAGGGGGCAGCTTCAGCCTGTAGTCTTCAGCTTGTCCAGTTCCCTCAAGAGTCTCGCCAAAATACTTCACATTTATATATAATTTTACGCTAAAATACTTTAAAAAAATAAGGCCTTACGTATAATTTAATAAACGCTTTTTTATATTATTTTAATAAACGGTAAAGAACAGTGAATTCGATGTTCTAGACGGTTTTTGGTTTTCAAAAATCTTTATATGGATGGTCCGATTGTATAACGTTATTTTGTACTGTACGTTGTTAAAAGCTCGATATAAAAATCGATGAATTTTAAGTACATATCTTTTTCAACAGCTTCATCAACTTGATGGGCGCCACTACCAGGTCCAAATACGACAAATGGGAATGATTCATCTTTACTACGTAATAAGTTTGATGCATCTGTTACGCCGCCGAATGCTGAAGATTTAAGTTCTTTATCAAACATGCGCTCACCAATCGATTTAGCAGTGTCGACGAGTTTGTTTTGGCCAGATGTACTTACGTGTTCTAAATCAAGATATAAATCACTTTCTAATTGTGCACCCTTTGCGTTATGTCGTTCTAGTGTGTTGTCGAATAGTGATTTAACCTTTTCGTTATTATATTCAGGAATCGTACGTATATTAAATTCAGCTGATGCAGCTTCTGGTACAGAATTAACTTGGTTACCACCATTGATAATTGTGTTGCTAATCACAAGTCCGTTTAATACATTTTCTAATTCACTGTCAGAAATATCTGATGAAAGTGACTCTTTAAATTTCTCTTTGATATTTGTGAAATCTAAAGTTTTACCTTTAACATCTTCTGTGATTTGAGCGTAAGATTCATCTATATCTCGAATAAATGAAAGTAACGGAGTAATTGCATTTTCACCTACAACTGGCATAGAACTATGTGCAGATTTACCTGTAGAATTGATGCGATAATCCATAGAACCTTTATGAGCATAAACAAGGAAGTCTTGGGATGGTTCAGCAATAACTAAAGCATCTACATCGTCCATATAGCCTTTTTCATGTAATTGAGCAGAACCTTTTTGTTCCACTTCTTCTCCTGTTGTGGCTAAAAATCTAATTCGACCTTGTTTAAGTGCATTTGCATTTTTAATCTCAATAAGAGAAATTGCTAATGCTGCTAAGCCTGATTTCATATCTGCTGCACCACGACCATATAAAAATCCATCTTTTTCTGTTAGTTTGAATGGATCATAACTCCATTGGTCACGGTCACCTTCTGAAACGACATCCATATGGCCAGAAATACCGATAACTGGAGATCCTTCTCCAATTTCAGCAATTAAATTTGCACGACGTTCATCAACTTTATCAATCGTTGAATCAATGCCATGTTGTGCAAATAACTTTTGGAAGTATTCACAAACCTCAAGTTCGTTGTCATTTACAGTATTAATTCCAACAATATCTGATAATATTTGAATTTTGTCTTCTGTTGAAAATGTGCTCATTTTATCCACTCCTTTAATTAAATTATACATCTGTGAAATATATTTGATAAGCAATGCCCATTATAAGCAAGAACAAATCATATAGATTAATGGTAAATACTTAAATTTATTTATGAAAAAAGACACGTCCTCTCATGAAATAGAGACGTGTCTTTATATAAATTTATTGATTGTAAGTTTTACTTATTAGCTTTGTTTTACAACTGGTATCCACATTTCACCGTAATAATTATCTTCTTGTTTACCCATTATTACAGCTGCGTTAGGTCCGCCTTGATAAGCTACATCGTTTAATTGAGGTACCACTTCACCAAATGCTGAACCTGTTAGTAATTCGCTTAATGCTTTTTCAGTTTCTGCCTCGCCTTTAACGACAAGATAATCGCTTTCAGGGAATTCTATAGCTCTTGTTGCTTCAGGTAAGCTCTCTTCAGTCATAACACCTGCATAATGCATCATTTTATTATTTACTGCTTCATTTGCGATGAATAAATAATCATTTGTGGCTACTGACTTTAATTTTTCAATGTCGCCATTTTCGTGTACGTTGTCCCAGAATTCTGATTTTTCCTTACTAATGCCCTCGTAATCTGTATAATCGCTTTTAAGTTCTGTGCCAATACCTAATACTGTAAAACTGTCTTTTTGCTCTACTGAATATTGTGTCATCTGAAAATGCCTCCTTAAAAAGTTAGATCGATATCATTTCTCTTGATGTTAAGTTTATAGTAACATTTAATCATGTCAAAAAATGATACTGTTTAGGAGTGTTTATGAAAAAAGTTGAAAGAATTAATACAATGATGCGCTATATAAGTAACCGTTCTTTTTTTACGATTAGTGAAATTATGCGTGAGTTCGAAATTTCTAGATCTACAGCTATTAGAGATATCAATGAAATTGAAAGTATGGAGATGCCTTTAGAAGCGGAAGTCGGTAGAGATGGGGGATATACAGTTATGAATAATTCTGTACTGCCTTCCATTCATTTTACAGATAATGAAGTGAAAGCATTGTTTATTGCATTTATGGCGTCTCGAAATCAGCAGTTACCTTATTTAGAAAGTCGACAATCGATTGCTGAAAAGTTATTAGGCCTCATCCCTCAAAATCAGCAAGATAATCTTGTTTTATTAAATCAAATACTATTATTTGAAAGTACACATCCAAATAACCCGAATATTTTAGATCTCTCTGATTTACCGAACCCGATTTTAGAAAAACTGATAGGACTATTTTTAGAGCACAGATATATTTCTATCACAATAGAGGGACAGGATCAGCATGTCGGTGTTCCTATTTATCTTCTACATCTTTATCGTGAAAAACATTTGTGGTTGATGGAAGGCTTTGATTTGAATGATGAAATTAAAAAGACATTTCATATTGATCGGTTAATAGATGTGGAAGTTTATAAACCTCATAAGAAATGGAGTAAGCGTAAAATCAAACATAAATTAGCTCATCAAGAACTCGACCCCAATTTAATGATTGAATTAGGCCCTCAAGCAATAGCTCAATATCATAAATATCACCCATTTAAGTTTACATTATCATTTATGGATCCATTTCAGACACAAGCTATTTTAAAGGAATGGGTCGACATGAGTGACAAACAGGTAATAGCAGATATTACAAACTGGATTTTATTTTTAGGAGAAGATATAAAATTGAAGTTAGTACCTAATGTTATTTTAGATAATTTAAAGCAGAGGTCACAAACATATCAATGAAACTGAAGAGATAGACGAATTATAGAAGGGGATCGTGAGGTAGGGTATTGTAGTTAAATAATGAATGATGTATTACTTATTATCAATAAACCATTGTTCATTAATATAAGATAAAGTAAAACGTGTGGTTTCAATTTTTATTGGATAAGCTTTTGAAGATTGATCAGAGAAATCCCATTTCTTTTCTTCAGAAGTTAGTATAATATAACTTTCATCCTGGGAGTCCCCGATGAAATTGAAATTTTCAGCAGTAGGATAAGCATGGTTTACAGTTTGAAGATGGTAATCAGAAAGTGCTGCATAAACATTTAACAAATCGTTACAGACAAAACCAATTTCACTAATTCTTATAAATTGCGCATAATCACTTATGTTTGAATTGCGAGCGATTAATTCTACGACATTCCCAGATGGATCATTAAAATAAAATGAATGAGCATAAAAAGTATCAAAGGTGGCTGTGTGTTGACCTTTTTCAGTTAATAAAAATAATATGTTCAAATAATGACGCTTCATTTCATTAAAGTGATTATATGGAATATCAATTGCAAAATGGTAAAACGGTTGGTTCATTTCGTGTGACTTTTGAAATAGTAATTGCGTTTCGCCAATCGTAACTTTAAACGCCATTGCGTTTATAATTTGAACTGGGCATTCTAATGTATCTTTATAAAAGTGAAATGTATCTACTAAATTTGCAGTAAATAATGTTATCGATTTGAGCTTCATAAGCGTACACATCCTAACTCAAGCTTTCCAATATATTTATTTGTACTGTATCAAAAAATAGACTTAGTTGGTAATATTAGACGGCTCAATGAGAAAAAAATATAATACATTATTTAAAGAAGGATATTATCAAATAAAAAACCCTCATGAACTGAATTCATGAGGGTTTTGTTTGGGGAGATTCGAACAAATGTAATAAGGGATAGTTTTTTGGGATAGTTAACTCATTTGCCTTTTTAAATTTTGTAACGAATAGAAAAATAAATTTGGGGTTAGGGTTTTTTAATGAATTGTTTAAAAATTATTTCTCTTGGAAACCGCCTGAAACGAATTGAGAAGCGATTTGTTTGATTACTTTGATGATTAAGTCGAACATGGTACTTCACCTCCGTGGTAATTATATTTACATCAATATTGTAAAACTTTTTACTTAATTTTTTATAAATAATGCATAAATCATTAAAAAAACTTCAAAATTGTACTTTTTAACATAATTTTTTTGCCTAACTGATTAAAATGAATACCCATTTGTAAATCCAATATTTTCATCAATCTCACTTATCAAATTCAAAAATATGCAGAAAAATGCATAAAAATTATTGAAAATTGCGTAAATTTAGATTATTATGAATTGAAATAGAATATATAGGAGTGATTTATATGGGGCGTACACAACAGATATAAAACAATTAGGTTTGTTTAAAGGTAAACATTTTTTAAAAACTTTAGACTTTACCAAAAAAGAATTAAATAGTTTAATCGATTTCACAGGTGAATTAAAGGAAAAGAAGAAACATGGTATACCACATCCATTTTTAAAAGGAAAAAACTTAGCTTTACTATTTGAAAAGCCCTCAACGCGAACACGTTCTGCATTTTGTGTTGCAGCGAATGATTTAGGAGCGCATACTGATTACTTTGGTCAAGGTGATCTTCATTTAGGTGTGAAAGAATCTATTGAAGATACTGCTAAAGTGTTAGGGAGAATGTATGATGGAATTGAGTTTAGAGGTTATCACCAGAAAGATGTGGAAACATTAGCACAACATGCAAATGTCCCAGTATGGAATGGTTTGACAAATGAATGGCATCCTACACAAATGATTGCTGATTTCTATACAATGAAAGAAAATTGGGGAACATTTAAGTCTAAGACATTAACCTACGTAGGAGATGCAAGAAATAATGTCGCTCATGACCTATTAATTACAGGGGCAACATTAGGAGTAAATATCAGAATAGCAGCACCTAAATCTTTGCAACCTTCCTCAGAAGTACAATTACAGGCAAAGAAAATTGCGCAAATGAATGAAAGTGACATTTTAATAACTGATGATCTTCAGCAAGCCGTGTACCAAACGGATGCACTATATACTGATGTATGGTTTTCGATGGGTGAAGATCAATCTGTAATAGAAGACCGCATAAAGTTATTATCACCTTATTGCTTAAACCAAAGTGTGATTGAACAATCAGCCAACTCGAATGTTATCGTATTACACTGTTTGCCTGCATTTCATGATTTGAATAGTCAACTAAGTAAACAGATTTATGATAAATATGGTATTTCAGAAATGGAAATAACTGATGAAGTCTTTAAAGGCGCACATTCTGTAATTTTCGAACAATCTGAGAACAGATTACATTCCATTAAAGCAATTATGGCAGTGACGTTAGGTGATTTATTTTAATATTTAGATAACCAAGTGGTTGAAGCTAATTAAATTTAGGATAACGTATATTTCGTACTTAAATTTAATGTAGCAACAATCACTTTTTGTGTTTTTGAAAATCTTCAACAATTAACAGTTTAAGGCGTTTATGAAATTAATATTGTAAACGAAATGATGAAATTAGTTTACATTAGTGGTATCCTCTAATTATATTAAAGTTATGGGGGAATTTTAATGGAAATTGCAAAACGCATATTAGATGGTGAGGACTTAACAAAAGAAGAAGCGTTATCCATCTATACTGATGATTCAATTGATACTTTAGATTTAGTTGATGAAGCGTATCAATTACGCAAACATTATTATGGCCATAAAGTTAAATTAAATATGATTTTAAATGCTAAAAGTGGTATTTGTCCTGAGGATTGTGGATATTGTGGCCAATCACGAGATATGAAAGTTAAGACACGTTACGCACTTGTATCAAAAGATAAGATTTCACAAGGTGCTACTGTTGCGAATGATAACAAAATAGGTACATATTGCATTGTAATGAGTGGTAGAGGCCCAAGTGATAAAGAAGTCGATTACATAGCGGATACAGTTGAAGAAATTAAAGCGAAACATCCACAATTAAAGATTTGTGCATGTTTAGGTATTGCGAACGAAGACCATGCTAAAAAGTTAAAAAACGCTGGGGTCGATCGTTATAACCATAATTTAAATACAAGTAAAAACTATCATAGTGAGGTAGTTACTACGCACACATATGAACAACGTGTGGAAACGGTAGAAACGATGAAGAAACATAATATTTCACCTTGTTCTGGCGTGATTTGTGGTATGGGTGAATCAAATGAAGACCGTGTGGATATGGCATTTGCTTTAAAAGCATTAGATGCAGATAGTATCCCAATTAATTTCTTACATCCAATTAAAGGAACTAAATTTGGTGATATGGATGAATTAACACCGATGAAATGTTTGAGAATTTTAGCGTTGTTTAGACTAATCAATCCATCTAAAGAAATTCGTATTGCAGGTGGACGTGAAGTAAACCTTAAAGCATTACAACCTATCTCATTGATGGTTGCGAATTCGATTTTTGTTGGTGATTATTTAATTACAGGAGGACAACCTAACAAATTAGATTTTGACATGATTGAAGATATGGGATTTGAAATTGATGAAAATCATATGATGTCAGAAGTATAAGAATGATTTATCGTTAAGATAATCGTTGTTAATAATAGAAAAAGGGCAGGGCCATATATGTCTTAGCGCAGGCGTGTGATGTACAACGCGTGTTTTAAGTTTAAAACATAAGCGGTCCTACCCATTTTTTATATTTATTCACGCATTTCTTTATAAACTTGGTGACTTTGATATACGCATGATAATAGTGGAGCTTCAATATTATACTGTTGTGCTAACTCTAGTAAATAACCTTGTAAATGATCTGTTTCTATTTTATGTCCTTTTTCCATGTCGCGTTGCATTGAAGTCTTGAAATGATAAGATAATTTATCAAATGCTGACATATACTTTTCAACGATATTATCTGAAAGTGGGGCTCCATGTTGTTGCATAATTGAAGCGACTTCATCATAAAGTGATCTGACAAAGTCAGTTCCTCCATTACTATCGCGAATCGGTCCAACGGGTGCATGCATTAATGTTGTAACACTAGAAAGTACTGTTATCATTAGATATTTATTCCACATACCTTTATTAATTTGAGTACTATGGATAAATTCAGCTTTCGTATTAGAAAAGGCTTGTTCTATTTGTCGTGCACGTTCACTATCTTTATTATTTAATTCGCCAAAGAATAGTTTATCAAAATCACTCGAATGCACAACTTCACCATTCGCATTGAGTGTAGTTTCAATCACACAGTAGCCACCCATGACTTTTTCATTACCAAATTCAGCTTGTAGTTCTTCAATGTGTTCGATACCGTTCAATACAGGTATGATTACTGTTTGATCATGTACAAAAGGTTTCAAATCTTCTATTGCATGTTTCAAGTGGTATGATTTTGAAGAAAAAATAACGACATCAAATGGATCTACTTGTTCTTTTTTAGTGATTAGTTGTGGAGTGAAATGATAATCTCCTTTTTCACTTTGTATGGACAACCCACGTTTTTCTAGCGTGGCTTTACGTTTTGGTCTTACAAGAAAAGTGACATCTTGTCCACTTTCAGCTAAACGACCACCAAAGTATCCACCGATGCCTCCAGCACCTAAGACGAGAATACGCATCGACACCAACTCCTCTATGTATATTAATTGTACTTAATGTTTATATACCACTATTTTAATGCTCTACGCATATACAAAGAAATTCAATGGTGTAAAAATGATATGTGAGAAGGTGAAAATAAAGGGGAATGAACAAGTATATTAAAAAGTAATTATATACTTATAAAGCTACAAAGTAGGAAATAATAATTATTTTTCAAAATTAATGTACTTATAAATGAATTGTAAGAGGTGATGATTTATGAAAATTAGAAATAATAAAAAATATGGTTGGAAGGATATTCAATGGAATGATTTCTCCTTGATATTATTCTATATATTTGGACTTATATTTGTATCGCTTATTAGTATGATTGTGGTAAATAGTATCACCGGTTTAAAGTTTAATGAAAAAGGCGAAAGTGGACATATAAGAGCGTTATTAACTGACATAAGTGTTTGTATACTATTAATTTTAGGTTGGATTATTTTACATAAAGAAACATATCGCCGACAAATAAAGCAAGGTTTATACAATATTAAGAAAAATTGGAAACTGATTGTGATGACACTTATCATTGTCATAATTTTAAAGATTGTTATCGGCTCATTGATAGATCAATTTGCTCCTCCACAATGGCAGTTTAAGGAGTCTGAAAATGATCAATCGATAAGTGAATTATTAACAGGATTTTGGTCAAAAGTTTTCATGTTTATATCAGTAGTCATTGTAGCCCCATTAATTGAAGAGTTTTTATTTAGACATTTGTTAATTGGTGAGTTAGGTAAAAAGTTCAATTTTGTTTTTATGTCGATTGTTTCTATAGTGGCCTTTGCTTATCTTCACGTAACGAATGCCAAGTCACCGCTAGAAATTATATTGTATTTAATAATTGGTGCAGCACTGGTCTTTGTCTATATGAAGTCAAACCGTAGCTATGCAACTTCAGTATGTTTACACAGTGTATATAATTTGGTTTCATTTATAGGAATGATTTCAATTTCACAATAAGTGAGCCGGTGTTTCACAAGGAACAATTAAAGAAATGTAAAAAACAAGTGACATGAATAATTATTGAATGGCATTTTTGAATTATTAATTTAATTTTAAGTTGAGTCGTATTTAAAAACCGAGTAAAGTTGTAATTTATATCTTTTAAAATACCGAATAATATTGATTTAACAGTATTTGTTGAATTTGATATTATTCGGTATTTTTAACTGAATATAATAAATTCCAAATTTATATAAAGATTTTGTAAAAATAATGATTATTTTAAGTAATTACTTTTTGATAATGATATGGTGTATTTATGTGGAAATATAGAGGGTAGGATTAATGACGAAAAATGCAACTAAGCAGAGTCAAACGATTATATAGTCATAGGTATCTGCCTGGTTTAGATGGCTTTCGTGCAATTGCGGTAATTGCAATTATCATCTTTCATTTAAATGCACAGTGGTTGCCAGGTGGTTTTTTAGGGGTAGACACATTTTTTGTAATTTCAGGTTATTTGATAACAGCTTTACTATTGTCGGAATATGAAAGAGAAGGTTCTATTGATTTAATAGCCTTTTGGAAGCGGAGAATCAAACGGTTAATACCAGCAGTTATATTCTTACTTGGGGTTGTACTAACTTATGTCGTATTATTTGAACCGAAATTAATACTAGACATTAAGCAGGATGTTGTTGCAGCGTTTTTCTATGTATCGAATTGGTGGTACATCATTCAAAATGTAGATTACTTTAATCAATTCGAAAGTGCACCGTTAAAACATTTATGGTCTCTTGCGATTGAAGAACAGTTCTATTTAGTTTACCCAATTATTTTATTATTATTATTGAAATTCGCAAAAAGGCGAGAAACTTTCTTCACCTTATTAATTGTTTCGTTAATTTCATTATTATTGATGATTATTTTATCTCATTTCAATAATGGGCAATCACGGGTTTATTTTGGTACGGACACCCGTTTACAAACATTGTTACTCGGTGCTTTATTAGCAATGGTTTGGTCCCCATTCAGCATGAAATCTAATATTCCTAACTCCCGAAGATCTTTAATAGATGTGCTCGGTGCTTTAGGATTTATAGGTTTAATCATCATGTTCTTTACTACATCTAGTAAAGCGGGATGGTTATACAATGGTGGATTTTATATTATTTCATTTTTCACGTTATTTATAATCGCTAGTGCGGCGCATCCATCAGGTTGGTTCGCTAAGCTTATGGGAAATAAATGGTTTGTTTATATAGGTAAACGATCATATAGTTTATATCTATGGCACTATCCAGTTATTACGTTTGTACATAGTCACTTCGTAGATGGTCAGATTCCATTTTATGCATATTTATTGGATCTTATATTGATGTGTCTCATGACAGAGTTCTCTTATAGGTTTATCGAAAAACCTGTTAGAAAACACGGTATCAAAGCGTTTGCTATTTCACCTACAAAGAGAAAACAATTTTACAGAATGGCCATTGCTGCCATCTTAGTTGTTCCTACTCTATTGTTGTTTAGTGGACAATTTGATGCGAAAGGTAAGAAATTCCAAGAACATAAGCAAACTTCTTTTAATAGCACAAAATCAAAAGATGACAAACAATCTAACAAGCAAAAACAAGGATTTGAAGGTCAAATTAAACCTATGCTTATTGGTGACTCAGTCATGGTTGATATCGGTAAGTATTTCCAAAAACAAGTACCGAATGCGAAAGTTGATGGTAAAGTAGGCCGACAATTGACAGACGCAAATAACTTAATTAATAGTAAATACGAAAATTATTGTAAGCCTAACAAAGACATCGTTCTTGAATTAGGTACAAACGGTGACTTTACTGAAGGTCAACTTAATACACTTATTAAAAAATGTAATGGCGCTAACATCTACTTAACGACGACTCGCGTGCCAAGAAAGTATGAGCAACATGTCAATCAGTTAATTCATGAAGCAGGTAAAAAGCATAAAAACGTTCATGTTGTTGAATGGTATAAAGCCTCAGAAGGCCATCAAGAATACTTTGCGAAAGATGGTATCCATCTACAACCTATAGGTTCGAAAGCATTATCTAATTTAATTATTAAGGAAATTAAAAAAGTGCATAACGCAGGATAAAAACCAACTGTAGTGCTAAATACCTTTTACACATTCAATATAACATGTATATGTATCCATTAAATTTCATTGGGATAACGTTTTATTACAATTATGTTTTGTTAATGTTTAGATTAGATTGAGTTTAATTTTAGTAATTTGTTAAAGTAATGGACTGATGTGTGGGTTTGCCTACGCATCAGTCTTGTTTTATTTTCTTAAAATATTCAATAATAGTAATTGTAACGGCATATATGAGAGTTTAAAAATTGAATTAAATCCATTGGAGGTTAAGCTATATGAAAATCAATTCAGTTTTATCAGGGGTAATTTTAATTATTTTGCTTATCGGTTCTATATTATTGAACATATTCGGTGTACCACGTATGGTAAGCATAAGTTATGATTTAGTTGCAATTATAATAATTATCTCTTTATTTTTTATTCCTACGAAAAGAAAATGATGTTAGTAGAGTGTTAAAAAGAAAAAATATTATATAAAAAAACGTTAACTTCCCAAGTTAACGTTTTTTTAATAAGTTAAGTGATTAATTTTCTATAATTTCTCATATTAATTTCATTCACTTATCTTTTTCCCAAAATAGACAAAATCAATTTCGGTTGGGCAATTCCTATTAATAATGATAAGTTAATTAAATTCATTTCTTTACATGAATTGGTATACGTTTCTTGTTTAGTTAAATAATGAGGATTGGAAATATAATTTATTAGAATTTTTATATCTTATCAAATCAAACTATTGTCCCAACCGTTGCGTAAATGAAAAAGTTTCGGAGAATCACGTAAGCTATGATATGTGACGTTTCAAACAAGGGGTATAATCGTTTATGCTAAAAGGAATACAATTTAAGATAAAATTTCGCGGATTTTATCGCAAGCATATTTATATTCAACTTTAGAAGGGTTTACGTCGAATTTGAACTCTAAATATGCTAACAACTTGTGATATTCGAAAGTAGACAAATCATTCGGAATATCAATAGAACGTAGTTTTAAACTTTCCATAATATAACACCTCACACTTTTGATTACTTATTACATCTTAACACTAAAATATGCCTTTGTTTTTTCAAGAACATTACAATGTAATTAAGTTTAAAACGGCGAACGTTTCAGTTGTTGAAGGGGGTTGTGACATTAAAAATGGGATATTATGCATGTTGAAAGACGGGCGATTTTTACTCGTCTTTTTTATGTGACATTTGTGTAATAGACTTTGTAATATTTCATAATTTTCATTAAAGATAGTAATTTATTTGAACAGAATATCGAGTCATGACAAGTCGTTTAAATTGCTTTATTATTAGTGTTGAAGACAATTAACGGAGGTTTACGTATATGCCATTATTTTTAGAACCAGTATTTCAGGAACGTATTTGGGGTGGCGCAGCACTCAAGTCTTTTAATTATGATATACCTAATGATTCTACTGGAGAATGTTGGGCGATTTCAGCTCACCCTAATGGACCTAATATCGTGAAAAATGGAAAGTACCAAGGGGAAACTTTAGACGAAGTATGGCGAAATGACCAAGCTTTATTTGGTGAAAATGAAGAAAGACCTTTCCCTTTATTGACGAAAATATTAGACGCTAATGATAAATTATCCGTTCAGGTCCATCCTAACGATGATTATGCTCAGAAGCATGAAGGAGAGTTCGGTAAGACAGAATGTTGGTATATTTTAGACGCTAAAGAAGGTGCTGAAATTATTTACGGAGTTAATGCTGAGTCTCAAAAAGAACTAATTCATATGATTGATCACAAGCAATTTGATCAACTATTTAATAAAGTGAAAGTCCAACCTGGTGAATTTTACTATGTGCCTGCGGGAACTGTTCATGCGATTGGCGCAGGGATATTAATTTTAGAGACGCAACAGTCTTCTGATACTACTTACCGGATATATGATTATGAACGTACAGATAAAAATGGTAAACAACGAGAATTACATTTAGAACAAAGTAAAGATGTAATTAATTTGGATGAAACGTCTCCAAATACGAAACCAAAATATGAAACGATTCAAGGTCATTCGTATACACAGTTTGTCTCTAATTCATTTTTTACTATTGAGCGTTGGATAATAGATGGCCATTTAGATTATTCTAAACCATATCAATATTGTTTAGTTTCTGTTATAGATGGTCACGGCACTGTGCGTACCGAACAACAATCTTATGATGTAGAAAAGGGGACGCATTTTATCTTAACTGTAGAAGATGAAAACATTGAATTTAACGGTGACATGACGTTTGTTGTGAGTCACGAATAAAAAACAACGCGCCATATAGGCCATTTATAATAGAGGTGACAGAATATGTTAAAACTTTGTGTTGATATTGGCGGCACAAAAACAATTGTTGGAGTCGTGAATGAACATTCTGAAATTATAGATCAGAAAAGATTTCAAACTTTCACATCCGACCCACAACAACAATTTAGTGAGATTATTGAAATAGCCCATCAATTTACGCAGCATTATGAACAACTAGATAAATCTATTTTGAATATTGCGATGCCAGGTCCTTGTGATTATAGAAAGGGAATATTTTTAAATCCACCGAATTTGCAAGCTTATAATCAATTCGACGCTGGACAGTATATCGAAATGAATAGTGATTTCCAACCGAACTTTGTAAATGATACGGATGCAGCAATCATTTCTGAGTATCAGCATATTAAAGATGAAACTGATAATTTTATCTATATTACCATTAGTACAGGTGTAGGGATGGCATATGTTAAAGATGGTCGTTTGGTTTCCGGGGTTGATGGAAACTTTGGTGAAGTAGGTCATACAATTATTAAAGGTAATAGCGATTATCTGTGCCCTGTGTGTCAGCAGTATGGATGTGTTGAAAATGAAATCTCAGGTACTGCAATGAGTAGAAAGGCAAGTGACTTATTACAAAGAGACGTTTCAACACGTGAAGCTATCGATATGTATATGAAACGAGAAAATCAAGCTATTACTGAAATGATAGATGAGGTATTAACGCTGACGCAACAACTGTGTACAAATTTAATAAGTATATTTAATACGTACCATATTGTGTTAGGTGGTGGCGTGACGCAAAGTAAATTACCTTATAGTGAGAAAATAATAGACTATGCAAAAGCACACCATCTCATAAAAGATGTACCACTGAAAGTTAAAGTCAGTGATTTAGAAGCGAACGTTTTAACAGGTTTATATTATATTAATGAATAAAATTAAAGTCGAGATTGGGTTTTCTATTTGCCAACCTCGACTTTTTATATTTGTATTTACAGCAGATTAATTTCAATATTTATAGTCTGTTTCTTTTTACCTTCCAAAGATGACTAATGTTCAATGATTTAGACAGTTGATCAGAAATTAATAGTCCTAATGCGATAGATCCCGCAATCAGTATTGCACGAATAAATGTATCTGATGCTTCTGCGAAATTTAAAGTCACGAGTTGTTGTGTAGCTCTAAATGCGATACTTCCTGGTACAAGAGGAATAATGCCTGGAATCATAAATAATACCACTGGCGCCTTAAAGACACGACTCATAATATGACTGAGTAGCCCTAATGTTAGGCTTCCTAATAAACTGCAATAAATGCTATCCATATTAAGATATTCGTGAAGAATAAAGTAAACTAAATATCCCGAAGCGCCAGCAAATCCAGCTGGAATAAATATTCTTCTAGGTGAATCATAAATGACATTAAAGAAATAAGAAGCGCTAAAACTACATATAAATGTAAATAAGATTGTCATATGTCATCCTCCTTAAAATATTGAGTAGGCAATAGCAATTCCTGAACCTATAGCAAATGCTATGACTAAAGCTTCTAGAAATTTAGCAGTGAACATTATCATATGGCGACTAAATAAATCTTGAATAGCCGTTGTAATTAAAACTCCAGGAACAATTGGCATAACGGAAGCAATCATCGAAGGTCCGAAGCGGTCTCCCACATGAAAGAATTCTGAACCAAGAATAACGATAGAACCTAACACAATTGATCCGATAAATTCAGGTATAAACATCGTTAATGATTTTCGTTGCAACAATTCAATAATGCAAAATCCAATAGCACCAGCAATTAAAGTCGTAATTAACTCTTTCAATGAACCACCTTGTAGATATAAAAAGCTAATCGATATTAACCCAGCAGCGATGACCTTTTTCCATAGCGCAATGCTTAATGACGATTGATCCACACGTTTAAGCAATGTATATGCTTCGTCAATTGAAATCTTGTTGCTCGTTAACTGTCGTGAAATAGAATTAACTTGGTATATTTTAGATAAATTTGTAATATTTTTATTGATTCTCAGTATTCGTGTATCATGCTCTTCGCTTAATGAAAAGTTGATAAACACATTAATAACATAACCTTGACTTTGATAATATCCCATACAAATTGCAATACGACGCATCGTATCTTCTATTCTGGAAACTTCTGCACCAGATGCTAAAAGAATCTTTCCGGCGAGCAGTATGACATTCATCGTAATTTTATCTTGTTGACGTTGCATATACTGACCTCCTCAAATTAATAATTAAAATTATTATCCCAATATTGTGAAAACAAAGCAAAGGGTAATGTTTAATTTACAATGTGGTCACATAGGAAGATCGACCGAGAGGAGTCTGAGGGTTGTGTCACCGAAGTCTCCCAAGTAGTCTAAAAGTGGGACTACTAAGCTGGTTTTCAATTTAAAAATTTGCAATACGTACGTTTTTTGTCTATAATCCTTAGCTGTGTGGTAAGATTTAATGGTATTAATATTTGGAGGTTAACGATGATAACTTTTGACTTAATAGGTCATACGCCACTAGTGTTGTTAAAGTCTTTTAGCGATGAAAATGTTCAAATTTACGCTAAATTAGAGCAATTTAATCCTGGTGGCAGTGTGAAAGATCGATTAGGTAAATATTTAATCGAGCAGGCAGTGGAGGAACATGGTTTAAAAAGTGGAGATACTATCGTGGAAGCTTCAGCTGGTAATACAGGTATAGGTTTAGCCATTGCAGCGAATCATTTCGATTTGAAAACAGTAATATTTGCGCCTGAAGGATTTTCAGAGGAAAAAATTTCTATCATGAAAGCGCTAGGTGCAGTTGTTAAACGTACGCCTAAGGATGGGGGCATGAAAGAAGCGCAAAGAGTAGCTAGAGCTTATGCTAAATCAAATGGTGCATTATATATGAACCAATTCGAGTCGGAACATAACCCACGAGCTTATGAAGACACTTTAGCTAAAGAGATAACAGATGAGTTGCCAGAGGTTGATTATTTTGTAGCTGGTGTAGGTTCAGGTGGCACATTTACAGGGGTAGCTCGTCATATGTCTACTTTAAATGTTGAAAATGTTATCGTCGAACCAGAAGGATCTATTTTAAATGGGGGACCACAACATCCTCATGATATAGAAGGGATAGGTTCTGAACAATGGCCTCAATTTTTACCTAAGTTATTAGTGAGTGATATTATAACAGTCAGTGATGCAGATGGCTTTAATAATGTAGCGCAAATAGCTAAAAAAGAAGGTCTGTTAGTAGGAAGTTCGTCAGGTGCCGCATTACAAGGTGCACTTGAAATTAAAAAACATTTAAATAAAGGTGTAATCGTAACGATTTTCCCAGATGGAAGCGATCGTTATATGTCTAAACAAATATTCAATTATAAGGAGAATGTATGATGAATAAAAAAACACAATTAATTCATGGTGGCAAGACAACGGATCCGTATACAGGTGCAGTAACAACACCTATTTATCAAACGAGTACGTATGAACAAGATGCTATAGGTGATTTACGCCAAGGTTACGAATATTCTCGTTCAGGTAATCCAACACGTACTGCATTAGAAGGATTAATTGCTGATTTAGAACATGGTCAACATGGCTTTGCCTTTGGTTCAGGAATGGCCGCAATTAGTGCAGTAATAATGTTGCTAGACGAAGGAGATCATTTATTAATTAATTCGGATGTGTATGGTGGTACGTACAGAGCCTTAACTAAAGTATTTACACGCTATGGTATAAAAGTAGACTTTATAGATACGACACAAATTGATTCTGTAGAATCATATATTAAACCTGAAACGAAGATGCTTTATATCGAAACACCATCAAACCCATTATTACGTGTCACAGATATTAAAAAAACAGCTGAAATTGCTAAAAAACATAATTTGATTTCAGTCGTTGATAATACGTTTATGACACCATATTTCCAAAATCCATTAACTTTTGATATCGATATCGTATTACATTCAGCAACGAAATATATCGGCGGACATAGTGATGTAGTAGCTGGTTTAGTTGCAACAAATAATGCTGATTTAGCAGAACGCATCGGTTTCATTCAAAACTCAACTGGTGGTGTGCTTGGACCACAAGATAGTTATTTATTAATCCGCGGTATTAAAACACTTGGCTTACGAATGGATCAAGTTCAACGTAATACACTAGCGATTGTTGAGATGTTACAAAGTCATGAGGCAGTACAAGCAGTATTCCATCCAAGTGTTGAATCACATTTAAATCATGACATTCACCAATCACAAGCAAGTGGACACACAGGTGTAGTAGCATTTGAAGTAGCTGATATTGAAACAGCTAAGAAAGTCATCAAGGAGTCTAAACTGTTCACACTTGCGGAAAGCTTAGGCGCGGTAGAAAGTTTAGTATCAGTTCCTGCATTAATGACACATGCTTCAATCCCTAAAGACGTTCGTGAAAAAGAAGGTATTGCTGATGGCTTAATTCGTTTATCCGTTGGTATTGAAGATACTGAAGACTTAGTAGCAGATTTAAAACAAGCTTTAGAAAAATAGTTTCAATATGAATCATAAATAAAGGTCAGAAAGCTTAAATGTTTAGAACATTTGGGCTTTCTGACCTTTTTAATTTATGTGCAATTTTTATTTTACTTGTCAAAGTATTCGCTGATTTTATCTTTTATTGAAGATAACTTGTCATCAATATCATTTAACAGATTGTTCACCTTAGATTGATCTTCGTTGTTTTGTTGTGCAATATTCGCTTTTTCTAATTTATCAGCTTGTTGTTGAAAATCTTGTGTGAGTTGTTGGTCTGTATCATTTTGAACGTTGCTTTTCAGATTATCGATTTTATCTTGAATTTTGTTAATAAGATCTTCACTATTTTGATTATCTTGTATTTGTTCTTTAGCTGTTGAAATTTGATTGTTGATATCACTAGATTGCGCTTGTTGTTGATAATCTTGAGATGCGTTAGGTTGCTTATCGCCAGTCTGTTGATTATTAGAGCTTTGTTGTTCATTAGCAGTTTGTTGTTGATTATTAGATTGTGTATCGTTCTTATTCATGAAGAAAATTGTGAGACAAATTGCGACGATAGCAACGAGTAGTATGATAATACCAGTTAACCATTTTTTGGATTTTGATGATTTTTCATTTTCATATTCTAATTGTTGTTCACGTCTTTGATCTCGTTCATTGTAATAGCGTTGTTCCATCTTTCTATCGTCTACATAATCATATTTATTTTTTTCCGTTCTTTTCATATAACCACTTCCTGTTATTTTAAAGAAATTACATCTTTTCATATATTTTAATGACTTTTATCAAATTTTGGAAGTTATTTTCTTAATGATAGGGCCAAAGTATGACAAAGATCATTTTGAAGTGGTTTATTTGTTTCTCGGTATTCCTATAATATGTCCTAATTGTTTAGGAATTTCAAAATCCGGTTGTTGATTATAATAATTAATAATTTTTTCATATATTTCATCTGGGAAAGTAGCACTGCGGCGTGTACGATTATTAACAGCCATCATCATCACTTCATAAGTTGCAGCCCGTTCATCGTGTTCATTATACATCGTTAAAAATAAATGTACTCGTTTCTCATCGTAATCATATAAATGAGACTTAATATAAAATGTTTCATTTAGTAGTAATTCATTTAGGAAAGAGACATGAGCCTCTATACTAAAAATTGTAATTTCTTGGTTTTGTCTATAGGAAATTGAAAAATCTATAGATCGGAAGAAATCCACGACTGCATCACTAAAAACTGAGTAATACTGTGCATCGTGCATATGGTTGTTATGATCAATCCAATTAGGTTGGACTGTATTTCTGTAAATAAATTCGTTAGACATTCAATCACGATCCTAGTTTTAAAATGCGAACCTCCGCCATTGTATCAATAATTGTATTAAGTATATATCAATAAGCTAGAAATCAGAAAGCTGATTTTAGTAATACAAAAAAGAGTGAGATTACTATCTCACTCTTTTACATAACCTTATGCTTTATGTTTTTTTGAATGTCTTACACCGTAAATGAAATATATTAATAGTCCAAATATGAACCAAATAAGGGTGTAAAGTTTTGCTTCTCCACTTAATCCCCAAAATACAACCGCTACACAGATAAACGAAATAATTGGTAACACTGGATAGAGTGGCATTTTAAATTGTGGAACGGGTAAATCTTTCCCTTGTCTTGGTCTTAAAGCAAACATTGCAATAGATACAAACATAAACGCCACAAGTGTTCCTGCTGAAATAAGTTGTGCTAAGAATGAGAACGGGAACATTGATCCGATGATTACTGCAATGATTGTTAATATGACTAATGATCTGTTAGGTAAGTTATTTTTATTTAAACCACCTAACCAAGAAGGTAATAAGCCATCACGACCGAATGAGTACAACAGACGAGAACCTGCCATCATCATACCTATAAGTGCGGTAAACATACCGATGACTGAGATTGCTTGAACAATTGCGGCAACAACGCCAAAGCCACTTTGTCGTAAAGCCCAACCTACTGGTTCTGCGTTTCCAGCATAGTCTGAGTATTTAAACATCCCAACGAGCACGAGTGCCACGGCAACAAATAGTATGACTGCAATTGCTAGTGAACCTAAAATACCTCTAGGCATTGTTTTTTGCGGATTTACAGCTTCTGCAGAGTTTGCAGCAATTGAGTCAAATCCGATATACGCTAAGAAAATCATTGAAACCCCAGCGTATATACCTTGCCATCCACCAAATGATCCTGCTTTCGTCATACGGTGTTCAGGTATAAATGGCACGTAGTTATTTATATTAATCACTGTTAAACCTACAACGATAAATAATAAAACTGCTAATACTTTAAGTACTACGAGAATATTTTCGATACGAGCTGTAGAAGTTGTCCCTTTAGCTAATAATAATCCCGTTAAAATAATAACGATTGCGGCAGTAATGTCGATGACACCACCATCTGTCCCAAAAGTATTTGCTAATGACTTAGGTAATTTGATACCTAATGGCGATATCAAACCTCGTAAGTTTGCGGAAAATCCAGATGCTACAAATGCCACAGCTATAAAATACTCGGCTAATAATGCCCAACCTGCAATCCAGCCAAACACTTCCCCAAATAATACATTGATCCAAGAATATGCGGATCCAGCATACGGCATGGATGATGACATCTCAGCATATGCAAACGAAACGAGTGCAGCAACAATCGCTGCGAAAATGAAGGATAATGCTACAGCAGGACCTGTATGATCAGCTGCAACAACCCCCGGTAATGTGAAGATAGATGTTGAAACAATTGTACCCACACCTAAAGAAATAAAATCCTTAACGTGTAAAGTACGATCTAAGTGTGCGTCTTTCCCTTTATAAACGGAAGGATCTTCTTTGGTAAATATCTTTTGCATAAAATTTGTCACTTTAAACCTCTCCCATAAAAATTGCAATTCACTAACATGAGTAAAAATATAATTCATATCATAACACATTTTCACTATAGATTTTAGATAATTCTGAAATTTCTTTTATTTTTTTGCTTTAAAACGGTAACGTGTCTTCTGTAATTTTATAAATAAGCTAAATGAATAACTCTATATCTTTAGTTTTTATATGATTAGTGTACAGAAATATGTTTTACTGAGTATAACTAAATTAAATTGAAAGTGGTGAATCAAATGGAAATACAATCAGCTTGGCTTAACTTACCTGTAAAAGATTTAGAGGCGAGTGAAAAGTTTTTTGAGGAAATTGGTTTTACAATTAAGAAACAAGAAGGCGTAATCGATAAAATGAGAGGCATTGAGACGGTAGATAACAAAGTGATAATGCTGATCGAACAAAGTCAATTTGAAAAAGTAGCACGTTTAAATGAAATCGGTAAAAATGAAGCACTCGTTTCAATTTCAGTTAAAACAAACGAACAAGTAGATGAATTGTTAGAACTTGTAGAACGTGCGGGTGGTAAAGTATTAGAGAAAGGAACTGTACACGAAGGTCTCTATGGCGGCTTATTTAGTGATGTTGATGAGCATTTATTTAATGTGATTGCAATGTAATCAAAATAAAACTCAATTTGCCGTAAGACAAATTGAGTTATTCACTGAGTGTTATTTAATGATAAGTACTGGGATGTTAGCACTATTTGCAATTTTATGTGTTACATTACCCAGTACATTTTTTATATTGGGACGTGCGCGTTTATTACTCATCACAATGACATCGTAATTGTTTTCGTTAATTTCTTCTAAAATAGATTGCTTAATATAACCTGATTTGAATTTAACTGAGACATTTAAATCACGAGATTTTAATTCGTCAATAAAAGGTTTGAGCTGTTCTTTTTTCTCTTCAACAAGCTCTTCGAAATGTACATTTTTATAGCGTACAGATGTTTCTAATTCACTCTCACTTATAACATTAAATATAGTAATTTGTGAGTCGTCAGAGGCTGAAGTGAGACGTTCAAGCTCTGCAGGGACGTTATTGAACTTATTATCGAAATCATAGGCTAGTAATATATTTTCATACATACGATGACCTCCTTTAGTTCTATTATAACGCAACGTTGTTAACTGTGAGAGAAAATTGATTCAAGTTATTACTCAACATCTAGACCGATAATTTCGCTAACATTTTGGTATCCGTTTGACTCTAAATATTGTGCAAGTGATTTATTTAATTTTTTAGTTAAACCAGGTCCTTCATAAACGAGAGAACTATATATTTGCACAAGTGATGCACCGTTTCTTAACATTTTTATTACGTCTTCACTAGTGAAAATACCACCAGTACCAATGATTAAGAATTGGCCTTTTGTATATTTGTACGCGTAATTTATCATTTTTAAATTACGTTCAAATAGAGGTTTACCACTAAGCCCACCAGATTCTTGGCGATGATCAGAGCTTAAACCGTCTCGTTGCTGAGTTGTATTGGCCAATATGATACCATCAAATGTTTCGACGATATGGTCGAGCATACGTCCTAGATCTTCAAGTTTTAAGTCTGAAGTTAACTTAATAAAGATTGGAACAGAAAGTTCTGTTCTTTGTCTGAAGTTCTGAATGGCTTCACATAGTTGTGAGAATTCACTTTTATCATGGAACTTTTGAAGATTTTCTGTATTAGGTGAACTAATATTAACAGTAAAGAAGGTTACATCGTGTTTAAACGTCTCCATTACTTTAATGTAATCTTGATAACGCTCTTCGTAAGGTGTAACTTTATTTACGCCGACATTTAATCCGACTGGGATGTCATAGTGGTATTTACGTAAATTACTTAACACTTTATTCATTCCTAAGTTGTTAAAGCCCATACGGTTGATAAGCGCTTGGTCTTCTACGAGACGGAACATTCTTGGTTTAGGGTTCCCATGTTGAGGTTTTGGTGTGATACCGCCTAATTCTATTGCGCCGAAACCAGCGTTTTCCAAAGCTTTAGGCACTTCACATGATTTATCGAATCCCGCTGCCAATCCAATAGGGTTACGAAACTCAATGTTATTTAAATTTTGTTGTAAACTCGGATGGTCATAGTGGTACATTTTTTTAATTAATGGTAAGAGTTGTGAATAATGTTGGACAAATTTTAAAGCATCTAAAGTTTTACCATGTGCTTGTTCAGGTTCATATTTAAATAAAAAAGGTTTGATGATTTTATACATAACAGTCAACTCCGTCGTTGAAATTTTTTGTGAATCATGATTGGGAGTGGGACAGAAATCGAATTTTCTAATAAAGATTTCGTAGTCCCACCCCGGCAAGGATGACTAGGATTAAAAAAAGCTTGTTATAAGCGCATTTTCAATTCAGACATCTACTGCCAACTTGATAAAGTGTCTGAAAAACTTATTTTTGTCTCAGACTCAATTTGTTTTATTTACCTCTATTAGACTAGCATTTTCTATAGATTATGCCTAGCGGAAATTAGTGATTAAATATGTATGTGAAGATTAATTTTCGAAAATAAGGAAATATAACAATATGTTAGATATCCAATGATGGAGGAATGTTAATGGCACAATTATGGGAAGAACAACTTCCATTAAATAATATTAAATCGATTAGGCCAGTAGCTGGTGGTGATGTCAATGAAGCATTTAAAGTTAACACATCAGATGAAACATACTTTCTACTCGTACAACGTCAGAGAAAATCATCTTTCTACGATGTTGAAATAGCAGGTTTGGAACTGTTTGAGAAAGCAAATATCACTGCACCTCGTGTCATAAAAAGTGGAGAGATCAACGAAGATGCCTATTTATTATTAACTTTCTTAGAAGAAGGTACGACCGGGAGCCAAGAAGCATTAGGGGAACTTGTCGCGAAGCTACATAGCGTGCAACAACCTGATAATAAGTTCGGATTTGATTTACCACATGAAGGTGGCGATATTTCATTTGATAATACGTGGACTGAATCATGGGTAACATTATTTGTTGAACGTCGATTAGACCATTTGCGCGATGAATTGGTTAGAAAAGGCTTGTGGGCAGATGTTGATGTAGAAACGTACGAACAAGTACGCTCACGAATTGTTGAAGAATTAAGTAATAAACGTAGTAAACCCTCACTCTTACATGGTGATTTATGGGGAGGGAATTATATGTTCCTAAATGATGGCTCTCCAGCGTTATTCGATCCAGCCCCATTTTATGGTGATAGAGAGTTTGATCTAGGTATTACAACTGTGTTCGGAGGCTTTACAGAATCATTCTACGAGACATATGATAAACACTTTCCATTGGGAGATGGTGCACAAAAACGTTTAGAATTTTACAGATTATATTTATTGATGGTGCATTTAGTTAAATTTGGTGCGATGTATGATAGTAGTGTACGTCGTTCGATGCAACAAATTATAACTGATTTCCCTCGTGGATAGATCAGTTTACAATTTATATTTGATTAATTTTAGGTTTTTCTATAAATTTAAATCATAAAACAATTTTAGTGGAGGTTTAGAAACATTATGAAAAAAACGCTTGCGGGTCTTACATGCTCGTTAACTTTATTATTGCCGTTAGCCGCAAATAACGCTTCAGCACATGCAGAAACAAATTCACAAGATACGCAACAACAATCGACACAAACACAACAAAAGACAAATGATACTGAGCAAACACCACAAGTTATCAATGAAGTTATTTTACCGAACGAAGATCGTCATCAAATTACGAATACAACATCAGGACATTATCAATCAATTGGTTTTATTAACGCAGGACAAAACATTGCTTCAGGTGTCGTAATAGATGACAATACAGTGTTAACAAATAAACACGCAGCGAATCTTTCAGATAATTTGACTTTCGCACCTGCAGCTAAAGATAGTGCTACATACCCATATGGAAAATTCACTGAGAAAGACGTGCAAGCTTATCCAGGTGATTCAGATTTAGTGCTTGTACACTTTAATAAAAATTCTAAAGGTCAATCTTTAGGTGACGTGGTACAACCAGCTTCAATTCAAGATGCTTCAACTGCTAGCAAGGGCGATGCTATGACTGTTACTGGTTATCCAGGTGATAAACCAATGGCTACGATGTGGGAAAGTAAAGGTAAGATTATTGAAAATCAAGGCACAGAATTAACATATGGTGCAAGTACGTTTGGAGGAAATTCAGGTTCTCCTGTATTTAATAGTAATAACCAATTAATCGGTCTTCATCATGGTGGCGTTGATGGACAAACAAATAACGCTGTGGCTATGACTGGAGATGTACTACAGTTTATTAACAACAATAAATACTAAGTCAGTTCACTATTCTATAAAGATTTCCCCCTTTGGTAGATTGTTCAATTGCCTTATACTTTATTGTATTTTGCAATACAAACAATTTATTAAAGGGGATTTTTATATTTTTATAGCTTTATGATGAATTATTTTGTCGATAAAATAAAACAGTTTCAAAAAAATAAAAATCGTGCTAAATGTAGTTATGATGCATAGTTTACGAATTCAGAGGAGGTTACAGAAGAAAATTTAAGGTTAATATTAAACGATTCGGGGAAAGATGTAAGTTATGAAAGGGCTTTAAATAAAAATTAAGGGGTAGAAACGATGTCGAAACAATTAAAGAGAGAGTTAAGTAATCGACACATACAGTTAATTGCCATTGGTGGTGCCATTGGTACTGGATTATTTTTAGGAGCAGGACAGTCGATTCATTTAGCAGGGCCGTCTATTTTACTTACATATATTATAGTTGGTTTTGTATTATTCATGTTTATGAGAGCTATGGGGGAAATGTTATTATCCAACACGGATTTTAACTCATTTGCAGATATTACACATAAGTATGTTGGGTCGTTAGCTGGATTTATTACAGGTTGGACTTATTGGTTAACGTGGATTGTGTCTGGTATGGCTGAGGTAACAGCAGTTGCAAAATACGTTTCATTTTGGTTTCCTCAAATACCGAACTGGTTAACAGCACTAGCCTGTGTACTTCTATTAATGTCTTTCAACTTACTTAGCACAAAGTTATTCGGGGAATTAGAGTTCTGGTTTGCATTAATCAAGGTTGGTACGATATTAGCACTCATTGCAGTTGGGATTGTAATGATTGTTATGGCTTATAAGACATCTTACGGACATGCAAGTTTGACTAATATTTATAGTCATGGTGGCATGTTCCCTAACGGTGCATCAGGCTTCTTTATGTCATTCCAAATGGCCATATTCTCATTTGTTGGAATTGAAATGATTGGGATTACTGCTGGAGAAACGCAAAATCCACATAAAACAATTCCAAAAGCAATTAATAATGTGCCATTTAGAATCTTAATATTTTATGTAGGTGCGATTGCTGTTATCATCTCAATCGTTCCTTGGAATAAGTTAGATCCAGATGGCAGTCCATTCGTAAAATTATTTTCATTAATTGGTATTCCATTTGCAGCAGGATTAATCAATTTTGTAGTGTTAACAGCTGCAGCGTCAGCTTGTAATAGTGGTATCTTCGCGAATAGTAGAACATTATTTGGACTAGCTGACAGAAAGCAAGCGCCACCGAAATTTCAAGTTACTAACAAGAAAGGTGTTCCGCTTACAGCAATTATAGCTACATCATCATGTTTATTAATTGCAGTACTATTAAATTATTTCATTCCAAATGCAACGACCGTATTCGTTTATATTAGTACAATTTCTACGGTATTAAATATTGTAATTTGGACATTGATTATTTTTGCATATTATCGTTATGCTAAATCACAGCCTGACTTACACAAGAAAAGCAAATATAAACTACCAGGCGGTAAATTGATGGCATTGTGTATTATCGCATTCTTTATATTTATCTTTGGTGTGTTATTAGTCAATCCTGAAACGCGTATCGGAGTAATATGTGCGCCGTTATGGTTCTTGTTACTCGCACTGATGTACAGACAATATAAAAAGCATACTGCTGAGGATGAAAGTTAAAATACAATATAATGAAGAAACTCGGAATATTTAGTAAGAGCAGTTATTTCTATTTAATGCGTTTAAATAGAAATAACTGCTTTTTTGTGGAATAGTTAAAGATAAAATATTTAAAATAGGACAATCGTGAGAGAAAAACAATAGTAGTTTTAAAGGATGAACCATATTATGAGAAAAATAATCACATTATCGGTAATATATATTGTCATCATTTCAGTTCTTATCATGTTATGGATGTACAAAGATCCAATTCAATATAACGTAAGCAGTTATGTAGAAGAATTCAATCAAAGTATGAATGAAGATAATAGTGGAAAATTGTCTCATGTTTTTGATCAAAGTAGAGAAACTGAGACATTTGGAGAATACAAATATAATGACTTCAAAGGTAAGCATTACGGTATTGATTACGATATTCCTAAAAAAACACCAGTTAAAGCAGCGTCCGATGGAGAAGTAACACGCACGTTCAACGATGAATATGGAGGGAAGGTCGTACAAATTTCTGAAGATAATGGACGATATTATCAATGGTATATGCATTTAAATGAAATTAAAGTAAAGGAAGGACAACGTGTTGAAGCGGGAGAAGTGATTGCTCTATCAGGTAATACTGGTAAAAAGACTTCCGGGCCACACTTGCACTTTCAACGTATGAAAGACGGGTTAGGAAATGATTATGCAGAAAATCCACACAGTTTTATAGATAAACTTCCAGATGGAGAAAAAAGCTTATATAAATTAAAGAAGTAGTAAATGTATATTACTTATGATTTGAAATATATGTTTATATGTATAGTTTTAATTGCATATTAACTTCATTAACAAATGTTAATTGAAGTTAAACACACTGAAAATTCATCAAACACACCATAATCAAGCACTTTCTGTAACTTGTAAAGTGATTTTTTTAGAAAAAATACTTAAAAAATATCAAAAAAGAACCCCCTAATTATATTACGTTATTGTTACATTGGATTACGTTGTAATATTTCTGAAAATAAAGACATAGAAGTGTGTTCGCTCTAAAAGGTTGTTGTAAAGGTGTTTATAACTATTTTTGTATAGTTAAATCAATCATTTAATCATTACAATACAAAACTAATAGGTGTCAATATTACAGAAAAGGTCTGTTTTTGTAAATTTTTGTTATATAGGTGTAATACAAATCTGTGAAATTTATGATATATTACTTATGGTCAAAAAAAACGAACAACAATTTTAAAAATTAACTTGCACAAACGATATTAAATTAAAAAAGTAAAACAAAACTTAAATGGAGGATTTTTTTATTATGAAAAAGTCAATTTTAGCATCGTCATTAGCAGTAGCATTAGGTGTAACAGGATATGCAACTCAAGCAGATAACAATGAAGCACACGCTTCTGAATCAAATATCGATAAAGCACATTTAGCTGAATTAGCACAAAGCAATGCTAAAGAATTAAATGAAAAACCATTACACGCTGGTGCGTACAACTACGATTTCGTATTAAATGGTTTCGAATATTCATTTAAATCAAATGGTGAAAAATGGTCATGGAGCTACAAACAAGTAGGTTCACAAAGCGCTGCTTCACACAGCACAGCTTCAAACACTTCACATAAAGATGTAAGTGCTCAAGTATCTCACCATTCAAATGAAAAATCATCTAACCAAGTTAGTGCTCAAAAACAATCAAACAACGTTCAAGTTGAAGCAGTTCAAGCTCCAAAAGCTTCTTCAAACAACAACGTTCAAAAAGCACAAAAAAGCACTCAATCATCAGCATCATCAAATGATACTTCAAGCATTGATGCAATTGCTCAACAAATGGCAGAACGTACTGGTGTATCTGCATCACAATGGAAAGGTGTTATCCAACGTGAAAGTGGCGGAAACCCACATGCAGTTAACGCTTCATCAGGTGCATACGGTTTATTCCAATTATTAGGTCACGGTGAACATTCAGGTATGTCAGTTCAAGAACAAATTAACACAGCTGCTCAAGTTTACAAACAACAAGGTTCAGGTGCATGGGTAGGTTGGTAAGCCGACCTTAACTAAGTAAGTAATATTTAGTTAACCTAATTAAAGAGCGACTCTTCGGAGTCGCTCTTTTTCTATTCGCTTTATTTATTTGAATATTCTGATAAAATAAAAGTAATTGAAATATTTTGTTGAGAAAGATGGGAGTGGGACAGAGATCGATTTTTTAATAAAGATTTTGTAGTCTCACTAGTAGACATAGAGTCTAAGACAAATATTATTGTCTCAGACTCTCGTATTTTTAATGAAGGAAGGTATTATATGGAACTATCAAATCGACTAGCTCAAATACCGGATAGCTATTTTGGTAAAACAATGGGCCGTAAAGTAGAACATGGCCCTTTACCACTTATAAATATGGCTGTAGGCATCCCTGATGGCGATACGCCTAAAGGTATATTAGATGAATTTTCGAACGCATTATATAAACCTGAAAATCAAAAATATGTCGCTTTCCATGGTAAAGATCAGTTTAAACAAGCGATTGTTGATTTTTATGAAAGACATTATCAAGTTTCTTTAGATAAAGAAGATGAGGTTTGTATCTTGTATGGAACTAAAAATGGACTTGTGAATTTACCTCAATGTATTGTAAATCCGGGCGAGACCATTCTATTACCTGACCCTGGTTATGCAGATTATCTTGCTGGTGTGCTACTTGCTGATGCTAAACCACAATCTTTAGTGTTAGAACCGCCTCGTTATTTACCAAAATGGGACCAAATTAACAAAGAAACTTTAGAAAATACACGTCTTGTTTACTTAACTTATCCAAATAATCCAACTGGATCAGCTGCGTCACAAAAAGTGTTTGATGATACGATAGCACAATTTAAAGGGAACAAAACAAGGATTGTGCATGACTTTGCTTACAGTGCATTTGGTTTTGAACATGACAATCCTAGTATTTTACAATCTGAGGGTGCTAAAGATTTAGCGATTGAAATTTATTCATTATCAAAAGGTTTTAACATGTCAGGTTTTAGAGTAGGTTTCGCAGTTGGAAATAAAGAAATGATTCAAGCTTTAAAGAAATTCCAATCACACACTCATGCAGGTATGTTTGGCGCTTTGCAAGATGCAGCTACGTACGCTTTAAATAATTATGATGACTTTTTACAGCAACAAAATACAACATTTAAACGTCGAAGAGATCAATTTACTGCAAAACTAGATGAGGAAAATTTGCCTTATGAACCAATGACGGGTGGGATATTCCTTTGGTTAAAAACGCCACCTGACTTTGATGGTGAAAGTTTCGAAAAATATTTACTAAAGGAATTATCTATACTCGTAGCTCCTGGAATACCATTTGGTGAACACGGTCGCAATTATGTGAGAATCTCATTAGCCTTAGATGACGATCAATTGATGGAGGCAACAGAAAGGTTGTTATCCATTAGTCATTTATATCAATAAATCATGTACAGGAGATGGTCAGTCATGACAAAAATAAAATTATTTGGAGTTAGAGAAGAAGATGTTCCTTATATTGAAAGTTGGGCAAATCAACATCAGGTAGAAGTTGATTTAGACGCTGAATTATTAACAGTTGATACAGTGGATCGTGTGCAAGGATTTGATGGTGTTTCATTATCACAACAAATCGAACTAGATGAAGAAGTTTATAAAAAGTTAAATGAATATGGTATTAAACAAATTGCTCAGCGAAGTGCCGGCTTTGATTGCTATGATTTCGAGTTAGCAGAAAAATATAACTTAATCATATCTAACGTGCCATCATATTCTCCACATTCAATCGCTGAATATACCGTTTCACAAGCGCTAAATTTAATTAGAAACTTTAATGATATCCAGCAAAAGACTGCCGAATACGACTTTAGATGGCAACCTGCTATACTATCTCGTTCAATTAAAGATTTAAAAGTAGCAGTAATCGGTACAGGGCGTATAGGGCGTATTGTGGCGAAAGTCTTTAGCCAAGGCTTTGGTGCAGAGGTAGTCGCATACGACGTCATACAACATAAAGAAAATGAATCATTTTTAACGTATAAATCTACATTAGATGAAGCAATTAAAGATGCAGATATTGTCACAGTACATATACCTGCAACAAAAGATAGTACGTATTTATTTAATGAAGAAAGATTTAATACTTTCAAAAAAGGCTCTGTCTTTATCAATTGTGCGCGTGGATCAATTGTTGATACGAAAGCGCTATTACGAGCTTTAGATAATGGTACAATAAAAGGCGCTGCGCTGGATACGTATGAAGGCGAAAAAGGTTTGTTCCCAAGCGATTCTCGTGGAAAAGGTATTAAGGATGAAATATTAAAGCAATTAATAGCAAGAAAAGATGTTATCATTTCTCCACATATTGCATTTTATACAGATGATGCCGTTAAAAATTTAATCGTTGATGCACTCGATGCCACACTCGACGTTATAAATAATGGTGACACAGCGTTACGTGTAAATTAATTGTTGATTATGATTGAGAAAAAATAAACGCCAATTTCTATTTAAATAGATAGAAATTGGCATTTTTTGTTGAATTATATATTTTTTTTAATGCTTGTTATTTAACATCGTAACCTTGATCTTCTATCGCATCTTTCATGTTATCGAAAGATACGTCCGTTTCATCATAGTTTACTGTGACGTTGTTATCTTCTAAACTTACATCCGCTGAAGATACCCCATTAAGGTTTGTTAATGCAGATTCTACTGCGTGTTTACAATGATCACAACTCATGCCTTCTACTTGAATTGTTTCAGTTGTCATAAGCACACCTCCTTAAGATAAGCATTTTTTCTATATATACTTTATACCCATTGTAACTATAATTTCATGCGTTTCAATCTGAGTGCATTGGTTACAACACTGACAGAACTTAAAGCCATCGCTGCGCCAGCAATCCATGGTGCAAGCAGACCGAAAGCAGCGATAGGTATGCCAGCTACATTGTAACCTAATGCCCAGAATAAGTTTTGGCGAATATTACGGATTGTTAATTTACTTGTATTAATAGCTTTTGGTAATAGCATTAAGTCTCCGCCAAGTATGGTAATATCTGCAGCTTCAATGGCAACTTCCGTACCTGTTCCGATAGCAATACCGATATCAGCTTTTACTAATGCAGGTGCGTCGTTAATACCGTCACCGACCATCGCAACTTTTTTATTTTCTTGTTGGAGTTTAGAGATGGTTGAAGCTTTTTCTTCTGGTAAGACTTGCGCATACACAGTATCTATATTGACTTGTTTAGCGATAGATTGTGCAGTTCGCTCGTTGTCACCCGTTAGCATCGCAACTTGAATACCTAAATCGTGCAATTGTTGAATTGCTTGAGCTGCGGAATCTTTTACCGTGTCTGCTACAGCGATAATACCACTGAGTTGTTGATCAATTGCAATCAACATAGCTGTTTTACCTTCATCTTCAAATTGAGTCATTTGTGATGTTAACTCAGTATGGGCAACGTTAGAATCTTGCATTAATTGACGATTACCGATGAGTAGTTGTTTGCCATCGACTTTAGCTTGGATACCACGACCAGGTAAGGCGTTAAATTCATCAACATCATAAAGGTCTAACTGTTGCGAAGTTGCGTAATTAACGATTGCTTCGGCTAATGGATGTTCTGATTGGTGTTCTGCACTTGCTAATAATTTCAATGTAGTGGTATCACCTTTAAAATCAGTCACCTCTGGAACACCTTTAGTAATCGTACCGGTCTTATCCAATACGATCGTATCTATTTCGTGTGTGCGTTCAATGTGTGCGCCACCTTTAAATAAGATGCCATTTTCAGCAGCTTTCCCAGTTCCTACCATTATAGAAGTAGGAGTAGCTAAACCGAGTGCACAAGGACACGCGATAACGAGTACCGCAATAGCAGCAACTAATGCAGGTTCGAATTGTCCTGTTTGTACGAGCGTAATCCATATTATAAACGTTAAGAGAGCAATACCTACAACGATAGGGACAAAGTAACCTGAGATGATATCAGCTAGTCGTTGAATCGGTGCTTTTGAACCTTGGGCTTCTTCGACGACATTTATAATAGAAGAAAGTGCAGTATCTTTACCTACTTTCGTTGCTTTCATTGTAATCGTACCGTTGTTATTCATAGTGGCACCGATAACGCTATCATTTTGTGCTTTATCAATTGGTAAAGATTCACCTGTTAACATCGATTCATCTACGGAAGTTCGACCTTTGATAATTGTACCGTCTACAGGTATTTTTTCCCCCGGTTTGACGATAAGCATATCGCCTTCATTGACTTCTTCAAGTGGAATCATAATTTGTTTGTCATTGCGAATAACGCGTGCTTCTTTAGCTTGTAATTGTAACAATTCGCTTAAAGCATTGGTTGTTTGACTTTTGGCGAGTGTTTCTAAATATTTACCAAATAAAATGAGTGTGATCAGTACTGCGCTCGTTTCAAAATAAAGGTGCGGTTCATAATTTGAACGTACTAACCATTTAATTAACTCGTAAATACTGAAAACATACGCAGCACTCGTGCCTAATGCTACAAGCACATCCATATTTGCTGAACCATTACGTAAGTTTTTGTAAGCTCCAACATAGAACTGCCAACCGATTATAAACTGTATTGGTGTCGCGAGTGCGAATTGGAACCACGGATTCATGATGAAATGTGGTAACGGTAAATGAAATAAATGTACTAGCATCGTCAACAATAAAGGTAAAGTGAGTATCGCAGAAATGATGAGCTTTGTACGTTTACGTTTGATTTCTTGATGTTTTGCGGACTGTTTCTCTTTAGCACTTTGTTTAAGGCTCGCATCATAACCTAAGTGTTGAATCTTAGCTATAAAATCAGATTCTGAAACAGTGTTTGGATTATAAGATATGACTGCATTTTCAGTCGTTAAATTCACATTTGCATTTGTGACTCCATCCATGCGATTGAGTCCTTTCTCAATGCGATTAGAACAAGCAGCACAAGTCATCCCTTGAACATCTAGCTCTATCTTTTCTGTGGCAATGTCGTAGCCTGTCTTTCTAATAGTGTTCGTTATTGCTTCTGGAGTAGTGTTATCTGGGTTGTAGTGAACAGTAGCCTTTTCAGTCGTTACGTTGACATTGGCATCAACGTCTTCCATACGATTGAGGTTCTTCTCAATGCGATTGGCACAAGCGGCACATGTCATGCCTGTCACATTGAAAGTAGTCTTTTTAGTTTCGCTCATAAATTCCCTCTCCTTACATTATAAGATTGTGTAATGAATACGTTTTTGTTAACTCTAATATACCCCCATAAGGTATATGGGTCAATGACTTTGTTTATAAAATGAATTGAGTTAGCTATTATAGAATTACTCAAATACATAAAGGAAGTGACAAATTTGTCATTTCACAGCGATATTTTGTTAGTTAAAACAAACGATGAATATAAAAATCTTTAATATGATATAGATGTAGAACAAAAGAAGGAGTGAAATAGATGTCAATTTTAAAAGTTGAAGGTTTAAGAAAAACTTACGGAAACAGATATAAAAAACAAGAAGTATTAAAAGGGTTAGATTTTGAAATTGATAAAGGTGAATTTGTGACAATCATGGGACCTTCAGGGTCTGGGAAAACAACTTTACTTAACGTAATCAGCTCAATCGATTACATTACGAGCGGGATTGTCGAAGTGAACGGCAACCAAATTAACAAAATGAGCAATCGTCAGTTAGCAAACTTCAGAAAAAGAGAAGTAGGATTTATCTTCCAAGATTACAGTGTGCTACACACATTAACAGTCAAAGAAAACATTATGCTACCTCTATCAATCCAAAAAATGTCTAAAAGTGAAAAAGAAAAAAGTTATAAAGAAGTAACTGAAGCTTTAGGCATCGATGAACTAGGTGCGAAATATCCAAACCAAATTTCTGGTGGTCAACAACAAAGAACAGCTGCAGCACGTGCTTCAGTACACAAACCGGCAATTATCTTTGCCGATGAACCAACAGGCGCACTCGACTCAAAAAGTGCACAAGACTTATTAAAACGACTACAAGATATGAATAAAAACATGAATTCTACAATTGTTATGGTCAGTCACGATCCAGTTGCTGCAAGTTATTCAAATCGTGTCATTATGTTGAAAGATGGCAACATTCATTCAGAAATACGCCAAGGAGATGACACAAATCAAGAATTCTATAAAAATATTATCCACATGCAAACAGCCTTAGGTGGTGTGGCAAATGAACTTTAATCAAATCGTATTAAAAAACTTCCGACAAAATTTACGACATTATGCGATGTATATATTTTCACTAATATTGAGTATTATTATTTACTTCAGCTTTGTCACATTAAAATATACACATAGTATTAATAATGATAATTCCGCAAAAATAATCCAGAAAGGGTCTGAAGTTGGTGCGAACTTTCTATTCGTTATCATTATTGTATTCCTAATGTATGCCAATTACTTATTTATTAAACGTCGTACACGGGAATTTGCACTGTTTCAACTAATCGGATTAACACGTAAAAATATCATGCGTATGATTATTATTGAACAGTTGGCAATGTTTGTTTCTACCGGGGTAATCGGTATATTAATCGGTATATTTGGTTCTAAGTTATTGTTGATGATTGTTCTGAAAATGTTGAATATATCCATAAGTGTGAAACTCACTTTACATTCACAAGCGCTAATACAAACAATTTTATTACTGTTTTTAGCATTTGTTTTCATCGTTATTCATAGTTACCTCTTTTTACGTAGACGTAGTATATTAACGATGATGAAAGATAATACGCAAGGGGATGCAAAAAACGCGAAGATTTCAATTTTCGAAGTGATCTTCGGTATTATTGGAATTGTGATGATCGTATATGGTTATTATTTAGCCAAACACTTTATGAATTATCTTGACAAGTTACAAATTATATTACCATTTATAATTTTGTTCCTAACTACAGTTGGGGCGTATCTATTCTTTAGAAGTTCAGTTTCCATGATTTTCAAGACATTGAAACGCTCTAAAAAAGGGAATGTCTCTATCACTGATGTAGTATTTACGTCTTCTATTATGCATAAAATGAAGAAAAACGCGCTTGCATTGACGATTATTGCTACAATTTCAGCTATAACGGTAACAGTTCTATGTTTCGGTGCTATATATAAAGCAAGTACAGAAACTATAGTGAATGAAACATCGCCTCAAGACTTCAATGTATATAAAGAAAAACAGGCACAACAATTTGAGAATAAGTTAGATGAGCACCATATACCTTTCAAAAAAGATTATAAAGAAACTGCTAGCGTAAAATTAAAGAAAGATAATGTATTTGAAAAACCTAAAGCGATGCCGAAACAAGATAATATAATGACTGTTACTAGCAATAAATTTTTCCATGATGATGATATCCATGGTAATCAGATTAAACTCATTAATACACAAACTATGGGGGCAGGTATGTTTAAACATCATTTAGGAAATTCTATTCAGTTCGATGGACTAAATAATTCAACTTTTAAAGTTAATAAAGAAGACAAGAAAGTAGTATTTTCTGGAGAATTAACTCATGATGCTCCTGTAATATTAGTTAAAGACCAAGATTACAACAAGTTGAAACACCATGCTAAAGAGATACATTCACAATACGGTTTTGATTTGAAAAATCAAAAAGATTGGTCAAAAGCTAATAAACTGTATAAGTCATTATTCCCTAAAAAAGAACAGCAGAGTCACACTACTAAAAAGGAAATCACTAAAACACTCGATTCTTCTAATGGAATTATATTATTTGTTTCTTCATTCTTAGGACTTGCATTCTTAGTGGCGGCAGGTTGTATTATTTACATTAAACAAATGGATGAAACGGAAGACGAAATTTCAAACTTCCGTATTTTACAACGTATGGGATATACACATAGAGATATGATGACCGGTTTAGGATTAAAAATATTCTTCAATTTCTCATTACCACTTGTCGTATCGCTATTACATGCATTCTTTGCATCAACGATTGTCATGAAATTATCCGGTGTTATCTCGATGATGCCTGTGTTTATTGTCATGGTAATTTACACACTAGTTTACTTCATCTTTGCTATAATGGCATTTATACATTCTAACCGAGTAGTTAAACATTCTATTTAATAAATATAAAAAAGCTCCAATGAGTGGTGATTCCCTCTCATTGGAGTCTTTTTTTGCTGGTTTTAAATATTGAATGAATTTTAGTCATTGGATTTTACAAAAAGTTAGTTTAAGTTTTTCGTTGAACGTAATTAAAAGAAATCTGAAGGTTTGATATCATCAAAATTTATATTTTTAAGTCCTTCGAAATTAAGGTTTTCAACGTTTTCTAATACATGGCTATTTTGTAATTGCGCATAATAATTCGAAGCTTCAGATGCAACGTCGTGTTCTTGGAACGTTTTCGCTATACCTAAGATTAACAAAATGGCAATGGCAGCTCGTAAAATTGTTTTCATTATACATGACTCCTTTATAGGTTTATATCAATATTATAATTGAGATGTATCATGTATACATGCGTCCGAAGTATAGAAAGTGTGTCATACTTTGGCTGTATAATGCACGTTGAATAGCTATAGACCAAACGCAATCGGTAGCCAGAAGTATGAAAAGACTGAGATGACAATAATCGCCACAATATTCAATATAAAACCAGCTTTAACCATGTCTTTCATTTCGAGTTCATCTGCACTAAAGACAGCGGCATTCGGTGGTGTTGAAATAGGTAACATAAATGCACATGTTGAAGATAGTGCTACGATACCCATTATAATAAATGGATCTGCATGAATTGCAGCCGCAAACCCGATACTGACTGGCATCAACATATTAGATACTGCCGTGTTAGACATCACTTCAGTTAAGAATAAAATCGCTGTCGTTAATACGATAATAATTAATATGATTGGTAATGGTTTCACGACGCCGAGAAGTCCACTAAACCATTTCGTAAGTCCTGAATCTTCGAATGCAGCAGCTAATGAAAGACCACCACCAAATAATAGTAGAATGCCCCACGGTAACTTCGTCATATCATCCCAGACGAGAAGGCCACCTTTTTTAGATTTCGCAGGAATTAAGAACAATAGGACAGCACCAAACATTGCGATTGTCGTATCTGTAATATGGAGCGAGTCAGGTAATACATTGCCTGCCATCCATAAAATACTTACGAGTAAGAACACGAGCCCTGTTAACTTTTCTTCGATAGACATAGGTCCTAAATCTCGCAACGCTTTTTTAGCAAAATCAGAAGAAACGCTATTGGCATCTTCTACTTTGAACAACCATTTCGTTAAAATGAAATAAAGTGCTGTTAATAGAATAATTGTCAATGGTACGGCGAATAACATCCATTGTGCAAATGATACTGATCTATGTAAGCTCGATTTCGCTACAGCGGCGAATACTGCATTTGGTACGGAACCAATTAATGTAGCAAGGCCACCAATAGATGCTGAATAGGCGACTGTTAATAACAATGATTTACTAAATTTATTCGCAGACTGTGGTTTCAGGAATTGTGCTTCTTTAATTTCTTTAATTAATGCGAGAGCAATCGGTAACATCATTAAAGCGGTCGCAGCATTTGAAATCCACATTGAAATAAACGCAGTCGCAATCATCGTTCCTAATATGATGCGATTACTATTTGCTCCCATCATCGAAATAATATTCATTGCGATACGTTTATGTAAATTCCATTTTTCAATGGCTAAGGCAATAATAAAACCACCCATATACATAAAGACGATTGGATCAGCGTACGCACTTGCAGCAACCTCTTCTTTAGTACCACCAGTAATCGGTAACAAGATTAAAGGAATTAATGATGTGACTGGAATAGGTAAAGCCTCGGTAATCCACCAAGTTGCAACTAATAACGTGACCGCTAGAACAGCTCTCGGTGCGTGCTCCAATCCGGTTACACTAGGTATAAAATAAAAGATGATAAATAATATAGGTCCTAGTATAAGGCCGATTTTCTCTTTCATAATAAACATCCCCTTTGTTTAAAAAAGCTATAATTTTAAGATATCAGTATAATTCTTGTAAAACAATCACTTTTCAGAAAATTAAAAAAATAAGTTGTGAAGCGGAAAAATGTCGTTTAGTATGAAATACCATTACATCTTAGTTAATACAATTCCTCAAAAGAGATGACGCTTAGTCTTTATCGTGTTAATGTAATAAATGGATTTTAAAATGATGGAGGGTAAAAAATTGACTGAAAAAGACAATATGATTAATGGCGAATGGTATAATGCAAGTTCTGACCACACATTAGTTGAAGACCGTTTACAAGCTAAAGATCTATGTGCTGAGCTCAATCAAACAAAACCAAGTAATAAAGAAAAACGTACAACGATTTTAAAAGATTTATTTCATTATGAACCAAATCATTTAGAGCTGTTAAGTCCATTCCAAGTAGATTATGGATATAACATTTTTCTAGGGAAAAATATCTTTATTAATCATAATTGTTATTTAATGGATTGTGCGCATATCGTAATTGGGGATAACGTATTTATCGGTCCAAATTGTGGAATATATACCGCAACGCATCCATTAGGTGCTAACGCCCGTAATTTAGGTATTGAGAAAGCATCACCAATCACAATTGGTAATAACGTTTGGATTGGGGCAAACGTTATCGTATTACCAGGTGTAACAATTGGTGAAGGTGCAGTCATCAGTGCTGGAAGTATCGTTACTAAAGATGTTCCTGAAAATGTATTAGCAATGGGATCACCAGCTGAACCTTATAAAAAAATTGATAACGAATAATATAAGCAAAAGCACGACCTCGCCGTTGAAAAACGACTTGGTCGTGCTTTTATTTTAATATGGTATATCATTAATCCATTTTGCCTACTTGATAACTTTCGTAAACTTTTTCATATTTAATCTTACCAATGCCTCCTACAATATACTTACCGAATTTAAATAAATTAAAGAGATAGGCAACGCATATAGATAGACATAGCGTAATAAATAAATTAAATACAATATTCTTAAACGGGTTATCTCCATTTAACAATCCTAAATCATGTACGAAGAAATAATGTATCGCATAAATGCAAAATGAGTAATTACTAATGTACAGAATAAACTTTGGAACGTATTTAATATATGCTGAAAATAAGAAAAACATTAAAATTACCATCGTTACATAAAACGGAATATCAAATCGTTTAGATTCAACCCATGTGCTAAAGCCCGAAACATAATTAGTGACAAGTATCGTTATGGCCAATAATGTTCCGAGAATGATTGCCCACGTATACTTTTTTATCTGTGTCATAAATGTTTCGTAATAAATACCAATATAAAAACCGAGTAAGAAATAACTGACCCAACCAAAGAACAACATCCAACCTTCACGTTCCCAAAACAATCCAATGATAGGAAGGTCTGGTTGAGGCCAGAATTGTCTGAACGCCCAATAAATTGTAGCGAATATGATTGAGCCAATAACAACAGGCAGTGGCTTCAATTTCACAAGATATTTCGCGAATAAATAATGTAAGGCATAAAACTGGAAAATGATTACAATAAAATACGTAATTGCACCACCGTGAAACATCGTATCACCGACGTTTCTTATATATTGTTGTAATGAATCTGGTTTTAAATAGAAATAGGAGATTCCCAAGTTTATCAATATGTAAGGAATACCTAGGTAGATTAACTTTTCTTTGAAGAAGCCTGGCTTCGTATTTACGTGATAATTTTTAGCTAGTAAAAATTCTGAAATAAAAACAAATAACGGCGTGCTAAACATTAATAGCAATTGTATTAATCTGATTAGCGTATCGTGTTCAACGTGATTCATCTTTGAAAAAGTAGTCGTGATGGAATGTATACACACAATACTAAGACAAGCTATCGTCCGCATCCAAAAGATAACGGAGGTATATGTTTTCATGCTAGAAATTCCTTTCATTCAAAATCATAGTTTACATTCTTTCAATATAATTAAATATTAAAATAACATAAAGTTATAAAACTTTACATAACAATGAGATTACAGTTTGAGTTGTATAAATACGAAATAAATCGATTTGACGCTTCTAACTTAATTTTTATAAATTACCAGAATAAAGTTATTTAAAAATTTGACGAAATTATAAGTATTTTCAGAAAAATAAATGCAAGCGATTGCATTTAGTAAATGAAGTAGCTACAATGGAGAAAGAAATGGATTGATTTCAATTCAGTTTACAATTTACAAACTCAGGGGGTAGAGAAATGGTAGTAAATTATAAGAACGAACCAGGTATAGATTTTACAGATAATAAGAACGTAGAATCTTTCAAAGAGGTATTAAAAAAAGTTAAAGGTGAATTAAACCAAAAAATTCCTTTAGTGATTAATGGTGAAGAGAAATTCACAAAAGATACTTTCCAATCAATCAATCCAGCGAACACTTCTGAAGTTGTCGCGGAAATTTCAAAAGCTTCAAAAGAAGATGTAGATAATGCATTTGACGCAGCAAATGAAGCTTATAAATCTTGGAGAAGATGGTCTCATAAAGACCGTGCTGAATTCTTAATGAGAGTTGCAGCAATCATCAGACGTCGTAAAGAAGAAATCTCAGCTGTTATGGTATACGAAGCAGGTAAACCATGGGATGAAGCTGTAGGCGACGCTGCAGAAGGTGTTGACTTTATCGAATACTATGCAAGATCAATGATGGAATTATCAGAAGGTAAAAAGGTATTAGATAGAGAAGGCGAACACAACCAATACTTCTACAAACCAATTGGTACTGGTGTTACAATTCCACCATGGAACTTCCCATTTGCAATCATGGCAGGTACTACTTTAGCACCTGTTGTTGCTGGTAACACAGTATTATTAAAACCAGCTGAAGATACAGTATTAACAGCTTATAAACTAATGGAAATCTTATTAGAAGCTGGATTACCTAAAGGTGTAGTTAACTTTGTACCGGGTGATCCTAAAGAAATCGGTGACCATTTAGTAGATAGTGTTCATACGCATTTCGTAACATTCACTGGTTCTCGCGCAACTGGTGTGCGTATCTTCGAACGTGCTGCTAAAGTACAAGAAGGTCAACAATTCTTAAAACGTGTTATCGCTGAAATGGGCGGTAAAGACGCAATCATCGTTGATAAAGATATCGATACTGATTTAGCTGCAGAAGCAATCGTAGGATCAGCATTTGGTTTCTCAGGTCAAAAATGTTCAGCTTGTTCAAGAGCTATCGTGCACAAAGATGTACACGATGAAGTACTTGAAAAATCAATCAAGTTAACTAAAGAACTTACTTTAGGTAACACTGAAAACAACACAAACATGGGACCAGTCATCAACCAAAAACAATTCGATAAGATTAAAAAATATATTGAAATTGGTAACAAAGAAGGTAAGTTAGAACAAGGTGGCGGCACTGATGGTTCTACTGGTTACTTCATTGAACCAACAATTTTCTCTGGTATGAAATCAAGCGACCAAATCATGCAAGAAGAAATCTTCGGACCAGTTGTAGGATTTATCAAAGGTGATGATTTCGAGTCAATGTTAGACATCGCTAACGATACTGACTACGGTTTAACTGGTGCAGTTATTACAAACAACCGTGAAAACTGGCAAGAAGCAGTATCTTCATTCGATGTAGGTAACTTATACCTAAATCGTGGTTGTACAGCAGCTGTTGTTGGCTATCACCCATTCGGTGGTTTCAAAATGTCAGGTACGGATGCTAAAACAGGTAGCCCAGACTACTTATTAAACTTCTTAGAACAAAAAGTCGCTTCAGAAATGTTCTAATTTATAGAAACATTTTATTATGTGCGGAGAAAGTTCCCATTCATATGGGAGCTTTCTCTTTTTTTATATTAAAAATTAGTGTACTTTTAATATATATAAAGAACGATTTTCTGACTGTTATAATAAAGTTGTATAGATATTTAATTGAATTATTGCTAGAATCATTAGTGAAGATAAATGTAAAAGTTTACATGGGTGTTGTATCGTGTATATATGAATTAATAAATGAAAAAGAAAAGGATGATAATAATGAATGGTGATAAACAAGTTTCAACATTACTAGATGAATATAAGAAACCATTAAAGAAACTATTTAAATATGACAAATCGAAAGCTTTAAAGTTTGATAAAGAAAGTAGAAGCGAGGTTGTTAATCAAAAAGGGATCTACGTCATTTTTAAAAATAAGAGCCCTTTATTTGTAGGTCAAGCTGGTGGTTATATGACTGGTTATAAACTTACACAAAAAGACCTTAACGATAAACTTGCACAATACAACTTAAAATCAACTGCCGGTACAGCAAAATTCAAAAGAACGTATGTACAAGATCAAAAATTAGACGAATCAGAAGTGAATAATATTAAAGCGGAAGAACAAAATTTAAGATTCCAATATATTAAAGTGAAAAACAATCCTGCAATGATTAATTTATTAGAAGTTTTAGCATTAGAATATGCGAAAGACAATAAAATTGATTTATACAATTTTTCATAATTACTAACAATTAAGTAGGAAAAATCTAATCTCAAATAACGATACACCGATTAAGCCTGTGCCATACGAAGTCACAGGCTTAATTGTTTATCTTTTAAAATAGAGGTGCTTATGAATGTATAAAACAGAATATCAATCACCTGTCGGTCAAATAACATTAACGTCTGATGGCAAACATCTCACTGGGTTGTGGTTCCCTAAAAATGATATAACCAAAAACGATGACTCACAATATACGCATCGCCCACAGTTACAAATTTTCGAAAAAGTCACAGCATGGTTGGACGCTTATTTCTCAGGAAATAACCCTGAGATTGACTTTCCTCTTCAGCCTGAAGGCACTGAATTTAAGAAACAAGTGTGGGACTTATTGTTAGAAATTCCATTTGGTCAAACACTATCTTACGGAGAGTTAGCTGAGAAAGTCGCAGTAAAACGTAATAAAGCTAAGATGTCAGCACAAGCTGTAGGCGGAGCTGTGGGGAGTAACCCAATTTCAATCATTATTCCATGTCATCGCGTAGTCGGTAAAGATGGTAATTTAACAGGTTATGGTGGTGGCATTGAGACGAAAGTAAAGCTGTTAGAGACAGAACAACTCGATATGAACCAATTCTATATCCCTAAAAAAGGCAATAAAATATAATAAAAACCTTCCTATATTTAATAAACAGAATGAGATCACCAATTAAATTGCGCAAAATTACTAAGTTGCACTATTAGCTTAGTATGTTAGTGTTTAGGTTGTCTTAAAACAAATATAGGGAGGCATAATGTGTGGAACACAGGGAAAAGAAGTTTTCTAAAGTATTTATATATGCGGCAGCAATTGTAGGTATACTTGTCATATTTGGTGCAGTGACACCAAAAGCATTTGGCAGTATTACAGGGGATATCTCTACATGGGTATCAAAGACCTTTGGTTGGTATTATATGGTTGTATATGCACTTGTGTTAGCGTTTTGTATATTTTTAATTTTTAGCCCGATTGGCAAATTAAAGTTAGGTAAACCAACGGATAAACCTGAGTTTAAGACGGTCTCATGGTTAGCCATGCTATTTAGTGCTGGCATGGGAATTGGTTTAGTGTTTTATGGTGCTTCTGAACCAATTTCACACTATTTATCTCCGCCAACTGCTAAGCCAGAATCTAAATCTGCAATGGCAGAAGCATTTAAATATTCTTTCTTAGATTATGGCTTTCATCCATGGGCTGTTTATTGTCTAGTAGCACTCGGCTTAGCATATTCACAGTTTCGTAAAGGCGAGAATGGATTGATTTCGAGAACTTTAAGACCTGTGTTAGGTAATAAAGTAGATGGCACAACAGGTGTCATTGTGGATGTGTTAGCCGTTTTTGCGACGATTATAGGTGTTGCGATGTCTCTTGGCGTTGGCGCAGTCCAAATTAACGGAGGTTTAAGTTATTTATTTGGCTTACCAAAAAATGTTGTCGTCCAGGGTATTATAATTGCAGTTGTAACAGTATTATTTTTATACAGTGCCTGGAGTGGACTGAGTAAAGGAATTCAATATTTAAGTAATTTAAATATGATATTAGCCGCATTATTGTTACTCGTATTATTTATCGTAGGTCCAACAGTGTTAATACTTAATATGATGACATCTGGATTTGGTGATTATTTATCAACACTTATTTACGACAGTTTAGATGTCGCTCCGTTGAATAAACAAAAGTCTGATTGGTTACAAACTTGGACAATTTATTATTGGGGCTGGTGGATGAGTTGGAGTCCATTCGTCGGTACGTTTATCGCCAGAATTTCAAAAGGTCGAAGTATTCGTGAATTTGTCATTGCCGTACTTGGTGTTCCTGTTATCATTAGTGTGATTTGGTTCAGTACTTTTGGTATGACTGGTATATCAGTAGGGCAGCACCATAAAGGTATATTTAAAATGCCACCAGAAACGCAGTTATTCGGTATTTTTAATGAGTTGCCATTTGGTACGATATTATCAATTATTGCGCTAGCATTAATTGCATCATTCTTTATTACTTCTGCCGATTCCGCAACATATGTATTAGGAATGCAAACAGCATTTGGTACACTTAACCCATCAGGCTTTGTAAAGATCGTATGGGGGATTTCATTAGCAGCTATCGCATATGTCTTATTGTTAGCCGGTGGAGACACAGGTTTAGCAGCGATGCAATCGGCAGCTATTATTTCTGCCTTTCCATTTAGTTTTGTCGTCATATTGATGATGATTTCGTTATTTAAAGATGCAAATGCAGAACGGAAATATTTAGGATTATCGTTACAACCTCATAAACAAAATATAAACTCAACAAAAGAACAACAATCACACATACCTCGTTAAACGAAAAAGAAACTATAAAAGAGCTCCTAGTGACGTTCAACACGTCAGCTAGGAGCTTCTTTTATGATTCGCTAAAAAGTGGTTTTAAGTGCTTTGATTATTGATTTAATGTATTATATTGACGAATATGATCATTGATACTTTCTAGATAGAAGATTTCATTTTTCTCATCAGCAAGTTCAACATCGTGATCAAATTCTAAATTATCGAAACGTTTAAAGAATGCTTCGTAATCATCAACAGAAATTTCTGTACGGTTATTTAATAAAGCTTTGTGACCTTCGATATCAAGTACATCTTTGAAGCCATCAACAAGTTGGCCACTGAAGAATTCACCAACTGAACCTGAACCGTAACTGAATAAACCGATGCTATCTCCAGCTGATAGGTTTTCATGAGTTTCAAGTAGTGAAATTAAACTTAAATAAAGTGATCCTGTATAGATATTACCAACATAACGATTGTAGTATGTTGCAGCATCATAACCATTAGTTAAACGTTCTTTAGTTTCGTCGTTGATGTCATCTGTTAAGATTGAATCAAGTGCTTTTTTACCCATTTTAGTGAATGGTACATGGAAGCATAATGATGCAAAGTCATCTAGTTGTTTGTTCGTACGACGTGCGTACTCAGACCAACTTTCTTGGAAGGAACGAATGTAAGCATCTTTAGATAATGCACCGTCAACAAGTGGATATGGTTGTCCTGTCGGTCTCCAGAAATCATACACGTCTTCAGTGTATGCTACTGCATCGTCATTTAGTTCAAGTATACGTGGGTTTTGTGATATCATCATAGCAACGGCACCTGCACCTTGTGTAGGTTCGCCTCCTGAATTAAGGCCGTAACGTGCTGTATCACTCGTAATTACAAGTACCTTTTCATCTGGACGCTTTGCGATGTAATCCTTAGCCATTTGAATAGCTGGTGTTGCAGCATAGCAAGCCTCTTTCATTTCAAAGCAACGTGCAAATGGTTGAATACCTAGCAAGTTGTGGATTTGAACTGCTGAAGCTTTGGCTGAATCGATTGCTGATTCTGTAGCAACGATAACCATGCCGATTTGTTTTTTATCGTCTTCTGTAACGATGGATTGAGCTGCATTAGCACCCATCGAAACGATATCTTGGCTCATCGGACTTACAGCCATTTCAGTTTGTCCAATACCGATTAAAAATTTATTTGGATCGACTTGACGTGCTTCGGCTAGTTTCGCCATATCTACATAGAATTTTGGAACGTAAAAATTGATTTGATCAATACCGATTGACATAAGTGTATCGACACCTTTCTGTATATAAATATCATTTGAATCATAACAAAACGTGTAGATAAAATACAATATTTTAATTTTTTAGAAAAAAGGAGTTTGAATATGAATAAAGTAGCTATTGTAAGTGCAAAACGTACCCCTATCGGGAAATTTAGAGGAAAATTAAGAAATTACTCAGCCGTGGAACTCGGTATCCATTCTTTAAAGGCTGCAATGAAAGCGGTTAAATTATCACCAGAACTTGTGGATCAAGTTATCTACGGTAATGTATTACAAGCGGGTAGTGGCCAAAATCCAGCCCGTCAAATTGGTATTAAATCAGGCGTACCGAACACAGCACCTGCAATGACTATCAATGAAGTTTGTGGTTCAGGCTTAAAGTCAATCATTCTAGGTAAACAACTTATTCAACTTGGTGAAGCAAAAGTTGTTGCTGTAGGTGGAATTGAGAGTATGACAAACGCACCTAAACTCGTATTAAGTGAAGATGGCAAACCAGTTCCTAGCTTTATGCATGATGGTTTAACTGACGCATTTTCACAATCACCAATGGGAGATACTGCAGAAGCGGTTGCTGAAAAGTTTAATATTACGCGTGAACAACAAGATGCTTTCGCAAATGAATCACATCATAAAGCGAGTCAAGCTGTAGAAGCAGGGAAATTTGATAATGAAATTGTTCCGTTAGAAGATGCAGATGGTGAACTTATGACAAGCGATGAAGGCATCCGCGGTAACAGTAGCATTGAAAAATTAGGCACTTTAGATACAATCTTTAAAGCTGATGGTACTGTAACTGGTGGTAATGCTTCACCAATCAATGATGGTGCATCTACTGTGATTTTAATGGATGAGGCATACGCGAAAGAAAATGGCTTTGAAATTTTAGGCATCGTAGGCGATTATACAGAAATTGGTTATGATCCAGCGTATATGGGTTACGCACCATATCACGCAGTGTCTCAATTATTAGAAAAAACAAATCAAACAATTGATGATATAGATGTCGTTGAAATGACAGAAGCATTTGCAGCACAAAGTATTCCAGTAAGAGATCATCTGAAACTTGATGAAGATAAGTTGAACTTATATGGCGGCGCAATTGCCCTAGGTCATCCAATCGGAGCTTCTGGTACACGTTTAGTCACAACATTAGTCAACGTGTTATCACAAGAAAATAAACAAAATGGTATAGCAACTGCTTGTATTGGTGGCGGTATGAGTATTGCGTTATCAGTGAGTAAGGGGAATCAATAATGGAGCGCTTAAGTAAGGAGTTTCGTCATAAATCAAGAGCCGATAAATTACAAGAACTAGAAGAGAAATCATGGTTAACTTCAGAGAATAGAGACATGTTACTTAATCATCCTTTAATTCCTGAAGAAATTGCGAATAGCTTAATTGAAAACGTCATCGGTCAAGGTGCACTACCGGTTGGATTATTACCGGAAATTGTTGTCGATGAAAAATCTTATGTCGTTCCAATGATGGTAGAAGAGCCGTCAGTCGTTGCAGCTGCAAGCTATGGTGCTAAACTTGTTAATCAAACAGGTGGTTTCAAAGTTGTTGAAAGTGAACGATTAATGATTGGTCAAATCGTCTTTGATGACGTGGAAGATACAGCTCAATTAGCGAAGACAATTCAAGGCTTAGAACCTAAGATTAAAGAAATAGCCGATGAGGTTTACCCTTCAATCATTAAAAGAGGTGGGGGTTATCGTCGTATTGAAATAGATACGTTCCCAGCTGAACAGTTACTTTCATTAAAAGTATACGTTGATACGAAAGATGCGATGGGTGCGAATATGCTCAATACAATTTTAGAAGGTATTACTGCTTATCTTAAAAATGAACTTGAGCAAGTTGATATTTTAATGAGTATTTTATCCAACCATGCAACTGCATCTGTAGTAAAAGTACAAGGTGAAATAGATGTTGATGCATTGACGAAAAATGGCCGTGATGGTAAGGAAGTAGCGCATCGTATGGAACGTGCTTCTAAATTAGCGCAAGTGGATATTCATCGGGCAGCGACACATAATAAAGGTGTTATGAACGGTATACATGCTGTCGTACTTGCAACAGGAAATGACACTCGCGGCGCTGAAGCAAGTGCACATGCTTATGCAAGTAAAGATGGACAATATAGAGGCATTGCGACGTGGCATTACGATGAACAGCGTCAGAAACTCGTCGGTACAATCGAAGTGCCAATGACATTAGCAACAGTTGGTGGTGGAACTAAAGTATTACCAATTGCACAAGCATCACTCGATTTAATGAACGTCGAATCAGCTCAAGAACTTGGTCACGTTGTAGCTGCAGTTGGTTTAGCTCAAAACTTCTCAGCATGCCGTGCACTTGTCTCTGAAGGTATTCAACAGGGTCATATGCGTTTGCAATATAAATCACTTGCCATCGTTGTCGGTGCGAAAGGTGATGAAATTGTAAAGGTAGCTGATATGTTACAACAGGAACCACGTGCAAATGCACAAGTAGCTGAAACAATACTTAACCAAATACGTTCTGAAAGTAATTAATAAATTCTATAACACTGACTTATAAGAAAGTAATCATATAATAGTTTTGTAAGCGTACGTTTTAAAGAATCTTTTGCTTTTATCAATGTGTTATTAACAAAGGGGAGATCGTTTATGACTCATTCAAATATTCCAGCTTTAACATATAAAGGTGACGCCAATACTGCTGTTCCATTACAAGCACACGAACAACAGCTTCTAACAGTTACCGCTGACCACTGGTTGAAAATTTCTGACGAAGGATTACAACTTGAAGGTTTATGCTTTAATAGAGATGGAGATTTAATACTTTGTGAAGTTTTTGGTGGAAGTGTGTTCCACGTAAAGTTACCTAATAAACGCGTAACGAAATTGTTCCATTCTGAAAAGCAAAATCCAGCTGCAGTTAAAATACACAAGGATGGGCGTTTGTTCGTTTGTTATTTAGGCGATTTCAAGGATTCGGGCGGTATCTTTGCCGTAGATTCGAATGGAGAACACCACGAAGATATTGTTTCTGATGTTGAAACAGAATACTGCGTTGACGACCTTGTATTTGATAGTAAAGGTGGTTTCTACTTTACTGACTTTAGAGGGTACTCTACGAACCCTAAAGGGGGCGTTTACTATGTTGATCCTGAATTCAAATCAGTTTCGCCTGTCATTCAAAACCTTGCTGTAGCCAATGGTGTTGCATTAAGTACAGATGAACGTACGTTGTGGGTGACTGAGACGAATGCGAATCGTTTACATCGCATTGATTTAGAAGAGGATGGGGTAACAATTGAACCATTTGGCGCCTCTATTCCATATTACTTTACAGGGCACGAAGGACCAGATTCATGTTGTATTGATAGTGACGATAATTTATATGTTGCGATGTACGGTCAAGGACGTGTGCTCGTATTTAACAAATACGGTCATCCAATAGGTCAAATATTGTTACCGGGTCGAGATGAAGGTCATATGTTACGTTCGACACATCCGGCATTTATACCAGGAACAGATCAACTTATTATTTGTTCAAATGATATGGATAATGATGGAGATTCATGGTTATTTACTGCAAAAGGCTTTGCGAAAGGTCACAATAGTTATCAATTTCATTAAATGAAGGGACAGCTCAATTCAATTATTAAAATGTGAGTTAGGTATCTCACATTCAGAGGGTGCGACAGAAATCGAATTTTCTAATAGAGATTTTGTAGAACCACCTCGTCGACAAAGAGTCTGAGACATCTATTTATGTCTCAGGCTCTTTTAACTTTAAAAAACAAGATAAGTAGGATCAATCAAACTAACTATTGCGATATATAGTTTTGATTTTAGGTTTATTTTTAATAAAGATTATTTTTGAATGCATAGTGAAATATAACTATTTAAGATGTAAAAAACATTAATAAATTAACAATACACCATTGTAAACGCTTACATATTCGGTTATGATTTATGTAATAAAAGGGAGGCGTTTTATTTTGGGTAAAAAATCAGAAAATTCGGATAAAAATCATAAAACGAAAAAGCCTTTAGGGCTTACTTCAGCATTAGTAACTTTAACAATAATGATTTCAACGATGTTATTTACTGTGGCAGTCCTAGAGAAAGAACCGCATATACCATTGATGATTGGTACAGCTGTAGCAATACTAATTACAATGTTACATGGATATGAATTTAGTGAAGTTGAAGAAATGATGTATAAAGGGATTAGACATGCTTTACCAGCAATCGTGATTATTATTTTAGTAGGTCTTATTATTGGCTCTTGGATTGGGAGTGGCGTCGTAGCTACAATGATTTACTACGGCTTGCAATTAATTGATCCAAGATTTTTCTTAGCTGTAGTTTTAATCTTATGTGGAATCGTGGCTCTGGCGATTGGTAGTAGCTGGTCAACGATGGCTACAGTTGGGGTAGCATCGATGGGTATAGGCATAAGTATGGGTATTTCACCTGGGATGGTAGCAGGTGCAGTTATTTGTGGGTCTTATTTTGGAGATAAAATGAGTCCATTATCAGATACGACAAACTTAGCTTCAGGTCTCACAGATGTTGATTTATTTGAGCATATTAAACACATGTTCTATACAACGATTCCTGCATTAATTATTGCGGTAGTAGCATTCTTCTTTATGGGCTTACAATTTGGTGGTAAACATTTTGATACTAAGAAAGTCGAAGGTATCTTAACTACAATGCAAGATAATTTCACGATTTCACCGTGGTTATTACTTATTCCGTTAATCGTAATTTTACTTGTAGTCGTTAAAGTACCTGCGATTCCAGCCATTTGTGTCGGTATTATCCTCGGATTTTTTGCACAAATCTTTGTGCAAGGAGATAGTCTAACTGATGCTCTAACGGCACTTCAAACAGGATATAAAATAGATTCAGGAAATAAAATGGTTGATGAATTGTTTACACGTGGTGGGCTTGAATCAATGTTCTATACTATTTCATTAACGTTGGTAGCAATGACGTTTGGTGGAGTATTAGAATACTCAGGAATGCTTTCTGCACTTATAAATGTCATTTTAAAATTTGCAAAATCAACAGGATCGCTTATTGCTTCAGTAATTGTGTCATGTATAGGTACTAACTTTACTTGTTCAGAACAATACATATCGATTATTGTTCCATCAAGAATGTACGCGAGTACTTTTAAAGAAAAGAATTTACATCCTAAAAATTTATCTCGAGCTTTAGAAGACGGTGGTACGTTAACTTCAGTGTTTGTACCTTGGAACACATGTGGTGTATTTATCGCATCGACTTTAGGTGTATCCGTAATGGAATACGCGCCGTTTGCAATTGTTAACTATTTAGTACCAATAATTTCTATTATATACGCTTATATTGGTTTTAAAATTGTAAAATTAAACGATGATAGAGACACTTCTTTAAAAGAAAAACCATTAAGCCAAAGTAAACCGGTTTAATTTACAACAATAAATTTTATATCTAATGAATTAAAACCAGGACGACAGGGTTCGTTTAGTCAAATTTTGCACTGAGAGTTGTTTTGACTTAAACCTTGTTGTCTTGGTTATTTTTGTTATAGATAAGAATATTGAAAATTTCTCATTTCAACGTATACTATTGGTTATATGAGTAGATTAAGTAAGGGAGAATGTCGATGGATATCAAACATATGCAATACTTTGTTGAAGTGGTTAACCAAAAAGGGATGACGAATGCATCTAAATCATTATATATTGCCCAACCGACGATTAGTAAAGCGATTAAAGATTTAGAAGAAGAGCTAGACATTGTATTATTTGATCGGAGTAAACGCCAACTTGTCTTAACAGATGCGGGTAGAATATTTTATCAAAAATGTAAGGAAATACTAACCTTGTATAAAGATTTACCGAAAGAAATAAATAGTTTGCTTGGGTTAGAAACAGGACATATTAGCATAGGTTTATCAGCGGTTATGAATATGAACAAATTTATTCATATACTAGGTGAATTTCATCAAAAATATCCAGACGTCACTTACAATCTAGTTGAAAATGGTGGAAAAATGATTGAAACCCAATTAATTAATGATGAAATTGATATTGGTATAACAACTTTGCCCGTAGATCAAACGATTTTCCATTCTATCCCTCTTTACCAAGAAGAGTTAAAACTCATTGTCAATCCAGAGCACCACTTAGCGAAATATGATGAAATTGACATGCATATGTTGAAGGACGAAGACTTTATTCTATTTAATGAAGACTTTTATTTGAATGATAAAATTATTGAAACAGCGAAAAATTCTGGTTTTGTGCCTAATACTATTTCTAAAATATCTCAATGGAACTTCATAGAAAATTTATTAAATGCCCATTTAGGTGTCAGTATCTTACCTGAAAATATTGTTTCGATGTTGGATCAGAACTTTAAAAACATTAAAATTAATAATTCCTCAATGCGTTGGGAATTAGGTGTGATTTGGAAGAAAGATAAATATTTAAGTTACGCAACGAGACAATGGATTGATTTTTTAAAAGCAAGATTATAACCGTTGTGATTTTGTGTTGGCTATAAGAATATTTAATAGAAGAAAATGGCAATACTTAGACATTTTAGGATGATATGATCTAGCACCACGATGAAGTTTGGATTCATCGATTTCATTAACATGTCGTGACATATCATTTGTGGGTATAAGAACTTAAGTTTCCATTGGTAGTGTAAGTTGAGTCATTTTATATTCTTTATACATAAGGCATCTAGTTAATTTAGTTTATTTGTGGTTATTAAATTATACCTAAGGGCCTTATTTTTAAAGTATTTTAATGTAAAATTACATATAAATGTGAAGTGTTTTGGCGAGACTCTTGAGGGAACTGGACAAGCTGAAAACTACGGGCTGAAGCTGTCCCCTAAGAAAGCGAGCCAACAATACGAAGTGTAGTATAAAAAAGAAGCACTCAGATGAATTGAATTAAATCATCTGAGTGCTATTTTTCTGGGATTTATGTCCCAGTCATTTTTAAGTTTGTCACTCAAGGACTTTTTGCGGTTATTTGATTAGTTGTAATAAATGAGGGATCGAAATCCTATGTATAATAAAATATAATATATTTCAATGTATTGAAACGTTTTCATAGATAAAAGTAATGGGTTATATTGAAAATATATATTTTTATTATAAAAGTTCGTGTTTTATACTAGTTGATGTGATAAAACAACAGCAAATGCGAATTCTTATAAAAGGGATGATGCGAATGCAACTCGTTCAAAAGGCAGTGAGAGTCATTATACAAGCTGCAATCATAATGTGCATTACGTATGTAGGTAATGTTTTGCAGCAGTTTTTCCATATACCTATTGCAGGCAGTATTGTAGGATTAATTTTGTTTTTCGTTCTTTTACAATTAAAAGTAATCCCGCCTAAATGGATTGACGAAGGTGCTAATTTCTTCTTAACGACGATGGTTTTTTTCTTTATTCCATCGGTAGTAGGGGTAATGGACATATTTTCAGAAATTAATATGAACTTCATCTTATTCTTTTCTATGATATTAATCGGAACTTGTTGTGTAGCTTTATTATCAGGTTTCATTGCGGATAAGATGGTTTGTAAATGGAAATATGGGAATGGTGACAGTTAAATGATAATATTTCAATCTATAATTATGATTCTATTAACGATTATCATGTATGTTGTCGCCAAGAAATTACAAGAAAAATTCAAAAGTCCATTTCTCAACCCTGCACTTATTTCCGCAATAGGCATCATCGTGATTTTATTATTTTCCCATAAAAATTATCACGATTATATGGTCGGTGGAAAATGGATTAATCAATTATTGAGCTGTACAGTGGTATGTTTAGCATATCCTTTATACCAAAATCGTCATAAAATATTAGCTTATTCAAAGGTAATATTTACGAGCGTTTGTTCAGCTGTAATTATGAATTTCTTATTCGTGTATATAGTATTGAAGTTATTTGGCTATTCAAAAGAGGTTATAGTAACAATGTTACCGCGTTCTATTACAGCTGCAGTTGGAATTGAAGTTTCGCATCAATTAGGTGGAACGGATACTCTGACTGTCATGTTTATTATTACGACAGGGCTTGTAGGTAGCATAGCGGGTTCCTATTTAGTGAGGATAGGACGCTTTGAAACTTCAATTGCCAAGGGATTAACATACGGCAATGCTTCACATGCATTTGGTACAGCGCGTGCACTCGAAATTGATTTAGAATCAGGTGCTTATAGTTCCATTGGTATGATACTCACTGCAGTCTTAAGTTCAATCTTTTTACCGATACTCATCCTTATTTTATATTAATAAGCAAATCGTTGTTTTGATTCAAAATAGAATGGTATTTATAATTATGATGTTATACTAAAATTATTGAAATTTGAAAGGGGCTATTTTAACGATGGCAAAGATTAAGGCAAATTATGCATTAGTTAAAGCTTTAGAAGCATGGGATATTGATCACTTATATGGTATTCCAGGTGACTCTATTGATGCGGTAGTCGATAGTTTAAGAACAGTAAGAGATAGTTTTGACTTCGTACATGTACGTCACGAAGAAGTTGCAAGTTTAGCAGCAGCAAGTTATACAAAATTAACTGGTAAAATCGGAGTAGCGTTAAGTATCGGCGGACCAGGTGTTGTTCATTTATTAAACGGTATGTACGACGCAAAATTAGATAATGTACCACAACTTATTTTAGCAGGACAAACTGATAGTACAGCACTAGGTACAAAAGCTTTCCAAGAAACTGATATTCCTAAAATGGTACAAGACGTTGCAGTTTATAGCCATCAAATTTCTGAAAATGATAAAGATATTTACGGTATTGTAAATGAAGCAATTCACACAGCTTACGAGAAAAAAGGTGTATCTGTACTGATCTTACCGAACGACTTATTATCAAGAAAAGTAAAAGATACAACAAATAAAGCAGTTGATACTGCACCACCAGCACGTGTAATTCCAAAACCACGTAGCATTAGAAAAGCAACTAAATTAATTAACAAGAGTAAACGCCCAGTTATGTTACTTGGATTAGGAGCTAAAAAAGCTTCTGACGAAGTACGTGAATTTATTGAAGCGGCTAAAATCCCTACAATTATCACACTTCCAGCGAAAGGAATCTTACCTGATTCACATCCTTACAATCTAGGTAACTTAGGTAAAATTGGTACAAAAACATCTTATCAAACAATCCAAGATGCAGATTTACTCATCATGGTAGGTACAAACTATCCATATGTAGATTATCTACCTAAGAAAAATATTAAAGCGATTCAAATAGATAATAATGAAGAAAATATTGGACACCGTTTCGACATTAATGTAGGTATCCACAGTGATAGTAAATTAGCTTTACAACAATTAACTGATTCAGTTAAACATGTTTCAAATCGTGACTTCCTAAACAAAACATTAGAAAGAAAAGCAACGTGGGATTCATGGATGGCAGAAGACATGCAAAATGAAAGCTCACCAATTCGTCCAGAACGTTTAATGGATTCAATCAACCAAGTGAGAAAAGACGATGCGATCTTCTCAATCGACGTTGGCACTTCAACAGTATGGTCAACACGTTATTTAAACCTAACTGTTAACAATAGATTTATCATTTCAAGTTGGTTAGGTACAATGGGCTGTGCTTTACCAGGTGCAATCGCAGCTAAACGTGCATATCCAAACCGTCAAGTTGTAGGTATTGCCGGCGACGGTGCATTCCAAATGGTAATGCAAGACTTCGCAACTGCAGTACAATACGATTTACCAATGACAATTTTCGTATTAAACAACGAACAATTATCATTTATCAAGTATGAGCAACAAGCAGCAGGTGAATTAGAATACGCAATTGACTTCACTGATATGGACTTAGCTAAATTTGCTGAAAGCTGTGGCGGTGTAGGTTACACATTAAAAGATCCAAGCAGAATCGACGAAGTAGTTGAAGAAGCAATGGCTCAAAATAGACCTACAATCGTTAATGTTTATGTAGACCCAACAGCTGCTCCATTACCAGGTAAAATCGTTAAAGACGAAGCGATGAACTATGGTAAATGGGCTTACCGTTCAATCACTGAAGATAAGAAATTAGACTTTGATGAAATCCCACCAATGTCAACTGCAATTAGAAGATTCTTCTAAGATATAGATTTAATGATTATACTACCTTCGAAGCACATCATGTGTGTTTCGAAGGTTTTTTTATGTTCAAAATAATAGAATTATACTCGATTAATAGTTTAATTAGAAATTTATTTTTCTGAAAAATCTGAAAAGTAGTTGAGTTCGTTTCAAGGAAAGTGTAAGTTATAAAAAAGAATACTTTTGAGAATGTAATAAATTTTGTATAAAGCAAGAACCTAGGGGAGAGGGTTAACTATGATAAAAGAGAAAATGAATAAACTGAATTTAAAAATGCCTCACACATATGCTTTATTATTAATCATTATTAGTCTTGCGGCGTTAATGACCTATTTAATTCCTGCTGGGGAGTATAAGCGTCAAAAGAAAGAAGGCGAAACGCAAGTTGTGTCAGGTACATATCATCACATTGAGCAACATGGTGCACATTTTTTAGATATATTTCGTGCCTTTCCAGAAGGTCTTATTTCAGGTGGAGAAATTGTGTTTTATATCTTTTTAGTTGGTGGTGCTTTTGGAATTGTACATAAAACAGGTGCATTTGAAAATGGTGTGAATAAAATGATGCAAGTCCTAGGAGCATATAAAGTATTAATGATTCCAATAACGATGATTATTTTTTCAATATTAGGCTTTTCCATTGGTTTGGCTGAAGAAACAATAATATTTGTGCCTATCGGTATTATTATTGCACGTAGTTTAGGATATGATGCGATGACTGGTACAGCGATGATTATACTAGGAGCAGCGAGTGGCTTTCTCGGAGGGATGTTGAATCCATTCACTGTCGGTGTTGCTCAAACAGTTGCCGAGTTACCGATGTTTTCTGGTTGGGGATTACGCTCTATCATCTATATCTTTATATTAATTGCGGCTATTTCAACGGTTATGCTATATGCACGTAGTATCAAACATGATAAGACAAAAAGTATTGTATACGAATTAGAACAAAAAGAACGTGCAGACGTTGAAACGCAATCTACATTAAATTTTAGCAAAAGACAATTAAGTTGTTTAATTGTGATTGTCCTTACGATTGTTTTCAATATCTTTGGCATATTTATGTATGGGTGGTCATTTAATCAGATGAGCGCTAATTTCGTTCTCGCCGGTATTATTGCAGGCATCATTGGTGGGTTAGGATTAAATGGTACATTTGATGCCATGATTGAGGGTATGAGAGATATTTTATTCGGTGCAATGGTTGTAGGTTTTGCTAAAGGTATAGTAGTTATATTAGAAGATGGGAAAGTCATTGATACGATTGTGCACAGTATGGCAATGTTATTAGAAAGTGTGCCAGCTTCAATCGTGATTATCTTAATGTTTGGGTTACAATTTCTATTGAATTTCTTTATCCCTTCAGGTTCAGGACAAGCCTTAACAACGATGCCGATTATGGTACCGATATCGGATTTATTAAATATTAACCGTCAACTCACAGTCCTCGCATTTCAATATGGAGATGCGATTAGTAACGTGTTATTCCCAACATCTGCCATCTTAATGGGAACGTTAGCTGTTGCAAAAATTAGCTATACACAATGGCTTAAGTTTGTATGGAAACTGCTCATCGTTTGGGTTATTATTTGTTGCTTAGGTATGTCAATTGCTTTAATTATAGGATATTAATACATTTTGGTGAGGAACATCTATATCAAAAATCGTTTGCAGTAAATCATTTTCGTTAATTATGAAATTATTGCTTAATTTTTAAAATGTTACACATATTTAAATGCGATTGTAACTTTTGATTTAATGGTATAGGTGTTCTTTTTATATGAGTAAGTTATAATATAACTGGATAGTAATTAAAGTGGTATAGCGTATTAAATGAGTAGGAATTAGTTGTGATTTGCACTTCAAACAATAGATTAACTTATAAAAAATACATGACCATTCTGAATATTACTATCCAAAGGCCATGTATGATGTGAAACTGTATGATTTATATCAGTCATTTGAACTGAATTCGAAGGTTTCTCCTGATTTGGCAATTCTTCTGAGTTCGGTGAAATATGCGTCGTGTTAGAAGCTTCACTGTTATTTAGAAGCTCACGATCGTGTAAATAACCCCCATCAAGGACAGCACCTTTCATATCATTTCCTTGCAAACTACCAATGAGAATCATCAATAAGTATCCAGTACAGAGGATTAATACAATTGCAAGGTAAATTGAAACAACTAGTTTAACTTGTTTACTCATGTTCTGCCTCCTAAATAGGTCGTAAGGAAAGTATTATAAATAAGTTAACATTTAAGTTTTAATATGTTGTAAAGATGCAGTAAATTTTTTGTTTTTATGAATATATTAAAGTTTGGAAGGAGGAAATATAAATTTATTAAATATACATATAAAATCTCTTACATATTTATTAATGTATAAGTCTGATTTTCAGGGGTTTTAAGGTTAGGTAAGTGTAATTAGACACACTTTGTAAATCTAAGTTTACAAAAAGTTAATAAAAAACTAAAACTTTTAAAACCAAATCAATAACAACATGATAGCATTACACTATTAGAAGGTGGGGTCTATTTATTTAGTCCCAAAAGCCTTTCAAATAAACGCATATTTGTGTGTTTTGAAACTTTTATTTTAGACTACATATTGTTTTGTAAAACTGAATATAAAATGTAAATACGTTGATGAAAAGAGGGAAAACATTGCCACTTATCATAATTTGTGTAGGACTTATTCTATGGTTAGGCATTATTGAGAAGAGAAGACACGCTAACCGATTAGAGAGAATTCCTATTCGTATAAATATAAATGGTATTAGAGGAAAATCAACAATTACCAGATTGATTTACAGTATCTTGCGTGAAGATCAGTATCGTGTTATTGGCAAAACTACAGGTACTGATGCAAGAATGTTATATTGGTTCACGCCAAGAGAATATCCGGTATACAGAAAACCTCAAGGTGCTAATATTGGCGAACAAAGAGATATCGTTCGTAAAGTTGTAAAACAAAAAGGAAACGCCTTAGTAAATGAATGTATGGCGGTTAATCCAGATTATCAAATTACCTTCCAGAAAGAATTGGTTAAAGCCAATATTGGCGTTATCGTCAACGTGATGGAAGACCATATGGATGTTTTAGGTCCAACATTAGATGAAGTTGCTCAAGCCTTTAAAGCGACAATTCCGTATAAAGGACATTTAATTGTAATGAAAGATGATTATACGGATTATTTCGCTAAAGTAGCCAAGCGACGTAAGACTAAACTTATCGTTGTCGATAAAGATGATGTACCAGAATCATTCTTAAGAAAATTTGATTACATTGTCTTTCCTGATAATGTTGCAATCGCTATGGGGGTTGCAGAAGCATTAGGTATAGATAGAGATACAGCATTACGTGGTATGTTAAACGCGCCACCAGATGTCGGTGCGGTTGAAGTTAAATACTTCAATGCAAACAATACTACGAATGTTTATGTTAATGCTTTTGCAGCTAACGAGCCTCAATCCACAAAGGCAATATTAAACAAAGTTGAGTCATACAACTATCCTTATCAGAAGAAAGTCATTGTATTAAACTGTCGTTCAGACAGGATTGATAGAACAAGACAATTCGTTGAAGACTTTGTTAAAGATGTTGAATTTGATACATTGATTTGTACTGGAAAGAGTACGCAATTAGTTACACAAGTCATGAATGAATTACCAGAAAAAAGATATTTGAATTTCGAAGGCAAAAACATCAAAGCTGTTCAAGAAGCTTTATATGAAGAGTCACAAAACGCATTAATCTTTTGTGTAGGTAATATTCACGGACCAGGTAAAGAAATAGCGCAATATATAGAAGGGATCAAATAATATGATAGGTTCAGAGTTATATTTTTCATTATTTGTAGGCATCGTACTTAGTTTAATCTTTGCTGAAAAGTTCGGTATTAGTCCAGCAGGTCTTGTTGTACCTGGGTATTTAGCATTAATTTTCGACCAACCAGTTATGTTATTATCCGTACTTATCATAAGCTGTATTACATATTTCATTGTTAATCACGGCGTAAGTAAATTCGTCATTTTATATGGACGTAGGAAATTCGCTGCAATGATACTTACGGGTATGGTTTTGAAATTTATATTCGACCTCATTTATCCACTCACGCCATTTGAAATGGTTGAGATGTCAGGTATCGGGGTTGTTATTCCAGGAATCATCGCTAATACGATTCAAAAACAAGGTGTTATTATCACTTTATCTACATGTATGTTATTAACATGTATTACTTACGTCATCTTATTCTTTTATAGCTTTATCAATTAGTAAGGAGTATGAAAATGAAGCAATCTAAACGATTATCCATAGATGAACGTGTTCTAAAATGGACAAAACGGCATAAAAAGAGAAATTCTCTTTATACAGGTATTATCTTAATAGTGGCCATTGTACTGATTGTGTTTGTGATGTCATCAGAAAAAATACAACCGGTTAAAGCTATGAGTAAAGCGCAAGGCGATATAAGAATGACGTATTTAGGCAACATTGAATTGAATAAACATATTCGAAAAAATAATATACACAAATCATTCAGTGCAGTTTCAGATATTTTAAAAGGAAGCGATTTTTCTACTGCTAGTTTGAATTATTCTAAGTTCTCTAAAAATAAGAAGAAAGATATCAATTCAAATATAGAAAACGTTATGTTTTTAAAAGATTTGAACATAAAGAGTTTAAATATTATAAACCAAGTTACAGACAATATCACAGCTAGAGATTTCGGTAGGGCAGTTGATGCTCAAGTTGGCGAAAATTATTTAACTGGTAACGGGTCAAATCCTATTAACAGTAAAACTGTACAACAAACAGTTAAGAATAAGAAAGTCGCTAATGTTTCATTTACTGATGTAGAATCTGATTACACAGATCCATTGAAAAATACTACTTCAATTAGTTTAGAACCAAGAATATTTATTCCATTGGTTAAGAAATTGAAAGAAAATAATGATTTCGTGGTTGTAAATGTTGATTGGGGTATTACAGATGAAAGAAACGTAACAACAAGACAAAGAGAATATGCACATGCACTTGCTGATGCTGGCGCAGATGTCATTATTGGTCACAACAGTGTACCACAACAAATAGAACACTATAAAAACACAGACATCTTCTATAGTTTAGGTAACGTGACGTCTGAAGGTTTCCTTTCTAAGAAAAAACATGGCTTAGCAGTTCAGCAGAATTGGAAAGGAAAACATTCTAAATTCATGATAACGCCAATTAAGTCACAGTCAGGTCAAATTACTGCAGATAAACCAAATAAAGTTGAAGAAATTAAGCTATTGAATAATCTTGAAAGTAAAAGCGTTAACCTTAAAAAAGAGAATGGAGGTTATGTATATGAAAATTAAACAAAATTGGGTAGGCATAACAGTCGTCTTAGTTATATTGGTTATTTTCCTTTTGATTACTTTTGCGAAAGCCAATGAAGGATTGGATTCACACGAACAACACGACCTCGATAATTCTCGACATCAATATTTATCTAAAGGAGCTTGAGTATGAGTATTTATAATAGAAGGACGCTCATCGTAATATTTCTCCTTACAATAATAGTTTCGTTTATCTTTTTTCTAATTACGAAAAAAGATAATTATAATAAAGATGAACTATATGAAAACAAAATCGCCGATCATGATCAAAATACGTCGAAAAAAAATTACGGTGTAGCTTCAAACAACGCGATAGCCACAAAAGTTGGTGAGAAAATCTTAAGAGATGGCGGTAATGCTGTAGACGCATCAGTTGGTGTATCTTATGCTCTAGCCGTGACAGAACCTCATTCCTCTGGTTTTGGTGGGGGAGGCGCAATGCTCTCTTATGATGGCAAGCCAAATTCAGAACCTAAGCAATGGCAATATAAAGATATTTCTTCTTATAATTACAAAAACAAAGACCAGACAGGTACGCCAGGGTTTGTGCGTGGTCTCCATGATGCACATAAAGAAGGCGGTAAAATGGATGAGAAGAAAATACTGAATTATGTTATTCCACTTGCTGAAGATGGCTTCGAAGTAGACTCAGAATTAGAACGAAGCTTGAAGTTATATGGTTCGGATGTAGACAGAGATTCTCCTTTCTTTGATGGACATCAAACGAAAAGAGAAGGAGATGTAATCAAACAACCAGCCTTAGCAAAAACATTGAAAAAAATCAGAGACCATGGACCTGATTATTTCTATAATCATATCGGTAAGAGTATTTCTAAACAAACTGATGGTAAGTTGATTAAGAAGGACTTTAAAAATTATAAAACTGTTAAAAAAGCGCCGATTAGTACAGATTATCTAAATACTAAAATTTATTCAGCATCAAACCCATTAGGTGGTGCATTAATGCTTCAAGGTATGAAGATTGATGAAGCAAAAGATAATGAATCTGTACCAGGAAATCGTTTAGATTTCATTACGAGTGTTTTAAAATCAAGAGAATTAATGTACCGAAACAGAGATATTGTAAACGGTCAGGACAATAATTCTAGCAAATATCTTTCGGAAGATTACTTACTTGATAAATTTAACGAAGTTAATGCGAATGTAAATGCGAATCCAAATCCAAACCAATTTAATGCAAACCCTGATCAAACGAGTACTACACACTTTGTTGTAGTAGATAAGAAAGGTCATATTACTAGTACAACAAATACGTTATCAAGCTTCTTTGGTTCAGGTAAATTTGTTAAAGAAGGATTCTATTTAAATAACTCATTATCAAACTTCTCAAATGATCCAATGAGTCCAAACTATAAAGGTAAACATAAACAACCTAGATCATTCACGGCACCAAGTATTGTTGTTGGACCAGATTATTATTTAGGTATCGGTACACCAGGTGGTAACAAAATCCCTACTACAATCAACCAAGTACTTGTTGATTACTTACGTGGTGACGGAACGCTTCAAGAATCAATCGATAAACCTCGTTTCTATAATGATGGTCATATTATTTATTACGAGAATGCTACAAGTAAGAAAGATATCGATATATTCAAGAGTCTAGGATATCAAGCAGAACTTAAGCATAATGATGCCAACTTTGGTAGTGTTCAAGCAGCCTTATATAATCGTAAAGATAAATCGGTTGAAATTGGACACGACGTTGGTAACAGATAATATAACTGATTATCTTAATAAAGAGATGATGAGATAAGATAAAGCCCCTCAAAAAGATTTTAAATAAATCTTTTTGAGGGGCTATTTTTATTTGTTGATACATATTTATTTTTAAAAAGAAACTACTTTACCAACCTTGTCCAGCTGTATCATAATCATTTAATTCGTCATTCATGTAAGCCTCGATTGTTCTTTCTAGAACGTCTAAAGCGTAATCTAGTTGCTCATATGAGATGACAAGAGGTGGTTGGAAACGTAGTACATTGCCTGCAACAGCAATAATTACAATACCTTCTTCGAAACAGCGATTACAAATTTTTAATGCTGCATCATTATTGCGTGATTTACTTTGTTTATCAGAAACGATATCTATACCAATTGATAAACCTTTACCACGTACGTCGCCTACGATGTCGTATTTTTCTGTCCAGTTGTCCATACGTTGACGTACATAATCACCTTTGTCTGCACTTGCTTGTAATAAATTTTGATCTTCAATCATTGAAAGCGTAGCTAAAGCTGCTTCACAACTAACTGGATTGGCATTTGTCGTAAAGAGATGTGCAGGTGCTTCTAGGTAATCCATTATTTCAGCTCTTCCGATGATTGCTGACATCGGTAATCCACCGGCTAACGATTTACCAAATGTGATAATATCAGGTTCGATATTGTAATGTGTAACTGAACTCCATGTGCCAGTACGTCCTAGTCCTTGTTGTATGTCATCAACTGCTAATAGAATTCCATGTTCTTTACATAATGATTGAAGTGCTTCAAAGTAACCTTCTACTGGTTCTAATAAACCACCATCACCTTGTATTGTTTCAATCATAATACATGCTACTTCCTCAGCTGGAACATATTTTTCAAACATTTCTTTTAATGGTGCGAGGTATTCATCCACTGTATTGGACGTCGGCGCGCCATATAACCCACGATAATTATCAGGGAAAGGAATATGATAGAAACCAGGTAACATCGGGCCGTATTTTTTACGCATATTTAAACTAATGGCAGACATTGATAAAGCACCATAAGTAGACCCGTGATACGCATTTACGAAACTTATAATATAGGGTCTTCCTGTATATGCACGAGCGAGTTTAACGACACCATCGTTCGCATCTGATCCAGATAAACCAAAGAGCACACGTTTTTCATAGTCCCCTGGTGAAATTTCACAGAGCTTTTTACCTAGTTTCACGAGTGGTTCGTGATACATATACGCGGGTGTATAGTGAATAAATTGATCTACTTGATTTTTGATAGCTTCAGTGACAGGTTCTGGTGCGTGGCCAACATTTTGTGAACTAGCACTTGATAGTAAATCGATGTATTCCTTTCCATCGACATCAACTAATGTCGCACCATAGCCATGAGATATTGCTAATGGAAAGTAATTAATCCTTCCTGGATTAGCAAAATATTTACTATCTTCATTAATAATATCTGTTGATTTTGACATAATTCATAGTCCCCTTTGTGTGTTGTAATACTTTATAAATGGTAGAAAGTCGAATAGAAAGTTTTAACAATTCTATTTGAGATCTACGCCGTAATCAAAGAAAATAGTAAGGTTTAAAATGGTTGATATATATGAATATACTAATAATTTTTTGACTTGTAAATATTTTCAGAAAATTGAATATAAAAATCTAAAAGATTGTTCAACTTTTTTGTGATTAATTGTAACAAAGGGGACAATATAATGTACTTTTGCTTATTTTAAGAGTTATGTAAAAATGGAAAACATACTATAAAATTCACGGTGTATGTTCAAATAAGCAAAAGTACCACTTGAGTAAATTATTCGTAATTGATCATTAAATAATGTATTGAAGCATCATCTAAGCTTAAATTAATCGCTTTGTGATGATTGTGTTTATTATAAGTTGCAAATGGATAATTCGAATGATTAATGTGATTTAACATTGTTGTGTTGATGGATGTTCTATATAAACTAGACGAAATCAAACACTTAATATTACCATGCTGATTATTCAATAAACGAGAAAAGATTGGAAAATCTCTATTAATATGGTGGGCTATCTCTATTTTTAAATGGTTAGATTGAGTTTCTGTAGCACGATGATGATATAACAATATGTGAAATCGTTTGTCTTGTTGAAATATGATGCCGTTATTAATTAACGTGACATTCTGATTCATAAATGGTTGTAACATGTTATAAACATGAACCATAGGCATCAAACTTTGGTTATGATCTATTACCATTAATTGATTCTCATCAATAGAATAGAGAGGGTAACCAAGTCCCGCTATGGGATAATCAAAATCTATCAGAAATTGTGTGAAATAAATATGGCTGGCACAAATTGTATGTTTAAAATACTTAATAAGTGCAGGGTGTGTAATGTTATTAAACACAAGTTTCTGAGTCATCGTCCTACCACATAATTCAATTAAATGCTTAAGTTGTTGTTTGATTTCAAATGCATGATGGTTGTTATGCTTTGACTTCAAACTGATATATGTCGATAACTGAATAAGGTCCATATTGATGTAGTAATAATCGACTTGTATCGAATGAATGTGTGAAATGATATCAGTTAAGTTTTGTCGTTTTTCAATAAAATGATCAATAACGAGTGCCGTTTTCAACCCTTGATACGGCTGGAGAACCGAATGAATTAAATTATAATTTTCTGTCGTAATCAATTGGGATGGTTCGAATAACAAACAAAGTTGTCGGATAAGTGATTGTTCTTTGTCATGTGCTTTAATCAATTTCAAAATTTTATGCTCGAATAACTGAAAGCTATCGAGAGAATGAATGTTAAAAGTTAAATGATATTGCTTTTGAATCAACGTAACGATAGCATTGAAAAGTTTCTGACTATCTAGAACATTAAAATGCTCTACATTTGTATTCTTAATTAGAAAATTGATATTTGAGAAATGTTGTAAAATACGATTCTCTAGTTGTTGGTCAGCCACGACAAGTAAATCATAAAGGCTATTCAGGTGGATAATGACATAATGCCCATTGATATGGATGTTAGGTTTAAGTTTAGTTAAATCAATTTTGAGTACATCATCATTCGGTTTCGTAAGGGCTTGTGTTTGATTATAACTTTTTAAAAATACTACTAATTCTTTATCTAAAACTTTTAATTTGTAATTATATGTGTCGCTAGTCGCTCTATATTGATATTTATATTCTTTAGGAGGTATTTTTAAATAAAATTTAAAATGTTTCGTAAATATAGCCACGTTGTTGAAATTATATTTGACTGCAATATTACTAATACTATATTGATTGTTAATTAAATCATAAATAGATAAAGAAATTCTTAATGAATTGATATACGATTTATAATTGATAGACATATGTTTAGAAAATAGTATAGAAATGTACGACTGTGATATATAAAAAGCATCAGCTAAATCTTTAGTAGTCAGTGCTGTATCAATATGACTATTAATATAATCGACAATCTTGCGTAGTAATGGATGTTTAGTATAGTAAGCAGGTAAATATGTATTGTTTAATTGTACCTTAGCATAGTCGAGTAAATATTGAATAACTTCGTTGATATAGGCATGTATATTCTTATTGTGACAATAAGCTTCAAATAAATCATGAGTGATAAGGCGTTTAAATGATGTGAAGTTTACGATTTGTTTAAAGTCGTAGTATATATAATTTAAGTTTGATGCTTTTTCACACAACAACTGTAACGGGATAGCAAGTTCAATGAGCTGTTCTACCTTTTCGTATTGATAGAGATCTGTATTGTTTATAATTAAACCTTCAGAAATAGTTAGCGACTTGCCGTTTAAATTTATATTACATGGCTTACCTAAAGGAATGAGTATGATGATTTTATTAATATTTCGCGTTAATAAGGATGTATAGTTGTTTCTTAAAGTTAGTGTAGTCGTATTAATCAATAATATCACCTTTGTTTAAATATAAAACGAGACCTTTTCGTTTAACGTTATTTTACTATTCTGTCCTAAAATTAAAATGGTAAATAGGAAATATTATTAAATGGTAGGTCAAATGTCATAAATCATACATGTGACGTTGCAGAAATTAAAGTTTTGTAAGCAGTTATTTATAAAAACAGGTGGTGGGATAAAAATTTAGGAGAAAAAAGTAGTTATTAGGCGGTAGATTGATCAAAATATATCAATTGAGTGTGGAATTAGGCAAGTAAAAAATACTTCTATATAGAAGAAGATCTAAAGTCACTAAAAGTAGCAACTTTAGATCTCTTTTTCAAATAGAGCGAGACAGCGGATTAAACAGTAATTTGGAAGAGAAATCGTACCAATTATTTAACCTGAGATGTCTATACTTTATTTGTGAGAAGGAAATTTTATATCATTGGGGTAAATGGGAATATAAAGCTTGGTTTGGGAATGTATTAAACGATGATGACTTTAAAGCTTGAACTGATATAAAAATAGTTTCCGTCTCTTATTTATATTATATAACTTTAATTGTAAAACCACAATATAAATTTAGAATTAAAAAAATAGGAGATGAAATGTTGGTTTTATATAATTTCTCTTCAAAACGAAACACATTTTTATATACAAGGGTCCCTACGTGAATATGTAAAGGTGTAAGATATTTATTATATTTTAATATTTCTGTTTAAAAATTATTCAAAAGTGTAAAATAAGAATAACTTTATTATAGAAAGAGAGGGGTAAAAATGTATAAGGCGATTATTTTTGATGTGTATGGAACTGTTTTTGATTTAGATTCTTTAAAAAATGAAATGATTGAATTTGACGAATCCTTAGCAAATCAAATTTCACGTGATTGGCGAGAAACACAAATCAATCATATGTTTATTAGACAAATAATGCACCGATATATACCCTTTGATGAATTAACTAAAAACGCTTTGCGTTATACATTAAATGTACATAATATTCAGTACAATAGAGAAGATATTAATCGTTTGTTTGATGCATTTCTAAAATTATCTTACTATAAAGAAATTCCGAGAGCACTTTCTGATATTAAAGCATTAGGTGTTGATATAGGGGTCCTTTCGAATGGAAATGATAGTATGCTCATGCCTTTAATTGATAACTCAGAGATTGCAGAATTCTTCGACACGGTGATTAGTGTTAATGAAGTGAAACAATACAAACCTAGTGAGGCAAGCTACGCACTCATATTAGATTATTAAAATGTTCGTAGAGAAGATGTCCTATTCGTTTCTTCTAATACTTGGGATGTGACAGGAGCCAATAACTTTGGCTTTGATACAGTATGGGTTAACCGTAATGATACGTTATTTGATCAAAATGGAGACGATCCAACAATTACAGTGAATCACTTGAATGAATTAGTAAAATGGTTGGAACTGAACAATTAGGGTAAGACAACTTATAGAACCCAAATGTGGTTCAGTGTTAATACAAATAGAATATAAACAAAGTTGTTTATATTCTATAAATTTTTGTATTTTCAACTAAAAAATGTTAACTTTTATTTATAATTTAATAACAATTGCTAGGGGTGCTTGTTAAGAGCTGAAAGAGATTATATATCTCAACCCTTTGAACCTGATCTAGTTAATACTAGCGTAGGGAAGCCGGTCACAATGTCTTGATACATTTGTTAAATAGATTTTTAAGGGATACTATATTCCAATCGTCTTTTACATATGTATATTTATGTAGATTAAGGTCATTGTGTATCAAAATCAGGTCTCCTAGCAATAATACATGCTAAGGAGTTTTTTTATGGAACAAGAAAAGATTGAATTAAAGAAACAATTCCCATCTAGTCGTAGAATTTGGGTGAATGGTGAAGATGATGATATTAAGGTACCATTCCGTGAAATCGAACTTTCACCAACAACTACTGAAGAAGGTACAACTGAAAACGAGCCTGTAGTTGTATACGATACGGCAGGCCCATATCATGATGACTCATATCAAATTGATGTGCAACAAGGTATTCCTCAATTAAGAAAAGATTGGATAGACCAACGCCAAGATACACAACGTTATGAAGGGAGAAAAGTACAGTCCCTTGATAATGGTTTTAAAAAAGATAACCATAAAAAGTTTGTAGAAACACCTTTTAAATATCAACCACGTAAAGCAGAAAGTGGACGATGTGTGACACAAATGCATTATGCGAAACAAGGTATTATTACGAAAGAAATGAAATTCGTCGCAACAAGAGAAGATGTATCTCCTGAATTTGTGCGTTCAGAAATTGCTAGAGGACGTGCAATTATTCCTAATAATGTAAACCATCCAGAATCAGAACCAATGATTATAGGTAAAAACTTCCAGGTGAAAATCAATGCTAATATCGGTAACTCAGCTGTAAGTTCATCGATTGAAGCGGAAATTGAGAAGTTAGTATGGGCGATCCATTGGGGTACAGATACGATTATGGATTTATCTACAGGTAAAAACATTCATGCGACACGTGAATATCTGTTAAGAAACTCTCCAGTGCCTGTAGGAACTGTGCCAATTTATCAAGCGCTTGAAAAGGTTGACGGTATTGCTGAAAATTTAACATGGGAAATTTATAGAGACACGTTAATAGAACAAGCTGAACAAGGTGTAGATTACTTTACGATTCATGCAGGCGTATTATTACGTTATGTCCCAACAACGGTGGATCGATTGACTGGTATTGTGTCACGCGGTGGCTCAATTATGGCGCAGTGGTGTTTAGCACATCACGAGGAAAGCTTTTTATATACACACTTCGACGAAATTTGCGAAATATTAAGTGCTTATGATATCTCTATTTCATTAGGTGATGGGTTACGCCCAGGTTCTATATATGACGCTAATGATGAAAGCCAAATATTAGAACTTGAAACGCTTGGTGAATTAACAAAAATTGCTTGGGAACACGATGTTCAAGTGATGATTGAAGGTCCAGGTCATATTCCTATGCAGAAGATTAAAGAGAATCAAACGTTAGCAGATTTCCATTGTCAAGAAGCACCATTCTATACATTAGGACCATTAACAACGGATATTGCACCAGCATATGACCATATTACATCAGCAATTGGAGCGGCACAGATCGCGAGTCATGGTACAGCAATGTTGTGTTACGTTACACCTAAAGAACATCTCGGATTACCAAATAAAGATGATGTACGTGAAGGTGTAGTCACATATAAAATTGCTGCTCATGCTGCCGATTTAGCTAAAGGTTTAAAAAATGCTCAAAAAAGAGACGATGAAATCAGTAGAGCACGTTTTGAGTTCAGATGGTACGATCAATTTAATTTATCTTTAGACCCAGATAAAGCGCGTGCATTCCATGATGAAACGTTGCCTGCCGAATCTGCTAAAGTCGCACACTTCTGTAGTATGTGTGGTCCTAAGTTTTGTTCTATGCGTATTTCTCATGATTTACGAAACAGCGAGGAATTACAACAATTTAAAGAAGAAGGTTTAAAAGAAAAATCAGAAGAATTTATCTCTGAGGGTAGTAAAATATACCACTAAATTTGTCTGTCTAAAATGAATATAGATAATAAATATTGAGGCAAACCCTACGCGATTTAAAGTGTAGGGTTTGTCTTTTTATTTATTAAATGCTAGATACAATGAGATGGACAAATCTTTAGCAAAAGCATAAAAATATGTCATCATAGTTAGAGATTTTACTGTTCTATAGTACGGTGAAATAAGTCCGATTGTTATGATGTTTCATATTCAATTGTGCTATACTGAAAGTAAATTTCTATAATGGGAACAAGGAGTTATATTAAATGAAAAAATGGGGAAATCGACTCATAACAATACTCGGTATCGTACTTATTCTCGCTGCAATTTACCTATTTGCCAAACCACACATTGATGAATATTTTGCACAAAAAGAGAACGACAAGCAGGTTCAAAAATATGATAAACAACAACAATCTAAAGCTAAGGCAGAAATACCTAAAGATAAATCAAAAATGGCGGGTTATATTTCAGTGCCAGATGCTCATATTAAAGAAGCAGTCTATCCAGGTCCAGCCACACCGAAACAATTAAATAGAGGCGTGAGCTTTGCTGAAGCAAATGAGTCATTAAATGATCAAAATATTGCGATTGCGGGACACACATATGAAGGTTCTTCGACTTATCAATTTTCAAACTTACACAAAGCAAAAAAAGGAAGTAAAGTTACATTTAAAACTGGAAAAGAAAAGCGTAAATATAAAATCACTAAAATTAAAGATGTAAATCCTAATGATGTCAAAGTTTTAGATGAGCAGAAATCGAAAAAACAACAACTCACTTTAATTACTTGTGATGACTATAATGCTAAAACGGATACGTGGGAAAAACGTAAGATTTTCGTGGCACAAGCTGTCTAGTTTTTAGAAATTTCAAAACATATTACTTTAATCGGAATAAAATAATCGCTTATACTATAAATTATAACGCAATTTATTTGAAAGGAAGGCATGAACATGACACAAATGCAACAAAAAATAATCGAAGCATTTAATTATAGACATGCGACAAAACGTTTTGATGCAAATAAGGAAATAGAGCAGTCTGATTTTAAAACTATTCTTGAAGCTGGGCGACTATCACCAAGTTCACTCGGGTTAGAACCATGGAAATTTATCGTTATCCAAAATAAAGAACTAAGAGAGAAGTTAAAACCTATTAGTATGGGGGCGCAAGGACAATTAGAAACTGCAAGTCATTTTGTGCTCATTCTAGCGCGTAAAAATGTAACGTTTAAATCACCGTACGTACAACATTTATTAAAAAATGTGAAAAAGTATGATGAAAGTACTTTCCCTGCTGTAGAAGAGAAATTTGATAATTTCCAAACAGGTTTTCACATCAATGATAATGCACGCACTTTATTTGATTGGGCGAGCAAACAAACATATATCGCTTTAGGTAATATGATGACATCTGCAGCATTACTTGGTATCGATTCTTGCCCTATGGAAGGGTTTGACTTAGATCGTGTAACCCAATTATTAGAAGATGAAGGCATTATTGATTCTGAACAATTTGCACCTTCAGTGATGGTTGCATTTGGTTATAGAGAAACTGAACCCAAAGACAAAGTAAGACAATCAACTGAAGATGTTATTGAGTGGATTGAGTAATTATATACACGTGTTCATTATAAATAAGTTATTATTATATGTATTTTCCCAACTTTGTTATAATTATGTTTAAGAACAAAATTTATGGAGGTTAAAAAGATCGTGCGCTTTTATTTCAAAGAGAACTTTTTTAATGCTTCAAAGTCGACAATCGATGTTTTTAATGAGAATGATGAAGCTGTATACAAAATGCAGTTGTTTTATACGTCAGCAACACAAGAGGCTTTTGCAATTTTCGGCGGAAAAGGTAAACAAAATTTCGAAATCACAGATGGTCATGATACGTATCGCATAACTCAAGAGAAAGCGATAAGTGGGAAAATTAAAACCCCATTTAAAACCGTATGGGACGTTGACAAAAATGGGAATAAATTTGGCGTTTTCCGTACTAAAATGGGCTTAAAACCAACGATGTTATTCGAAGGTAGCCAAGGTGACACTTTAAAGTTCCAATCAGGATTTATTTCAAGAAGTGTATCCGTAAATGACGGACGAAATGAGATTATGAATACTAAATCTCAACGCTTTAAAATCGCCTCTCGTCATGACATTGATATCCATACTGACGAATATCATCCGGCGATGTTAATTATGCTATTCCAAGTATTTTACGAATTCCAAGAACAACAACGCAGAAAATCTAGTTGAACAGATCTAGATTTCGATTTTGATTTTTAATCACTATCGAAATCTATTCAGTGAAATGCATTTTAATAATAAACACGCGACGTTTTTCATATCAACGTCGCGTGCTTTTTTTATAGTTAAGCATTGATGTGCTTAGTCATGTTGTTGATAAACATCTTGGTAATCATCACTTTTTTCCATTACTTTCTTAGCAAATGGGCAAGTTGCAGTAACTTTTAAGTCGTTTTCACGTGCATAATCAACGACTGTTTGTACAAGTTTAGACCCAATACCTTGGCCTCCCATTTCTTCAGGCACGCCTGTATGGTCGATATTAATAAGATTATCATCTTCTTTTTCGAAAGTAATTTGTGCTTTTGGATTCTCTTCGTTATCACCAATATAAAATTTATTTGATCCTTTTACGATTTCAGCCATACATATCTCTCCTTTGGCAATGTTCTTACTATATAAATATCCGTATAAGAAAAATTTAAACTGAAGTCAATAATGGGTATTTTACGAATTAGTGAAGTTTTTAGTTGAAACCATTGAAATATTTAGTAAATAAGTATATAGTTTGAACGGAATCTTTTGAGTTGGAGGCGTGTTTTTTTGAAGAAAAGTTTAGTAATCATTTTAATAAGCATGCTTATCGTCGTACTAAGTGGTTGTAGTCAATCTAATCATTCAGAGCATAAGCAGGTCTCAGAAAGTAATAAATTAAATATCTACACGACCGCATTTGCATTTCAAAGCTTTGCTCAACAAATTGGTGGGAAGTATGTGAAAGCCGAATCGATATATCCCCCCGGTGCAGATGCACATTCGTTTGAACCAACTCAAAAAGAAATGATAAATATTGCTAAAAGTGATTTATTTATTTATTCAGACGAAGAGATGGACCCTGTGGCAAAGAAAATTGCACAATCCATCAAGGATGATAATTTGAAATTACCAGTAGTTCAGGGGATAGATCATCATGACCTTATTTCAAGTCATGAGCATGAGCATCACCATGATGACCATGGAGGCCATCATGAAGGCGAAAGTCATGATCCACATGTTTGGTTAGACCCTGTATTAGATAAGAAGCTAGCTTATAATATTAAACAAGATTTAATTCGAAAAGATCCCAAACATAAAAAATATTACAATCATAATTATCAAAATTTAAAACAAGATTTAACACAAATCGATGAACAGTTGAAAGCAGTAACGAAAAATCCAAAAAGAGATACGGTCGTGATTTCTCATGATTCTATCGGTTATCTAGCACATCGTTATCACTTTAAACAACAAGGTGTTAGTGGCATAAATAATGAAGAACCGACACAACAAAATTTAGTCAAAATAGTTCATAGTATTAAAGATTCAAAACAACCATATGTGCTTTACGAACAAAACATTTCATCTAAAGTTACGAACGTCATTGAAAAAGAATCAGATACACAACCATTAGATTTTCATAATATGGCTACGCTAACTAAAGCACAAAAGAATGATAAAAACATTACGTTCCAATCACTTATGAAAAAGAATATCCACTCTTTAGATAAGGCACTTAATCAATAAAGAGGGTTTTGAGACACAAATACACAGTATTGAGCGTTTACAATCTGAAGCTTAATTCTCAAAAAAAGCGAGCTAATCCATTAAGGGTTAGCTCGCTTTTATATTAAAAATTTAATGATTTTGCCCGTACATACTTGAATAAGTTATGGTTCAATCATGTAGTCGCGACACGATTAAGGTGGGATACAAGTGATCAATGTCTCTTGCGTTAAGAAAGCGTTTCTAAGGCATTGCTTTAATCATATCTAATATATGAGACTGTTGTATTGTAATACTCTTCTAAACCATGAATTCCATCGGCGCCACCAAGTCCAGATTCTCTCCAACCTGAGTGAAATCCGTTCACTACTTCTTCAGCTTCGCAGTTAGCATAAACTTCACCGAACTTTAGTTGTTCAGAGGCAGTCATTACATCTTTTAAGTTTTCTGAGAATACATATGATGAGAGGCCAGCATTTGTGTCGTTCGCTTGTGTAATGGCTTCATCGTAATCCGTGTATGTTACGACTGGTAATACTGGGCCAAAGATTTCTTCTTTGAAGGCTAAATCGGATGGTTTAACGTTGTCTAAAATTGTAGGTGCATAGAAATAACCAGGACGATCGATAATGTGACCACCTGTTACACAGTTTGCTCCATTGTGGATAGCTGATTGGACTTTGTCATCGATACTTTGTAACTGAACTTCATTAATAATTGCACCATAATCTGTAGCTTCATCGTATGGATCGCCAACTGTTAACTGTTCCATCTTATCTTTTAAGGCTTTGATAAATTCATCATGTACTGATTGGTGAACGAAGATACGTTCAGGGCACGTACATACTTGTCCGGCATTATTAATACGTGCAGTAACAATATAGTCTGCAGCTTTTTCTATATTCGCATTTTCAGTAACAAGTACAGGTGCATTACCGGCAAGTTCTAAATTTACCTTTTTAACATTTGAGGCGCTTTCTGAGTAAACGGATTTACCAGCACGCATACTTCCAGTTAGTGAAATTAATTGAATGTCAGGGTGCTGTGCAAGTTGTGTACCGACAGTTTCACCTTTACCTGGAACGATTTGAACAAGACCTGCTGGTATAGTTAATTCGCGAATCAGTTCGGCAATTTTTAAAGTTATGAGAGAAGTTGCTTCACTTGGTTTGATGACTACTGAACAACCTGTCACAATAGCAGGGATGACCTTTCTAATCAATACTAAAATAGGTGCATTCCAAGGAACGATACCGGCAGTAACACCGATGGGCTTTTTCGTTAATAATATCGTTTCATTTTCCCGACTATTTTGTAGAACTTCGCCTTTATTTGACATACTGAGACTTGTCATATAATCGATAAAATGAATAGATTTTTCAATTTCACCTTTTGCAGAAGCTAACGTTTTACCTTGTTCTTTCACATATAAATCAGCTAATGCGTCTTTATTTTGTTCTAGTAATGGGATGAGTAATTTAGCATGATCTGCTCGTTTTGGTTGAGGGACTTTTTCCCATTCAAGTTGTGCTTGCTTAGATTTTTCTACTGCTTCGTTAACTTCTTCTTCAGATGCAAAAGTAACTGTATCTATTGTTTCTCCTGTAGCAGGGTTAATCACATCTATTGAGTCTGTTGATTTACTTTCGATAAATTCATTGTTTATAAATAGTTTGTTCATTTCTAAACACCTCCACATTATAAAAATACCACTTTAGGTAAATTTAAAAACTATCTGACTATTCAGTTATATTATTTTATGTTTAATTTTAAATTTATAATTGATAAAAAAGGAAAGAAATTATAAACTATAAATAAGGGAGACTATATAATCATTTTCAATAAACTACATTACTAACGATTATAATCAGACAAGTGAATTTTGAGAGTAATTATAATTTGGCTCGAATTTGATAGAAATGGGAAGTAGTTGATTTAATTGGATCGAACAAAAAATGCTTTGAATACATTTGTAGGTATTCATAGAACCGCGGATTATCTTGAACAAATTGTAAAAAATGATGTCAAAAGGTATGGTTTAAATATTACAGAATTTGCAGTTATGGAATTACTCTTTCATAAAGGGGATCAACCAATTCAACGAATAGGGAAGAAAGTTTTGATAGCTAGTAGTAGTATCACGTATGTAGTTGATAAACTAGAGAAAAAAGGATACGTAAAAAGGTTACGTCTTGAAAAGGATAGACGTGTTATTTATGCCTCGCTAACCGATGAAGGTCATGAACTTATGGCTTCAGTATTTCCGCATCACGCTGAAACATTAGATAATGCATTTTCAGTACTTACTGATGAAGAACTCCTCAACCTCCAGAATGCCTTAAAAAAGTTATCAAGATATACGAAAACAAATAAATGCAGTTGATTATTCATACTCCAACTTTTTACAGAAAGGAGAATAGATATTGTCTTTAAAAGAAATGTACGAAGAACTCATTAACAAACAATGGGAAAGAGACGAATTATTGATGGTAGGTGTATATTGCCTCATAGGTAGTTTTTTATTAACACCTATTTTCGGAATTCCAGGTGGCATCATTGCTTATTTTGCATTTGAAGATGAAGCATTTAAGGAAAAAATGAAACGTCGCAAGCAACAACATAAAGATATAAATTGATCAATTTTATTAACGTGATTCACAAAGTACTTTATATTATGTGTTTTTCATAACTGTATGAATAATCTGAGTCTGAGACAAAAAAGGTGTCTCAGACTCTTTTTTAATTAGGCGGTAGATGTCTGAATTGAAAATGTACTTATATCAAACTATTTCAACACATAGTCATTTTTACCAGGCTGGTGTACAAAACCTCAATTAGAAAATTAGTGTGTATATTTTACAACAAGATGACAGTGGTATGAGGTAATAGTAAAATAATTGACACATTTGTAATAAAATTGTAATATTAAACTATACTTAGTGTTAGGGGTGTTGAAAATGAAAAAAATTGTTAAACCGTTACTTGCAAGTGGAATTTGTGTCGCAACTGTCTTTGGTGTCAATTTTGCTCAATCAGGTCACTCTCATGAAGTCGTACAAGCATCTGAAATCCCTTATTATCAATTCAATGGCTACACTGGTAATCAATCAAGCTTTATCTTAGATAATGCTTTCGTCAATGCAGTAAGATCAGGTCATGTTACTTTTAATAATACAAGTGTTGATAATGAACATAGTGCTAACCAAGGTAAAGAAGTTACTTATGCATACGATCAAAAGTTTTATAAAGTTTCAGGAAATGTTGCATCAAGTGTAGAGTTTCCAATAGCTGAAGGTCAAGTAACAGTCGATGATCTTATAGATCACTACGGAGAAGACTATAGATATCAACCAGCGCATACTGATGCAGCTGATGAATCAGATGATGGTATGTATAGTTTTAACTTTGATAAACATAATATTACGTTTACTGTTTATCATAACCATGTAATCAAAGTTACTATTGGATAATAAGAACAATAATTGTATATTACGTTTTTATAGCAATAAATAACCCTACATCATAGTCTTCTTATGACTATGATGTAGGGTTATTAAATTACATAAGTCCGATAAGTTTCATCCATAGTGAACCGATACCGAACCATACGATTAAATAGAATATGGCTAGTATTGCATTCATTGTCCACCAGCGATTTTGTGAAACGTAGCCTGCAGAATAAAGTATTGGTGCAGGACCACTACTATAATGTGTTGTTGATGCCATTAAGTTACCAAAGAAACCGAGCATCAATGCACTGTATAAAGGAGGTGCGCCTGTAGCAATTGCAACACCAATTAATGCGGAATACATCGCACTTACGTGAGCAGTTGAACTTGCGAATAAATAGTGTGAATAGAAGTAGAATAGTACAAGTATAATCAATACTATTGGCCAACTTAATCCACCTAAGTTACTTGAAATAGCTTTACTTAACCAAGGGATAAATCCTAACTTGTTAAGTTGGTTAGCCATCATTACAAGAATAGAGAACCAAATTAATGTGTTCCAAGCACCTGTTTCTTTAAGGACATCATTCCAAGTTAAAACGCCTGTGATAAGTAATAACGATAAAGCGATAAAGGCAGTAAGCGTTGCGTCAATGTGAATGACACTACCTAGTATCCAAAGGATTAATGCAATTAAAAAGATTCCAATCATGAATTTTTCATTTTTATGCATTTTACCCATTTCATCTAATTCACCTTGTGCCCATGATTTCGCATTAGGTGTAGATTTGATTTCTGGTGGATAAATCTTATAGATGATGAAAGGTACCAAAATTAATGAGATGATACCTGGAACGAGCGCGACTAAGAACCAGTTCATCCAAGTAATATTAACGCCTTGATCTTTAGCAAGGGACTGGGCTAATGGGTTACCTGCCATCGCTGTTAAGAACATCGCAGCTGTAATCATATTACCTTGGAATTCTGTAAAGATTAGGAATGCACCCATTTTACGCTCTGTACCATCTTCCGGTTTAGAACCAAATGAACGAGAAAGTGCATTGATAATAGGGAACATGATACCACCAGCACGCGCTGTATTACTTGGTGTGGCAGGAGCTAATATTAAATCAACGCCGAGTAATGCATAACCTAAGCCTAATGTTTTCTTACCGAATAACTTTACGAATTGTAATGCAATACGTCTACCTAAGCCTGTTTTCACAAATCCACGTGATATGAAAAAGGCCATTGCAATTAACCAAATACTACTGTTACCAAAACCAGCCATAGCTGTGTCTGTTTTGACTGTTCCTGTAAGTACAGTCAGTGAGAAACCAATCATTGCGACTGCGCCAATTGGTAGTGGTTGGGTAATACAACCGATAATCGTAGCAACAAAGATTGCGAACATATGCCAAGCTGTAACGTCTAATCCTGCTGGTCTAATAGGGGTTAATAGCCAGAGGATAATGCCCACAACAATAGGAACGATAAACTTCTTATAATTAATATCTTTATTCATCAATATTCACCTTTCTTATTTATAAATTAAATTACTTACGTGAATAGAAAGTTAATTAACCACTATCAAAATAGTAGTAATTATATTGATGAAAATGGGGTGGCGGGTGATGATGCCATATAATTACTTCAATATAGTCATCTCTTTTCTATATAAATATTTATAAAATTCATATTCAATTATAGTTTGATATCTAGGTCCTGTAAAGATGACAATCATTATCAATGAATGTGTAAAACATGACAACGCTGCGATATTCTATTATAATCATTTCTTCGTATTTTTTCGAAATGAAATGGGAATTTGTAGTTATATTAAAATTTTGAAAAGTGTACGAGAAAATTAAGTTTAATTAAATGCGTAAATATGAAATTTTTGATAACATACCTTTTTTAGTACGTGCTAAAATAAGTTTAAATGAGTAATAGAAAATAAAAGATGTTTGAGATAGAGAAAGGAAAGAGGGAGTACATGTGTCATTACTAAAATTACCACTTATCCTGGTTATTGTTATATTTTTAGCTTTAGGTATATTTAGTCAGTGGCTAGCAACAAGAATCAAATGGCCATCGATTGTTGTTATGGCGATCATAGGTCTATTAGTTGGACCTATTTTAGGATTAATAAATCCACAAGAAAGTTTAGGGCACTCTGTTTTTAGTCCACTCGTATCGTTAGCAGTGGCAATCATTTTATTTGAAGGTAGTAGTACGCTAGACTTTAGAGAGCTTAAAGGCATTTCGAAAGCTGTCATAAGAATTATTACGATTGGTGCGGGGTTAGCTTGGATACTAGGTGCCGTTGCCCTGTATTTAATTTTTGGATTTCCAATCGAAATTTCGTTAGTACTAGGCGGGCTGTTCTTGATCACTGGGCCTACCGTCATACAGCCGTTGTTGAAACAAGCGAAAGTACATAAAAATGTAGATTCGATATTAAGATGGGAAAGTATTATCCTTGATCCAATTGGGCCTATGTTAGCTTTAGGGGCTTTTTACTTATTTGAAATCGTTGAACAAGGCTTTGAATTACAAATTATTGTAAGTTTCATTGTTCGATTGGTTATTGCAATTGCGATTGGTTTTGTCGCATCATTTATCTTTATGTGGTTTATTAAACGTGATCACATACCGCAAAACTTAATGCCACCAATTCAGTTAATATTTATATTACTTATTTTTGCAATTTGTGATGAATTTTTACCAGAATCAGGTTTATTAGCGGTTACAATATTCGGTTTAATGATGGCACGAATGAAACGTCACGATTTAATATTTAAAGAATCTGACCATTTCATTGAAAATACATCGACGATTATGATTTCAACGGTCTTTATATTAATTACATCGTCACTTTCATTAGATGTGTTGAAAAATGTTGTAAGTTGGCAATTATTTTTATTCTGTTTCGTCATGATTGTATTAGTTCGACCACTTTCGATCATTCTGTCTACAATAAATACAGAAATTTCAACACGAGAGCGCGCGATGGTCTCTATGATGGCGCCGAGAGGTATTGTAGTTCTAACTGTCGCACAATTTTTCGGTGGTTTATTTGTCCAAAAAGGTATGCCAATGGCGCAATATATTACACCAGTGACTTTTGGATTAGTATTTGTGACAGTGGTGATTTACGGCTTCACATTTGTACCATTGAGTAAAGTCATGAAGTTATCTAGTAATGAACCGCCTGGTGTTATACTCGTTGGTGAGAGTATGTTTTCTTATCATTTAGGTTCTAAATTAAGAGAACATAATATACCAGTTATGACGTTCAATTTATTTGATAATAAGAAAGATAGAGCAAAAGAAATGGATTTAGAAGTGTTTGAAGGAAACTTATTATCGAGTAATGATCGGATTTATTCAGATCTTACACGTTACAATAAATGTCTGTTAATGACACAGTCATTTGTATTTAACAGTTTGGCGTTTAATGAGTTGGTTCCTGAGTTTGGATTGAAAAATGTGCAAATGATGCCAGTTTCATTTACGGACGAACATGCGCGTAGTAATCTTGATGGACCGATAAGAAATCACATTTTATTTGATTGGAATTTCACTTCACATTGGTTTAATCGATTTGTTGCTGAAAATAATATTTTGGAAATTCCAGTTAAAGAAAAATCACAACTCACAGCTCATGATATGGTGTTATATCATATTAGTGAAAATAAGGTTGTAACATTTAAGAAAATGAACAACGATGTGCTTAATAAAGAAGAGGGTACGATAGGTTATTTAAAAGATGCGTACTTGCATCGCAATATTTAATAAATCAAAAACCACTTTGAGATACGAATATCTCAAAGTGGTTTTTTTGTTAATTGATGAAACGATCATGCATAAGTTCTTTTAATACGTTGATTTCATCTTGAATTTCTTGTCCAGTGTTCGTGTCTCTAATTTTTTTACGTGTAAGTTCTTCATCAACTACACGTCTTATTGAAAGTTCATCTGCACCATTCAATAAGACATGCTCTTTACTATTGAATTGTTGGTGGGCAACGAGCTGCATACCAAATGAATTGTATAATAATGTATATCCAGCAATACCTGTTGTTGATTGATATGCTTTTGAAAATCCACCATCAATGACGATCATTTTACCATCAGCTTTAATAGGATCTTCCCCGTCTATTTCTTTAACAGGTGTATGACCGTTAATAATATGACCTTGTTCTGGATCTAAATCAAAGTCTTTTAACATTTTTTTACACATATCAACGTCTTCACGTAAGTAGTAGTATGGATTTTTCTCTTCTTTGTGAGATGCTTTGTCTTTAATAAAGTAACGTTCAAATGTTGTCATCGCACGTTTACCGAATAATGAAGAGTATTTACCTGTCCATAAGTACCAAACGAGATCCGTTGCAAGATCATCTTGTTGATCTTTATGATCGAATGCATGTCTTACATAATATTCAAAGTTATCTAATAAATCACAACCGTGATGCTCAACATCATCGATAACCATAGACTCCATTTCACCATTTTCATCGACTGGAATACAACCATGAATTAATAAATTACCATTATAACGTAGATATAGGTTACCCTTTTGCATTAAGAACGTCATATGACGTTTTAACTTTTCTGATTGTTGCACAGAAAGTAAAAGTTTATTGATAACCTCTTCTTCTTCCTCTAATAATTCATTAGGGTTATCTGGGTTTAACGTGTGGAAACAAGTATTTTCTAAAGGATATGTTTTCCCATAAATTGTAGCTTCCATTTTGTCAAAATCAATACTTTCTAGTACAAGTCGATCTTCCATTTCAAACGTTGGGCGTCGTTTAATGATTGGTGCTTCAAGTTTGAATTGAATCATCGCAATAGCTTGTTGAATCTTAGTAATTTGTTCACGTTCTAGTTCTGTTAAACCTTCTGCATTTTTCGGGCGAAAAGCTGGATTTTTACCGTCGTAATATTTTTCAGCTAATGTAAGTAACGGTCTCAAATTAATTCCATAAGCATCTTCTATAATATCTAGATTGTCGTAGCGAGCACAAATACGTAATAAGTTTGCTAAACATACCTTTGAACCTGCATAGGCACCAATCCAAAGTACATCGTGATTTCCCCATTGGATATCTACGGAAGGATATTCGATCAGTGTATCCATAATCTTGTCTGGATCTGGTCCACGATCATAAATGTCACCAACAACATGTAAGTGATTGACCACGAGATGTTGTACAGTAAATGATAAGCCGATGATGATGTCATCAGATTGTTCTAACTCTACGACTTGTTTCATTAACTTTTCATAATAGGACTGTTTATTATTGTATTTATTACTTTTATAAAGAAGTTCTTCGATAATAAAGACGAAGTTTTTTGGTAACGTTTTGCGTAACTTAGTACGCGTATACTTTGATGATGCATATGTAATAAGTTTGATAAGACGATTGATTGTCGTTACATACCATTCATTTAATTCTGCTTTTGATTCACATGCATTTTTAACGAGATTTAACTTTTCCTCTGGATAGTATACAAGTGCTGAAAATTCATTAATTTCTTCTTCGGATAGTTTATCTTTAAAGATGTCATTTATTTTAGAACGGACATTACCTGAACCGTTACGTAATACGTGTTGGAAAGAGTGGAATTCACCATGTAAGTCACTAACAAAGTGTTCTGTACCTTTAGGTAGCTCAAGAATTGACTCTAAATTGATAATCTCAGTAGCTAATTCTTCTTTATTGTTGAATTGTTCTGCTAATAAATCGAGATACCTGCTCTTCACACTTTTCTCTGTAGCATTATGCATAATTGTGTCACTCCAGTTGTAATATTTAGTGAATTGAATAAAGCGTTTTCATATTATATTTATTATTATATCATCATTTGGCTTACGATTCTTCCTCCTTTAATACTTTGTTCAATTTTAAGTAACATTAAACGGTAAAATTAATTCTTTTTATTTTGATGATGTTACTCAAATATAAAAATGAGTGAGAAAAGCCATTTTTTATATACAAAATTATTGAAAAGTGAATATTATTTATTATAAGTTAAAATATTTCATATATGTACAAGCAATATATTAGGTTTAAATAGTTTAATTTAAGGCTTTTTACAATGTAAAAATAACAATTATTATAAAAATATTCAGAATACTCTTTTGTTTTCTCTAATATTTTGTATAATTAATGCATGTAACAAAAATAAATATTAGGGGGATAACTTATGTTTACATTGGGAGCGACTTTATCAAGTCAAGTTAATACAAACTGGCAAACATATATAATGCTGACACTGTATTTTGTTATTTTATTAGGTATTGGTTATTATGCTTATAAACAATCTACAGGGAATGTTAGTGAATATATGCTGGGAGGTAGAAATATCGGGCCTTACGTAACTGCATTGTCAGCTGGTGCTTCTGATATGAGTGGTTGGATGATCATGGGATTACCAGGAGAGGTCTATTCAACAGGTTTATCAGCAGCGTGGTTAGCAATCGGTTTAACGATTGGTGCATACATAAACTATATCGTTGTAGCGCCTAGGCTTCGTGTATATACAGAAAAAGCTGGAGACGCCATTACATTACCAGATTTCTTTAGAAACCGACTAGATGATCGATCTAACATTATCAAGATTATTTCTGGTGGTATTATTGTTGTATTCTTTACGCTATATACGCACTCAGGAATGGTATCTGGTGGTAAGTTATTTGATAGTGCCTTTGGTTTAGATTACCACCTTGGATTAATATTAGTATCTGTAATTGTTATATTGTATACATTTTTCGGCGGGTATTTAGCTGTATCTATCACTGATTTCTTCCAAGGGGTAGTAATGATTATCGCTATGGTCATGGTACCATTAGTTGTAATGATGCAACTAAGTGGGCTAGATACATTTTCACATGCAGCAGAATTAAAACCAACAAATTTAGATTTATTTAAGGGGACAACAATTGTTGGTATTATCTCATTCTTTGCATGGGGACTTGGATACTTTGGTCAACCGCATATTATCGTACGATTTATGTCTATTAAGTCAGTGAAGCTATTACCAACGGCAAGAAGATTTGGTATCGGCTGGATGGCTATCAGTTTATTAGGTGCAGTTGCAGTTGGACTTGTAGGAATTTCATTCGTAGATGAAAGACATGTGCAGTTGAAAGATCCAGAGACGCTATTTATTTTAATGGGACAAGTTTTATTCCATCCATTAGTAGGTGGATTCTTACTTGCAGCTATTTTAGCAGCGATTATGAGTACGATTTCTTCACAATTGTTGGTAACATCAAGTTCTTTAACAGAAGATTTTTATAAATTAATCCGTGGTGAAGATAAAGCTAAAGAACATGAAAAAGAGTTTTTATTAGTTGGTCGTTTATCAGTTATCGTAGTAGCCATTGTTTCAATTATGATTGCATGGTCACCAAATGATACAATCTTAAACTTAGTAGGTAATGCTTGGGCAGGATTTGGTGCAGCATTTGGACCACTCGTGTTGTTATCACTTTATTGGAAAGGCTTAAGTCGTACAGGTGCAGTAAGTGGTATGATTTCTGGTGCGATTGTTGTAATTCTTTGGATTACATTAGCCAAACCTTTAGGGAAAGTGAATGACTTCTTTAATTTATACGAAATTGTACCAGGTTTCTTAACAAGTTTAATCGTGACAATTGTCGTGAGTAAATTCACAAAAAAACCTCAAATCGATGTCGAAAGTGACTTGAGAGAAGTTAAAGCACTCGTGAACAATAAGTAATGTATTTTTGAAAAAATATGATAAAAAATTTTGGTTTAACCATCAAAATATATAACCTGGGAAATTAGCATAGAATAAAGCCCATCAAAATGATTTGAATTTAAATCTTTTGATGGGCTACTTTTATATATAATTCATCTTGGTTGTCTTCGGTTAAGGAAAAATTATTTAACGATCACAGTTACGCTACAATTATAAATTAACGAACGCGTTTTTTGTTTTTATTTTTATAAAACTTCACGATTAAATAAATGACAACGATAGCAATGATAACGTACATAATGTAAGAATATGTGTGTAAGCTATTCATTAATAAATCCCAATTATCACTTAATGCACGGCCGAGTAAAATGAGACCAAAGTTCCAAATCGTTGTACCGATTAATGAAATAATCGTAAACGCAACGACGTTCATTCTATTAATACCAGCTGGTATCGTAATTAATACTCTTAATACAGGAATGAAACGACATACAAACACTGCCACTGCACTATATTTATCAAACCAATCGTTTGCGCGTTCTACATCTCGACCTCTTAATTTAATCCATTTACCATATTTATCGACAAAGCGATATAACTTTTCTTCAGATACTAGGCGACTAATGTAATAAAGTGTTATGAGTCCTATAAGAGATGCAATTGTTGAAATAATAAATAACATTGCGATATCTAGGTCTGATTTAACTGACATTAAGCCAGAAAGTGTAAGTATAATTTCAGAAGGTATAAACGGTAAGATATTTTCTAATAGAATTAATATCGCTATGGCCGCATAACCCCATGTATTTATAAACTGAGTTAATATGTGTTCCATTGTTTTGAAATAAGCTCCTTTGAAAATAAAAATATAATTTTTGGACATTCGTATTTATTATAGTCTAATTTAGCGAATAATCCACAAAAATCTCTACTACTTTCGTATGTACTTTACTTAAAGTATAAAAGTTTTGGTTATTATAGTAAATTTAAGAATACTTATCATGACAAAAGAGAAAGAAAAAGAGTTGTAAGCGGTTACACCTTGTGGTAATATCAAGAGATAATATTGGCCAATCGTTGGCTAGTAACTTCTTAGAGAAAGCGAGAATCATATGGAACAGAAAAAATCAAAAATCAGGTGATATTTTGCAATAGCATTCTTTATTATCGGAGTTATCGCTTATATGGATCGCTCTAATATTTCAATTATTGCAGGGCCTATGATGGAAGACTTAAATTTAAATAAAACGCAATTCGGAATGTTGGCTTCATTTTTCTCATTGGGGTATGCATTAATGCAAGTCCCGTCAGGATTATTGGCTGAGAAATTTGGGCCTAAAAAAATGCTTTCTATCGCGCTTGTTTGGTGGAGTGCATTTACGATATTAACAGGTGTAGTGAAAAACCACGGTTTGTTATTTGCTATCCGTTTCTTATTTGGTATAGGTGAAGCGCCTATGTATCCTTCAAACGCAGTCTTTAATTCATACTGGTTTGCAAAAGGCGAAAAGGGACGTGCTTCAAGTGTTTTATTAGCTGGTTCTTACTTTGGACCGGTTATAGCACCTGTAGTAACGATTTCAATCGTTAATATGTTTGGGTGGCAAGCAGTGTTTTATATCTTTGGTCTGATCGGAATAATCATTGCAGCTTTATGGGTAATTATTTCAAAAGATTTACCAGAGCAACATAAAATGGTTAACGAAGCGGAAAGAAAATACATTATGGAAAATCGTGATGTATTAAATACAGAAAAAACAAAAGCCCCTTGGAATATATTTTTAACAAGATTTAGTTTTTATGCATTAGCCGCACAATACTTCGTAGTTCAATTTGTCGTGTCACTATTTTTAATTTGGTTACCTACTTATTTAACGGAACAATATCATGTGAAATTAAGTGATCCAGATATGGCATGGGCAGCTGGCGCACCATGGATTGCGATGTTCATTTTAATATTACTTGCTGGAACGATTTCAGATAAAGTATTACAAAAAGGAAAATCTCGTTTCATGGCACGTGCTGCAATCGCTATTATTGGATTTTTAGTCTTTTGTTTCTCACTCTTTATGTCAATTCAATCGGATAATTTAGTCGTCAATGTGATTTGGTTATCTCTTTGTTTAGGTGGTATTGGTGTTGCTACAGGGATGAGCTGGGCAGCAGCTACCGATTTAGGACGTAATTTCTCAGGTTCTGTGTCAGGTTGGATGAACTTATGGGGGAATATTGGAGCGTTAATCAGCCCCCTATTAGCAGGTTTCTTATTAGATATTGTAGGTTGGATTGTTACATTAGAACTTGTAATTATTCCAGTAATATTTGCGATTATAATGTGGTTCTTTGTACAACCTGATAAACCACTAATCGTTGAAAAGGACAAACTATAAATTTTAAGTGTTGCTTAATGATTATAGTGAAGAGTCTTGGACATAAATCTCAGAAAAATAGCACTCAGATGATTTAATTCAATTCATCTGAGTGCTTCTTTTTTATACAATACTTCGTATTGTTGGCTCGCTTTCTTAGGGGACAGCTTCAGCCTGTAGTCTTCAGCTTGTCCAGTTCCCTCAAGAGTCTCGCTGAAAACTTCACATTTATATGTAATTTTACATTAAAATACATTGAAAATAAGGCCCTTACGTATAATTTAATAAGCACAATTAATCTTAATTAACGAGGTGCCTTATGGTTAAAGATTATAACATGTCTCAACTTATTTTTTATTATTCGTAGATAATTTCGTATTTCAGAACATTAGCTATTTAACTAAACAAAATTACTTTTAATTTCTTAATATGTGATTAATTACGTTTACATGAAGACCACTATTTTTATATCCTTCTAAAATGTCAAACACTTGCTCCATAGGAATTTCAGGTAAATCTCTTATCTCACAAAGTTTCTTTTTAAACACTTTTTTACTTACTTTTTTATCATTAGCTGTTAAATCAAATAGATATTTATTTAAATGCTCAATTTCATCTACTGAATACCAATAACGTAGTAATACTAAGTCTTTCGTTTTTAAATTTGGAGCTAACTCTTCTTGTAATACATCAATCGATTGTTTAATCAATAACAGTTTTGATTCTAACTCTTCATTATTCATTGAACTACTCCTTTGAAAGATATAATAGAAGTCTATTCATCATGATAATATCAAAAATATTAATTATTTAAAGTACATATTAATCACATAGCTATTGTATCTTGACTTAAACATGTATAATTTTAAATAAAGGAATGTTTGCACTAATAGAGAAATAAGAACGTAACAATAGTAAGGAGCGTTGATGAAATGTTATATCAACATGGTACGTTAGGTACGTTGATGGCTGGTTTATTGGAAGGAACGAGCACAATTGATGATATTTTGAAACATGGTGATTTAGGTATCGGAACTTTATCAGGTTCTGATGGAGAGGTTATTATATTAGATCGTATCGCTTACCATGCAAATGAATATGGTGAGTTTAAACGTTTAGAAGCAAGTGAACTTACGCCATACGCTGCGGTTACACCGTTTAAAGTAGATAAATCATTTGAAGTGCGCAATATTACTGATGATGAAGCAATTCTCAATGAGGTAGTTGATAGAGCGAAAACCCAAAATGCATTTATTGCAGTGAAAATTACAGGTAAATTCGAAATGATGCATGTACGCATGATGCCAAAACAAAATCCACCATATGAGAAATTGATTGAATCCGCAAAACGTCAACCAGAATTTAAATATGAGCAAGTTGATGGTACAGTTGTTGGGTTTTATGCGCCATATTTATTTCATGGCATTGCTGCAGGTGGATTCCATTTACACTTTGTCGATGACGCAAGAACAGTTGGAGGACATGTGTTAGATTTTGAATTAAATAAAGGGATTGTTGAAATAAGTGATATCGAAACGTTAGAACAACATTTCCCTGTGGATAATCAAGCGTTCCGTGATACAGAAATTGATTATTCAACAGTAAATGAGGACATAAAGGAAGCTGAATAGCCCATGTAACTGAGTGAATGATTGTATCCAGATGAATACTATAACTTTTGTTGAATTTTAGAAAAAGGTATAGCTCAAACAGTGAAAAATGTTAAAATAGTAGGGCGTTCAATTCAGAATATGAAAATTCGTGGATACACGAAAGAACTTTCGGAATAACTAATTGATAAATGGGGTTGGACAACATTCGTCAATGATTGAATTAGACCATCATCAGCGTTTGTATACCGACCTCACTTTTTACTGTTTACATAAAACTGTGATTCACTTGATATACATGTTTAAACGCGAGTGATTCAATGATTTATTAAATATGAGGAGGTGTAGGGAGACGTTGAATCATTATTTTAAATCACTACTTGAATTTAATTCTATGAAAGTCGACGTGAAGAAAGGCTTTCGTCAAGGTATGTTAATGTTTGTCCCTCTAATAATAGGTTATTTAGTTGGACATTTCATGACAGGGTTGTTAATTGCAACAGGAACTTTGGCACATATTTATGTGTTTGGTGGTACTGCACAAGCGAAATTACGTATTGTAATATTTTGTACTTTAGGGCTTTCATCTGCAATGGCGTTAGGCTCCCTTACTGCTAACCAACCTATTATATTTGGGTTACTCTTATTAGTCATATCTGTTGTAGCGTATTTTATTTTTAGTACCTTTAAAATACCGGGACCATCTTCTATATTTTTCATCGTCGCATATAGTTTACCGACTAATTTCCCTGTAGCACCTGAAGAAGCATTATATAGAGGTGCTTGTATGTTTACAGGTGGTGTATTAGCAACGATTGTTGTCGCTTTAGTCATTTTATTTTCAAGAGAATCTGCAGAAATGAAAGCTGTGCAAAATGACTTTAATATGATTAAACAATTGGTTTATAACTTTGATGATCCTAAAGCATTCGCAAAAGCTTCACAATTTGCAGTTTCTACCTTTAGAACTTCAGATGACCAATTGATGACATCAAGCATTACTAACTTTAAGACATCCCCTCGATTTCAACGTTTATTATTACTACATAATACTGCACAAGGGATACATTCTGACTTATTAGAGCTTAATGAAAGTGGTGCAAGACCGCTTCCAAATGATATTAAAAAGATGACAGACTTTGTGATTAAACTTGTTTTTGCTAAAGGTCAAGTCAATAATCGTTGGAATCAAACGATTGATGTTGGTGATGAATATAAAAACTTAGTGGATAACATATTTAAAGTAGATGTAATTATGAACGCTTCCGATGAACGTTTAGCCCATGAAGTGGATATTCGTATGCCAGTATATGGCCATCGATTGTTAATGAATTTAAACTTAGAATCAATTGTCTTTAGAAATACTTTACGTTATATCGTTATTATGGCAATTTCGATTATGATTGCACTGCTATTTGATTTTGACAAGGCGTATTGGGTGCCTTTAAGTACACATACGATTTTGACTGGTACGCACACTTTACACAGTTTCGAACGAGCAGGCGCCAGAGGTATCGGAACGATTGTCGGCGTGTTAATACTATCCCTCATTTTACTCGCACATCCACCTATACCAGTGTCTATTCTATTATTAGCGATTTCGGCAGGTATTACAGAAATGATTGTTGGTGCTAATTATTCATATGGCGTGATATTTGTCACGTTACAAGTACTATTGTTAAACGGTTTAGCCTCAGGGCATTTAACGATACTCAATGCATTACCTAGGGTAGTAGATGTGATTACAGGAATTATTATTGCTGTGGTTTGTTTACTATTTATAGGACGTAAGACATCCTCATTGATGCTTCCAAAAACATTGGCCGAAGTTACGAGACATGAAGCGCGATTGTTTCATTATATTTTCTCTAGTAATCAATATGATTCTTTAAAAGAAGACAAAAAAGAAATGTTGAAACTCAGCGTGCACTTAAATAACATGATTCAAATGTATAACAGTGCTAATGGTGAATTATCGAGTGATAAGAAAGAACTGCAATATTATTATCCAAGTATTTATGCCTTGGAAGAAATGAGCTTTATTTATACGCGTGCATTAAGTAATGAGAAAAGGTATTTCGTAGATGATGAAACGATGGGAAGATATTTACTCATCTTCGAAAATATTGCAAAACACTTTGAAAGAGGTACACATATTAAACCTTTAGAGGTGCCCGCATTACCTCAATACACATATATCCGAACAACATTAAAAAACATACAAAATAACTGTATTAAAGAACGATAATTTAAGATGGATGTAGGTTAGTCATTTCATGCTATTTGAAATGTTCTGTAGCTTACGTCCATCTTTTATATTGTGAAACAACGCATTGGGTGAAAAGATCGATTTAAGGGTAAACAATCAAAGACATATTAAAACGAAGGAGGATTCATCATGCCTTGGACAATGAATGACTATCCACAAAGTTTGAAAAACTTAGATCAGTTAGAGAGAAAAAAAGCGATAGATATTGCGAATGCCATGCTCAAAGATGGTTATGAAGAATCAGAGGCGATTCCAATTGCGACGAAACAAGCGGAACAATGGTATAAAGACGCTACTAAAGAAGAAAAAGAAGAGTTAAAGAATAAAAAAATAACGCAACATGATAAAGATGAAGATGCTAACCCTGAATTGAATGATAAGGACGTACATGTGTATTTTGAAGATGATGTTTGGAAAGTGAAAACAGATGGTGCTAAACAAGCCTATGCGACTTTCGACAAAAAAGAAGATGCAATGAAACGTGCGAGAAATACTGTAGATAATAGATCGACAGAGATTATTGAACATAAAAAAGACGAGTAATATAGGTCAATATGAGCTGAATTGTTACCGATCCACCTTAAGCAACTTATCGTTCTTAAGGTGGATTTTTGTGTGATTACTGACTTTTGGGCTGTTATAATTTAATGTTTAATACTAATTTCGATATAATAATAAATGGTTAGTATAAAAATGGAGGCACAAAAGATGTATGTCGAACGAAATAATTCCCAAAATGTTGAAGACTTAAAGGCAGACTTTAGAGAGAATTTTGGAGAATTTACAAGTTCTGAAGCGGCATTTGAATCATTGATCGGTTTTGTTTCTTTAGAACAACTATATTCTTCAGCATTAAAGGAAATTAGTACAAAACTTGATATATTAGATGATCATTTCCAACAAATGTATAAACATAATCCAATTCATCATATGGAACGTCGCGTGAAGGAAATGCGTAGTTTAATGAAGAAATTAAAACGTAAAGGGTTACCCATTTCAACTGAAGCGGCAAAAGAGCATATTCAAGATATCGCTGGTATCAGAGTTATTTGTAATTACCTTGATGATATTTATATGATTGAGTCGTTATTACTTAAACAAGAAGACGTGAAACTGCTTAAACGTAAAGACTATATTAAAAATCCAAAAGGCAATGGCTATCGCAGTTTACATATCGTCGTAACAGTACCTGTGTTTTTAGCGAATGCAGTAGAGATTGTACCAGTAGAAATACAAATACGTACGATTGGTATGGATATGTGGGCGAGCTTAGAACATAAGATTCGTTATAAAAATAGTACCGATACTGAACAATATAAAACTGATTTACACGAATGTGCAGAAGAAATCACCGCAATCGAAAATAAAATGCAACGTATTCATTCTGAAGTATTCACTAACTAATGTAAGTTAATTTCATATGTTTATGTTCCCTTTATGAATAAGCATTTTCTAAAACTTTAAAGAAAAGGTTGATAGTGACGTTACGTCATTTACTAGACTAAGCCTCAAGGAGGTAATTAAAATGACAACATATCAGACAGGGGAACTTGCTAAGTCGTGTAATGTATCGGTGAGGACCGTCCAGTATTATGATAAAGGAGGGTTGTTACAATCCAATCAACAGGGAAACTATCAACGTCGAATCTTTGATGAAATAAGTAAAGAAAGATTAGAAATCATTATAATTTTGAAGTCTTTAAATTTCGGTTTAAAAGACATCAAAGCGATATTGAATGATGATAATGGTTTAAAAGTTGTGCGTTCGCTTGTCACACAACAAGAAAGACTATTAGAACAAAAACGTGACGAGATCCATGAAACATTAAAGCAAATCCATAAATTTAAGCACTATGTTGGTGAAGATGTAGAAGCCCCGTTACCCAAAATAATCGAAACACATCAACTAATGAATGACAGTGCAACAGAAACACGTTTATTAAAATGTATTGGCAAGCGATTTATACCGTTAGTGTTACTACAATATAGCTCACTGTTAGTAAGTATTTTGAAACAAACATGGAAACCAATATTATATACTTTCCCACTATTGTTCGGCGGTGCAACGTATTTGGCGAATATAATCTATAAAGATTTAAAATATCTTTGTCCACATTGTCAGCAAATATTTAAACCATCATTTACACAATGGGCGAGTGCGAAACATACTCCGCGTACACGTCAATTGACATGTACGCACTGCCATACTCAAAGTCACTGTATTCCAGTTGTTGAGGGCACACATTAATAAGATATTACTCAAAAATGATTTTTATTTCCTATGGAGATAGAAATCATTTTTTGTTTAATATAAAATGTGTATTTTGACACGTCGGGCAGAGTGCTAGGGGTCAAGTTATCAGAAATAAAACATATGACTGTCTAATTTGAAACAGAAATTCATATTGTATAATTAATAACTATGTTTAAGATTTATGTTAAAAAGTGCATAAAACAAACGAATGCAAGCGCTTGCATAAAATAGTGAGTTGTGTTACCATACTTGTATACAAGTATTTCGAACGTTAAAGAGGTGATGAATCAGTGGAATTTGAATATCCCGAAAGATGGCTTGAGAATGGCTCGAAAGGTGAATTAATAGCAGCCGAAATTCGACTCATGATCGTCGATGGCAAAATCACTCCAGAAACTTTACTTACTGAAAATCAAATCGCAAAGGAATTTAATGTCAGCCGATCACCGGTGCGTGATGCTTTTAAATTATTGAAGCAAGACCAGCTTATTCATTTAGAAAGAATGGGTGCAGAAGTCTTACGTTTTGATGAAAAGGAAAAAAGAGAGCTCTATGATCTACGTATTATGTTAGAGTCTTTCGCGTTTAATCGAATAGGAGAACAAGACCGTTCATATATTGTTAAAGAGTTGAAAAAACAATTGGAAATGATGAAAGTATCCGTACAGTTTGAAGATGCTGAGTCATTTACACAACACGATATGAAATTTCATGAGGTCACTATATTAACTTCAGGTCATCAATATTTAAAGTCATTTTGGAATAATTTAAAGCCAGTAATGGAAGCACTTATATTATTATCAATGAGAAAAAGAATGCAACATGACCCAAAAGATTTCGATCGAATTCATCATAATCATTCAGTATTTATAGAAGCGGTTGAACAACAAGATCCAGAAAAATTACGACAAGCATTTCATTTAAACTTTGATGATGTAGGCGATGATATTGATAGTTTCTGGTTAAGTAAATGAACTTAATCATATAAAAATGAGGAGGGCGCGCCATGAAATATATGATTGGTGTAGATATAGGGACGACGAGTACAAAGTCAGTGCTCTACGATGAAAATGGTCAATTTATTATGAAACATAATATTGGATATACTTTAAACACACCAAATGTTGAAACTTCAGAGGAAAATCCCGATGAATTATTTGATGCTGTGCTAATGACAGTAAAATATGTCATGCGTGAATCAAAAATAGCTAAAGAAGATTTGAAACTCATTTCGTTTAGTGCACAAATGCATAGTCTCATTGCCATGGATGACAAGCATCAAAGATTAACGGAAAACATTACATGGGCGGATAATCGTTCAGCTCGATATGCAGAAAAATTAAAAAACGAACACGATGGTTTAACTATTTATCAACGCACTGGAACACCGATACATCCGATGTCTCCATTATCTAAAATATATTGGCTGAAACATGAACAAAAAAATATTTACGACCAAACTGCGTTGTTTGCAGATATTAAAACATACATTTTCCATGAATTATTTGAACAATATGTCATTGACCAATCAATGGCTTCAGCTACGGGGATGTATAATTTAGAGTCAATGACGTGGGATAAAGAAGTATTGGATTTATTAGGAATAAAGGAATCACAATTACCAGAAATCGTACCAACGACACATATTTTAAAAGGGATGAAACGACGCTATGCTACTTTAATGGGCATAGATGCAGATACGCCTGTCGTAGTTGGAGCGAGCGATGGTGTATTATCGAATTTAGGTGTGAATGCATTCAAAAAAGGCGAAGTTGCCGTAACGATCGGGACTTCAGGTGCCATTAGAACGGTTATTGATAAGCCACGCACAGACTATAAGGGGCGTATCTTCTGTTATGTATTAACCGAAGACCACTATGTCATAGGGGGACCGGTTAACAATGGAGGCGTCATTTTACGCTGGCTTAGAGATGAAGTGTTAGCAAGCGAAGTTGAAACTGCTAAGCGTTTAGGTGTTGATCCGTATGATGTGCTCACACGTATAGCAAGTCGTGTTAAACCAGGTGCAGATGGATTATTATTCCACCCTTATCTAGCAGGAGAGCGTGCCCCATTGTGGAGCGCTGATGCGAGAGGTTCATTCTTTGGTTTAACTTTATCACACAAAAAAGAACACATGATCCGTGCAGCATTGGAAGGTGTATTATTCAATCTTTATACCGTATATTTAGCTCTGATAGAAGTTATGAATGAAACACCTTCAACAATTAAAGCGACAGGTGGATTTGCCAAAAGTGAAGTTTGGCGTCAAATGATGTCAGATATTTTCGATACAGATTTAATTGTTCCAGAGAGCTACGAAAGTTCTTGCCTAGGGGCGTGTGTATTAGGTATGAAAGCACTTGGGGAGATTGATGATTTCTCTGTTATTGAAGACATGGTAGGAACGACAAATGCACATCAACCTAACCAAGATAATGTGAGTATTTATCAACAACTCGTCTCAATATTTATTAAATTGAGTCGATCGTTAGATGAAAGCTATCATGAAATCTCAAACTTCCAAAGAAATCATATATCAACATAAAGTAACTGTGGAAATCGCAAGAACGTGTAATTCTTGCGTTTCCATAGCAATTTTAAAATAAAAAGAAAGCGCTATCATAATAAGTTTGTTATTAAAATACAACTTATTATTTGCTTTGAAAGGGGAGACCTGTATGTTTGAAACAATTTGGCCGTTAATTACGGTTGTTATAGGGATTATTTTATTATTATCACTCATCATATTTATGAAATTAAATACATTTATAGCATTAATTATTACTTCAATTGTTACTGCAATTTTATTGGGCATGCCTTTAGATAAAATTATTGAAACGATTGAAAAAGGAATGGGTAGCACATTAGGCCATATCGCATTGATATTTGGACTGGGTGCCATACTTGGTAAATTACTTGCAGATGGGGGCGGTGCTACACGAATTGCTGATACATTAATCAATAAGTTTGGACATAAGCATGTACAATGGGCCATGCTAATTGCTGCATTTATTGTAGGTATCGCACTGTTCTTTGAAGTTGGATTAGTCTTATTAATACCACTCGTATTTACAATTGCAAAGCGTGCGAATGTTTCACAACTCAAACTTGGATTACCTATGGTCGTAGCATTATCGGTTATACATGGTTTCTTACCACCACATCCAGGGCCGGTAGTTATTGCGAAAGAACTGAAAGCCAATCTAGGGCAAGTATTACTTTATGGGATGATTATTGCGATTCCGGTAACAATTATTGCTGGACCAATTTTTAATAAAATGGCTGAAAAGATTATTCCTTCAGCTTATCGTCGTGAGGGAGATATTTCAGCTTTAGGTGCGCAAAAAGAGTTTACTGAAGCTGAGATGCCAAGCTTTGGAATTAGTATATTAACAGCTATTTCACCTATTGTATTAATGTTAATTGCTACGATTGTGCAATTGATTACAGGACATGAAGAAGCTAAGAACGGTATCGAAAGTTTTATTTACTTTATTGGTACTGCAGGTACGGCGATGTTAATCGCAGTCTTACTAGCAATGTATACGATGGGATTCAAACAAGGACGTAACAATGCAGAAATCATGGATTCTGTATCAAATGCGATTTACCCAATTGGCATGATGATCTTGATTATTGGTGGTGGCGGTACCTTTAAACAAGTATTAATCGATGGGGGCGTAGGTGATACAATATCTAAATTATTTGAAGGTACTGAGATGTCACCGATTCTATTAGCGTGGATTGTTGCAGCAGTTCTTAGAATTGCACTAGGTTCTTCAACTGTTGCTGCGATTTCCTCCACTGGTATTGTAGTCCCCTTACTGCAATCTTCTGATGTCAACGTTGCACTTGTCGTACTTGCTATTGGTGCTGGTAGTGTTATATTATCTCATGTTAATGATGCTGGATTTTGGATGTTTAAAGAGTACTTCGGTTTAACCGTAAAAGAAACATTCTTAACGTGGTCGTTACTTGAAACAATTATTTCTGTCTCAGGACTTGTCTTTATATTGTTATTAAGTATATTTGTTTAAATAAATTGATAGACCAAGATGTTAGGCCAAGATGAGGTGCTGACATCTTGGTTTTTATCGTTAGTGTTTTGATTACTAGGTTTAAGATGAATATTGACTATTTTGTGAAAATAATCACAAATAGCTTCTCAAAACAATCATGAAGCGTTAATATAAAAGTGTAATAAAGATTAAAGAAAACACGGAGTGACTTATATGAGAAAGGTCATAGAAGAAGTTATCTTTTCAGAAGAAAGTAGTTATGAAATTTACACACATACGGGTGTAAATCAAGGTATTATTAATGACATTAAAGATGGATACAGATGTATTGACTATATAACATTTTCAGATGCGGAGAAATTGTACAACTATGGATTGGAAAAACAACAGCAACTTGTTATAAGTTAAAAAACTGTAACCATCGTTAGTATTGGGGTGGGTTAGTTTTATCATATTTATTTCATAAAACACTCATCTCATGCATGTTTTTCTCCCTAGTATGAATCTCTTTCATGATTTATGCCGCGCCCTTAAGTATCGCTTAGTGCGTTTAGGCTCTTATGCCTAAACAAAAATAGAGCTCTGTGAGGTTGTAATACAATCTACACAGGGCTCTTTTTACTTTTACGATGTAATATATTAAACATAAGCACTAAAGTTTTCTTTAACTTCGTTATAACTATATTCAATATTAAAAATGCTGAGACGTATTTTATCTTCCGATGTGTAAGGAATACGTAGATAATTATGTTTAGAGACAAATGATCTAAATGATTTTTCTAATCGTTTACGTTGTGCAATTTCCATTTTAGTCCATTCTTCTTCAGTAAATAAATCTTCAAATTTAAAATTAAAGCTTGTCTTGTCAATCGTCTCTCTTAATTGGGCAACTCTTTGTTCGAATTCCATATGATACCTCCTATAATCTCACGGTATATATTACATATATACCCATTTTACGTTTTAATATTTTGAACTAGAACAGTCCGTTTAAATCTCAAAGACTGCAGTACCGTTACAGTGATTGTTACAATGAGTTTATAATTAAGATTTTGAGATGAAAGGATGAATGAAATGAAACAATTACAAGGTCAAGTTGCAATTATCACAGGTGCAAGTAGTGGTATAGGTGCTGGCATAGCACAAGAATTTGCTAATCATGGGATTAAGCTTGTACTATCAGGGCGTAATCAAACACGTTTAGATTCAGTTGCTCAACAAATTAAACAACAATCACAAGCAGAGGTCACTACTGTTATAGCTGATGTGACTAAACAAGAGGAGGTTGAACATTTAGTAGCCCAAGCCAAAGAAATTTATGGACAAGTTGATATTTTAGTTAATAGTGCTGGCAAAATGCTTTCCTCTGCTATTAGAGAAGGCGCGGTTGAAGATTGGAATGATATGTTAGATATTAACGTAAAAGGTACGTTATATGGTATAAATGCTGTCTTACCGACATTCCTAAACCAATCCAGTGGACATATCATTAATATTGCTTCAATTTCTGGATTTGAAGTAACAAAGACAAGTACGCTTTATAGTGCTACAAAGGCAGCTGTACATTCAATTACACAAGGTCTTGAGAAAGAGCTCGCTAAGACAGGTGTGCGTTCTACTAGTATCTCACCAGGTATGGTTGATACACCGCTTAGTGGTGGTTCCGATTGGGGCGGACGTAAAAAGTTAGATCCAAAAGATATTGCAGAAGCTGCGATTTACGCATTAATGCAACCGAGTCATGTGAATGTGAATGAAGTTACAGTTAGACTTGTTTAAAACAATTATTTAGATAAATTCATATCATCTGTAATGTTAAAATCACCATGTTCTAAATACTCTAGTTTTGCAGTTAAAATGTTATCAATTTCATTTAATTCATTGATTTTTTTACGAATTTTTTGTTGATATTGTTTTATAAATATTTTGCTTTCGTCGGTTGATAAATTTTGAATTTCACTGATTTGGTTTAATGTAATATCTAGGTTTTTTAAATATTTAACTAATAATAGCCATTTCACGTGTTGTTCAGTATATTGTCTATAATTATTATTGTCACGGAGAATATGATTAAAGACGCACTTTCTTCTAAAGTCCTTTATACATTAGCATTGTCGCAAAAGTTACAAGGAACTTCAGTGACAGCAAATCTGTTCCATCCGGGCTATGTGTCCGACTCGAATTTATTACTTCCAAAATCCAAAATAGGTAAGTTTGGCTATAAAATTTTAAGTCAAATATTAATTTTAATATTCAAAGTCTTTTCAGAACCAAATCCAGATGTTGGTAAGAAATTAGTTCTTGATACGGATTTATCACAAACATCAGGTAAATTCTTTAATGAAAAAAGAGAAATCGTGCCATTGTCAAACAAATATAGTCAAGACAAGATAGATCAAATATTTGCCCATAGCAAACAATTTTAAGATTAAGTTCTTTTATAAAAGGCCGTCAAATACAAAAAAGCGAGGTAGCAATCTAACAATTGCTACCTCGCTTTTTATATAATAAAGAACTATTTTAGTTAATTATTTTCTAAAACTGTTTCGAATTTTTGAGAACCAACTATTTCTAGAGGCAACCGGTACATTTTGTGGTTGAGAAACAGCTTTTTTGAATTTAAGACCTGTATCTATAGATTCTTTCATTAAGTATGCTTGAGAATCTAATGGTGACAAGTCATTTTGTACATAATGATAGTTTCCTTCACTATCTTGATAGCGTCCTTTTTGATTATCTGATAGTTGTAAGTTCATAAAGTCTAGTAGACGTTTAGCAATTTCTCTATCCTCAACAGGGAATAAGATTTCAACACGTTTAATCATGTTACGCGTCATCGCATCTGCAGATGAAAGATAAATCTTTTCATCTCCATTATTATGGAAGTAATAAATACGTGAATGCTCTAGGAAGCGGCCAACAATACTTACTACTTCGATATTTTCACTGACACCAGGGATACCTGGTTTTAAGCAACAGATACCACGAATAATCAACTGTACTTTAACACCGGCACAAGATGCTTCAAATAACTTCAAGATAATTTCCTTATCTGTTAATGAATTCATCTTCATGATGATTTTACCATTACCGTGTTCTTTGTGTGCTTGGATTTCTGTATCTATGCGTTTTAAGAAGATATCACGGATATCAAATGGTGCTACGATAAGTTTGTTGTATTCCGGTTTCATAGAATAACCACTTAAGTAATTGAAGAATTTAATTGCATCTTCTGCGATTTCTTCGTTTGTTGTAATGATACCCATATCCGTGTAAAGTTTTGCTGTCTTATCATTGTAATTTCCAGTACCTAAGTGAACGAATGAAGTTAGCTTATTATTTACACGTTTTACAACAAGTGAAATCTTACTATGTGTTTTTAAGTGCGTCATACCATAGATTACGTGACAACCTGCATCTTCAAGCATTCTCGCCCAGTGTACGTTATTTTCTTCATCAAAACGTGCTTTAAGTTCAACAAGTACTGTGACTTGCTTACCTTTTTCTGCAGCTTCTTTCAAGCTGTTGATAATTGGTGAATCTTTACTTACACGGTATAGCGTTTGTTTGATTGCGATTGTGTTTGGATCATCTGCCGCTTCACGAATGAAATCAACGATAGGTTCGAATGATTCATATGGATGATGGAAGAAGATATCGCGTTTTAAAGATAAATCAAATACGTCATTGTTACCTAATGAACTAGGAATTTGTGGCACATACTTGTTGTATTTTAAATGTTTTAATTTGTTTGATAAATGACCAACTAAATCTGATAACATTGTTAAATCTAACGGACCGTCTAAGAAATAAAGGTCGTTATCATGTACATCTAATTGGTTGATAATCCAAGCTACGTCTTCATAAGTGGCTTGTCGACCATCAACTTCTAAACGTACTGCTGAACCACTCATACGTTCTTTTAAGAAACGTTCTATTTCGATTAATAGATCTTCTGCGCCATCTTCATGTATTGTTAAATCGGCGTTTCTAGTAATACGGAAAGTGAAAGTATTTAACACTTCAAATCCAGTGAATAAATGATTGATAAAGAATGTAATGACATCTTCAATCATTACAATATATTGTTTATCTCCTTCGTTAAATGCTGAGAAACGAGGGATTAAAGAGGGTATTTGAACGATAGCTGAATTAATCGCATCTTCTGTATCGATATCTACGAAGATATTTAAGCTTTTGTTATTTAATTTTGGGAATGGATGGTAAGCGTCAATTCCTAATGGCGTTAAAGTTGGTAAAATATTTGTTTTGAATTCTTTTTCCAATTGTTGTAGTAATGATTCCGGTAGTTCTTCTGGTTTTACGATTTCAACGTTGTGATCTTTTAATTCTTCAACTAATTCGTTATAACGTTTGTATTGTAAATCTACATATTTGCTATTTTTAATTTTAATTTGATCTAGTTGCTCTCCAGGCGTTAATTGAGCCTTGTTCTCTGGCTTGTCGTAACCCATTTTTACTTGATCTTGTAGTCCAGCGACACGAACCATGAAAAATTCATCTAAATTCGAGCTGAAAATAGATACAAAGTTTAATTGTTCAAGTAAAGGGTTATTCTGATCTTTAGCTTCTTGTAATACACGAAAGTTAAAGTCTAACCAACTGAGTTCTCTATTGTTATAATACTGTGGCAAATTTAAGTTGTTTTCTCCCAAATTACTTTGCATAACGCTTTTTACACCTCATTATAGTCTTGATTACATAATTTGCTAAATATAACTTATCATATAAATATTAAGATTTTGTAAAGATTATAGAAAGATCTGCTTTTAGTATTTTTTCGATGTGTTTCTTCTGACGTTGTGCTTGATATTCTTCTGCGATAGGTTCACCAGAACTTTCTACGTATAATGTAAAGTGTTTATCTTCTTTTTCAAGTTTAACCTCTTTAACTGAGTTTGTATGAGAGATATTCATTGCATTAACGAATTTAATGATACCCCCTAAGTATTGTACATTCTCAAGTTCCTTGCCGTGCAACCATTTTGTCTCATGACTATAAAATTTTAATAAAGACTTGTTTTTAAAGCTAGCTAACAATGCAAGTTTAACACGTTCTTCATGTCTAAAACCATCAATCATTGAATTTGCGATAAGATAATACGTATGTGGTGAACTTGAATCAGAATCTATAAAGCTACCTAAATAGTATAAGAAAGCACCGTCGATAAAGAGTTGTTTTTCTTGTTTAGAAACCTCTATCTTCTTTAAGTCTATCAATTGATTTAATAACGATTGTGCTAGTTTCACACGTTGTTCAGCATTCTCTTCTTCAATCCCATATTCATTCGCTAGATGATATAGAGCATCTTTGCGTATATTTTGCTTTTGGAATTCTTTAGGGTAGTGTTCGCTTAACAACTTCATCACATAACCTTCGCGTAATCCCTTACGTGAAAATGTGAACTGTGTTGCACTGATTTTATCAAATAAAGCTTTAAACACTGCAACAGCTGGTAAGATAATGTCTACACGATCTCTACTCAAACCATCAATGTCTTTTAAGTCATCACGTGAGCTTTTTCTAATTATTGAATATACTTCATCAATATCGTCTTCTGACATCGTATAGTTATGAACACCACCAATTGGGTAAGAATGTTCAGATTGATGAATACGTGCAACATTTCGAGCTGATCCACCGATACCGACTAATGAAATATTATGTTTTTTCAACCATGGTAGTTGATCAAATTGTTTTGATATAAATTTCTCCATCGCTTTGATAGCCGATTTATCATTGTGATCTTTACCTTCAAAGAATTTCTTTGTTAAAGTAACGACACCAAAAGGAAAACTGTGTGCTTCGATTAAATTTTTATCTCTGAATAAAGTTACTTCAGTAGAGCCCCCACCGATATCTACAGATACACCATCCTCTACATCTGTTGTATGTGTGATGGCATAAAATCCATAAAATGCTTCGTCCTTTTCAGGAACAATGGTAATATCAATTTTTAATTCCTTTTTAATATGTTCTATGATTTTTTTACTGTTTGTAGATTGTCTTATTGCGGCAGTAGCAATAGGGTGTAATGCATTTACATTAAATTTGTTAGCAACTTTTTTGAAGCTACGTAATGCTTTAGTGAGTACTTCAATACCTTCTTCATTCATCATAAGATCTTCTGTTAAATATTGACTAAGTCGCGCTGGTGTTTTGATATTTAGTATTTCATTTAAACCTGACTTAGTATCAAATTCAAATATAACAAGCCTAATTGTATTCGAACCAATATCGATTAAACCTATACGTTCCATTTTTGCCTCCTAGAAAATTATGAGGATAAAGTTCATACCGTAAATCTATTACCCTTTTATATTGTATATATTACATGATTTAAAATGATTTGTATGCAATATAAAAGGATATAAACACAAAAAATTAAGTTTAGTAATTCAATTAAGTAAATTTTATTTTACATGTAATGGACCACCAGGACCTAAAGGCCATCCGAGTAAATACCAAACAATCATGAATAACGGCCATACGATACTTAATATGATTGTATAAGGCATCAAACTAGATAAGAGTGAACCGAGTTTCATGTTTTCATCGTATTTTTGTGCATAGGATAACAACAACGGTAAGTACGGCATCATCGGTGTAATTGGGTTACTTATTGAATCACCTATACGGTATAACATTTGAGTTAAAGCTGGATGGAATCCGACTAACATTAACATTGGAATAAAGATAGGGGCTAAAATACCCCATTTAGCTGAGGCGCTACCAATTAATAAATTAATGAGAGAACTCAATAATATGATACCTATGATTAACAGCACACCGTTTTGTCCTTTTAACAATTCGGCTCCATTTACAGCGACTACAACACCGAGGTTACTCCATTGCAGAAAGGCGAGTAATTGTGCTGCAAAGAATACGATAACGATGAATGAACCCATCGAAGCCATTGAATCAGCAAACATTTTACCGAGATCTTTAGAATTGTTAAATTCCTTCATCAACAAACCGTACACGAGACCTGGTACTAAGAACAGAATTAGTATTAATATACCTACACCGTTAATAATCGGTGCATCTTCGAGCAGACTACCTGTTTTCGCATTACGTAAGAAACTATTTTCCGGTATAGCTAATAAAATGATAACTGCGATGACTAAAAAGAAACTGATGTTAGCCCAAAATACAGCGCGATTCTCTTGAGGTGTTAATTTCGTCTTTGATTCATCGATATTGATATCTGCGTCTGAGGCGTTATACCTCCCTAAACGCGGAATGACGAAACGCATTGTGACCCAATATACAGCTGGTAATAAAACGATGACACTTGCAGCTATAAAGTACCAGTTCATCGCAACATTAATATGAGGGTTATCAGAAACAATTTTGGCGGCTGGTTTAGTAAATGCATAAAGTAATGCATCAGACATTCCAATTAACACATTCGCAGAAAATCCGCCAATAGCGGCTGCGTATGCCATCGCCAAACCGGCAATTGGGTGATAACCAAGTTTGATAAACACCATCGCCGTTAATGGTGGTAATACGATAGGTGCTGCATCACCAGCAGCATTACCTAAAATACCAATTACAATAATAATAGGGATGATTATTTTTTTAGGTGCTTTATTAACAACTTGAATCATTAATTTATCGAAATAACCTGTACGTTCAGCGACACCTATACCGAGCATGACTGCGAGAACAAGACCTAATGCTGGAAACTCAGAGAAATTTTTAATTGCATCGTTTAACATCATCGCAATACCGTCTTTACTGATTATACTTTTTACTTCGACGGTTTTACCTGTCCCTGGATGTTTGACTGACACATGAAATAAAGAAACAATCCAAGTGATAAGTGCTAAACCTACACACATGAGAAAGAATAAAATACTTGGATCAGGTAAACGGTTACCTACTTTTTCTACAACATTTAAAAACCTATTAATTATGTTCGGTTTTTCCTTTACATTTGAAGTCATTTTTCTACCTCCCCCAATAAGTTACCGAAAGTATAACAAATTATATTAACAAATAGAACGAAAATTCAGAAATATCACAATTTTAGTTGATTTGATTGTATATTTAATTACATTTATAAAGTGTCAAAGTATTTAAGAATGATTTTTGTCGTATTAAAGACATGTATGAAATGTTTTGTTATTACAGCTTTAGGAAAAAATAATATTGAAATGGAAAAAAGGAAGGAAGAAGGGAATAATTATGGGAAGATTAGATAATAAGATTGCAGTGTTAACAGGTGCGAGCACAGGAATTGGCGCTGCAACGGCTAAAGTAATAGCAGATGAAGGCGCCCATGTCATTGCAGTAGACGTAGCTGAAAATGTAAAAGAAACAGTTGAAGAAATTAAAGAAGCGGGCAATGAAGCGACAAGTTATATCGTAGATATATCAGATGAACATGCTGTTGAAAACTTGGCCCAAAACATCAAAACAACGTTTGGTCGTGTTGATGTTTTATTCAACAATGCTGGTGTAGATAATGCTGCGGGTCGTATCCATGAATACCCAATAGAAGTATTTGATAAAATCATGGGTGTCGACTTAAGAGGTACATTTTTAATGACGAAATTTATATTGCCACTCATGATGGATAATGGTGGCTCAATAATTAATACTGCCTCATTCTCAGGTCATGCTGCAGATTTAAATCGTTCAGGATATAATGCCGCTAAAGGAGGCGTAGTTAACTTTACGCGTTCAACAGCGATTGAATATGGAAGAGAGAATATTAGAGCGAATGCGATTGCGCCAGGTACAATTGAAACACCACTCGTTGATAAATTAACAGGCACTGCAGAAGAGGAAGAAGGTAAAGCATTTAGAGAAAATCAAAAATGGGTTACGCCATTAGGTCGTTTAGGTAAACCTGAAGAGGTTGCTAAACTTGTTGCTTTTCTAGCATCAGATGACAGTTCGTTTATCACTGGAGAGTCAATCACGATTGATGGTGGTGTAATGGCTTATACTTGGCCAGGAGAAATGTTAAGTGATGATAGTTGGAAGCGTACGACAAAATAATAAATGAGTGAACCATACAAATCCCCCGCTGGAATTCCAGTGGGGGATTAATATGTTTTTCATACTTTTTAGATTAAATTACCAAGTTAAATCTTCTATGACTTCATCGTTTAATGATTTTACGATTTCAGTTACAAGGGCAACAGAGTTTTTATAATCGTCTGTGTGTAATACTGAAACATTTGAGTGCATGTAACGTAATGCTACGCCTATTGAAAGTGTTGGGATACCTTCATTAGCGAGGTGGATACTACCGGCATCCGTACCGCCACCTGCCATTGAGTCTAACTGAATATCTATGTTGTGTTGCTTAGCGAGTTGTTTCACATGTTTGAGTAAGCCAACGTGGCCCACATTTGAAGCATCCATCACGATAACAACAGGGCCTTTGCCCAATGCTGTGTCGCTTACTTGACCTGACATACCTGGCGTATCATATGCGACGGCTACGTCTACTGCAATTGCTAAGTCTGGATTGATTTTATTAGCTGCGACCTTTGATCCACGTAAACCAACTTCTTCTTGCACATCTGCACCAGAATATAAATTGATATCGATATCTTCATTTTGTAGATTATCTAAAACATCAATAGCTAATGCACAACCGTAACGGTTATCAAATGCTTTTGAAGTTAAATATTTGTCATTGGCTAAAGTTTCAAATTCACTGTAAGGTGTGACCATATTACCAATTTCAACGCCTAATTTTTCCGCTTCTTTTTGATCATCTACACCGATATCGATGAACATATTTTTTATTTCAACGTTCTGCTTACGTTCTTCCTGAGATAAAATATGTGGTGGTTTAGAACCGATAATACCACGAATTTTCTTACCTTCATCCGTAGTTACTGTAACTTTTTGTGATAACATTACTTGATTCCACCAACCACCGATTGGTGTGAAGCGTAAATGGCCTTGCTCATCTATCTTCGTAACGAGAAAACCAATTTCATCTAAATGACCTGCCACCATTAATTTCTTACTTCCTTGTGCTGCAGATTTTTTACCGAAGATGCCGCCTAAGTTATCTTCAACGATTTCATCACTGAGAGGAGATAAATATTCACGCATACGCGCTTTAACGTCCATTTCATGACCTGCTATACCGTCCACTTCAGTTAAAGATTTTAATAATTTAACTGTATCTTTCATCATAAAACCTCCTACGTTCATGTTAATTACAATTCTAGCACGAATAACAGTAAAAGATGATTAATGGGCTTATGGTTTTGAAGATACATAGAATGTATAAAAAATGAGCCACCGATTATGATTTGGCAGAAAGTAACTGCCTATCATTCAAATCGAATGGCTCAATGATATATTATTTCTGTTCTATTAACTTAAGTTTGTAATCATGGATAGATTGCAATTCGCCGCTTTTCTTTTTAATGATGATGTGATCTTGATTAATTTGGGTAGGTGATTCAACGCCTACAGCTGCTGAAATATTATAAAGACCTTCGTGTAAACTTGTAATATAGTTTGTGACACGGTATTTTTTCTCATCAACGATTAATCCTTTTTCACGTTTAGGGTTAGTAGTCGCTACACCTACAGGACACGTATTTAAGTGACATTGTTGACTCATAATACAACCTACACTAATCATCATGCCACGTGCAATGTTGACTAAATCTGCACCTAAGCCCAATGCAATTGCAATTTTATCTGGAGTGATTAATTTACCAGAAGCAAAGATTTTAATCTTATCTCTGATACCGTGTTTTTCAAGCATTTGTGATACGATTGGCAACGCTGTAAATAACGGTAAACCGACGCCATCTTGTAATTCTTGGAACGTTGCACCCGTACCGCCTTCGCCACCATCTACTGTAATGAAGTCTGGATATTGATTTGTTCGTACCATTGTAGATACGAGTGATTCAATTTCGGCTACATTGCTTACTACAATTTTAAAGCCAACTGGTTTTTGTCCATGTTTCTTTAAAATTGAAACCCAATTTAATAAATCTTCTGGTGAATCTAAATCAGTGAAACGGTTAGGTGAATTAATTGTTTTCCCTGGTTCTACTTTACGAATTTCGGCAATTTCTTTAGTTACTTTATTTCCTTCCATATGGCCGCCTCGTGTTTTAGCACCTTGGGCCAGTTTCAGTTCAAATGCTTTAACTGTTTCTTTTCTCGCTATATCTAAAAATGCATTTAAATCAAAATGACCGTCTTTGTCTCTTACACCGAACAATCCAGGTCCGATTTGGAAAATAATATCTACACCACCAGATAAATGGTGTTTAGAAAGGCCACCTTCACCAGTGTTCATCCAAGTATTGGCCATACTAAACCTTTTGATAGGGCTGTGATTGCATTACTACCTAACGCACCATAACTCATGCCTGATTGACCAACGAGAAGCTTAACACGGAATGGGTGAGCGAGTTCGGAACCAATCACTATTTGATGCTCATCGTGTAAATAGTAAGGATCAATTTCTGTTTCCTCACGATGTTCTTCACGATCAAATAAACGTTCGTTATCAATCTTATAAAGGAAAGTTGAAATCATTGGTGATTGATCAATTTTCAAGTCTGACTTTTGATGAGGGAACATTGTGTTCTGTATGTAAAAACCATCTTCGTACTGATTTTGAGTACCAAAACTCGCCATTCTTGAATTATATTTCCCTGCTAGCACAATATTTTTATAATCATTTCTTGAAAAAGGCTTGCCTTCTGTATCTGCTAAAAATAAATATTGTCTTAATTCAGGTCCTATCTTTTCGCCGAAGTAACGTACACGTGCAAGTAACGGATAATTTCTTAGTACACTATGTTGTTTCTGACGCTTATCTTTAAATAGTAATATCCCTGCTATGACAAGGATACTTAATAAAAATGCTACAATAATGACATTTACAATTAATTGTAAAATTGTTAAAAAAGTCATCCCAATACCCCCTTATATATTGTATATTTTACATTAAATAGTACTATTTACCAATGAATTAATTAATATAGAATAAAAATTTAGAATACTTTTTTAGTATATTTAAAAATTGAAACTATCTTCCATCTATTTATATGCTACGCTCGATAGAAGAAAACAATTTAAATAACTATAATGAAGTATTTTACGGTGTTTAATTGCATTATTTTAGTGGAACAAATCAATGGTATGTCATAAAAAAGTTATATATTTCAAAATTTGTTGTTTTATAATGACGGTATTACACATACAATGGATAAGTGAATATACTGTGTTAAATTTCAGGAGGGTATCAGATGTTAGAAATGCGCAACGTGTCATACGAGGTAGATAATCAACGCATCATCAAAGGTATTGATTTGAAAGTATCTGAGGGGGATACAATTGCCATCGTAGGACCTTCGGGGAGCGGTAAGAGTACACTCTTTAGACTAATGAATCATTTAATTAGCCCTACAGACGGCACTATCACTTTTGAAGGTAAACGATATGAGGATATTCAACCAGAACAATTACGTCGAAGTATTAGTTATCTGTTACAAGAAAGTGACTTATTTGATAAAACAATTGGTGAGAACCTTGCCTTTCCATCAGTAATTAGAGGTGAAACGTTTGATAAATCTCGTGCTTCATCACTATTAGATGCGGTTGGATTAGGGCATTATGAATTTGATAAACGCGTCGAACATCTATCAGGAGGAGAGCGTCAACGTATAACGATAGCACGCCAACTGATGTACAAACCTAAAGTGTTGTTGTTGGACGAAGCAACAAGTGCATTAGATACAGCAAATCGAGATAAAATAGAACGTCTTATATTTGATTTGGCTGATGAAGGTGTAGCGATGTTATGGATTACGCATAGCAACGACCAAAGCATACGTCATTTCAAACGAAGAATACAAATCGTCGACGGTCAAATAGATAAGGAGGAAAGTTTAAGATGAGCAATACAGCATTAGTATTAACCGGTTTATTATTACTCTTTCCTATAATTGTATCTTACAAAGAGAAATTACATATCATCAAAGATTTATTAATCGCTACACTAAGAGCAGTCGTACAACTTGTCATCTTAGGTTACTTACTGCATTTTATTTTTAATGTAAACCAAAAATGGTTACTTGTGTTATTCGTACTTATCATCATTATTAATGCTTCCTGGAATACAATCAGTCGTGCGTCTTCAGTGATGCATCATGTGTTCTGGATTTCTTTTGTATCTATCTTTATAGGTGTGGCCTTACCTTTAATAGGTGTCGTACTTACAGGCGCTATTGATTTTAAACCGAATGAAATTATTCCTGTAGCCGGTATGTTAGGTAGTAATGGCTTGATTGCGATTAACCTAGCTTATCAAAATCTTGATAGAGAATTTGTTAAAGAAATGAGTCAAATTGAGTCTAAATTAGCATTAGGTGCAAATCCTAAATTATCTTCAAAAGCAACAATTAGACAATCTATTAAGACAGCAATCGTACCAACGATTGATTCGGTGAAAACGTACGGTATTGTGTCTATCCCAGGTATGATGACCGGTTTAATTATAGGCGGAGTCGATCCGTTAGATGCCGTCAAATTCCAATTAATGGTTGTGTTTATTCATACAACAGCAACGATTATGTCAGCCCTGATTGCGACATACCTCAGTTATAGACAATTCTTTAATAACCGTCATCAACTCATTGCTAGAGATTTAGTTAATGAAAAATAATTTAATTTACACCACTTTGTGTTCGTCTCTCTTAGATTAACAAAGTGGTGTTTTTTAATGAAATCTAGCTCATAGACCTCTAACAATGTCTAATTACATTGACGTATGGTTTATAATAGAATAGTTGAAAAAATATTAGAGGAGGCGATGAATTTGATGTCACCCATGCGTATTATCACTTTTATATTAAGTATCTTTATCGTAGGCATGGTGGAAATGATGGTGGCAGGCATCATGAATTTAATGAGTCATGATTTGCATGTAAGTGAAGCTATCGTTGGACAACTTGTCACGTTGTACGCAATTACATTTGCGATTGCAGGGCCTATCCTTGTGAAATTAACGAATCGATTTGCGCCAAAACCTGTCTTATTGTGGACGTTATTTGTGTTTATCGCCGGAAATGTCATTATTGCAGTAGCACCTAATTTCCCTATATTAGTAATAGGAAGAATTTTATCTTCTGCAGCAGCGGCATTAATCGTTGTGAAAATTCTAGCATTAACAGCTCTGTTAACCTCACCAAAACACCGCGGGAAAATGATAGGAATTGTCTACTCAGGGTTTAGCGGTGCAAATGTATTAGGTGTACCGATTGGAACCATTATAGGAGACTGGATTGGTTGGCGTTTTACATTTCTATTTATAGTTGCTGTCAGTGTGCTCGTAGGTATATTAATGTTTATTTATGTCCCTCAAGTTCAAGCGCAACAAGTTGAACAAACGACAGAAAGTGCCAAACAACATAGACCCTCTCGTATCTTAAACACTACAGAAATTATAAAATATTTAGGTATCACATTCTTATTATTAGTAGCTAATTCGATAACTTTCATTTATATTAATCCACTTATGTTAAAAAGTGGCCATACTTTAACTTTCGTTTCAATTACTCTTTTAATTAATGGTATTGCAGGTGTCATAGGTACTTCAGTAGGTGGATTTTTATCAGATAGGTTAACGAGTAAACGCTGGTTAACAATTGCCACTGCAGTATTTATGTGCATGTTGCTTATTTTAAATACAACATTCTCTATGACGGTATTGTTATTAATTGTTATTTTTATTTGGAATATCATGCAATGGAGTACGAACCCAGCAGTACAAAGCGGTATTATTGAACATGTTGAGGGAGATACTAGTCAAGTGATGAGTTGGAATATGTCTAGTTTAAATGCCGGTATTGCAATTGGGGGCATCATCGGCGGCTTAGTTGTTTCTAAACTCAACGTATATGCGACCACATATTGTTCGGCATTAATTGCATTTATTGCTCTAATATTAATCATTAGTTTGAAAAAGGTTCGAAATGATTAAACAAATTTAAATAGTAAGTAAGTTGGTTTGTTGTCAGAAATTTTATATAATAACCTCAAAGAAAGTCGTATAAAATTACTCGAAAAGGGGTTACACACTAATGCCAGAACAAGAAAGCCATCCAAAAGTAGATGCTTATATAGAAAGACAAGACAAATGGAATGAATCGTTTAAATTACTTCGTACTTTATTACAAGAAACAGAATTAACAGAAGATTATAAATGGATGCACCCTTGTTATACATTGAAAAATAAAAATGTTGTGATTGTTCAAGACTTTAAACATTATTGTGCATTGTTATTTGAAAAAGGTGCAATTATGGAGGATCGTTACAAAACATTAATTCAACAAACAAAGAATGTTCAAGCAGCACGCCAACTTAGATTTGAAAGCTTAGATGAAATTGAACAACGTAAAGAGGAAATTAAATGGTATATAGACGAAGCGATTCGAATTGAAAAGTCTGGTAAGAAAGTGCCAATGAAAAAAACAGAGGATTTCGAAATGCCTGTTGAATTGCAAAATAAATTTGAGGAAATACCTGAATTGAAAGAAGCATTTGACAAATTAACACCTGGAAGACAACGTCAATATATGTTGCATATTGGACAAGCCAAAAGAGAGCAAACACGACAACAACGCGTTGAAAAATATGTCGATCATATTTTAGCTGGAAAAGGTATGAATGATAAATAATTTTATATAAAAGATATCAATAATCAAGATATTGAAGTCGTATATTGTGAGTTAGTTCTTTAAGATTAGCTCTTATAAAAGCACTTCGGTATCTTGATTTTTTTGCTCCAATTAAAATATTTTTTAATTTTAAGATTTTATAGTTTTAAGGAAAATTAACGATTTTCACTATTATGTTATAATTAATTTGTGAAGTGATTACTTGAAATAGATGTAGAAATTAGAAAATCGTAAGGGTTATTTGTGCAGTTGTTTATACATATTTTAGTCTTTTTAGAATTTGTAATACATACACAAGTAGCCCTAAGTTTATTTGCGGTTATTTTAATATTGAGACTCTACATAAAGAAAGGAACTGACCAATGTTAAGTATTGAAAATTTAACTAAGATTTATAGCGGTGGAAAAAAGGCCGTCGACAATATTTCTTTAGATATTGAATCCGGTGAATTCATTGCTTTTATTGGTACCAGTGGGAGCGGTAAGACAACTGCATTACGAATGATTAATAGAATGATTGAAGCTACAGACGGAAAAATTTCGATTAATGGACAAGATGTGCGAAAGATGAACCCTGTCGAATTACGCAGAAAGATTGGCTATGTTATTCAACAAATCGGGCTTATGCCGCATATGACGATTAAAGAAAATATTGTCCTCGTACCTAAATTATTGAAATGGTCTCAAGAAAAGAAAGATCAAAAAGCGAAAGAACTTATTAAACTCGTAGATTTACCTGAGTCCTTTTTAGAACGTTATCCTTCTCAATTATCAGGAGGTCAACAACAACGTATAGGTGTTGTACGTGCGCTCGCAGCAGAACAAGATATCATCTTAATGGATGAGCCATTTGGTGCACTTGATCCAATTACTCGAGACACATTACAAGATTTAGTGAAAGAACTTCAACAAAAGTTAGGTAAAACATTTATATTTGTAACCCATGATATGGATGAAGCGATTAAGTTAGCTGACAAGATATGTATTATGTCAGAAGGGCAAGTCGTACAATTTGATACACCAGATAATATTTTACGTAATCCTGCAAATGACTTTGTACGCAACTTTATCGGTCAAAATCGTTTGATTCAAGATAGACCTAATATGCGTACTGTTGAGGATGCGATGATTAAACCAGTCACAGTGAACGTTGATAGTACATTAGACGAAGCGGTTACAGTGATGAGAGAAAAACGTGTAGATACGTTATTTGTCACTGGTAAACATCAGAGGTTACTCGGATATCTGGATATTGAAGACATCAATCAAGGTTTACGTGCTCAAAAAGAACTTATTGATACGATGCAACGAGATATTTATCGTGTGAGAATAGATAGTAAATTACAAGATTCGGTAAGAACTATTTTAAAAAGAAATGTGCGAAACGTGCCTGTGGTTGATCGTGATGAAGAAACGCTCATAGGTTTAATTACAAGAGCGAATTTAGTAGATATCGTTTATGACAGTATTTGGGGAGAACCTAGTGATACAACTCATGACGATGGCATTGTTGACCCAGTACATGAAGGGGATGTCCGACCATGATGGCTTTCTTAAATAAATACGGCGGTCAACTCGCATCTAAGACATTTGAACATTTCTACATTTCAATGATTGCCTTGCTCATAGCGATAATCATAGCTGTGCCATTAGGAATATTATTATCGAAACATAAAAAGGTTGCCAATGTAGTATTAACAGTAGCGGGCGTCTTACAAACGATTCCTACTTTAGCTGTCCTAGCTGTAATGATTCCTATCTTTGGTGTAGGGAAATTACCAGCCATTGTCGCTTTATTTATATACGTATTGTTACCGATTTTAAATAATACAGTTATCGGCGTACAAAATATTGATAAAAATATTAAACAGGCTGGTGCAAGTATGGGCATGACACAATTTCAATTAATGAAAGATGTGGAACTACCTTTAGCCTTACCACTTATTTTAGGCGGTATTAGATTGTCTTCAGTTTATGTCATTAGTTGGGCAACGCTAGCGAGTTATGTCGGCGCAGGTGGTTTAGGAGACTTTGTATTTAACGGTTTAAATTTATATGATCCGATGATGATTGTGAGTGCAGCGATTCTCGTTACGTTATTAGCACTCATTGTGGATTTCATTTTATCACTTGTTGAAAAATGGGCCGTACCTAAAGGCTTAAAGGTAACTAAATAACAAAGGAGGACACTCATGAAGTTTAAATATATAATCACGTTGCTTGTATTGTGTCTGACAGTGTTAAGTGGTTGCAGTTTGCCCGGTCTAGGCAATCAACGTTCCGGTTCAGAAATTAAAATCACAGCATTAGCGACGAGTGAATCACAAATTATGTCTCATATGTTGAGACTACTCATTGAACACGATACAAAAGGAAAAATAAAACCAACAATTATTAATAATCTCGGTTCGAGTACGATTCAACATAACGCTTTAGTAAATGGTGATGCGAATATGTCAGGATCCCGCTATAATGGGACAGACTTAACAGGTGCATTAAAAGAAAAGCCAATCAAAGATCCAAAGAAAGCGATGGAAGCAACGCAACGTGGCTTTAAACAGAAATATCATCAAACGTTCTTTGATTCATATGGATTTGCTAATACTTATGCATTAATGGTGACTAAAGAAACCGCAAAAAAATATCATTTAAATACAGTTTCAGATTTGAAAAAACATAGTAAACAACTTCGAATCGGTGTTGATAGTTCTTGGCTTGAAAGGTCCGGAGATGGATACAAAGACTTTTCGAAGGACTATGGTATTGAATTTAAGAAGGTAAGACCTATGCAGATTGGTTTAGTTTATGATGCGTTAAATTCTAACCGTTTAGATGTTGCGGTAGGTTATACAACAGACGGACGTGTAGACGCCTACAATCTCAAAGTACTTAAAGATGATAAACGTTTCTTCCCACCGTATGCGGCAAGTCCTGTTGCCACAGATGAAATACTGAAGAAGCATCCTGAACTGAAAGATACGATTAATAAAATGAAGGGGCAAATTTCAACAAAAGAAATGCAACAGATGAATTACAAAGCAGACGGTGAAGGGCAAGAACCGGCTATAGTCGCTCAAAACTATTTAAAAGCACATAACTATTTCGAAAATAAAGAGAAAGGTGGTCACCATGAATGAAAGGTAACTTAATTCAACAGATTTACGAATATTATACGATGAACTTTGGCTACCTCTGGGATTTATTTATTAAGCATTTATTGATGTCGGTTTACGGTGTTTTATTTGCAGCTATTATTGGTATACCTATTGGCATATTGATTGCTAGATATTCTAAGTTATCATGGATTGTTATAACAATTGCAAATATCATTCAAACTGTGCCAGTTATTGCGATGTTAGCGATATTAATGCTAGTGATGGGGCTCGGGCCAACCACAGTAGTCATTACAGTATTTCTTTATGCATTATTACCTATTATTAAAAATACATTCACAGGTATTCAAGGTGTAGATGCGAATATTAAAGATGCAGGTAAAGGTATGGGCATGACACAAAACCAAGTGTTACGGTTAATCGAATTACCGTTATCTTTATCAGTAATTATTGGCGGATTAAGAATTGCTTTAGTTGTTGCTATCGGTGTAGTTGCCGTTGGTTCATTTATCGGTGCACCGACATTAGGAGATATTGTCATTCGTGGGACAAATGCAACAGATGGTACGACGTTTATCTTAGCAGGTGCCATTCCAATCGCACTCATTGCGATATTAATTGATATAGGCTTGAGAGCACTTGAGAAAAAGTTAGACCCAGCTAATAGAACAAAGAAACCTCAACCTCAAAAGGTAGAATAAATATGAATAAGGAGTGACCAGTGATGGCGTTTTTATCATTAAATTATAAATCAAAGACGATTGGTAAAGATCAAACATTGTCTGTAATCTTACCTGAAGATGATAGTTATTTTGATAGTAAAGCCCAACCGAAACAATTGAAATCGTTAATGCTATTACATGGATTATCGAGTGATTCAACGTCTTATGTAAGATATACAAGTATAGAACGTTATGCGAATGAGCATCAATTAGCCATCATCATGCCAAGTGCAGATCATAGTTTTTACAGCAATATGAAATATGGCCATAGTTATTATGATTATATATTAGAAGTTTATGACTATGTGCACCAAGTGCTGCCATTGTCACGTGAACGTAAAGATAATTTTATCGCAGGTCATTCAATGGGCGGTTATGGCACAATGAAATATGCTTTAACCCAAGGTGCTCGTTTTGCAAAAGCTTGTAGCTTATCGGCAGTGTTTAAGGCTGAAACGTTTATGTATATTAACTGGCCTGACTTTTCACCTGAGGCAATTGCAGGAACTAACAAACAAACGCAAGGCACTGACCTTGATTTATATCATCTTGTTGATCAAGCGGCAGAATCAAAAATGCAGTTACCTGAATTATTAATTATGTGTGGTCGCACAGATGAATTGTTTGATGAAAATGTTCGGTTTATACATTACTTAGATGACAAAGGCATTGATTATCAATTTAAAGATGAACCTGGGAATCACGATTATGCTTATTGGGATCATGCTATTAAACAAGCAATCGAATGGATGGTAGAAAGTTAACTATGCATTCATTCTCTGTATACTTTATCATTATGGGCATAATGTAGGGGGTGGGACAGAAATCGAATTTTCTCATAGAAATTTCCTAGTCTCTCTAGTTGACATAGAAGCTGAGACAACTATTTTTGTCCCAGCTTCTATTTTTATGTCTTTTTTATGAGAAATCATAAATCGATAATTCACATTGCTTGTATTTAGAATTGTAAGAGGTAAAATGTTATTTTGGGTATAAATATTGGATTTAATTTTCAAGATAATTTATGAGATGGTTTAAGTTGTTTTTTTTATAATTTAATTTAAACGATTATAATGCGACAGCTCAAGTTTAAATAAGATTATATCCTAGCACTTAATATTTATTTATAAACATCAATTTGAATTTATCTCGTATAAAGTAAGGTATATAAATATTTGTTTAGTGTACTCCAACATATTGAGGATATTATAGGAGGAAGTAAGTATATGGAGTCATCACAAACCTTTGAAGGAGATAATAGACTTCTTTTTGGAATATTTTTAGGTGTAATAACGTTTTGGTTATTCGCACAATCACTCGTCAATATAGTCCCTGATTTACAATCTTCGTTCAATACAAATTATGGAACGATCAATGTAGCAGTGAGTTTAACAGCATTACTCTGTGGTTTGTTTGTTGTAGGTGCAGGGGGTCTAGCGGACCGTTATGGTAGAGTGAAGATGACCTATGTGGGATTAATACTTAGTGTCATTGGTTCATTGTTTATTATTATTACTGGCTTAACGCCATTCTTAGTTGTAGGCCGAGCAATACAAGGCCTCTCAGCAGCGTTCATTATGCCTTCTACATTAGCGATTATTAATGAATATTACATAGGAACAAGACGTCAAAGAGCATTGAGTTATTGGTCAATTGGCTCTTGGGGAGGTACCGGCGTTTGTTCATTCTTCGGCGGTATTATGTCTACATTTATTGGTTGGAGATCAATCTTTGTAATCTCAATCCTCGTTGCGCTCCTCGCAATGTATTTAATGAAACACACACCCGAGACGAAAGGATTAACGAACATAGAAAAAGAACAAGGTAAATTTGATTATGTCGGTTTAGTATTACTGATTGTTTCGATGTTAAGTATCAACTTGATTATTACGCAAGCTGCAGATCACGGTATAACATCACCATTTATTCTAAGTATGATTGTTGCTTTTATTATGTCGACTGTTGCGTTTGTATTGTATGAACGCAAATTACGCAATCCGCTTATTGATTTTTTATTATTTAAACATAAAGGATATAGTGGGGCGACGATTTCTAACTTTTTACTTAACGCAGTCACAGGAACACTGATCGTTGGGAATACTTATTTTCAATCTGGATTGCACTTTAACGCCTTTCAGTCAGGTATGATGACACTTACATATCTAGTGGCAGTACTTGTGACGATTCGTGCAGGTGAAAAGCTCATGCAAATGATGGGAGCCAAACGTCCAATGCTATTAGGTGCAGCATTGAATACGATAGGTATTTTAATGATATCGTTATCCTTTTTACCATTAACGCTATATATCATCATGTGTGTATTAGGCTACCTCATTTATGGTTTAGGGCTGGGGGTTTATGCAACACCGTCCACAGATACAGCAGTTTCTACGGCTCCAGAGTCAAAAGTTGGCGTAGCTTCAGGTATTTATAAGATGGCCTCATCGTTGGGTAATTCATTTGGGGTAGCCATTTCAGCTGCCATTTATGGTATCGTTACATCTGCGACCAACATCCATTTAGGGGCAATGTATGGTTTATGGTTTAATGCTTTGTTAGCTTTATTAGCATTTACAGCAGTACTCATATTAGTGCCGAAAGGACAATATAATACGTAAACATTTGAAATATTTAACAGAAAAGGATGATATTTTAATGGTAGAAGCGTATAAAGATTTCTGGAAACGATATTTTGACCTTAAAGGCAAGTCGAATGTTCAAGAATTTTGGACGCCAGTACTCACACATATCGTTTTAGTAATTATCGCTATAGCTATTGTTAGTGGTATAGAACATTTACATATGCTTTATTTGAAAAATATTGTATTTACGTTCTTGGCTATATTAGGTTTATCAATTATTATTCCTACGTTAGCAGTTACTGTAAGACGCTTTTACGATGCAGGTAGAAAAAGATTATCAGCGGTTATATTATTATTTTTAGCTATAATATTAAACATATGTGCTGATTTTACGCATATTTACTTATTGTCTTTCTTTTGTACGGCACTTGCAAAATTAATGAAATTGATAATAGTGCTTACCGCGTTAAGGTCATCAAAAGATGTTTCTGCTGAGGAATTGAAATGGATATAACATCATTTTTCAACCTTTGAAAAAGTAAATAAAAAATTGTATTACTTAATAAAGAGGAAGTTATCGTATTTGAGTGCGATAGCTTCTTTTTTGAAAAAGAAACCGGTTTAGGTAAGATAGTTATAAATCGTAAATAAATAAAGGGGTGTGCGTTATGAAAATATTAGTGGCAGGGTTTGAACCGTTTGGAGAAGATATAGTAAATCCCGCATCAGAAGTGCTCCAACTTCTTCCTAAAACAATACAAACACATAAAATTGATACTTTAGAAATACCTACAACATTTAACGAAAGTAGTAAAGTGTTAGAACAAGAGATGAAGCGATATCAATATGATGTGGTGTTAGTTATCGGACAAGCAGGAGGTCGTTTCGAAATTACACCAGAACGTATAGGTATTAATTTAGATGATGCACGTATTCCAGACAATAATGGCAAGCAGCCGATAGATGAGCGTATTCAAGAGGGTGGAGCGTCAGCGTATTTTTCAAATTTACCGGTGAAGAGAATCACAAAAGCAATTCGAGACGTGGGTATCCCAGCACGTTTATCACATAGTGCTGGAACCTTTGTATGTAATCATATACTTTATCAACTGGGCTACATGCATGAACAATACTTTCCAAATTTAAAGTTTGGATTTATTCATATTCCTTATATTCCAGAACAAGTCATACAAAAAGGTGAAACGCCGTCCATGTCTCTCGATTTGATTGCTAAAGGTCTGATTACTGCACTCGAAGTGATTGTTTCATATGAGGATGACATTAAAATTGCATTAGGTGAAATACACTAAGTTATACCAATCGACCACACGAGATATTCCAGTGGTACGTTTTTTAAATCTCATGTTTATTACGGTGGTAGTTCATACGGATTTCATTATAATATTTACCAAAATAAACGGTCTTTTTATCTGATGTTTTCTCAAAACCAATTTGTTCATAAAAGCGGATAGCACTAGCGTTCTGTTCAACAACCCATAACGTAATATCATCAGGGTAGGAGAGTTCTAAAGCACGTTGCATCAATGCATAACCAATCATGTGATGTTGATATTCTTCTAACAAATAAATATCAAATATTTCACTCCAATTGTCAGAGGCTTTGATTTCATGGGTTTTGCCATAAGAGATGAAGCCGACAACTTGGTTTCTAACAGTTGCTACAAGCGTAGGGGTATTGTGTAAAGATGAGGTACTTAAAAATTGATGTTTATCTAAATGTTTCAAATAATTATTCTCTAAAAGATTATTATAAGTAGTAAGCCAACTTTCATAATGCACGATTGCGGCACTTTGTTTATCATCATCATTAATAGGCCTAATTGTAAATTCCATTTCGCTCCTCCTCGTTCATGTCGGTGATTTTAGCATAGCACTTTAAGTAACTAAAAGAAAATAAGGTGTGAAGCACATGAAATATTTAATAAAAAATCCCACAAAGTTACTAACTTTGTGGGATGAGTTAAATATAGGCTTTAATTCGTTTCATCTCGTGCTTCTGCTTTTTTGATTCTATCTTCGAGTTCTGCCGCTTCTTTTTTAGCTTTTTTATTGTAATAGCCATGTGCTAAATGCATTTGGATAATTAGGAATAAACCACCTACTGTCCAATATAAACCGAGTGCACTTGCTGACTGTAAAGAAATGTATGTGATGATAATAGGTGAAGCAATCATCATAAAGTAATACGTTTTTCTTTGATCTTTTGGATAGTGAATTGAGTTGACTAAAGGTTGGAAGAAATAAATAATGGCCGCTATTAATGAAATCCATAAGTTCGGTTCAGTTAGATCGAACCAAAGGAAATTAGGATACTTTTCGATTCCGCCACCACTTGGATATTTTAAAGTTTGTATTAGCCCGAATAGAATAGGTAATTGAATAAAGATTGGTAAACATCCAACCATATTCTTGAAAGGACTGATTCCATATTTTTTGTATAGCTCTGATAGTGCTTTATTAACTTCCTGTTTCTCTTCTTTATGTTTTGCATCTTTAGCTTGTTTTTTCAATTCATCGATATGTGGTTGTACGACCTTTGTTTTTTCTCTCATCATATGCATACTTTTAACCTGCATGACCATTAATGGCATAATAATAAGTCTGATGATGATTACAATCGTGATTATGGCTAAGCCGTAGTTTTCACCATAGAGATGTCCGAGTCCGTGTAATAACATGTCGATAGGTTGTGTGAACACCATATCAAACCATGAATTACGGTGAGAATTTGTATGACTACTAGCAAATACATCATTACTAGCTGTTAATATTAACAAAGGGGTGAGTAATAAGGTTAGCCACTTACTGCGCATTAAATTTTTCCTCCAAAAAAATAAATAATCAAATATAACCATAACACAATTAAATATTAATTTTAAACATAACTGTGGAAAAGTGTAAATATATCTTGCGCGTGAGACAAGAAAAACGATAAAAAATAAGGAAACTAAGCAAAACATTTAAGTGTTATATGTATGAAGTGTCATAATAACGTTGTTAACTAAAGTAAGGAAGGTAATAAGGATGAGGATTGGTGCAATTTCAGATTTACATATAGACCGTCATAAATCTTTAACTCCGGAAGATTATTTAAAAATTATGGTACGTACTTTGCAACGTGAAGAAGTAGATTTATTGTTAGTCGCAGGTGACGTTTCTAACAATTATAAATTGACGCATCAATTTCTGGAACAAATTGAGCGACAAACATCGATAACTGTTAAATTTATACCAGGTAATCATGACTTTTGGTCGACAGATACAGATTTAAATTCAAATGAAATATTAGAATATTATATGAAAATGGATGCATGTTTAATAGGAAAGCCTTTCGTTATTAACGACGAATGGGCAATTGTTGGCAACACAGGATGGTACGATTATACGTACGCAAGTCCAAAGTTTTCATTGGAACGTATAGCGAGACGCAAATATTATGGAGCGACATGGCAAGATAAGGTGAAGATAGATTGGGAGACGGAGGACCAACAATTATCAAAAAAAGCAGCAAAACAAGCCGAGAAAGACTTACAAGCGGTAAAAGATAAAAAGGTTATTCTAATGACACATGTCGTTACACATCCTAAATTTGCAGTACCTATGCCGCATCGCATATTTGATTATTTTAATGCGTTTATAGGTACGTCTGACTTTAATAATTTTTATGAGCGTTTTAATATTCGACATAGCATCATGGGGCACGTGCATTTTAGAAGTAAATTTGAAGAAAATGGTATTATGTATTATTGTCCATGTTTAGGCTATGGTCGAGAATGGCGTACAGATAATATTGAGACAGAGATTGACCATGCATTAGAGGTTATAGAAATTGAATAAAAAGAAAAAGGGAACGATACAACGTTCCCTTTTTTTAATTTAAGCATTTGTTTTTGTATTTTTATTAGTATATTTTAAAGCAAAGATCAGAATAATAATTAATAGCGTCGTTACTACTAATATAATTGCATAAGGTGTAGTATTGAATTCACCTTTTAAACCTACAAGAGGTGACATCACTGCACCGAGTATAAATTGGAAGAGCCCTAATAAACTAGAGGCATTACCACTACCACCTGTACGTGATTCCATTGCCAATGCGAAGCTGAGTGGTCCAATACCGGTCACCGGACAAACATTTAAGAAGAATGCAACAATGAGAACCCATATAGGGAGATGCATCGTAAGGGCCACTATAATTAAAATAACACCGCTGATTTGAATCATTGTTAATATGATGAGTAATATACGACGATCCACATATTCAACGAGTTTAGCGGTTAGTTGACTTGTAATAATCAACCCAATCCCATTAATAGAAACGAGAATACTAAATTGTTGAGGTGTGAGTTCGTAAATCTTTTGAGTGATGAAAGGTGCTGCTGATGAAAAGCTAAATAGCATTACATACGTTAACCCTTGTAGTAACATTGGTATAACAAATGAAGGTCGACGTAATAAATAACCAAAGTCTTTAAAAATTGCACCAAAATTTAATTTAGTAATATCGCTCTGTTTTGTTTCTTCCATAAAGAGAATCGCAAATAATAAAATAATAAAGCTCACAATCGTTAATATTAAGAAGATTGCCTTCCAATTTGCGATGGATAAAGCATATCCGCCAATAAGTGGGGCAATAATTGTAATTATTCCGTTAACGACGAGCAAAGATGCGAGTACTTTAGCTAAAGTTTGACCTTTATGTTTATCACCGACTGAGGCTTTTGCAATTACGATGGCGCCACCGCCCGTTAATCCTTGAATTAATCTCAATACGAGTAACCATGAGATCGAAGTTGTAAAGATCGCGATACCAGATGCTAATGTATAAATTGCGATAATGATGAGGGCGACCTTTTTACGACCGAAGGCATCTGATAGAGGACCAAAGATAAATTGTCCAATCGCAAGACCAATCATCGCAAATGATGACGTTAGTTGTGCTTGTGAAGTTGTTATTTTAAAGTCACTTTGAATACTTGGTAATGACGGCACATACATATCTATTGTGAGTGGGCCGAAAGTAGTCATTATACCTAAGACGATAATAATAATTAAAGGTATTTGACGTGTTGTTGCTTTGTTCATATGTGGTACTCCTTTTGAACGCTTGCGCATGTGTTTGTTTTGTTTCTAACTAGGTAATTATCCCATATGCATGTAAAAATGCAACGTTTAATTTATAATATTTAGTGTTCGTTATTTAACTAAAAATGATTATATAAATCATATCATAACCGAATAGATATTTTGAGGACGTAGAACATAAAAATACATACTTAAGTTAAACATCGTGTTTATCTTGTACTGTTCCTATCAAGTATATAAAATATGTTAATATTGGAGAAGTTGAATCCGGGTAAGAGCAATGAATTAAAGGAGAAACACATGAAATTAAAGAAGACGCATTATGAAATTATTAAATTTATCATTGTTGGTGGGATTAACACTGCAAATTACTATGCCGTGTATTTACTGTTATTAAAAGGGATCGGACTGAACTATATGATAAGCCATATTACAGGTTTTATTTTTAGTTTTGTCGTTTCATACTTTTTGAATTGTTATTTTGTATATAAAGTGAAACCGACGTGGAAGAAATTTTTAGCATTTCCATTAACGCAAGCGATTAATATGGGCATGCAAACCTTACTACTATATATATTTGTAAAATGGTTCCACATTTCATCCATCATTGCACCATTTGCAGGTCTGATTATAACGATACCTGTGACATTTGTACTGTCTAAATACATTCTTAAAGATAAATAAGATATTTTGATAAATTAATTTGAAAGGCTGGGAGCAAAACTAAATGTGCTCCCAGTTATTTTTATGCTAAAAATTTTCTAAATATCTATGCAATTTTTAGGCAATGTTAAAAAATATTTTTATTAATTTGTATTAAATCATTTCCTGAAAAAAACAGTTGTCATGCGTGATTTAATCATTCATACTAAAATCCCAACATAAATAAAGGTGGTTGTAGTTCATGTCCCAAACTGAAAATTTAAAAGTAGCACAAAGAGGTGCATTTTTAAGTTTAATCGTCTATATTGTAATGGCAATTGTAAAATATGCAGTCGGTTATATTTATGATTCTGCTGCAGTTCGTGCCGATGGTATTAATAATATGACGGATATCATTGTATCTTTAGCAGTCATTATAGGGTTGAAGATTTCAATCAAACCACCAGATAAAAATCACCCATACGGCCATCTTAAATCAGAAAATATATCTACATTGTTAGTATCATTTATCATTATGTTTGTTGGACTTCAAGTTACAATCGAAAACTTTCCTCGAATATTTATAGGAAAACATCCTACACCTAATTTGATCACAATTTATATCAGTATACTCAGTGGTGCGTTGATGTTAGCAGTATTTTTTATAAATAGACGTTTGGCACGCCGTACGAATAGTAGTTCATTAAGTTCTGCTTCGAAAGACAATTTATCTGACGCCCTCGTAAGTATCGGAACAGCAGTTGGATTACTATTTACACAAATGGGCTTACCTATTTTAGACTCAATCCTAGCAACGATTCTTGGTCTTATCATTATATATACAGGCTTTGGTATTTTTAGGGAATCCATTTTTACATTGAGTGATGGCTTTAATGAACAAGACTTAATTGAATATAAAAACGATGTATTAGAAATAGAAGACGTCATCGCGGTTCAAAATATTAAAGGACGCTATCATGGTAGCAGTGTGTTTGTGGACGTAACCATCGTCGTGGATTCACATTTATCTCTTGAAGAAGCTCATAATATTTGTGATGCAGTTGAGCGTCACATGCATAAAAAAGGAATTTCATCTATTTATGTTCATCCAGAACCAGCTTCAATACAGGACCAACATGAAGCGGAAAGTTAAATAACGTGGTTATACTAAAAACTCCGTTGAAAGCATACACTTTCAACGGAGTTTTTTTATATTAAATGTTATTGGAATTCAAATTATGAAGATACTTTAAAAAATTACCACCAGCCGTGTGCTTCACGGAATTCAATTGCTTTATCAATTGAACCATAACGTTCTTCAGCGTAATTAATCATACCTTTTGTTTGTTCTTCAACTGAACCAGAACCCCAAGCTTCTTTTGTTTGTCCTAGACCTTTATAACCTGCTGGATTTACGGCATCTGGATTACCACCTGATTCTGGTAATACAACTTTTTCCCAAAGTTCTTTTGTGCCGCCAGCTTCGATGAACTCTTTATATACGCTATCTGTAGATTGTGTAGTCGTTTCAGAAGCATCAGCTGTATTTACACTTGCTCCTGCACTATATCCTGTTGCTGCAATTGTTAATGACGCGAAAGATGCTAATAATAACTTTTTCATAAATAAAAGTCCTCCTAATTTAATTTTAAAAATTTAAAATTATTAACTAAGTAACTAGATATTTTATTAATTCAACGATGCCTACTATATCATCAAATTCAAATGTGTAGGTTACAGTCATTTTAAAATGCATTTCTATTTATGATAAAAATAAGACAATTATTTCAATGAAAAGCGAGTATTGTCATATTTGTTTATAGTAAAATCCATTAAAAACGAGATAATCATTTAACAGAAAGCGTTTTAAAGTGATAAGATGCAATTGAACGATTTGTAATATTTTGTAATAACCAATTTCAAAATAAATTTTAAAAAGAAGGTAGTGAGATTATGGCAAGATTAGTTTTATGTAGACATGGCCAAAGTGAATGGAATGCTAAAAACTTATTTACTGGATGGGCTGATGTTGATTTGTCAGAAAAAGGTCATCAAGAAGCTAAGACAGCAGGAGAAAAGCTTAAAAATAATAACATCCAGTTAGATGTCGTTTATACATCATTACTGCAACGTGCGATTAAAACAACGTACCATATATTAAATGAATCACACCAATTATATCTTCCAACTTATAAACATTGGCGATTAAACGAACGTCATTATGGTAATTTACAAGGATTAAACAAAGATGATGCACGTGATGATTTCGGTGAAGAACAAGTGCATATTTGGAGACGTTCATATGATACTGCACCACCAGCTCAAGATGAAGATCAAAGACAATCTTATATCAACGACCCTAAATATCGTGATTTAGATGCGAGAGTAATGCCTGATGCAGAAAGTTTAAAAGATACGTTGGTACGTGTGAAACCATATTGGAATGATCATATTGCACCACAATTATTAGCAGGAAAAACTGTATTAGTTTCAGCGCACGGCAATTCATTACGTGCATTAATTAAATATTTAGAAGATGTGAGTGATGAAGACATTACCGGGTTAGAAATTAAGACAGGTGAACCTCTTGTTTATGAACTAACTGATGATTTGAAAGTTGAAGATAAATACTATTTATAGTTGAAAAATCATTTTCATGATTCAACTAATGGTTAAATAGGTAGTTATACAAAAATGTTTAATAACAATCAAGATGGAATTAGGAAAAAGGTGACAAATGAGTGTTTTTTATAAAACTCATTATTATTAATACATCCTAATTTCATCTTTTTTATATTTTACATAATTCAGTGAATTTTTTAACAATCAATTAACCTAAAGATGCAACAATGTGGTATACTCGTTAGTCCGAGTAAAAAAGTCAGACTGATGAACGATTTTTGAACGAGATAGATGCATTTCATATGATAACTATTTATAAAATCTGTATAATGCGTTAATGCATGACTTAAAGCTTACGGTTCACAATTAAGGGAGGTAAATATGTCACATAAAACGAAATTAACGATGATTATTGTAATGTTATTTGGGGGCTTCTTTGGTCTCTTGAACGAAACATTATTAACCACTGCATTACCAAGTATTATGAAAGATTTTGATATTGATTACACACAAGTTCAATGGTTGACTACGGCTTTCTTACTTGCAAATGGGGTTGTCATACCATTATCTGCAATGGTGATTCAAAGGTTTACAACAAGACAAGTTTTCTTAACGGCGATCACCATTTTCTTCTTAGGTACAATTATTGCAGGTTTCAGTCCAAACTTTAGTATTTTATTATTTGCTAGAATTATTCAAGCACTAGGTTCAGGAATCATGATGCCCCTCATGATGACGACAATATTAGATGTGTTTGAACCACATGAACGTGGGAAGTATATGGGAACGTTTGGATTAGTGATCGGTTTAGCTCCAGCTATTGGTCCAACTTTATCAGGTTATTTAGTTGAATATTTCAATTGGCGTTCATTATTCCATGTTGTTGCGCCAATTGCTGCACTAACATTTATTGCTTCATTTATATTTATTAAAAATGTCGGTACAAACAAAAAAGTACCTATCGATTTAATTTCTATTATTTTATCCAGTTTAGGTTTCGGTGGTTTACTATACGGTACAAGTTCAATATCTCGTGATGGTTGGGACGATCCAATCGTTTTAACTACGATTATTGGCGGTATTATCTTGATCGTGCTATTCGTATTAAGACAACGTAAGTTAGAAACACCACTCTTAGATTTTTCAGTATTTAAGGATAGTCAATTTACAGTCGGAATTATTATCATGGCATTTACGATGATCGCGATGATTGGTTCTGAAACTGTGTTACCAATGTTTGTACAGAACATTATGAAAGATTCGGCATTACAATCTGGTTTGATTCTTTTACCAGGTGCGATTGTAATGGCTATTATGTCGGTTATTTCAGGCTTACTTTATGAAAAGTTCGGTGCTAAAATTCTTGGGATAATCGGTATGTTAACTGTTGTAATCACAACATCGTATTTTGTAGTAATGGATGAAAATACAGCTCCAGCATTATTAGCTACAATTTATGCTATTCGTATGATCGGTATTGCATTTGGACTTATGCCGTTAATGACACATACGATGAATCAATTACCGAAAGAAATGAATGCACATGGTTCATCAATGACGAATACGGTTCAACAAATTGCAGCTTCTATCGGTACTGCAGGTTTAATTACAACTATGAATCAAGTCGCAAAGAATTTCTCACCAACTATGAGTGATTATAAAGGGATGAACAAGAAAGAAATGGCTGCACAAATTCAAAAAGATGCATTATTAAATGGTTACCATGGTGCGTTTTGGTTTGCGGTTATTATTTCAATCATTAGCTTGATTTGTGTATTTATGTTGAAAAGCAAAAGAAAGTTAAATGAAGAAGCGAATAACACAGCTGAATAATGATTCATAAACCCCTATCAATTTTTTAGTAGATTGATAGGGGTTTTTCAGATTTTATGTATCGTATTCCAAAGTAATAGATGGGTTTGATGTTCTAAAAAACCCCCTCAAACTTTTTGAAAGTTGAGGGGATTTATATTTGAAGTTTTTATAATTTACCAATCGCTTTGCCGAGTGTGTAGGCTGCTGTATTGATAGGTTTAACGAAATCGCCGATATATTCTTCAACGTCTGCGTTAAAGCCTTTTTTAAATTGTTGTACACCAGCGTCTTCAGCATCCTCACTAAAGTCACCTGTAACACCATAGAAATTGTATCTATCAATGCCATGTGCTTTGGCAAATTTAATCATTTCCCATTGTAATTTATATGCACCCATATAAGGGTTATATTTAGGGTTTGAGCCACTTGATAAATAATAGACTTCATGGTCATTGTATATATAAATAGCTGCAGCTAAATCTAATATTTCACCATCAGATTTAATAGTATTTTCTGTATCATCAATTTTTCTGCGTGTACTATTTAATTGTTGCGTGATTTGTGTATGTTTTGTCTTTTGTTTTTTCGAATTAGGGCTTTCTTCTAATGCTGATTCAACCTCAGATAATTGAGTTTGAAGTGTATTCAGTTTAGTCGTTAAGTTCGATAAATATTTTGTTAGATCTACATACGCTAATCTTAAAGAAGCATTGCCTTTATAGGCTTGTTGTAATTCTTCAAAATAAGGCTCGTCACGGAAACTGAAACCGTGTTTCTCTTCTGCCATTTTAAATAGTTTAAAGAAACGATCTGTTTCTTCGATTGGAAGCGTGCAAACATCTACGCCCATTTCTTCTGTACGCTTAATATTTCTTCGTGTTTGGTAATCCATTTCTTTAAGTAATTGTTTTTCAGATTTACCTTGTAAGTCTAATACGGATAACCAACGTGCTTGGCTTGTTTTTGAGTAGCCCACTGTGAAACCTTCATGTTTATAACCGAGTGACTCTAAAGTATTTATTAAAATACGGTTATCATAAGATTTCACTATTTCACCGTCAGCATTTCTTAAATTTTCTAAAATATAGGGATCTAAGCGAACGTAAAGACAGTTATGCTTTTTTAAGTAAGATGTAAGTGATTTAAAGAAGAAATTCACTAAAGCGATATTATTATAATCTAATACGGGGCCACGTTGGCTGTAGAAGTATTTAAAATATTTTAAAGCACGTGCTTCAGTAAATAATCCAGCAGCAATCACTTCATCATTATCATCTTTGACACCTAGTAAATGAGCATTATTGTAATCATGTTCAAGATGTTCATAATTTAAACGTGATTGTGTATAATGTGAGAAGTTTTCTGTTGTAAATTTTTCGAATTCATCAGGGGTAATTTTCACAAATTGCATAATTTAGTAATTCCTCCTTAAAAAAGCAACCCAATGTACATGTATTATATCAAAGTTAAATATAAATAGCATATCAAAAGCAAATGATTAAAATGGTTTAGTGTCCCAATTTAAATGTTGTGCTATAGGTTATATCATATTAAAATGCACTAGTATATTTAAAAATTTAGGTGTATGATGTAGTATACGGAAATACATGTGTTTATTTTAGAAAATAACATAGATATAGATTATAGTTTGAAGGTGACTTGATTTAATGAAGAAATTTACAATATTATTCGCAATCGTAGCATTATTTCTTTCTGCTTGTAGTAGTGGAAAATATGCTGGAGAAATAGATAAAGCTGTTCAGAAACAAGAGAAATACCAAAAGAAATTAGCACATAAACGTAAAGGTGATGTAGATAAAAAATTCGATAAAAAAGAAGCGAATATTTACGTTTATGGAAAAGGTAAATACGTTACTATCGCGTATAAACCATTAAAAGGTGATGCTGAAGAGCATTATTTCACTTATAAAGTTAAAAATGGCAAAGCACATTACTTAAAAGACTTTAATTCTAAAGGTTACACACAAAGACATGAGGCCGACTATAAAGAAGAAAATATGAATAAAAATGAGTAATGCGTTGTTTGTCTAACAAACAATCGAGGTGTACACAAAAGTTAAATGAAAAAGTTATTTGTTACTCTGTGCTTTCTTTTGTCAATTATAGTCCTGAGTGGGTGTAACAATATTGACAATCTCCATAAAGAAGAAGAGACAACAAAAGATGGTAAAGTGAAAATTATTGAATATGGTGACTACAAATGTTCATATTGTAAAAAGGTAGAACAACATGTACTACCTAAGCTGAAAGAAAATGATATTGATAAAGATAAAGTAGATTATCAATTTGTTAATATTGCTATTTTAGGTGATGATGCACTCCTCGGTTCACGTGCAGGGCATGCGGTTCAACAATATGCCCCAAAACAATACTTAGCATTTCAAAAACGCATGTTTGAACAACAACCTAAGTCTGAAAAAAATTGGATTACTAAAAAGTTAATCGATAAACAAATCGACGCTCTAAAAATTGATAATCAGAAAAAAGCTAAGATTAAAGAGGCATACAAATCAAAACAAAGTTCTGCATGGAAAGTTGCAAAGAAGGATCAACAACAAGCTAAAAAAGATGGTGTAACGGTAGCCCCTACAGTTTATGTTGGTGGGGAAAAACTAGAGGATCCATATAAATATGCCAACTATAAACGATTGATTGATAAACACACACAGAATGATAAGGACAATTAAAGTTTATTGTGTTTTTTTGAAATAACATATAAGTATTGAGTAATAACAAAACGAATTATTGATATAAGTATAAGCCCCTCAAAGATTCTTTGAGGGGCTTAATGGTTGTTATTTATGTCCTGGATTTTTTAGTATTTATACATTTCTTAAATAATAATGAAGTAATTAACACTCATTAGAACGGGTAGAGTGGTAATGAAAAACTTTATATTGTTAAATAGCACCTCATTTTTCCGAAGTACAACGTTTATTTTTAAGTAGTGAGTTTTCATGTTTGATATATTATATGTATTTGGTATAATGAATATATCGAAATGATTATTAGGAGGTAATGTAGGATGGCAAAATTAAACTTTGATGCAGCACATTCAGCTGTTGAATTTTCAATTAAACACTTAGTAATTTCAAATGTAAAAGGTAGATTTAACGAATTTGAAGCAAAACCAGAAGGTGACGTAGAAGATTTAAGCTCATTACAAGGTGAATTTATCATTAACGCAAAATCAATTGATACACGCGTAGAAGATCGTGATAATCACTTACGTGGCGAAGATTTCTTAAATGTTGAACAATACCCAGAAATCAAATTCGAAGTTACAAAAGCAGATGAAAAATCAGTAACTGGTAATTTAACAATTAAAGATGTAACAGAAGAAGAAACATTTGAACTAAATTATGAAGGTAAAAGTAAAAACCCAATGAACGGTGCAACAACAGTTGGTTATATCGTTAACGGTTCAATTAATAGAGAAAAATATGGCATCACTTTCAACCAAAAACTTGAAACAGGTGGCGTAATGATCGGTAAAGACGTACACTTCCAAGTAAGCTTAGAATTTGCAGTAGAAGAATAATTCATTTTAAAAGAAACCAGCCATTTCATCAACTCAATGAAATGGCTGGTTTTTTTATGTGAAATTTAATTTTTAGATCGTTTGTCTTTATAATATGCATATATAGTATAGCCTATAAAAGCACAGTTAAAAATAATAAGTCCTATTAATGAAATAATAAGAAAATTAGTATTGGTATAATCTTTTCCAGTGACTAGCAAACCGATAATTTCAGGTAGACAAAGTCCTATGAGAATCAGACCGAAAAATTTTTGTTTTTTAATAATAGTTATAATTACGGAGATAACTAATAATATGCTCCCCATTATAATGTTGGTAATAAAGCTTGGATTCCAAAAAGTAACAAGAGGATAGTGACGAGTTAACCATTCTAATCCAATGAATAGTAAGAAAGCTGTAACTGACCATATACCAACTACAATATACGTTTTTTTATTATCTCCCCAACGTACAATCGCTTTTTTTAAAACAATTAAATCAAAAATAAATACTAATAGATAACCAAAAGTAATATATAATATTAGACTTAAACTTAATGTGAAAGAGTTGTCTATCATACGTGGAATAATAAATATCAATATTAAGAATGTTGCTAAATAATAGATGAATTTGCCTAAACCGGTGTCTCGACTCAGTTCTTCTGAGAAATTATCAGCGTATGCTTTGATAGGTGTATTGACTATACTAGAAACATCTTCATTGTTCGCTTCTGCTATCGCAAGATGATCGTGTAATTCATCTATAATTTCTTCAATTTCAGTTTCATTTTTACCTCTTAAGAGCAATTCGGCTTTCAGTTTTATTAAAAAATTTTCAGCTTTGTCACTCAACATCATCAACACTCCTCATTAAATTATTCATACCGTGATTCAAATAGTTCCATTTATACTTAAATTTATTTAATTCTGCTAAACCAGAGTCAGTAATTGAATAGTATTTCCTTCTTGGACCACCACTGTCAGACTTCTTTGTTACTGAAGAGACGTAACCTTTCTTACTTAACCTCAATAAAACTGGATAAATACTACCATCACTAATTTCTGGAAATTGTTGGGCCTTTAACTTATCTAAAATTTCATAACCATATGTTTCGTTTTGTGCGATTAAGCTTAAAATTGCGCCATCTAGCAAACCTTTCATCATTTGATCGGATATAGACATCGTATCCCTCTTTTCACTATCTTATATAGTAAGATAGTATGGAAATAATCGTTTGTCAACTACCTTATAATAAAAGATAGTGCATTTTACGAAAGACGTTGTTTCTGACAAAAAAATATTGTATTGAAAGCTATGTAAACGGGTAATGGTACTTAAAAAGGGGGCGATATGACATGACGACAGCATTACCAAATATTGGAAAGCCTGCTAAAAATGCTTTAGATAATTTAGGAGTAACTACATTAGAAGAGGTCGCCGAATATGAACGTTTGGCATTATTAGATACGCATGGGGTAGGGCCTAAAGCAATAGAGAGATTGCAAACTGCATTAAAAGAAATTGGATTAAACTTTAAACACGAAGCCATTACTAACCTACCATTTGAATTCGAAGGAGATTTAAATTGCGATAATGCCCCGAAACGACGTAGGATGATTGATTTTATCATCGGGACTGCAACGATTGATGATGCATTATTGAAAAAGATAGCCGACGACAATATGGTTTGGGAAATAGCTGGCTATAATCAAGAAACATATAGTTTGGAAGATTTCATTAGCGAGCTCAATGAACATAAAACAGCCATCACTTCTATTGAAGTCAAACATAATATCTCTCATGGTAAAATGGGATCAGTGGATGGTAAACAAATAACTAAAGATGGTACCATTACACATTTTGCCGACTTTTTTGAATTTGAAAGTCATAAGAAAGATGCAAAAATTAAAAAAGTGACATCATATGTCATTATGGAAGAAGAGGATGATTAAATGGCTTTAAGAGTAGAAGAAAATAAAATTATTTTCACTAGAAAGTTTAATACGACAAAAGAGAATATATTTAAAGCTTATACAGAGCAGGATTTATTTGAAAAATGGTTCCATCCAGAAGGGGCAACATTAGAAGTATTCGAATTTAATGTCGAAACAGGTGGAAAAGCATTTTTTGCTATCAAAGCACCTGAGGCAACAAGTTATACAGTTGCACAATATAAACGTGTTGAAGCACCTCATTTAATTGATTACTATGATTATTTTGCTGACGAACAAGGCAATATAGATCAAAATATGGACGGTATGCACAATACGATTCGTCTTATAGGGCATGAAGATAACTCCTCGACAGTTGAATCAGTAGCTGAATTACCAGATGCGGAAGCCGCTCAAAAATTATTAGATATGGGCGTGGAAGCTGGAATGAATAGCACATTTGATAATTTAGAAAAGTTAGTTCAAAAAGAATTTAATAAATAAAAAAGGGAGTGAGACAGAAATCGAATTTTCTAATAGAGATTTCGTAGTCCCACCCCGGCAAGGGTGACTAGGATTGAAAAAGCTTGTTCTAAGCGCATTTTCAATTCAGACATCTACTGCCAAATTGATAAAGAGTCTAGACACCTATTTTTGTCTCAGACTCTTTATTCTTTAGTTAATAATTTAATGCCTTTAGCAATATTTTTAATAAATAAAATGAGTGCGATGATACCGAATATTACTAACACGATAATGGCACCAGTTTGCATCATTTCTGGATTATCAAAAGGTTTATCAGGAATTTCTGAATAGAATATGTCAGCTCCCTTTGCAATAAAGAACATAATCCATAGAACAATCTGGTTAAAGAAAGCTTGCTTTCCATGTTGTGCCGATTGTTTTTTAGAAATAATCCAGACAAGTAATGGAAAAATCACTGGCGCGAATAATATACTAAAATAACTTAGTGCTGATAATACGTTATCGTTATTATTTCTATTTTCGATGTGTAACACCTCCAATTACTATTCAAACATACGTTAAATAAAAATGATATCTACCTTACAGTTTTGTTAGATAAGTATGAATAAAATGATTATTTGAGAAGCGGGTGCGTGTAAGTATTTAATAATGATATAATAATATAGTCGCCTTAACTTCCATAGGCGAACCTGACTATGGAAGGAGGTGAATTCATGAATCTCATCTTTGTGAGTATTATTGCACCCATCATCTCTGGGTGTATTGTTGCGATGTTCACGTTTTGGCTAAACAATCGTAACAGATAGGCGACATGAGCCTCACCGTAAAAACCCCCAATCTATGACCGTAGATTGGGGGTTTGGTGATTCATGAATCTTATCTTTGTTAACTAGATTATAACATGAGGTTATATAAAAAAGCAAAACACAATAATTGACTGAAAGTCTGTGAAAGGCGTAATGTGTCCATATAATTATATTATTCTAATGTCGCTTATAGAGTAAAGTAGCTTAAAAGGATGTGAAAAAATGTCAGATTACAATATTAGAATTGCTGATACTTCAGATGCTGAAGAAATTCAAGCAATAATGTATGATGCGTTTACACCACTTAGAGATTTAGGGATAGATTGGCCATCAGTAAATGCTTCAGTATCAGATGTTAAGAAGAATATTATTGATAATACTACATTTGTGTTAGAAATCGAGGGGGAAATCATATCGACAATTACAGTGCGTTACCCTTGGGGAGGGAAAAGACGAATTAGTATTTATCCCTTTGTGTGGTGGTTTGCAACGAAACCATCATATGACGGTCAAGGGATAGGAAGTTATTTATTGAAATATGTAGAAGAAACGTTTTTACGAGATACACTTAAAGCAGCAGCTGTCACACTTGGCACATCAGCACGCAAGCATCCATGGTTACTCGATATATATAAGAAACGTGGCTATGAAATTTACGCTGAACATGAAAGTGAAGATGGTGATTTAGGCGTTATTATGAGAAAGGTATTAATTCCAGAGAAGTTCGATGAATCTATTTTAGGACCTCCACCATTTTAATATAAAAAACGGGGAGCGGAACAGCAATCGAATTTACTAATAAAGATTTCTTAGTCCCACCCCGGAAGGATGACTAGGATTGAAAAAAGCTTGATATAAACGCATTTTCAATTCAGTCATATACTGCATAGTTTAAAAAGAGTCTGAGACATCTTTCTTTGTCTCAGACTCTCTTTCTTTGTATTAGTCAATTTGAATATTTGATACAGGTTGTTCTGCTTTAGGTTTTTTAGGTAATGTGATTTCAAGAATTCCATTAGTATAAGAAGCTTTAATAGCTTGTTCATCAATATTTTCAAAAGAAAATTGACGTTTCATATCGTTGAAACTACGTTCTTGATGAATAATACGTCCATTATCATCTTGTTCAGTTGTTTGCGTTGTTTGTTTTGCTTCAAGTGTTAGTAAATTATTTTCGAATTGTAATGAAATGTCGTCTTTGTTAAATCCTGGAAGTTCTGATTGTAAAATATAAGCACCTTCAGTTTCCTTTACATCAGTCTTAATCATGTTGTTTCCAGGGAATTGTTCGAAAAATGTACGTCCGAAATCTTTAATTAAGTTGCTAGGGTTCATGTCTGAAATTGAATTGTTGAATGGTTTAGATTCAAAAGCCATACATATCACTCCTTAATTTGTTTATTAAAATAAAACAATCGTTATTTGCAATTGAGCTTGTGATATAGGTAATGTAACAGTTAATATCACATTTGTCATTTATACAGTCATATTGTGTCAGTCATTATTGAATAAATAACTATAACTAGCCTTTATTCATAGTTGAAAAAAAAATCTTACAAGTTCATTGTAAGACAATAGTCAAAGAAAGTCAAAGTCAAAACATTGGTAAATAAAATTTTATAGGAGTAGAGTGTAATAATGCTTAATTGAATACGAAAAATAAAAATGGAATAAGGAGGGGTATGGGGGAATAGAGGTACGAAAAAGTATTAATTGAACGCGGATAGAGATCAATATGACTTTTTAATACCTCGTTTATATTAAATATTGTCAGTAAAATGATTGTTTACAAATTTCTGTAGTGATTCTTTGAGTTCAATTGCCTCATCGATGTTCATATCTAAATCACCGAAAACCTTTTTGGATATATCTAATAACGGGTCTTTTATAGAAACCCCTTTTTCTGTTAATGAAATCTTTAAACTACGTTCATCTTCGAGCTCTCTTGTACGTGTCACATAACCTTTTTTCTCAAGCTTTTTGAGTAATGGTGTTAACGTACCAGAATCTAAAAATACACATTTACCTAGTGTTTTAATATTAATTTTCTCGTCTGATTCAATAGCAAGTAGCACTATATATCCCGTGTAAGTTAGATCGTACTCCTTTAAATATGAAGTATACTTCTTTATTACTTCTTTTGAAGAAACATAAAATAGAAAACATAGTTGTCGCTCTAAATAACTATCTTTTTTCTCCATTAAATCACCCCTTTTGAAAACTAACGATATTATGAACCGTATTTATTGTCAAGGAACGGTTGTGCACCCTTTTAAGTAAGAATTTATAGTATTTTAAGTTGTATGTGTTTACTCTCAATTAAAATAAAATATTGTAACATATTTTGCATAGATGATTTTGTGAATATAAAAAATGCAATGTTGTTTAATTAATCTGCACAACGTTCAATTATAATTATAAATAAAAACCTTATGAATAGAAACAAAAACTTGTCGATAATATAAGAAAATTTTGTTACAAACTGAACTTTCCTCTTTAATAATGTAATATTTTCAGTCATACTATTACCGTTATGAATTAAATTAGGTGATTCCAATAAAATGTATGATTTATTTTTATGATATAGTACGTTTTAATTGTTGATGGAAGGAGTATAACAATGAAGACATTTTTAAAAGTATTTGGATTGCTTGTCATTTCGTTAATTTTAGCAATTGCTTTTTTCTTAGGTCTTAGAACATACCAAGGACATAAAAACCTTGAGCTTGTAGATCATTATTTAAAGGAAGAACATCTAACTGATAAAGTTAAATCAGAGAAAACGTTATATAGTGCGAAAAAAGGATTGTATTATAAACAAATTAAATTTAAAGATGACAAAGGTGTCGTGTATGATGTACAGCCAGTTAGTACTTATAAAGGTATAGTCGTTCAAGGCTTTGATTCAGAAACTAAGAAAGAAGTACGTGATGCCAAACATAATAAGTTTGATGAGAAATACAAAATGAAATAATTAATATGAGTTTAATCAAACTATTGATGATTACAATATAAATTAAACGAGCTATGTGTCGTTACGTAGCTTAAATAAAAGGATTGTTTCCTAAGTTAGAGGAAACAATCCTTTTTATTTGTTAAGGTAAAATATTTGCAATTGAGATACTTAATTTTACTCAAATATAAAATACAATAATATAGCTTGAAAATTTGAGACTATTCCAATAGAAAAAGGATCTTAAAATGTAATTTGACACCGTATGACTGATTTTACTAGATTTTTAAGAAATAAAACATAGCTATTAAACATGTTACTTATTTATAAAATATAATGGTATATTGATAATATAGTTGTCAAAATACACTGTATCATCAATTTTGTTATATCTAACTAAAAATTATTTTGGTATAATAGAGAAATGTCAGAAAAGGGGAGACATAGCATGACAAAAATTAAGAACATTAGCTTGCCGATGCAAGTAATTATTGCATTGGTCCTTGGTGTGATTGTAGGGTTACTCCTTTATGGTCACGATGAACTTGCCAACTATATTAAACCGTTTGGCGATGTATTCTTAAATTTAATCAAAATGATTGTGATACCAGTTGTGTTCTGTTCATTAGCTTTATCTATTTCAAACGTAGGTGAGTCAAAAACAGTAGGTCGATATGGACTGAAAACAATTGTGTATTTTGAAATTATAACAACTATAGCAATCGGATTAGGTATTATATTCGCAAATTTATTTAAACCTGGAGCAGGATTAGATCCTGATAAATTGCCTAAAGGTGATATATCAACATATCAATCTTCAGCGAAAGCAGCAGAGGAATCTACATATGGTAATCATTTTATTGATACTATTGTAAATATTGTACCAACCAACTTTTTTGAAGCATTAACTAAAGGTGAGTTATTGCCTATTATATTCTTTGCAGTATTCTTTGGTATCGCCTTATCGGCTGTAGGCGAAAAAGGCGAACCAGTTAAAGCTGTCTTAAGTGGTACGTTAGATGCAGTATTTTGGATGATTAATAAAATCCTAAAATTAGCACCAATTGGTGTGTTCGCATTTATTTGTACAACTATTATGACATTCGGGGCTTCTGCTTTATTACCACTATTAAAATTATTGTTAGTGGTTATTGGTTCAATGGTATTTTTCGTAATTGTTGTACTCGGTATTGTGGCGTGGATTTGTGGCGTAAACATATTCTCAATTATGAAGATTTTGAAAAACGAATTAGTTTTAGCATTTTCAACTTCAAGTTCAGAGTCAGTGTTACCGGTTATAATGAAGAAAATGGAACAATTTGGTGCACCAAAAGATATTACTTCATTTGTAGTGCCAATAGGATATACGTTTAACTTAGATGGGTCAGCATTATATCAATCAATCGCAGCGTTATTTGTTGCACAAATGTATGGTATAGATATGTCGATTGGTCAACAAATCGTATTGATGGTGACATTAATGGTGGCATCTAAAGGTATGGCCGGCGTTCCTGGTGTATCTATCGTAGTATTAATTACAACATTAACTTCAATGGGATTACCTGCAGAAGGTCTTGCACTTATTATCGGTATTGACCGATTATTAGATATGGTAAGAACTTGTGTCAATGTTATGGGTAACGCCCTTTCAACTGTTGTTATTGCTAAATGGGAAAAGGTTTATGATAAAGAAAAAGGTAAAGCATACTTGAAATCAATTTAAATAATATAAATTCTGACATTTATGAAAGTGCAGGCGTTATTAATTAACGTCTGCATTTTTATTTGGGATGGAGTAATGTTCAAAGAAGTTGAGCATTAATTATTCGTTGGTTAAAATTGAAATCAACGAAATTTTCATTGAAATACGATTTAAGTAAGGAGATTAATGTATGCTTCATCACATATATTCCGATTATTATAAACAACCTGCGAAAATTACAGAAAAAAAGCCTGAGATACACGGGGTCGTTTTGCACGATGATGCAGAAAATAATAAAGCAGTTGATTATATTCAATGGTTGCAACGCCGTATTGATAAAGATGAATTAGAAAAAGGTTGGGCCTGTGTTTATGTAGATAAAGAAAGTTGTTATTGGTTTCATCCTTCTAACTATATAGAGTGGCATTGCGGTGAACCATTTGCAAATGCACATTTTATTGGTATAGAAAGGTGTCAGTCATTAATTAATGGTGTTTTATCAGATAAAGCCTTTATGGAAAATGAAGAAACAAGTTATTGGATAGCAGCTTTGTTACTAAAAAAATATAATCTTCCTATAACAAGAGAAACTGTGCGACTTCATAAAGAATTTTCAGATACAGCGTGTCCAGCACGTGCGTGGCAAGTTCATCTAGGCGATGTACCAACAAATGAGAAAAATATAAATAAATTGAAAGATTATTTTATTGAACATATAAAACGCTACAGTGACCAAATTACCAAAGATGACCTCGACGTACTTGGATAAATGGTAAAAAACATTGGCTTAATATATAGTAGCTATTGCGTTATAAAGTGAAAACGATTACAATAATTATAAATAAAATTGGAACCGGTTCTACAACTGGGAGGTTGATTTATGAATTATAAAAAATCTGCTGAAAATATCATTCAAGCGATTGGCGGAGAAGAAAATATCGATGCCATGGCACATTGTGCAACAAGACTAAGATTAGTATTAAATGATGAAAGTAAAGTACAAGAGAAACAATTATCAGAGATGGATGTCGTCAAAGGGACATTTTCAACTGGGGGACAATATCAAATTATAATCGGTTCAGGTACTGTGAATAAAGTATTTGCTGCTATGGAGCAAATCACAGGTAAAGAAGCATCTACTTCATCTGAAGTGAAAGAACAAGGCAATAAAAATATGAACCCCTTCCAAAGGTTTGTAAAGATGTTATCTGATATCTTTGTACCTATTATTCCGGCTATTGTAGCTGGTGGTCTATTGATGGGGATTAATAATATTCTGACTGCACCTGGTATATTTTATGATAAACAATCATTAATTCAAGTACATGACCAATTTAAAGGTCTTGCAGAAATGATTAATATATTTGCGAATGCACCATTCACACTATTACCGATTTTGATAGGGTTCAGTGCTTCCAAACGATTTGGAGGCAATCCATTCTTAGGAGCTGCTTTAGGTATGATATTAGTACATCCTGAGTTAATGAGTGCATATGATTACCCTAAGGCATTAGAAGCTGGTAAATCCATCCCGCATTGGGATTTATTTGGTCTGAAGATTAATCAAGTCGGTTATCAAGGTCAAGTACTACCAATGTTAGTGGCATCTTATATATTAGCTACGATTGAGAAGGGATTACGTAAAGTTGTCCCGACTGTATTAGATAATTTAGTTACACCACTTGTTACTATATTAACGACAGCATTTGTTACATTTTTATTTGTCGGACCTTTAACAAGAACTTTAGGTTACTGGTTATCAGATGGTTTAACATGGTTATATGAGTTCGGAGGCGTAATTGGTGGTTTAATATTCGGTTTACTTTATGCTCCGATTGTAATTACAGGTATGCATCATAGCTTTATTGCGGTGGAAACACAATTGATAGCTGACAGTACCAAAACTGGCGGATCATTTATCTTCCCAATTGCAACAATGTCTAACGTTGCACAAGGTGCAGCAGCAATAGCTGCGTTCGTTATTGTAAAAAATAATAAAAAGTTAAAAGGTGTTGCATCTGCAGCAGGTATTTCTTCATTACTAGGAATTACAGAACCAGCAATGTTTGGTGTGAATTTAAAGTTAAAATACCCATTCATAGGAGCGATTATCGGTTCAGGAATAGGATCAGCGTATGTTGCGTTATTTAAAGTTAAAGCAATCGCTTTAGGAACAGCAGGCCTGCCTGGATTTATTTCAATAAGTGGGGCACATAGTGGATGGTTACATTATGGAATTGGTATGGTTATTACATTTATTGTTACCTTTGGCGTAACATACAGTTTATCTTTTAAAAAGAAATACCGTGAAGTAAAATAAAACTTTCTATGGTTATAAGAAAAAACCTGACGTGTTGAACGATAAGTTCAACACGTCAGGTTTTTTGTGTGTTAAGTAAAATGAAGTCATAATTTCTGTTTTCGCCAAAGGAAGGCGCCAACAACCGTAACTAATACTAAAGAAATAATGATAACAATTGCCCATGATGTATAACTATGATCATCAATTGGTAATGGAACATTCATACCGAAGAAACTAAATACAATCGTAGGTAATGTTAAAAATACTGTAAACAACGTCAATGTCTTCATCGTATTATTCATTTCGTTAGATAATAAAGAGGCATATGAAGTTGTAATACTTTCAAGTATTTCCGTGTAAAGCTGAGTGGTCTCTATAGCTTGGTTACTCTCGATGATTAAGTCTTCGAGTAATTCTTCATCTTCGTCGAATCGCTTAATCGCTGGAAGTCTAAATAACTTTTTGATAATGACGTCGTTTCCTTTCAACGCAGCTAGGAAGTAGACTAAACTTTTTTCAACTTCCATTAAATTATAAAGTTGCTTATTGGTAACATTATTTTTCAAATCACGTTCGATGCGTAATCTTGTTTTGTTTAATAGTCTAAGGTTTCTATTATAGTGATTGGCGATTGTTAATAATATATTTAAAGCAAAACGACTATGGAAATGCAAATTAATATTTTGACGTGCAAAGTTGTTTAGAAATTCATTTTCTACATTACACACAGTTAAAATTCTTTTATTTCCTATAATAATACCTAATGGAATCGTAATGAAAGAAAGTACTTTTAAATTTGTGTCATTAACGATTGGAAAATCGACGATGATAAGTGAATAACCTGTATCTTCGTCATATTCAACACGTGCACTTTCTTCTGAGTCTAAGGGGTCACGAATAAAATCTTCCGGGATATCATATGAAGTCATCAGTGTTTCAATTTCATCTAAAGTGGGGTCTACCACATTTATCCATGTAGGACGATTATCTAAAGGACATTCAATCACTTCATGCGTTTCAGAATGTTTAAAAGGCCTGATCATTCCACACATTTCCTTTCTTAACAATGTATTTTTTAATATTAGCGAAATTTGTTGTCGTTAGCAACTTAACTTTATAATTTTTATTGCACCTGTTCATTTGCCATCAATCGTAACGGTCCATTGAAGATAATTTTAAATATATGATTTACGAGTTCGTCAGGAGGCATCCGATCTTCATCTAGAACCCAATACTTAATAATTGAAATCATTGCACTGTAAGTGTAACTGTGGAATATGCTAGAGGTATATTAGAAACGGTCCTGGAAGGAGCAAGTTGCTTTTCCATATTTTGATACATTAAAGCAGCTAATTTTTCTTCCAATTGATTTGTACGATTTAAAGTAAAAATCACTTTGTAAAATTCTATATTTTTATATATATAAGCTACTATTTTTTTTAAGATATTTTCAAAAAAACGCTCTGCAAAAGTTTCAATATCTACACTGTTATCAATTATCTCATTGAGATCCACATTCCGTGCCAAACTTTGAACATATTCATCTTCTATCTCGGATAGTAAATAATATTTATCTTCATAATGTAAGTAAAATGTCCCTCTATTTATATCTGCTTTATTTGCGATATCTTGTATCGTGATTTTTTCTAGGTCTTTTTCTTTAAGTAATTCTAAAAAGTTGTTCTGGATTGCTTCTTTCGTTTTTCGAATGCGTCGATCTTGAACCATAACGTAACCTCCAATCATAAATAGACAATTTGCAACAGTTTGTTGATTAACGAACAGTATGTGGGAAATTGGTCATTGCTTGTCTTATATATTTAATTATAATAGACAATGTATTAAATATTCAACACATTGTTTATTATTTTAAAGGAGGTATACAAAGTGAATATTTTTAAAAGTAAATTATTTTGGTTTGCGCCCGTCGTTTTATTATTATTGATGGTCATTTTTTCAGTTGCTTTTTATCCGGCATTCAATCCAAAACCGAAAGATTTAAAAATAGCGATAGTTAATCATGACAAAGGTACTAAAATTCAAGATAAAAAAGTCGATATTGGAAAAAACTTAGAAGACAAGTTAAAGGATAGTGATTCTGATAAAGTCAAATGGGTTTCAGTAGATAGCGAAAAAGATGCACGTAAAGGTTTGGAAAATCAAAAATATTATGGTGTAGCAGTGTTAGAAAAGAACTTTTCTAAACATGCCATGAGTAAAACACAAAAAGTTGCCATGGACAGTAAAAAACAAGAAATGCAAGATAAAGTTAAATCAGGTGAAATTCCACCTGCACAAGCGAAACAAATGCAACAAAAGATGTCTAAATCAGGTGGCGCTCAAAATATAAATGTTAAAAAGGCACATATAAAAACGTTTGTTAACGGTGGCGGTAATTTACAAACAACACAAATGGCCTCACAAATTTTAGAAAAAATTGGTACAAACGTAAATAATCAAATAACTAAACAAGGACTTTCTACTTTAGATAAACAACACGTGAAAGTAGATGCGAAAGATATTCATGCATTGACAAATCCTGTTAAAGTAGACAGCCATAAGACGAATAAGGTGAAAGACCATCAAGCTAACGGTAACGCACCGTTCTTAATGTTTATGCCCGTATGGATGGGTTCAATTATAACTTCTGTATTATTATTCTATGCATTTAGAACTGCAAATAATGTAGGTGTAACACAACGTCTAATCGCTGCTGGTGCTCAAATAGTTGCAGCAATCGTCACTGCATTTATTGGTGGGTTTGGCTATGTATACTTTATGTCTGGCGTACTCGGCTTTGACTTTAATGACATAAATAAAATGGCAGTATTTGTTTCACTCGCAATCTTAGGATTTATAAGTTTAATATTAGGTACGATGAGTTGGATAGGTATGGTATCAATACCAATCTTTATATTACTCATGTTCTTTAGTATGCAAATGGTCATGTTACCTAAACAAATGTTACCGAAATTCTATCAAGATTATATTGTAGATTGGAACCCATTCGTGCATTATGCAAATAATTTAAGAGAAATACTTTATATGGGACACTCTATTGAGATGAATAGCACGATGTGGATGTTTATTGGATTTATGATATTTGGTATTATTTCAGTATTATTAGCTTCCGTTGTGAAAAAACATAAAGGTAAACGTTCTGAAATTCCTTCATAGATAAATTTGAATTTTAGGGAGCGAGGACAGAAATCGAATTTTCTAATAGAGATTTCGTAGTCCCACCCCGGCAAGGATGACTAGGATTGAAAAAAGCTTGTTCTAAGCGCATTTTCAATTCAGACATCTACTGCCAAGTTGATAAAGAGTCTGAGCCACCTATTTTTGTCTCAGACTCTTTTTAAATAAATTATTTAAGTGTTGGAACAATAATAAGCTATAGAAGATCACTCTTTACTAAATTGTCACTTTATTTTATGAATGTATGTCTTATAATGACATTGAGGAGGAAGGCTGATGCGTAGGATATTGTATGCTTTTTTGATTTACACAGTAATCGGTTTATTAAGTGGATTTTATTATAGAGAGCTAACAGTGGCCCATCATTTTCATGGTGATACACAATTAGCTTTAGTACATACGCACACGTTAATGCTAGGCATGTTTATGCACTTAGTATTATTAGGTTTAAATAAAGTGTTTAAATTAAGCAGTTATTATTTATTTAATTGGTTCTTTATTATATATAATATAGGAGTAGTAGCAACAATCGCGATGATGTTTTTAAAAGGAACTTACCAAGTTATTGGCAATAAGGTTCCCGAAACATTTGCTGGGTTCGCAGGAATAGGACATACAGTTATTACTGCTGGCTTTATTTTATTATTCTTTTTATTAAGAAATGCGATTGTTAAAGACCCTAAATCTTAAAATATTTAAAACACGCGTGAATAAATTGAACATTCGGAAACACCTTTATGAGTTAGCTCATGGAGGTTTTTTGATATATGTAACCTGTTAGAAAATGGGTTAATTACTGAGGTGCTTTTTGTTTATAAAGTTATGTTTTTGATATTGATAATGATTTTCAATTATAGGATAATGAAATAAAGAGATGATTGGAAAGTTTGGAGGGATGACGATGGATGATGTCATCATTATCGGCGGAGGACCCGCTGGTTTATACGCTAGCTTTTATGCTGGTTTAAGAGGTATGAAAGCGCGCATTATCGATATTCAAGATAAACTTGGAGGCAAGATGCAAATCTATCCTGAAAAAATTATTTGGGATATTGGTGGTTTAGCACCGAAACCCTGTTATGAAGTTATAGAGGACACAATCGCACAAGGTTTACACTTTAAACCTGAAGTTAATTTGAATGAACGGGTCGTTGATATACGTAAGATCGGGGATCAACAGTTTGAAGTGGAAAGTGAGCAAGGGCATGTCTATAAGGGAAAGTCGGTTATAGTAGCGATTGGTAGTGGTATCATTAACCCGAAGCAATTAGAAATTAAAGATGCTGAAAGATACAAATTGACCAACTTAAATTACGTCGTTCAGTCGTTGAAAAAATTTAAAGATAAAGATGTGTTGATTTCTGGTGCAGGAAATTCAGCCCTCGATTGGGCAAACGACTTAAATGGTATTGCAAACAGTGTTACTTTAATTTATCGGCGTGATGAAATTAAAGGTTACGAAGCAATGAAAGATATATTAAGGAATTTAAACGTCAAACAGATGCCAAACACGCATATTTATCAATTAATTGGAGATACTACCCAAACTAAAATAGACCAAGTTGTGCTAGAGCATATTGATACGAAAGATAAAGAGATGTATCACTTTGATGAAGTCATTATCAGCCATGGGTTTGATATCGAAAATGCATTACTTGAACAATCCACCACACGTGTTGATATGATGAATGAGTATAATATTAAAGGCTTTGGCAATACATCAACAAGTGTTGAAGGTCTCTTTGCATGTGGTGACATCATATACCATGAGGCGAAAACACATTTGATTACGAGTGCATTTAGCGATGCAGCGAATGCGGCCAATTTAGCTAAACGATATGTTGAGCCAGAAGCAAATGCTGAAGGATACGTATCAAGTCATAACGAAGTATTTAAAGCATCCAATGAAGTTATTATGAAAAAATATCTATAATGGAATGTAAAACATAGTCTGGCAGAGAAATAGTTGAATTAATGAGGTTAAGGAGTGTGAAAAAAATGGCTGAAATAAAGTTTTCTGCTCCGAATGTAGCAGAATATTGTCATTTAAGAAAGATCGCGGGCTTAAGTGAAAAATCAGAAACGGCAGCAAAGAACGGATTGGGTAATGCTTGCTTTGATGTCACTTTATATGAAGACGATAAACTAATCGGTATGGGAAGAGTAATAGGAGATGGTGGAACTGCTTTTCAAATCATTGATATTGCTGTAGATCCTCATTATCAAGGTATGGGTCATGGAAAAGCAATTATGCAACACATTATGGAGTATATAGAAACTGTAGCGGTATCAGGCACATATGTCAGTTTGATAGCAGATTATCCTGCTGATACTTTGTATAAACAATTTGGTTTCATTTCTACAGAACCGAAATCAACAGGCATGTATTTACATTATAAATAGATAAAATAAAACATAGGACGTAGAGTATTTGCTCTACGTCCTATGTTTATCTACTTAATCTTCAAATTTGATTACAATACGACCGGAGTTATTATGTTCTAAAACTTCATTAATGTATTGTTCTATGTCTTTGAATTCTACAATTTGTTTAATGTCATGTAATTTATCTGGTTTTAAATCACGGGATAAACGTCTCCATATATGTTTACGACGGTTCATCGCTGTATATACTGAGTCAATACCTATAACATTTGCACCTCTAAGTATAAATGGGAACACTGAAGTTTCAAATTGCGTGCCACCTGTCATTCCGATAACTGCAACGCTACCTTCATAATCGAGTTGTTTAATTATTTGTGATAAACTTTCGCCACCAATAGGGTCAATTACTGCTTGCCATTGTCTCTTGCCTAATGGTTTTGAATCACTTTCTTTAATACGTGATATGACTTCTTTAGCTCCCAATGTTTTTAAGCGGTCTTCAACGCCTTGTTTACCAGTGCTCGCAATAACATCGTAACCAATAGAATCTAACATCATAGTAGCTAATGTACCTACGCCACCCGTTGCGCCGCGAACAAGCACATCATCTTTTTCAACTGAAAGTCCATTATGTTCAAGTCTTTCAATAGCTAAGCCGGCTGTATATCCTGCTGTACCATAAATCATAGCTTCTTCTAATGTTAAATCTTTTGGAAGCGGAACGATCCATTCTTCTTTTACACGTGCATATTCACTAAAGCCACCATAGTGATTTGTACCAAGTTCATAACCTGTAACAACGACTTCGTCCCCTTTATCAAAGGTATTCGTGTCAGAACTTTCAACGACACCAGCTATATCAATACCTGGAACCATTGGATATGATTGTACAATTTTAGTATTGGCTCTTGTGGCTAACGCATCTTTATAGTTAATACCTGAATATTTAACTTTAATAAGAACTTCACCTTCAGGAAGATCATCAAAGGTTAGTTTTTTAAATTCATTGGTTACGTTACCATCTTTTTCATCGACGACAAACGCATTAAATGTTTCAGTCATTTTAGTACTCACTTCCTTACATACGTTTTTTTTATCTATATTTAAAAAACACTACCAACTTTATCATTAATTTTAGCTTAACACAATAAGGCTCAAACCTGTGAAGAGTAAGAAAGCGCTTTACTTATGATTTGTTTTAAATTCACATTTTCAATTTAAATTTTTCATAAAAACCACATATATTGTTTGCGAAACTTTTACTAATTTAATACATATATCTTTCTACTTTCAGTTAATTCTACTGTTAAGTAACTTAGGTAATGATTACTGAGGTGTAAAATCTTAATTGATATACATTTGAATACAAGTAAATTGGTGGAAAATAATCTCGTTGTATAATGTAAATTTTTATTACATATATTACGACAACACCCTTTTTATTAAATGAATGTAAATAAATAATTTAGTACTTTGATATAGTGTAACTTTTTTATTTAAATGCAAAAAAGTTTAGATATTTAATGTTTATGATTTTATTGAACGTGTATAACGTACTAATTCTCATTGATGCTCTTGCGATTATTTCATTTAAAAGTAATTTCAAGAGGACAGTGATTATTAAAATTCAAGGAGGTATTTTCTTTTATGAGAAAACTATTAGCCGGTTTCTTAACACTATCATTAGCGTTAGCAGCTTGCTCAGGCGGTAGTGGTGATAGCGGTAGTAGTAAAGACGACAGCTCAAAGGATAAAACTGAACAAAAATCAAAAGATAAGGAAAGTAATGATAGCTCTGATAAAGGTTCAAGTGAGGATAGCAGCAGCAGTTCAGACAGCGGCTCTAGCTCTGATAGCTCATCATCAAAAGACTCAGGCTCAAGCAGTGATTCAGGTAGCTCATCATCAGAAGACTCAGGCTCAAGCAGTGATTCAGGTAGTTCTTCATCAGAAGATTCAGGCTCAAGCAGTGACTCAGGTAGCTCATCATCAGAAGACTCAGGCTCAAGCAGTGATTCAGGTAGCTCATCTTCAGAAGACTCAGGCTCAAGCAGTGACTCAGGTAGCTCATCATCACAAGATTCTGGATCAAGCAGTGACTCAGGCAGCTCATCTTCACAAGATTCAGGCTCAAGCAGTGACTCAGGCAGCTCAAGCGACAGCGGTTCATCAAGCAGCGAATCATAATCCATTAAGAAAAGTAAGTTAGTTATTGAAAATTAAAATTATTAAAAAGTAAAAAATTCTAGGAGGAATTAATCATGAAAAAGTTTTTAGCAGGATTCTTAACAGTATCATTAGCATTAGCAGCTTGTTCAAATAGTGACGACGGTGGTAAGAAAGACGATAGCTCAAAAGATAAAACAGAAGAAAAATCAAAAGATTCTAAGAGCAAAGAAGACAAAGGTTCTTCATCAGATAGCTCATCATCAGAAGACAGCGGTTCTTCATCAGATAGCTCATCTTCAAAAGATAGTGGATCTTCATCAGATAGCGGTTCTTCTTCATCAGAAGATAGTGGTTCAAGCTCAGACAGCAGTTCTTCATCTTCAGAAGATAGTGGTTCAAGTTCAGACAGCGGTTCTTCATCTTCAGAAGATAGTGGTTCAAGCTCAGATAGTGGTTCTTCATCATCACAAGATTCTGGATCAAGCAGTGACTCAGGTAGCTCATCATCAGAAGACTCAGGCTCAAGTAGTGACTCAGGTAGCTCATCATCAGAAGATAGTGGTTCTACTTCAGGCGGTTCTAGCTCAGATAGTGGTTCTTCTTCATCTTCAAGTGACAGCTCTCAATAATAATATAAGTGTTAGACAATAAGGAGGCCTTTCTATTATGAAGAAATTTCTAGCAGGCTTTCTAACACTATCTTTAGCCCTAGCAGCTTGTTCAAATGGTAGTGATGAAGGCGGCAACAAAAAGGACGATAGTTCAAAAGATAAAACAGAAGAATCGTCATCAAGTAAAGATAGCAAGAAGGACAACGATAGTTCTTCTTCATCTAGTGATGACAAAAGCTCAGATAAGAGTTCAGATAGCTCATCATCAAAAGACAGCGGTTCTTCATCAGATAGTGACTCGTCAGATAGTAGCAATTCAAGTGATAGCGACTCTGACAGCAATAGTAGTTCGTCAAATAGTGGCGCTGCGTCAGCAGGTTCAAGTGCTTCTAATGGAGCTTCTAACAATGCGTCAAACAGTAATGCGAACGCTAACAATGTAAATAATAGCAGTGCTAATAATAATACTGCTTCAAACGGACAAACTACACGTTATGTCCCACCTTATCAAGGTCAAAGAGCAGCAGCTGTTTCAGAAAGCGTTTCTAACGGTAATGTTAATTCACAAGATGCTTTAAGACATTTACCAAACTTCCAGAACTCACTTAATAACGCTTCAGCTCAAGTTAAAGCTGCAACTGGCCAACAACACACATATAATGACTACAGTTTAAGAGGTAGTCATGGAAATTATAGTTATGTCTTTAGTTTCCAAAACCAGGCTAAACCAGGCACTTATACAGTTGCTACAGTAGATCAACAAGGCATCGTAAGAATTGTTGATTCTGCTTACCAACGATAAGTAGCTAATTAAATAGAAAAATAGCTGGGCAACACTTTCAATTTTGAAAGGTTGTCCAGCTTCTTTATGTTCTCGATAAGATCATTAGGTTATTTGTTTTTAAAAGACTTTTGTATGATGTGTGATAAAGTCTCAAATGCATGATTATCATCATTCACAAATTGGCTTGACTTGATTTGTTTCATTTGATGACTGATTAAATCATTTAATAAAGCTTTTGAGTCGCTATAACGTACAGTCGCTAAATCATCCATTACATCCTCATAGACCCCACGTTCTGAGACATATCGCTCATGGTTTGGTGTATATTGACATACAATTTTGTCTACTGTAATCGCATCATAAATAATAGATGAATAATCTGTCAGTACTACATCAGAAACTAAAATTAAATCTTGAGTTTCTATATGATCAGGCGCAATAATTGCATTATCTGGTTTGAACGCATTGCGGTCTTCATTGTGTGCTTTATAAATAACATTATATTTATTTAATAAACCATCACTAATTGGTAGCAAATCTTCTGCTTCTGCTTTCGTTTTCCACGTAGGAGCATAAAGTAGTGTTGGTTTGTCATGATTTAATCGTAATTCTTTTTTAATGAAGTTTTGATAAGGTAGGTCATGTTGTTTATCTAATAAATATCTGACTCTAGGATAACCTGCACTTAAAACTTTCGTGTGTTGCTGTGGGAAAGCAGACTTAAACGTATCGATAATTGCATCATTATCAACAACTAAATAGTCTTGTTGTATCCATTTATTATATTTTCTAGCTCTATAGTTATAAATATTTTGATTTTGATGTGGCTCACGACTATCTAAAAATAACTTTTTAATCGGTGTTCCATGCCATAATTGTATAATTGTGCCATTTGGTTTTAAATCATCAGGTATGTAGCTTTCAAGAATAACGACACGTGCTGTTTCTATGAGTTCTTTTGCTTTATGATCGTCAGGTTTAATAAAGTTTGGTCCATTGACATCTTTCGTTATAAAGTAAATAGGTAATTTAGAGAAATGCTTAGCAAAATGGTTAAATAAATAGCGTGAATTACCTCTGAATTGATAATCAAAACCTAAAAATACAATATGATCTTGAAGTTTTGATTTGTCTTTGCGATAAATATAACTCATTTGTTTGTGTTTCTTTAATGCCTTTTTCTCAATGGTATTGTATAGCCAATGCGGTAATTTAAATCCTGAATTTTTCAACATTTTATCTGTGGTGCGCAATTGTTCTGGAGCTAAAGTATCTTTGGCTTTAAATGGAATTGAATGATGATGTTGATAAGCCAATTTATTTAAATTAAATGCTGTTGTATTTAATGGTTGTAATTGTTTAACGCTTTCCCAAACATTTGGGCTTGTTGAAAATGTTTCTTTGAAATCAAAAACAACATGACTATCTGTAACAATGTCTTCTTGTAATAAGGATAAGACAACCAAATCAAATAGTGCATTGACGTAATGATGATTAATCATATGTTGTATGGTCTCAATATGGAAAATAACATTTGGATAATGGTTGATATTTTCTATCCAGTCATCGAATGTGATTTGCCTCTTTCCGAAGTAACGACAATCATTTAAATAGTGTTGGTCAATGGTATAATCGACAACAATTGTACAAGGGTGGAGTTCGACAGCGTCTAATTGCTCTTGATATAGATTAATTCTCTCATCTGTGACTATGAAATGTGTATAGCCTTCAGCTGTTGCATCTGTTAATCGTGCATCTAACTCAGACCATTTTTGAATTGTTAATTGTTTAATCATTTATATCCCTCTAGTTTATATTTATAAATACTATTCTATCACGTTGTTCTTATGAGTTTAAAGACACACAGTGCTATTAAATAAATATTTATATAAGGTGATTTAATATTTATGCACTAAAATTTTGAAGATCGTAAAAATGGAGTTGTATTTGCTGGAAAAGGTGTTATACTTTAATTGTGAAATGATTCACAAATTAAATGTGAGGATTTTAGTGATAAAAAATATAGATGAAAGAAGAAGTGAATCAAAATGTTTGTTGAAAGTTTTAACCCCTTTAATAATGTATGGCTCTCAAGTCTCATTGCTGCTATACCAATTATATTATTCCTGTTGTGTTTAACCGTGTTTAAGATGAAAGGTATATATGCATCTATTACAACCGTTATTGTTACTTTAGTAATTGTGTTATTTTTCTTTAAGCTACCAGTAAATATAGCTTCTGGCGCAGCTATAGAAGGTTTCTATCAAGGTATTTTACCTATCGGTTATATAGTAATGATGGCTGTATTATTGTATAAGCTAACGAATAAAACAGGCCAGTTTAAAGTCATTCAAGATAGTATTTCTAGTATTTCTCAAGACCAACGTATTCAATTACTCTTAATTGCTTTCGCATTTAATGGCTTTTTAGAAGGCGCAGCAGGCTTTGGTGTTCCTATTGCTATTTGTGCACTACTACTTACACAATTAGGTTTCGGGCCATTAAAAGCCTCTATGTTGTGTTTGATTGCAAATGCTTCTGCAGGTGCTTATGGTGCGATTGGTATCCCAATTCAAGTTGTTGATTCGTTGAATTTACATGGTGACGTTTCGAGTTCTGCCGTTTCCCAAACATCTGTGTTCACCTTAGCGATAATTAACATGTTTATTCCGTTTTTATTAGTATGGATCGTTGATGGTTTTAAAGGTATTAAAGAAACATTACCTGCAATATTAGTCGTAGGTGTGACATTCACTATAGGGCAAGGTCTCATCGCAATGTTTATTGGGCCTGAATTAGCTGACATTATCCCTCCTTTACTTGCCATGCTAGCTTTAGCTTTATTTTCTAGAAAGTTCCAACCTAAAAATATTTTTAGAGTAAATAACGATAAAAAAATTGAAACACCTGACAAACATAATATTAAGACATTAATTTACGCATGGAGTCCGTTTATTATTTTAACAATTGTAGTAATGATATGGAGCGCACCTCAATTTAAGAAACTATATGAACCAGGTGGACATTTAGCTTTTCTAGCAACACAAATAGAAATTCCTGGAACATATAGTGATGTAGCACAAAAGGCAATAACACTTCCTTTCAATTTCATTGGCCAAACAGGAACAGCCATCCTTATTGTAGTGTTGATAACTTTTGTCATGTCTAAAAGTGTTAAATTCAGCTCACTGTTACAATTATTAAAAGAAACATTCTTGGAGTTATGGCTTTCAATTATTACGATTTGTTTTATATTAGTGATTTCGAAATTAATGACCTATGCAGGTTTAAGTACTGCATTAGGAAATAGTATTTCAAAGACAGGTAACGTATTTCCGTTACTTTCACCTATATTAGGATGGATCGGAGTATTTATGACAGGATCAGTAGTGAATAATAATTCACTCTTTGCTCCGATACAAGCCGCTGTATCTAATAACATTGGCGCGAATGGGGCATTATTCGTATCGGCCAATACAGTTGGTGGGGTGGCTGCTAAACTGATATCACCTCAATCAATTGCAATTGCCACAGCCTCTGTTAAACAAGTAGGGAAAGAATCAGAACTTTTAAAAATGACATTACATTATAGTATTGGTTTACTTGTATTTATTTGTATATGGACATTTGTTTTAAATTTAATTATGTAAATGCTCTAAAATAAAATTAGCATTTTAATAACAAAAGCCACTAAATTCCTTTAATGTTTGAGGAAACTTAGTGGTTTTACTGTATGTGTCATAGTTTTGCCTGAAAATTGAGGACTTGATATGGTGGCATACTTTAGCTATTTAACATTGAAATGAAACTTTCATAGACTTTATCTGGAGAATATTGTTCAACAGTTTTATAACCATTTTCAATGAGTACATGTTCTTTCAGTTCTTGGTTTATTAATCTAAGTAATAATCTTGATAGTGCCTTTATATCGCCGTGTCCGATTAAATAACCGTTAATATTATTTTCAATGATGGAATCAGGGCCAACATTTCCATCAAAACTTACAATAATGCTACCTTGATTCATTGCTTCTAAAATGACCATGCCAAATCCTTCATTACGAGAAGGGATGACAGTGATTTCACTTTTTGCTAATTGTTCATTAAGCTGTTGTGTTTGCCCTTTTAGTCGGACGATTTCTTGGAGGCCATTTTCGTCGATTAAACGTTGTAATTTATCCTTTTCTTGTCCTTCGCCAAAGATTTCTACGATATAGTTAAACTGGTTGAGATGTTGTTTAATTGGTATAAGACTTTGTATGAGTAAGTCGAAACCTTTTTCATATTCTAACCGTCCTGCGGCAGTAATGAGCTTAGACTTTGATAAAGATAAGCGTGGTTCTGACAAAATATTTGGGATTACGTAAACCGGACGAGAAAGATGTCTTTGATAAACACGTCGATCTATAGAAGTAAGTGTAGTAATTTTATCTAAACGTTCGTACGCTTGAATGATTTCGTGTTGGTACGATTTGGGATGGGCAGAGAAATTCATATGTTCCATCCCGATTTTTTCAATATGCGAAGCCACATGATTTCCTATTAAAATATTGAAACTTGCTCGAGTACCCACAATGACGTCAGTAGAAATATTGTTCAGGGCTTTAATCATTTTACGTTCAACGTAACGAGAAAATTGGTTTATTCCTGGTTCGAATTGAGAAATTTTCTTAGGTTGGTTCATAGAAGTATATCGCCTGATACGGTTAAAGAAAATACTGATTAAATTCTTAGGGTGAGGTCGATAATCGATTAATGGTTTAACTATGATAGATGGGTGGAGTTCAAAGTATGGTGAAGATTGGGCTTTAAATACAGAAATAATTTCTACATGATGACCTTTTTCTGCAAGCGTATTTGCAAGTTGTGATATCGCCTTTACTGTTCCTCCTATAGCATAGACGTTATGCATAAAAAATGTGATTGACTTCATTTGGGGACCTCCCATAAGTTTGAATTCGAAATTATTGATAATTATAGCATGTATTGAAATAAATTCACCTATCATAATAAATTATATGTGAAATGTAATTATTTAATCATGTTTATAACGATACTTTTTCCAAAAAAATGTATTTCAAACATTTTAATTTTTGTCATTTCAACAAAATTTGTGTAGAATTTCTGAAATCCCTTTTTTCAGAAGATAATAAGGTATATAATTAAGAAAGTATAGATATTTGTCTAGTGTTTGTATGATTCTAAAAAATATCATTAATAATAACTGACTTTTTATTTTTTAAACTTTAGAAAACGCTTTATCAAATTAGATGTAACAGTAATCAGATGAAGTAATTATTTCTATAAACATATCAGAAGGGGGACTGTATTTGTTATGACTACACAACATAGCAAAACAGATGTCATCTTAATTGGTGGCGGTATTATGAGCGCAACGCTAGGAACATTATTAAAAGAATTAACACCAGAGAAAGAAATTAAATTATTTGAAAGATTGTCTGAACCTGCTAAAGAAAGTTCAAACGCATGGAACAATGCTGGGACTGGACACTCAGCTTTATGTGAGTTGAACTATACTAAAGAGGATAAAGACGGTTCAATTGATATTGAAAAAGCAATTAAAATTAATGAACAGTTCCAAGTATCAAAACAATTTTGGAGTTATTTAGTTAAGCAAGGTCAATTAAAGAATCCAGAATCATTTATAAAACCAGTGCCACATATGAGCTTTGTACAAGGTGTGCAAAATGTAGATTTCTTAAAACGTCGTGTTGATCGTTTAAGCCAAAACATCCTTTTTAAAAATATGGTTATCACTGATGATAAAGAAAAAATTAAAGAGTGGACTCCTTTAATTATGGAAGGTCGTACTTCTCATATTCCTATGGCAATTACATATGATAAGACAGGTACTGACGTAAACTTCGGTGAATTGACTAAGAAATTATTGAGCAATCTTGAAGCGAAAAATGCAGAGCTTAACTATGGCCAAGAAGTTCAAGACTTGAAAAAACAAAAAGATGGCACTTGGGAAGTTAAAATTAAAGACTTAGACTCAGGTGATGAATATTTCGTAGAGAGTAATTTCGTATTCATCGGTGCAGGTGGTGCGAGCTTACGTTTATTACAAAAGACAGGTATTAAAGAATCTAAACATATCGGCGGTTTCCCTGTAAGTGGTTTATTCTTAGTTTGTAGAGAACCATCTATTACTGAAAAACATCTTGCAAAAGTGTATGGTAAAGCTCCAGTGGGTGCGCCACCAATGTCAGTTCCTCATTTAGATACACGTTATATTGATGGTGAGAGAACATTATTATTTGGACCGTTCGCTGGCTTTTCACCTAAATTCTTAAAAACAGGTTCTAATATGGATTTAATTAATTCTGTTAAACCAAATAATTTACTAACAATGTTAGCAGCAGGTGCAAAAGAAATGAAATTAACGCAATATTTAATTTCACAATTAATGTTATCTAGTGAAGAAAGAATGGATGACTTAAGACAATTTGTACCAAATGCTAAAAGTGAAAACTGGGAAATTGTCGTTGCGGGTCAACGTGTCCAAGTTATTAAAGATACTGATAAAGGTAAAGGTACTTTACAATTTGGTACTGAAGTCATCACTTCTGAAGATGGTTCATTATCAGCATTATTAGGTGCTTCACCTGGTGCATCAACAGCAGTTGATATTATGTTAGATTTATTGAAGCGTTGTTATAAAGATGAATTCCCTCAATGGGAAGAGAAAATAAAAGAATTAGTACCTTCATTTGGTATGAAACTTTCTGATAACGAAGCGTTATATACTCAAATTAATCAAGAAGTTAAAAACAACTTAAAAATCGATTAATGCATTTGATTTTTATTATAAAAAAACAGTGAAGACTGAAGGTCTTCACTGTTTGACTGTCGACAAAGCTTATAACTTTGTGGGCAGTTTTTTTATGCAAAAATTTTCAAGGCGCTACTTCATTTTGTAGATAGACATTTTTCCCTTGGGAGCCAGCGCATAATTACTGTCCAATTGCACATAAAGTTGTAATGGCTCATTAATATACGAGTAATTTATATTTAAGTTTGTCATGAGTGGCTAGAGGGCAGTTCAATGGTGAAAGTTGTACCTTGGCTAATTTGACTTTCAACCTGGATGGTACCTTCATGTAATTCAATTATTGCTTTAGCAATTGCAAGGCCAAGTCCGTTGCTGTTGTCATTTTCATGATTTACTTTATAGAACCGTTCGAATAAATGTGCTTGTGTTTCAGTATCCATGCCTAGACCATCGTCTGTGATTGTACAAATAATAGCAGTGGAAGTTTGGTTTAGAGTAATTTCAATCGTGCCATGTCTTTCCGAATATTTAATCGCATTTGTAATCAGGTTTTGAAATGCTTGATACAATAATCTTTCATTACCATCATAATTTATTTCATTTAAGTCAGACATAATAATAAGGTCTTTTTGATTTGCTGCAAATTGCTCATGTCGAACTATTTTTTTCAGTAATTGATTTAATGCTACAGTGTCTGTGAATTTTAAATGTGTACCATTGTCGATTTCAGATAATAATAGGAGTTCTTTCGTTAAATCACTGAGTTGTGTCGTTACGCTGTGAATTTCATTAATATATGAGTCACGTAATACAGGATCTTTAGAGCTTTGTAATTGATCTAATAAATGATGTATATGTGTTAAAGGTGTTTTAATTTCGTGAGAAACATTCTGAACGAAGTGTTGTCTCATATCATCGACTTGCTTTAAAGAAAGTCGCATATCATTAAATCGATATTGCAATGTTCCAAGTTCATCTTCACGTGTTTGTTTAATAGGTGTAGTAAAATCTCCTTGCATCAATCGATGTGTTGCTTGTTTTAGTTGTTGGATGGGTTTGATAATCGAATACGTTGCTGAAATCGTTAATATAATTGAAAAAATCAATAATAACGCGATTAATATTGCAAGAAAGATTCTAAATTCGCTAAAGGTCTTTCCTATATCAGGTCGCATAAATACCGCGAGTTCACCTTCTTTAGTGTTAAATGTAACACCGACAGTATTCTTTGTTGTATTTTCAAAGAAGCCTGTGATGAAAAGATTATAAGGCAAAGATTTAATACCATGGTAATCGTGGCCGTTTAATACTTTATCAATCTGGTGTTTGGATATATTATCTTTTCTAAAATGAGCACCATAAAATGTTTTCTTTCCTGAAGTATTTACAGTCATAAGTTGATAGTTCATTTCGCCTATATGTTTAAAGAAGTTCTTTGACTCTTCTTGAGGCATTTCACTGTGGAACGTTCTAGAATCCTTTAACGTTCGCATAATTTTAGCATCGTTATTTGCTTTTAAATATTGGTGGTAAATAATATTAGTACATAGAAAGCTTGCTACAGCACTGACTAATAACATGGTGATGAGATAAATAGCTAAGCGCGTATAGAGTGATTTAAACATGAGCATCTACCTTATAGCCAAGTCCGCGAACTGTTTGAATTGTAACGTTGGCTTCTAGCTTTTCGAGTCGTTTGCGCAATCGTTTAATATGGACATCTACAGTACGTTCATCACCTTCGTAATCAAAACCCCATATTTTTTCAATGATGTCATCTCGACTAAAAACTTTATGTGGGTTAGAAGCCAGTAAAAAGAATAATTGAAACTCTTTATTTGGTAAATTCATCGTTTTATTGTGCGTTTGAATTTCTAAATAAGATTGGATTAACGTGAGGTTTCCAATATTTAATTCTTTATTAGCATTAATATTATATCTTTTCAGAACAGCTCTAATTCTAAATATAAGCTCCTTTACTTCGAAAGGTTTTGTGACGTAATCATCAGTTCCTGTAATATAAGCTTGTTCTTTGTCGCTTAATGCATCTCTGGCTGTGAGCATAATGACTGGGAGTTCAAAGTCTTCCTTTAAAGTTTGACATAACTCAAAACCATTCATTCCACTCATCATAATGTCTACAATTACAATGTCGACTTGTTGGGTCTCAAGGTAGTCTAATGCACTTTCCCCACTCGTTTGCACTACAGTATTTAAACCTTCTCTTTCTAAATGCGTTGAAACATATTCTAATATTTTAGCGTCGTCGTCAACAATAAGACATGTTGTCATATGAATAGGCTCCTTAAAATAATTATTAATATCAATGTTACGTGATGTATATGTAAAAAACAATAAACCTAAAAAATTTCATTAAAGTTCATATTGAGTTCATATCTAGGATATAGACTTAATATATACATTATTGAGAGGGAGTGACCAAATTATGAAATTAGCATGGCAAGAGATTAAATTCTATAAATTTCGATTTATGTTAATCATGTTAATTATATTATTATTAGGCGTAATGGTGTTATTTATTAGTGGATTAGCGCAAGGTCTTGCTAGGGAAAATATTTCAATGTTAGATAATTTGAAAAGTGAAAAATATGTGATGCAAGATACGAAACAACCAAAAATCGAAAAATCTATAATAAACCCAACACAACAGAAGAAAATAGAAGACATCATAAATCAAAAACCTCTGAAAATTGCACCTCAAACATTAAAAGTTGATGGAAACGAAGAAGATGTACTCATGACGAATAAGGTTAAAAATAAGAAACCGAAATTAATAGATGGCCATTTTCCAAAGAAAAAGAATGAGATTGTTATCAATGAAAAGTTAACTGCTAAAAATATAGCAATAAGGGATACGATTAAAACGACAAAAGGAAATCGTTTAACTGTTTCTGGTGTGATAAAAGATACAATGCATGCACACAGTTCAATTGTGATGGCATCTAATAAAGGGTTTAATCATCTGAATAAACATAGCAGTATGGTTTATCCATTATCACACCTAAACCATAAGCAACAACAGAAATTGAATGATATAAAAGGTATCAAAGTATTTAGTAAGGATGACATTACAAATGAAATTCCAAGTTATAAAGCTGAACAAGCACCACTCAATATGATGATTACGAGCTTATTTGTAATTTCTGCAATCGTATTAAGTGCATTTTTCTATGTAATGACGATACAAAAAATTTCTGAAATTGGAATATTAAAAGCAATTGGTATTAAAACTAAGCATTTATTAAGTGCATTAATTACCCAAATATTAATTACGACATTGATAGCGGTACTTATTGCAGTTGGAGTAATTAGTTTATTGTCTCTTATTATGCCGGTTTCAATGCCATTCCATTTAACTATTGCGAATATCTCACTCGTCGTAGTGGTCTTTATTGTAGTTGCATTGATTGGTGCTACATTATCTTTAATAAAATTATTTAAAGTAGATCCTATAGAAGCTATTGGAGGGGCTGAATAATGTCGTTAGAAGTAAAGAATATTAATAAATCCTATGGACAAGGTGATTCAAAAACACAAGTATTAAAAGGTATAGACTTTGAAATTAAAAAAGGTGAATTTGTGATACTGACTGGTGCTTCCGGTTCAGGCAAAACAACATTATTAACGATATTAGGTGGATTGTTAACACAAGATAGCGGAGAAATCATATTTGATGACAAACCTTTATTTTCAAAAGATAACAAAGCAGTTGATCTACGCTTAAATGAAATAGGGTTTATTTTCCAATCCTCACACCTTGTCCCTTATCTAAAGGTAAGAGCACAATTAACAGTGATAGGTACTGAAGCAGGCCTCTCGAAAAGGGATGCAGTTAAAAGAGCGGACGAATTATTAAAACAAATTGGACTCGGACATCGATTAGATGTCTTTCCGCATATGTTATCTGGAGGAGAGAAGCAACGTGTTGCGATTATGCGCGCATTTATGAATAATCCTAAAATCGTGTTAGCAGATGAACCTACAGCGAGTCTAGATGCCCAACGTGCTACCGAGGTCGTTGAAATGATTAAATCACAAGTACAACAAAAAGACATGATTGGGTTGATGATCACACATGATCAAAGGTTATTTGAGTTTGCAGATCGTGTTATAGAATTAGATGATGGAAAAATCGTAAATAAATAACAAAATAAACGAGTTATTAAGTACTATAATGGTTGAAAAAGGCAATTTCTATTGAAATAATATAGAAATTGCCTTTTACTTTGATTGAATTGTAAAAAAGTGTCTTATTCTATATAAAAATTTATGTGCTGTACATGCTTGTATATATAGAAAGCACAATAAGGCACTTTAATAGAAAAATGGTAATATTCATTTTATATAAACAGTAGCAAAAAATAATAAAGCAAAATACACAGTTAATAACCGTTTATATTGGAACATAAGGGCTAAAAAGTCACGTATCATTGCATATTCTAAAAAATGATAAGGCGTATGACTTCCTAAACCATGGAATTTCAGCTTTAATTTTTGACCTAAACGTAATGCGCGCATGATATGAAATTGACTTGTCACACATATAATATCAGCTGATTTTGTTTCCCTTTCTGATATAATTCTTTTAGTGAATTTAATATTTTCATACGTGTTAGTTGATTGGTTTTCCATGATAATCCTATTGTTTGGCACACCTTGTTGATGTAAATAACGTTGCATTGCTAATGCTTCTGATATAGGTTCGTCTTCTCCTTTGCCACCGCTTACTATGAAATGTGATTGAGGATTTAATTTATAAACATTTAATGCTTGATCTAAGCGATTTGCTAACATAGGAGGGACTTGTTCATTAAAGATACCAGCCCCAAGGACTAGTATATATTTATAATCTTCGTTGATATGCTTATATTGATAACTTGAGATATTTGATACATAAATAATAAAGGTAAATAATGCACTGAGTGCAATTGATGCGAGCCATAAAGCGATTGCACTAACGATGGGTAGCTGAGAGATGTATACTAAAATGCAAGTGAGTAAAGCGATTTTATAAATAATTGGAAATAGTCGCTTTAAAAATTGTAAACTCTGTTTATTTCGAAAGAATACTCTGTGTTTAAATAGTAGTAATAAACAGCCGATAATAATGAGTATAATGGAATCGATAGGCCAAGTCTGATTTATGATATGTACGAGAATGACGATGTATCCGAGCGAAATCATACTAAAATAGATATTGATATGTGTTAAAATTTTAAAGTTAAAAAACAGCCCAATTAAATAGATTCCTATAATTAAACTACAAACAAGCGTAAAGATATTCATGGTTCACCTCAAGTTATTTATCTGTATATTAAATGTAGTTGAATCAACAGAATTAAGCAACTGAATATATCGGTTTTAATATTTGTGAAGTATTCAACAATGTCTTCCTAGTCATATGATGTGAAATAAACAGTAGTACATGGCAGAATAACGCACAGCGTTTTTGAATTAAATTAGACTAAATATGTATATCAATCACATATTAAAACAGATATAATAATAGAGATAGTATAAAATACACTTTCATGGCTTCGTAGCATAAATCGAATAAGGTGAGACATTGATTTTGGATGAGGAAATCGTTAATATAGGTCGAGTATCTATTCATTTAAACTAACGTAAAGAATATAAAGAAGAGGTGATAATGATGCGACAATGTCCTAATTGTAAACGTGATGTAGAAGACAGCAAACATCAATGCCCACATTGTGGATTCCAGTTGTATGGTAAACGTACTAATAAAAACAATGACAAGTCTGAAGAAAAGTCAGGCAACAAGACAACACTTACGAAAGCGCAAAAGGTCATCCCTTGGGGTATAGCAGGTTTTATTATTATTTTACTGATTATCATCTTCTTTTTATTACGTAATTTTAATTCTCCAGATGCTCAGTCAAAAATATTACTTAATGCGGTAGAAAATAATGATACACAAAAGCTTTCTACGTTATTGAGTACGAAAGAAAATAATGTCGACGATACTGAAGCGGCTCAATACATAAAGTATATTAAGAAAGAAGTTGGGCTAAAACGATTTTCGACAGAAGTGAAAAGTAAAATAAAAAATTTAAATGAGAGCGATAATAAAGTTTCTTCAAATATTTTGGCTAACAATGGTGATAGTGTTTTAAAAATAACTAAAAATGGAACGCGTTACTTATTCTTCGATAACATGAATTTTACAGCTCCGACAAAAGAAGCAGTTGTTAAACCTAAATATAAAACAACTTATTTATTCAAGTCAGATGGTAAACAGAAAAAAGTTATTGCTGAAAAAAATCAAAAAACATCATTAGGTAAATTTATTCCAGGTGAATATATATTGGATGCGAAAAAGAAAATGTCTAATGGTCAGTTTATCGGTCAGTTGAAATTTGATTTTAGAGATAGTGATAGTGGCACTGTTAATGTTAACGAAGATTTTAATGAAGCTTATATCAATGTAGATTTAAACGGGGCGAAGAATATAGATAAGAAATCAGTTAAGGTTAAGATAAACGATAAAACATTTAACTATAAAAAAGGTCAATCTATAGGTCCATTCCCACAAACAAAATCACTAACAGTTTCAGCAGAAGGGAAAGCTAAAAAGAAAACATTTAAATCTGCAAAGACGACAGTCATCCCAGATAACTTAAAAGAAGATACCCAAGTATCAGTAGAGTTTGATGATGATGAAATTAATAAGTATGTGAAGAAAAAAGAGAAGGAATCGAGTAGTTTTAGCGATAAAATCTCTAAGTTTCTAACAAAATTCACGTCAGCCCACAATAAGGCGGATAATAAAGGTGAATTTGCTTTAGTATCTCCATTGTTAAAGAAAGACTCTGATTCATATAAATCGATTAAAAAGTCGGTCGATTCTGATGATAAGTTAAAACTCAACCAGCCTCAGATTACTGATGTTGTGAAAAAAGGTAAACAATTCTATGTCACAGCAACATCATTGAAAGATAACGGGGAATATGAAAAATCTGACTATCAATTAGAAGGTACAAATAAAGCGAATGATTTAAAGTTAGTTAAATACGATGAGTAAAGTTAATTGTTTGAATCTGAGACATAAATAAATGTCTCAGATTTTTTGTCTATTAAGAGGGAGCACGAAATCTCTTTTAGAAAATTCGATTTCTGTCCCACGCCTTTTTTCTCTAAAATTTAAATAGTATAAATAATATATGGATTGTTCAATATTATGCACTTTCAAGCTATAATAGTTTATATCATTTTTATAGTTAAACTATATTTTAATATAGATGATTGGAACAGGAGGTCTTCAATGACTGAAAAAGAAACGACCAATAAACAATCAACATTATTTACAATTATATTAGGTGCTTTAACTGCAATTGGTGCTCTGTCTATAGATATGTTTTTACCAGGTTTGCCTCAAATACAAAGTGACTTTAATACAACAACGACACATGCACAGATGGCAGTTTCGATGTTCTTGATAGGACTTGCGTTAGGAAATCTATTCGTAGGGCCGATATCTGATGCGTTGGGAAGAAAGAAACCACTCATATTCGCAATGGGATTATTTACATTAGCGAGTATCGGAATATGTTTCACGAATAGTATTGAATTTATGTTAGCCTTGCGTTTTGTTCAAGGATTATGTGGCGGTGCAGGTGCTGTGATTTCTAGAGCGATTGCGAGCGATTTGTATAGCGGGAAGCAGTTAACACAGTTTCTAGCATTACTAATGTTAGTCAATGGCATTGCGCCAATCATTGCTCCCACTATTGGAGGAGGTATTATTACATATGCTAACTGGCGAATGGTCTTTATCGTATTAACTGTGTTTGGCATATTGATGCTCGTAGGCTCAACAATTAAAGTAAATGAAACATTGACTTCTGAACATCGAGAACCACCTCAAATCCTGATAATTTTTAGAAACTTTCTAACTTTATTACGAAGCGCCCACTTTGTATTACCGATGCTGATTCAAGGCGTTACGTTCGTAATGCTATTTAGCTATATTTCTGCCTCACCCTTTATTACTCAACGCGTATACAGTTTGACTGCACAACAATTCAGTTATATGTTTGCGGGGATAGGAATTACCCTGATTATTTCAAGTCAACTTACAGGTAAGTTAGTCAATTATATCGAACGTCAATATTTATTACGCACTTTAACTGCCATACAAATTATAGGGGTAGTTTGTGTAGTCACTACACTTACTGCGCACTTACCCATAGTGGTGTTAATTGCAGGTTTTATATTGTTAGTTGCTCCTGTGACGGGTGTTTCAACGTTGGCTTTTTCAATTGCTATGGATGAAAGTACTGTCGGTAATGGAAGTGCCTCAAGTTTACTTGGATTAATACAATCATTACTTGGCGGAGTTGCTTCATCACTCGTAGGTTTAATGGGGGAACAAAATATCATACCATATGTAGTTATTATTATTGTGGCAGGCATATGTTTAATCGTATTACAAACTTTAAATTATATTGTATTCCGAAAAAGTAATATTTAAATAGTAAAAAGCGATCAATCTAAGCAAATGTAGATTGGTCGCTTTTCTATCTTAATTGTGTCATTGTCTTCTTACTCTTAGCACATTCTCAAGCAAAATTTTTGCTAGCTCTTCAGGGGTTTCTTGACAACCTTTGTAAATCCAAAAGTATATAACTCCAATTTCACCTCCGACGATATAAGTGACCATTTGTTTTTGATGTTCTATCGACGAATAGTTTTTTAACATTTGTTGATATACTTGTTTCGTATTTTTAATATAATCTTTAATTAACGAACGGTTAGGATGAACTACAATGATTGCATGAAAGAAAGTATAATGTAGACGTACGTACGTTAATAATATTTTGAAAAATTTATATACTTTGATATTCCTGTTTGTTTTGTTTTTTAAACTGTTATTGAGTGCATCTAATAATTTTAAATATTTTTGTAAATGGTGGGCTTGAATTTTTGAAATGAGGTCGTATTTATCTTCAAAATATTTATAAAAAGTAGTTCTGTTTACACCACTATAAGCACATAACATTTTTATTGTTATTTCCTCAAAAGGATATTCCTTTAATAATAAAATCATATTTTGAATAATCTTACGTTTTGCGGTTGATTTCATATATTCTCCTCACCAGTCATGTTTTAGATAGGTCAACACATTTGATGCAAGTGTTGGTGTTTTTTTCATATCTACGTTCTTATAATAAATAAGGTGACTTATAAAAGCAAATAGGAGGTAAGTGGAATGAAAAAAATGGTTTTAATAAATATCATTACCATTGTAGTTCTTGTAATCATAGGCGTAGTTGGTTTCCATTTTTATAACCAAGCTACAAGTTTCGTCAGTACTGACAATGCCAAAGTAGATGGCAAACAAATCAAAATTTCTGCCCCAGCAAATGGTGAGGTCAAATCTTTAGATGTTAAAGAAAATGACAAATTAGATAAAGGTGACAAAGTCGCTGAAATCGCAGCTAAAGGTGATAACGGCCAATCTCAAAATATGGATATTAAAATGCCACAAGATGGTACAATCGTGAAAACGGATAGCACAAAAGGATCTATGGCTCAAGCAGGTACACCGATTGCATATGCGTATAATTTAGATGATTCTTACATCACAGCAAATGTTGATGAAAAAGATATTAAAGATGTAGAAGAAGGTAAAGATGTAGATATCAAATTAGATGGTGAAGATTCAAACATTAAAGGTACAGTAGAAAGCGTTGGAAAAGCAACAGCTTCTAGTTTCTCATTAATGCCTTCATCTAATAGCGATGGCAATTATACAAAAGTTTCACAAGTGATTCCAGTTAAGATTTCACTTGATTCTAAACCATCTGAAAATGTTGTTCCAGGAATGAACGCTGAAGTTAAAATTCATAAAAATTAAGGGGGGTCTTTAAATGTCAGCGGCCTTCATAGTGATTTACGTAATTATAGCGCTCATTCTAGTTGGTTTGATTAACTTATTCTTTGTTAAAGGAAGAAAAAAGAAATCAAAACAAACGATGGAACAATCAACATCTAATCACAATACTTCAAATGAAAGTTATCAATCTAAATTTAATGTGCGAGATCAAGAAAAACAATCTGAAGATGTTGAAAGCAATGCACGTCACAACGATACACAATCAACACAAAGTAAAAACGACACAACTCAAGAAGTAAACGATAGTAATACTGAAGATAAAGATCATGAAAAAATCAATCCTCAATCAGATGAAGCAATTGTAAACGAGAAGCTTAAAAATAAACATAGTTCATTTATGTTTGGTAAAGGGACATCTCAAACTAAAATATTAATAGCAATGATATTTGGTATGTTTATTGCGATTTTAAACCAAACGCTATTAAACGTTGCCTTACCAAAAATAAACACTGACTTCAATATTTCTTCTAATACAGGTCAATGGTTGATGACAGGTTTCATGCTAGTGAACGGAATCTTAATCCCGGTCAGTGCATTCTTGTTTAATAAGTATTCTTATAGAAAATTATTCTTAGTTTCAATGTCTTTATTCACGTTAGGTTCTCTCGTCTGTGGTTTATCCGGTTCATTTACAATGATGATGGCTGGTCGTGTGTTACAAGCGATCGGTGCCGGCGTCTTAATGCCATTAGGAACAAACGTGTTTATGACGATATTCCCACCTGAAAAACGTGGTGCTGCTATGGGTACACTCGGTATTGCGATGATTTTAGCCCCCGCAATTGGCCCGACGTTATCAGGTTATATCGTTGAAAATTACCACTGGAACGTGATGTTCTACGGTATGTTTATTATTGGATTAGTTTCGTTACTCATTTCTTATGTATGGTTCAAAGTATACCAAGTTACTTCAAATCCTAAAGCTGATATTCCTGGAATTATTTGTAGTACCATTGGTTTTGGTGCACTGTTATATGGATTTAGTGAAGCGGGGAATAATACGTGGACATCACCAATTGTTCTTATTTCACTTATCATTGGTATCATCTTCATAGTCTTATTTGTTGTACGTGAAATGACAATGCGTGTACCAATGTTAAATATGGAAGTGTTAAAATACTCAGGCTTCACACTTACGACAGTCATCAATATGATTGTAACGATGAGTTTATTCGGTGGTATGATCTTATTGCCACTATATTTACAAAATATGAGAGGATTTACGGCAATTCAATCAGGACTTCTACTGCTTCCAGGTGCATTAATCATGGGTGTAATGGGTCCGATTGCAGGTCGTTTATTAGATAAGATTGGTATCAAACCATTAGCTTTAATCGGTACAGGTATTATGACCTTTGCGACATGGGAATTAACGAAGTTAAATATGAATACCACATATGGACATTTAATGTTAATTTATATTATTCGTTCATTTGGTATGAGTTTTATTATGATGCCAATAATGACTGCAGGTATGAACGCATTACCTCAACGTTTAATCCCTCATGGCAATGCGTTATCTAATACGTTAAGACAACTTGCAGGTTCAATCGGTACAGCATTATTAGTTACAGTGATGTCTACCCAAACTACAAAGCACGCTGCAACATATGCACAAGATTTAGATAAAACGAGTCCATTTATTAAAGATAGACTACAAGAAATGGCTCAGGCAATGGGTGGCGAACAAATGGCCACACAACAAATTCTACAATTTGTACAAAAACTTGCTTCTATCAATGGTGTTAATAGTGCATTTATCGTTGCTACTGGATTAAGTGGTTTAGCATTTATTCTCAGTATCTTCCTCAAAGGAAAAGAACATTATATTTCTAAAGAAAAATAACGATAGCATAAAAAAGCCCAAGTGCGATAATTAGCACTTGGGTCTTTTTTTGTATTCATTTAAATAAACACATATTTCAAATTAATGTACGCTACGGTTTCTAAAGAACAAACTAATAAACAACAGTGCCAGGGCACAAATTAATAAAATAAATGCATTGTGAATCGCATTGGATTGTGTAACAATCTGATCAGGTTTAACAGATAATGAAAATTCATTTATTTTATCAGCGATTCTGTTTGCAATATTGTTTATTAAATAAGAAAAACCGAATGTGATGACGAACATGATTGCTATAATGAAAAAGTTTAAAATCTTTAATGCAGTTCTATTAAATAGCATTGTCAAAATAGTTAAAATAATACTGATAATACCTGCAATAAAGAAGGCGTAAAATACAATAATTAATTGGTCAATGACTTGTTGGAGATTATCGATATTTTGAATGTTTAAGTTCAAATTGCCAATATCATTCATAGTATTTTGGAAATCCGTCAATTGGTGAAAGTTAATCGTTTTATCGACAAAGACTAATTTAAAGATAGGATCTTTAAACATACTGTAAACGGAAATGGTCACTAATATCAGTACGATAAATTGGATAATTAAACTAATCCATGATCTTTTCTTCTTTCCTCGTGACATAACTCTATGCAAGGGTTCATGTGTCAAAGTATGTTCGAAATCCCTGAGGTGTTGTTTTTGAGACATAACATGCTCCTTTCTAACAAGTGGTCACTATTGAATTATTTTAGAATATTTAAAATGAATTTGTTATAATATGTAACAAGTGATTTATTTTAAATAAAGTACGAATGTGGTTTTCAAACTAGTGATCTTTTTATTATTCTCATTATATTATACGAGTTTCTAATTGTCATGATATACATTTCCTCATCATATTTAAAGAATTACATGTTACCGTTAATCATAAGGGGCTACTTAATATTACTTAGATAGGATTGATAATAGATGAAATCAAAGTTAGCAACGAAATTTATTAACAAATATTTATTACCACAAAGATCAATACTGTTTAAGGATGAACAGCATTTTGAAAAATTTTTAACTAAAAGAGAAAGTGTAAATGCAAAAAAGCATAAAAAACCTGAAACGCTTAATGTTAAATCAGATTTAGATAAAGATGCTCTAGGTGATATGCAATTATTTAGATTTAGATTTAGACATAGTCACGAGAAAAAAATATTATATATTCATGGTGGGTATAACATATTTCAGCCATCAGCATTCCATTGGCGATTTATGGATAAGCTTGCCTTAAGTACTTTGTATGAAGTGGTGATGCCTATTTATCCTAAGACACCGTCATTTCATTTAGAAGACACATATCAAGCCGTATTAAAAGTTTATGAGCAACTATTATCTGAAGTACAAGCACAGGATATAGTGATAATGGGTGATGGTACTGGTGGCGCATTGGCACTGAGCTTTGTGCAGCAATTACAAGCAAATAATCAGCCACTACCTAATAAAGTTTATTTAATTTCACCAATGTTAGATGCACAATTAGATAATAATGAAATTACGTCACAATTAGAAGATAAAGATGTCATCGTCAAAAAGGATGGACTTAAAAAGATACTCCAACAATGGGCTGGCGACGTACCATTGGATGATGCGCGCATTTCCCCTATAAATGGCAATTTAATCGGACTGCCTCCAGTGTTTATGTTTGGAGGTACAAGAGAAATTTACAATCCTGATATGGTTAAGTTAGAACAAATCTTAAAATCTGAACAACAACCGGTTCATTATTTTGAATATCCAAAAATGGTGAATGCTTTTGCACTATTACCAATCAGAGAATCTCATAAAGTAGTGAAACAAATTGTAAATACGATTAATCAATAGAACACGACGCCTTAATGCGTATGCTAAAAGAAGGCGAAAATACTTAACAAGGCAGGACACAATGAGTGTTTTAAACAGTTGGTTTAACCGCACAATTTGTTCCGCCTTGTTTTTTAATTGGTCTTATTCATTTGTTCAAAAACGAATTGTTGCCCTAAAGCATGATAGTACTTTGATATAACTTGTTCAAAATCATCATTTGGTTCAGACATATTAGAAAAGTATTTTTTGTTACTATCTAATTGTTCTTTAACCATTTGTTCAGTTGATTTATAACTCGATAAAAATTCACTTTCGTCTGGATGTTGCTCTATTAAATTAAAGATGTGGTCTGTTGCTCGTTTCTGACCTTGGAGGTAACTTATTTCAATTCCACGTTTGATGAGTTTTGTATCTGGACCATTTATGACGAGTGCTTTCTCTTGATTTAGTTCTGTCAGCTGAGCTTTAATTTCATCGTATATGTCATAAAGTTGAGAATGAATCGCATCTTTTTTAGATTGTGTCATGATTAACGTCCTCCGTCTCATTTCGGAATATCTATACGATGACCGAGTTGCTTCGGCCAGTCAATTTGTGGTTGTTCTTTATAGTACTGCTGAATTTGTTTGGCATATTGTTCAGGAAACGGTGCAGTTTTACGTGTCTCTCTACTTATGCCTAACATCATAACTTCGTTCGTTGCTACAGTTGTGCCGTCCGGTTTAGTCATTATATTGAAAAAGTGAACGCGTTTCTCATCATAATTATAAATATAAACATTTATTTCGAAGGCCTCATTTTTTAGTAATTCCGCTAAATAACTTGTATGTTCTTCAACAGTAAACATCGTGTATTTTAACTGTTCTCTTTCCTCGAGGGATAATCCATTTTCGTAATTAAATTCATTTATAGCTTTACTGAATAAAATATTATAATTTGCATCATGCACATGACCATTGTGATCAATCATATCTTCCGTAACTGTTTGTGTTAGTTTGAAATTTTTAGACATAGTGCAATCTCCTTTCTGTTAAGAATTTGAAAATATTAAATAACATTCGGATAACTTATTAAGTAATCATCATACATATTTCCCGATTCGTGATAAAATAAAGTAAACGATTTGAGGTGATTGTAATGACTGTCATGATAAAGTATAAAACTGAACAAAATACTTTAGCTTCAGTGAATCATGTTGATGACATACCTGAAAATGCGTCATTCATATGGTATGACTTTGATGATCCTACTGAATCAGAAAGTCACATGTTATTAACGGATTTTAACTTTAATAAACTAGAAATTGATGATACAGTAAATGGGACGCCGAGAGCAAAATTTAAAGCGTATGATACATATCAATATATGGTGTTTCATGATTTGAATCAACCTAATTATTCCATAAAGGCCTTGAATATTTTTATCCATGACAATACATTAATTACATATCACCATCATGAATTTGATATTGAACAACAAATTGAATACATCATACAGAAATATAATGATTTAAAGGTAATAGATATCGTTTTATTTCTTTTAGATCAATTAGTGGATCAATATTTTGATAAGGTTCATGAAGTAGAGGATCGCGTATTTGAGTTTGAGGATCATCATATAGAAGATAGCGCGAACCCATCCTTTATGGATAAGGTATATCGATTACGTTCAAAGATTATTAAACTCCAACGACTTATCTATCCGATGCATGAATTGGTTGATGATTTGAAAGAGAGCCCTAAATTACTTGTAGATGATAAAAATCATCTGTATATTCAACATATAGAAGATCATTTAATTAAACAAATTCACATATTAAAGCAATCTCAAGAAATGACAAATGAAATTAGAGATAACAATTTATCTTACACTTCTTTTAAAATGAATCGCGTTATGCAAGTGCTTACGTTAGTATCGGTTATATTCTTACCATTAACTTTAATCAGTGGTATTTATGGTATGAACTTTGAGAATATGCCAGAATTAAAATGGCACTACGGTTACTTTATCGTACTTGCTGTCATGTTATTGATTAGCATAAGTTGTATTGTGTATTTCAAAAAGAAGAAGTGGTTTTAATATAATTGAAAAAATGACTATTTAAAAAAGCTAGAATAAAGATTAAAGGTAGGAGACGACATGAGTGATTTAAAAAGAGAACAGCGAAAAAATGAACACGTTGAAATAGCTATGGCTCAAGAAGATGCCAATATTTCTGATTTTGATGGAATGCGTTTTGTTCATCATTCTATCCCAAACATTGATGTGAAAGACGTATCATTGGAAAGTGAATTAAAAGACTTCACATTACAGCAACCACTTTACATCAATGCGATGACAGGCGGAAGTGACTGGACGAAACAAATCAATGAGAAACTTGCTAAAGTAGCAAAAGAGACGAACATGGCTATGGCTGTGGGGTCAACTCATGCCGCACTACGAAATCCTGATATGGCATCTTCATTTAGCGTGGTAAGAGATGTGAATCCAGAAGGTATTATTTTTAGTAACGTAGGTGCTGATGTACCAGTAGATAAAGCGATTGAATCAGTGAAATTACTTGATGCTCAAGCTTTACAAGTACACGTGAATGCACCGCAAGAGCTAGTTATGCCAGAAGGGAATAGAATATTTTCTACATGGATTGATAATTTATCACAAATTGTTGCTCGTGTTGACGTCCCTGTCATTGTTAAAGAAGTTGGTTTCGGGATGAGCAAAGAGACGATTAAACAATTAAATGAAATAGGTATTCATTACGTAGATGTAAGTGGTCGTGGAGGTACGAACTTTGTTCATATTGAAAATGCGCGTCGCGAACACAAAGATATGGACTATTTAAGTATGTGGGGACAATCTACAGTTGAGTCGCTATTAGAAAGTACATCATATCAAAATGATATGAATATATTGGCAAGTGGTGGTGTGCGTACACCATTAGATGCAATCAAATGTCTCGCTTTAGGTGCGAGTGCTGTAGGTATGTCAAGACCGTTCTTAAACCAAGTAGAATCTAATGGTATTGACGCAACTATAGAATATGCAGAGCAATTTACTGAACATATGAAAAAGATTATGACAATGCTTGATGCACAAAATATAGATACTTTAAAACATAGCCAAATTATATATAGTAATAAATTGTTATCTTGGATTGAACAACGCGGTTTAGATATTAGATAACTTAAAAAGGGAGCGGGACAGAAATCGAATTTTCTAATAGAGATTTCGTAGTCCCACCCCGGCAAGGATGACTAGGATTGAAAAAAGCTTGTTCTAAGCGTATTTTCAATTCAGACATCTACTGCCACATTGATAAAGAGTCTGAGACACTTATTTTTGTCTCAGACTCTTTTTATATTTGTTTACTCCGTATTTATTTAAATAAATTTATAAATGTCATCACGATAGGTACACCAAGTAAATCTATTAAAAATGCACCTACGATTGGTACAACGAGATATGCTTTAGGTGATGCACCGAACTTTTTAGTAATAACATCTAAGTTTGCCATCGCATTAGGCGTTGCACCTAAACCGTGTCCTAAGAAACCGCCGATCATTACGGCAGCGTCATAGTTTTTACCGAGACCACGGAATACAACAAAGACAGAAAATAAGACGATAAAGATAACTTGTACTAATACGATAATAATAAGTGGAATAGCGAGTTGGTACACTTCTGTTAACTTAATGCTCATCAGTGCGATTGACAAGAACAATCCGAGAGAAACATCGCTAATATTATCCACGATTTTCATATCGATAAGATTTAAATTACCATATTCTGAAATATTTCTAATTATAACTGCTACAAACATCGCACCAACATAGATTGGAATGTTTTGGCCAGTTAAATCAGAGAAAGTGTTTCCTATGTATGAACCAATCGCCATACATACTACAATAATTGTGAATTGTATAATAAATACAGTAGTTGGTTTCATACGATTATGTAAATGTTTATTACCGTCGACTTTACCGTAGTCTGTCGTAGTAGCATGAATATCTTCTGGCTTTAAATTGTATTTCTTAATCAAGTATTTCACGACAGGGCCACCAATTAAACCGCCAGCCACGAGTCCGAGTGTAGCTGCCGCTAATGCTGCAGTTAAAGCTGAATCCACACCCATTTCTTGTAATGTCTTACCGTAAGCAGCAGCGTTTCCGTGTCCACCTTCCATTGACATTGAACCAGCAGTCATACCTAGTAAAGGAGGTATATTTAATACTTTAGCTAGAGAAACACCAATGATATTCTGACAGATGGCAAGTAAGCCACAAAAGACAAAATATAAAATTAATACCTTTCCACCTAATTTTAATAATTTAAGTGAAGCGCCGAGACCTATTGTAGTGAAAAAAGGCCGTCATAAAGAAATTCTGAATAAACTCCGAGTCCAATTTGATTGTAATTATGTTTAATGATTCTAAAATCGCTACAAGTATAGAAAATAGTAATCCGCCTATAACAGGTGCTGGAATACATAAGCGACGTAAAATAGAGACGTTATTTGCAATATATGTACCAAGTAAATATAAGACACTTGCTAACGCTAACGTTGTAATAGCATCTAGTTTTAACATATTCTTCCCCCTTATTAAAATATAGCTTCAAACAAAGGTTAAATTGACCGTTAAAATATATATCTAAGAAAACGTTTACAAAAACCCACGATAGCTATTATACATAAAAAAAACTATAGATGCTAGGAAAAAATATAATAATTATATAAATCACTAAACATTTTTAATGACGAAAAGCGATTTTTGATATAATATATATCATAGTGAAATAATAGGAAATAAGGAGTAAAAATATGTCTGATTCATTAAGAAGTCAAAAGCAGTATGGTGCTTTGGCGTTATTGCCGCTCGTCATCTTTTTACTATTATATATAGGGGTAGGGATTACCTTTACAATAATGGGCAAAGAAGATGCATTTAATCAGCTACCACGTCATGTTGCAGTATTTATAGGGATTGTTATAGCATGGACATGTTATGATCGCAAAACGTCATTCGCAAAAAAGGTACAAATCTTTACAGAAAACGCAGGTAACTCAAGTATTGTAAATTTAGGGTTGATCTTATTACTTGCCGGTGCATTTTCAACAGTTACGTCTGAAATGGGCGGTAAAACAGCGATGGTCAATATGGGATTATCTGTTATACCACCGAGTTTATTAATCCCTGGTATATTCATTATGAGTGGATTTGCAGCATTAACATTAGGTACATCCACAGGCGCACAAGCAGCCTTTATACCAGTAGGTGTCGCCGTTGCGCAAGCAGCTGATTTGAGTGTTGCTGCTGCCGGTGCGGCAGTTATAGCTGGTGCTTATTTCGGTGACAATTTATCAATTATTTCAGATACTACGATTGCTGCTACAAACGGTGTCGGTGCAAAAATGAAAGATAAATTTAGAATGAACGTCTTAATAGCAGTACCTGCAGCAATTATCACAGCGATATTTTACGCAATTATAGGTGGCACAGGTCATGTAAAAGGTGATTTAAGTTTTAACTTTTTAAATATATTACCTTATATATTCGTCTTAGTTGCAGCAATTGCAGGTTTAGATGTTGTCCTCGTATTAATTATTGGAATTATCATGGCAGGATTACTTGGTATCGTGCAAGGCAAATTTGGAGTGTTTGATTTTACGAAATCTATCGGAGACGGCATGGAAAGTATGTTCTTAATCTTTTTAGTCGCTTTCCTAGTATCAGGATTAGTCGCGTTGATTAGATATTATGGTGGTATCGATTGGATTATCAAGACGATGAAAGAAAAAGCTAAAGGTCGTAAAAGTGCGGAATATGTAATCAGTCTAATGTCAGGTATCTTAGCGGCAGCGCTTTCTCATAATACGTTAGCAATTATTATTTCAGCACCGATCGCTAAAGAAATCGGCGATGAATACAAAGTTCCACCTAAACGCATGGCAAGCTTACTCGATATATTCGCGTGTTGTGCGTTAATGGTCTTACCACACGATAGTGGGATGTTAATGGCAGAAAAATACGGCCATGTGTCTTATTTAGATGTGCTACAATATTCAATCTATCCTGTCATATTTATATTATGTACGGTAATTACAATTCAGTTCGGATTATTAGATAGACCAAAGAAGACTAAGTAGGAATTTTAAAGAAAATTAAAATTTTTAGTATTTAAATAAAAAGAAGCAGGGACATAGATGCATGTCTCTGCTTCTTTTTTATCGCCATGTTTCTTCTGGTAACTGCATGTCTGATTTACGCATTTTTGAAACGTAGGGATTACCATGTACGGTGTAGCGTAAGGGTGTATGGGTCCATTCGCCTTTATTAGGAATGCCAACACGTGCACTTTCGTCAATATGACGTGGAAATTTTCGACGCTTTGTATCAATCTTTAGACGTCCTTCATTCAATCTAGAGCCATCGAGGTGTCTTGGTATATTAAATGCTTTCGTCCATTTACCGGGGCCATTGGTTAATTCGTAACCCCTCTTACCTCTGTTTAATTGCATCGTTTCAATGTTATCCTCAGGTTCTACTGCTCTGATGAGCACTCCTTCTGGTACACCTTCTGCTTGAGTTACAAAGTTGATTAGTAAATGTGTGTGCATAACATGTCCGTAAATTGTACCACCTGATTTATACAATGAGCGAACTTTAGGTGTTTGTTTGCCATTATATCCATGTGCGGCTCTGTCTTTAAACCCGAGATAGGCTTCGGTTTCAACGATATAACCTGTATAGGTATGTATATCATCTTGGAATATCACGCGAACGCCTAATAAATCTTTTGCAATTGAACACGTATCTCTTGTTAAAAAATCCATTATTATGCCTCCATCGCTAAGTGTAATTTTAAGATAAAGTTGGTACTTTAAATATTTTTAAAAAATAATATTACTTTTTATAACTAGTTTTGTTAAACTATAAATGTATTAGATAAGTACTATGTATCAATAAATACATATACCCTAAATATACATAAATTTGTTAATTGTACATATTGTTACTATCTAATAATTATAAATAGAAAGTAGGGGACTTATGGAGAAAAAAGTAGGTTTTAAGGAAGCTTTGAAGCTTTTCTGGCAAAACTATGTTAATTTCAAGGGACGCTCTCGTAGAAGTGAATACTGGTATATGACGCTATGGCATATAATCTTTATGATACCAGCCTATGCCTTAATATTTATCGGAATGGTTATGGCTATCGCTGGTTTTGGTGATAACAATGGTGGCGTTGGTACGATAGGTTTAATTGTATTATTTTTAGCTTGGATATACCTTATCTTGTATGCATTAGCAACATTTATTCCAAATATCTCTATATTAGTGAGAAGATTTCATGATACTGGCCGTTCGATGCTTATGCCTTTAATTGGTATTGGCGCAGGTATTTTTGGATACATTATTCTCATCATTATTTCTTCAATGGATCCAGAATTCAATAGTGTCGTTAGTATCTTGTTTTCATTAATTATTTATTTAATTATGATAGGTTTAGGCATTTATAATTTTGTAATTACTTTATTGGACAGTGAACCTAATAATAATAAATATGGTCCAAGTCCAAAATATCATTCACAAAATAACCATGTAAATAATCAGTATAATTCAAACATTTAATAAAAAAACGGTGCATTTATATATGCGCCGTTTTTATTTTAATCGTGAGAGATGTGGATATGATTGGCCGAGTAGATCGTGAAGAGCTTTGTAACGTTCGAACTGTTTTTGATAGGCTGTGACTTTATCTGGATTGGGTTGCTTTCGATAATAAACAGGTTGTTTCATATACTCAACAGTTTCTCGTAAAGAATTATAAGCGCCTCCTACAGTGGCACCTAGCATTGCCGCACCTAAAGCGGTAGCGTTGGTAGAATCAATGACGACAACTTCTTTATTTAATACATTTGTATAAATATCAACGAGTAATTCACTTTTTAGTGGTATGCCGCCTGTAGCATAAACGGTATGAATAGGTACGTCGTTATCTTCAAACTGTTGCATAATGATTTTCGTCCCATATGCCGTAGCTTCTAAATACGCACGATGGACCATTTCAAAAGGTGTATTTAGCGTTAAACCGAAGATACTACCTGTTAAATGGCTATCATTTAAAATATTACGATTACCATTATGCCAATCTAAAATTGTGACATGTTGTTGTTCAATATCTATGTCTGATGCGAGTTTTTCTAACTGCTCTAATATTGAAATATTAGCCTGATTCGCTTGATCAACGATAGATTTAGGTGCTTGGTTGGCAGAGTATTTAAATAAATCTCCGACCGCTGCTTGGCCTGATTCATAAGCATACAGACCAGGGATAATTGCATTTTTAACAGAACCAGTGATACCTGCGATAGGCACTTGTTTAGGGTCAAGCATAAGATGGCATGTGCTCGTACCTATAACTGAAGTGAATTCACCTTGTTCGATAGCACCCACACCAAGCACGCCTGATTGAGCATCGATGATATAAGGTGACACTTGTACCTTATCCGTTAATCCCCATAGATTTTGATAACTTTGAGTGAGGTTGCCTGCACTTTCACCAATGTCAATGACAGTTGCTTCACATTTGGATTTAATAATTGCAGGTAATTCTGGATCTACTGCTTTGAAAAAGTCATAATTAAATCCAGTTTCTTCATTATGGAATCCTTTAAAACCGATGCCACAATTTGAACGTATATTGTTACCCGTTAATAAACTGACAATATAATCCCCAGCTTCCATAATATAAGCCGTCTGCTCTAATATTTCTGCTGCTTGTTCTTTTATTTCTAAAATTTTTGGAACCATCCATTCGCTATTCACATTATGACCATAATAATCTAACCAATTTGATTGATGTTGGTCACTTATTTTTTTCATATATGAAGCTTGATCTTGAGCGCCGTGGTGTTTCCATAATTTAACATAAGCATGAGGGTTATTTTTTAGATTGTCATGTGTATGCATAGGTTTAAAGTGTTCGTCTAAGCAAACAATCGTACAGCTCGTAAAGTCTATACCTATTCCGATGATATTATCTGTATCTACTTTGCTTTGTTCTATAACATTTTTGATGCCTTCTTCAAGAATTAAAGTATAATCTGTCGCGTTTTGGAGAAAATAGTTATGGGGTAAAGGCGAGCCATTGAGTTGCTCTGAAATTGTGCCATGTGGATAATCTTTCTCATATGAGGAGACAATACTACCATCGTCAGTATCTACTAAAAAGACACGACCTGATAAAGTACCAAAATCTATACCAATACTGTAACTCATTTAAATCCCCCTAATTACTTTGATTATTATAGTTACAAATATCATAGTTCTATCCTTTGAGGTTGTAAAGTATACGTATTTTTGAGAGTTTTTTTATAATTTTCGAATCATATCGTTATAGTACATTATTTAATGATATGATTGGTCTAACTGAAGTGTTGAATTTAGTTAAGGGGTGATTTTAATGTCTTTGCAAATCAATCATGTCACAAAAAAGTATAAAAATTTTACGGCAGTTAATGATATTTCATTATCGTTAGAAAAAGGGAAAATGCTTGGATTTTTGGGAAGAAATGGGGCAGGTAAGACAACGACATTTAGAATGATATTAGGTTTGACACCTATTACTGATGGCACGATTACATATAACAACCGTCCTATAAATAAAACGATACATAATAGAATTGGTTATTTACCTGAAGAACGCGGGTTGCATCCTAAAATGAAAGTCTACGATGAGTTGCGATATCTTGCTAAGTTAAAAGGGATGAATGCCACAGAAATAAATGAAAATATCGATTATTGGCTCAAACGTTTTGGTATTGAAGAAAATAGAAATAAAAAAATAGATTCATTATCTAAAGGTAATCAACAGAAGATACAGTTACTGGCAAGTATGTTACACCAACCAGAGTTATTGATTTTAGATGAACCTTTTAGCGGATTGGATCCTGTAAATGTAGCATTACTTAAGTCTGCGGTTAAAGACTTAAACGATAAGGGTACAACTATTATTTATAGTTCTCATCGTATGGAACATGTTGAAGAACTTTGTGATGATGTGTGTATATTAGATAAAGGCGAATTAGTTGTATCAGGGCCCATTGACCAAGTTAAAGCGAATCATGGTAAGAAAAATGTCATTATTGAAACAGATTACGAAATGAAAGAAATTGAAGATTTAGAAGGTATTTTAAACATTAAACGCACGAAAAGGGAAATCGAAGTATTGATAGAATCTGAAGAAGTTGCTGAACGTATTTATGAAATTGTAACTAATTATGGATTTGTAAAACGATTCCAAGTTCGTGAGCCATCACTGAACGAAATATTTATTGAGAAAGTAGGTGGGGCGCATGAGTAAATTTCTTGCTACTTTTGGATTAACTTATAAAAATAAAATTAAAACGAAAGCATTTATGATATTTACTGTTATTGTCATTTTGCTCATGATTTTAGGAGCTAATATTAATAAAATTGTAGACTTGTTCGATGGAGGTAACGACAAAATTGGTGTTGTTACGAACAACGAGCAAATTTATAAAACGCTAAAATCACAAGGCAGTAAGCTATATGATGATGCTTCTTTCAAAAAGGTTTCTGACAAAAAAGCACATCGATTGGTCAAAAATGAAAAACTAGATCGTGCTTATATTATAAAAATAAAAGATAAAAATCAGTTATCTGCTAAGATTTTAAGTCGTGATACAGTATCAAACGAAGATAAACAAAAGCTAAAAAGTGTATTAACCACGATGCAGACACAAATTGTTGCACATGATTTAAAACTATCACCACAGGATTTGAAACAACTACAAAGTCATAGTGCTGTGGATTCTGAAGTGATTACAAAGCATGGTAAGCAGTCACAACTGAATGCGTCTGAAAAAGGTTTTAATATGATTATTATTTATATTGGTGTCATGTTGATGTTTTTCATTATATTGAATTATGGAAATCAAGTCGCGATGGAAATTGCTACAGAAAAAACTTCTCGTGTCATCGAAATGATTATAACGAGTGTGTCACCGATTAAACATTTATTTGCAAAAGTGCTTGGTGTTGTTTCCGTTGCACTAACTCAAATATTAATTTTTATTGTGGCTGGATTAATCTGTTTCTTCGTTTTTGACATTAAAAAGATGTTAAAGGGATTCAAATTAGAACCTAATGGGCTCACACTACAAATTGCGATAGTTGGAATAATATCCTTAATACTCGGTATATTGACGTATGTATTTTTAGCAGCAATACTCGGTTCAATTACTGCACGCATTGAGGACATTAGTCAAACTTTAATGCCGATGACATTGTTAAGTATGATCGCATTTTACATTGCGTTATACAGTTTAATGCAGTCAGAAACCATTTTTACTAAAGTTGCGAGTTTTATACCGTTTGTATCGCCTTTCGTCATGTTCGTAAGGGCTTCGTCACCAGATGTAGCCATTTGGGAATTTATACTAAGTTTCTTACTTTCAATCATCACCATTATCATCTTAGTGTGGTTAGCCGTACGAAGTTATAAAGATTCAATCTTAAACTTTGATCAAAGTTTCTTTAAATCGATGAGACGTATTTTCAAAAAAAGTTAAGTTGCATGTATAAAAACAGATATCAAATATATGAAAAGGGATAGAAATCATGGCATTTAGATTTCTATCCCTCTTTTTTTACTATTTTGAATCAGTGATAGTATGTACTAATCGAAAAACTGTAAAATGGTCAAAAGAATCGATAGTAAACAAGCAACAAGCATAACGCTTTGTGATTGTGGCGTTGATTCTTTACCTTGACGATATATGAAGAATACGAATACCCACGCGAGTATAACTAAAATACCTAAAGTTATAGCTAATACTTTCACTTTAATGCCCCCTTTAATTATTAGGCTATCATACTGCTAAGGTGAAATGTACACCTTATTTACAGGTAACATTTTTGCAGATTGTTTGTTAAAATTTAAGAATTACTATAGAAAACTTTTTGAAGAAATTGTTACAATAGTAGAGACGATATATAGTATATAGGGAGAAATATCAGTCTATATGTAGGGACGTTTGATAGTAGACAGATAGTTGGAATGTTAATGATTATAGTAGGGGACATAAAAGTTGAGTTAACAACAAAAGAAGAAAACATGCTAGAGTTTAGGCGCTTATTACGCTTGTAGAGTAGATATTTATTATAAAAACGATGTCATTGTTATTGGATGATGCATTTTAATATGTCTTTTTAAGCGTTTGATTTGAAAGGGAGTAATGTCAATGATTGCGAAGGTAGAAAAACAAAGTAATGGTATTGATTTAATTAAAATTGATAATGAAGAAACGAAAATCGTCTTTTCTAATTATGGTGCGCGCATCGTTTCATGGAAATTTGATGATAACCTGATAGTTCTAGGAAATGTAGTTGAGGCAGATGAATTTTACTTTGAAAATCCATTTAAGTTTGGTGCAACGGTAGGGCGTTATGGTGGGCGAATTGCTAACGCCACGTTTGAGTTAGATGGAAAAACATACGAACTACCTAAAAATGATGGTGAGAATAATTTACATGGCGGACCGAATGGTTTAGATGATAGATTCTTTGATTATGAGATTAAAGAACAAGTGGGTCAAATACAAATTGTTTTCAAAACGCAAATCAAGAATAAGGATGATTATTTCCCAGGTGATATTCAATTGGAAGTTATTCATACTTATGATGTTAACCATAGATGGACAATTGAGTATAAAGCAACTGCTTCAGAAACAACACTCTTTAACCCAATGAATCATGTATATTTTAATTTAAACCGTGATAATAAAGTAGTGGATAATCACTTTATTAGTAGTGAAGCATTAAAAATGTATCCATTAGCAGAAAATAATATTGTGACTGACACAACACCGATAGATTTAATCAATGTATATGAATCAGATAAAGTACAATTAAAGGATATATTCGAAAGTGATTACCCAGAAATTAAACAACAGATGGCACAATTCGGTGGTTTGGATCATCCTTTTGATATTCATAATGGTTATATGACGATAGAAAATGATCATTTTATGCTTTCCGTAGAAACAGACATGCCTAATGTGGTTATGTTTACTTTCAATCATCCGAAGTCATGGGAAAGCGATTTTAATATTTATAAACCGCATTCAGGTTTTACTTTAGAGACACAGTGTATGCCTAATGACATTAATTTATATGGTGATCAGGCATCGTCAATTTTAAAGGCTAATTCACCTTTTTATTCAAAAACAGTATTTCAAATAAACGAAAAATAATACATACATTTGGTGATAAAACCGACGTATTAAAAGTGCGATTTAGGCAATCTTGTAATTGACCTGAATCGCACTTTTTAAATAGAAAGATATATTAACTTAGTGATTCTTTATTTTTTTCTGAGATTTTAATCGCACGATTGAGAAACTTTTGCAATTTTTCCTTTCTAGCGTCAGTAAGATATGGATTATTTAATGCGTACTGTAAACGTTCGATATTTTTCTTATCGTTATAATAAATATCATTCAATTCAAACACAGTGAGTGCCGTTTCTGGTTCAGCCTGTTTGATAAGTGTTAAATCGTCGGTTTGATTTACATAACCTTCTTTCACTACTCTAAAATAGAATCCAGTTCTACCAGATTGGGACATACGTTTCACAAGGTCTGGGATTTGATATTTAGCTTGAATCTTCCAGCACGGTTCGCGAATTTCGGAAACTTCAATGATTGCTTCACCGAGTTGAAACTGGTCACCAAAGTGAATTTTCTGTTCATCGATGTCTTGTGCAGTTAGGTTTTCACCAAACATTGCGTATTCAGGTAACACATTGAGGTCATTTTCCCAAAGTTTATAGTTGTTTTTACTGTATAAGCAAACTGCTTTTTCAGGTCCACCATGATCTTTATATTCCTGCTCATCTTCCGTAAAACCTGTGTGAGTTAAATACATTTTATCGTTAAACTTTTCTTTGTTTAAAGCAGAACGCATAGGTCTCTTTTTACTATAATCTAACGATTCAACTTTGCCAGTTGTGATAGCTATTAATTGATATGTTTCCATGATGATTTCCCCTCCTATTGTTAATTATTTTATCATAATTAACAGAATAAACTTGATAAATATCCAAAGATAAATCTGTTTTTTTAAGCTATGTATTTTACTTAAAGTCATGTACAATGATAGTAAATATAAGTGTGTAAAGGGGTAGCATGATGAATAAAGACCAATTGAAAAAGAGCACATTTAAAGATGCATTAGCACAAATTCAAGATGGGATGGTTATAGGTATTGGTTCTGGTTCTACTATAGAGCTTCTCATCCCAGAATTAGCTACAAAGTTACAACAAGAAAGTATTGAAATCACAGGTGTGTGTACCTCAAATAAAACAGCCTTTATCGCTAAAGAACACGGTATTAAAATTTTTGATGTGAATGACGTTCAACACATTGATATCGCCATTGACGGGGCTGATGAAATTGATCGTGAATTAAACTTAATTAAAGGTGGCGGGGGCGCACTGTTTAGAGAGAAAGTCATTGATTCAATGGCCGAAAAATTTATCGTATTAGCAGATGATTCGAAATGTGTCGATTATCTAGGAGAGACATTTAAATTACCTGTGGAAGTTGATAAATTTAATTGGCTCTTAATTGCTAAAAATATTGAAAGTATTAAGCAAGTGAAAGCGATCCGTAGAATGGTAGATGATGTACCATTTATTACCGATAATGGAAATTACATATTAGATTTAGAGCTTAATAATCATATAGATGCATATGAAATGCATGAGTATTTAATACACTTGATAGGTGTATTAGAAACAGGATATTTCTTAGACGTCACTGATCAGGTCATTATTGGTTCAACTTCAGGTGTTAAAGTGATTAATAAATAATTACAAATAGAAAACCCCAGCTTTGAGTTTGTTCAAAGCTGGGGTTTTTTCAAGTTATTTAAGATTGTTATCTACGGTGACGACGTTTGTTCTTTATGCTGAATGGTGAACGTTGACGGTTGTTTTTAGGCGCATCACTCTTGTTTTGATCAAAAGTTGTTGATGCATTTTCATTTTGTGATGTCTCAGGTTCTAATGAATCTTTAACCTCACTCACAACTGTGGATGTACGTTTTCTTTTGTGTTTCTTTTGTTTCTTTAAATCTGTGTCACGTTTCGACTGTTGTTTGCTTTTTCGTTCAGTAGATGATTCGACAGGTGAACGCTGTTGTTGTGAGAATGCAGTATCTTCTGCCGTTTCACTATGAGGTTGTTTATTAACTTCTGTTGAATCATTATCTAAAGGTTCATTGTGCGTTGGATTAGTGATACGTGATGTTTCTTCTGTCGTTGTATCGTCTGTGTCATGAACATCGTTTTCTTTTTCAGAAGTTAGCGATTGATCTGATTCGTCTACATGAGACGTTTCAGCTGCTGTTGTTGAATGCGTAACATTCATTTGTTCATCATGATTAGAAACAACATCGTCCTCTTTATCTATATGTTTATTGACGCTCTCTGATGATTGTTGGTTGTCAGATTTTGTTGCTGAAGATTGATTGTCACGAATGTTTGTATGTTCATCGTCTTCATTAGGTGTTTCCTGTTGATGATTTACTTTGTTCGTCTCGTGGTTATTGTGTTGATGAGTAGAATCATTCACATGGTCGAAATAATTATTATCTTCTACTTCATCAAGATTACGATTGGTAGATTTATAAATTAAACCGCGAATAATCGTGCTCAATAGTATGTAGACAATTGCTACAAATACTGTAGAGAATGCAATAATTTTCATAGAAAGTATATTACCGAGTTCTTCATTAAATAAGTAAAGTAGTCCAAATGACATCATTAAATTAAATAATGTAGCAATATAAATTGTGCGACCTTTTGTGCCTCGTATTAATTCTCCGACAATGATTGAAAATGCAAAGTAGAATAATAAATTGTATAGCATGAATTCTACGCCGAATACTAATTTAATATTCCAAACTGCAAAAATAATACCTACGACAATAGAAGCAAAAAATGTTGCCATTCTGTTTTCAACGATATTTTGTAAATATACTCGGAAGCCTAACTCAACACAGAAAGCCATTAAAACTTGACCTATTAAAACAATAAGAAATGGAACTGAGAAATCTTCAGATTGTAATAACACAAAACTATCAGCAAATATATTTAGACTAACCATTGAGATGATAAATATAACTAACGGCAAAATAATAGCTAATAACAACCGTTCGATTACTTTTAAATCTATAGAAAGTTTAAAATGCGCAAGTTGTAACTTTTTATATCTAAATACAATGATACAGAAGATTGCGCCTAATAAAGGAGCCAAAACACTTAAATCAAATACATAGTATTTAAATGGTGTAGCACCTTGAAAATCTTTCAGGATAATGGGTGCAGCGAATGCGATGATAGTAAAAGTAAATATCATCATTGCCCATTGAAAGCCTGGAATACGTTTATTATTCATTGTGTAACCTCCATTAGGTACAGAAAAATCATTTTTCACCAATTATACATACAAATTTATAAGAAATAAATTAATATTAAGGATTTATCATTGAAATGTAATATTATGACTAATATCACTAACTATCATAAAGCTTTAAATAATAAAAATATTAAAGCCGTGTGTGTTTGCCTCAACATAAATATGGATTGAATTGATATAGCTGTGGGCGTATACTGAAATTGTGAAGCTAGCAATCGAAAGGGGAATTACGATGTATAATTTGTCAAACAAAGAATTGTGGCAAGGAAGAGTGGACAGTGAAACAGATTCAAGTCATTTCAGGCACTTTCAAACAATCAATTTCCGAAACATTTCAGACAGTTTTGATGAAGAACAACATGGGGTAGGTATGATTGGTTATGCGGTTGATAAAGGTGTTGAATTAAATAAAGGGCGTGTAGGTGCCAAAGAAGGTCCTGACGCGATTAAAAAAGCATTCGCAAATTTACCAGTTATGCGCGATACTCAAATTTATGATTATGGTAATGTTGAGCATGATTATGAGAGATTAGAAGAAACACAAAAAGAATTCGGTCATTATGTAGCACAATCAATCCAACGTCATAATCAAACATTTCTTCTAGGTGGTGGACATGACATTGCGTATGCTCAGTATTTAGGTGTACGTGAAGCGCACCCTGACGCATCAATAGGTGTAATTAACATCGATGCACATTTCGATACACGTAAAGAAGAAGGCTCAACATCAGGTACAAGCTTTAGACAGATCTTAGAAGGAGACGACAATGCAAACTATTTAGTATTAGGTGTTCAAGAAGGCGGTAATACACAAGGATTATTCGACTATGCTGAAGAGCGCGGTGTAGGTTATGTGTATTCAGACGAACTTTTACACCAAATCGCTCCTCCAATTAAAGATAAAGTAGAAAGATTTATGAACGACCATGATGTTATTATGTTTACAATATGTATGGACGTCATTGACAGTGCTTTTGCACCAGGTGTTAGTGCCAATGCTGTACTAGGACTGTTTCCTCATATTGTTCTAGAGATTGCTAAACGTATTATACCAAATGAGAAAGTATCAACTATTAGTATTGCTGAAACAAATCCAAAATATGACATCGATCAGCGAACTTCAAAGTTAACAGCTAATTTCTTCCACCATTTCATTCTCTAAATTTCCAAAAATCGATGCATTGATTAATTAAAGAAAGTACCCGTTTAGGGTGCTTTCTTTTTTTGAGGTAGTTGATATAAATCGCACGTTTGATTTTAGGTTTGATTGTCACAATTTCTAGGTTACGTGTATTGAATGATTGATAGTAAACTTGAGGGATAATCGCATAACCCATTCCTTTATGCACATAGTTAGTAGCTGCTTCAAATCGGCTCACTTCAATTACAATATTAGGATGAACGTTCATTCTATTGAAGTATTCATCGATATGTTTGCGTACTTGTGATCCTTTCATAGGTACGATTAGCGGATAATGTGCAACAGCCTTTGTTTCCCTTTTGTTAAATACATTCTCAGGGGTTAGTAGAACATAAGATTCTTCGTATAATTTAATCGATTCAATATTTTCATGTTCTATTTTTTCATTGGTTATTGCGATATGATTTTCAAAATTGAGTAGCTGTTCTAAGATTTTATTTTGATCATGAACTTCAGCTACATAATAAGTTTGATCCTGATTATATCGGCGATGATTAGATATAATTTGTGAAATCCATTGATTTGTAGATTCAAGTATAGATAACTTAATCTTAGGTGCATGACTCATATTAAGGTCATGCATTTTTTCCAATGTTTGATGGTAGTGTTGAATTAAGTCTTGAGCATAATGATAGAATTGAATACCTTTTTCAGTAATTTTAATATCTTTCGTAGTTCGAATTAATAAATCGTACCCTAAATCTTCTTCCATTTTTTTAATTGTTGTAGTTAAAGAAGGTTGACTAATGTGCAAATAATTAGCAGCTTTCGTGAAACTGTTGTAGTTAACTACTGCTACAAAATACTCTAATTGAATAATTTTCATATACTTACCCCCTTATATTTCATCCATTTATAACTTAAAGCTATCAATAATTAGTTTATTTATATTGGTCGTCTATATCATATCATAATATACTGATAAATATAGAGGGAGGTGTACTTTCATGTTAGGGGCGTGAAGTACATGTGGAAGTTTTTTGTGTATAGTTTAATAGGTATTATTGTCTTTTTCATACCTATAACCCTTTTCGGAGAATCAACAATCTTAGTTGATCATATCGTGAAGTGGATAACCGCATGGGTCAAACCGATTTTACCGTTTTATGTACTGTGCTTAATTATAATTGGAGCTGTACTTCCATTTGTTAATAAAGAATGGAATAAGTCTAAAACGAGTATTGTGTTTTCGTTATTTAAAGTGTTAGGCGTTTTTATTGCGATTATGGTCGTTTTTCATATCGGACCTCATTTTATTTTGAAGAAAGATATAGGGCCTTTTTTGTACGATAAGTTGGCAATGCCATTAAGCTTATTAATACCGATAGGAGCTATTTTATTATCATTTTTAGTTGGATATGGATTACTAGAATTTATTGGTGTGCTTTGTAGGCCAATCATGCGGCCCATATTTAAAACACCAGGTAAGTCGGCAGTGGATGCAGTTGCCTCATTCGTAGGAAGTTACTCTATAGGTTTACTTATAACGAATAGAGTTTATAAGAATGGTGGCTACACTCATAAAGAAGCTGTCGTAATCGCAACTGGATTTTCAACAGTTTCTGCTACATTTATGATTATTGTCGCGAATACTTTGAAAATTATTGATTTTTGGAACTTGTATTTTTGGTTCACACTTGTAGTAACATTTATTGTTACTGCTATTACGGTACAACTCCCACCTATAAGATTTGAAAAGAATGACACCTTCGAAAATCAACCGTATCAAAAAGAAGTGCGCAGAGATATGCCTTTACTTAAAGAGGCATGGTTAGAAGCTAAACAAGCAGTAGGACAGGCGAATTCACTAGTAGATAATGTTAAAGAAAATTTACGCGACGGTGTGTTAATGACGATATCAATACTACCTTCAATAATGTCTATTGGTTTAATAGGTTTATTGATAGTTGAATTTACACCAATTGTTGAATATGTAGCCTATATATTTTACCCATTTATTTCAATCTTCCCAGTTAAAGATGTAGGCGTTTTAGCTCAAGCTTCAACAATTTCGATTGTTGAAATGTTGTTACCTTCAGCAATTGCACAAAGCGCTGATTTAGCTACACGATTTGTGGTGGCAGTAACAAGCGTTTCGGCTATCATATTCTTTTCAAGCGTTGTACCCGTTATTTTATCTACGGAAATTAAGGTTTCTATAGGTAAATTAGTGGTCATATGGTTTGAAAGAGTAGTATTAACGTTATTAATAACAATTCCTTTTGCGTTATGGATTTTCTAAATGTTTAAAGTGTATTTAAATCTAACGAGGAGTGATTTAAGTGAGAAAAATTGAAGCAAAAAAAGGTTTAGACATTGAATGTAAAGGTTGGGAACAAGAAGCAGTATTGAGAATGTTATACAACAACTTGGATCCAGAAGTTGCTGAACGTCCAGAAGACTTAGTTGTATATGGTGGTATCGGTAAAGCTGCTAGAAACTGGGATGCATTTGAAGCTATTGAAGAAACATTACGTAATTTAGAAGCGGATGAAACAATGTTAGTTCAATCAGGTAAACCAGTAGCAGTGTTTAAAACACACGAAGAAGCACCACGTGTATTATTATCAAACTCAGTATTAGTTCCTGAATGGGCAAACTGGGATCATTTCAATGAGCTAGATAAAGAAGGCTTAATCATGTACGGTCAAATGACTGCGGGTAGTTGGATTTATATCGGTTCACAAGGTATTGTACAAGGTACGTATGAAACATTTGGTGAGCTAGCTAATCAACATTTTGATGGTGATTTAAAAGGTACCGTAACATTAACTGCTGGTCTAGGCGGTATGGGTGGTGCACAGCCACTTGCTGTTACTATGAATGGTGGCGTAGTTATCGGTGTTGATGTCGATGAAACACGTATCGATAAACGTATCGAAACGAAATATTGTGATGTTAAGACAAGCGATTTAGATGAAGCATTACGACTAGCAGAAGAAGCAAAAGAACAAGGCAATGCTTTATCTATTGGTTTAGTAGGTAATGCAGTTGATGTACATCAAGAAATTTTAGACAGAGGATTTAAAGTTGATATCGTAACAGACCAAACAAGTGCACATGACCCATTAAATGGTTATGTACCTCAAGGTTATTCATTAGAAGAGGCTAAAGCATTACGCGATAAAGACCCGAAAGAATATGTGAAAAAATCAGAATCTTCAATGAAAAAACACGTAGACTTAATGTTACAATTCCAAAAAAATGGTGCGATTGCATTTGACTATGGTAATAACATTAGACAAGTTGCATTTAATAATGGTTTAGAAAATGCATTTGATTTCCCAGGATTCGTGCCAGCGTACATTAGACCATTATTCTGTGAAGGTAAAGGTCCATTCCGTTTTGCTGCTTTAAGTGGAGATCCTAAAGATATCGAACGTGCTGATGAAGAAATGAGAAAGTTATTCCCAGAGAATGAAAAACTTATCCGTTGGTTAGATTTAGCACAAGAAAAAATCGCATTCCAAGGTTTACCATCACGTATTGCATGGTTAGGTTATGAAGAACGTGCGAAAATGGGGTTAGCTTTAAATCGTTTAGTACGAGAAGGGGAAATATCTGCACCTATCGTTATCGGTCGTGACCACCTTGACTCAGGTTCAGTTGCAAGTCCTAACCGTGAAACTGAAGGAATGAAAGATGGTTCTGATGCTGTAGGTGACTGGGCTGTATTAAATGCTTTAATCAATACAGCAGCAGGCGGTTCATGGATTTCATTCCACCACGGCGGTGGCGTAGGTATGGGTTATTCATTACATGCTGGTATGGTTGTTGTTGCGGATGGCTCTGAACGTGCAGATCGTCGTTTAGGACGTGTATTAACTACAGATCCGGGTATGGGAGTAGTGAGACATGCTGATGCAGGTTATGAATCTGCAGTAGAAGTTGCAAAGGAAAAAGGTATTCACATTCCAATGATTACAGGTAAAGGAGACAAATAATGAACGATTTAATTATTCAAAACATTAAACAATTAATTTTACCGAAATCAACAGACTGTCCTTTAAAAGGGAAAGAGTTAGACGAACTAGAAACAGTTGAAAATGGTACAGTTGTAGTTAAAGACGGCAAAATCGTTTACTCAGGTGCACACACGGATGAATATGAAGCGGAAGAAGTTATTGACGCAACAGGTAAAGTTGTTTCACCTGCACTTGTAGAAGCTCATACACACCTTGTACATGGTGGCTCACGTGAACATGAAATGTCACTTAAAAGACAAGGTGCTTCTTATTTAGAAATCCTTGAACAAGGTGGAGGCATCCTTTCAACTGTAGAATCTACACGTAAAGCAACTGAAGAAGAATTATTCGAAAAAGCTGAGAAGAACTTGCTAACAATGGTTCAACACGGTGTGTTAGCTGTAGAAAGTAAAAGTGGTTATGGTTTAGATAAAGAAAACGAATTAAAACAGTTACGTGTATCAAATCGTTTAGCAGAAAAATATAATTTAGATATGAAACATACTTTCCTTGGGCCACATGCAGTACCGAAAGAAGCAGAATCAAACCAAGCATTTTTACAAGAAATGATTGATTTATTACCAGAAGTTAAAGAATATGCTGACTTTGCTGATATTTTCTGTGAAACTGGCGTATTCACAGTGGAAGAATCAAAACAATATATAGAAGCAGCAAAAAAAGCAGGATACGATGTTAAGATTCATGCAGATGAAATCGATCCTTTAGGTGGTTTAGAACTTGCGATTGACGAAGGTGCAATTTCAGCAGACCATTTAGTTGCTTCAAGTACAGAAGGTAAAGCGAAGTTAAAACACAGTGATACAGTAGCGGTGCTATTACCAGGTACAACATTCTATCTCGGTAAAGAAGATTATGCAGACGCAAGAGGCATGTTAGATAATGAAGGTGCTATCGCAATCGCAACAGACTTTAACCCTGGTAGTTGTGTAACGAACAACTTACAACTTGTTATGTCTATTGCAGCTTTAAAATTAAAATTAACTCCAAATGAAATTTGGAATGCTGTGACAGTCAATGCTGCAAAAGCCATTGATGTTGATGCTGGTACAATTAATGAAGGTGACAAGGCAAACATCGTTATTTGGGATGCACCAAATCATGAATATATCCCTTATCACTATGGTATCAACCATGCACAAAAAGTTATTAAAGATGGTAAAGTGATAGCAGATAATCACTTTGAACTTTAATTTTATGAAATAAATCGAATAAAGTTTTTAGGAACTTAGTGTTCTAACGTGAAGAAAGGCAATTTCTATTGAAATAATATAGAAATTGTCTTTTCTTTTAACTAAATAATATGAAAGGTTTTTAATTATAGCTGACCCATGTTGGGTATTTTAATGCTTGCCGCTCTATCAGATATATTATTGATAAGCACTAGATGTCCTATAGATTATTAAGAATATTTTGACAATTATGATAAAATGACAAGTATAAGTACAAAAGTGTAAAATGTTTAGTCATCTATCTTAATTGGATTAATGAAAATAGAGAAAGGTCGTGGCAATGTATGCCTAAATATGAAGATTATGTGCAATGGAGAAGAACGTTTCATCAATTCCCAGAGTTATCTGAGTATGAATATGAAACAACTAAACGTTTGAAACGTATACTAGAATCTTATGATATTAAAATATTAGATTTACCTTTAGAAACAGGCCTTGTCGCAGAGGTAGGCCAAGGTGATGATTTTGTTGCTGTAAGAACGGACATCGATGCTTTACCAATACATGAGCAAGTCGTGCATGAATTTACTTCAACAAATGATGGTGTGATGCATGCGTGTGGTCATGACATTCATATGGCTAGTATTTTAGGGGTGGCCACTGGTTTAAAAGAGATAGAACAAGAATTAGATGGACGTGTACGTATTATTTTCCAACCAGCTGAAGAACTAGGTCATGGAGCATTTTCAATTACTGAAACGAAAGCAATAGATGGAGCAAAAGCTGTCTTAGGCTTTCATAATTATCCTTCAATGAATATTAATGAATTCGCAATTAAATCAGGCGTATTAACATCAGCTGTAGATCGATTTGAATATAAAATCCAAGGTAAAGGTGCACATGCTGCAAAACCTGAACAAGGGAATGATCCAGTCGTGGCACTAGGACAACTGATCAACAGCGTTCAATCTATTGTAAGTAGAAATTTATCGGCATTTGATAATGCAGTAGTTACAATAGGAGAAGTATCTTCTGGTAATACATGGAATGTCATTGCTGATCAAGCATACGTACAAGGTACTGTTAGAACATTTGATTCAAAGGTTCGCGAACGAATTGAATCACGCCTACATGCGATAGGTAAAGGGATTGAAACGACATTCGATTTAGAAGTAGAGACACGATATCAACATTTACCAGGTGCAGTTGTAAACGATGAACAACTGACGCAAGAAGCGATTAAAGTAGCGAAACAATTAGACTATGACGTGAAATTGATGCAAGAACCGCTGACGATTGGCGAAGATTTTGCTGGATATTCACAGCAATACCCGAGTGTCTTTGCGTTCATAGGATCAAACAGTAAATATGATTTACATCATCCGAAGTTTGATCCTGACGAGCGCATATTAGAAAAGGCTCCACAATATTTTATTACATTTGTTCAACAATTATTGAACGGTGAAACTGAAGAATCGTAATAATGCATAAGATTTATTTCACATGGGTACAGACTAAATAAGTCAATATTTAAGGAGTGATTGTATATGGGTGCACAAGATCCAAGAAATAAATTTTCAAGCGCAGATTTTCCAAAACAAGAACAACCGGTACCAGGACTACAGAAAGAACTAGATCCTAAACCGGATTGTGGTGAAACTTCATATGAAGGACATGGACGTCTTAAAGATTATAAAATGCTTGTAACAGGCGGAGATTCATCAATAGGCCGTGCTGCTGCCATCGCATATGCTAAAGAAGGTGCAGATGTGGCGATTAACTATCTTCCAGCAGAACAAGAAGATGCTGAAGAAGTCAAGCAAGTCATTGAAGAAGCTGGACGTAAAGCAGTCTTAATTCCTGGTGACTTACGTGATGAACAATTTAACTACGATCTCGTTGAACAAGCACATAAGCAATTAGGTGGCTTAGATAATGTAACGCTAGTGGCGGGGCATCAACAATACAGAGATGATATTCGCGGTTTCGATACGGCATCATTTACTGAAACATTTGAAACTAATGTTTATCCAATCTTTTGGACAGTACAAAAAGCGTTAGATTACTTTGAAGCAGGGGCAACGATTACTTTAACGTCATCTGTTCAAGGTTATAATCCAAGCCCAATCTTACATGATTACGCAGCGACGAAAGCGGCTATCATTTCACTCACTAAAAGCTTGTCTGAAGAATTAGGAGCACAAGGTATCAGAGTGAATTGTGTTGCTCCAGGTCCATTCTGGTCACCATTACAAATTTCAGGTGGACAACCCCAGTCTAAAATTCCTGAGTTTGGACAAAAAGAAGTACTCGGTCGTGCAGGTCAGCCAGTAGAACTTGCAGGTGTTTATGTACACTTAGCGGCTGAAGAATCTAGTTATACAACAGGCCAAGTTTATGGTGTAACTGGTGGTACCCAAATCGACTAAAAATATACACAAAGGTTAGGATATCTTAAGTAATATTTCGTAGCACAATTTTGTAAATGTAAACAAATAAAGCGAGTACACAACAAATTAAAGGTGTCCTAACTTTGTTATATTATTTTTTGCTAATGAAAGGTTACGTGATAAATTATGAAAAAAATAGATGCGTCAACGATTTCAAAGGTACAAAATTATAAATTGTTAACGGGTAGCATCATACCGAGACCCATCGCATTCGTTACTTCACAAAATAAAGAAGGTATATTGAATGCTGCACCATTTAGTTTTTTTAATGGGGTTAACAGCGAACCACCAATGATTATGTTTTCTGCGACACGTAGTGAAGGTCAACGTAAAGATACTTCATTGAATATCGAAGAAACAGGAGAATTTGTACTGCATATTACTGATGAAAACAATGTAGAACACATTAATCGCACTGCTGCACCTTTAGAGAGAAAAGCTAATGAGTTAGCACGTACAGCGTTTACTACCATCGCTTCAGATGAAGTGAAAGTGCCAGGTGTAGCACAAGCAAAAGTACGTATGGAATGTAAGTTAGATCAAATCATTCCACTTGGTGACTCTAAAAATGGTGCTGATCTCATTATTGGTGAGATTGTGATGTACCATATCGACGACGACGTATATATTGAAGATAGTAAAATTGATGCCTCAAACCTCAATCCAGTTTCACGTTTAGCTGGTAATAATTATGCGTTAACTGGAAAAACATTTTCATTAGAACGACCAACTGAATAAAATCTATGTATGTTTTTACATGTAAAATAAGTTGGTAATATAAAATATAGAGGCGTTCAATAATTTTCCGTGAATAAGATTGACGAATGACTCTCAATCATGTAGTGTAATGTAATAAATTAATAACTTATCAAGAGAAGTGGAGGGACTGGCCCTAAGAAGCTTCGGCAACATGTTAAATGTGCCAATTCCAGTAGCATAATTGATTTATGCTAGAAGATAAGATGATATGTGAATCGTTAACTCTTTTCTTCTAATTATTATAAGAAAAGAGTTTTTTTAGTTTAAAAATTAAAATAATTATATTTGATAGAAAGAAAGTAGGTAAATCATGGTTCAAACAAATAAAGGTAGCGCAAAGGCATTACTTCCCTTAATTGTGTTTATCGGTATGTTTTTAGGTGTTGGGATAATTACTGGTGATTTTTCTACAATGCCACTCAACGTAGCTATTTTAGTTGCTTCATTGTTTGATTTGTTTTTAAATCGTAAAGAATCATTCCAAAATAAGATTGAAATTTTCACAAAAGGCGCAGGTCATTCGAATATTGTACTCATGATGGTAATCTTTTTATTAGCTGGCGCATTTTCCAAAACGACCGAGAACATGGGCGGCGTTAAATCGACTGTTAATTTAGGTTTATCACTGATTCCTGAAAACTTATTAATCGTAGGTTTATTTGTGATTTGTATGTTTATTTCAATCTCGATGGGGACTTCAGTGGGAACTGTAGCTGCGATTGCACCAGTTGGTTTTGGTTTGAGTCAGGCTACAGATGTTTCGGCAGCTTTAGCTATGGCGACTGTAGTCGGAGGCGCAATGTTTGGTGATAATTTATCGATGATTTCCGATACAACTATTGCAGCGGTAAGAACTCAGAATACGAAAATGAGCGATAAATTTAAGGTCAATATTAAAATAGTATTACCAGGAGCCTTACTAACAATTTTAATACTTTGGTTATTGACGAACGGTGTACACGTCGATGCATCTAAAGATTATGCTTATAATATCATTAAAGTTATTCCATACTTATTTGTACTTATCCTGGCACTTGTAGGGGTCAACGTAATTATTGTCCTTATCGGTGGTATTGCTTTATCAGCAATTATAGGGTTAGTCGATGGGTCATTTGGTTGGAAAGGATTACTGTCAGCTATTTCCAAAGGTATCATCGGAATGGAAGATATTGCGATTATCGCTTTACTCATTGGCGGACTGGTGGCGTTAATTGAACATAACGGTGGTATAACTTGGCTATTAAATTTTGTACGACGTAGAGTGAAATCGAAACGTGGTGCTGAACTTGGTATAGCAAGTTTGGTCAGTGTTGCAGATCTTTCTACAGCAAATAATACAATTTCAATATTAATGGCAGGTCCATTGGCCAAAGAAATCTCAGAAGAGTATGATGTAGACCCACGTAAATCTGCTAGTATTTTAGATATGTTCGGTAGTTGTTTCCAAGGACTAGTACCTTACAGCCCCCAACTTATCGCAGCAGCAGGTGTCGCATCAATATCACCATTTGAACTGGTGCCTTATTCCATATATCCAATTATATTAGGCCTCTCAGGTTTAGTTGCAATTCTATTTGGATTACCGCGATTAAAAAAAACGTAACCTATATAACTTGAAACGAATACTGAGTAATATAAATTTTTTAAAGCTAAAATAACAATTTTCAATACTAATTTTGTCGAAACTGAGAAAGAATCAAGAGTAAAGGTTTGAATTATAGTATTTTTGTTTAGAAAAGATATAGAATCAGTTAGAATGTACTTAAGAGTGAAAGTAGGTGAACGAGAGTGGCTAAATATAATGTAGAAAATGAAAATGTTGAGATTGAACTCGAACGTTTATTTAAAGTCGAGCCCGCATTATTATATCAAGCATGGACAGATCAACGTTTCTTAAAACAATGGTTCATGACCTCAGAAAGAACAAACAAATTAATACATGTAGAGCCTAAACAGGGTGGCGAATATAAGATTGTCGATGTTTATAAAGGAAAGCAAAATATAATAACAGGTCAATACCAAACATTAACACCATTTGAGTATATCGTGATGACTGTAAGCATGCCTGAATATAGTGATTCAGAAGATCAAATTAATGTAGAAATATTTGAACGAGAACCAGGTATCACACAAATGGTCTTTAATTATAATGCTTATGTACCCAAAGAAAGAAGACTTACGACATTAGAATATAAGCAAAAGAAAAAGGAATACCACGACTCTACCGCTCATGGTTTTGAAACACTTTTTGATAAATTACAAGTTGTTTTAGAAGACTTTGAAAATAATATGTAATGAACAGCTCATTTGTATAAAATGATATATAAATAACAGCATATGTATATATAGCAAAGGGATTGGGATATAACAGTGTTGACCTTTATAACAAGAAAGCCACCTCAAAAGATTAAATTCATCTTTTGAGGTGGCTTTTTCTAACATGTATAACTTGGTCTCTTTAACTTTAATAGATATACGGCTACATACTACAAAATTAAAGAAATAACGTTATAATACGATTGACAAGTTAATGGCCTACTTAAATCAATATAGAAAGAATTTTGTGTTGAAAATTACTTATGAAAAATATAAATACTATGAAGTTCTTGCATTATTAATATAATTTGGATTGCACTTTGCACCGTGGATATCAATATTATGTGTGGCAATTTGATAGATAAGTTTAGAAAAAGTTGAAGATGTACAAGAGACAAAAAGTTTATTCTTATTGAAAGTATATCTTAAATCTTCTGTGTTTTTAATGTAATTCGTAATATCGATTACTTTATCTTTAATAAATGGGTCGATGAGTCCATCAATATTAACAACAAAACGTTTTGTAGACACTAATAATTGTTGTGTGTCAATGAGTTCTTGATTGTCACATTTATCTAAAATTTGATAAATAGCATAATTATGGAAGCTTAAATAAGTAATCATATACGGTAATTGTCGTTTTGGTAAGTTTAACTCTAATGCATAAATTTGTTTCGATTTATATATCGAAAAGTTCAAAGACTTACAAAAATGTGTATGTTTGAGTAATTTAATAAGTTTTTTTCGAGTAGTTCTTTGATGAAGTCCCCCAATATTCAATAAAAAACTTTCTTTTTTATCTAAAATCATGGTATACCTCCGTCCGTTTAATGAAAGTTCGTAATTTCCCAACTGATAACATTGGTTATGCGAATTTAAAAGCTTCCCAAGGCTTAAAAATGATTATATAACCAATATTTGAAAATATTTGTTAATTTACTTTAAATTGTAGCACTGTTTTTGTAAGAATACACTAGGTCTTTGGAACTAAGTTAAAATAATTTAATTTTCGCAATTAAGTGTTAGAATATTTAGAAAACTATATTGTTTCTGCTATTAAAGTGTGATACATTTCCCTTTATAGATATATAGAAGAAATGAGGGGGAAAGATGTTAAGAAAAGTAAGTCGTTTTGCAACTAATACATTTTTAGTATGGATGTTAGTTGCAGCATTTATTGGTTTTGTGTTTCCAAATGAGCTTGCCAAATTAAGTGGATGGGTTCCGTATTTACTTGGAATCGTTATGCTCGGAATGGGGTTAACCATCAAACCACAAGATTTCAAAATTGTTTTTCAAGCACCCCGCGCAGTCATAATAGGGGTGATCTTACAGTATACAATTATGCCTATCGCTGCGTATTTAATAGCGAAACTCTTCCATTTACCTGCAGAAGTTGCGATAGGAGTAATACTTGTTGGATGTTGTCCAGGTGGGACATCGAGTAATGTGATGAGTTATTTAGCAAATGCTAATGTGGCTTTGTCTGTAGCAATAACGAGTGTTTCTACGTTGCTAGCACCGTTTATCACACCATTTTTAATTTATTTATTTGCACATCAGTGGTTGCATGTGTCATTTATGAGTGTGTTTTGGTCAGTGGTACAAGTTATATTGATTCCAATTTTACTAGGATTAATTTTACAGAAACTCTTCCGAAACTTAGCAGAAAAAACGGCACATGTTTTACCTATTGTCTCAGTTGTTTCTATCTCACTCATATTGGCGTCTGTAGTAGGTGGAAGCAAATCACAGATTTTAGAAACAGGTTTACTTATATTTGTAGTCGTGGTGCTACATAATGTAGTAGGGTATACGTTAGGATATACTTTAGCGAAAGTCTTCAAACTTAAACGCCCTGATAAAAAGGCTGTTTCAATAGAGGTAGGTATGCAAAATTCTGGCTTAGCAGTGTCGCTAGCTACTGTACATTTTAGTCCATTAGCAGCTGTGCCTGGCGCAGTATTTAGTTTAGTGCACAATATTAGTGGACCGATATTAGCGAAATATTGGAATAAACGATAATTTAAGCGAAATGTTAGATATATGTTTTTGGGAGTGGGATAGAAATTGAACTTTCTAATAAAGATTTCAAAGTCCTACTAAATTTACAAAGAGTCTGAGACACCTATTTCTGTCTCAGACTCTATTATTCATATACAATGAAAGATAAGCAGTTAAATAATGCTATAAAGGAGGATGAGACATGTATAGAGCAGTTATATTTGATTTTGATGGTACGATTGTTGATACTGAACAACATTTATTTGATACAATCAATCATCATTTACAGCAATACAATAAACCAGTGATATCATTAGATTTCTATAAACAATCAATCGGAGGAGCTGCAACGCAATTACATACATATTTAGAGGAACAACTTGGTACAGAAAGAAAAGAGGAAATATATAAAGAACATCATCAATCAAGTGAGTTTTTACCGATAAATGAGGATATCCAAAAGTTAATGGCATTTTGTAAAAAGCGTCATATACCGATGGCCATTGCGACGAGTAGTTATCGTAAAGATATTATGCCTATATTTAATCGTTTGAATTTAGATGAGTATATAGAGGTAGTCATCGGTAGAGAAGATGTAGATGCGATCAAACCAGAACCGGATCCATATTTAACTGCCGTTCAAAGTTTGAATTTCAATCCAGTTAACTGTTTAGCAATTGAGGATTCAGTCAATGGAGCTACTGCTGCAATAAATGCAGGATTAGATGTCATCATTAATACAAACGAGATAACAGCTAAACAAGACTTTAGTTCAATTGCGTATACAGATAAAGATTTATCAGCAGATGAAATGATCGAGAAGTATTTTGAAAAAAGTGGGAGTTAATCATTTATGAATGGATATATTATTTTATTCTTCTTAAGTGGACCATTGATTTTAGCAATAAGTAAATTATGGTTAGGACCGAAATTTGATAAAAATAAAACCATTCAATCTCAATTTAATTATTTTTTAATAGAGACAATGGCGTATCTTGTGTTTGCTGGTTTAGTTTATTATTTGGTATTGAAAAGATTTTACTAAAAGTAATGAGGCAAAAGGAGCCATTATATTTTTTACAAAAAATGAGTTTGGAGGCACGTTTATTACTGCCTCCAAACTCATTATGATATTCAATCTATTTATAGAATAACGCGATTAAGATTAATATAAGTAAAATAGTATCTATCCCAAACATAATTGCAAAACGTGTTGTTTTTTCACCGTTCGCTTTAGCTTGTTGGTACTTTTTGAAGTTTGGAATTATACTCAATATTAATAACACGATTAATATAAGACCTATGACCATATTCATTGTCGATCACCACCTGATTTGCGTTTCTCTATCCATTCCCATATATAACCAGCAAGCACACCGATAATAAGTCCTACAATGATACCAACTTTTATAGCTGAAAAAATTGCAGTAAGTAATATTGCTAGCAATAGGCAAATAGGGATCGTAATTCCAAATTTATATTTACGCTCTGGCGAATTTAATATTGAAAATAAAGTGTAATATAACAACGCAAAGACAATTGTGGCTATGATTCCTCTAAGTATGACGTTACCGATAGAGGCGTGACTCTCACTAAAGTAACTAAATATACAAAAGAATAAGCCAAACAGAATTGAAAGTATAACTGTTCGTTGGGTTAAAGTTTTATTCATAAATAACTCCTTAAGTAAATCTTATATAGATTATATCATAATCATACATAGACATTATATTTTTGTAGTTGAACGAATGGAACTATTTCATTACTAGTGCGCTGTAAGACTTTTATGAAGGGTCAATAACGAATGACTAAATTAACCATTAAAAAGTAAAAATACATAAAAATTTTATTCAAATATGACGATTTGTTTAAATAGGAAATACAATTGTACATGTAATCGTTTACATTTTTCAAAAAATTGTTTAAATTTTAAAGATTTATAGTATAATAACGACATGACAAGTGATTAATGAATATGGACTGATATAAGAAAGAGATGGGGTTTATAAAATGAATGATAATAATGAGTTACAAAGGGGACTCAGTGCTCGCCAAATGCGAATGATTGCATTGGGTGGAACAATTGGTGTCGGTCTGTTTATGGGTGCAACAAGTACAATTAAATGGACAGGGCCTTCAGTAATTTTTGCATATTTAATTGCAGGTTTATTTATATTTTTAGTTATGAGAGCAATGGGAGAAATGGTTTATTTAACACCTACTTCAGGATCATTTGCTAATTTCGCAGGAGATTACATACATCCAGTCGCAGGCTATTTAACAGCATGGAGTAATATATTCCAATGGGTTGTCGTTGGAATGAGTGAAGTTATAGCCGTCGGTGAATATATGAATTTCTGGTTCCCACATTTACCACAGTGGATCCCAGGTGTTATTGTCGTGCTGTTATTAGCTGGAGCTAACTTAGTTTCAGTTAAAGCTTTCGGCGAATTTGAATTTTGGTTTGCAATGATCAAAGTTGTAACAATTATCTTAATGATTATCGCTGGTATTGGATTAATCTTCTTTGGTTTCGGTAATGGCGGTAACCCAATTGGATTATCGAACTTATGGTCACATGGTGGGTTTATGCCACACGGATGGTTAGGTTTCTTCTTTGCATTATCAATTGTAATTGGTTCATATCAAGGGGTTGAATTGATCGGTATCACTGCCGGTGAAACAAAAGATCCTCAAAAAAATATTAAAAGTGCAGTCAACGGTGTTATCTGGCGTATATTAATCTTCTATATCGGAGCAATATTCGTCATTGTAACCGTCTATCCTTGGAATGATTTAGGTAATATTGGTAGTCCATTCGTTGCGACATTTGCCAAAGTAGGTATTACATTCGCTGCTGGTTTAATAAACTTTGTTGTATTAACAGCTGCCATGTCAGGATGTAACTCAGGTATCTTTAGTGCAAGTCGTATGATGTTAACACTATCTAAAAATGGTCATCTACCTAAAGTCTTTACGAAAGTAATGAAAAATGGTGTACCACTTTGGACAGTATTAGCGATTTCAATCGGAATATTGATTGGTGCATTATTAAATGTGATTTTACCTTTATTTATTAAAGGTGCGGATAGTATTTTCGTCTATGTTTACAGTGCTTCAATCTTACCAGGAATGGTGCCGTGGTTTATGATATTAATAAGTCATATGAGATTTAGAAAGCATTATCCTGAAAAAATTGAAGGGCATCCGTTTAAAATGCCTGGAGGAAGAGCGACAAGTCTTGTGACAATGATCTTCTTTATCATTGTGCTAATTGGAATGTTATTCAATAAAGAAACTGTCGTTTCAGTTATAATCGGAATTGTATTTTTATTATTTATGACAGCATTTTATTTCATAAAAGGCTATCATAAGTTAAGTAAAGACGAACAAATATTAAAATAATTAGGTCTATATTTAAATGATCACTTAAATATTACATTTTGTAAGTTAGCTATAAACGTAGTGCCTATAGGTACTATTGTTTATAGCTATTTTTTTAGATGATACACATAACAAAGACGATTGATTTTTAAAATTATCTACAGTTTACATAAAATTTACTATATTACAAAATTGCCTCAACGTTCATGTACTATAATTTTATTTGTAATAATTAATACATAAAGGGGTTTTAATTAATGAAAATGTACAAAAAGTTTGCAACAGCTTCTTTAACTAGTGCAATCGTATTAGGTTCAGCATTTGGTGGAGCTCAAACAATTCACGCTTCTGCAGGTGGTCAAGCACCAGGGAATGATTCAGACGTAACTTACATGGGAAATACTAAAAATCCTAAAAATGTAATTTTCATGGTTGGCGATGGTATGGGACCTTCTTATAATTCAGCTTACCGTTACTTCAAAGATAAACCAGAAACGAAAGAAATGGAAAAAACAGCTTTCGATGATTATTTAGTAGGGACACAACGTACAAACCCTGATGATCCAGATGAAAACGTAACTGACTCAGCTGCGGGAGCAACAGCTTTCAGTTCAGGACATAAAACATACAACGGTGCTATCGGTGTTGATGGTAACAAACAAAAACTTAAAACAGTATTAGAACAAGCTAAAGAAAACGGTAAATCAACTGGTTTAGTTTCAACTGCTGAAATCACAGATGCTACACCAGCAGCATATGCAGCACACGTTGATGACCGTGACAAAAAAGATGAAATCGCTCAACAATTCTACAATGATACAATCAATGGTCAACATAAAGTAGACGTTCTTCTTGGTGGGGGAGCTAAATACTTCGGTAAAGAAAACGGAAACTTAACTGATAAATTCAAAAAAGACGGTTACGACATCGTAAACAATAAAACACAATTACAAAATTCTAAAAATAACCAAGTATTAGGTTTATTCTCTGATGAGAACATGCCATTACAAATCGATGCACCAGCTAAAAACCCTAAATTAGTAGACATGACTGACAGTGCAATCAACCGTTTACAACAAAATAATAAAGGTTTCTTCTTAATGGTAGAAGGTGCTTCAATCGATAAATCAGGTCACCCTAACGATATCACTGGTGTAATGTCAGAAATGCAAGGTTTCGAAAAATCATTCGACTACGCAATGAACTATGCTAAACAACATCCTGATACATTAGTTGTAGCAACAGCTGACCATTCAACTGGTGGTCTTTCAATCGCTAAAGGTAAAGATTACAAATGGAACCCAGATGCAATCAAGAAAATGAAACATTCTGGTTCTTACATGACTCAAGAAATTGCTAAAGGTAAAGATCCTGAGAAAGTAATTAACGAAGGTTATGGTTTCGAATTATCTAAAGATGATATGAAAGCAATTAAGAAACAAGCTAAAAACATTAAGAAATACAACGAAGACGATAAAGACTATGCAGCTGAATTACAAAAATTACAAGACGCTATCCAAAAGCCAATTAACGATGAATCACACACTGGTTGGACTACTAACGGTCACACTGGTGAAGACGTAAATACTTACGCATTCGGTCCTGGTAGCGATAGATACCAAGGTAACATCGACGATACTGACGATGCGAAAAACATCTTTGACTTCTTCAGAAACTCAGCTAAATAATCGTTAACTACAATAAGTTCAAAAAACGTACTGGCTATTAACAGTCAGTACGTTTTTTCTTTATAATAAAAACACTCAGTTTTGATTTCATTAAAAATCACTAACTGAGTGTTTTGTATTTATATTTATTCTGAATAGTTTTGACGTTCATACAAAATTTAATGTTTGAAGCGTATAGTAGATAGATGTTTACGATAATTGTCTAATGCCATTTTGGATTGTGTGATTGAATCGAGTGCTGTTTGATAATTTAATGCGATATAGCGATAATATAATACATCAACTGTAAATAATTGTGCAAACAGAGAAGTTGTAGCTGCCATACGCAATTCGTTTTCATCAGTTTGACCATAGATTAACGTATGATCTGAAATTTGAGTGATAGGATTGTTTGCATCACTCGAAATTGTGATAAGTGAAATATTATAATCCTTTGCAACTCTTGCCATGGATATCATTTCGCTATGATTACCTTGGTTCGTAACGAAGATAATACAATCTCTTTCGTCATGTGTGGCTAATGTCGTCATAAACAGATGTGTTTCCTGTAATAATCGGACGTTCAGACCTACACGAGATAGCTTTTGAAATAAGTCCGTGACTATAATGAATGAAGCACCATATCCAAATAGAAAAATAGTACGTTTATGTTTTAATATGTCGCAAATTTCGTCGATATTTTTACTATTGATTTGGTTTGATACGAAATTCATCGTATCTTTGGCTCTTGTTAACATTTTTGATTTAATCGCATCAACAGATTCATTCACCATTAATTCCATATGGTTATTATTAATTGTATCTTCAGGCAAATAACGGGAAATGGCTATCTTTAATTCCTGGAAACCTTGCCCTGTAATTTTTCTACTAAAACGTACAATTGAAGCCGTACTCGTATCTATTTTTTCAGATAAATCTTGAACTGACATATTTATAATCTTATGTGGTGCATTTAATATAAAATCTGCAATTTTCTTTTCAGTTCTTGTAAATTGTGAATATTGGCTATCTATCTTGTATAAAACGTTGGTCATCATCAATCCCCTAAACTATCAGTTTCTCTCATATCTTTTGTCGTACCTAAGAAATAAGTGAAGATGAAACCACCTATATAAGCGGCAAGTAAGCCTGCAATATAACCTAGATACATATTATCCGAGATAAGTGGTAACAATGAAACACCGCTTGGGCCAATCGCTTTGGCTCCGATATGTCCAATACCTCCGATGACAGCACCACCGATACCTCCACCAATACATGCAGTGATGAAAGGTCTGCCTAATGGTAATGTTACACCGTAGATTAATGGCTCACCAATTCCTAAGAAACCAATAGGTAAAGCACCTTTAATCGTATTACGTAAAGTAGTGTTTTTCTTACAACGTACCCATAGTGCTAATGCGGCACCTACTTGACCTGCGCCAGACATCGCTGCAATCGGAAGTAAGTACGTCGCACCTGATTGGTTGATCATTTCGATATGAATTGGTGTGAAAATATGATGCAATCCTACCATAACAAGTGGTAAAAAGAAAGCGCCTATAATGAAACCACTAAAAATACCACCTATATTTATAATACCATTAATTACTGAAACCAAACCGTCAGAGATAAAGCCAGCAATAGGCATAAATATGAAGATTGTCATCAAACCTGTAACTAATAGTGAAATAGTAGGGGTAATGATGATATCAATCGCGTTAGGCACAATTTTGTGTAATCGCTTTTCAATCATACTTAAAATCCATACTGCAAAGATAACTCCGAGAATACCACCTTGACCGGCTTGTAGAGGTTCGCCAGTGAAGATGTTTGTAATAGCTGTCTTCTCAGTGAGTCCAGTGAGTAATGTCGTACCACCAATTACACCACCTAAACCTGGTGTAGCTCCAAATTCTTTGGCTGCATTAATACCTGTGAAAATAGCAAGATAGGCTAGCATCCCATCTTTAATTACGTTAAAAATGGTAACTAATTGAGTGACCCATGCTCCGGAAATCATGTGAGCTGCTAATAAGTTACTTAAGACAGCACCAATACCTCCAATTAATCCAGCACCGATAAATGCGGGGATTAATGGAATGAATATATTGGCGATTACTTTCAATACACGATTAAACTTACCATTTTTTTGCTTACTTTTAACTGCTGCTTTATTTTTCTTCGCTCGTTCTTCAGCGTTCGTCTTGAAATCTGATTTATCATGAGGAATAGTTTCGCCTAATTTAACACCACTTAAATCAGACATATGCTGGGCTACTTTATTCACAGTTCCAGGGCCGACAACAACTTGAATGCGCTCGTCCTTAACAACTCCCATAACCCCTTCAGTGCTTTTGAGATTGTCATAATTGACTTTGTCTTCATCTAGCACTTTGATACGGACACGCGTCATACAGTTAATTACACTATCCATATTATCCATGCCACCGACTGCCTTGATAATATCTTCAGCTAATCTTTGTTCTTTAGTCATATGGATGACCTCCTTTATTTAAAATATGTAATATATTGGTTTATTGATCTTTAATTGCTTGTTTAACGATATTGTTGTTACGTTTTAATCTTTCTTGAGCAGCTTCTCGATTGATATCACATAAATGCATGACAACTGCTACTTTGACGTCTGAGCGGGCAGTTTCATATAACTTCTGTGCTTGCTCGTAGGTAATATCACAAATATCTTGGATAATTCTAATTGATCGGTCGACAAGCTTTTGATTTGTGGCTTTAACATCAATCATTAGATTGTCATAAACTTTACCTACTCCTACCATTGTTAGTGTTGAAATCATATTGAGTATTAACTTCTGTGCAGTACCTGCTTTTAATCGTGTTGAACCTGTTAATACTTCTGGTCCTACAGCAACTTCGATAGGAAATTCAGCGCTTTCACTAATTTCAGTGTTGGTATTACAAGCTATTGAAACAGTATGTGCGCCTAAATGTTTTGCATAATATAAACCACCTTTAACGAAAGGTGTGCGACCGCTTGCGGAAATACCTATGACGACATCTTTATTATTCAGTTCAATTTCTTTTAAGTTTGTTTGAGCAAGCATTTCATCATCTTCGGCACCTTCGACGGCTTCTGTCATAGCACGTGAACCTCCAGCGATAATACCAATAACATCACCAGGGTCTGTATTGAAAGTAGGTACACATTCTGCGGCATCGAGTACGCCTAAACGCCCACTCGTTCCAGCACCTATATATATGATGCGCCCTCCATTCTTAAATTGTGTTGTAGTTACTTCAATAACCTTTGCAATTTGTGGTAATGCAGTGTTGATAGCTTGTGAGACACGTTGATCTTCTTGATTCATTGTTTTCAAAGCTTGTTGAATAGACATTTCATCTAAATGCATGGTAGCTTCATTTCTTGTTTCTGTTGTTAAATGTTTCATTTGTTTACTCCTTAATCTCTTCCTTTTTAACTTTAAAATCGAATGTATCTGAAGGGCTTAATATATCAATCAAAGCAACATCTCGTTGTATTACATGACCAATAACATTGATATTTGGATGCGCAGGTAGAGTTTGTTTTATAATCTGTAATTCACCTTGGTAACGACCATTGAGGTGATTATCTACTGTGATTGCGCCTCTTGCTCTTGTTTGATTTGATTTAGGTTGTATCTCACTATTGCAATAGTGACGAGATTCTTGAGACCGTATAACATGTTGTGGGTTATCAGGTCTTACTGAATGAGGTTGTTCTACAATATACGCTACTTGGTCATCTGTGAGTTGAATAGAGATGGTAAAGTGTCTGTTTTGTAAATATTGCATTAATTGTTCCGCTAATTCAGGTGTAAGGTACGGATCACCAACTAAAATATGTTCCACATTCGTATCTTTTAAACGTTGTGCTGCTGCGATAGGATGAATCTTTCGAGTCGATTCCAATGTAGGTAATCCTTTATAAAGTGGTCCTCTATATTCAGAACCTGTAACAAATGCATAGATGTCAGCTTGAGTATTGTGATGCAAGATGCGTTCATTTTGTTGTTGAACAAACGTTTCCGCTAGACCAGTATCAGGACGAGGGTAGTAATTATGGCAGTAACATAACTTTGAAAAGTCTTGAAGTTGTTGTTTGAGCTCAGATAGTAACTCTTCACTTACAATACTTGCGTTAAGACAGCATTGATAGCCGCGTAATGTGATTGCATCGATGGATTGCGTGGAGGTCTTATTATCAATACGTATAATAAATTGCGCAGTATTATAACGTTGCAATATATTAAAAAATCGTTCATTCAGGAGATCAGGGTTGATATCTATCATATACGTCACTTGATAAGTGGCTAGTTCTTCTAGTAGTTCTGTAAAATAGTGATATTTTGTTTGTTCGTCTTCTTCAGGAATTTGTACAGATGTGAAAATTGTTGTGTACCCTAATTCAACCATTTGTTTAGCATAAGCTTTATCGAACGGTTTACCGAGATAAATTGAAAAACCATGCACTTCGTATCACTCCTACATAAATGTAATCGTTTTCATATGTATTATACAATATATGAAATAGTATTACAATTTACTATTTTAAATTTTTATAAAATGAAATAATGTTACAAAAAGACAGATAATAGTTTGCGTATTTCGTGAAGTCGATTTTGTAATGTAGTGATATGACCTGCAGTATTACCTACAGTGAATTCAACGATGGGGTGGCTGTGTTGCTCAGTTAGAAATTGGAAATATTGATAGTGTATGAGCGAATGTTTACAGAGGTTTGATTTTTCTAAATAGTTTAAATCGGTAGCGACGAATTGATGAATTTGTGTTTGATATTTATGCTTATTTTTATCATCAGTAACAATTGCAAATTTATAAAGTTCGAAATGATTGAGTAGTTGCGTAATATTTTGGTCTAATTGGTGATATTCTAGTTGATACATTCTATTCTTCCTTTCATTTATAAATACAATATCCATCATAGATATTATAAATACTGTTAATTGCGATATAATTGTGAATGTATTATTGTACAAATGCATAGAAGTTGATTAGAAAGAGATATGTGAGAGAGGGAATGAATTTGACGTCATGGAAACAAAAGTTTGAAAAATTAAATGGTTATGATTTTTTAACAATACCGATTTTAATAGTGAGCTTAATCATATTATCGTTATTAGGCATGGACTACCGTTTATACTTTGTAGGTGAAATTTCTAAACAACAAGAAGTGATGTTTGGGGCAATTATTCAATTGATGTCATATATTATTGTGATATTGAGTATTTATCTCATACATTTTGAACGTATTGATGAGTTTGTGCGTTGTATTAGATATCAATTATCGTATATTAAACAACATATCGTATTATTAGTGATTGTGTTTATCGGATTGTATGTTCTAACGTATTGTTATAATGCGTTGATACAATTTATGCCGGGAAAAATGCAGTTTAACGAAACACAAAATGAATTAAAGTTATCAGTTTTATTTGATAATCCAACATTTTTACCGATTACTTTTATATTTGTAGTTATCGCAGCGCCAATGATTGAAGAGTTTATATTTAGACACTTGATTATTGGAGAATTGGGAAAAATATTTAATTACTATATAATGGGCGTGGTTTCAGCAGTATTATTTACTCTGATACATGTAACAGGAGCTCACTCTCCATTAGAGTTTGGGAGTTACATCATATTAGCCTCTGGATTGGTATTAGTATATTTAAAATCAGGAAGAAAGCTAGGTGCAAGTCTGTTTATACATGCTTTGAATAACTTTGTAGCTTTTGTGATAAGTGCTTTCTTCTAATATTGCGTAGTTAAATCCAACTGATTTATTAACTTTCAGTTGGATTTAAAAATTGGTGATAGTTACTAATTGTAATATCTTGGGTTTTTATCGTTTTTTCGAAAGAATAAGCGATATCTTGAATAGCAGTAATTGGAATTTCATTAGTAGTACCTAAACCAATTTCAAAGATAACAGCTTTCCAAATACCGTCTTTACAAAGTAATCCTATAAATATAATGTTTTCCGTATATGTTTGATTGTCTTGTTGGTACTCGACAGACATCACATTTCTCTCCGTACAATAAATTAATACATCTGAAAAAATTTCAGGTAAATCTGGTTGGTGATGGTTGTCGAACTTAATATATCGATCTAACTTTTTTAACGTGCGCCTCATTTTTGTGTATTGAAGGTTAAGGCATTTTTTTATAATTGCTTGAATTTCTTCTCTGTACGGTAAAGTCGAGTAAGATTGACTTTCATTTAATACTAAAAATAAAGCAGACAACTGACTCTCTGTGAGTTCGATTGAGTAGCTACTTTGTGTTTCTTGTAATTGATAGCCACCGAGTTTACCATGTTTAGCTAATATCTTTACACCTTGATCTTCTAAATCTTGTATATCTCTTAAAATGGTGCGTTTGGATACTTTCATATTTTGTGCTAATTCCGTAGCGGTTATCTGTCTATTTTTTTGAATAGCTTGTACGAGTTTATTTTGTCGCTCTCGTTTATTCATCAGAAAGTCACCTCCCGAATGATTACATATTACATTTAGTATAGCATAAATGCTTTTGTGACGATATTTAGAAAGTTTTTTCTAAATATTTTTTAGAAAACGCTTACATTACGTGAAAATATGTGATACTATATAGTTAGTAACAAGAGGGTTACGAATAGATGACAAAGGGGTAGGCTATTTTAAATAGTTTTGTTTACATGTATTCGTACAAGTTACTTATATCAAACATCTTCAATATTTATTACTTACTTTCCTTTCTATTTGCCGGCTAGCTAAGCTAGTCGGTTTTTTTGTAGTTCATTTTATTTTTGGGACGTACTTTTTATAAGTGAATCCTAACATCTATATATGTAAGTTTCATTACATATGATAGAATGAAGGCGATTATTTACATAGAAAGCTCAAAATAAAAAAATGAGGTGTAGACATGAAAGTGGAACAATTAAAAGATATAGATAATGCAATAAATAAATGGTTTGCTACGCTCGATGACATCATTCCGAAACTCATAGAAGAAATGGTAACGAGCACTAAGAAAAATCGCTTTGATTTAGTTACAAATGTAGACAAAACAATTCAACAAAATTTTGAGCAATATTTAGCTGAACATTTCCCAGAACATCAATTGTTTGCTGAAGAAAAATCAAACGCTGACGTTCAACCTAAAGAAGGTCACGTGTGGGTCATGGATCCAATTGATGGTACGACGAACCTTGTAAAGCAACAAGATGACTACTGTATCATTTTAGGTTATTTCGTCGATGGGGAACCGATGTTGTCATATATTTATGATTATCCTAAAGGTGAGTTATACAAAGCTGTAAAAGATAACGGAGCATATGTTAATAGTGAACCTCTAACGCCTCCTGAAAAGTTAAATCTTGAAGATGCAATTATTTCATTCAATGCATTAGTATTGAATGATGCCACACTGCATCAATTATTTGATTCAGCTTTTAGCTTTAGATTTATAGGTTCGTGTGGACTTGATTCACTTAGAGTGATCAAAGGACAATTTGGTGCACATATCAATACAAATCCAAAACCATGGGACATTGCGGCTCAATTTTTATTTGCGAAAGAATTAGGATTGAAAATGACTACGTTAAATAATGAACCATTAGATTTCTCTACAGCTGGACCATTTATTATTAGTAATACAGCATGCCACGAACACATTTTAGAGATTATGAATTCAGACGGAGGATATGCTAAATCGTAATTGTACTTCGATACAATAATAGGTCTAAGGTACTATGTTCAATCACTATAATTACTATATAATTATCTTAATTGAATATAGAATGGAGACCGATAAAATTGAAAAAAATAATATTATGGTTACTAGGTATAGTCTTCATCTTAGTTATTGTTGCAGTGATATATATTGGATATAAACTATTTGCAGTAGGTGATGCAATACATCAACCACTCGATAGAGATAAATCGAATTTGCGAGATAAGAAGGTTAACTTGAAAGATGGAGATCCATTTACGATTGCTTTATTTGGAGTAGACTCAAATGCTGAACGTAATGCACAAGGCGCTGGGCAAAGAAGTGATACAATTATGGTGCTATCCATTAACCCTAAGAAAAAAACAACAGAAATGGTAAGTATTCCACGAGACACGCAAGCTAAAATAGTTGGTAAAGGTTCCACAGAAAAGATTAATCATGCATATGCATACGGGGGACCTGACATGGCAGTTAAATCACTTGAGAAATTACTAAATGTCCCAATTGATCATTATGCTACGATTGACATGGACGGTATGCAACAAATGATTGATACAGTGGGTGGCATCGATGTCACAAGTAACGCGACATTCTCATATAAAGGTTACCAGTTTACCCAAGGTGAAAAGTCACATATGGATGGTAAAGAGGCGATGGCATTTTTACGAAGTCGTAAAGAGAATGGGGCAGGTGGTGACTTTGGTCGCCAAGCGCGTCAACAACTTGTAATCCAAGGATTAGCAAACAAAATGACAAGCACAAGTTCTATCACACATTTCAATGATTTGACGAAACAAATTGAAAAAAACGTGAAGACAGATCTTAAATTAAGTGAATTATATACAGTGCGTAACCATTATAAAAACGCCAATAAAAATGTCCATAAACAACTATTAGAAGGTCAAGGTGGTATCCAAAATGATGGTTTATACTATTACGTTCCGAGTGATGATTCGTTGAGTCAAATTGAATCAGCGATTAATGACAATTTAAACCAATAAAGGCATAAATATAAAATAAATTAATTACTAAAGTCAGGGATATCAATCCTAGTGAAAAGTCGCCTCAAAAGATTAAAACAATCTTTTGGGGCGGTTTTTTTATTATTGATGAATAAAGAAAATCAAATGGTAGTCAAATGCTTTCTATAAAGAAAAAGGGGAATAACGTAAAATATCTTAACATTAAATCATTTTAGTTATACAATAAAAATAACATGACTTAAAAGCGTGGGGCTTTTTATAAGTGATGTGGCTGACATCGAATTAAGAAGGGCATAAACAATAGAATTCTGAGGGGTTGAACATATGCAAGAGCATTTAATTGTGTCATTAGACGGTAAAGATTACTTAGTCGAACCGGGCACAAATTTATTAGAATTTATTAAATCACAAAATACCTTTGTGCCATCTATTTGTTATAACGAATCGTTAGGCCCAATTCAAACGTGTGACACTTGTACTGTAGAAGTTGACGGACAAATCACTCGCGCTTGTGGTACAACGATTGATAGACCAATGGTAGTAAATACTACTTCTGATAACGTACAATCTAGCCAAAAAGAAGCTTTGGACAGAATTTTAGAGAAACATATGTTGTATTGCACAGTATGTGATTACAATAATGGAGATTGTGAAATTCATAATACGATGGATCAATGGGGTCTTGAGCACCAAACATATGAATATAAAGAAAAACCATACGAAAAAGATTATGGACCTTTCTATCGCTATGATCCAAATCAATGTATCCTTTGTGGACGTTGTGTGGAAGTGTGTCAAGACGTTCAAGTCAATGAGACACTAACAATTGACTGGGAACGTCAAGAACCACGCGTCATTTGGGATAATGATACTTCTATTAACGATTCATCATGTGTAGGATGTGGGCAATGTGCAACAGTTTGTCCATGTAATGCAATGATGGAAGTGAATATGGAAGGAAATGCGGGTTACATGACAGACTTAGAGCCAGGATCATTAGCTGCAATGATTGATCTTACTAAAAAAGCAGAACCTGGTTACGGTCCGTTATTTGCAGTTTCTGATTCAGAAGCATCTATGCGTGAAGAACGAATTGAAAAAACAAAAACGGTATGTACATACTGTGGTGTAGGTTGCTCATTCGATGTTTGGACAAAAGACAGAGAGGTATTAAAAGTTCAGCCACAACATGAATCACCAGCTAATAAAATTGCTTCTTGTGTAAAAGGTAAATTCGGATGGGATTACATTGACTCAGACGAACGATTAACAAAACCACTTGTTCGTAAAGGTGACCAATTTGAAGAAGTAGAATGGGATGAGGCGTTACAAGTCATCGCTGATAACTTTAAAGAAGTGAAATCGAAGCTTGGTTCTGACGGTTTAGCCTTTATTTCTTCTTCAAAAGCAACAAATGAAGAATCATATTTAATGCAGAAATTGGCACGTCAAGTCATTGGTACTAATAATGTAGATAACTGTTCACGTTATTGCCAAGCTCCAGCAACTAAAGGTTTATTTAGAACTGTTGGTCACGGTGGGGACTCAGGATCCATCGATGATTTAGAAATTGCTGATATGGTGGTACTTGTTGGTACAAATACTGCAGAAGCACATCCAGTAATTGCATCACGCATAAAACGCGGACATAAACTATATAATAACACTTTAAATGTGTTTGATATTCGTAAGCATGAAATGGCAGACCGTGCTGATAACTTCTATCAACCGAAACCAGGTACAGACCTTGTTTGGTTATCAGCGGTTACGAAATATATCATCGACAACAACTTACATGATCAAGCATTCATAGAAGAATGGGCGAACGACTTTGACGCTTACTACGAATCATTAGCTCCGTTTACGATGGACTTTGCTGAAGAAACAACAGGTATCGCTAAAGATGACTTAATAGATTTTGCGCAACAAATGGTTAAAGCAGAGACAGTTTCTATTTGTTGGGCGATGGGTGTCACACAACAAGATATCGGTAGTGATACGTCAACAGCTATCTCAAACTTATTGTTAGCTACTGGTAATTACAGAAAGCCTGGTACAGGTGCATATCCATTACGTGGACATAATAATGTTCAAGGATGTAGTGATATGGGAAGCATGCCAGATAAATTCCCTGGTTACCAAGGTGTAGCTGATGATGAAGTTAGAGCGAAATTTGAACAGGAGTACGGTGAACAATTACCAGCAGAACCTGGTAAAGATAACCATCAGATGATGGAAGGTATTCATAACGGAGAAATTGACTCATTATATTTATATGGTGAAGATACTGGCATTGTTGATTCAAATATTAACTTTGTGCAGTCTGCTTTAGAAAAGGTAGGATTCTTAGTTGTACAAGATGAATTCTTCACATTCACTGCTACATTTGCAGATGTTGTACTTCCTGCCAGTCCATCATTAGAAAAAACAGGTACATTTACGAACACTGAACGTCGTATTCAAAGACTTTATAAAGCGTTAGAACCTAAAGGTGATTCCAAACCAGACTGGGAAATCATTCAATTGGTTGCGCAATATCTAGGATATGATTGGAACTATACGCATCCTAGCGAAATTATGGACGAAGTCGCTCGTGTCACTCCGCTTTATTCAGGTGTAAATTATGACCGTTTAGAAGGATATAACAGTTTACAATGGCCTGTGCATGAAGATGGTACAGACGAACCATTACTCTATCTTGAAGGGTTCAACTTCGATGATGGAAAAGCAAAATTCTATCCATTAACGTTTGATAACTTCTACAAGGTCAACGAAACATACGATTTACATGTGAACAATGGTCGTTTATTAGAACATTTCCACGAAGGTAATATGACGTATAAAGTTCCTGGTTTAGAATATAAGATGCCACACCCATTCGTTGAGGTGTCGCCTGAATTAGCAAAAGAACGTGATATTCATGAAGGTGCGGAAGTTAAACTCATTTCAGATACAGGTGAAGCGATATTGATTGCTACTGTTACAGATCGTGTAAAAGGCAAAGAAATATACATTCCATTAAATAACAACGCTATGGTACACGGTGATCATGGTGCGATTAATAAATTAACGAATAGTGACGTAGATAAAGATACTGACACACCATCATATAAAGCTACAAGCTGTCGCATGGAAGTGAAGACACGTCGAGGTAAATCACCGTTGAACCCGACAAACTTCCGTGTCAATAAACAACGTATGCCACAACATAGTGTGCGCGTTGAAGATAAATGGAAACGTGATGACTACGTATTCCCAGGAAGTCAGGTGGATCAATAATGGCTGAAAGAATAACTAAGATTAAAAAACAAGAAAAAACTGAAGCGGAAATTAAGCAAGAATCTTTAGCGGAAGTAACTGATGCAATTGCTGAAAATAAAGATAGTATACTAAAAGCGATTAACTTAATTAGCACATTAGATGACGCAAAAATATTAGACGCTTTAACAGGTGCAGTTAATAGTAGAGGCGTTATTGCGAATAAGTTCTCTGTAGAATTAAATAAAGAACAATATACAGGACTAATTTCTAACATGGCTTCACTCGTATTCTTATTAGGAGATTTAGATGTAGACGATTTATCTGAACTGTTGAACAAAGTAAACAAAGGTCTTCACGTAGCCAATCAAGCAAATCCTAACCAAAAGACTTCTATGACCGGATTGATGCGTATCCTTAAAGATGATGAAATGAATCGTAGTTTAACTTATATGTTGAATATGTTAAAAGGCATGTCTAGATAATTGAATACTAAATACTTAAAAGAGCAAGATGATGAAATCTTTCTAGATTTCCGTCTTGCTCTTCTTTGTTTAGGTACATCGATTATTATTTTTAATAAAGCGTCTGGTAGGTTTTCTTTAATTTAGAAATGATATATTGCATTATTTAGAAATATGATACAATTTCAATGATAAGTAACATATTTTCAAAGCAGTAAGGAGAGGAAACGCTATTAACCCGAACATGATAAAAATAATGGCAATCATTTCTAATGTTTTTCTCGTTATCGGTATTATTTTCTTGGTAATGATGAACATCCCGATGGCCATCACAATGTTTGTATTATCATTAGCAATCAGTTTAACAATTTTCAATACATTATTTAGAGATAGAAAAGGTATGAAGATTGCGATTAATGTTTCATTTATCATCGTCATGTTAGCAATTATCTTTGCATACCTCGTCTTAACGAAATAACAAATCAAACAAGTTAAGGGGTTTTAATTCATATGAATGAAATCACAAAGCGCAAATTAACACTGACGTTTTTGGCAATCATCATACTAACATTTGTAGTTTTACTGATTATAAATGAAACGAACTTGTTTAATAAACAACAAACACATTCATTTGAAGATGCGGCGAACCGACAAGTTAGTAAAGGTACTTTAAATGTTAAAGAAAAAGACGGTCGTTTTGTTAATGCTTCAAAATCTGAAGTGAAAAAAGCCATGACGGTTAACAGTGATGAAGATAATTTAAATCATATGGATGTTTCTGAAAAGGTTTCTATTTCTGAATCAGAACTCAATGATATATTAAAAGATAAAGGTATTCTAAAAAATAAAGCTAAAACATTTCTTAAAGCACAAGATAAATACGAAGTGAATGTTATTTATCTTGTCAGTCATGCTTTAGTTGAAACAGGGAATGGTAAATCACAATTAGCACAAGGCCTCAAGAATGGCAAGAAAAAATACTATAACTTTTACGGTATTGGCGCTTTTGATAAAAATGCAGTGAAAACAGGTAGTAGTTATGCTAAGAAACAGCAGTGGGACTCACCTGAAAAGGCTATTATGGGCGGTGCAAAGTTTGTAAGAAAACATTATTTTGATAATTACCAATTATCACTTTATCAGATGCGTTGGAACCCTAAATCACCTGGCAAACATCAATATGCGAGTGACATCAATTGGGATCGACGCATTGCACATTTTATGAAACATTATTATAAGCAATTAGGTATTAAAAAAGATCACGTGAATAAAGATTATTATTTATAACTTTAAAAGATAACAGAGTGTTTTTTAGCATATTTGTTATCTTTTTAGTTTGAAAAGTTATATTATTAAAGATAAGTGAAATACGAAATGTAGGATTTGGAGTGAATTTAAATGAAGATTGCGATAGTCGGCGCAGGAATAGGTGGACTTACGGCAGCAGCACTACTAATTGAACAAGGCCATGAGGTCAAAGTATTCGAAAAAAATAATAAGGTTTCAGAAGTTGGCGCAGGTATTGGAATAGGTGGCAATGTTATTAACAAATTAAATAATCATGACCTCGCAAAAGGATTGAAAAATATTGGGCAAATCATCGATACGTTACAAGTACGTGATGAAAAAGGAAAAATATTGTCAGCTGTTAAACTTAAAGATAAAACAGTCAACCTTACGATGTTACGACAAGATCTTATCGAGACGATTCAATCGTATGTTCCAAGTTCAAATATTTATTTAAATCATCGCATTAATAAGTTAGAAAATAGCCCACTAAAAGTGACGTTACATTTTGAAGAACAACAATCAGAGGCATTTGATCTTTGTATTGGTGCAGATGGCATTCACTCTATAGCGAGAGAAACATTGTATCCAGAAAGCAAAGCAGAATATCAAGGTTATACTGTTTTCAGAGGTTTGGTTGAGGAGGCGCATTTAGAAGATAATAATGTAGCTAAAGAATACTGGACCTCTAAAGGAAGAGTAGGGATAGTACCACTATTAAATAATCAAGTGTATTGGTTTATTTCGATAAATGCTAAAGCTGATGATAAAACGCTTAAAGGATTTGGTAAACCTCATTTACAAGCACGTTTTAACCACTTCCCAAATGAAGTGAGACAAATATTAGATAAACAAAGTGAAACAGATATTTTGTTACATGATATTTACGATATCAAACCATTGAAGTCTTTTGTTGATCAACGTGTTGTATTACTTGGAGATGCAGCACATGCGACGACACCAAATATGGGTCAAGGTGCAGGCCAAGCAATGGAAGATGCTGTTGTGTTAGCGAATTGTCTAGCTACTTATAACTTTGAAGAAGCTTTACAACGTTATGATAACTTACGCGTAAAGCACACGAAAAAGGTAATTACTAAGTCTCGTTCAATTGGTAAAATAGCACAACTTCAAAACCGTTTAATCGTTGCGATTCGTAATAAATTTATTCAATTGATGCCAAATTCTATGATAGGAAAACAGACGCATTTCTTATATAAGACAAAATCTAAATAATGAATAAAAAAGAGCAGGACTAGAAAATAAGATTTTCCGTCCCGCTCTTTTTATTTGTTAATTTACTACGTATTTCGGTTGTTGATCATTCATTTTACGAATAGCATCATTTGCCACAATTTTAGACATCATATCGCGGGATTCAAATGTAGCATTACCGATGTGTGGTGTCAGCACTACATTATCTAGTGATTTTAAAGCGTCTGTAATCTCAGGTTCAAATTCATAGACATCAAGTGCTGCGCCTTCGATTTCTTTATTTTTTAATGCTTCTACTAATGCGGCTTCGTTCACGATTGGGCCACGTGCAGCATTGACTAAATAACTCGTCGATTTCATCATTTGAAGCTGTTCAGCATCAATATGATGGTGAAGTTCAGGTGTATAAGCAGCATTGATAGTGACAAAGTCAGAATGCTTTAATAAAGTTTCTAAGTCCACATATTTAGCACCAATTTCGATTTCTTTTTCAGGTTTTTGATGTGGACCTGTGTATAACACATCCATATCAAACGCTCTTGCACGTTTTGCTACGGCACTACCAATCTCACCTAGACCGATGATTCCAATTGTTTTACAAGAAACTTCTCGCCCTCTAAAGAATAATGGGGCCCAACCATCAAAGCCTGTCGTGCGACATAGTTTGTCACCTTCAGGAATACGTCTAGCTACTGCGAGAACTAAAGCAAATGTGAGTTCAGCTGTAGAGTTTGTAGAAGCTTTAGGTGTGTTTGTTACATCTATTTGTTGTTCACGTGCGTAATCAACATCTACGTTATTGAACCCGGCACCATAATTTGTAATAATCTTCAATTGTTTACCGGCATCAATGATTTCTTTATCTACTTGGGTTGAAAGAAGACTTACGAGTACATCTGCATCTTTGACACCTTGTTTTAAAGTTTCTTTATCGATAATGCCTTGTCCATCGAACATTTCTATTTCATAACCCTGATCTTTTAATAATTTTAAGCCGATTTCAGGGATTTGACCTGCAATATAAACCTTTACCATAGATAATCACTTCCTTTTATTTAAAGTATAGTAAATTACCCTTTGCGTAACAACGAATAATGGTTCGTATAAAGATGTTTATGCGTCTGTTTCAAAAGTTATTTTACTAACCGTAAACCAATAATCGAAACAATGATGAGCGCAATAAAGAAAATACGTTTTAGATCTTTCGATTCATTGTAGAATATCATTCCAATTAAAGTGCCACCAGCTGTACCGATACCACTCCAAATTGCATAAGCCGTCCCCATAGGTATATCATTCATAGCAATTTTTAAAGTAGTAAAGCTACAAATAAAAGTGATTGCTAATAATACAACTAACCATTTCTTTTTAGTGCGTGTGATTTCATTTAAGATAACGACACCAGCGACTTCCATTAAGCCGGCTACAAAGAGAATGATCCATGCCATTATTCATCGCCCTCCTCAGTGGCCAGTTTTAAGCCCATAATACCGATAACGAGCAGGATGATAAGTGATATTTTAATGATATTGAAAGACTCACCAAAAAAGACGATATCAACAATGACTGTACCTACTGCACCAATCCCTACAAATACAGCATATACTGTGCCTACAGGGAGGTGTTTACATGCAGAAATCATTAGGTAAAAGCTTAAAGCAATTACGAATAAGACAAATAACCAACTCCACCATGAATTTGCAGTGTTAATTCCTGTAACCCAAATTATCTCAATAAAACCAGCGAAGATCACTTTAAGCCATTGCATTGTACATCCTCCTTATTTTCCACTATCCTATATTCTCTCAAACGTCATAGAAACCTGCAATAAAGCTGATTTGAAAAAAACGCACTTTAATATGTATAGATTGCTAAGATTATGTTTAAACGAAAGAAATCTATGGTATATACAAAATAAAAATCCTACGGTTATACTTTTTCAAGTTAACACATAGGATTATTGTAGCGATTTTATTTTATTGTAGAGACATATTTAAATTATTCTTATACGTGAATATACGTATATGAATCAGCAGAGCTTGAAGAGATTGTACGAGTACTTTTTACGAATGGTCCACCTGAATAGTTCATTTCAGAAATTTTTACGGCACCACTGCTCGTAACATCTTCAACATAAGCAACGTGACCATAAGGGCCTGAGTCTGTTTGTAAGATTGAACCTTCAGAAGGTGTGTGGTTTACTTTATAACCAGCTGCTGATGCTGCAGTATCCCAATTATTTGCATTTCCCCAAAGTGTACTGATTTTTCCACCAACACGGTTATATACATACCAAGTACATTGACCTTCAGTATATAAGTTGCCATCTGCAATTGATGATCCACTTTCATTTGTAGTTTCTGCCGCGTGTGCTTCGTTACCATGATCTAATCCCACTGCTGCTGCGCCTAAACCTGCCACTAAAGTAGTAGCTGTTAATAGTTTTTTCATTTTAAAAGTCCTCCCAATTAAGATTAAGCATTTATATTTATATAAATAATCAATGATTTCTCCGTGCTTTTTTACGACAAGTTACACTCTAACAAATAAATAATCATTTGTGGGGGATGTTATAACTTTGTAAAACAATTAAAAAAACCTCTCATGTCTTTGTAATAAAAGTATGAGAGGTTACAGTGCGTCTACAACTTAATCATTGGCATTGAACTGGGAAATAACGATGTTGCCACGCATATTTTTTATTTTAAATATTACAGAGCTTGTAAAAAATCGCAATATTTTGAGTACAAATTATTTGAAGAATGGAATTGAAAGTGGTGGCAGGTAATCTTCACCTTGATACGCTTTAATTGCTCCGACAATTGTAAAAATAAACATTAAAATTGCTATGATTGGTGCAATGATAATTCCAATTAGAATAAACATTAGTAATGTAGAAATCGTTAGCCAGATTGAATAAGAAATAAAGAAATTCCAATAGTTTTTACCTGTTCTATCAATAAATGTGGATTCATCCCTTTTTATTATCCAAATTATTAAAGGTGCTATGAAACTTCCAAAAAAACTTGAAACGTATATTAATGCTGCCATTAACCGATCGTCATCAGTTGGTTGATTCTGTATTGCTTGAGATGGGTTCTTAGTATCAAATTCATTCATATATTGACTCCTCCTTGTTTATTAAACATTGTAACATAATATTTTCAATATTTTATTAAATTATTGTAATTTAAATCGTGTGTAAAACCTCCATCTAATTGACTATTTCGTTGTTTACTGCATGCCTAATAGGCTATAGAATATAGGGATACATAGAAATTAATTTTTTATTAAGGAAAGAGGGAAGGACTATGAAAATTGCAATTGTCGGCTCTGGGAACGGCGCAGTAACTGCTGCAGTAGATATGATTTCAAAAGGGCACGAAGTTAAATTATACTGTCGAAATCAATCAATACATAAGTTTGACGAAGCCATGAAACAAGGTGGATTTACGTTTAATAATGAAGGGGAAGAATCATTTGTTGAATTTACTAATATCAGCGATGACATGGAATATGTTTTAGAAGATGCTGAAATTGTACAAGTAGTTATTCCTTCTTCATTTATTGAGCATTACGCTTACATGATGGCGCCTCATATTAGTAATGACCAAATAATCTTATTCAATATGGCAGCTGCTATGGGCTCAATACGCTTTATGAATGTACTTGAAGATATGCATATAGATGTGAAACCTATATATGCAGAAATGAATACTTTAACGTATGGGACACGCGTGCAATTTGATAAAGCGCAAATAGATCTATCACTAAATGTTAAAAAGGTTTATTTCACAACATTTGATAAAGAATCACTAAGTGAGACGTTCGATAAAGTAGAAAAAATGTATCCACATATAGTGAAGGAAGAAAGTTTATTAAAAACAAACTTAGAAAATGGTAACCCAGAAGTTCACCCTGGGCCTACGTTATTAAATGTAGGACGTATCGATTATGCGAAAGAATTTTCTTTATATGCTGAAGGTATTACTAAACATACGGTGCGTTTATTACATGCTGTAGAATTAGAACGTCTAACATTAGGTCGTAAATTAGGATTTGAATTATCCCCTGCTAAGGAAGCACGTATTGAACGTGGTTATTTAGAAGAACAAGACGAAGATGAACCATTAAATAGACTATTTAATGAAAGTCCAGTGTTTTCACAAATTAAAGGGCCAAATAAAGTGAAAAATCGTTATCTTACTGAAGATATCGCCCACGGTCTTGTGTTATGGTCTAGTTTGGGCAGAAATATCGGGGTGCCAACACCGAATATTGATGCTATCATCATTATTGCGTCAACAATATTAGAAAGAGATTTCTTTGAAGAAGGGTTGACTGTTGAAGAATTAGGGACTGATAAATTAGGTTTAGATTAATTTAAACTTAAACGAGCAAAAATTTTATAGGGGGATTGAGTATGACTAAACATACAAGGCAACCTACTTTTCTAGAATCCATTTCTACAATTATTGTAATGATTATAATTGTTATAACAGGATTTGTAGGATTTGAAATTCCAATTCAGCCATTACTTATTTTAGCATCAGCGTATGCTGCTTGGATTGCTAAACGCGTAGGATTAACGTGGAATGATTTGGAAGAAGGGATTACGAAACGTTTGGCAACAGCTATGCCAGCGATTTTCATTATACTTTCTGTCGGAATAATAGTAGGTACTTGGATGTATTCTGGCACGGTACCAGCATTAATTTATTATGGATTACAATTCCTAAATCCTAATATCTTTTTAGTATCTGCATTTATCATTTGTGCATTAACTTCTGTAGCTACTGGAACTGCATGAGGTTCAGCATCTACAGCTGGTATCGCTTTAATGGCTATCGGTACGAATCTAGGCTTAAGTGAAGGTATGGTAGCAGGTGCTATCATTGCCGGGGCAGTCTTTGGAGATAAGATGTCGCCACTTTCAGACACTACAAATTTAGCAGCATTAGTGACTAAGGTGAATATATTTTCACATATTAAAGCGATGATTTGGACGACGGTACCCGCATCGTTAGTCGGCATCATAGTTTGGTTTATCGCAGGTAGTCAACATGGTGGCAGCGCGAAATCTTCACAAATAAAATCGATGTTACATGAATTATCTCAAATATATAATATAAACATCTTTGTTTGGATACCTGCAATCGTAATTATCGTTTGCTTACTTTTTAAAATGAATACAGTACCCGCAATGCTGATTTCAAGTTTAAGTGCTATCATCGTAGGTACTTTCAATAACGGTTTCAAAATAGTCGATGGGTTTAAGGCAACGTTTGATGGCTTTAGTAAAGGTATGGTACCGAAAGACGCTTTAGGTGCTGGAGGCTTATCTGATAAGGCTGTCACTTTAATTGAACAAGGCGGTATGATGAGCATGACACAAATCGTAGTGACGATATTTTGTGGTTATGCCTTTGCCGGTATCATTGAACGTGCAGGATGTTTAGACGTCATCTTAAAATCTATTTCTAAAAATATTAATAGTACAGGACAATTAATATTAACGACAGTCATTGCCAGTTTGATTATGGTGCTTGCAGCAGGTGTTGCTTCAGTAGTCATTATCATTGTGGGTGTATTATTAATGGATATGTACGACAAAATGGATTTAGATCGTACAAATTTATCAAGAACACTTGAAGATTCAGGAACAATGATTATACCACTGATTCCATGGGGAACTTCAGGAATATATTATACACAACAACTCGGTGTTAACTTCAGTCAGTTCTTTATATGGGCAGTGCCTTGTTATTTATGTGTGATATTCGCTATCATTTATGGCTTTACTGGTATAGGCATAAAGAAAAAGAAACAATAAAATATTCAAAAATATGAGATATACCTTAAATGAAACTATTAAAGTAATTAAAAACAACTTATTTTAAATACCTATTAAAAGTTTAAAAACATCAATTAAGGATAAATATAGATTAGATGAGATGAATTACTAATGTCATTAGGATTTTTGTAGCGATTTTTCTAGGGACAATAATGTTCATCAATATTCATAAATAGATGTAGATTTAAATATCCTTCTATTACTTATCTCGGTTCTATATTGGATTTTGTAGCGAGGTACAATATAGAACCGTTTTATTTAGGGAACTATCTTTCGTATATAATGAGAGAATATATAAAAAGCCGATTCAAAAGCTTAAATCTTTTGAATCGGCTATCTTTATATTATTAATTAAAGATTAGTGAATGTAGTTGTAGCTTGAAGCTTGGCTTGCAGAGATTGTACGTGTAGTTACAACTCCAGGCCCTTGACCATAGTTCATTTCAGAAACAGTAACAGAACCGTCACTATTTACATTTTCAACGTAAGCAACATGTCCATATCCACCAGCACTTGTTTGTAAAATAGAACCTGATGAAGGCGTGTTATTTACTGTGTAACCAGCTGCTGATGCTGCGCTAGCCCAGTTATTAGCGTTACCCCAAGTTGAACCAATCTTTCCTCCTACTTTGTCATATACATAATAGGTACATTGACCAGCAGTGTATAGGTTAGTTGATGAACCTGAAGCACTTGAAAGTGATACTGATGAACTTGATGAACGAGTTGAATTTGTTGATTTAGATGAACTTGATGGTGCGTTAGTTGTACTTACTGAATAATTGTTATTTGAAACTTTGTGATTATTATAAGATCTGCTGTGATTATTATTAGCAGTATAAGATTCTTGTGAATAGTTATTTCTGTGTGATTGTGTAGCTTGTTGGTTATTGTAGCTATAACCTTGACTACCTTGGTTTAATGAATTTGGACTCCAGTTACCTTTCCATGAGTAGTGGTATTGTCCCTGTTGGTCAATTGTGTATGAATATTCATATGATGTTGGGTCGTTAGGGTTGTATCCACCATTGTTATTTTCTGCTGCATCTGCTTCGTGTTGTGCAAAACCAAAAGTAGCGACTCCGGCTGTAGCGATTGTAGCTGTAGCGATTTTTTTCATTGTTAAATATCCTCCTAAAATAGATAAAAATTTATTCCCAGTCTCAAATGACTAACTTTAATATTTTTCGTTGTTTTAACGACAAGCAATACTCTACCAAAAATTTTTATGTTTGTGTGGGATGTTATCATTTTGTAATTTAGTTCTAATAAATTATGTGTATATGTAACAAATAACAGTTAAATGTCACAATTTAAAAAGTGCATAATATCAATGTTTTGATAGTGTTTAGTTACTGGTAATTCTCAACAGTATTACGTTTTTGTAATATAACAGAATATTTCAAGTTCTAATGCATGAGTGTAATTTGTTATTGAAATGCATTTAATTATATCGTCCTCTGCTCAAAATAATTTCCTATTATAAGCAGACAATTTTTAGCTAAATTGAAGAGAAAATCTGAGTAGTTGACAAGGAATAAAAAAAGGATTACGATATTGGTATAAAAATTATACTGATTAAGGAGGAAAGTGTCATGAGAATAGAACTTGGTTTAACGTCTTTTGCGGATAACAGTGACATTTATACTGATGAAGGACGTTCTGACGCGATCACTGCAGGAGAACGAATTAGAAATATTATAGAAGAAATAGAAGTAGCAGACCGTAATGGTCTAGATGTTTATGGGTTAGGAGAACATCATCGACCTGATTATGCAGTATCAGATCCGGTATCAGTATTATCTGCTGCAGCTCGAACTACTAATAATATTAAATTAAGTAGTGCTGTTACTGTATTATCTTCAGATGATCCAGTTAGGGTGTATCAACGTTTTTCAACATTAAACGCAATTTCGAATGGACGAGCAGAAATCATTGTAGGTAGAGGCTCATTTATTGAATCATTCCCATTATTTGGTTACAATCTTAATGATTATGATGAGCTTTTCAATGAAAAAATTGATTTGTTAACGCACATCAATCATAATGAAGTTGTAAATTGGAAAGGGCATTTTAGACCTTCAATTGAAGGTTTAGGCGTTTATCCAAGATCAGAGTTTGGACCAATTCCAATCAGTATAGCAACTGGCGGTACTCCAGAATCTTCTTTAAAAGCTGGGGCTTTAGGATTACCAATAACTTATGCGATCATAGGGGGAGACCCAAAACGTTTCAAGGGACACGTTGACGTTTATAAAGCAAACGCTGAAGCGTACGGACATGACGTAGATAAATTACCAATTGGAGTACATTCATGGGGCTATATTGCTGAAACAGATGAACAAGCAAGAAGAGAGTTCTTCCCTTCAGTTAAAGCTAGTCATGATGTCTTAGCGCGTGAAAGAGGTTGGCCTCCATATAGTGAGAACAGTTTTGAAAGAGAGCTGGGACCTAATGGTGCTTTATATGTAGGTAGTCCTGAAACAGTTGCGCAAAAAATAATTGATACTGTTGAAACATTAGGGATTACACGATTTATGCTACACACTCCTGTTGGTTCAATGCCTCATGAAAAAACAATAAATACGATTGAACTCTTGGCAAAACGTGTAAAACCTATTGTAGATAAATATTTTGAGGATAAAGAGAAGGAGAGTATGTAAATGATTTTACGTTATTTAACAAATCTAAAGTTAGCTAAAGAATTATATGGAGCTTCAAAACCTAAATTAAAAGGTGACCAAGGCATGAAAGATACATTCGAAAATGTCTTCAATATGCCTTCAAATTCTGTACCTTTAGCAGGTGCATTAGAAGCATTAGCTGCACTGTTTTTCACATTCAGTTTTGCAAGTAAAAACTTATCTCGTTTAGGCTCAATATTTACATTTGGTGTATTAGGAATGGCAGCATTTAAACACTTTGAAGCAGGCCACGGTAAAGCAGGTGCGAAACATGCTTTAGATTTACTTGGTTTAGCTGCATTAAGTTTCCTAGACACTTTAGATTGTAAGAAAAAATAAATTTATACAGTAAAATAAGTCTGAGACATTTGTATTCAGATTAAGAGAAAACGATGGTTTCTATGGAGAGAAGTAGAAACCATCGTTTTTTATATTAAATATTTATTTACAAGGGTGCAGGCGTGTTTAATAATTAATCCCGAGTTATCAGATAAAAATTGCATAAAATAGAAAACGATTGTTACATGTATGGATATTAAAAATTAAAATTTTGAACAATTTAGTAATAAAACAAGTGTCTAAACATTAAAAATTGGAAAATAAAATTAAACATTAATAAATGAATGGTAATTATTCAGATTTTGCATAGTTCATTTTATTGAACTAATAGCATAAAGTGGTTTAGTATAAATGTATCTTATCGTTTTTATTTATTATTATTTATAAAAACAACAAGAAATAACACAAGGAGTGATTTTATGAAACGCAATAATTTTGAAACATTAAATGATTTAATCACAGTATTCCAGCAAGGGAAACAATTTTTTAAACTATCAAAAAACGAATATAAGTTGAATTACGAAGAAATTTTTATTTTAAACTACATTTATCAAACTGAAGATAATAACATTACAGCAAAAACAATAGCCGAGTATTCAGGTTTAAAGCCTTATTACCTAACAAAAGCATTACAAAAGCTAATTAAAATGGACTATTTAAGTAAAACAAGAAGTGACTTGGATGAACGTGCAGTCGTAGTAAACGTTAGTAATGAACAACGTAAGCGCATTGAACAAACAATTGAATCATTACAAATGCAACTGCAAAAAATGTAAATCTCTAATAAAAAGTATTAAAAGATTGATAAGTTTTTAAAAAAATGAAATATTCCATTTATATTTAATTTTAATACTTATTGAAATATGCTATACTTCTTTTTGTAGAATGAAAGCGCATACAAAATGTATAAAAAAAGAAGGGGTTTTTTATGAATTTAATCATAGGGGTTATTTTTTTAGGGTGTGTTTTATGTTTGTTTACGTTGTTTACGAATAAGGCACCTAATGGCGGAAAAGCAATGGGTGCATTAGCAAACGCTGCTATCGCATCATTTCTTGTTGAAGCATTTCACAAGTATGTCGGTGGAGATTTGTTTGGATTAACGTTCTTAGGTAAATTAGGAGAAGCAGCAGGTGGATTAGGTGGTGTAGCAGCTGCAGGACTTGTAGCGTTAGCGATGGGAGTATCTCCAGTATACGCATTTGTTATCGCAGTTGCATGTGGCAATATGGATTTACTACCTGGATTTGTTGCCGGATACATAATGAGTTTTGGTATGAAATGGATGGAAGAGAAGGTGCCAGATGGCTTAGATTTAATTGCAGCTATTATCGTTGTTGCTCCGTTGACACGTTTAATTGCAATGGGTACAACGCCACTCGTTGATGCGACGTTAGTACAAATCGGGAACATTATTAAAGAGTCAACAACGTCAAGTCCGATACTGATGGGTATAGTCTTAGGTGGTATTGTAACAGTCGTTGCAACAGCGCCATTAAGTTCAATGGCTTTAACTGCTTTATTAGGTCTGACAGGCACTCCGATGGCAATTGGTGCTTTAGCGGTTTTCGCATCATCATTCATGAACTACGTGTTCTTTAAACGTATGAAATTTGGTGATCGTAAGACAACAATTTCAGTAGCGATAGAACCATTGTCACAAGCTGATATTGTTACAGCAAATCCAATTCCGGTCTACGTCACGAACTTTGTTGGTGGGGCAATTTCTGGTGTAATTATCGCAATGTTTGGCCTTGTTAATGATGCCACAGGAACTGCGACACCGATAGCTGGCTTTATGGTCATGTTTGGTTTTAACCACCCAGGAACGGTATTACTTGTCGCTGGAATGTGTGCAGCCTCTAGTGCAATTTGTGGCTACGTTGGTTCACTTGCCTTTAAAAATTATCCAATCATGACGAAAGATGAATTACAACATGGTGCGATGCCTAAAAAAGTAAAAAGATATTATGCACTAAAAAGAAAATATGCTGAAAGCTTAGCTTAATATAAATAAAAACAAACTGTTGCTAATTTATATCAGTTCAACAGTTTGTTTTTTTATGTTTATGAAGTTGGTTGTAAATGTTTGGTCGTTTTATGTTCAAGTTTATTAAAGATAAATTCGAATATCGCCGCTAACAACCAGTAGAATATTGCTGCCACTGAATAGACAGCTACAAATCGGTAGCCTTCATTTGCAATCACGTGACTGATCGCCATGATTTCTGTAACTTGAATTGCAAAAGCGAGAGAAGTTCCTTTTAATAACATGATATATTGATTTTCAATATTTGGAAGTGCATAACCAAAGGCTTGAGGTAACACGATTCTTCTATATATGTTGAACTTGGATAACCCTACAGTTTGGGCAGCCTCGATTTGAGCATCATCCACAGATTGCAAACCACCTTTAATTGCTTCGCTTAAATATGCTACTGCATGGAAAGAAAAGACGATAAAGGCTATCACTAACGGTGGAAACAAATCAGGGTTAATTGACAAATGCAACTTACTATTCAACGTGAGAATCAGTGCAGGCAGACCATAATAAACTAAAAATAATTGTACAATTAATGGAGTGCTTCTGAAAAAAGAATTATAAATTACGATAAGTTGTGATAATACAGGAATACGTTTAACACGAATGATTGCAAATAGTGTACCTATCGCAAGCCCCACTACCATCGCTACGATTGAAATAGCTAAAGTTTTAGGCACACCTTTGATTACCTCGGTCACTGTATATAATAAAAATGACATTGCTATGCACCTCCTATACTTGATATGGTTTCTGAGCGCGTTTATTAATTAGTGTAAAGACACCTTGTATAATAAGTGCGATCATCCAATAAATAATTGAAATTACAATATAGACTTCTAGCATGCCTAAACCATAATTATTTCCGATAATCAATTTAACTTGACCCATCATATCAATAATACCAATTGTAAATGCAAGCGAAGTATCTTTGACGAGTTCAATAATTTGAGTCGTTAAGTTAGGTATACTATTGCGTAATGCTTGCGGAATAACGATATCTTTTAAAATTCTTGGATAAGATAAACCTACCGATAGTCCTGCTTCAATTTGACTATATTCGACAGATTGAAAACCAGCACGAATAATTTCTGATAAATAAGCACCTGTATGCAATGAAAAAGCTAGAATCACGAAAAATAATCTACTAAAATGATTAATATCTATATGAATGAGTAACAACACTTGAGGTAAAGCAAAATAGACTAAAAATAATTGTACTAACAGTGGTGTGCTTCGAATGAATGAAATGTATACACGTACGATAGGTGAAAGTATTTTTATTTTTTTAATACGGATCGTAGCTAATATAAATCCGATTATAATAGCAAAGATAAGTGAAATAATAATCATCAATAATGTTAGTGGTAATTGTTGTAAAACTTGTGCAAATAAGTCTGGCCAGTTTACTGAATTTGACATTATTCCACCTCCAATTTATCTTTATTTTTATTTATATCTTCTAGACTATCGAAGATGTTAATATCGAAATATTTTTTAGAAAGTTTTTGTAACTTCCCTTCGTCTTTTAACTCCTGAGTCGCTTTATCAATATCGTCATGTAATTTTTGTTGTTTTTTATTATAGACAATATGAAGCGGTTCTTTCTTAACGATGCCTCCAATTTTAACATCGGCGTTAATTTGTTCTTGTATTGCAGTATAAGTATTCCAATTTAAGAACATTGCATCACGGCGTTGTTGACTTACCATTTTTAAACTATCACCATTGGAAGGTTCTTGGATTGTATCTATATCAATTTTTGAATCATGAGATTTATTATATTGCGTTAAGATAGAATATAACCCACCACTTGGAGCCATTGGTGTTAACTTTTTATTTGGTAAATCGTTTAAGCTATGGATATTGTTTGTATCTTTATTAACGACTAATAACGGTAATGCGTAACTATATGGGACATCTTGATAAAGAAATTGTTTCTCACGTTCAGGAGTTTTGAAGAACCAGTTGATACCCATATCGAACTTACCGGAGCCGATACCAACTAAATTAGATTCTTCTTCGCCCACTTCATATTTAAAATCATATTGGGGCAATTTCTTCTCTAACATTTTCATATAATCCATATCTAAGCCGACAAATTCATTTTTCTTATTTGTATAAAGGTAGGGTGGATTGACTTCAGCAGATAATGCAACTTTAACTTCTTTTTTATGACCTTTACCAGATTGATCATCCTGAGAATTGCAGGCTGTTAAAGTGATAATCATTGTTAAAAATAATGCAATCATGAACCATTTTCTTATTGTCACTATAGTTCACGCTCCGTTCCTACTTTATTTAAGAAACGATGGATTCTATCTGAGTCTGTTTGTTCTAACACCTCATTAGGCGTGCCATGATGAATGATTTTGCCTTCGTCAATAAATAAAATTTGATCCGCAATTGCTTTTGCAAATTGTATTTCATGTGTAACGAGTACCATTGTCATACCTTCTTCAGCAATTGATTTAATTAGCTTAAGAATACTTTGTATCGATTCAGGGTCGAGTGCAGAAGTCGGTTCATCCAATAACAGCACCTCAGGATTGAGCGCTAAGGCACGTACGATACCAACACGTTGACTTTGCCCTCCTGATAGTTGTATTGGGTATTTATCTTTATGTGATGTTAAATGAACGCGATCCAAATAAGATAAAGCGATTTCTTCTGCTTCCTTTTTATTATGTCCTTGCCCATATATAAGGCCTTCAGTGATATTTTCGAGAATTGTTTTATTTTTAAATAGATTATAATTTTGGAAGACCATCGCTGATTTTTGGCGTAATTGGGTCACTTCTTTTTTACTATGTTTTGCAGTATCAAATATTTGATTACTAATTTGTATTGTTCCAGATTCTGGCATTGCAAGCCCATTTAAAGTTCTTAATAGAGTGGTTTTCCCTGATCCACTCGGTCCGATTATTGCAGTCACTGTCCCTTTTTCTTGTGAAAAGCTCACATCGTTTAGCGTTGTATTTGATTTATATTTGTGTATAAGGTTATTTACAGTAATCATTCTATTTGCCCCCATTTTCTAATATATAAAAAGTATCACAATATATCCTATCGGTAAAGTAGGGATTAAAGGAATTTAACTTTATTTCATAAAAGTTGAGTGTTAAACTAAGATTAAATAATTTTATATAAAGTTAACGATGAGGTGATTGTTTTGAAATATTCCGCGTTAATACATTCGGATATTCAAAAGAAATGGATAGAAAAATTCGATTCGATTAAAGATCAGTTTAAAGAAAAAGCGGAATACAATGATGTTCATTCACGTTTCCCTTATGAAAATATTGAATGGTTAGTGAAAGAAGGGTACACATTACTTACTCTACCTAAAGCATATGGTGGTGAAGGTGCTACAGTCGAAGATATGGTTATCCTTCAAACCTATTTAGGTGCGATTGACGGTGCCACTGCTTTATCAATTGGGTGGCATCTTAGCGTCGTTGGACAATTGTATGAGCAACAAATGTGGGAACAAGACATGCTAGATCAATTTGCTAAGGAAATTAAAGAAGGCGCATTAGTTAATAGAGCTATTAGCGAGGCAGACACTGGAAGTCCTACACGTGGTGGTAGACCTGCAACGTATGCTGTAGAACAAGACGGTGAAATCGTTGTAGATGGTGTGAAGACATTTACTTCTATGAGTAAAGGACTCACACATTTTGTCGTAAGTGCTTATGATCAAGCTTTAGAAAAAGTGGGCTATTATCTCATAACAAAAGATATGCCAGGTGTTGAAATTGCAGATAACTGGAATATGATTGGTATGCGTGCGACTGAAAGTCATGATTTAGTACTTAATAACGTACGAATTCCGAAAGAAAACTTTGTTGAAATCCGTGGCGAAGGTGGAAAAAAACCAAATGGTTGGATTCTTCATATTCCTAGCGTTTATTTAGGTATAGCACAAGCTGCTAGAGACTATGCTATAGATTTCGCAAAATCATATAGCCCAAATAGTATTGATGGAACAATTGGTGAAATAACAACAGTTCAACAAAATATAGGTAAGATGGAATCTTTATTGTTATCAGCAAGACATTTCTTGTGGAGTACAGCTGCGATGTATAATCATACTTCTGAACCGCAACAATTGTGGAATGAAACATCTGCAAGTAAAGTTCTAGTAATGAATCAAGGATTAGAAGTTATCGATTTAGCAATGCGTATCGTTGGTGCTAAGAGCCTTGAAATGGAACGACCTTTACAACGTTACTACCGTGATATGCGTGCGGGCATTCATAATCCACCGATGGAAGATATGGCGTACACGAATATTGCTAAGTCAGTTCAAGGATTGTTTTAAAATAATAGAGAGAAACTTATCATTTTGACAATTTACTATGTTTTACAAAAATATATAGAACAAATAAACCCTTACCTAAAAACAAAGGTAAGGGATTTTATTTTAAAATAATATCTATTTGAATCACTCATTAATATGTTCGCTTTCTATTGTTACTAATGAAATATCTATCAATTTTCAAATTTCTTATTGTCAATTTTCAAATTTATCTATATAATCTTTATTAACTGATAATCATTTTCAATGGAGGAGACATAATGAGAAAATTATTAATTCCGTTAATTGCTTTAGTATTAGTTTTAGCAGCATGCGGTAATAAATCGGATAGCGGCTCAAAAGATAGCAAGGCAGAAACTAAGTCATATAAATTAGATAACGGGAAATCTGTAGATGTGCCTAAGCACCCTAAACGTATTGCAGTGGTAGCACCAAGTTATGCAGGTGGTATTAAATACCTAGGTGGTAACATTGTAGCTGTTAACAAACAAGTCGATAACAGTAAAATACTTAAAAATAAATTTAAAGGTGTAGAAAAAATAGGTGACAACGATGTAGAGAAGGTAGCGAAAAAGAAACCTGATTTAATCGTCGTACTTTCTACAGATAAAAATATTAAGAAGTATAAAAAGATTGCCCCAACTGTACCTTATGATTATGCTAAACATAAATATTTAGACCAACAAGAAGAATTAGGTAAATTATTAGGAAAAGAAGACAAAGTTAAAAAATGGAAATCTGAATGGGAATCTAAAACTAAAAAAGATGGTCAAGCAATCAAAGATAAAATTGGGTCTGACGCTACAGTTTCCATCTTTGATGAGTTCGATAAAAAGCTTTACACATACGGCTCTAACTGGGGTCGAGGAGGCGAAGTTTTATATCAAGCATTCGGTTTGAAAATGCCATCTAAATTAGAAAAAGCTGTGAAAAAAGATGGTTGGAAAGAAATAAAACAAGAACAAATTGCAGATTATGCTGGTGACTATATCGTTTCTACAAGTGAGGGTAAAGCTAAACCTTCATATGAAAAAACAGACTTATGGAATAACATTCCTGCTGTTAAGAAAGATCATGTAGTCAAAGTTCAAGCAGAAACATATTGGTATAATGATCCATATACATTAGAACATATGAGAACTGACTTGAAGAAAAAGTTGTTGAAATAAAATTATAAAATAGATTATCAGTGTAATTATGTTATTAATATAAATGGGAACATAGAGCCTAAGACAGTTGTGTTGTCTTAGGTTCTTTTTTGAGATGAGCCCCCTAAGGGCACAGGTGCACGAAAATTTAATAATTTATACTAGAAGTATGTTATTTTATGAAAAAGAAAAGTTTTTCCCATCAAATGTAAACTTTTTGTTTTTATATGTTTACATTGGTGGTATAATCATGAAATTGAGGAGGTTTATAAATATGACAACAAAAAATTTGATTTTTACAGCACTTATGACAGCGATTATAGCGGTCTTAGGTTTCGTCCCATCGATACCGTTGCCATTTATGCCTGTACCTATTGTAGTACAGAATATTGGTATCTTTTTAGCTGGGATATTACTCGGACGTAAATATGGTACGCTCAGTGTAATTGTATTCCTATTACTCGTAGCTGCTGGTCTACCGTTATTATCAGGTGGTCGCGGAAGTATCGGTTCTTTTGCAGGCCCATCAGCTGGATTTTTATTTTTATATCCTGTCGTTGCGTATCTCATTGGTTTAGTGAGAGATTTATATTATAATAAAATAAATTTAATTATATTACTTGGTGCAACGTTAGTCATTGGAGTATTAATGTTAGATATCGTTGGTACGATTATTATGGGAATGATTACCAACTTACCATTTACTAAATCAATCACATTTTCACTAGCATTTATACCAGGAGACGTTGTTAAAGCGATTATAGCAAGTGTTGTAGGAAATATTTTATTAAATCACACACGTTTCCAACAATTACTTAAATAATCGTAACTATTTAAAAAGGTGATGCCAATATGATAAGTATGAAAGATATTTATCAGCAAGGACAAATATATTCTAAAAATGAAAGTGAAACAATATACTTAACACCAGATGAACCAGACGTTTTTGATGCTAATAAATGGGTTTATCATCAAATGCCTTCATTAACTAAATGGAAGCACGATTTGGAATACCAATTAACATTACATTTGTCTCAACATTCGAATCATCTGGCATTTACCTTTCCTGAAAATGAATCACTTAATCATGATTGGATTGACACAATTAAAGGACATGGCTTTGAAATAGGTCTCATGGAACTTTACGCGATTAAAGCTAATCATTTAAAACTGAAACATAATTCAAATGTACATATAGAATATGTAACTTCTAACAATTTAGACGATTATATAGATGTATTTCGCCAATTTTCATTGCCTTTTGGCGAAACATTTACTGAAAATAATGTTACTCGAATTTATACAGACTTTGATAAAGATGCAAAATCACGAATTGTCGCATATAAAGATGGTACCCCTGTAGGGATATTGGATATGATTAGCTCCCATCAATTTATTGAAATTGATGGGTTTGGGGTACTTGAGCCTTACCAGCGTCAAGGTATAGGTAGTGCGATGCAAAGCTTTGTAGCTCAAGTTGATCGTAATAAGACAATTATCCTTATTGCAGATGGACAAGATAGTGCGCGCAATATGTATATAAAGCAGGGGTATAGATTCGTGAGTCGTTGCTATCAAATCGTTAATGAAGAAATGGTTTAATTATGTAACTCTCTATTTTTGAAATGCCTACTATAATAATTTAATTAATAAGCGGGAATTAGAAATCTATATTTAGATTTCGTTCCCGCTTTCTTTTATGCGTTCTGGATGACTATATATATTAAAGTGACCGTCTCTTATAAAACCAATTGCCGTAATGTTCAAATCGTGTGCGAGTTCGACCGCTAACGTTGTTGGTGCTGACTTGGAAAGAATCATGCCGACCCCAATTTTTGAAGCTTTTAATAATATTTCAGAAGAAATACGTCCACTAAATATTAAAATTTTATCTCTCACAGGAATATGATTTTGAATACAATATCCATACAATTTGTCTAAAGCATTATGACGGCCGATATCTTGTCTGTGTTCAAAAAATGCATCAGCATCTGAAATAGCCGCGTTATGCAAGCCACCTGTTTGTTTGAATATCCTACTCGCTTTCTGTAGTTGTTCCATCATATTGATGACTTGTTGCGGTTGAATTGCCATTTTGGTCATAGAAGTTTTAGCGATAGCTGCATCATTATGAAAGTAAAATGCACGACTTTTTCCGCAACATGAAGCAATCATACGTTTGGTAGAATATTCAAAACGTTCCCCAAGAGGGTGTGTGAGTTTTACGTGTGCGAACCCTTTACTATCGTCTATTTGTATAGATTGTAAATCGTCTCTTTTTAAAATTGCGCCTTCAGAAGCTAAAAAACCTAACACAAGTTCTTCTAAATGGTTTGGGCTACAAATAACTGTAGCAAATTCCTCGCCGTTGACATTAATCGTTAATGGAAATTCGGTTACATAGTGGTCTGTCGTTTCTTTAAGTTCACCGTTTTCGTATCTAATGATAGGTTTGTTTTTCTGTACGTCTTCATTCATTTTATAACCCCATTTCATCTTCAATTCTATTTTATCGCATTCCTCATATTAAACAAAGATGAGGAGGTTGCTTGCACTTTTGTTTTTAAACAGTGAGTCATATAATAGAGAAGAAGGAGTTAATGTTTATGAAAAAAAGATTATTAACAGCTTTTATAACTTTAGGGTTAATTTCTTCAACGGTAGCAGGTTGTGAAATGCCCCGAAAGAACGAGTCTCAAACATCAAATGACGATAAACACACATTACATATAGCAGCAGCTGCAAGCTTAACTGATGTGACTAAAGCATTAGAAAAAGCTTTCGAGAAGCAACATAAAGGCGTCAACATAGAATTTAACTACGGTGGTTCAGGTTCACTTAGACAACAAATTAAAAATGGCGCTCCCGTAGATGTATTTATGTCAGCGAACACGAAAGATATAGATGCTCTCAAAGGTAAAGCCAATAATAAATTTATATACGCTCAAAATAAACTTGTTTTAATTGGTCAAAAGGATACGAGATATAAATCTGTGAAGTCTTTAAAACAAGAAGATAAATTAGCTATTGGTGAACCTAAGTCAGTCCCTGCAGGTAAGTATGCACAGCAATATTTAACAAACCATCATTTATACAAACAAGTTCAACCGAAATTAGTGTTCGCTAAAGACGTTAGACAAGTGTTAAATTATGTTGAAAAAGGTAACGCACAGCTTGGATATGTTTATCAAACAGATTATTATCAAAGTAAGCGCAACAATTCAAACCAAGTTAAAGTCATTGATCATTTATCATTAAAACAGCCTATTAAATATGAAGGCGCAACGGTATCGGATAAAAAAATGGGCAAACAGTGGATGCAATTCTTAAAGTCTAAGCAAGCTAAAAAGATTTTGAAAAAATATCACTTTGAGGTATAGGGGGTAACAAGATGCCGGATATTACACCGTTTTGGATTTCTTTAAAGGTGGCAATTATTAGCACAATCATAGTTACATTATTCGGTATACTAATCGCGAAATGCTTGTATCATCGACGTGGGTGGTTAATAAGATTAATCGAGAGTGTTATCGTGTTACCCATCGTTTTACCACCGACAGTAATGGGGTTTATCTTGTTAATTGTATTTTCACCTCATAGTCCCATTGGTTTTTTCTTTGCACATATTTTGCATTTACCTGTGGTTTTTACATTGGTCGGGGCCATCATTGCATCAGTCATAGTAAGCTTTCCATTAATGTATCAACATACAGTTCAAGGATTTAGAAATATAGATGAGAAGATGTTGAATACAGCTCGAACAATGGGGGCGAGTGAAGGTAAGATTTTTTTGAAAATAATTCTACCTTTATCGAAAAGGTCAATGCTCGCAGGTATTATGATGAGTTTTGCGCGGGCTATAGGGGAGTTTGGGGCTACGCTTATGGTGGCAAGTTACATCCCTCATAAAACGAACACTTTACCATTAGAAATATACTTTTTAGTGGAACAAGGTAAGGAAAATCAAGCCTGGTTATGGGTTGTTGTATTGGTAGCATTTGCAATTACTGTTATAGGCACCATCAATGCATTGAATAAAGCACCGTATCAGGAGGACAGATAATTGATTGAACTCAAATTAAAACATGAACTCAATAACTATCAACTTTCTATAAACATAAAGGATACTACCCCGAAAATATATGCAATCAAAGGTCGTTCCGGAAGAGGGAAGACTACAATTTTAAATATTATAGCTGGTTTAAAACGAGCTAACGCTTGTTACTTAAATCTAAATAATAGAACATTAACTGATACGGAAAATAATAAAGAAGTGAAGATTCAAAAGCGTAACATCGGCTATTTATTTCAAGATTATCAACTCTTTCCAAATATGACAGTTTATCAGAATATTACGTTCATGGCTCAACATAGCGATCATATTGAAAATATCATGCATCAGCTCAACATTGCTGAATTAAGTGAGCAATATCCACGTCAATTATCAGGCGGGGAATCGCAACGTGTTGCATTAGCAAGGACGTTAAGTACCAAGCCCGACTTAGTACTGTTAGATGAACCATTCTCAAGTTTAGATGATGATACAAAAGATGAAAGTATCTCGCTTGTACGTAATATTTTTGAACAGTGGCAAATTCCAATCATTTTCGTTACGCATTCGAAATTTGAGGCACAATCATTAGCACACGAAATCATTGATCTTGAGGTATCACGTTAATATATCTTATTCTCAATTTGAATTAAAAAAGGAGCAAAACGTTAAAATCTAACAATTTAATTAGATTTCAACGTTTTGCTCTTTATATATAGGCAGACATTATGCATTGTCTTCTGGTATCGGAAAAGCTTTGAATATTTCACCTGTCGCTAATGCATTGCTTAATGTTGAAAGCCAAGCATAATACGTTTTTGAATGTTCAATTTGAGTCAGTAATTTGGTTGCTTCCTCTCTAATTTCTGTCGATGTGGAGTCAGATTGTACGATTGGATTTAGTATATCTTCAGCTTTATGTATTGCTTCTAAATTTAATTTAATTTCACGTTCCCATTTTTGTGAAAAGAAGTTGCCAAAGAAAGTAAAGAAATCTTTTTCAGCGGTAAAATGCTGTTTACGACTGCCTCGTATAAAGTCTTGTTTGACTCCATCAAATTCTTGTAATCTTTTTACCCCAGCGCTCATGCTAGGTTTACTCATTTGTAGTTCATTGCGCATTTCGTCTAATGTCATGCTCTTGTGTTCGAATACCATCGTTCCATATAGATTACCTACGCTACGATTAACACCATACAAATCCATTGTTTCTCCAATTGAGTTTATAACTATATCTTTAGCTATATCTAATTGCTCTGTATAATCTTTTGCTCGTCCCACAATCTCACCTCCATTGCATTGTATATGTTTAGTTACCTTTTAATTAATTGATAGAAAACGATTGTTACATTTACATTTTATGTTGTGACTTTTAAAAAATATTATTATAGTTGCAACTTACAATTTTAAATGATTATGAAACAACTGTACACCCAAATTCAACTATTTATTTAGATATTACTTTGTTTTTTCATTTGATGCAATGACTAAGAAATATACATCAACCTTTTGGGAATTTTTAATGATTTTGCTAGAACAGGTGTAAACCATTGTTACATAAATGTGCAAGTTTTATAATGAATATAATGATTGAGAGGGGAATTAATTGCGATGAGTGATAAATATTCTAGACAAACGTTGTTTAAACATATAGGTCAACATGGGCAACAACAACTGATGGACGCACGTGTATTGATTGTAGGCATGGGAGCCTTAGGAACGCATGTTGCCGAAAGTTTAGTAAGAGCAGGTATCGGTCATTTAACGATGATTGACCGTGATTATATTGAAGAAAGCAACTTGCAAAGACAAACTTTATTTACTGAACGTGATGCTCGCCAAGCTTTGCCTAAAGTGATTGCTGCTGAGAATAAATTAAAGCTTATACGTGAAGACGTAAGCATTGAAGCTCATATTGGAAATATGGACCGGTGGTTTCTAGAGAATTATGCTCAAAATGTTCAACTTATTATAGATGCGACAGATAACTTTGAAACACGTCAGTTAATAAATGACTTTGCATATCAACAACACACACCGTGGATTTATGGTGGAGTTGTACAAAGTACATATATTGAAGCAGCATTTATCCCTGGTGAAACACCATGTTTTAATTGTTTAGTTCCTCAACTACCAACAATCAATGTCACATGTGATACAGTGGGGGTAATTCATCCTGCTGTAACGATGACGACCAGTCTACAAGTTCGTGATGCTATGAAAATATTAACGCATCAAAGTTTTACACCTAAAGTAACATACGGTGACATATGGGAGGGTGAACACTTTCAATTTGGTTTTAGTAAACTTCAACGAAACGAGTGTGCCACATGTGGAGAGTCACCCACATTTCCATATTTAAATGAAGCAAAGCGTCAATATGCGAGTTTATGTGGTAGAGATACGGTACAATATGAAAACAACAATATTACCTGGGAAATATTGGAAACATTTTTATATCAACGTCATATTCAATATCGTTCTAATCATTATATGATACATTTTAACTTTAATCATCATCGCATCGTTTACTTTAAAGGGGGGCGTTTTTTAATACATGGTATGACGAATCCGCAACAAGCAACGACCTTAATCAATAAATTATTTGGGTAGAGGAGTGGACTTATGCATCATAATGAAACATTAAAGAGAAATATTAAATGTGCAGTGCTTACTATTTCTGACACGAGGGACGTTAATACAGATAAAGGGGGACAATTGATACAAAACCTTCTATCTGAAAGCGACATGACTGTAGATTCCGAGATACATTATGTCATAGTGAAGGATGAGATAGATGCTATTCAGCAGCAACTTCAAGAATGGCTTGCCCAAGATGTCGATGTAATTATTACGACAGGAGGCACAGGTATTGCCGAAAGAGACGTTACGATTGAAGCGATTGAACCTTATTTAACTAAAGAGATAGAAGGATTTGGTGAACTCTTTAGGTATTTAAGTTATGTAGAAGATGTTGGTTCACGTGCAATGCTTTCAAGAGCTATTGGTGGCACAATTAAAGATAAGCTTATCTTTTGCTTACCTGGATCTACAGGCGCAATAAAATTAGCGATGAATCGATTAATCATACCAGAAGTGAACCATCTCATCTCAGAAATTAGGAAATAATCATTTATATATATTGATGAAGATTAGTCTGTTGTTCTCGTATAGTCACCAGACTTACCACCGCTTTTTGATAGCAGATAAGTTTCGCCGATAACCATTGATTTATCGAGTGCTTTCGTCATATCGTAAATCGTTAAAGCTGTAACAGAGGCAGCAGTTAAAGCTTCCATTTCCACACCTGTCTTGCCGGTAGTGGATACAGTGACCTCAATATTTAAAACGTAAGATTCGGATGCTTGTTTCCAATCAAATACAACATCAATGCCGGTTAGCGGTAAAGGATGGCACATAGGTATCATATTTGAAGTGTTCTTCGCTGCCATAACGCCAGCAATTTGAGCCGTATTTAATACATTACCTTTATCATTTGTATGTTGAACAATCTGTTGGTATATGTCTGGATTTACAGTAATGCCTGAATGTGCAACGGCAATTCGTTTCGTAACTTCTTTACTAGAAACATCGACCATCTTCGCATTACCTTGTTGATTGATATGTGTGAATTCAGTCAAAAGAATACCTCCTTATTTTAATATAAATTATAACACGAAAGGAGCAGTTTTGATGCCAGTTGAGAAAAGAACGCCACTACCCGTAGGAAATGCAATAGAACGTATCGTAAATGAAGATATTCAATCAGAGACCATAGAGGTTTCATTAAATGAAAGCTTAAATTATATTTTAGCAGAAGATATCGTAGCAACTCATGATATTCCTCGTTTTAACAAATCACCGTATGACGGTTTTGCACTTCGCAGTGTTGATACTTTAAATGCGAGTGGTGACAACCGAGTTGAATTTAATGTCATTGATCATATTGGTGCTGGTGACGTTTCGAAAAAAGTCGTAGGGGAGCAAGAAGCAGTGCGTATTATGACAGGTGCTGCGGTTCCTGAAGGTGCAGATGCAGTCGTTATGTTAGAACAGACAGTCGAAGGCGATCAAAGTTTCACGATTCGTAAACCTTTTAATCGTAATGAAAATATTTCTTTTAAGGGTGAAGAAACGCAACAAGGTGACCTGATCTTAGAAAAAGGTCAACACATCAATGCCGGAACAATAGCAGTATTAGCAACATTTGGTTATACAGAGATACCAGTTTTTAAAAGACCGAGCGTGGCTATTATAGCAACTGGTAGTGAGTTGTTAGATGTAGAAGATGAATTAGAGCCTGGAAAGATTAGAAACTCAAATGGTCCTATGGTAGCTGCATTATGTAAAAAGTTAGACTTACCTTGTAGCACTTATAAAATACAACAAGATGATTTAGAAAGTTCTATTCAACGTGTTACTGAAGCGTTAAAGCAACATGATATCGTTATTACGACAGGCGGGGTATCAGTAGGTGATTTTGATTATTTACCACAGATTTATGAAGCATTAGATGCAAACGTATTGTTCAATAAAGTAGCAATGCGACCTGGTAGTGTGACGACAGTTGCTGTAGCTCAAGGTAAATATTTATTTGGTCTGTCAGGTAATCCATCTGCCTGCTTTACTGGATTTGAGTTGTTTGTTAAGCCTGCAGTTCTGTCTATGATGGGGGCACATAAGCGTTTCCCACAAGTAGTACAAGCAACTTTAATGGATAACTTTAAAAAAGCAAATCCATTTATGCGATTTGTTCGTGCTCAAGCGACATTTGATGGTAAACAAATGACCGTGAAACCGGCTGGATTTAATAAATCGAGTGCAGTTGTCGCGATTGCCCACAGTAATTGTATTATGGTATTACCTGGAGGGTCTAGAGGACATCAGCAAGGCTATACAGTCGATGTAATATTAACCGAATCTCAAACATATGAATGGGATGCGTTCGTATGATTTTACAAATTGTAGGGTTGAAAAATTCAGGCAAAACGACACTCGTCCAACATTCAGTGAAGTTATTGAAGGAACATCATTATATGGTGGCGACAATCAAACATCACGGGCACCAGAGTGAACACGATATTACTTTGCAACAATCCAATGTAGATCATATGAAACATTTTGATGCTGGTGCAGATCAAAGTATCGTGCAAGGATATGAATATCAACAAAGCGTCACAAGAACTGCTAAACAAAGTTTGGATGAAATCATCAGTCAGTCTGTTACAATAGACAGTAACATTATTCTAGTTGAAGGTTTTAAAGAAGCGGATTTTAATAAAGTACTCGTGTATCGAACTGAATCTGATAAAAACACTTTAGCTGAGCTCTCTAATGTTAAATATTATATTAACATAGACGATCAAGATGCATTAGCAAGCTATGATGAGTGGTTATTATCTTTTGTAAATAAGAAGGAATGAAGGTTATGAAACAATTTGAAATCGTTAATACACCTATAGAAACCGAACAATATAGGGACTTTGTAGTAAATCCATATCAAGGTGCAGTCGTAGTGTTTTCGGGCCATGTTAGAGAATGGACGAAAGGTGTCAAAACAGAATATCTTGAGTACGAAGCGTATACACCTATGGCAGAGAAGAAATTAGCACAAATTGGAGATGAAATTAACGCACAATGGCCAGGCACCGAAGTCGCAATTGTACATCGTATCGGGCCATTACAAATTTCAGATATAGCAGTACTTATAAGTGTCTCATCACCCCATCGTAAAGATGCATACCAAGCGAATGAATATGCGATTGAGCGCATTAAAGCTATTGTACCGATATGGAAGAAAGAAATTTGGGAAGATGGTTCCGAATGGCAAGGTGATCAACGTGGAAACCATACAGAGGCTAAAAAAGGAGGCCAATCATGAAAGTCCTATACTATGCTGAATTAAAAGAAATATTGGGCACTGATTCAGAAAATATTGATCTAAGTTATGACATAACAGTTAAGGATTTTATTACAAATTTATTTAAGAAACATCCAAGTATTCAAGAAAAACAGTTTCAAATAGCGGTAAATGAGGAGTTTGTTCAAAGTGATGACGTCGTTAGACCTAATGATATTGTGGCCTTGATTCCGCCCGTTAGTGGAGGTTAATGAAAGATGATAGCTATTATTCTTGCAGGCGGTCGTTCAGAACGTTTTGGTGAACCGAAAGCATTTGCCGAAATTGATTCTCAAATGTTCTATCAACGCATAATTAACGTCTTAGATCGTACGAATATGTTTAACAAAATAGTTATAAGTACTAATGAAAAGATTGTTGATCAATTTAACTATGATCCTATCGTTATCGATCAGTCTATTCATAAAGATAAAGGGCCTTTAGCTGGAATCTATTCAACGATGTGTGCCTTTCCAAATGAAGAATTATATTTTGTTATTTCTGTAGATACACCGTTGATTACACAAAAAGCAATTAGTCATTTATACCAATTTATGGTAGAACATCTCATTGATGATCAATTAGACATTGCAGGCTTTAAAGAGGGTCAATATCCTATACCAACGATTGCTTTTTATAGTCCACGTACTAAAGAAGTAATAAAGCAAGCATTAACTTCGAACGATTATAGTTTGAAAAATGTCTATTCAAATATGAGAAGTGACTGGTTAGATGTCGATGAGATTAATTCACCAGAATACTGGTATAAAAATATTAATTATCAACAAGATTTAGACTCTATAAAACAAAAGTTAGAAAAATAGATCGGGGGTCTAACTGTATGGTACAACAAATCACTGATAAACTAGGTCGGCCAATACGTGATTTAAGAATTTCGGTTACAGATCGTTGTAATTTTCGTTGCGATTACTGTATGCCTAAAGAAATATTTGGTGATGATTTCGTATTTTTACCCAAAGATGAATTACTCACGTTTGAAGAAATGGAACGTGTTGCACGTATTTATGCACAATTGGGTGTGAAAAAGATACGTATTACTGGTGGTGAACCACTGTTAAGACGAGACTTATATAAACTTATTGAAAAACTCAATGCAATAGAAGGTATAGAGGATATTGGTTTAACCACAAACGGTTTACTACTGAAAAAGCATGGAGAAAATTTATATAACGCTGGATTACATCGTTTAAATGTCAGTTTAGACGCGATTGATGACGAGACGTTTCAATCTATAAATAATAGAAATATTAAGGCGACGACGATATTAGAACAAATAGATTATGCCAAATCGATAGGTTTTCATGTGAAAGTGAATGTTGTTATACAAAAAGGTGTAAATGACGACCAAGTGTTACCGATGATTCAATATTTTAAAGATAAAAATATTGAAATTAGATTCATTGAATTTATGGATGTAGGCAACGATAATGGTTGGGATTTTAGTAAAGTGGTAACTAAAGATGAAATGTTATCACAAATTGAAGCGAATTATGATATTGAAGGCGTGCCACCAAAGTATTATGGTGAGGTCGCTAAATATTATCAACATAAAGATAATGGAGCGAAATTTGGTTTAATCACTAGTGTTTCCAGTTCATTTTGTTCTTCTTGTACAAGAGCACGTTTGTCATCAGATGGAAAGTTTTACGGTTGTTTATTTAGTGAAGTAGATGGATTTGATATTAAGTCATATCTCAGAGCAGGTGCCTCTGATCAACAGTTATATGAAAAATTCATTGAATTATGGCATTTAAGAGATGATCGTTATTCAGATGAAAGAACAGAACAAACAGTAGCTAATAGAAAACGCAAAAAAATTAACATGAATTATATTGGCGGTTGAATGTTAGCTAAATATAAGAAAAAGAGGAGTCTGAGATATCTATTTTTGTCTCAGATTCTTTTTTGTATGTCAAAATAATTAAGCGATTTAAAATATCCCACAATAATAGTAGCGTTATCAATAAACTAACCACTGAATCACTTGCCCCCTAATTATAAATTAAGAAATAAAAATTCAAACAAAATAGTACATGAGTTTCTAAATGATGAATTTAAAATTAATGTTCATACTAAAAAATTCGATAAGAAATATAGGGTATAAAAAAATCAATGCATAGAGAAATTTATTTATTTTAAACTATATAAATAATAGATTTAATGAACGTAATGTAGTATAATACAAAAAAAGGATTAATTAATTTAAGCCTAAACTAGCAAGAAAAGACAATGAGGAGGCAATGCAATATGGAAAGTAACGTGTCGTATTTCATAATGTCTGAAAGGGCATTAAGTCAACTGAAACACTGGTTGAAATCTGAACATCGACTATCAATTGAAGAATTTGTAGTTTTGTATAAAGTTCTAGAATCAAAGAAGATCAGTGGAAAAGAATTACGTGACACCCTACACTTTGAAATGTTGTGGGATACTAGTAAGATAGATGTGATTATAAGAAAGATTTATAAAAAGGAATTAATTTCTAAATTACGTTCAGAAACCGATGAAAGACAAGTATTTTATTATTATGATGCAAATCAATCAAAGGGCATAGAAAGTATTATTAAAGATGTTGAAAATATTAAAATACCGCAATAATTAATACGTTTTTAATCAACTCATTAACACCGAGAAGTAGTTAATCCATTTATACGAAAAAAGATGGGGGCGGGACAGAAATCGAATTTTCTAAGAGAGATTTCGTAGTCCCACCCCGGCAAGGATGACTAGGATTGAAAAAAGCTTGTTCTAAGCGCATTTTCAATTCAGACATCTACTGCCAAATTGATAAAGAGTCTGAGACACCTATTCTTGTCTCAGACTCATCTTTTTTTTATTAACTAATTTGTTCTGATTTTACGTTTTTACCGTGTAGGAAGAAGTAAAGTACTGTCATTACTAAAACAACAATAGCCATAATACCGTAAAGTTGAGCGTAACTCATTGTAGAAGTTAAGAAACCTAAAACGTAAGGACCAAAGCCAATGCCTAAATCTAACCCAATGAAATAAGTTGAAGTAGCTATACCATACTTCTCAGGTGGAGAAACTTTAATTGCTATCGCTTGCATACATGATGAAATATTCCCGTAACCAGCGCCTAAGAGTAGGCCAGCAATAATGAGTAGCAATCCGTTATGTGTTAAACATAAGGCCACAAATGTTAAAAATAAACAAATAAATGCAGGATAAGCTACAACATTTTCGTTTTTATCATCCATTAATCTACCAGCAATTGGACGTGTGATTAATGAAGCAATCGCATAAAAAATAAAGAAGTAACTTGAAAGTGCTACGAGGTGAATTTCTTCAGCAAAAAATTGTAAGAATGTTAATATGGAAGCATATGTTAAACCTGCAATTAACATAATTAACGCGATAGGCAATGCTTCTTTAGCAATATAATTATGAATACTTAAAGCACTATGTTGATTTGTTGTTTTATTGTTCGTTGGCGTTATGTCGAATTTGATATTTACGAAGAAAGTAATGATTAAACTAATAATCCCACAAACTAGACAAATCACAAATAGTAACTCAATTGGGAAACTGTGAATTAAAAGCAATCCGAAAAATGGTCCAATCGCAGCACCAATGACAAGACTCAATGAAAATAAACTTATGCCTTCACTCTTACGTTCAGGCGGTGTTACAAATGCAGCAATGGTACCTGTTGCTGTAGTCGTTATACCCGTAGCAATACCATTTATGAGACGGGTGAACATGAGTAAACCAAGGGAACCTTGTATAAAGTAGAAAAGTTGCGTAATAATTAGAAAGCCTAGGCCTATTAATAAAATCTTTTTAGGTCCTAATTTATTAACGAATCTACCTGTCGCAAAGCGTCCGATGAGAGATCCGATAATGAATAAACCAGATACCAACCCTGCGATACTATCAGATGCGTGATATTCAGATTTAGTATAGCTAGCAATAATAACTATAAGTAAATACATACACAAATAGATTAAAAAATTAGTAATAAAGTTAATGTTAAAACTCTTCGTCCAAATAGGTGTTTTGGTTGAAGCTGCTTGTGTCATTTAATTGTCCTCCATTCCGATAATACTTTCATGAATTAATTCCATAGTTTGAACTGTAGTTTTGATTTGTTCTTCTGAGATAGCTACATTTTGAAGTATGTCATTTTGTACCTGTTCGATACGATGTAAAATTTCGCGGTATAGCTCTTGACCCTCAGGTGATAGTGATAGTATTTTTTCTCTTTTATCACTGCCTTGTTCAATGTGGAGTAAAGACTTTTCAGAGAGTACCTTTAATATCTTTCGGGTCGTTGGTTTCTCAATTGCACGACGTTTTGAAATTTGTACCAATGTCGTTGGTCCATTCATTGCAATATCTTTTAAAATGAGCCACTGTGCAGAATAAAGGTTAAATTCATCAAAAATTGGCTGTAATTGTTTAATATACGGTCGATACATAGCAGTAAATTGATTAAATAAAGAATTCGCTCCCATAAGATCCTCCTTAAAAATATAGTTAGCTAAGCTAACTATTTGGACGTATATTATTCTACGACTTTTATCCATACAAAGCAATAGCTTATTTCAAATTCCTTTAGAAAAACATTATTTTAATGCAATAAAGTTTTGTTTAAGTGGAAGAATAAAATAACATATGATTAATCAATATTATTGTTTTAAACGAGTAAAGTGTAAGCGAATTTGTTAAGATAAAACAAAGCTATAAAGATAGGAGTGAGGCTATGGATGATTTGAAATTGGACCACATCATTCACTATGTCCAGAATTTAAATGACTTTAATTATCCAGGTCATTTGTTTAAGTTGTATCAAGGTGGGCAGCATGAAAAGTTAGGTACATACAATCGTTTAGCATTTATAGATAATACTTATTTAGAGTTATTAGATGTCCATAAACCTCAATTATTAAAAAAGGTAGTTAAAACTGAAGAAGGTCGTGTAACGTTTCCGTCTAAAATTGTGCAAGATAACTTTCGCCAAGGGATAAAAAATATAGCGTTTCGAACTCAAGATATTGATCAAGTGAAACAAAGTTTGGAATTAAGAAATGTTGATGTGATTGGGCCAGTAAAGATGCAACGTGAAAATAGAAGAGGTAAACGTTTAACGTGGCGCGTTCTATATATTGCTGATCCTGATTACCGAGTTAAGCCACCGTTCTTCATTCAATGGGATGATGCAGATGGGGTCAGAGCTAAAAAGATTGATCCATACGCTCAAAATGAATTTAAGGTACATGGAATCAAGATTAATAGTACTGAACGTAAACATACTGTAGCAAAATGGAAAAATTGGTTTGATATGGAAGTCGTGGATGAAACAGATCATTACACGACAATGAAATTGAAACATGACGATATACTTTATCACATTTATGACGGAGATTTTTCAGGTTATAAGACTATTTTATTGAAAGATAAAAAGACAACTTCTTCATATACATTAATCATTCGAGGCGCCACATATCAGTTTACTGCAGACAGTGAAAAGGAATGAATTTGATTCGCGCATTAGTATCTAAAAGTATATTTGAGTGTTAAAATAGAGAAGTAAGCGGTAGCGTGTTTTGAACGCCAATTTGGGCTTGATGGAGCATTGTTAAACAGACAATTATTTAAATCAATTGATGAATCAGTCCTACGTAAATAATGTACGTATGAGCAAAATTAGCACAGGTTATTCATGCTCATTTTATTGCATAACTATACTTCAAATTAAAAAGAAAAGCACACAAGAAATAACGTATTAAAATGAAGCAATACCGTAAAATAAGTGCTGTAAGGTATATCTCATTAGCATGTTTTATTATGTGAAAGTATGCATTAAGCGATGTATAATAAAATGGAGTGTAACGATAAAGGAGAATTTCGGTTTATGGAAAAGATAAATATCACAGATCAAGAACACGATGCGTTTGTTAAAGCACATCCACAAGGAGATTTACTACAATTAACAAAGTGGGCAGAAACAAAAAAGCTCACGGGTTGGTATTCTAAAAGAGTAGCAGTAGGAGAATCAGGTGAAATTGTTGGAGTAGCCCAACTATTATTTAAAAAAATACCTAAACTACCTTATACACTATGTTACGTATCTAGAGGTTTTGTAACTGATTATAGTAATAAGTTAGCTTTAGAAACCTTACTAGAAGCTACAATTCAAATCGCTAAAGAAGAAAAAGCTTATACAATTAAAATTGATCCCGACGTAGAAGTTGATAATGGCGCGGATGCATTAAAACATTTAAATGAGCTTGGATTTAAACACAAAGGTTTTAAAGAAGGTTTATCGAAAGACTATATCCAACCTCGGATGACAATGATAACACCAATCGATAAGTCTGATGATGAATTAATGCAAAGTTTCGAAAGAAGAAACCGTTCTAAAGTTAGACTTTCATTAAAAAGAGGCACTAAAGTTGAACGTTCAAATCGTGAAGGCTTAAAAACATTTGCGGAATTAATGAAAATAACGGGTGAACGCGACGGCTTCTTAACAAGAGACATTAGCTACTTCCAAAATATTTACGATGCTTTAAACCCTGACGGAGATGCTGAACTGTTCTTAGTAAAATTAGAACCAAAAGAAGTCTTGAAAGACTTACGAGACGAAAGACAGAATAGTGAAGAAGAAAAATCACGTTTATTAGAGAAAAAGCAAAACAAAAAAGTATTAAATAAAATTAACGATGCAGATAACAAAATTGCAAAAACACAAGAGTTGATAGACGAAATGGAAGAGTTAGAAGAGAAACATCCTGATGGTATGTATTTATCTGGCGCTTTACTCATGTTTGCAGGAAATAAATCTTATTATTTATATGGTGCTTCTTCAAATGAATATCGTAACTTCTTACCTAACCATCATATGCAGTATGAGATGATGCGTTTTGCAAGAGAACGTGGAGCAACAACATATGATTTCGGTGGCACAGACAATAATCCAGATAAAGACTCATCGCATTACGGTCTTTGGACATTTAAAAAGGTATGGGGCACATATCTAAGCGAAAAGATTGGTGAATTTGACTATGTGTTAAATAAACCATTATACCAAGCTATTGAGAATGTAAAACCGAAACTGACAAAAGCTAAAATCAACCTTTCTAGAAAACTAAAAAGAAAATAATCGTTAGGTTTACAAAATTTTATAATCTAATTAACACTCTATAAAGTTGTGAAAGCTAAAATGTTAATCGTGGTTAATATCATGCAATTTATTTACATGATTCACGATTACATATTCACAATTTTATAGAGTTTTTACATATTTAACCGATAATAAAAAAACATTTCCAGTAAATGTTTTTTTATTTGTTATGAATTATGTATTTTATTGAACTTAATTATGTTAAATTGGGTGTAATACTATAAAAAGGAGAGGGGATTCATGCATGATTAAAAAATTGCTGCAATTTTCATTAGGAAACAAATTTGCAATTTTCCTAATGGTATTGCTCGTCATTTTAGGTGGGGTATATTCAAGTGTGAAGATGAAACTTGAATTGTTACCCGATGTTGAGCCACCGATGATTACAGTACAAACAACAATGGAAGGTGCTACACCACAGACTGTTAAAGAAGAAGTCAGTGATAAAATTGACGATCAAGTCAGGTCAATGGCGAAAGTGAAAAATGTTGAAGCTGAATCAGATCAGAATGCGTCTATGGTAAAAGTAGAATATGATCAAGGTACAGACTTAGATAAAGTAGAAAATGATTTAAAAAAAGAATTGGATAAAATATCATTCAAAGATGGTGTTAAAGAACCTGAACTTGTCAGAAATTCAATGAATGCTTTTCCAATCGTAGCGTACTCATTTACTACTAAGGATAATAACTTGAAAAAAACTACAAGTGAAGTTAAAAAGAACCTTATCCCTAAATTACAAACGGTAGATGGTGTTCAGAACGTACAAATTAACGGTGATACAAACCGTGAAGTATCAATTAAATTCGATCAAGATAAATTGAAGAAAAAAGGCTTAACAGCTGATAACGTTCAACAATACATAAAGAGTGCGACGAACGAAACACCATTAGGTTTGTTCCAATTCAATAAAACTGAAAAATCGATCGTTATTGATGGTCAATTTAAATCAGTAAAAGGATTGAAAAATTTAGAAATACCTTTATCTGCTTCAAGTATGTCTAGTGGTCAACAAGGAGACAAAGGTGATTCACAAGGTGGCTCACAAGGGGGCTCTCAAGGTAGCTCAAGTGGTTCAATGCAACAAAGTGCTTCTAGCCCACAAGCAGCTAGCAGTGCTAAAGGTATGCCATCTGTTAAATTAAAAGAAGTCGCTAATGTTTCAATAGGAGACAATAGAGAGTCTATCTCTAAAACGAATGGCAAAGATGCAATAAATGTTCAAATTATTAAAGCACAAGATGCGAATACTGTTCAAGTTGCAAAAGATACGAAGAAGGAAATTGATGAATTTACTAAACGTAATCCAAATATTAAAGATACGAAAGTAATGGATACTGCGAAACCTATTGAAGATGCGATTTATACAATGGTTGAAAAGGCATTACTCGGTACAATATTTGCGATTATCGTTATCTTATTATTCTTAAGAAACATCAAGACGACGCTGATTTCAATCGTATCTATCCCGATGTCTATATTAATCGCAATGGTTGCACTAAAACTTGCTGATGTATCGTTAAACATCTTAACTTTAGGAGCCTTAACTATAGCGATAGGACGAGTAATTGATGATTCCATTGTTGTAGTGGAGAACATATATAGGAGATTGTCCGATAAAAATGAACAATTACAAGGCGGTCGTTTGATTACAAGTGCAACAGCTGAAGTGTTTAAACCGATTTTATCTTCTACGCTTGTAACGATTGTCGTATTTTTACCTCTAGCATTTGTAACCGGTACAGTAGGAGAGATGTTTAGACCGTTTGCATTAGCGATTGCATTCAGTTTATTAGCATCATTACTCGTTGCCATTACAATTATTCCAGCTTTAAGTGCGACACTATTTAAAAATGGAGTAAAACGCAAGCAAGAAGAAACACTAGGTTCAATTGGTAAAGGCTATAAAAAAGTATTAAGTTGGGCATTAAATCATAAATGGTTAGTGATGATTATTACAACTGTACTACTATTTGCTAGTATTGCTTTAGGAGCCGCAAAATTAGGTACAAGTTTCATTTCAAGTGGGGAAGACAAGTATATGGCTTTAACATATACACCTAAGCCTGGCGAAACGAAGAAAAGTGTACTGAAGCATGCTAAACAAGTACAAAAATATTTAAATGGTAAAGATAAAGTTAAGACAGTTGAATATTCTGTGGGAGGTAAATCACCTTCAGACCCAACAGGTACGTCTAATAATATGGCTATCATGGTCGAATACGATAAAGACACGAAAAACTTTGATAAAGAGCCTGATAAAGTATTGAAACATATAGAAAAATTCCATCAACCTGGAGAATGGGGTAACCAAGACATGAGTGGTGGCGGTGGCACTAACAATAAACTAGAAATTACAGTCACAGGCCCTACACTTGACTCTATTAAAGGTACAGTTAAGAAAATGGAATCAAAAATGAAAGATATGAAAGGTTTAGCAAATGTTAAATCAGACTTAACCGAAACCTATGATCAGTATGATCTTAAAGTTGATCATAATAAAGCGAGTCAATATGGTTTATCTGCTTCACAACTTGCGATGAGTCTAAATGAAAATACACCAGAACAAACAGTTTCAACAGTAAAAGACCACGGTAAAAAAGTAGATGTGAAGATTAAACAAGATAAAGAAACACATTGGACTAAAAACAAACTTAAAAATACAGAAATTCAAACACCAACAGGTAAATCAATTAAACTGAGCGATGTAGCTGAATTGAAGAAATCAACAACACCAAACAAAGTTATGACTAAAGCTGGAGATCAAGCAACAACCGTATCCGCCAAAGTTACTGACAAAGATGTTGGTGGCGTTTCTCAAAAAGTAATTTCTAAAGTGAACTCAATTGATAAGCCTAGCAATGTGAAAGTTAATGTAGGTGGGGCAAGCGAAGATATTGGTAAAGCAATGACTCAATTATTAGTAGCAATGCTCGCTGCAATAATCATTGTCTATCTCGTATTAGTATTAACGTTTAAAGGTGCTTTAGCACCACTAACTATACTGTTCTCATTACCATATACAGTAATTGGGGTAGTAATTGCCCTTGTGGTGACAGGTGAAACTGTTTCAGTTTCAAGTATGATAGGTATGTTAATGCTAATCGGTATCGTTGTCACTAACGCAATCGTTTTAATTGACCGCGTCATCAACAAAGAACGTGAAGGATTAAATATGAAAGATGCATTACTAGAAGCTGGTGGAACGAGAATTAGACCAATTCTCATGACAGCATTAGCTACGATTTGTGCTTTAATACCATTACTTTTCGGGGAAAATAGTTCAATTATTATCTCTAAAGGTATGGCAGCTACAGTAGTTGGAGGACTCATTTCTTCAACGCTATTAACTTTAATCGTAGTACCAGTGATTTATGAGATTCTATTCGCAATCAAACATAAATTCACAAGACGTAAATCTAAAAAGTAAATAAATATTTTAGCGATTCATTTCCTTGCAATTGAAGTAGGGGAATGAATCGTTTTTTATTTTATGAAAAAGAAGAAAAATATGCCCTTAGAAGTAAATGAGAATTACTTCTAAGGGCATAAGATTTTACCAAATATATAAAAGAATCAAGTATGATAATCATTGGTTTATGAAGATATTTAATAAACGATAAGCGTTAAAATAAGGTAGATAACAAATAATGAAATTGTTATGATGTTTAGAATTTTTAATGCTTTTTCATCGTCTTTACTATGTTTAAATGCCGTAATTTCTACGTTGGCTACAATTAGCAAGAGTATGACGAACACCCACCAATTGACTAATGGGAATGAAAGCGTCGTAAGAGCCACGACAAATAATAATAATATTGCCATAATTATACGTAAAATACGTGTGATAATAGTATTCATCTTATAAATACTAATATAGCTAACGATAAGATATAATATCGGTAGTAATATGAGGTAAAGTTGCATTGAATGACATCCTTTCTATTTTCGCTCTTTATCTTAGCATGACCAGATTGCGATGACTAGGTTATTTATTTTCTTGTTGTCTCATTTCAGAACGAACAGATGCCATTTCTTGTTCTATTTCATCAAGTTGACGGACCAATGGATCTACATCTTGATTGACAGATTCTCTTTTATCTAGATCATTTTGTAATCTTACATAATCATATTTAAGTTCTTCTAACTTGTCATTTAAATTCATCTGAGTTGACTCCTTTTTTGAAAACTATTCAATACTTTATTTTAATATAAATTATAACACGAAACTGAAAGCTTCTAAAATAGACACAATTTATGTTAAAGTATGAAAATGTAATGAAAACGAAATATAAAATGAAAGAAGGATTATTGTGACGCAACAATTTATCATAATCATTTTACTTATCGCCTTAGGTTACTTTTTAAAACATCTTAACTTTCTAAAAGCAAATGATAGTCAAGTATTGTCGACGTTGGTATTTAATGTCACGCTTCCTTCGTTAGTTATAGTTAATTTGAATAAAGCCGAACTAGATCCTTCACTTTCTGTATTATCGATCATGATGATTATTTATGGTTTGGTTGCGAAAACACTCGTTGTTTATTTATTTTTAAAATATGACAACCAAGTTCGCGGAACAGTAGGCATGATGATGGCTTCTTTAAATATCGGGCTATTTGCATATCCACTCGTGGCAGCTATTTGGCCAGATTCAGGCATGATATACTTCGGTATGGCTGATATTGGTGGTGCGCTCATTATGTTTGGGGTAACATACTTTGTTGGAAGTTACTTTAGTAGTGGTGGAGATAGTTTTGATTTTAAATACTTAGCGAAAAACATAGTGAAATCTGTTCCACTTATGACATACATGATTATGTTTATATTGAATATGGCAAATATTCATTTTCCCAAGCCAGTAACTCAATTCTTTTCCGATTTATCAGGTGCCAACATGCCGCTATCTATGATTTTACTTGGGTTAATGCTTAACTTTAATATTGATAAACGCTATTTACCAATTGCACTTAAATACCTTGGTATACATTATGGTTTTGGTATAGCGATGGGGCTATTGGTACACTTCTTTTTACCAGTATCAGACCCTATGATTAAGACGACGTTACAAGTTGCCTGGATTTTACCTGTAGGTATAGCGATTATTCCATATTCCATTCAATTTAAGTATAAAACCATACCACTTACAGGAATGGTTATTAATGCGTCTATCATCATCAGTATTATATTGATTTATGTTTATCAAGCATTATTTGTATAAGTATAATTCATGATAAAGCTTTAAATAATATGAAAAAGCCGATCAGATATGCAATTCTGATCGGCTTTTATATATAGGTATGGAAATGTTTTCTTAACCTTTACCACCCATAAACGCTGGATAATTAGTCATACCACCATCAACGTAAATAGTTGTCCCGTGTATATAACTTGAGAAATCTGAAGCTAAGAATAATGCTACATTGGCAACTTGATCTGCTTCGCCAATTTCTTTAGCTGGAATCATTTCTAATGTTTCTTCACGTGTTTTTGGATCTGAAAACTTCTCTTTCGTATGTTCAGTTACAATGGCACCTGGAGAAATATTGTTTATACGGATACCATGTTGTGCGTATTCCATAGACATCGTTTCCATCATGAGCTTTAATCCGCCTTTACTTGCTGCATAGTTCGCATAATTAGGCCATGGAATTGTGTCATGAACACTAGAAGTATTTATAATTACACCTTTTTTATCTTCTTTTAAAAACTGTTTAACTGCTGCTTTTGCTCCAATAAATGCGCCAGTTAAGTTGATATCAATTACTTTATTCCATTCTTCTACTGACATTTCATGTGTAGGAATAGGTTTTTCATAACCAGCATTATTTAGCATAATATCTAATGTCCCATATTCATCCACAGTAGCTTGAACAAGCTTGTTTACGTCAGCTTCCACTGAGACATCAGCTTGAACTTTAATTGCTTGTCCACCGGCTTCTTCTATAAGATTAATAGATTGTTCCATCGCTTCTAAATGACGATCAGAACGATAATTCATCACGACTTTAGCCTGAGCTTTACCAAATGATTCCGCGAATGCTTTACCTATACCGCTACCAGCACCAGTAATAACTACGACTTTACCTTTTAAATCTTCAAACATAGAAACTCCTCCAATATTTATAATTACCTATAAAATAAGAATTTGACCATTTTTACGTCATTGAGGTTAACCTTTAATATTACCGAGTACAAAAGCCGCGATAATAATGAGGGCGATACCAGACCATATTCCAATCATCTGACGTTTATCTTTGCGTTCTCCAAGTAAGAAGATACCACCAAGCGTTGAAACGATAACTAATAGTTGTGAAAATGAAAAGCTTGTTGCGACGCCAACTTTAGGTTGAGAATAGAACATAAATAAGTTACCAATACCCCAAACAATACCTGGAATCAAGTTCCAAAGTGTGCTTTTTGTTGAAGTTTCTCGATTGATTGATAATATTATTCCTCCGATTGCCATTCCGACTGATTGGAAGAACAATGCACTCATACCATCTACACCAAAGATTTGTGCGACAACAACATATACAACATAACCAACAGTAGAAATTAGTAAAATTGGCATTGCTTTCCCAAAGTTTTTATTATTTTCTGCTGCTTCATTTTTACCTTTAATTGAGGTAAGTGCTATTCCGATTACGAGGAGAACCATAGCAACTAAACCTAATAACACTTGGGTTCCTGTGCTCCATTCACCTAAGAAAATAGCACTAAATAAAGTTGTCCCAACTAATTGTAAGCCTGTAGAAATAGGCATCGTTTTCGATACACCAATAAGACTTACGGATTTTAACTGGTACCCTTGACCTAACGCCCAGAAGGCGCCTGAAATTAAGCCGACTATAATGACGGTGATATTATCAAATTTGGCATTTCCTGTTAATAATAAAATAATACCGATAATTAACGCGCCAAATGTTGTACCTCGTATTTGATTATAGGGGCCTCCACCTACAAAAACATTAATTAACACAACACTACCCCAAAAAAGGGCAGGTAGTAAGGCAATTAATAAATCCATCTATTACTCACTCACTCTCTATTTTCTTTCTTATAGACAGATTTCTCAATGTCTATAGCAACTCATTTTATAGTAAAAAAACGTTTTAGTAAAAAATATAGCTTATTTTTTTAAAAGGGTTTATTTTAAAGGATTTTAATTTTCAGAGAAATAAAATTAGCGTAATTCAATTAATGAGGCTAGTATATACATGATAAGTCGAGTGTAAACATAGTCGTTTGTTAAAAATAGCTTAATAAACCAACACATATAATAGTTAAAATTAATGAATTCGGGTTGCATAAAGGTAAAATAAAAAAGTCATGTGTTACACATGACTTGAAACAAATTTGAACTTTTTATATTCCACGTTCACATTAAACCCTAGCTCGTTAAAACGTTCAACGAGTTTGTTGTTTTTACTACGAATTTTGAAATATATGATGTTTATATCGTAATGTTGGAAAGCATAATGAAGTGCATGCGTTAATAAATCGAAAGCAATGCCTTTCATTCTATAGTCTGAATGTGATGTGAAATACTTAACTTCAGCATTATGGTTGTCTTCATAGACTTGTAAATATAGATAGCCTTTAAGCAATCCCTCGGACATAAATACATATAATTTATTATTGTCGTCTAAAGAATTAACAATTTCATCCGCTGTCATCGCACCATGTTTAAATGTGTGTGCGTGTAACTTTTGAAAGGCGCGATAATATGAAGGGTGATATTCAGCAATATTTTGTTCATGTTCGGTAGTACCAACATCTTTTGTTGCGATTAAATGATAGTCTGTAAAGTTGTAACCGGCTTCTATAGCTTTCATCATAGGTGTGTAATCTTGTTCATTTACAATGAAAGAAAAGTTAAAACTTACTTCTTCTGGTTTACTTTCTGTTAATGATTTGAATAAATCTTGAAATAACTCTAGAGAAAGAGGTTCGCCTTTACGAATAAATGGTCCGATAACTTTATATTTATTATCATCATATTTAAATGGTAAGAGCAACATTTGGATTTGATCTTGATCATCAATTTGTGCAAATACACCTGGGTCCTCTATCGTGTTACGGATGTATTGTTCAACATCTTCACTGTTTTGTTGTAATTTGTATAAATAAGAAGCTGAGATATCATCGGCATCGTTGATAAATTTCATTATTTCTTTGTAGTCGTTAATTTGAATAGTTTTCATAACATACCTCCTTCAGAGATCCTATTACTTTAATTATATGAATAAATTAAGATAAATGGAAGTTATGAGGTGCTATATACATGTTACAATGAGAATATTATTTAAAGTTTTGAAAGGAAGACATTATGAAATCACTGATTATAGCTGAAAAACCTTCCGTTGGCAGAGATATAGCTAAGTCTCTAAATATTAATACTAAAAGACACGGTTTTTTCGAAAATGAAAAATACATTGTAACTTGGGCATTAGGACATCTCGTGACTAACGCAACGCCTGAACAATACGATGTACAGTATAAAGAATGGAAGTTAACTGACTTACCTATAGTTCCGAAACAAATGAAAACTGTCGTTATAAATAAAACGAGAAAACAATTTTCGATAATCAAAGGTCTTATCAATGATAACAAAGTGAAAGATATTATTATCGCAACGGATGCAGGGCGAGAAGGGGAACTCGTTGCACGACTTATATTAGATAAATCTAAAAATAAAAAACCCATTAAACGCTTATGGATTAGCTCAGTAACGTCAAAAGCGATTAAAGAGGGATTTAAGAAATTGTACGATGGGCGCAAGTTTAATGACTTATATCAAGCAGCTTTAGCAAGAAGTGAAGCGGACTGGATTGTTGGAATTAACGCAACGCGTGCCTTAACAACGAAGTATGATGCGCAATTATCATTAGGCCGTGTTCAAACGCCTACAATACAATTAGTACAAATGCGTCAAAATGAGATTAATCAATTCACCCCCGAAACTTATTATTCGCTGAAGTTGATGGTGGGAGGATTTGAATTTAAATGTGTAACACCAAAATCGCATTCTGACAAAGCATATTTAGAACAGATACAAACACAGATTAAAGGGCAAGCTGGTGAGATTACTGACATTAATAGAACGCGTAAAAAATCCTATCCTTCACAGTTATATAGTTTAACCGATTTACAGCAGGATGCGTATAAACGATTCCATATGACACCTAAAGAATCACTTAATGTACTGCAAAACCTATATGAACGTCATAAATTACTTACATATCCTCGAACGGATTCGAATTATTTAACGGATGATATGGTGCCTACACTTAAAGATAGAATAAAAGCTTTATTCGCTACAGATTTTAAAGATATAGCAAAATCCCAAATGAACCGTTCATTTAGTGGGAAATTTAAATTTGTAAATAATAGCAAAGTCTCAGACCATCATGCGATTATTCCTACAGAAATACGTCCTGATATGTCACAACTGAGCCCTAGAGAATCTAAAATATATTTGATGGTAGCTCAAAGATTTCTGGAGAACTTATTACCACCACATGAATATGAAAGTGTATCTGTTACGTTACAAACATCAGATTATAAGTTTATTTTCAACGATAAGGTAACGATAAATCCTGGTTATTTAGCATTAAGAGACAAAGAGGCTAATGCCCATCGAGACTTAAATCAATTACAACGAGGCAATACTTTCACATTAAATAATGTGAAGATTGAAGATCATGAAACAACAGCACCGAGTTATTTTAATGAAGGTACGTTACTTAAAGCAATGGAAAGCCCCCATAAATATTTCGATTTACAAGATACGAAACACCAAAAAACTTTAAAAATTGCAGGTGGTATCGGGACGGTCGCAACACGTGCAGATATCATTGAAAAGTTATTTAACATGAACGCCATTGAATCACGAGATGGTAAAATAAAAGTAACACCAAAGGGTAAACAAATATTAGAATTAGCACCACAACGATTAACTTCACCATTATTGACTGCAGAGTGGGAAGAGAAACTTCTCAAAATAGAAAAAGGTCAATATAACGCACAACAATTTATTAATGAGATGAAAAACTTCACATATGAAGTTGTAAATGAGATTAAAGAAAGTGATCAGAAATATAAGCACGATAATCTTACTTCAACCGAATGCCCAACGTGTGGCAAATTTATGATAAAAGTAAAAACGAAAAACGGGCAAATGCTCGTATGTCAAGATCCCTCATGTAAAACGAAAAAGAATGTTCAGAGAAAGACTAAAGCTAAATGTCCAAACTGTCACAAAAGAATGACCTTGTTTGGCAAAGGAAAAGAGGCAACTTATCGTTGTGTTTGTGGCCATACAGAAACACAAGCACAAATGGATCAGCGTCTAAAAAATAAAAAAACAGCAAAAGTGAATAAGAAAGATCTCAAAAAATATATGAACCAAGATGATGGCATAGAAAATAACCCATTTAAAGATGCATTGAAAGATTTGAAATTGTAGCTTTTTATCGAACGTAGAGATATTTAATTATAATAAAGTTCGTGTTTGCTATTGTAAAAGTGCAAGAATGGTATTAAAATATGTAAGTATTTTAAATAAAGGAGAACTAACCATGAAAAAGTATTTCGAATTTGATAAACATGGTACAAGCTATAAGAAAGAGATACTTGGTGGTCTTACAACTTTCTTGTCCATGGCGTACATTTTAGCGGTAAATCCTCAAGTTTTAAGTTTAGCAGGCGTGCATGGTGTGACTGAGGACATGAAGATGGATCAAGGCGCAATCTTTGTAGCGACAGCTCTTGCAGCCTTTGTCGGTTCATTGTTTATGGGATTGATTGCGAGATATCCCATTGCATTAGCGCCAGGAATGGGGCTTAATGCATTTTTCGCTTTCACCGTTGTATTAACGATGGGAATTCCTTGGCAAATTGGTTTAACTGGCGTGTTATTCTCAGGTATATTCTTTGCAATATTAACATTAACAGGTCTACGGGAAACCATTATCAATGCTATACCATATCAAATGAAAATGGCGGTTTCTGCGGGGATAGGATTATTTATTACCTTCGTCGGATTGCAAAACTCTGGTATCATCGTTAAAAATGATTCAACCCTTGTTACGTTAGGTCATCTTACTGAAGGTCCCGTTTTATTAACAATCTTCGGTATAATCGCTACAGTTATTTTATATGTATTACGTGTACCGGGAGCTATTTTTGTTGGTATGGTTTTAACTTCAATCATTGGAATGCTAACAGGACTTATACATACACCAAAAGGCATTGTTAGTTCGGTACCGAGTATCGAGCCGACATTTGGTGCAGCATTCGAAGCTTTCAAGGATCCAGGACAATTACTTACAGTACAGTTTTTAATTGTTATTTTAACTTTCTTATTTATTGATTTCTTTGATACAGCAGGTACGTTAGTAGCGGTTGCTACACAAGCAGGTATGATGAAAGATAATAAATTACCAAGAGCTGGTAAAGCATTATTTTCAGATTCACTAGCTACAATTGTAGGTTCAATTTTTGGAACGACAACTACGACTACTTATATCGAATCAACATCAGGTGTTGCAGTTGGAGCCAGAACTGGTTTTGCTAGTTTAGTAACTGGATGTTGTTTCTTACTTGCAATGTTCTTCAGTCCATTAATGGAAGTAGTAACTAGTGCCGTAACTACTCCAGCACTAGTTGTAGTAGGTGTATTAATGGCATCTAATTTTGCTGAAATTGAATGGAAGAAATTCGAAGTTGCAGTTCCTTCATTTATTACTATTATAATGATGCCTTTATCATATTCTATTGCGACAGGTATTGCATGCGGGTTTATATTTTATCCAATTACTATGCTTATTTCAAAAAGACATAAAGAAGTACATCCTATTATGTATGTGCTCATGGCATTATTTATTTTATACTTTGTATTTGTTCACGGATAAGAAAAAGACACACGATTCAAGTGATATTAACTTGAACCGTGTGTCTTTTTATTTAAATGTTACATATAATGGAAGAAAAGCATCAAAATAGATTTAATTATCTTAGTTATTTGCGTCTTCTGTGTTCAGTATAAATTACTTTTGCATGCTTATTTGGAACGTATAGGGGCGCAGAAAGTAAAACAAGCATAAAAAATAACATTAAAAAGAATAAAACCCAATGAATGATCATTCCTAAAAATGGAACGATAGCCAAAAATGAACCGATAATACCTATAAAAAGAATGATAACCATAGGGCGAATTGTATTTTGTCGGTCGATAAGTAAATATACGGCCATGACTAAATAAAGGAAAGCGTTGATTAATAGAGGTTGCCAACCTGTACTAAGGATAAAGCTTCCACCTAAAAACGGAACGCCATATATACACTCACTTATGATGAGTATCAAACTTATAATAACAAGAAATGCACGACTGCCTCTCGTCATATAAAATCACCACCTGTTTTGTTGCTTATTTTCATTTTAAAGCATATAAATGGTAAAAACTAGGAAAGTTATTTCATAAATACTAGAAAAATTCCTTAAAGTGGTTGAAGTGTATCGTAATTTCAAGTAGAATAACAAGGTATGTGTTAGAAAAAAGCTTGAACAAATTTGGAGAAAAGCTTGATAACGCACAGTTTTTCATGTATTATATATAAATGTTGGACTTTAGTAAATGCGATGAAGCGAAAGGTTACTGACACACCCGGCCGCTTTGCCATGGCGCTGTGTGAGATAGTTTTCGTGGAGAAGTCTATCACTAAATGTAGACGAATAAGGAGGGAAAATTATGGCAAAACAAAAAATCAGAATCAGATTAAAAGCTTATGATCACAGAGTGATTGATCAATCAGCTGAAAAAATCGTTGAAACAGCGAAACGTTCTGGTGCAGATGTTTCTGGACCAATTCCGCTACCAACTGAAAAATCAGTTTATACAATCATCCGTGCGGTGCATAAGTACAAAGATTCACGTGAACAATTCGAACAACGTACACATAAACGTTTAATCGACATTGTAAACCCTACACCAAAAACTGTTGATGCTCTTATGGGCTTAAACTTACCATCAGGTGTAGACATCGAAATCAAATTATAATAACAAATTACAGGAGGTGGACTTTCGATGACCAAAGGAATCTTAGGAAGAAAAATTGGAATGATACAAGTTTTCGGTGAAAACGGTGATTTAATTCCAGTAACAGTAGTAGAAGCAAGTCAAAACGTAGTATTACAAAAGAAAACTGAAGAGGTTGATGGTTATAATGCAATCCAAGTAGGTTTTGAAGACAAACAAGCATATAAAAAAGATAGTAAATCTAATAAATATGCAAACAAACCAGCTGAAGGTCATGCTAAGAAAGCAGGCACAGCACCTAAGCGCTTCATTCGTGAATTCAGAAACGTTAACGTTGATGAATACGAAGTAGGTCAAGAAGTCTCAGTTGATACATTTGAAGCTGGCGACGTAATTGATGTAACTGGCGTATCTAAAGGTAAAGGTTTCCAAGGTGCTATCAAGCGTCATAATCAAGCACGCGGACCAATGGGACACGGTTCTCATTTCCACAGATCACCAGGTTCAGTAGGTATGGCGTCAGATGCGTCTAAAGTATTCAAAGGACAAAAAATGCCTGGTCGTATGGGCGGTAACACAGTTACAGTTCAGAACTTAGAAGTAGTTCAAATCGACACAGACAACAAAGTTATTTTAGTAAAAGGTAATGTACCTGGTCCTAAAAAAGGATTAGTAGAAATTATATCTTCAATTAAAGGAACTAAATAATATATAACGAAAGGAGGAAATGCATAATGGCTAATTATGATGTATTAAAAGTGGACGGAACTAAATCAAGTTCAGTTGAATTAAACGATGCAGTATTTGCTATCGAACCAAATAAAGATGTTTTATTTGAAGCAATCACATTACAACGTGCTTCATTACGCCAAGGTACACATGCTGTTAAAAATCGTTCAGCAGTAAGTGGTGGTGGACGTAAACCATGGAGACAAAAAGGTACAGGACGTGCGCGTCAAGGTACAATCCGTGCTCCACAATGGCGTGGTGGTGGTGTCGTATTCGGACCAACACCAAGAAGTTATGCATACAAAATGCCTAAGAAAATGCGTCGCTTAGCATTGCGCTCAGCATTATCTTACAAAGTACAAAACGAAAGCTTAACAATCGTTGATGCTTTAAGTTTAGAAGCTCCAAAAACAAAAGAGTTCAAAAACATTCTTACAAACTTAAAACAACCTGAAAAAGTATTAGTAGTTACTGAATCAGAAGATATGAACGTTGAATTATCAGCACGTAATATCCCTGGCTTACAAGTTACTACAGCTCAAGGTTTAAATGTATTAGATATCACTAGCGCTGACAGTGTATTAATTACTGAATCAGCTGCTAAAAAAGTTGAGGAGGTGCTCGGATAATGGAAGCAAGAGATGTTCTTAAGCGCCCCGTAATCACTGAAAAATCTTCAGCTGCAATGGCAGAAGATAAATATACATTTGACGTTGATACTCGTGCGAACAAAACACAAGTTAAAATCGCAGTTGAAGAAATTTTCGACGTGAAAGTAGACAATGTAAACATCATTAACTACAAACCAAAGAAAAAGCGCATGGGCCGTTATCAAGGCTATACAAATAAAAGACGTGTCGCAATTGTGAAATTAAAAGAAGGATCAATCGATCTATTTAACTAAAAATTATACCAATAAGGAGGTAAACGACAATGGCTCTAAAAAAATATAAGCCAATTACGAATGGTCGTCGTAATATGACTACGTTAGATTTCGCAGAAATTACGAAAACTACACCTGAAAAGTCATTATTACAACCGCTACCGAAAAGAGCGGGACGAAATAACCAAGGTAAATTGACAGTTCGCCATCATGGTGGCGGTCATAAACGTCAATACCGTGTTATTGATTTCAAAAGAAATAAAGATGGCATTCCAGCTAAAGTTGATTCAATTCAATACGATCCAAACCGTTCAGCAAACATCGCATTATTAGTATATGCAGACGGTGAAAAACGCTACATCATCGCTCCTAAAAACCTAAAAGTAGGTCAAGTACTTGAAAGTGGTGAAGAAGCAGATATCAAATTAGGTAACGCATTACCGTTACAATTCATCCCAGTTGGTACAGTAGTACACAACATCGAATTAAAACCTGGTAAAGGTGGACAAATCGCACGTTCAGCAGGTGCAAGTGCACAAGTACTTGGTAAAGAAGGTAAATATGTATTAATCAGATTAAGATCTGGCGAAGTACGTATGATTCTTTCTACTTGCCGTGCAACAATCGGACAAGTTGGTAACATCCAACACGAACTAGTTAACGTTGGTAAAGCAGGACGCTCAAGATGGAAAGGTGTTCGTCCAACAGTTCGTGGTTCTGTAATGAACCCTAACGATCACCCACACGGTGGTGGTGAAGGCCGTGCGCCAATCGGATTACCATCTCCAATGTCACCATGGGGTAAACCTACGCTTGGTAAGAAAACTCGTCGTGGTAAAAAATCTTCAGACAAACTTATCGTTCGTAGACGTAAGAGAAAATAAAAATAACTTATTTGAGTGTGCGGCTTAATTGCTGCACGCACACAATAAGAAGGGAGGCGCCACTATGGCTCGTAGTATTAAAAAAGGACCTTTCGTCGATGATCATCTTATGAAAAAAGTTGAAGCTCAAAGCGGAAGCGAGAAAAAACAAGTGATTAAAACATGGTCACGCCGTTCAACTGTATTCCCAGATTTCATCGGACATACATTTGCAGTATATGATGGTCGCAAACACGTACCAGTATTCATTACTGAAGATATGGTTGGTCATAAATTAGGTGAATTCGTACCAACACGTACATTCAAAGGTCACGTAGTTGACGATAAAAAAACTAGAAGATAATTTCTAACAAGTAGAGGAGGAAATACGAATGGAAGCAAAAGCGGTTGCTAAAACAATCAGAATCGCACCTCGTAAAGTTAGATTAGTATTAGATCTAATTAGAGGTAAAAGTGCTGGTGAAGCTCTAGCGATTTTAAAATTAAAAAACAAAGCTTCATCACCAGTCGTTGAAAAATTATTAATGTCCGCTTTAGCAAATGCAGAGCATAACTACGATATGAACCCTGACCAATTAGTAGTTAAAGAAGCATATGCTAACGAAGGACCAACATTAAAACGTTTCCGTCCACGTGCACAAGGTCGTGCAAGTGCGATTAACAAACGTACAAGCCACATTACAATCGTCGTAAGTGACGGTAAAGATAAAGAAGAAGCTAAAGAAGCTTAATAAACTTTAAGGAGGGAATACTGTGGGTCAAAAAATTAATCCAATCGGACTTCGTGTCGGAGTTATCCGTGATTGGGAAGCTAAATGGTATGCAGAAAAAGATTTCGCTTCACAATTACACGAAGATTTAAGAATCCGTAAATTTATTGATAACGCATTAAAAGAAGCATCAGTTTCTCACGTTGATATCGAACGTGCTGCTAACCGCATCAACATTGCTATTCACACTGGTAAACCAGGAATGGTTATCGGTAAAGGCGGTTCAGAAATTGAAAAATTACGTAACAAATTAAATTCATTAACTAACAAAAAAGTACACATCAACGTAGTAGAAATTAAAAAAGTTGATTTAGACGCTAAATTAGTAGCGGAAAACATCGCACGTCAATTAGAAAACCGTGCTTCATTCCGTCGTGTACAAAAACAAGCTATCTCAAGAGCTATGAAACTTGGTGCAAAAGGTGTTAAAACACAAGTTTCAGGTCGTTTAGGCGGAGCTGACATCGCTCGTGCTGAACGTTATTCAGAAGGAACTGTTCCACTTCATACTTTACGTGCTGACATTGGTTATGCACACGCTGAAGCAGATACTACTTACGGTAAATTAGGTATTAAAGTATGGATCTATCGTGGAGAAGTTCTTCCTACTATGAACACTAGTGAAGGAGGAAAATAATAATGTTACTACCAAAACGTGTAAAATACCGTCGTCAACATCGTCCAAAGACAACTGGTCGTTCAAAAGGCGGTAACTATGTAACATTTGGTGAGTATGGTCTTCAAGCAACAACAACGTCTTGGATCACTTCTCGTCAAATCGAATCTGCTCGTATTGCAATGACACGTTACATGAAACGTGGCGGGAAAGTTTGGATTAAAATCTTCCCACACAAACCATACACTAAAAAACCTTTAGAAGTACGTATGGGTGCTGGTAAAGGTTCAGTAGAAGGCTGGATCGCAGTTGCAAAACCAGGTAGAATTTTATTCGAAGTTGCGGGTGTTAACGAAGAAGTAGCACGCGAAGCATTACGTTTAGCAAGTCACAAACTTCCAGTTAAAACTAAGTTTGTAAAACGTGAAGAATTGGGTGGTGAAACAAATGAAAGCTAAGGAAATTAGAGACTTAACCACTTCAGAAATCGAAGAACAAATCAAATCTTCAAAAGAAGAACTTTTTAACCTACGCTTTCAGTTAGCTACAGGTCAATTAGAGGAGACTGCACGAATTCGCACAGTAAGAAAAACGATTGCTCGTCTTAAAACTGTTGCTCGTGAAAGAGAAATTGAACAAGGAAAAGCTAATCAATAATTAATTGGAAGAGGAGGTTACAAAAGTGAACGAAAGAAATGATCGTAAAGTTTATGTAGGTAGAGTCGTTTCCGATAAAATGGATAAAACTGTAACTGTACTTGTTGAAACATACAAAACACACAAACTATATGGTAAACGAGTAAAATACTCTAAAAAATACAAAACACATGATGAAAACAACTCAGCTAAATTAGGGGACATTGTTAAAATTCAAGAAACACGTCCTTTATCAGCAACGAAACGATTCCGTTTAGTAGAAATTGTTGAAGAATCAGTTATTATTTAATTAATGTGAAGATAAAGGAGGTTTAACTCATGATCCAACAAGAAACACGTTTAAAAGTAGCAGATAACTCTGGTGCTCGTGAAGTTCTTACTGTCAAAGTATTAGGTGGATCTGGTCGTAAAACAGCGAATATCGGTGACGTTATCGTAGTTACTGTTAAAAATGCTACACCAGGTGGCGTTGTCAAAAAAGGTGAAGTAGTAAAAGCTGTTGTCGTACGTACTAAATCTGGTGTACGTCGTAAAGATGGTTCATATATTAAATTTGATGAAAATGCATGTGTCATTATTCGTGACGACAAAGGACCACGTGGTACTCGTATTTTTGGACCTGTAGCTCGTGAATTACGTGAAGGTAATTTCATGAAGATTGTATCACTAGCTCCAGAAGTACTATAATCAAATCATTTATAATATAAAGACTTAAGGAGGTGCCACACATGCATATCAAAAAAGGTGACAATGTAAAAGTTATCGCAGGTAAAGACAAAGGTAAGGAAGGTAAAGTTGTTCAAACATTACCTAAACAAGACCGTGTCGTTGTGGAAGGTGTTAACGTAATCAAAAAACACAAAAAACCAACTCAATTTAATCCTGAAGGTGGAATCTTAGAAACAGAGGCAGCAATCCATGTTTCTAACGTACAATTATTAGATCCAAAAACAAACGAACCAACACGTGTTGGATACAAAATCGAAGATGGTAAAAAAGTTCGTATCGCTAAAAAATCAGGCGAAGAAATCAAATCTAATAATGAATAATTAATTGAAAGGAGGATCCACTTTGAACCGTTTAAAAGAAAGATATAGCTCTGAAGTTACTCAAAACTTAGTTAAAAAGTTTAACTACAGTTCAGTAATGGAAGTACCAAAAATTGAAAAAATTGTTGTGAATATGGGTGTTGGTGACGCTGTTCAAAATTCTAAAGTGTTAGACGACGCTGTAGAAGAATTACAAGCAATCACTGGTCAAAAACCATTAATCACTAAAGCGAAAAAATCAGTAGCAACATTCCGTTTACGTGAAGGTATGCCAATCGGTGCAAAAACAACTTTACGTGGAGAAAGAATGTATGACTTCTTAGACAAACTAATCTCAGTTTCACTACCACGTGTACGTGACTTCCGTGGTGTTTCTAAAACTGCATTCGACGGTAGAGGTAACTATACTTTAGGTATTAAAGAACAATTAATTTTCCCAGAAATTGACTACGATCGAGTAAGTAAAGTAAGAGGAATGGATATCGTTATCGTAACGACTGCTAACACTGACGAGGAAGCTCGTGAATTGTTAACACAATTCGGTATGCCATTTCAAAAATAATCTCTAAAGGAGGCTAATTAAGTGGCTAAAAGTTCAATGGTTGCTAAGCAACAGAAAAAACAAAAGTACCAAGTACGTGAGTATACACGCTGTGAACGTTGTGGTCGTCCACATTCTGTATATCGTAAATTTAAATTATGCCGTATTTGTTTCCGTGAATTAGCTTATAAAGGCCAAATCCCTGGCGTTCGTAAAGCTAGCTGGTAATATATAAAAGTCTGAAAGGAGGCAACAATCAATGACAATCAACGATCCAATTGCAGATATGCTAACTCGTGTAAGAAACGCAAACATGGTGCGTCACGATAAATTAGAATTACCTGCATCAAATATCAAAAAAGAAATTGCTGAAATATTAAAGAGTGAAGGTTTCATCAAAAATGTAGAATACGTTGAAGACGATAAACAAGGAGTTATCCGTTTATTCCTTAAATATGGTCAAAACAACGAACGTGTTATCACAGGTTTAAAACGTATTTCTAAACCAGGTTTACGTGTTTATGCAAAAGCTAACGAAGTACCTAAAGTACTTAACGGTTTAGGTATTGCATTAGTTTCAACTTCTGAAGGTGTTATCACTGACAAAGAAGCTAGAAAACGTAACATCGGTGGAGAAATCTTAGCATACATTTGGTAATAATAAATAAGGAGGTGCGATAACATGAGTCGTGTTGGTAAAAAAATTATTGACATTCCAAGTGACGTAACAGTAAGTATTGAAGGCAATACTGTAACTGTTAAAGGTCCTAAAGGTGAACTATCAAAAACTTTAAGTGAAAGAATGACATATAAACAAGAAGAAAGTACATTAGAAGTTGTAAGACCAACTGATTCTAAAGATGATAGAACAGTACATGGTACAACTCGTGCTTTAATCAATAATATGATTTTAGGTGTTTCTCAAGGTTACCAAAAAACACTTGAACTAGTAGGTGTTGGTTACCGTGCGCAAATGCAAGGTAAAGACTTAGTACTAAACGTTGGTTATTCACACCCAGTTGAATTCAAAGCTGACGAAGGTATTAACTTTTCTGTTGAGAAAAATACTAAAGTTACTGTAGAAGGTATTTCTAAGGAACAAGTTGGAGCAATGGCTTCAAACATCCGTGCAGTAAGACCTCCAGAACCTTATAAAGGTAAAGGAATTCGTTACCAAGGTGAATATGTTCGCCGTAAAGAAGGTAAAACTGGTAAATAATAAATAACTTTCAGAAGAAAGGAGTAGTAAAATGATCAGCAAAATTGATAAAAATAAAGTACGTTTAAAAAGACATGCTCGTGTTCGTACTAAATTATCTGGTACAGCTGAAAAACCACGTTTAAACATTTATCGTTCAAACAAGCATATCTATGCACAAGTTATCGATGATGTGAACGGTGAAACGTTAGCGCAAGCATCAACTCAAGAAGATGCATTTGCAAACGAATCTGGTTCAAAAGTTGAATTATCAGCTAAAGTCGGAGAAACAGTAGCCAAAAGAGCAAGCGAAAAAGGCGTTAAAACAATCGTATTCGACCGTGGAGGTTACTTATACCATGGCCGTGTGAAAGCTTTAGCCGAAGCAGCTCGTGAAAATGGATTAGAATTTTAATTTAAAGGAGGGACATTTACATGGCTCGTAGAGAAGAAGCTAAAGAGTTTGAAGAACGCGTTGTTACAATTAACCGTGTTGCAAAAGTTGTAAAAGGTGGACGTAGTTTCCGTTTCACAGCTCTAGTAGTTGTTGGTGATAAAAACGGACGCGTTGGATTCGGAACAGGTAAAGCACAAGAGGTTCCAGAAGCTATCAAAAAAGCTGTAGAATCAGCTAAAAAAGATTTAGTTCACGTACCACGTGTTGAAGGAACTACTCCTCACATCATCACTGGTCGTTATAGTTCAGGTAGCGTACTTATGAAACCAGCTGCACCAGGTACTGGTGTTATCGCAGGTGGTCCAGTTCGTGCGGTATTAGAATTAGCAGGTATTACTGATATCTTAAGTAAATCATTAGGTTCAAACACTCCAATTAACATGGTTCGTGCGACAATCAATGGTTTACAAAACCTTAAAAACGCTGAAGATGTTGCGAAATTACGTGGCAAATCAGTAGAAGAATTATACAATTAAGGAGGGAAAATAAATTATGGCTAAATTACAAATTACCCTCACTCGTAGTGTTATAGGTCGTCCAGAAACACAACGTAAAACTGTTGAAGCTTTAGGTTTGAAAAAAACTAATTCTTCAGTAGTTGTTGAAGATAACCCAGCTATTCGTGGGCAAATCAACAAAGTAAGTCACTTAGTGACAGTAGAAGAAAAATAATTTGAGGAGGTGCCGAAATGAAATTACATGAGTTAAAACCAGCTGAAGGTTCACGTAGAGAACGTAACCGCGTAGGTCGTGGTGCAGCTACAGGTAACGGAAAAACAAGTGGTCGCGGTCAAAAAGGACAAAAAGCGCGTTCAGGTGGTAAAGTAAGACCAGGATTCGAAGGTGGTCAATTACCATTATTCCGTCGCTTACCAAAACGAGGTTTTACTAACATTAACCGTAAGGAATATGCTATTGTTAACTTAGACCAACTTAACAAGTTTGAGGATGGTACAGAAGTAACTCCAGCCTTATTAGTAGAATCTGGTGTAGTTAAAAGTGAAAAATCTGGTATTAAAATATTAGGTAATGGTACGCTTGATAAGAAACTAACAGTTAAAGCTCATAAATTCTCTGCTTCTGCAGCAGATGCTATTGATGCAAAAGGTGGAGCACACGAGGTGATCTAATGTTTAAAACGCTTGTGGAGTTCTTTAAAACAAAAGAAGTCCGTAACAAGATCTTTTTTACACTCGCAATGTTAGTTATATTTAAAATAGGTACTTTTATTCCCGCACCCGGGGTTAACCCAAATGCCTTTGAAAATCATCAAGGTTCTCAAGGTGTCACTGATTTGTTAAACACATTCGGTGGTGGAGCCTTGAAGAACTTTTCTATCTTTGCTATGGGGATAATGCCTTATATTACTGCATCGATTGTAATGCAGTTATTACAAATGGATATTGTTCCGAAGTTTACAGAGTGGGCAAAACAGGGTGATGCAGGAAGAAGAAAGCTGAATAACTTTACACGTTATTTTGCAATTGCTCTTGCATTTATACAATCAATCGGAATGGCGTTCCAATTTAACAATTATCTAAAAGGCCAATTGCTAATAGATAATTCGATATTAAGTTATTTATTGATTGCTGTCGTGTTAACAGCTGGTACGGCATTCTTAATTTGGTTGGGTGAACAAATCACTCAATTTGGTGTAGGTAATGGTATTTCGATCATTATCTTTGCAGGTATACTGTCATCATTACCATCATCTTTAGGTCAATTTTATCAACAAGCATTTGTCGGACAAGATGATGTCTCAATGGCTTGGTTGAAAGTAATTGGTTTAGTTGTGGGTATGATTTTATTAACAGTAGGTGCAATTTACGTATTACAAGCTATTCGTAAAATACCAATTCAATACGCTAAGAAACAATCAACACAACGATTAGGTTCACAAGCAACGTATTTACCTTTAAAAGTTAACTCTGCAGGGGTTATCCCAGTTATCTTTTCAATGGCGTTTTTCTTGTTACCAAGAACATTAACTTTATTCTTCCCCAAAGCAGAATGGGCACAAAAGATTTCAGACGTAGCCAATCCATCACATAATATCGGAATGGTTGTATATGTTATATTAATTATTGCATTTGCGTACTTCTATGCGTTTGTGCAAGTTAATCCTGAAAAAATGGCAGATAACCTTAAGAAACAAGGAAGCTATGTTCCCGGTATTAGACCTGGTGAGCAAACTAAAAAATATATTACTAGAGTACTCTATCGTTTGACGTTTGTAGGTTCTTTATTCTTAGCAGTGATTGCAATTTTACCTATTCTTGCTACGAAGTTTATGAACTTACCACAATCCATTCAGGTTGGTGGTACAAGTTTACTTATCGTTATAGGTGTTGCAATTGAAACTATGAAGAGTCTAGAAGCTCAAGTAAGTCAAAAAGATTATAGAGGCTTTGGTGGTAGATAAATTGTAGGAGGGCACTTATGAATATCATTTTAATGGGTTTACCTGGTGCAGGTAAAGGAACTCAAGCGAGTGAAATTGTTAAGAAATTCCCAATTCCACACATATCTACTGGTGACATGTTCAGAAAAGCGATTAAAGATAAAACTGATTTAGGTAAAAAAGCTGAATCATATATGGATCGTGGTGAACTTGTTCCTGATGAAGTTACTGTGGGTATCGTTAAAGAAAGAATTTCTGAAGACGATGCGAAGAAAGGGTTCTTATTAGACGGTTTTCCTCGTACTATCGATCAAGCTGAAGCATTAAATAGTATTATGCAAGAACTTGATAGAGAAATTGATGCAGTTATAAACATTGAGGTGCCAGAAGAAGAATTAATGAACCGCCTTACTGGTCGTAGAATTTGCGAGAAGTGCGGAACAACTTATCATCTTGTATTTAATCCTCCAAAGGTTGAAGGTGTATGTGATCTTGACGGAGGGAAATTGTATCAACGTGAAGATGACAACCCAGAAACAGTTGCAAATCGTTTAGAAGTCAATGTTAAACAATCTAAACCTATTATCACTTATTATCAAGATAAAGGTGTATTGCGTAACATTGATGGTTCAAGAGATATTGACGAAGTTACAAAAGATGTAATCAATATTTTAGAAAACTTATAGGATCAACTATTACGGTCTGTAGTTAAGCCAAAGGTATAATTGAATAAGAGTGATAATGCGATTGAGTAATTCATTTTAATTTTGTTAGACTTTTATAAACGCACTAATAGACTCGTATGGTTTGAGTTGATAGGTAACGATAACCAACTATATGTATAAGGGGGAAATTAGTAAATGGCAAAACAAGATGTAATTGAATTAGAAGGTACTGTATTAGATACTTTACCGAATGCAATGTTTAAAGTAGAATTGGAAAATGGTCATGAGATTTTAGCACATGTAAGTGGTAAAATCAGAATGAATTATATCCGTATTCTACCTGGCGACAAAGTAACAGTAGAAATGTCTCCGTACGATTTAACACGCGGAAGAATTACTTATCGTTATAAATAAAGTCACTCCATAATATAGGGAGGTATAAAAATGAAAGTAAGACCATCAGTAAAACCAATTTGCGAAAAATGCAAAGTCATTAAACGTAAAGGTAAAGTAATGGTAATTTGTAGCAATCCTAAGCACAAACAAAAACAAGGATAATAAAGAGAGGTGTAAATAATTATGGCACGTATTGCAGGAGTGGATATTCCACGTGAAAAACGTATCGTTATTTCATTAACATATGTATACGGTATCGGTACAACAACAGCAAACAAAATTGCTGAAGAAGCAAATGTTTCACCAGCTACACGAGTTAAAGATCTAACAGATGACGAATTAGGTCGTATCCGTGAAGTAGTAGACGGCTATAAAGTTGAAGGTGACTTACGCCGTGAGCAAAACTTAAACATTAAACGTTTAATGGAAATCTCATCTTACCGTGGTATTCGTCACCGTCGTGGCTTACCAGTACGCGGACAAAAGACTAAAAACAATGCTCGTACAAGAAAAGGCCCAGTTAAAACTGTAGCTAATAAGAAAAAATAATAGGTAAAGGAGGCAAAATATAAATGGCACGTAAACAACAAGTATCTCGTAAACGTAAAGTGAAAAAGAATATTGAGAATGGTGTTGCACACATCCGCTCAACATTCAACAATACAATCGTAACTATCACTGATGAGTTTGGTAACGCATTATCATGGTCATCAGCAGGTGCACTTGGATTCAAAGGTTCTAAAAAATCAACACCATTTGCTGCTCAAATGGCATCAGAAACTGCATCTAAGACAGCTATGGAACATGGTTTAAAAACTGTTGAAGTTACTGTAAAAGGACCTGGTCCAGGTCGTGAATCAGCTATCCGTGCATTACAATCAGCTGGTTTAGAAGTAACTGCAATCCGTGACGTTACTCCAGTACCACATAATGGTTGTCGTCCACCAAAACGTCGTCGCGTATAATTTTATTGTTTAGTCACAGGTCACTGAGAAATACAGTATATATCAAGTCGACGTATTCAAGGAGGATTTTTGTAAATGATTGAAATAGAAAAACCTAGAATTGAAACAATTGAAATTAGTGAAGATGCTAAATTCGGTAAGTTCGTTGTTGAACCACTAGAGCGTGGCTACGGTACTACACTAGGAAACTCCTTACGTCGTATCCTACTATCTTCATTACCAGGTGCAGCCGTCAAGTACATTGAAATCGAAGGTGTGTTACACGAATTCTCAGCAATAGATAATGTAGTCGAAGATGTTTCAACAATTATTATGAACATTAAAAAACTTACATTAAAAATCTATTCTGAAGAAGACAAAACTTTAGAAATTGATGTTAAAGATGAGGGCGAAGTTACTGCAAGTGACATTACTCATGATAGTGATGTAGAGATTTTAAATCCTGATATTAAAATCGCAACAGTTTCTAAAGGTGGACATTTAAAAATCCGTCTTGTTGCTAATAAGGGTAGAGGTTACGCATTAGCAGAAGAAAATAACACTAGTGATTTACCAATTGGTGTAATTCCAGTGGATTCACTTTATTCACCTGTTGAACGTGTAAACTATACAGTTGAAAATACACGTGTAGGTCAAAGTAGTGATTTTGATAAATTGACTTTAGATGTCTGGACAGATGGTTCGATTACGCCACAAGAATCTGTATCTTTAGCAGCTAAGATCTTAACTGAACACTTGAATATCTTCGTTGGATTAACTGATGAAGCTCAAAATGCTGAAATCATGATTGAAAAAGAAGAAGATCAAAAAGAAAAAGTATTAGAAATGTCAATTGAAGAACTAGATTTATCTGTTCGTTCATACAACTGCTTAAAACGTGCAGGCATTAACTCTGTTCAAGAATTAGCTGATAAATCAGAAGCAGATATGATGAAAGTGCGTAATTTAGGACGTAAATCTTTAGAAGAAGTTAAATATAAACTTGAAGATTTAGGTTTAGGTTTAAGAAAAGAAGATTAATATAAAGGAGGTTAACTCATGGGTTACAGAAAATTAGGACGTACTTCTGATCAACGTAAAGCAATGTTACGTGACTTAGCGACGTCACTTATCGTTAGCGAACGCATTGAAACTACAGAAGCTCGTGCAAAAGAACTACGTAGCATCGTAGAAAAATTAATCACTTTAGGTAAAAAAGGCGATATCGCTTCTCGTCGTCAAGCAGCTGAAACATTACGTAAAGTTGAAATTTTAAATGAAGATGAAACTACTCAAACAGTACTTCAAAAGCTATTTGGTGAAATTGCTGAACGTTATGAAGAACGTCAAGGCGGTTACACTCGTATCTTAAAAGCAGGCCCTCGTCGTGGTGATGGTGCTGAGTCAGTAATCATTGAATTAGTTTAATTTAAATACACGTACTACTATATATAAAGCAAATGAGTGCAACGATAGTATTTGCCACATACAAATATTGTCTAGCTCAGAGTACCCCATCAAAACTAAATAACTTGTTAAAGCGTGAACTCAATATTGATGGGGTGCGCGCTTTTTTTTTACTCCCCCTTATTAGCTATGCTAATTAGGGGGAGTTATGCATTTGCCAATGCAAATGCGAACCGCTAAACCCTTATTAGTTTTACTAATTAGGGGGAGTTGACTGTGGGACAGAAATCTAGAAAGATTTCGTAGTCCCACGTCGGCAAGGATGACTAGAATTGAAACAAGCTTTTTAAAGCGCAATTTCAATTCAGACATCTACTGCCAAACATGTAGCAGGTATGTAATTAGAATAATCGAATATGCGAATCTTTGAGCCATTGAAACGCTGGTGATTAGGGGGAGTCTTTTAGGGAACACCTGAGCAGAGTTCATGTGTAAGTATCACTAAGTTGCAGGGCAATAAGTGCTGCTTTATTTGTTCAATATGATTGAGGGGTGTGCATTTTTAGCATGTTTCATGTAGAATAAAATAGATGTATTAATTTATTTTGGAGGCAATTGAAATGGTCATGGATAACCATGCGATAGCGTTTAATCATGTTTCATTTAAATACGATGAGGATGCATCTTTAGTACTAGATGATGTATCTTTTAATGTGCCTACAGGCCAATGGACATCTATTGTTGGTCATAATGGTTCTGGAAAGTCTACGATTGCTAAATTAATGATTGGTATTGAAGAGCCAGTAGCAGGAACGATTTATTTAAATGGTCAGCAACTTAACGCATCTTCGGTTCAAGAGTTAAGAAAGCAGATTGGTATTGTATTTCAAAATCCTGAGAATCAATTTGTAGGGGCTACGGTTGAATTTGATGTTGCATTTGGGCTAGAAAATCATGCAGTGGGTTATGAAAAAATGCAACAAATTGTTCCTGACGTACTGCAAGATGTGGAGATGTTGGATAAAGCAAAGTATGAACCACAATCATTATCGGGTGGTCAAAAACAACGTGTTGCTATTGCAGGGGTTCTTGCATTGAATACAGATATCATTATTTTGGATGAAGCAACTTCAATGTTGGATCCTTCGGGGCGTAAAGAATTATTAAACTTGATTCGAGAATTGAAACAACACAGAGATGTTACGATTATATCGATTACGCATGATTTAACAGAAGCTTTAGTAGCTGATCATTTAATTGTGATGAACGAGGGTAAAGTTTATGATGCAGGACCACCACAATATATTTTTAAAGATGGTGCTCAATTGACGAAAATAGGTTTAGATTTACCATTTTCAATGCGTATGAATCAGCTCCTCTTTAATAAAAACGACTTTGTAACTTACGAAAGGTTGTTGGAGAATTTATGACAGTCAAATTTAATCATGTGAGTTATACCTATCAAGTAGGCACACCCTTTGAACATCAAGCTTTAGCAGACGTTGTAACGCAATTTGAAAATGGCCGATACTATGCACTCATAGGTCAAACTGGTTCTGGGAAGTCGACTTTAATACAACATTTCAATGGTTTACGAAAACCCACTGAAGGTGCTTTGCAAATTGACGATTTAACGATTACGAAAAAGAGTAAGGATAAACATTTAAAGTCTATTCGTAAAAGAATAGGAATGGTCTTTCAATTTCCTGAGTCACAGCTATTTGAGGAAACAGTGGAAAAAGAGATTCTTTTTGGGCCTAAAAATTTTGGCATGCCAGTGGAGCAAGTTAAAGACAGAGCAAAATCATTATTAGAAGAGTTTGGCTTTGATAAAGATATAATGCAGCAATCACCATTTCAAATGTCAGGTGGTCAAATGCGTAAGATAGCATTGACTTCAATATTAGCAATGGATCCAGATATTATCATTTTAGATGAGCCTACTGCAGGTTTGGACCCTCAAAGTAGAATTCAAGTGATGACAATGATAAAAGAGCTACAGTTAGAACACCAAAAGACAATCATACTCGTAACACATGAAATGAATGATGTTGCACGTTATGTAGATGAAGTGAAAGTGATGGCGAATGGGAATGTCATAGATAGTTGTTCGCCACGCAAGTTGTTTCGAGATGTTTCATTTGTACAACAATATAATTTAGAGTTACCAGATGTAGTACAATTACAACATGATGTTGAACAGAAAAACAAAATTAGCTTTAACGATCTAGCATTAACAGAAACAGAATTTGTTGAATTGTATAAGGAGTGGCAACGTCATGAAAGATAAATTAATTATTGGTCGTTACATCCCTTTAAATACTACTATTCACAATTTAGACCCAAGAGCGAAATTTATCTTTACTTTTATATTTATCATACTTATCTTTTTAGCACATTCTGTGGCTACTTATCTCTGGTTATTTATACTGATATTCATTTTTATGAAATCAGCACATATCAAACCATGGTTTTTAATAAAAGGCTTAACTCCCATATGGTTCTTTATGATATTTACCTTTTTAATGCATGTATTTGTGACAAAAGGTGGTACACGTCTTGTAGAATTTGGTGTGATATCTATCGATACAAACGGAATTGTGGAAGGGATATTTATTGGTTTAAGATTAATTTTTATATTATTAATTTCAACAATTTTAACCTTAACGACGAGTCCTATTGATTTAACGGATGCATTTGAAAAGTTGTTAACGCCTTTAAAATGGATTAAAGTACCCGTCAACCAATTAAGTTTAATGATGTCTATTGCTTTAAGGTTTATACCAACTTTAATGGATGAATTAGATAAAATCATCTTTGCACAAAAATCAAGAGGATCAGAAATGAGTTCGGGAAGTATTTTAAATCGTATTAAAGCTTATATCCCATTATTAATTCCACTATTTATCTCATCGTTTCAACGAGCAGAAGATCTCGCTATTGCTATGGAAGTGAGAGGTTATGATGCGAATAGCCAAAGAACAAGTTACCGTCAATTACATTGGCACATGAAAGATACAATTTCAATAATACTTTTAATACCGATCGCAGGTATTTTAATTGGGTTAAAGTTATTAGGAGTGTAGTAAGATGCGTGTTTTAGTAAACATTTCATATCAAGGAAGTCAGTTTCTTGGCTTTCAAATCCAACAAAATGGTCGAACAGTACAACAACAATTTGAAAAGATTTTGACTAGAATGCACAAACGGCACGTCAGAATTCATCCTACCAGTCGCACAGATAGAGGAGTCCATGCGATTGAGCAGTATTTTCATTTTGATACGGAACTCAATATATCTAGGCAACAATGGCAGTATGCAATGAATCGATTTTTACCGGATGACGTATGTGTTAATGAAGTAACATTTGTAGATTCAGAGTTTCATTGTAGATATGACAGTTTAGGTAAATGCTACCGTTATAAAGTGTATCAAGACCAGCGTAAGGATCCGTTTCAGAGTGGACTTAAAAAGCACATACCAGAAGAATTAGATATTGAAAAAATGCAACAAGCAGCGCGCTTATTTATCGGAACACATGACTTCACAGCATTTTGCTCACAAAAAGCAGAAACAGAAAGCAAAGTACGTACTTTATATGATAGTAAAATTGTTAAAACGGAAGATGGCTTTGATTACATCGTTGCTGGTTCAGGCTTTTTATACAATATGGTTCGGGTTCTAGTGGCATTTTTAGTTCAAGTAGGGAAAGGCAAACAAGACCCTCAAGCTGTCCCTCAGTTATTAGCAGATAAAGATAGAAATAAAATTCCGTTTACAGCACCACCTGAAGGACTGTACTTGCAAAAGGTATATTTAACGGAAAATGCACTTATTTCAGATTACGGAAAAGACGTTTTAACAGACAAAAAAATTGATACAAAATATCAAAATGAGATTGACAAAACCCTTTAAAAATTATACGATTATTAACGGTATTGTTTTATATCACCCCACGATAAGCCCCGGAAACTTATTGTGTTACAAGATATAGAAGCACGTAGAACAAATAATGGAAATAAATGAAAATTTATGATTTAAGAGTATCTACTATTAAACAAGAAATATTTATTTATTTACTCTAGGAGGACAATGAAATGCGTCAAACATTTATGGCAAATGAATCAAACATTGAACGTAAATGGTATGTTATCGATGCAGACGGACAAACATTAGGTCGTTTATCATCTGAAGTAGCATCTATTTTACGTGGTAAGAATAAAGTAACTTATACACCGCACGTTGACACTGGTGATTATGTAATCATCATTAACGCTTCAAAAATTAAATTCACTGGTAATAAAGAACAAGATAAAGTTTATTACCGTCACTCAAATCACCCAGGTGGAATCAAATCAATCACAGCTGGTGAGTTAAGAGCAACTAACCCAGAGCGTTTACTTGAAACTTCAATTAAAGGTATGTTACCAAGTAACCGCTTAGGCGAAAAACAAGGTAAAAAACTATTTGTATATGGTGGCGCTGAACATCCACACGCTGCACAACAACCAGAAAACTACGAGTTACGTGGTTAATTAGAAGGAGGAAATTACATTGGCACAAGTTGAATATAGAGGCACAGGCCGTCGTAAAAACTCAGTAGCACGTGTACGTTTAGTACCTGGTGAAGGTAATATCACTGTAAACGATCGTGATGTACGTAGCTACTTACCATTCGAATCATTAATCTTAGATTTAAACCAACCATTTGAAGTAACTGAAACTAAAGGTAACTATGATGTATTAGTAAACGTTCACGGTGGTGGATTCACAGGACAAGCTCAAGCAATCCGTCACGGTATCTCACGTGCATTATTAGAAGCAGACCCTGAGTACAGAGGTTCTTTAAAACGCGCTGGATTACTAACTCGTGACCCACGTATGAAAGAACGTAAGAAACCAGGTCTTAAAAAAGCACGTCGTTCACCACAATTCTCAAAACGTTAATTTGTCACTGTTGCGAAATTATTTGCTTACAGTTTCGATACGCAAATTGCGTTCAAAAAGCACGCTTTGGATTATTCCAAAGCGTGCTTTTTTTATTTTATAATGCAATAAGTTCTAACAAGGATTTTCGATTTTCTTCTCCGTATACATGAGGCATGACCATAACTTCATCAATATTGTATTTAGCATACAATCCATTTAACGCTTCCTTAACTTCCTCAGGGGACCCTGCTATAACACGACTTTTATTTTTATAAATTTTAGCTTGTTCTCTTTCAGAAAACTTTCTTTCATTCGCATATTGGATTGAGTAATATGACGTAGGTTGATTTAAATAATTTATTCGCAATAACCATAAATGAAATGCGCGTAACAAATCATTTAACACTTTCTCATTTTTAGCAGTTACCACGAAAGTAGCTAACATCACATAAGGCTGTTTATCTGAATGGAGCTGTTTAAAATGCGAACGATAAGTTTCAATAACCGAATTTAATGCCCGTTGCTGTTGACCCATTTGCATCACAACGAGTGGTAGTCCTTTTTCTGCAGCAAGTTTGGCACTCCGCGTACTCATGCCTAATATGAACATTTGAGGTTGGGTAGCAATTTGAGGTGTGGCTAATAAGCCTTTAAAACGATTATGTTCTGATGTGTCATCATTAAAATAAGCTAATAAGTCATCAATTTGCGTACTATAATTGACTTCGCTTTTATCTTTATGTTCGTTTAATGCTTCATTCACATTTCTAAAGCTCGATGATTTTCCCGTACCAATATCGACTCTATTTGGATGTCTGGCTTCCATAATTTTCAACTGTTCGCTCACTTTATAGGCACTATAATGCGGCAACATAATACCGCCACTACCGATACGAATTGTCGACGTATTTTCTAACAGTGACATCATAATCATCTCTGGAGCGCTAGATGCGACAGATAAGACTTGATGATGTTCTGCAACCCAATATCGATGGTATCCTAATTGTTCTGCCCATTGTGCGAGTTCTATAGAATGATTCAAAGCTTCTGTAGTATTGCGGCCTTCAAAAATAGGTACATAGTCTAAAACACTTAGCTTCATTTAAGTTGCTCCTATCAATTTGGTGTTTCTACGTTCAATGTTAAAGTTAAGGTCATCATAACACGCTATGTAAATCTCCTATAAACGATTTGATTGCCTTGTACAAGCTCCTCCATTTAAAATGAAATAAAAGAATGAATGGAGGCATGTTTTATGAACAATGAACGTATTGTATTAGCACAAAGACCACAAGGAATTCCTTCTGATGATGTATTTCGTACCGAAACAGTAGAATTAAATGATTTACAAGACGATGAAATTCAAGTTGAAGCTTTATATATTTCAGTAGATCCTTACTTGAGAGGTAGAATGAATGACACAAAATCTTACGTGCCACCGTTTCAACTTGATGAGCCAATTACAAGTCATCTTGTCGGTAAAGTCACAGAATCAAAGCATTCACAATTTGAAAAAGGTGATATTGTAACAGGTAGAGCACCATGGCAAAAGGTGACAAACATTTCAGGCGAAGATATGACCAAAGTATCACAAACTGATGTGCCATTATATTTATATCTAAGTGTATTAGGTCTAACAGGTCAAACAGCATATCACGGACTATTAAAAATAGGAGAACCTCAACCAGAAGAAACGGTTGTAGTTTCAGCAGCATCAGGGGCAGTAGGTTCAGTCGTAGGTCAAATTGCAAAAATTAAAGGCGCACATGTTGTTGGTATTGCGGGTGGTCCTGAGAAAACAGCCTACTTAACTGAGGAATTAGGTTTTGATGCCGCTGTTGATTATAAAAAAGATGATTTCAATGAGCAGCTAGCTAATGCAGTGCCTAATGGTATCGACGTTTATTTCGAAAATGTAGGTGGCGATATTGCAGATAAAGTGTTTAAACACTTAAATCAGTTTGCACGAATTCCTGTATGCGGTGCGATTTCTCAATATAACGATACAGAAATTGAACATGGTCCACGCATTCAACCAATATTGATTAAATCACAAGCATTGATGAAAGGTTTCATTGTTGGTAATTATGCAAATGACTTTAAAAATGCTAGTAAAGAATTAGCACAATGGGTACAATCAGACCAAATAAAAACGAAAACTTCAATTATGGAAGGGTTCGACAACCTACCGCAAGCTTTTAGAAACTTATTTACTGGTGATAATTTCGGTAAACAAGTAGTAAAAGTTGCAGAAGTGGATTAAATTTAGGAGTTGGTATGATGAAAGCAATTGTTTCAAATAATCAATTTTCATTAGATGATGGGAACCAATTTTCAGAAATAGATATACCTCAGCCGGAACCTGGTGAGGGAGAAATACTAATTAAAGTAGAGACGTTGAGTGTCAATCCTGTAGATACGAAATTGAGACAACAACCATTTAGTGATGAAGAAAAACATCGTATATTAGGTTATGATGCAGTAGGAACGATTGAAAAAATCGGAAACAATGTTTCAACATTTAAAAAAGGTGACAGAGTATTTTATTCTGGTGCGCCATCTTATGCAGGTGCCAATCAGCAGTATCAACTTATGGATGTACGTTTAGTTGCACACGCACCTCAATCATTGAAGCCGACTGAAGCGGCTGCACTACCGTTAACAGGTTTAACAGCTTATGAGACGTTATTTGATACTTTCAATATCTCAGAAAATCCACAGGAAAATCGTGGTAAAACATTGTTAATCATAAATGGTAGTGGTGGGGTTGGCAGTATTGCAACTCAAATTGCCAAAGCTTATGGGTTACGTGTCATTACTACAGCTTCTAGAACAGAAACGATAGAATGGTCAAAACAGATGGGGGCAGACCTCGTCCTTAACCATAAAAATGACCTATCAGATGAATTTAAAAAACACGACCTTGCTGATGTTGATTATATATTTTGCACCTTTAATACTGATGCTTATTATGAAAAAATGATTGAACTCGTAAAGCCACATGGCAAGATTACTACAATTGTTGCGTTTCAAGACAAACAAGATTTGAATTTATTAAAATCAAAGAGTGTCACATTTACACACGAATTCATGTTCACAAGACCGTTACATCAAACTGAAGATATGCAAAAACATCAAACTTATTTACAAGATATTGCACAAAAGGTTGATGACGGCGTTTATCACACGACATTAAATCAAACATTAAATGGGCTTACGACAGAAACGCTTTTTAAAGCACATGAAATACTAGAAAGCCATAAGATGATTGGTAAGTTAGTCATTCAAGTTGATGAAGATAGCGAAAATTAAAATAAGCGGAGTGGAATAGAAATCGAATTTTTTAATAGAGATTTCGTAATCCCACCCTGACAATGATGACTGGGATGGAAAAGCTTGATATAAGCTCGTTTTCAATTCAGATTCTAAGCCACCAACGAAGATTAGTTTTATCTTCGCTGGTGGCTTTTAATATGGTTTTATATGGATTTGATTATTTAATATATAATAAAATATTATTAATTAATATATTTACGATAAACTTGCGCAAGGTTCACGAAAAATATTTTTATTTTCATTATAAACGGGTATATAAATTGTACAAAGAAAAGGGAGTGTTATTTTGACATGCGGTTAAAAAAATTAACAGCAGTATTTTGGATTGCACTAGCAATTTGTACACTATTTGTTATTTATGGTGCAATTCTACCGAAACAACTTGAGAAAGTAACTCAAACAATTACCAACTTTATTGCAGTTAATTTTGGTTGGTATTATTTATTACTTGTTTTAGCTATATTAGTAGTTTGCGTATATTTATTATTCTCTCGCTTTGCTTCAATCACATTAGGTGAAGAAGGTGAGGATCCAGAGTTTTCTCTTAAATCATGGTTCGCTATGTTATTTAGCGCAGGTATGGGAATTGGCCTTGTATTCTGGACGACAGCAGAACCAATAAGTCATGCATATACGTTAACACCGTTACATAAAAAAGGGACACAAGCAGCAATAAATGATGCAATGCAATTTTCATTTTTCCATTGGGGTGTTCATGCATGGGCAGTGTATGGCATCGTCGGTTTAGTGTTTGCTTATTTTAGTTTCCATAGAGGTTACCCTGGTTTAGTTAGTGCTACGTTAACACCTATATTGGGCTCTAAGATGATGAAGGGGCCTGTTGGAGGCGCTATAGACGTATTAGCGATAATTGCCACAGTGACAGGGGTTGCTGCCACGTTAGGTTTTGGTGCATTACAAATTAATGAAGGTTTAAATTTCTTGTTTAAAGTACCGTCTAACTTTGGCATGCAAGTAGTCATCATTATTATAGCAACGATATTAATTACTTGGTCGGCCTGGTCAGGTATTGATAAAGGTATTAAAGGATTAAGTAATATTAATATGGTGCTTGCGTTTATTGTGCTATTAATTTTGTTTTGTGTAGGACCTACATTAACAATCTTAAATACGTTTACTAACTCACTTGGTGATTACATTGCTAATTTCTTTAAAATGAGTTTACGTATACCACAATCAGGTGGAGAAAAATATAAATGGCTTCAACAATGGACAATTTTCTACTGGGCTTGGTGGATTTCATGGGCGCCATTTGTTGGAATATTTATCGCTCGTGTATCTCGTGGTCGTACAATCAAAGAATTTATTATTGGTGTTTTATTTGTGCCAGCAGTAGTTTGTTTCTTATTTTTCGCAGTGTTTGGAGCTTCAGCAATGCAGTTACAGCAAAATAAAGTAGCAAATATTGCAAAGGAAGCGACAGAAACAGCAACCTTCGCAACGTTGCAACATTATCCATTAGGTTTCTTATTAAGTATCATCACTTTAGTGGTTATTATGATATTCTTCGTTACTTCAGCAGATTCAGCCACATATGTGTTAGGTATGTTAAGTTCAAAAGGTTCAATTAATCCTTCTAGTATCGTAAAAGTAAGTTGGGGAGTTATTCTCGCGTTGTTCGCGGTTATCATGATTTATACTGGTGGAACGCAATCAATTCAAAATTTATTGATTATTGCGGCATTACCATTCTCCATAGTGATAATTTTAATGGTGTGGTCATTGTTTAAATCATTAGCTGTAGAAAAACCACGATCCAGTAAAAAGAAACGGGAAAGACATGAAAATGCATAAAAAGCAAATAATTTTTATCTTAAATTAAGGAAAATCACTTCTTTAATTGAAAATGTAACTTTTACCATAAAATAATAAAAATATAGGTTTTTAGCGATTGTATAAAGGGTATTAATCAGTTGTAACAACAGCAACATATTATAGTATTGGAGGTGGCATACGAGGTGAAACGACTAAAGAATTTTATACTAGGGCTATTAATTGTAGTAATTGTCGGAGTATTACTATTTATGTTTATTAAAGATTCACGTATTAGTAAATACCAAGATCAATTAATGCACTTTAATTGGTTCGTTCCAACATTAATTGGTTTGTCGGCGTTACTCATCTTAATCGGTCTTATAATGGTATTCAGCTTGTTTAAACCTACGTATAGAAAGCCTGGATTATATAAAGATTTTGAAGACGGCCATATTTATATTTCAAGAAAGTCAGTTGAGAAATCAGCGTACGACACTATTTTGAAATATGATGAAGTCAGACAACCGAATGTAGTAGCAAAACTTTATAACAAGAAAAAGAAATCGCATATAGCATTAAAAGCAGATTTTTTCGTTCCTGGCGATGTACAAGTGAATTCGTTAACGGAAGAAATTAGAAATGATATCAAGCAAAATGTTGAACATTTTACAGAATTACCAGTTTCGAAGTTAGAAGTTAACGTGAAAGACCAAAAAACTGCAGGCAAGCGAGTGTTGTAAGGGAGGGATATCATGAGTGAAAATAATAATTCAAATGAACAAGATTCTCTACAACAAATCATCAATTTCTTCAAGGAATATAAATGGAGAATCATTGGTTTCCTAGCATTTTTAATCATTGCGTTACTATTTTTAAATATAGGTTTCTGGAGTACAATTTTAATCATCGTTTTATGTTTGATTGGCGTAGGTATAGGGTATACGAAAGATCGAACACAAGATTTTCTTAACTTTTTAAATCGATGGAGTTAGTTTGTATAAAGAGAAAACAACATTTGGCCATTGACTTATAAAATATTTATTATAAAGGAGAATTATTATGGCAGTAGATAACAATAAAGCTAAACAAGCATATGACAACCAAACAGGTGTAACTGAACAAGAAAGACGCGAACAACAAGCACAACAACAACAAAACCAAGAGCAACAATTTTCTAATAAATTAACTTTTTCAGACGAAGTAGTTGAAAAAATTGCTGGAATCGCAGCACGTGAAGTACAAGGCATCTTAGAAATGAAAGGCGGCTTTGTCGATAACATTTCAAACTCATTTGGAAGCAGCAACAACGTAACACAAGGTGTAAGCGTTGAAGTTGGTGAAAAACAAGCCGCAGTAGACTTAAAAGTAATCTTAGAATATGGTGAATCAGCACCAAAAATCTTCCGCAAAGTGACTGACTTAGTGAAAGAACAAGTTAAACACATTACTGGTTTAGATGTAGTAGAAGTTAATATGCGCGTTGAAGATGTAATGACTAGAAAAGAGTGGGCTCAAAAGAAAGAAAAAGGCGATAACCCTTCAAATGAACAAAAGAATTTAAAATAATATAAATTTAGAAAACCCTAAATGCAATTATGCATTTAGGGTTTTTTATTGGTGTTATTGAATATCTAATATTTCAATTTGTATAAAAACCCCCATTAAAAGTTTGAATAAATTCTTTTAGTGGGGGTTGAAAAATTAAACATTATTTTCGAACCAAGGGATTTTTTACTTGAATGTACGTATAGTAATCAGCTTCATCTTCTAATCGCATGGTTGTAACACATTTATAATCTATTTTTGGTGCGAAGATTGTTTGACGTATTGCATCAATATTAGATTGCTCTGACTCAGACATTGAGTTAGCAATTTGATTAAGTTTAACGTCAATAATATCGCTAATTTCCGACCATATTGTTGATTCTAATTTCCGGTTATCACACGATTTAGCAATACTTGCAATAAGTTCTCCTAGATGATTTTGAATCGTAGAGTAAAACATTTTATTAAATACTGTAGTTTTAGAATCCGTTAATATTAAAGATTTTTCATGGAAGTGCTCGGTTGAATATCCAGCTTGATTGAGCTGTACTTTATCAATACGTAGCCCCTCAAAATCTCTAATATACATTTTATTTAAACTACCGTCTTGATTGAAACTTGCAATCGTATTTTGTAAATGTGCTTCCATGGCGATACCATATTTGACTACTAAAGGTAAAGTCATATCGAGAATTGCTTGACTGTACTGTTTAAACCATTCAATTGACGCTTTATTAAATGACTCAATGTTTTGGTGTGCTTTGTAAAGTTTAATCAGTGATACTAAAGGCGTCTCATCGTTTAACGGATGTGTTGCGACTAAACTGGATGGTATCAATGGTACCGTGTCAGATGAAATCATTTGGTTGATGTTCGTTCTAAATAAAGTCCCCAATTGTTCGCTACGTTGTACTTGTACATCAGATGAATCAGAAGGGTGATAAAAATGAATCCCAGCAATTTCATCAATAGTATCGGCCTCAATTTCACTAAATAATGGATCGGTAGACTTAATATTATTTAAAATAGCAGTTAACTGAGGTCCATTAATCGTTGTTTGTTCAGAAAGTGTACGAATTTCACCAGTAATATGGACATTTGTCGACAGTTTAATATGAGGTGTCGTTATCGGTAATTCTGGCATCAATGTTCTGAATGATAACCCTGCAAAATAATTGATATCATATTGAAGTGGTATCATTTGACCAGATTTTAGCTCTTCTTGATATTCCTTCAACAAAATATTGTCGTATTGCCACGGATGAATGGCCATCACATAATATTGTTCTAGTTGTTGAGCGCTTACGTGTTGTAACGCTACGTCATGTAATCCTTTAAATTGATGATATATCGTTGAATTATAATCACCATCTAAAGTAGCAACTTTGGCTATATCTTTTGCAATTAATACAAAATGCATCGGGATAGGATGACCAAATTCAGATGAATAGTTGATTGTTGTAGCAGGACTCATCCCTTTTCGTAATTTAGCACCTGGATGAAGTGGGTGTCCTTCTATCACGGCTTGTTCAGATCTTAAATAAGGATCTTGATGTTGATTAATGAGCTCAAACAATGGCACGGTTACATCAGCAAGTTGATATGTTTGAAAGCTTAAAGCAATCGCCATGTTTGCAGCACTATTATTTATATCGTCTAAAAATTGTTCACTGGCTTCATTATTTAAGTGAGGTGCTTCACTGAAAATTAGATTTAATATTGTTTCTGGATGCAGTACGCGTTGTATTTGATGTTGATTGGTTATGTAAAATGGGCCTTGAACATCTATACGGTCAAAAGCATGTATACCACTAATAGGAGCATACAATGTTTTATCAGTAGTTGGGAAAGCGATTTTTAAAACTTGGTGACAGTTTGTATTTAATGAGTAGGGTAGGTTTGAAATATCAACAATATTACTTCTCTCACGACTATTGACCAAATTCTCTCTATGTAATGAAGTAATCAAACGTTGTGTTATTTTATCTCTACTTGGCATGAGCATAGTGTTGAAATGCTCGGCCCATAATTTGTTTGTGGAATTTAAATAAGATAAGGCCTCACGTTCGTCATGCGTGAGTTCTATATTTAAACTGGAAAAATTATTGTTCGAATTCATATAAAGCACCTCTAAAATTTATTTTACAAATGTATACAATATTTGTATAATCTATATTAACGATAATGAGAATTGTTATCAATTAAAAAGATAGGTGGAATATCATGGCAAAATACTTCTTTCCTAGTTCATTCTTACTGTTTTTAGGAAATTGGATTGGCCAAATCACTTTAAATTGGTATGTGTTTAATTTATATCACAATGCAATTTACTTAGGTTTAATTAACTTTTTTAGGCTAGTACCAATTTTACTCATTAGTTTGTGGGCTGGGGCATTAGCAGACAGATGTGATCGTGGTAAACTATTGCGCATCACAATTACTTCATCATTTATATTAACGACAATATTATGTTTATTAGTTTTACAAAATAATAATCTACCTATCGCTATATTTTTAATATATTCACTTGGACGCGGTATCATTAGTGCAGTTGAAACACCTGTAAGACAAGCCGTATTACCAGATTTAACTGAACGATTATCAACGACACAAGCCGTATCATATCATTCATTTATTATTAATATATGTCGTTCAATTGGGCCAGCAGTTGCTGGGTTTATCATGGCAACTTATAACGCTGAAGTGAGTTTTTCGGTACAAGCACTGTGTTACTTTATCGCAGTACTTTGTTGTATACCTTTGAAATTTCCAAAAAATATTCAAACACGTGAACAATCTAAAGTAAGCATTAAGTTTGTACTCGAATATTTTAAGGATCATCGCATAGGTGCGCGAATTTTCATTACGTCATTATTAATTATGGCTACAGGTTTTACATATACCACATTATTACCTGTACTAACCGATAAGACATTTCCAGATCAGGTCGCCATTTTTGGTAATGCAATGACGTGTTGTGCGATAGGGGGTATTATCGCGACGATGATATTACCAAATTTACTTAATAAAATTTCAATGGTTCATATGTACTATTTTAGTTCAATATTGTTTGGTATCGCATTAATAGGTGCTATGAGTAACCAAACAATAATTTTATTTATTTCTCTTTTCTTTATTGGATTATTTAGTCAATGGGCCAGAACGACAAATAGAGTATATTTTCAAAAGCAATTACCGAGAGAACATCGGGGTAAAATATTAAGTGTCGTGATGATGGATAGAGGCATGATACCTTTAGGTGCTGTTGTGATGAGTTTTCTTGCTGATTTAATTGGTATTATTGAAACATTTTTAATTATGGGTATCAGTACAACAGTTATTGGAATCGTATTTCTTATTATTAATAAATTTAGTAAAGATGGAGGCAAAGTTGTATGAATCAACAAATGTGGCTAGTTGCCGATCAAAATGTTCAACACCGTATCATAAATGCGATGATAAAGGAACATATTTATACTGAGGATACGCAATTAAGTGAAAGTGACGAATTGGTGATATTTAACAAAAATAACTACAAATTGAATATAGAAAAAGTGAGAACCACAGCATTAATGCGCTATCAATTTAATGGTTTTCCTCAATTTGTGGTAGGTGAAAGAGTTGAGGAAGTAGCTTCCGTAGAACGTTTATTAGAAATAATTGAACATTACTTTGATATACCTGTATCTCAAAGGTTAACAGAGGAACTAGTCTCTAGTCGAAATGGCTTTGTATTAACGTATAAACATTTTGAGAACAGAAAGGCGTTAATCAAATCTAGTTTACAATTTACTAAAATGCCTGAGAGTTTAAACTTTTTTGCCTGGTTACAATATTTAAATGATAACAATCAGTTAGATGAATTAAATTATTCCGAAAGTTTGATACTTGAAGGACATCCGACGCACCCTCTGTCTAAAACGAAACTTCCATTAACTGATGAAGAAGTAAAACGTTATGCGCCTGATTTTGAAAAAATTATACCTTTAAAAATCATGCTTATTCATCATACACATTGCGTAACAACATCGATGGAACAAAATGATCAATATATTTTGGATTACATTATTCCAGAGTATAAAGGGAAATTGGAAGCATTCCTCGCTCCTTATCAGCTAAAGTTAGAAGACTATAGAGTTATGATTGTCCATCCATGGCAATATGACAACGTGATTGTGCAACAATTTTCTGAATGGATAAAAGAGAGCAAACTTTTACCAACTCCATTTGAAATTGAATCTAAAGCAACACTTTCCTTTAGAACGATGGCGTTACTGCATAAACCGTACCACATTAAATTACCTGTAAATGTGCAAGCGACGAGTGCTGTGAGAACCGTATCGACAGTAACAACCGTTGATGGCCCTAAGTTGAGTTATGAGTTACAAGATATGTTGAACATATATCCACAATTGCAGGTTTCAATGGAACCCTACGGTATACATGCCATGACAGATTTAAATACTGCGCGTCAATTAGGCGTGATAGTTAGGCAACAACCAAAGATAGATCATGATGGTATAACACTTGTAACTGCAAGTTTAGTTAATCGTAACCCTGTTGACGGGAAAGTAATTGTAGATAGTTATTTAGATTGGGTTGGTGAGGGTGTGACAACGAAAGCGATCAAACGTTTTATTAAAGCATATGCAGAAACACTGATTAAACCTTTGCTTGCGTATATCCAAGATTTTGGTATTGCTTTAGAAGCGCATATGCAAAATACTATTGTGAGTTTAGGCGAAGGATTTCAAATGAAATTCAATGTGAGAGATCTTGGTGGTTCGCGTATTGATTTAACAACATTTAATCATCGTGTGCCCCATGTCGAACTTACGAATAAAAGTTTAATCGCGGAAGATATTGTAGCGGTTATAGCGAAATTTCAACACGCAGTGATTCAAAATCAAATTGCTGAGTTAATACACCATTTTACACAATATGAAGGTGTCGCAGAACGTGAATTATTTGATATCGTTCGAGAAGTTACCCAAGATTCGATTGACAATAATAAACCACATGCAACGCAAATCAATAACGTTTTATTTGGAAGAAAGATCACAGTTAAATCACTGTTACGTATGCGAATGGAAAGTAAGGTAAAGCAATATGTGACCATTGATTTAGACAATCCGTTATATAGAGAGGTATAACTATGGCACAATTGAAGATAGATTTATCAAAAATACAATATAATGCACATATATTACGAGACATGTGTAAACGTAGTCATATTCATTTTACCCCTGTAGTTAAGGGTGTCGGTGGGGATGAACGAATCATTCAATCGTTAGCTGAAATAGGCATAACGCATTTTGCAGATGCTAGAATAGATAATATTAGAAAGAGTTACAATGGTCATTATACTTATACAATGATAAGAACTGGTAATCAAAGTGAACTCAAAAACATCGTAAACTATACTAATATTAGTATTCAAACTGAATTGGAAACGATACAACACATTAATCAAATCGCGAAATCACTAAACAAAACACATGAAATTTTATTAATGGTTGATTGGAAAGATGAAAGAGAAGGTATACAAACATATGAAGTTATAGAATATATAAACAAAATCGTAAATATGCAACATGTGAAAATGAAAGGATTGGCCTTTAACTTTATGTGTTTTCACTCTGATACTCCAACAACTGAAGATATCCAATTAATTAACGAATTTGTAACGCACGTTGAAAGCCAAACAGCATTAAACATGCAAATTGTCTCAGGGGGGAATTCAAGCGTATTACCAGAAATGGCTAAAGGTCCTCTAGGGAAAATCAATGAATTGAGAATAGGAGAAACTTTATTTAGGGGTGTCAATACCACTACAGATACGCCAATACCTGCTTTGTACCAAGATGCGATTACTTTAGAAGCGGAAATCGTAGAAATTAAACCGAGATTGAGGCATCAATCGCATCATGATTATTTACAGGCGATTCTTGACATAGGCAACCTAGATACAAAAATTCCTGAAATACAACCGTTACATCATGAGGTAGACGTTTTAGGTGCAACAAGTGATCATGTTATGGTTGATTTATATAATCATGATAATTATCAAGTTGGTGATAAGATTCAATTTAGCTTAGGCTACAGTGCTATGGCACAGAGTATGTACATGCCTAATATTACAAAAACGTATGTTGTAGACGAAGCAATTCAAATAATTAATGAAAATTTTGATAAAGTTTTGGGTGTTTCGAAAAATATTCATAAATAGATGTAAAATCATATTGACAATGATAATTGTTATCAATAGAATAAAAGTGTAATTGATACATACATGAGGAGTGAAGTAGATGAAGCACAGCAAAAAGTTTTTGAGCCTTGTTGTTCTTATGGTTGCCGTACTAGTTTTAACTGCATGTGGCAGTGTGAGTGATAACGAAGCGGGTAAATCGAAGAATAATAAATCAAGTAAAGATACGGTTTCAATTAAACACGATGAAGGCACTACAAAAGTACCTAAAAATCCTAAAAAGGTCGTGGCTTTAGAATTCTCATTCGTCGATGCATTGGCAGCTTTAGACATTAAACCAGCCGGTGTAGCGGATGATGGAGATAAAAAACGTATCTTACCTTCTATACGTGAAAAAATTGGTGATTACAAATCTGTGGGTGCTAGAAAGCAACCTAATTTAGAAGAAATTAGTAATCAAAAGCCAGATCTTATTATTGCTGATAGTAATAGACATAAAGGCATTAAAAAAGATTTAGAAAAGATTGCTCCAACAATCTTCTTACCAAGTTTCGATAGTGATTACAAAGATAATATCGAAGCATTTAAAACAATTGCGAAAGCAGTAGGTAAAGAAGATAAAGGAAAAGAAAGACTAGATAAGCACGATAAATTAATGGATAAATACAGCAAGAAGATTACTATGGATAAATCTGAACCCGTTTTACCAGCAGTAGCATCTAAATCAGGTTTATTAGCACACCCAGAGAATACTTACGTAGGTGAGTTATTAAAAGAATTAGGCTTTAAAAATGCTTTAAATAAAACTAAAACAGATAACTTGTCTAAATACTTAAAAGGACCTTATTTACAATTAAATTCAGAAGTTCTTTCTGATATCGATCCTGGGCGCATGTTTATCATGACGGCTAAAGGTAAAAATGATCCCGATCTTAAAAAGCAAGAAAAAGATGCGGTTTGGAAAGACCTAAAAGCAGTAAAAAATGATAGAGTATCAGTAGTAGATAGAAATACTTGGGCACGTGCGCGTGGTATCATATCTTCTGAAGAAATTGCGAAAGAACTTGTTGAAATTTCTAAAGAAAGACAAAAAGACAAACAATCAAAGTAAGGTGAAATGGTAATGACTAAACAATCAAATATTAGTCAAACCAATACGAAAGACACTAAAATGCAAAAACGCACTGCGCTCACTTTTATAGTGAGTGTATGTGCGCTTTTTGTCATTATGTATTTAAATTTACGTATTGGTTCATCACAGATAAATATCAATGATTTTAAAGATTATATTTTGAATGATCATACAAAACAAACTAATTTAATACATAGTGTACGTATGCCAAGAATGCTTGCTGGTTTAATTATAGGGGCAGCTTTAGCATTATCCGGTTTGCTTATGCAAGCGATGACGAGAAACCCACTCGCTTCACCTCAAATTTTTGGGGTGAATTCAGGTGCTTCATTTGTAGTGGTTTTAATTACAATGTTAATCCCTGCTTTATCTGGCTTCTCTACAATACTTGCTTTTGTTGGTGCTTTCATCGGTGGGTTAACCGTTTATTTATTGTCAGGTTCAACGAAAGGGATGACACCAGTCAAGTTAGCGCTTGCCGGAATGGCGATTCATCTATTCTTTTCAAGTATGACTCAAGGTATTATCTTATTGAATGAAGATGCGACTACATCAGTTATGTTTTGGCTTGTTGGTTCACTTTCAACAATAAAATGGGCACAAGTTATCGCTATCTTACCTTGGTTAATAATTGCATTTATCATCACGATATTAATAGCACGTCAACTAACAATTATGGAACTTGGTGAAGATTTAGCAACTGCCTTAGGTCAAAATGTTAAAATGCTACGTCTTATTACAGGTGTATTAGTAATCGTAATGGCTGGTGCTTCAGTCTCAGTAGCAGGACCTATTGGGTTTGTAGGTTTAATCGTACCGCATATCGTTAAGCATTATATACGTACGGACTATAAGCTAATGGTGCCTTTAACGATGATTATAGGCGCAGATTTATTAATGTTATCTGATGTATTGAGTCGATTAGTTGCGTATCCATTTGAATCACCTGTTGGAATTGTAACTGCATTTTTAGGTGCTATTTATTTCTTAGTGATTACGATTAAAGGAGTGGAAAGCCTATGAGTAAGCAATTAACAATAAGATATGTAATAGTTGTTATACTGCTGCTCTTAGCTTCAGTTGCCACTTTATCTATTGGTTCTGTAATGATAAACCCAATAGATGCAATTAAGGGAATTTTCACACACGATAATTTTATATTGAATGAATATCGTTTGCCGAGAATGTTATTAGGTCTCATCGTGGGTAGTAGTCTAGCTATGTCAGGTTCGTTAATACAAGGAGTTGTACGAAACCCTTTAGCTTCTCCTGACGTTATTGGTATAACTAAAGGTGCCAGTTTAACAGCTGTCATTATCATTATGTTATTTCCATCAGCGCCATTATTTGTTTTACCATTTGGTTCATTTTTTGGTGCATTGATTATTAGTGTGATTTTAACGGTACTGATTTCAAAATTTAATGTGAGCGGGTCAAAACTCGCATTAATTGGTTTGGCAATTGGGGCGATTTGTTCAGCGATTGTACAATATTTACTCATCCGTAACCCTTTAGATGCTAATAAAGCATTAGTGTGGTTGACTGGTAGTTTATACGGACATAACATGTCGAATGTTTTAGTAATATTGCCGTGGTTTATTATAGCAGTACCATTAATTGTATATTTTTGTAATCAACTGGATATTTTATCGTTAGGTGATGATATTGCTATCGCATTAGGTGCAAAGGTTAAGAGAACTAAAATGATTCTGTTGCTATTAGCAGTCATATTAGCTGGTGCATCGATATCAGTTGTAGGAGGATTAAGTTTTCTAGGATTAATTGCACCGCATATCGCACGACGTATAGTAGGACATAAACATATTCATATTACGATTATGTCTGGTTTAATGGGAGCATTATTACTCACACTCAGCGATGGTTTAGCACGAGGTATTCACCCTCCATTAGATATCCCCGTTGGTGTCATAGTTGCAATTGTTGGAGTTCCATATTTCTTATTCTTATTGAGAAAAATATGATCCCTTAAGTGAAAATATATTGTGAAGCAATTAAATTATGTATATAGTATGATAAATAATGTCAGTAAAATAATACATTTAGTTATTTACATATTTATGCATAATAGGTTATAATTATTGGTGTTATTTAAAAGAGATAAAAACCACCAAGGGGTGAAACTTATGAACCAATATAGTCGATCGCAAATTTTGAAGGGCAGATTGAAATTTATCATTATGTCATTAATTGGGATAATCTTATTTTTAATACCTATTCCAGTAACAAAAGATGGTAAGACAGAAACCACTTTGCCTGTAGCATTTTTAGCGTCATTTTTGAAAGATATTATAGGGGGCGCAATGCCCATCATTATTGTTTTAATCATTACAGTATCAGGAATAATCACACTACTTTGTTCAACGATATATAAGGATAAGATACATCCTACTGGATTATTAGCTAGTGCATTTAAAGTTAGACCAGTTTGGCTTATATTAAGAATTTTGGCTGTGGTATTTGTATGGATGACATATTTAAAGATTGGGACGAAAGTCATCTATTCTTCTGACACAGGTGGGTTAATATTTAGTGATTTATTACCTACGTTAGTGACAGTATTTTTCTTTGCAGCACTATTCTTACCATTACTTATGGAGTATGGTTTACTTGAGTTACTTGGTCCAATTTTTAGACCAATAATGAGACCATTATTTACCTTACCTGGACGATCTACAGTAGACAATTTAGCTTCGTTTATTGGTGATGGGACAGTCGGGGTCGTTATTACGAGTAGACAATATCAATTAGGTTTTTATTCAAGACGTGAGGCGACAGTAATTTCAACGACATTTAGCGTTGTATCAATAACTTTTGCTATAGTTGTAGCAAATACTGTAAATATGCAAAATCATTTCTTTTATTTTTATTTAAGTGTTATTGTATCGTGTCTTGTTTGTGCGTTAATATTGCCGAGAATATGGCCTTTAAGTGCAATAAAAGATGAATATGCAAAAGAAGTACCGGAAGAACATCGAACAGAGAAATTGCCAGACAACCAATCGGCAATAAGTTACGGTTTCCAACAAGCTACAGAAACAGGTATCAAAGCGCCAGGAGTTAAAGAATTCTTTATTTCAGGATTTAAAACTGTAGTTGATATGTGGTTTGCGATCTTGCCAGTGGTAATGAGCATCGGTACAATTGCGACAATCATTGCAAATTACACGCCATTCTTTGCGATTATAGGAAAACCATTCTTGCCATATTTAGAATTATTACAAATACCCGAAGCTACCAAAGCATCTGAAACAATTATTATCGGATTTGCAGATATGTTCTTGCCATCCATTTTAATAGATGGTGTTAAAAACGATATTACTTTATTCGTGGTTGGTGCCTTAAGTATTTCTCAACTTATCTACTTATCAGAAGTTGGTGGCGTTATTTTAGGTTCGAAGATACCAGTGAGTATCTTTAAACTGTTTATAATCTTTTTAATTCGTACAATCATCGCTTTACCGATTATCGCGTTGATGGCGCACTTATATTTCGGCTAATTAAGCTTGTTGCGTTTAAGGTAATTTATTAGTTTTATAATCAAAAATATACATTAAAATGAATAAAAACACGTCAGGTTTAATAAGAACCTGACGTGTTTTTTTAGTATACAATTAATCAAGTGTAGATAGGACGTGCGCTTTTACGATTTCATTTTCTATTACCGGTGATTCCTCATCTTTAGATTTTGATTTATGACCATGTGCCTCTTTAAAGGCATCACTCTTAAGCCATGCATTAAAGTCTTCTTCAGTTTCCCACCATGTATTAACGTACATATAATCTGCATCTTCCTCGTTATCGAGCTGCCACACTTCAATACGTTTGAAACCATTCAACTCCTCAATTTTTCCACCTTTAGTAAAATGAGGCGCCATCTTTTCAGCGAAACCAGCTTTTAGTTTCATTCGATTTGTAACGACATACATTGGATTCACCTCTTTCATTATTTTCTACTATTATAACATTCTAGAGATAAAATCTGTTTTAAAAGCATAGCTGTAATTTATAACAAAGAACCTGTTAGATTCGAAATGAACCTAACAGGTTTTTATATAAAGTATTAAATTTATTTTGTTATTTCGTTGTATACTTTTTGATCGTTTTGAGTATAAATAATGTATTCATGGTCTTTAGTATCAATGATTACGCGATTTGTTTTACCGAAAGTAGAACCGATACGAGAAACTTTGTCTCTATCTAATTTAGGAACTTCGTGGATATTTTGATCTTGAGAAATATTTGTTATTTCACTAGTAGGAATCTTAATATCTGCAACTCTCCATTGAATTCGTACTTCGTTATTATCTTTCTTTACAGTCATTGCCATTACTGAACACATCCTTTAAATATTTTGTAGCTATATCATACAATAACTTGTAATCGTTTTCAAGGAATTATGCGATACTTTTAATTATTGTGTTATACTTTTTTCGTTGCGAAAGTATGTTCGCATTTTCGCTTTAAATGTGTTACTATATCCTTTAAAGGAGCAATGTAAATGACAGGCAAAACGCATATATCTTGTGGACTTTTAATAGGTGCATTATCTATTAATTATTTCCATACAGAAATATTTACATCTGTTACGATTATGACTTTGGCAGTAATTTCGAGTATATTTCCTGATATTTGCCATACACGTAGTATCATTGGAAGACGCTTTAAATTAATTAGTTTCATTGTAAGAATGTTATTTGGACATCGGACGTTTACGCATTCATTGTTGTTCATGATAATCATTGGAGCATTATTAGTCTTTATACAATCTCCCACACGTTATATAGTAACAATTATGTTAGGATTAATATCACATGTTATACTAGACATGTTAACATCAAGGGGTGTTAAATTATTTTATCCACTTCCGATTAATGTTAGATTTCCATTTGTTTGTCGAACTGGAGGATTAGTAGATTTGTCATTAGCTAGTGCGATAACAGTTGGTACTTGTTATGTGCTATTACGACCGTTTATAGATCCTTTTATTTCGCAATGGATTCATTAAATAATTTTGGGGTAAATCAATACATATTATAGTATAAATATTATTCTTTAAAATTGAGGAGAGAACTTATGCTAGATAAGAAAGAATTGGACAAATATAATCAGGGACATTTAACTGAATTTGAAAAAATGATGAGCAATAATGAAAAAGAGCAACTAGCTAATAAAGTAGAAGAACTTGATTTAGCTGACATTCAAAGTCTATATGAAGAACTGTATGTAAATAAGAAAGTTATTAACGACGTATCTTCTATTGATGAAGTGAGCTACAATGTGAAGAATGATTATACAGATGAAGAAATTAAAGATTTTGAAAAGACAGGACTAGAAGCAATTAAAAAAGGAAAGTTCGCCGTGGTATTAATGGCTGGTGGTCAAGGTACACGTTTAGGTTATAAAGGGCCTAAAGGTACTTACGAAATCGAAGACGTAAGTTTGTTTGAACTTCAGGCGCGTCAACTTATCAATTTATATGAGCAAACAGGAGTTTATATAGATTGGTATATCATGACGAGCAAGATAAATAATCGTGAAACGCAATTATTCTTTGAAGATCAGGATTATTTTGGCTACGACAAAGAACATATCCATTTCTTTAAACAAGATAATGTAGTGGCGTTATCTGAAGAAGGTAAACTTGTATTAGATGTTAATGGCAATATTTTAGAAACGCCAAATGGTAATGGAGGTATCTTCAAATCATTGAAGAAAGCTGGCTACCTGGAGGAAATGTCTGAAAACGGTGTAGAATTTATCTTTTTAAATAATATTGATAACGTCTTAGTAAAGGTACTAGATCCTATGTTTGCAGGTTACACTTATCAAAAGAGTGTAGATGTAGCAACTAAGTCTATTAAACCCAAGGAAGGTGAAAGTGTTGGTAGACTTGTAAATGTTGATCAAAAAGATTCAGTTTATGAATATTCTGAGTTAGATGAGTCAGCGGCAAATTCCTTGGATAATGCCAACATCGGCATCCATAGTTTCAAGCTTAGCTTTATAACAAACGTTGTAGATTACAAATTACCGTATCATTTAGCTGTCAAGAAATTGAAGCAACTAGATGAGGACTTTGGCGTGATTGAACAGTCTACGCTCAAATTTGAATTGTTCTATTTTGATATATTCCAATATGCGAATAGTTTTACTACACTTCAAGTACCGAGAGAAGAAGAATTTTCTCCTTTAAAAAATAAGGAAGGTAAAGATAGTGTTGAAACAGCAACAGCTGACTTGAAACGAGTTGGTTTGATTTAAAAGGTGGTTAAAATTATGTCAGATTCCATGGAAACTGATTTGAAAAATAGCGATAATACTTTGAGAAAAATGATTCCATTAAGTTTTGGTGAAGAAGTAGGTAATTCAGTTTCCCATGGGGTGGCAAGTTTTTTAACCCTAATAGCTTTACCATATGCAGCCGTTAAAAGTTATATTGAATTTGGTGGCATAGGCGCACTGAGCGTATCGATATTCGTCATAAGTATATTTTTAATGTTTATGTCATCAACAATTTATCACACAATGCCAAGTTACTCATCACATAAACTCGTGTTGCGCATTATCGACCATAGCATGATTTATGTTGCGATTGCTGGCACGTATACCCCCGTATGTATACTTGTAGTAGGTGGATGGTTAGGCTGGTCAGCAATGCTAATTCTATGGGGTATCACCATTTGGGGTGTCCTGTATAAATCATTATCGAAAAATGTTAGCCATAAACTTAGCTTAACAATGTATTTAGTTATGGGATGGATAGGTGTACTATTTATACCTACTATTTTATTTGATACATCGCTGACGTTTATGCTGTTTATTTTATTTGGAGGTATTGCATATACAGTAGGTGCTTGGTTTTATGCACAGAAAGAGCGTACGTACTTTCATATGATATAGCATTTCTTTATAATGTTTGCATCTATATGTCATTTTATAGCGATTGTATATTTCATTAAATAATATTCAGTCTAATCACTAAGATAATATAGTTAATAATTGAAATGTATAGGGAATGGGACAGAAATTGAATTTTCTAACGGAAATTTCATAGTTCTACCTAATTGTTAAAGAGTCTGAGACATCTATGTTTGTCCCAGACTCTATTTTTGTGCTTATCAGAATAATATTTCTCGATGATAGCGATTTAATAAGCAAATAATAACTTCTATATACTATTTGCGAATTTTAAATTTTTCATAGGCCAGAAGATGTAATTTACATATTATGTATTGCATTAAAAGATAAAAAGTGGATAATTTATAATGGTTTAATTAGATATATTAGAGAGGTGATATAGTTTGAATTGGAAATCAATAGGGGTCGTTACTGCGCTCGTATTAGTAATGTTTATGTCAGCGATTGAAACATGTATCGTTTCTCTAGCTATCCCAACAATAAAGAATGATTTGAACGTGACACATTCAATATCACTCATATTTGCAATATATTTTATTGCTATAGTGATAGCAAATCCTATTGTAGGTGAATTGCTCAGTCGTACTAAAATTATATACATCACTTTAGTAGGTATATCTCTATTTACAATAGGTAGTTTATTTTCTGGTTTAAGTCAAACATTTATGATGCTAATCATTTCAAGGTTTGTTCAAGGACTCGGAGCTGGAGTAATGATGTCGCTAAGTCAAATTGTACCTAAATTAGCATTTGATATACCATTCCGCTATAAAGTTATGGGAATTGTAGGAAGTGTATGGGGCATTTCTAGTATAATAGGTCCATTATTAGGTGGCGGTATTCTAGAAATTGCGTCTTGGCACTGGTTGTTTTACATAAACATTCCTATTGCCGTGATTGCAATGATTATGGTTTTACTAACATTTCATTTTGAAAGAGAAACCACTTCGAATGCCAGTAAATTAGATTTGAGAGGGTTATCGTTATTTTACGTATTTATCTTTAGTTTAACCTTCGCTGTGATGTATCAAGGGGGAATTATTCTAAATATTGTTGCACTCATCGTAGCAATAATTGTGGGTGTATATTTAATTAAAAGTGAGAAGAAGCAAAGTAATCCTTTTATTCCAGTTATGGAGTTTAACCGAAGTATTATATTAGTGTTTATAACTGATTTTTCCTATGCAATTATTCTTATGGGCTATAATTTATATATGCCATCATTCTTACAAGAATACTTACATATTTCTCCGTTACAAAGTGGATTCGTAATTTTCCCTATATCATTTGCATGGTTATTACTTAACTTTGTTCTAGATAAACTGGAAAGTAAAATGAGTAGAGAAATGTTATATTTATTTGCTTTTACATCATTAATGCTTTGTGGCATAATAGTGATGTTCGGAACATCCTCACCAATATTTATAGCGGTGAGTCTATTACTTGCTGGAATGAGTTTCGGTATAGTTTATACAAAAGATAGCGTAATAACACAAGAAGAGTCAGACCCTACAAATATGAAAAAAATGATGTCCCTTTACACATTAACTAAAAGTATAGGTAATTCATTTGGTTCGACAATTATGGGTTATGCATATGCACTTTCACTTTCGTTTACTGTTTATCATATTCACAATGTTATTTTATTATCAATTATAATTTTAATTGGTTTAATCATACTTTGGACTACAGTTTACCGAGGTAAAATCACGAATTAAATACTTTAAGACAGGGTATTAATACTAAGCTCATGCTACATTTCAAATAAGGTTTCTAGTTATTTGGTAGTTGATTGTTATAATGATACTATGATGATTATACGGGGATAATTATAAAAACATGGAATTAATATATAATAAAAAGGGAGGACAGTAGGCAATGAAATATATTAAATATTTATTCACAACGCTTATTGTGCTTTCTGTATTTATCATGTCTGGAGCTATCTTCTTAGCTTTTCTAGGTTTTGGGCTCTATGGTTTAAGTAGAATATTAATTTATTTCCACCTCGCTTATTTTGGTTATAATAAAAGTTTCTATGATAATTTAATTTATTATGGTAGCTATATCGTATTTGGTTACTTTACATTATTCTTTATAGAAAACCTCATGTATTATTTCAGAAAGAAAATGCCTGATAGTCCGTATTTTCAAGGTTTAACATTTCAGTTGATTACGTTTACAGTGACGACTTTAATATTTTATTTTGTAGTTCATATTCATTATAGCTATATTAATATTGATTTTTGGGTCATCGTATTAATTATGGGACTTCTCTTCATATGTAAGGAAATATTTTATCCAGAAAGTGAAAACCTTAATCAAAAAAATAAATGACTCATTTTGTAGGATTATTAATAATTTAGAAGTTAGTTCGACTTTTTTAAAGTTTGTGAGCTAACTTCTTTTTTTTATTTTTTATGCTATTTATACTTAATTCGAATGATTTTAAAGCAAACTATGTCGTTGTTTGTTAGAATACAATTCATACACTAGTTTTTAAAGGGGGATATATTGTGTTATCAATAGAAGAAGTAAAATCTCTTGTTGGTGAAATCAAAGACCCAATAATAGATGTGCCATTAAAAGAAACTGATGGTATTGTGGATGTCAAAATAAAAGAAGAGATTGAGCACGTTAGTGTTAAAGTAGCTATGGCTCAATTAGGAGGTCAACCACAACTAGATTTACAAATGGCAATTGTAGAAGTTTTAAAAGAAAATGGCGCGAATACAGTCGGCATTAGATTCGAAGAACTACCTTCAGAAACGGTAGAACAATATAGAGGCGCAGGTTCAGATGAACCTCAAACGATTGAAGGGCTGTTATCTAAGGATAATCCTGTTGAGTTTATCGCGATAGCTTCAGGTAAAGGTGGCGTTGGTAAGTCAACAGTCGCAGTCAATCTTGCAGTTTCTCTTGCAAGAGAAGGAAAAAAGGTAGGATTAGTGGACGCAGATATTTATGGTTTTAGCGTTCCTGATATGATGGGCATCGACGAAAGACCAGGTGTTGAAGGCAAAGAAATTATTCCCGTAGAACGCTATGGTGTCAAAGTAATCTCAATGGCATTCTTTGTTGAAGAAAATGCACCTGTCATATGGAGAGGTCCTATGTTAGGTAAGATGTTAACGAACTTCTTTACTGAAGTAAGATGGGGAGAATTAGATTACTTAATCTTAGATTTACCACCTGGTACAGGCGACGTAGCCTTAGACGTACATACAATGTTACCTTCAAGTAAAGAAATTATCGTTTCTACACCTCATCCTACAGCAGCATTTGTTGCAGCCAGAGCAGGTGCAATGGCCAAGCATACAGATCACTCAATCTTAGGTGTCATTGAAAATATGTCTTACTTCCAAAGTAAAGAAACAGGAAATAAAGAATATGTATTCGGTAAAGGTGGAGGAGAGAAGTTAGCACAAGAACTCCAGACAGATGTTCTAGGTCAATTACCACTTGAACAACCTTCTTGGAACCCTAATGATTTTGCACCTTCTATTTACCAAGCAGAAGATAGCTTAGGTAAAATATACCAATCAATAGCACAACAAATCATCGAAAAAACAAATAAATAATCTTAAAAACGAAGAAGAGTTTTACTTTTCTTCGTTTTTTCTATTGAAAAATTTTAAAAAGATGGTAGAATAAGTCCTTGTGATCAATAAGACAGACAAAACGTTTTTTTGAAATTACTTTTCATAAAAAATTGTTTGAGCTATTGACATTAATTGTTGAGATTGATATTATATAAAAGTCGTCAAAAACGGCACGGAATTATTTAATTCCTTTATAAAAAGTGTAAAAAATATACTTGAAAAGTTATTTGTTTTGTTTTAATATTATAAAAGTGATGTTAACAAAACATTTACAAAATTAATTTTCTATTGACATTCCTTAACAGAGTTGTTAACATAGAAAAGCCGATATTTAAATGAACATTGAAAACTGAATGACAATATGTCAACGTTAATTCCAAACGCAACAACTTAAAGTTGTTAACAAGTGTTGAAGAAACACATTTAGTATTATGAGCTAATCAAACATCATAAATTTTTATGGAGAGTTTGATCCTGGCTCAGGATGAACGCTGGCGGCGTGCCTAATACATGCAAGTCGAGCGAACAGATAAGGAGCTTGCTCCTTTGACGTTAGCGGCGGACGGGTGAGTATCACGTGGGTAACCTACCCATAAGACTGGAATAACTCCGGGAAACCGGGGCTAATGCCGGATAATATTTAGAACCGCATGGTTCTAAAGTGAAAGATGGCCTTGCTATCACTTATGGATGGACCCGCGCCGTATTAGCTAGTTGGTAAGGTAACGGCTTACCAAGGCAACGATACGTAGCCGACCTGAGAGGGTGATCGGCCACACTGGAACTGAGACACGGTCCAGACTCCTACGGGAGGCAGCAGTAGGGAATCTTCCGCAATGGGCGAAAGCCTGACGGAGCAACGCCGCGTGAGTGATGAAGGTCTTCGGATCGTAAAGCTCTGTTATTAGGGAAGAACAAATGCGTAAGTAACTGTGCGCGTCTTGACGGTACCTAATCAGAAAGCCACGGCTAACTACGTGCCAGCAGCCGCGGTAATACGTAGGTGGCAAGCGTTATCCGGAATTATTGGGCGTAAAGCGCGCGTAGGCGGTTTTTTAAGTCTGATGTGAAAGCCCACGGCTCAACCGTGGATGGTCATTGGAAACTGGAAAACTTGAGTGCAGAAGAGGAAAGTGGAATTCCATGTGTAGCGGTGAAATGCGCAGAGATATGGAGGAACACCAGTGGCGAAGGCGACTTTCTGGTCTGCAACTGACGCTGATGTGCGAAAGCGTGGGGATCAAACAGGATTAGATACCCTGGTAGTCCACGCTGTAAACGATGAGTGCTAAGTGTTAGGGGGTTTCCGCCCCTTAGTGCTGCAGCTAACGCATTAAGCACTCCGCCTGGGGAGTACGACCGCAAGGTTGAAACTCAAAGGAATTGACGGGGACCCGCACAAGCGGTGGAGCATGTGGTTTAATTCGAAGCAACGCGAAGAACCTTACCAAATCTTGACATCCTTTGATCGCTCTAGAGATAGAGTTTTCCCCTTCGGGGGACAAAGTGACAGGTGGTGCATGGTTGTCGTCAGCTCGTGTCGTGAGATGTTGGGTTAAGTCCCGCAACGAGCGCAACCCTTAAGCTTAGTTGCCATCATTAAGTTGGGCACTCTAGGCTGACTGCCGGTGACAAACCGGAGGAAGGTGGGGATGACGTCAAATCATCATGCCCCTTATGATTTGGGCTACACACGTGCTACAATGGACAATACAAAGGGCAGCTAAACCGCGAGGTCAAGCAAATCCCATAAAGTTGTTCTCAGTTCGGATTGTAGTCTGCAACTCGACTACATGAAGCTGGAATCGCTAGTAATCGTAGATCAGCATGCTACGGTGAATACGTTCCCGGGTCTTGTACACACCGCCCGTCACACCACGAGAGTTTGTAACACCCGAAGCCGGTGGAGTAACCTTTGGAGCTAGCCGTCGAAGGTGGGACAAATGATTGGGGTGAAGTCGTAACAAGGTAGCCGTATCGGAAGGTGCGGCTGGATCACCTCCTTTCTAAGGATATATTCGGAACATCTTCTACGAAGATGAAACGGAATAACATTGACATATTGTATTCAGTTTTGAATGCTCATCAGAGTATTTAAAATATTATAGAAATGGGCCTATAGCTCAGCTGGTTAGAGCGCACGCCTGATAAGCGTGAGGTCGGTGGTTCGAGTCCACTTAGGCCCACCATTTTGTACATTGAAAACTAGATAAATAAGTAAAATAATGATTTTACCAAGCAAAACCGAGTGAATAGCGTGTATACGCTTGAATTCAAAAATAATCGCTAGTGTTCGAAAGAACACTCACAGATTAATAACGTTTGCTTTTTAGTCTTTTGACTAAAAACATAGATTAAGTTATTAAGGGCGCACGGTGAATGCCTTGGCACTAGAAGCCGATGAAGGACGTTACTAACGACGATATGCTTTGGGGAGCTGTAAGTAAGCTGTGATCCAGAGATTTCCGAATGGGGAAACCCAACACGAGTTATGTCGTGTTATCGATATGTGAATACATAGCATATCCGAAGGTAGACGCGGAGAACTGAAACATCTTAGTACCCGCAGGAAGAGAAAGAAAAATCGATTCCCTGAGTAGCGGCGAGCGAAACGGGAAGAGCCCAAACCAATGAGCTTGCTTATTGGGGTTGTAGGACACTCTCTACGGAGTTAGAAAAGAATAGATTAGACGAAGTAACTGGAAAGTTACATCAGAGAAGGTAATAATCCTGTAGTCGAAAATCTGTTCACTCTTGAGTGGATCCTGAGTACGACGGAGCACGTGTAATTCCGTCGGAATCTGGGAGGACCATCTCCTAAGGCTAAATACTCTCTAGTGACCGATAGTGAACCAGTACCGTGAGGGAAAGGTGAAAAGTACCCCGGAAGGGGAGTGAAATAGAACTTGAAACCGTGTGCTTACAAGTAGTCAGAGCCCGTTAATGGGTGATGGCGTGCCTTTTGTAGAATGAACCGGCGAGTTACGATCTGATGCAAGGTTAAGCAGCAAATGTGGAGCCGTAGCGAAAGCGAGTCTGAATAGGGCGTTGAGTATTTGGTCGTAGACCCGAAACCAGGTGATCTACCCATGACCAGGCTGAAGTTCAGGTAACACTGAATGGAGGGCCGAACCGACTTACGTTGAAAAGTGAGCGGATGAGTTGTGGGTAGCGGAGAAATTCCAATCGAACCTGGAGATAGCTGGTTCTCTCCGAAATAGCTTTAGGGCTAGCCTCAAGTGATGATTATTGGAGGTAGAGCACTGTTTGGACGAGGGGCCCTTCTCGGGTTACCGAATTCAGACAAACTCCGAATGCCAATCAATTTAACTTGGGAGTCAGAACGCGAGTGATAAGATCCGTGTTCGAAAGGGAAACAGCCCAGACCACCAGCTAAGGTCCCAAAATATATGTTAAGTGGAAAAGGATGTGGCGTTGCCCAGACAACTAGGATGTTGGCTTAGAAGCAGCCATCATTTAAAGAGTGCGTAATAGCTCACTAGTCGAGTGACACTGCGCCGAAAATGTACCGGGGCTAAACATATTACCGAAGCTGTGGATTGTCCGTAGGACAATGGTAGGAGAGCGTTCTAAGGGCGTTGAAGCATGATCGCAAGGACATGTGGAGCGCTTAGAAGTGAGAATGCCGGTGTGAGTAGCGAAAGACGGGTGAGAATCCCGTCCACCGATTGACTAAGGTTTCCAGAGGAAGGCTCGTCCGCTCTGGGTTAGTCGGGTCCTAAGCTGAGGCCGACAGGCGTAGGCGATGGATAACAGGTTGATATTCCTGTACCACCATGATTCGTTTTAAGCGATGGGAGGACGCAGTAGGATAGGCGAAGCGTGCTGTTGGAGTGCACGTCCAAGCAATAAGACTGAGTGTTAGGCAAATCCGACACTCATAAGGTCAAGTTGTGATGGGGAGAGGAAATTGTTTCCTCGAGTCGCTGATTTCACACTGCCAAGAAAAGTCTCTAGCTAGAATACTGGTGCCCGTACCGCAAACCGACACAGGTAGTCAAGATGAGAATTCTAAGGTGAGCGAGCGAACTCTCGTTAAGGAACTCGGCAAAATGACCCCGTAACTTCGGGAGAAGGGGTGCTCTTTAGGGTGCAAGCCCAGGAGAGCCGCAGTGAATAGGCCCAAGCGACTGTTTATCAAAAACACAGGTCTCTGCTAAACCGTAAGGTGATGTATAGGGGCTGACGCCTGCCCGGTGCTGGAAGGTTAAGAGGAGTGGTTAGCTTCTGCGAAGCCACGAATCGAAGCCCCAGTAAACGGCGGCCGTAACTATAACGGTCCTAAGGTAGCGAAATTCCTTGTCGGGTAAGTTCCGACCCGCACGAAAGGCGTAACGATTTGGGCACTGTCTCAACGAGAGACTCGGTGAAATCATAGTACCTGTGAAGATGCAGGTTACCCGCGACAGGACGGAAAGACCCCGTGGAGCTTTACTGTAGTCTGATATTGAAATTCGGCACAGCTTGTACAGGATAGGTAGGAGCCTTAGAAACGTGAGCGCTAGCTTACGTGGAGGCGTTGGTGGGATACTACCCTTGCTGTGTTGGATTTCTAACCCGCACCATTAATCATGGTGGGAGACAGTGTCAGATGGGCAGTTTGACTGGGGCGGTCGCCTCCTAAAGAGTAACGGAGGCGCTCAAAGGTTTCCTCAGAATGGTTGGAAATCATTCATAGAGTGTAAAGGCATAAGGAAGCTTGACTGCGAGACCTACAAGTCGAGCAGGGTCGAAAGACGGACTTAGTGATCCGGTGGTTCCGCATGGAAGGGCCATCGCTCAACGGATAAAAGCTACCCCGGGGATAACAGGCTTATCTCCCCCAAGAGTTCACATCGACGGGGAGGTTTGGCACCTCGATGTCGGCTCATCGCATCCTGGGGCTGTAGTCGGTCCCAAGGGTTGGGCTGTTCGCCCATTAAAGCGGTACGCGAGCTGGGTTCAGAACGTCGTGAGACAGTTCGGTCCCTATCCGTCGTGGGCGTAGGAAATTTGAGAGGAGCTGTCCTTAGTACGAGAGGACCGGGATGGACATACCTCTGGTGTACCAGTTGTCGTGCCAACGGCATCGCTGGGTAGCTATGTATGGACGGGATAAGTGCTGAAAGCATCTAAGCATGAAGCCCCCCTCAAGATGAGATTTCCCAACTTCGGTTATAAGATCCCTCAAAGATGATGAGGTTAATAGGTTCGAGGTGGAAGCGTAGCGATACGTGGAGCTGACGAATACTAATCGATCGAAGACTTAATCAATTTTTAAACGTTTTGTTTGGTTTCATTCATTTTACTTATTATCTAGTTTTGAATGTATAATTTCATACATTGCATTGTCTGGTGACAATGGCAAGGAGGTCACACCTGTTCCCATGCCGAACACAGAAGTTAAGCTCCTTAGCGCCGATGGTAGTCGGACTTACGTTCCGCAAGAGTAGGACGTTGCCAGGCATTTGATTAATCCACAGTAGCTCAGTGGTAGAGCTATCGGCTGTTAACCGATCGGTCGTAGGTTCGAGTCCTACCTGTGGAGCCATGGCCCCGTGGTCAAGCGGTTAAGACACCGCCCTTTCACGGCGGTAACACGGGTTCGAGTCCCGTCGGGGTCATTTATGGAGGATTAGCTCAGCTGGGAGAGCATCTGCCTTACAAGCAGGGGGTCGGCGGTTCGAACCCGTCATCCTCCACCATTTTAATTAAATAGCGCGGAGGGGTAGCGAAGTGGCTAAACGCGGCGGACTGTAAATCCGCTCCTTCGGGTTCGGCAGTTCGAATCTGCCCCCCTCCACCATTCATATTGGGCTATAGCCAAGCGGTAAGGCAACGGACTTTGACTCCGTCACGCGCTGGTTCGAATCCAGCTAGCCCAGCCATTTGAGCCATTAGCTCAGTTGGTAGAGCATCTGACTTTTAATCAGAGGGTCAGAGGTTCGAATCCTCTATGGCTCACTTTAAAGCATTTCTTGTTAAAGAAATGCTTTTTTTTATATGCAAATTTACTATCAGTTAAAAAATGAAAATTAAATATTTATAAATTACTTAGTGGGAAATCTGATGTTAAGTAGAGAAAATTGTATGTTAAATCATTATATTGACTTTTTATGTAAATGTATTTTAAAAGCTAATATATTATATTACATTTGTCTTGAATGTTTTTATTATTTAGATTATTCTAAATATAATGAAAACAAAGGGGTTGTTATAATATGAAACGAACAATTGATATTATTGGAGCGCCTTCTACATATGGACAGCGCAAATTAGGTGTAGATTTTGGGCCAGATGCCATACGTTATGCAGGGATAGTTGAACGTATAGAAGCGATTGGACATAAGATAGAAGATAAAGGGAATATTGACGTCCCACCTATGGATCTTAAAAAATTTCATGGTGCTCAAAAAGGGTTACGTAATTTGGATGAAATAATTGCAATGTCGAAAAATTTAAGTGAAGCAACTTCTGAAAGTATAGAAAGTGATCATTTTCCATTAACATTGGGTGGGGACCATTCAATTGCAATAGGTTCAATTTCAGGTATTAGTAAGCATTATAATAATTTGGGTGTGATTTGGTATGATGCACATGGCGATTTAAACGTACCAGAAGAATCACCTTCTGGAAATGTTCATGGTATGCCTTTACGTGTACTATTAGGTGAAGGAAATGAATCATTAGTGAATATAGCCTATCCATCTCCAAAAGTAAAATCAGAAAACGTTGTACTCATTGGTATGAGAGATTTAGATCATGGTGAAAGAAGTTATATTAAAGAAAACAATATTAAGACTTATACTATGGCAGATATAGATCGACTTGGAATTGAAAAAGTGATAACTGAGGCAATAGATTATTTAGAGGATAAAACTGATGGAATCCACTTCTCATTAGATGTTGATGGTGTAGACCCAACCGAGACCCCTGGTACTGGTACAAGAGTACTTGGTGGATTAACTTATAGAGAAAGTCATTATGCAATGGAACTGTTACATCAATCTAACTTAATCACTTCTATGGATATAGTAGAGGTGAACCCGTTGATAGATCAAAATAATCATACAGCAGAACAAGCAGTGAGTTTATTAGGCAGTTTCTTCGGAGAAACATTATTATAGTTTATACGGTAAGGTTGAACATAAATCTATACATAATTGGATAAATTATATTCAGTTATGTCAGGATTTGGTTCAGCCTTTTTATTTTTGTATCATTTCTGCATAACTTAATATGACAGGAAAACTTATGATTGGTATAATAGATAGCATGGGAACAGAATACCGGAGGAGATGTTATGGATTTTTCCAATTTATTTGATAACTGGAGTACAGTGAAAATAATTACAAGTGTACTCGATTTACTCATTGTATGGTATGTACTTTATCTTCTCATTACAGTTTTTAAAGGTACGAAAGCCATTCAACTATTAAAAGGTATTGTTGTCATTGTAATAGGACAACAAGTGAGTAAAATGCTTAGTCTAACTGCAACTTCTCGTCTATTTGATTTAGTTATTCAATGGGGAGTGCTAGCGTTAATTGTTATATTCCAACCAGAGATAAGACGAGCTTTAGAACAATTAGGTAGAGGTAGTTTATTTAAACGTTACTCATCTAATTTAAATAATGATGAAGGTAAATTAATTTCATCAGTTTCAAAAGCTGTACAATATATGGCAAAGCGTCGTATCGGAGCACTGATTGTATTTGAAAAGGAAACAGGTTTACAAGATTATATTGAGACAGGTATACCGATGAATTCAGATATTTCACAAGAGCTATTAACAAATGTTTTTATTCCAAATACACCTTTACACGATGGAGCGATGATTATTCAAGACAGTAAAATTGCTAGTGCAGCAAGTTATTTGCCTTTATCAGATAGTGCAAAGATTGCCAAAAGTCTTGGTACAAGACATAGAGCGGCTGTTGGGATTTCAGAAGTCTCAGATGCATTTACTATTGTTGTATCAGAAGAAACGGGTTCAATATCAGTGACGTTCGACGGTAAATTAAGAAAAGATATTTCTACAGAAGCATTTGAAGAATTATTAGCTGAACATTGGTTTGGCTCACACTTATATCAGAAAGGTGTGAAGTAATATGTTAGAAAGTAAATGGGGCTTAAGATTAATTGCTTTAGTATTAGCACTTGTATTTGTACTGTCGGTTAATAACGTATTTGGAAACATCTTTGATTCGGACAGACTAGGTCAGAAATCTGATGATACGATTCAAGATGTTCCAGTTCAAGTAAAATATGACAATAAAACTTTGTACGCCAATAATGTACCTAAAAAAGTAGATGTAGAGATTTCAGGACCACAATCGCAAATATTACAAACTGCAAATTCAGAAGATATAAAAGCGATTGTTGACTTGCGCGACAAGAAAGCAGGTAAACATACGGTTCAGTATAAAGTAAATGGGTTAAATAAGGATATAGATTACAAAGTTAAACCGAAAGAGGTAGCAGTCAACTTAGAGAAAAAAGTTAGCAAAACAATGAAGGTTGAACCAGATGTCAGCAATAATGATTTGAGTGACAACTACAGAGTGAAAAAACAAGAAGTTTCTCCAGATCATGTACGTGTGACAGGTGGTAAAGAACAAATTGATAAAATTGCATATTTAAAAGCGACTTATAAGAATAATAGTAAAATATCAAAAGATACAACAGATGACGCAAAAATAACAGCATTTGATAGAAATCTGAATAAGATAAATGTTTTAATAGACCCGGAAGATGTTAAATTAAAGGTAAACGTTGATAATTATAGTAAAAAAGTAAAGGTTAAACCACATGTTGTGGGAGAACTAGATGACAACAAGAAATTAGATAAGATTGAATTAAGCGATAAAGAGGTAGAGATATTTGGTAACAGAAAAGAAATTGAAGATATTAATTCTATAAATGCTAATGTCAACGTAAATGGCATTACAGATACTACTAATAAACAAGTTCAATTTGACTTACCAGATAAAGTATCAAAGGTTAATCCTGAAGATACCGACGCTAAAGTTATTGTAAAATAGAGTTTTTATAAAGGAGAAATAGATTATGGCAAAATATTTTGGTACAGATGGTGTGCGAGGTATTGCAAATAAAGAACTAACACCAGAACTTGCATTTAAACTTGGAAGATATGGTGGTTACGTTTTAGCACATAATGAAGGTAAATCACATCCTCAAGTACTTGTAGGTAAAGACACACGTGTATCAGGTGAGATGTTAGAATCAGCCTTGATTGCAGGGTTAATATCAATAGGGGCAGAAGTTATGCGTTTAGGTGTAATTTCAACGCCAGGCGTGGCCTATTTAACACGTGAACTTGATGCTGAGTTAGGTATTATGATTTCTGCATCACATAATCCAGTAGCTGATAATGGAATTAAGTTCTTTGGATCTGATGGTTTCAAATTATCTGATGATCAAGAACGTGAAATTGAAACATTATTAGAGCAAGATAATCCTGATCTCCCACGACCAACAGGTAACGATATTGTCCATTATTCAGATTACTTTGAAGGTTCTCAAAAATATATAAGTTACCTTAAGTCGACAGTTGATGTTGACTTAGATGGTATGAAGATAGCACTAGACGGAGCTAATGGCTCAACATCATCTTTAGCACCATTCTTATTTGGAGATTTAGAAGCTGATACAGTCACAGTTGGTTGTAATCCAGATGGTTATAATATCAACGAGGGTGTAGGATCTACACATCCAGAACTATTAGCTGAAAAGGTTGTCGAAGAAGATTGTGACTTCGGTCTTGCCTTTGATGGGGATGGTGATAGATTAATTGCCGTAGATGAAAACGGTAATATTGTGGATGGCGACCAAATTATGTTTATCATTGGGCAAGCCATGGCGAAAAATCAAGAACTCAACGATAATATGATTGTCTCAACTGTAATGAGCAACTTAGGGTTCTATAAAGCATTAGAAGCAGAAGGTATCCAATCTAACAAGACTAAAGTCGGCGATAGATACGTTGTAGAAGAAATGAGACGCGGTAATTATAATATCGGTGGAGAACAATCCGGTCATATTGTATTAATGGATTATAATACAACAGGCGACGGTTTATTAACAGGTGTCCAATTAGCAAGTATCATTAAAATGACAGGCAAGCGTTTAAGTCAACTTGCAAAACAAATGAAAAAATACCCACAATCACTAGTGAATGTGAAAGTTACAGATAAATATAGAGTTGAAGAAAATGTCGACGTTCAAGAAATTATGACAAAAGTTGAAGTCGAAATGAATGGTGAGGGACGTATATTAGTTAGACCTTCAGGTACAGAACCTCTAGTACGTGTTATGGTAGAGGCAGCTACTGATGAAGATGCGCAACGTTATGCTCAAACGATTGCAGACGTTGTTCAAGATAAAATGGGTACAAAATAATATATATAAATCCTGAGACATGAATACATGTCTCAGGATTTTTTGTGTTATTTAGAATTTTTATTATAAAACGTTATAAGCTGTAACAATTTCTTCAATTAACTTGTCGTCAATTTTAGCATACTGTTTTAAGAATGCTTCAATACCATTTGATTGAATGTAATTGTTCTTTTCTACAGTTTCTGAGTCATCAGCATCATCATATTTTAATAATAATGCTGCAGTTTTTACGAGACCGTCACGTTTTAAGTTATTTTGGTATAAATAGTTTAAAGGTTTTATGATGCGATCTTGAGGACCTATTTTACGGAGTGTCCCACGACCGACTCTCGTTACTTCGTCTGAAAGATGAGGATTTCTAAAACGATCAATAATTTTATCTACATATTGTGCTTGAGCTTCTTCAGTAAAGTTAAATTTAGTTGTAATGTATTGGCTCGTTTCTTCTAATACTTCTTTTAACCCTTGTTGAATCATATGATCATTAACGGCATCAAGTACCGTTTGTTTCTGATGATAACGGCCTGCATAAGCTAAATAAGCATGACCTGTATTAACAGTTAATAACTTTCGTTCAATATATGGCGTTAAATCATCAACGTATTTGATGTGATCTAATTCAGGACCATACCACGCATCTCTTTCCACGACCCATTCAAAGAAAGGTTCAACCATAACATCTAATGCGTTGTCATTTTTTTGAATCGGAACAATTCTGTCAACTGCTGAATTAGCAAAATGAATATGCTCTCCGAGTGGTCCTGTAATATCTAGAATGGCTTTTTTTAATGTATTTGTAGCCATAATAGCATTTTCACAAGCCACAATATTCACAGGTGTTTCTTTCTCTAATAAAAATGGTGCAAACGTCTTGGCTATAATAGGTAGAATATTTACACCGACAGCTGTTGTAATAATATCCGCTTCTAATACTGCTTGCTTAAGGCTGTCTGTTGGTTTTGCAGAATTAATCGCACTAACATTATGCACGCGCGTCGTAGTCTGCGCTTCGTCAGCGAGTATGACATCATATTCGTGTTGTTGGTCTAGTTGATTTATAACGGATTCATTAACATCTGCAAATGTTACTTTAACGTTGTTGTCTGCAAGAATGTAGCCGATAAAACCTCGACCAATATTGCCAGCTCCAAAATGTAATGCTTTCATTAAGCTTCAGCCTCCTCAAAGACTTGTTTGATTTCTTCAGCAGATGAAGCATTAACAATGCGTTCCACATTTTCTTCTTCACTAAATGTAATGGCAATCTTTGATAATAGATCTAAATGTTCTCCATCTTTACCAGCGATACCAACAACGACTTTAACTTCTTCGCCGTCCCAATCAATACCTTGAGGGATTTGAACTAAAGTTAAACCTGATTGTAAGACGCTTGATTTCGCATCATCAGTTCCATGAGGGATAGCTAAGCCATTACCCATAAACGTAGAAACAACTTGCTCACGTTCTTTCATAGCTTGAATGTAATCCTCTGTTACAGCGCCACTTTGTACAAGTGCTTGTCCTGCTTTTTCGATAGCTTCGTTTTGATCTTTGATTTCTTGGTTGATAAAGATATTTTCATTACTAAATAGTTCTGACATTTAAATTCACTCCATTGTTAAATTTGTTTTGAGTTGGTTAAGATATTGCTGTTGTAATATCTCAGTGATATGTTCTTTCTTTGTTAAGAATTGATCGAGATTGTCTAAATGTTCCACTAATGATTCAGATAGGGCACTTACCATTTGTGCCAATGTTTCACTAGGTGGTATAAACATATTGATTAAATATTTAATCTTAACTTCGCCATTTTGACCGTCATGAAACTCAATCGGTTCATTTAAAATAGTGATTAATATAAGTGGTTTCAAAATGATTTCACTTTTTAAATGAGGCATTAATATAGGATACGGGTCTAATGTGAACCCTCGATGTAATACAATTTGTTTCATACGTTCAGCGAATGACGTTGTATCTGCTATTACTTCTTGTTGATAGAGGTTGTCTGTAATATAGTCTAGCCAGTCTTGAGATAAACTAATATGTTCAATGTTGACATTATCGATTAAAGTTAAACCTATACGATTTTCATTCATCACGTCATCAATATTAGTTGTAATTGAATCAGTTGGGAATGTTTGAGTCGGATTTAATGATTTAGGTTGTTGGTTATTTATTAAAGTAGTGACGTGGTTAATGTCAGTTTCTGGTAACAAGGGATTTACAGTAATATACGGTTCGTTAATATCAAGGTCAACTGTAGAAATGATAGCGTCAAAAGCTTGAAGGTCGAGTTGGTTTAAATCACCAACAGATGCTTGCTTTATCGAATTGATATCAGTAAATGCTTGTGTTAAGCGTGACGCTAGCAACCGACTTGTGCCTATACCACTACTACAAACGACGAGTAAATTGTATTGTGCTGTTCTTTGAGTTTTAAGTGCGCCGCCAAAGTGTAAGACGATAAATGCAATCTCACTGTCTGGAAAATCAAAATCAGGCCAAGTTTTTTCCAAAGATAGGGCAACACTGTGGAATAAATCATTATATTTTTGCTTAATCATTTCAGTCATTGGATTATACGTTTCGATATTCGCTTTTAACCGATTAATCGCAGGGATGATATGCAGTGTTAATCCTTGTGTTAAAGCGGGTTTATCATAAAATGCGAGACCCGTATCTGAGATCACAAAGTCGATGAATGTTGTGATACGTTCTTCGTCGTTATCATCGTTTACTATTTCGTTCGCATTTTTACGTTTAGCCCCACGAAGGTGAATAGTAATAAATGTAATTTCAGCTTCTGTGAATTGCACACCATAGATGTGCTCTAATTGGAGTGCTAAAGCTGTGGCAACTTTATATTCTAAAGTATTGTTTACATCATGATAAATGTCTTTGTTAATAGCTACGTATTCATTATTGAGCATACGATCAATGCTAAGTACGATATGCACTGTTAATGATAGATAGCTTGATTCAGTCAAAGCGTATGGTAATTGATCTAGAAAGTCCATTAGCATACGTTCAACTTCGAAAATCTTTTCTATATCCACCATAGATAACTGGGCATCATTTATCGAGTGATATACAAAATGGTTTTCAATAACTGAATAAACACTTGTACTATTTAAATTATTAACCATTAATTGACTGAGTAATTCTCTCTTTTTAGATTCAGCGCCACTTAAATGAATACCTTCTCCTCGTTTCTTATGGAGCTGTAGTTGATATCTTTCTAAGGAACGCTCTAATGAATCAAGCAGCTTGGTTAAGGTTTGATTTGAAACCCCCATTTCATGTGCTAAGCTGTATTGTTTGATAGGGGATTTTGTTTGAATAAGTGCATAGAGTATTGCAACTTTTTGTTCTTCCTCAGATAAATCTACAGTACTTTGATTTTGGATTGCGCTTTTTAATGCATTTATCGCTTGGTTATCACCAGTGAGTTGAATACCTTTTTTGTTTACACGTCGTAACTGGACGGCGTATTTATCTAAAAACGATTCAAGGGATTTTAGTTCTCTATGAACAGTACGGGAGGACACACCTAAATGATGTGCAATGTCATATATTTTTACAAAGTTACTCTGGTATTTTAATAGCATTTCAATAATACCTTTTTCTCGAGTACTTAATAACATTATTCTCCCTCCCATATTATGTTCATGTTAAAAATTATTTATTTTTTAGGTTTTCTAGCAATTCATCATATCTTGGAGAATTTAAAAAGTTATCTACTGAAATATGGATTGCATTTGGTGATTGTTTAATTGCTCTGTCAGTTAGTTTCTTTTGAGTAATAACGAGTTGTGCATCTTCTGATAATTGGTTAATTGCTGTATTTGATACATCTACGTTTTGAATATCAGCTTTTTTGAATTTATTACGTAACATGCTTGCTCCCATAGCACTTGAACCCATACCAGCATCACACGCAAAGATAACGTGATTAACGTTGCTATAATCGTGTGCGTCAACGTTTTCAGTATCATAATTGTCTAGAAGATCCTCTGAATCATCTTCTTCCTGGCTATTAGTACTTTGTGCTGCAGTTGTACCAGCAGCTGTAGTCGTAGCCTTATCTTGTTCATTCCCTTTTAATTTAGATGATACACTTGATTTTTTACCTTTCGTTGCTTCCATTTTAGCAGTGGCAGCTTCTAAATCTTGTTTAGGTTCTTTCGTGAATTTTAAAATTAATGAAGCAACAATAAATGATACAAGGGCAGCTAACAGTACACCTAGAATCATAGTTAAATAATCACCTTTAGGTGTATTGATAATATATACGATAAATGAACCAGGTGATGCCGGAATCTTGAACCCGAAATTAAGCAATGAATAAGTTGCTACGCCTGTCATACCACCTAAGATTACGGCGATAAATAATAATGGTCTCATTAAAACATATGGGAAATAAATTTCATGGATACCACCGAAGAAATGGATAATACCAGCACCATATGAAGTCGCTTTAGCAGTACCTTTCCCAAAGATCATATATGCAACTAAAATACCTAAACCAGGTCCAGGGTTTGATTCGATTGTGTAAAGGATTGATTTTCCAGCTGAAGCAGCTTGGTCCGCACCTAGTGGTGTGAACACACCATGGTTAATTGCGTTATTTAAAAATACAATTTTTGCTGGTTCAACAAGAATACTTACTAGTGGTAATAAATGCGCATGTACTAAACCACCTACTGCGAGAGAAAGTATATGCATAATAAATGACATAATTGGCGCAAGAATCTTAAATCCTACGAGTGTCATAATAAAACCAAGGATACCTGCTGAAAAGTTATTGAATAACATTTCAAAGCCTTGTGGCGTTCTTGGTTGTATAAATTGGTCTGTTTTTTTCATTAACCAACCGACAAGTGGTCCCATAATCATTGCTCCAAGTAACATTGGTGTGTCTGGTAGAGCAACGATAACACCCATTGTAGCAACGGCTGCAATAATACCTCCACGCATTTCATGGATTAAACGTCCACCACTATATGCGATAAGTAAAGGTATTAAATAAGAAATCATTGGAGAGGCTAGCTCACCTAACTCTTTATTAGGCCACCAACCACCTTTAATAAATATTGATGCGATTAAGCCCCATGCTATAAAAGCCCCAATATTTGGCATAATCATACTACTTAAAAATGACCCGAAGGCTTGAACTTTGCGTCCGAGTCCTTTATTTTCTGCTGTTTCTGTTTGTGACATAACTTTTGCCCCCTTTAAATATTTATTTTATATACTAAATTTTAAGGTGTTTTGTTAATGAGAACAATATAAAGTAGTTTCCGATTTGGCACGATTAATATGACAATCGTAAAGTAAGTCGATTACAGTATATATAGTAGAAAGTGATATTGACGCGTTATATTGGGTAAAATGGAACTTTATTTTATTTGCAATGAGAGTTGAGCGCATTGTACAATAGAAAGTATTGATGGAAAGGAGGGAATAATAGCAAAAAAGGTAATCAAAGCGCCTGTGCAAGTAGGTTGATATGTTGAACATTTAAGGTTTAAAACAGAAATCTTAATAGATATGTTAATTGTACTTGTAGACGAGGAGGATAGTTATCGAATCATCGGCGGATGCTATCCCGGATGTGGCTCATTCGACAACTTATTAAGTAAAACATTAGGGCAACCTAGTGCACAAAGTTAATAAGCTAGCCAATGAATATAAAGTAATATGGTTCATAGAAGGTCTTAAGTTACTAAATGACAATGACTGAGACATAATGAAACATTGTATGAGCGTATATAAACAATGTTTTGTTGCTATATGATTTTCTGTGAATACTGTAGATGGAGGTTAATATTAATATGTGCGGAATTGTAGGATATATCGGGCAAGATAATGCCAAAGAATTATTATTAAAAGGTTTAGAAAAATTAGAATATAGAGGTTATGATTCAGCTGGGATTGCAGTAGTTAATGAATCAGGTACTTCAGTATCAAAGGCGAAAGGACGCATTTCAGAACTTAGAAAGGTTGCAGAAGCAGATGATCAAGATGGTACGTTAGGTATTGGTCATACACGTTGGGCAACACATGGTGTACCTAATTATGAAAACTCTCACCCACATCAATCAGCTTCAAAGCGTTTCACTTTAGTACACAATGGTGTAATTGAAAACTATGAAGAGCTTAAGAACGAATATTTAAGCGACATTACTTTCATCTCTGAAACTGATACGGAAGTTATCGTTCAATTAGTTGAGCATTTTTCAAATGAAGGTCTTTCAACTGAAGATGCCTTCACAAAAGTAATCTCTTTATTAGAAGGTTCTTATGCTTTAGGTTTAATCGATAATGAAGATGAAGATAAGATTTTCGTAGCTAAAAACAAATCACCACTATTAATCGGTGTAGGAGACGACTTTAATGTTATCGCTTCAGATGCGATTGCGATGTTACAAGTTACAAATCAGTATAAAGAAATTCACGATCATGAAATCGTAATTGTTAAACGTGATGACGTTGTTATTAAAACACTTGAAGGTGAAGTTCAAGAAAGAGAATCATATACGGCTCAAATCGATGCAGCAGATGCTGAAAAAGGCGTATACGATCACTATATGTTAAAAGAAATTCACGAACAACCAGCTGTTATGCGTCGTATTATTCAAGAATACCAAGATGAAAATGGAAACTTGAAGATGGATTCAAGCATCATTAAAGATGTGGCAGAAGCAGACCGTATTTATGTTATTGCGGCTGGTACAAGTTACCACGCTGGTTTAGTCGGCAAAGAGTTCATTGAAAAATGGGCAGGCGTGCCAACTGAGGTACATGTAGCTTCAGAGTTCGTATACAATATGCCATTATTATCTGAAAAACCATTATTCATCTTTATTTCTCAATCAGGTGAAACAGCAGATAGTCGTGCAGTATTAGTTGAAACAAATAAATTAGGTCATAAATCATTAACGATCACAAATGTTGCAGGTTCAACACTGTCACGTGAAGCGGATCATACTTTATTATTACATGCAGGTCCAGAAATCGCGGTTGCATCTACTAAAGCTTACACAGCACAAATCGCTGTTTTATCTATTCTTTCTCAAATCGTTGCGAAAGAGCACAAGAGAGAAGCAGATGTTGATTTACTTCGTGAATTAGCTAAAGTAACAACAGCTATCGAAGCAATTGTAGACGATGCTGAAGTTATGGAACAAATTGCAACTGATTTCTTAGAAACAACGCGCAATGCATTCTTTATTGGTCGTACAATCGACTACAATGTAAGTTTAGAAGGTTCATTAAAACTGAAAGAAATTTCATATATTCAAGCAGAAGGCTTTGCTGGGGGCGAGTTAAAACACGGTACAATTGCCTTGATTGAAGATGGAACACCAGTAATTGCACTTGCTACACAAGAAAATGTAAACCTTTCAATCCGTGGTAACGTGAAAGAAGTTGTAGCTCGTGGCGCTAATCCATGTATTATTTCAATGAATGGATTAAACAAAGATGGTGACACTTACGTGATCCCGCAAGTACATGAGTTATTAACGCCATTAGTTTCAGTAGTAACTTTACAATTAATCTCTTACTACGCAGCGTTACACAGAGATTTAGATGTTGATAAACCACGTAACCTTGCTAAATCAGTAACGGTTGAATAAACGAATTTAATCAAATGTATATCACAGCTAATCGGTTCTTTTTGAACCGGTTAGCTTCTTTTATTTATTTAAAAAGTTATCTTTACGTTCGTTATATTTTTTAGATAATGTACGTTCACCATTGAAATCTTTGTCGTGCATTTAAAAGTTAATTATGATTGAATAAATAAGTACAATAACAATTGAGATATTAAGGAGGATTTAAAATGGCCGAGCTAAAAATTTATAAAATGTTATTTGCGAAGGTATACCCACTTTTAGTAAAGAAAGTTGAAAAAAAGGGAAGAACTGAAGCTGAATTAAAGGAATTGATTTTTTGGTTAACGGGGTATAATGAATCACAATTAGAAACTTTATTGGACGAAGAAGTTGACTATGAGACCTTTATAAATCAAGCGCCACAACTCAATCCTCATCGAGAATATGTTACCGGTGTCATTTGTGGCACGCGTGTGGAGGAGATGGAGCCTTCTACGATGAAAGAAATTCGCTATTTGGATAAAATGGTAGACGAACTTGCTAAAGGAAAGGCAATGTCTAAGATTTTTAGAGAAGATAAAATTTAAGTCATGAAATAAGGTGAGCTTATGCTAATAAAATTGGAGAACGTGTCCCGTCAGAAACATGGTAATTTGATTATTAATGATGTCAGTTGGCAAATTGACCAAGGAGAAAAATGGTTGCTGTATGGTTTAAATGGGGCAGGGAAAACAACATTATTAAATATAATGAACGTATATGAACCCATAACATCAGGAGAAATCACACTTTTTGGCAAACAGCCTGGAACGAAAGGATATTCTGCAGATATTGTAAGAGATAACATTGGATTTGTTTCTAATAGTTTAATGAACAGATTTCAAGAAGGAGAAAAAGTGATTGACGTCGTGTTGAGTGGGTTGTTCAAATCCATTGGCTTATTTCAACACGTCAATAATGATCAAATTGAATTGGCACGAAAACAATTGGAAGCAATAGGCATGGAAGAGTTCGAAAATCAGTATTATGGTTATTTATCGACTGGCGAACGACAAAAGGTGTTAATTGCTAGAGCAATGATGACACGACCGAAATTATTAATATTAGATGAACCTGCGTCTGGTTTAGATTTTATTACACGTGAAGATTTATTAAATTCCTTGGAGGAAATGTTTGAACAACATCCTGAATTGGCAGTCATCTACGTTACACATTTTATTGAGGAAATAACCCCAGCTTTTAAAAAAGGTTTTCTACTCAAAGATGGGGTATGTTATAAACAAGGCAATTTAATAGATATTATGAACAGTCATACATTAAGTGATTATTTTAATAGAGAAGTTATTTTAAATAAACAATATCAACGCTATTCACTATTTTTAAAAGATAAATGACGATATCTTTAGCTGAAATGAGAGAGGAAGTTCTTATGGATAATATAGAAGCAATTTTTCTTGATATGGATGGTACTTTATTACATAAAGATAATAAAGTAGATTTAGAAACAACAAAAGTGATTCAACAAGTGAGAGGACGCGGGTATAAAGTATTTTTAGCAACGGGGCGTGCTCATGATGAAATTCGCAATTTAATCCCATCGACATTTGAAGTAGATGGCATCATTAGTTCAAATGGTACATTAGGGAAAGTTAATGATGAGACGATTTTTAAACATAGTTTAGATTTCAATACAGTTGATAAAATAGTAGCGCGAGCGCAAGAACAAAACATCTATTATGAGGTATTTCCATTTGATCAAAATAGAATCATTCTAGAAAAGGACAAAGAATGGACGACTGAATTATTTGAAAATGACACTCCACCTGGTGATGTAAGTGAAAGTGAGTGGGCGTCTAGACGAGAGTCTATAAGTGAAAAGGTGGATTGGGTTTCAAGAATACCAGACACCCATTTTTCAAAAATTTATTTATTCTCACCTGAATACAGTAAAATTGCTCGATTTCGTGAAACACTAGCAAACGAGCAAGAAGACTTACGTATAAGTATTTCTAATTCATCGCGCTTTAATACAGAAACAATGGCTTATAAAAAAGATAAAGGTACAGGTATTAAGGAAATGATTGATCATTTTAATATACCACAAGCATCAACGCTCGTGATGGGTGATAGTGATAATGATAGATCTATGTTTGCATTTGGTGGTTATACGATAGCGATGAAGAATGCTCGTCCTGAAATACAGGCATTGACTGATGATGTAACTACATTTACTAATGAAGAGAACGGTGTGGCCAAGTACTTAAGTGAACATTTTTTATAATTTAAGTAATACGTCATAAAAAACAGTGTTCCCACAAAGTTTTCCCCTTCGAAAATAGGATATAAAGATAGCCACCCCATAAGATTGAAGTCATCTTTTGGGGTGGCTTTTTTCTAGGATGTTACCTAGCGTTTCTATTTAATTATTGATCTGATTTTTTAACAGAATCTTTTAAATCATGTGCTTTATTTTGACCAGATTCTTTTAATTCATCAGCTTTCTCATTAAATGATGAATTTGTATGTTCTTTGTTGTCTTTAGTATGATCTTTTGATGTCATGTCATCTTTGATGTCTTGTGATTTGTCTTTTAATTGAGACTTTTTATTTGTGTTCTTGTTGCCTTTTTTACCTTTACTTGTTTCTAATTTTTCACCATCACGATTGAAATATTGAACAATAGCTAAAGTATTTAGATAGTAAATTAAAATACGAGCAATTATTACAACGATTGATAATACAGTAACTATTACGTTAGCAAGTGTTTGTGACATATTTCCTGTGAAAATAGAAATTAATTGACTAATTGGAGATGCTAATATGATAGCGATTAAGTTCAATAGTAATAAACCGATAAAGAATTTGAACCAAGTTTTTCTACCGTTTTTAATAGCTTTGAATCCACGTTTTAATTTAGCCCAAGCACCTTTTGAAGGGTCTTTAATTGAAGCTAAAATGGTATTGATAACAAGTGTAATTAAGAACCAAATTACAAATGATTGGATAAATAATACTAATGTTGCAAAAATGATTTGCATTGTTAGTGAAATGCCTAAAGCATGATCTGAACTACTAATTGGTCCTTGTAATACTGTAAATAATTTAACAACACCGAAGTTTAATAGTTTTGATATTAACAAGTTAATAATCATTAAAACAATGATTGTTAATAGTACGACAAATGAAAGTTTCAAGTTTTTAAGATAATGGCCTTTTTTAAAGCCGGCAAAAATATCAGTGAATTTAACCGGTTCTTTATTTATGGCTTTATCTATCGCATATATAATTCCTACGATTAACGGGAATAGAACCAATGCAAAAATTAATATTGGAATAAGGATTGATAGTACAGTCGTAATTATTGGTCCTACTAATGACTGTTTCATCATCGCTGACAGCATTATTTTTTGTATTGCTGCTTGGATAGGTATCATTGATAAAGCTAATAATACATAAACAATGATAAAACCAATAAATGAAAATAATAAAAGTTTACCATTTTGTTTCTTTGTATTTTGTAATGCTAATTTATGAAAGTTAAACAAATTTTAAGCACTCCTTTTTGATGATAAGATTACGATATCAAAAATATAGACATTTTCAAATTAATAGCTAACAAAATTACTACAAAATGTTAAAATATTTCTGTGAATAAGATAAAATGAAAGGAGATTTCATCATGAAATTTGCAATTATTACAGACGTTCATGGCAACTTTGATGCATTAGAGGCAGTACTCGATGACATTGATAGTAGGAATGATATAGAAACGATTTACAACTTGGGAGATAATATTGGTGTTGGACATGAAACAAATAAAGTTTTAGACGCAATATTTGACCGAGACGATATGGAAATTATTGCAGGTAATCATGATGAGGCAATTATGTCATTAGTTAATGACACTCCTTACCCTGAAGATTTAAAAGATAAGTTTTATGAACATCATCAATGGATTGAAAGTCATTTAGATGAGGATTATTACGATCGTTTAAATCAATTACCTCGTAAAATTGAAAAATCAATAAATCAACGCAAATTATTATTTATTCATTATGAAATTAGTAATGATAAATTAAATACCCCGATCGATGGTATTCCATTTAGCCCGATTGTAGAACCAACTGAGAACAATATGACACAGCTATTTTCCGATAAAGATGCTGATTTCATAGCGTTTGGTCATAATCATACTGTACATTTATTTGATGATAAATCGACAATTTATTTTAATCCTGGTGCAGTAGGTTTAAATAATGGATCATATGCTGTATATGGAATTGTAACGATAAATGGTAACGAAATTGATGTAGAACGTGTGAAAGTACCTTATGATAATGAAGAATTTCTTCGTGGCTATGATGAAAAGCAAGTACCAGGAAAGGATTTAATTTTTGATAAATTCTTATAAAAAGTTCGCTTTTGTTATCGATACTAAATGACGGAAGTTGACCGTCGTAATTCGATCGACCCATATGTCACTTGCGTTTAGAAGCATTTAAGTCCCAAATACAAAATACGATATATTCATATAAAAATAGCCAACGCTAAAGATGGATTAATACCTCTTTGACGTTGGCTTTTTGGTATTTTTGTTAGGAACTTATTAATGTTGGTGCGCTTTATGGTCATCTATAGAAGTGCATAAAGTCTCATCCCCATGATCATGATCAGCGGTTTCGAGTTGAATGGTCATGTGATGAATATTTAAATGACCCAATCGATGTTCAAGTTGCTTTAATATGGTTTCACATTGAGTGACCGATAATGAATGTGGTACAACCGCATGGCAACTTAAGGCGTTTAATTCGTTTGAAATTGACCAAATGTGACAATCGTGGACATCTTGAACATGTGGCTCACTTGTAATTGTTTCAATGACATGGATCATATCGACATCGTTCGGTGCACCTTCCATTAAAATATTGATCGATGACGACAATATTCCCCAGCTACTTTTAATAATAAGTAATGAAACGATTAAACTTGCAATAGGGTCAGCATACGTGAAATTGAAAGCCCAAATTAAGAGTGCTGCGATGATGGCACCTACTGATCCTAATAAATCCCCGATGACATGAAGGAAAGCACCACGCATGTTGATATTATGTGTCGTATCACTACCTCTAAACATTAAAAATGCGACAATGATATTTACGATCAAACCTAATATGCTTATCAGGAACATTTCAGAAGAATTCACATCTTGGGGTTTGAAAAATCGACTAATTGATTCATAGATAATAAATAAACCGGTTACGAATAGCGTAACACCATTAAATAAAGCAGCTAATATTTCGAAACGTTTATAACCGAATGTCTTACGAATCGTAGCATGTTTTTCAGCATAAATAAAGGCGAATAATGCAACGCCGAGTGATACAGTGTCACTAAACATATGCAATCCGTCAGATAATAAAGCTAAACTATTGGATAGAAAACCTCCAACAATTTCAATAATCATAAACAAACCAAAAATAAAAAACTTATAAGTAATACCTTTTTGTTATTGGTGTGCACGTGATGGTGATCATGTGAATGATGTTCTGACATCAGTATTCATCTCCTTTTAATTATGGCTAGCATGATGTATTGCTTGGTGTAAGAGGGTAGATACATGTGTATCATCAAGTGAATAAATCATAGTTTGTCCATCACGCTCAGCTTTCACTAATTGTGCTTGCTTTAAAATTCTTAATTGATGGGAAACATTCGATTGATTTAAATTTAATGCATTCGCAATATGACCGACGCTATCATTACCTTCAGCTAAGTAGTGCAGAATTCGAATACGATTTGCATCACTTAAAGCTTTAAAAATTTCAGAAACGCGATCTACTGTAGTTGGATTTAGTTCTTTAGCCATAGTAAACTCCTTATATTAATATATGAACATTTATTCATATATTAATATAACTTAAGTGAAATGTCAAAGTAAGCATATATGTTTTAATTCATTTACGTAGTGATAAAATTAAGTATATATAATAAAGGAGGTAGCAATATATGAGTATTCTTATTATTGGCGCTAACGGTGGCGTAGGGCAATTTCTAGTTGAGCAGTTAAAAGAGAGTGGAGAAACGTTTACAGCCGGCGTTCGCAAACAAGAACAAGTAGATGCTTTTAAAGAAAAAGATATAGATGCTACATTAATTGATGTTGAAGCGGATGATTTGTCAACATTAACTGATAAAATTAAAGGCTATGACAAAGTGATTTTCTCTGTTGGTTCTGGTGGTAAAACAGGCGCAGATAAAACTTTCTATGTAGACTTAGATGGGGCAATCAAAACAATTAAAGCAAGTGAAGAAAACAACGTTCAACAATATGTAATGGTTTCAACATATGATTCACGTAGAGTAGCTTTTGATGCAAGTGGAGACTTAAAACCATATACAATTGCTAAGCATTATGCAGATGAATATTTAAAACAAGCTAAAGTACCTTATACAATCGTCCATCCTGGTGGATTATTAGATGAAGCAGGTACAGGTAAAATTGAAATTGGACAATTCTTTGAAGGCAGAGGTACAATTCCTAGAGAAGATGTTGCCACTGTATTAAAAGAGGTCGTTACAACAGAGGGTTTCGACAATAAAGAATTCCAAATCATTAGTGGTGAGAAAGAAATTCCACAAGCATTAACAAACGTTAAATAAATTCAAATATCTGGATAAGAGACTAGGACACAAACGGTCATTGATAAATAGGCCAAGCCATTTCAACGTGTCTTAGTCTCTTTTTTTATCTATATTTGGATTTCTCTATATTAAATTTGGTATACTTGCCGGAAAGTATCTCATTTTTTCCGTTAAAAACATTCATTGATAATAGAAAAAACCCAAACTTTCCACAGTTTGGGTTTCGTAGCAAATTTTATTTGTTTGAAAAGATTAATAAACCTTTTCAAGTGCATAATTAATCATGTAATTACCTTATATATAGAGCCTTTGAGTCTCATTAATAATTCTATAATTATTATACTATTGCGTACAATTTGGAGCAAGCACTATTTTGGGTAATTTTACTCTTTTGAAGTGGTGTGACTTTAAAATGTATACTTTTAGTAAGCGAATATTAACAAATTGTTAGAAATACTTCATTTCATAGATTTGAGATATGATACAATCACTAATGTAAAAATAATATGATTGCAATTATACAAATTTAAAACATTACGAAATTAAGGAATAACGCATTATTTGAAAAATGTTTCTTTAGTTAACGGAGGTGCAATAATGGCTTTATTTTTAAAACCCATCTTTCATGAAAAGATATGGGGAGGAAACAAACTTGAATCATTGGGTTATGATTTGCCAAATGATCATATAGGAGAAGCTTGGGGGATTTCTGCACATCCTAATGGTAGTTGTGAAATCTTAAACGGTCCTTATAAAGGACAAAAGCTAGATCAAGTGTGGGCAGAACATAGAGAATTGTTTGGTGACTTTCCAAGTCAAGAATTCCCTTTACTCACTAAATTGATAGATGCGAAAGAAGCGATGTCTATCCACGTACATCCTGACGATGCGTATGCTTTTGAAAAAGAAAATGGTCAATTTGGTAAATCTGAATGCTGGTATATTATCGATGCTGAAAAAGACGCAGAAATCATTTATGGCTTAACTTCTACTTCAAAATCAGAAGCGTTAGAACAAATAGAGAATGGGCAATATGATAATGCATTTAATCGAATAAAAGTGCAACCGGGGGAATTCTACTTTATACCTGCAGGCATGGTACATTCAATTGGTGCGGGGATTTTAGCTTATGAAACGATGCAATCTTCTGATGTCACTTATCGTATTTACGATTATCATAGAGGGCAAGATGCACGTGCTTCTAGAACTTTAGATCTGAATAAAGCAAGAGATGTCATAGAAGTTAAAGATGAATCTTACAATATTGCTAAAGAAACAGAAATTATTGAAAATCATAAACGTACTCAACTCGAATCTAATGATTTCTTTACAATGGTTAAGTGGGAAATTTCTGGGACGTTAAATTACATGAAACCGAGAGAGTTTGTACTTGTATCTATACTTAAAGGAGAAGGTCAAGTTATTGTTGATGGGGATATATATTCCGTTAAGCAAGGTCAAAACTTTATTTTAACGTCAGATGATTTAGATACGATATTTGAAGGCGATTTTGAATTAATTATTAGCTATTTGTAATTTATAGTAGGAGTGAAAGGCAGTGTACAAATTTTTATATGTTGCATTAATATGTGGTTTACTTGCTGGGGCAGGAATTTTCCTGAAAATGCCACAATATCCAACGCTTGCAATACCAATGATTATTGCGGTGATTGGAATTATCGCTACAGTCGTTACGATTCCTAATAAGGAAATAAGTGGAATGTTGAAATTCGGAGGGATTTTAATCAATTTAATGCCGCTTTTAGGTGCATTTACGGTTGCACATTAATCAAAATACAAATTAATTGATTAAGCGAAATTATTTGATAAGTAAAGATTGTAGAAAGACAGAGTTTTGAATATAATAGACAAAATAGATTTTTTAGAGATAAGGAGTATACCTATGTCAGAGGAAACAAGATATTTTTGGTTGAATTGCGGTTATAACCGATGGAATCACAATGAGCCATTAGTAGGTCAAACAACCCTGTTTGAATCTGGTGCACAATTTAATCCATCACAAGGTTTCCGTGCTTTTAAACAAGCTAAAGTTGGAGATCGTGTCGTTTTCTATCAAGTACAAATGGACACTGGATTATTAGGATACGGAGAAATTACAAGTGTTCAAACTGGTGCGCAAAATAAGATACGCGTTCATTTTGAATTATTAGAAGAACTTAAACCACTTACTGCGGAATATTTAAAAAGAAGTGAAAAGTTAGAATTCAGAATGAGCCAAATGAAAGAAACACTATTTAATCAAATAAGCGAAGATGAGTTTAATCTGATTTTAAGTTTAGGTAAAGGTGAAATGACGATACCGAGACATTTCTTTATTTCAGAAACTGAAGAATTCAAACCAGATTCTTATCATACTTTATTTACGCATACATACAATGGAATTAAACGTAATGGGTACCATTTTTATACGCAATTGGAAATGGGTGATCAGCTCGTATTCTACAACCGACACAAAGATCAATCTGTTATAGGTATAGGAGAGGTTACTAAGCATATTCATGAAAAGCCGCCTATTCCAGGGCGCACAAATAGTACAGCAATTGAAGTATATTTCAAAAATGAAATTACACCGGTGTCTCTAAGTACGTTGAATAAACATCCGAAGTTAAAAAACTTATACTTTTTACAAGAAAATACAAAACAAGCCATTGCAAGTATGTCGAAAAAGCAATACCAAGCAATTCTTGAAATGAGTGACAACGATGGTGGTATTAAGCCTCAATTTGAAGCGGTGAAAAGCAATGAGATAATAGAAGAATCGGACGATAATTTAAAGCCATTCATCTTATTAGTCGCTGATAAAGGCAATGGTTTAAGTGCAGCCGAAGACTTATTACAAAAAGCAAATGCTAATCCTGTATTTACAACAGGGCATCCTGATTTTTCCGAAGATATGCTTTATGGTAAATATTTACCTAATGAAACAGGAGCGTTGTATTTTAGAGAAGGCTTTATAACGAATTTAATGCCAAAAAGTGATAAACGTTATTTAGTCATCGATAATTTTAATCGGGTGGATCCTGATATTTTCCAAACGTATATAAACGTGTTGGAAGGTTATGAGATGACGATGCCTCGATATAATCGCGAAGGTAATATGGTTAAATGGTCTCGCCATAAAGATTCATATTATCACTTTAATCCGAGTTGGCACATTATTGGAATTACTTATGATGAGCTTAATGAAATTAAACAAAAATATACTGAACAATTTCTTAAATATACTAGAATTGTAAAAGTTAAAAAAGACGATGTTTTAAAATAAAGTAATAGAAGATATGGGACAATATGTCTTCAGGCTAGAATATAAGGTGGTTACTACTGAAAAAGTAGTAACCATCTTTTTTTAAAATTAGCATGAAATTAAAATCATTTTTGCGCTATAAACGAGTTACTATATGTTATATCGATGTTCCTTTATAATATAAATAAATGGTTCATTGTAAGATATCTTTAAAAAATAAGTACCATTTAGTTACATTGTAAAAAAGGAGAATTGATTTATGCCTATTATTTATTATGATGCAAATTGTGTATACTGCTACAACTATGCGATTTGGTTAATTCAAAACGGTTTATCAACACGCTATGAATTTGCAAAATTGCAAGGAGATGTGGCTGAACAATTACGTGAAAATTATCCAGAAGCGAGACGATACGACAGCGTCATCTTACAAGAAGGTGAACATTTAGAATTCAAATCTGACGCGATTGCAACACTCATCACTTCTTTAACGCAATATAAATGGTTAGGTGTGTTACTCAAATTAACACCGAAAATATTAAGAGACTTTGGTTATCAATTATTTGCAGATAACCGTAACCATATGTGGAAAACACACTGGCATCAACCAAATGATTATGAGAAATCATTTTTTATAGACTAAACAGACGGAGGATTTGTGTATGGGAAACATTGTAGTTATAGGTAGTGCATCAATTGATTTGGTGGTTAAGACATCAGTACTTCCAAATACAGGAGAAACTGTAATGGGAGATACCTTCTTTACTAATCCTGGTGGTAAAGGAGCTAACCAAGCTATAGCTGCAGCACGTTTAAGTGACAAAGTATATATGATTGGCGCAGTAGGCGAAGATGCGCATGGCCAACAGATTATTGATAATTTAAAACAAAATAATGTAGATACGTATTTTATGGATACAATTAAAAATGAAAATTCTGGTACTGCACATATCACATTATATGAAAATGACAATAGGATTATTGTAGTACCGGGTGCAAATAATTACGTAACACCTGAAAACGTATTGCCCAAGATTAAACAATTTCAAGCTGGTGATATCATAATAATGCAACAAGAAATTCCAGAAGACACCATTACAGCAGTAGTAAACTATGCATCGAATCACGGTATGAAAGTGATACTCAACCCTGCGCCATATCGTCCTTTAAATCCAGAAATTATTAGTAAAGTAGATTGGTTAACGCCAAATGAATCTGAAAGCCAGTTGCTCTTTAATCATAAAGAGACACAAGCTTTAGCACAATTACCAAATAAATTAATCATTACTCAAGGTGCTTTAGGTGCATCATTCTACAATGATTCTCAATATCATATAGATGGATATAGACGAGATGTTATTGATACTACAGGGGCTGGAGACACATTTAATGGTGCATTAGCAGTTGCTCTAAATGAGAATAAAGCATTGGCTGATGCGATTGATTTTGCCAATTTAGCTGCGAGTTTTTCAATAACTGACTATGGTGCTCAAGGAGCGATGCCATATAGGAAAGATTTAGATTAAGCTATTTATAATTGGGTAATTAAGAAATAGATGGAAAACATCTCAAACTTAACCATTTACAGTTTACAGATTGTAATAATTATAATATAATAATTATTGTAATCAAGAACATGTCTCTTTGATTAAGGGAATAAAAAGGAGAGGTTTTATAATGGCAAATAATGAAGATGTAGTTAAAGTATTAAACCAACAAGTAGCAAACTGGACTGTAGCATATACTAAATTACACAATTTCCATTGGTTCGTAAAAGGACCTAATTTCTTTTCACTACACGTGAAATTTGAAGAATTATATGATGAAGCAAGCCAATATATAGATGATTTAGCTGAACGTATTTTAGCAGTAGGTGGAAGCCCAGTAGCAACATTAAAAGAAAGCTTAGAACTTTCAATTGTTGAAGAAGCGGAAAAATCTTATAAAGCAGAAGAAATGGTAGAAGAATTATCAAAAGACTTCACAAACATTTCTAAACAATTAGATGAAGCAATCGAAGTTGCTGGCAATGCTGATGATGATGTAACGGAAGATATGTTTATCGGTATGAAAACAGATATCGACAAACATAACTGGATGTTAAAATCTTATTTAGCGTAAGAAATGTTAAATAGAGTACCTCAGCCTTTGAGGAATTAATATATAACAAATAAAATGAGCCCTTCAAAAGTCTATTCTATGAGTAGACTTTTGAAGGGCTCTAGTAATGTTAACTTATTCAGCAATTTCTAATGCAATTTCCATCATTTGAGTAAATGCATTTTGACGTTCTTCTGGTGTTGTAGCTTCATCTCTTAATATATGATCACTTACAGTAAATACGCCTAATGCCTTTTTATTAGCATAAGTTGCATTTAAATATAAACCAGCTGACTCCATTTCTATACCTAAAATTCCCATACGACGCCATTGGTCGTTAAATGTTTCATCTGCATTATAGAAAGTATCTGAAGATAAAATATTACCAACGTGTGTTGTAGCACCAATTTCGTCTGCTTTTTGTTTAGCTTTTAACATTAAATCAAAGTCAGCTAACGGTGCATAATGACCTGGAATATTGAATTGTTCTACATAATTTGAATTTGTTGAAGCTCCTTGAGCAATAATAATGTCATATAAATTAACATTTTCTTGTAAAGCTCCGCATGAACCAATACGAATAATTGTTTCAACATCAAAGAAATTATATAGCTCATATGAATAAATACCGATGCTCGGTATACCCATGCCTGAGCCCATTACTGAGATTTCCTTACCTTTATATGTACCAGTATAACCAAACATATTTCTTACTTCGTTAAATTGCTCAACATCTTCTAAATAATTGTCAGCAATGTATTTGGCACGTAGCGGATCGCCAGGCATTAATACCGTTTTGGCAATTTTTGACTCTTTAGGTTGAATATGAGGTGTACCGTTTGTCATAGTCATCTTCTCCTTTAAATTCTTTATCAAAATAAAGATAACATTTGTTTATTATTTTTGCGAATTTTTGTAGTATAGGAGAAAAGGGCATGCGTTTTATCTAGAGACGTGTGTGAACGTTATGGAATAATTTCAGTTCTGTCCCATATTTAAATGAGTCAAATAATTTTTAGGAGGATGCATTATGAACTATGCACAATATATCGATCACACTTTATTAAAACCTGATTCTACAAGAGAACAGGTGGATAAGATTATCGAAGAAGCGAAACAGTATCACTTTAAATCAGTATGCTTAAATCCGAGCCATGTGGCATATGCTGCTGAAAAGTTACAAGATAGTGATGTATTGGTATGTACAGTGATCGGCTTTCCATTAGGTGCTACGACAACTGAAGTTAAGCGTTTTGAAACGGAAAATGCAATCAAAAATGGCGCATCAGAAATCGATATGGTAATCAATATCGGTGCACTTAAAGATGGCCGTTATGATGATGTTCAATCTGATATCGAAGCTGTTGTAAAGGCTGCTCAACAACATACAGTTAAAGTAATTATAGAAACATGTCTATTAACTGATGAGGAAAAGGTTAAAGCGAGTGAATTGAGTAAAGCAGCAGGTGCACATTTCGTTAAAACTTCAACTGGTTTTGCTGGCGGTGGTGCCACAGCTGAAGACGTTAAACTTATGAAAGAAACTGTAGGTGATGATTTAGAAGTCAAAGCTTCTGGTGGAGTAAGAAACTTAGAAGATTTCAATAAAATGTTAGAGGCAGGCGCTACAAGAATTGGTGCAAGCGCAGGCGTACAAATCATCCAAGGTTTGGAAAGTAATTCAGATTATTAAGAAATAAATATTTGATAAGCAGTAATATGCATAAGTGTTTTAAGTCAAAGACATAGGAGGTCGTAACTTATGCGAATGGTTGATTTAATTGAGAAAAAACGCAATGGAGAAGCTTTAACGACATCAGAAATTGAATTTTTTATCAAAGGCTATACGAAGGGTGAGATACCTGACTATCAAGCATCCAGTTTAGCGATGGCGATATTTTTCCAAGATATGAACGATGAAGAACGTGCAGCACTAACAATGGCTATGGTTCAATCGGGTGATGTCATTAATCTTTCACGTATTGAAGGAATTAAAGTAGATAAACATTCAACAGGAGGTGTGGGCGATACAACGACATTAGTATTAGCACCATTAGTAGCTTCTGTTGGCGTTCCAGTAGCTAAGATGAGCGGGCGAGGTCTCGGTCATACGGGTGGTACGATTGATAAATTAGAATCAGTTTCAGGTTTTCATGTTGAAATAGAAGAAGATCAGTTTATTAAACTGGTAAATGAAGATAAATTAGCAGTAATTGGTCAAACTGGAAATTTAACACCAGCAGATAAAAAGCTCTATAGTTTACGTGATGTTACAGGAACTGTTAATTCCATACCGTTAATTGCTTCATCCATTATGAGTAAGAAAATAGCTGCTGGCGCAGATGCTATTGTGCTAGATGTTAAAACAGGTAATGGGGCTTTTATGAAGACAATTGAAGAGGCTGAAGCGTTGGCACATGCTATGGTGCGAATAGGAAATAACGTAGGTAGAAAAACGATGGCTATTATTTCAGATATGAGTCAACCGCTTGGCTACGCTATTGGTAATGCACTAGAAGTGAAAGAAGCCATCGAAACATTACAAGGTCGGGGTCCAGAAGATCTCACAGAACTCGTACTAACTTTAGGTGCTCAAATGGTTGTATTTGGTGGTAAAGCTGAAAGTATAGACGAAGCTAAACAAATTTTACAAAAAGCGATTGATGATGGTTCGGCGTTAGACCGTTTTAAAGTATTTTTAGAAAATCAAGGTGGCGACGGTTCGGTCGTTGAAGATACATCTAAACTACCTCAGGCACAATATCAAATAGAACTTCCAGCACAGACTTCAGGCATCGTAACTGAAATGATTGCCAATGAAATTGGTGTTGCATCAATGATGTTAGGTGCTGGACGTCAAACAAAAGATGATGAGATTGATTTAAGTGTGGGTCTCATTTTGCATAAAAAGGTAGGAGACAAAGTACAACAAGGTGAATCCTTATTAACAATCCATAGCAATTCACAGGATATTGAGCAAGTCAAAGAGAAATTATATGACAATATCACGATAAGTGAATCAGGACAAACATTACCATTGATTCATAAAGTGATAACAGAATAGGAGTGAATCAAATGACTCAACCATTTAATAGAGTACATTTAATCGTAATGGATTCAGTAGGAATAGGTGAAGGGCCTGATGCGAAAGCGTTTAATGATGAAGGAAGTCATACATTAAAGCATACGTTAGAAGGTTTTGAACAATCATTACCAAACTTACAAAATCTAGGCCTAGGTAATATAGAGCCACTTCCTGTCATAGAACAAGTAGATACACCTCATGCGTTTTACACGAAAATGAGTGAAGCTTCTGTAGGTAAAGATACGATGACAGGTCATTGGGAAATAATGGGATTAAATATCATGCAACCATTTAAAGTGTATCCTGAAGGTTTTCCTGAGAAATTAGTTAAAGAAATTGAAAGCATTACAGGAAGAAAGGTCGTAGCGAATCGACCGGCCTCTGGTACTCAGATCATTGATGAGTGGGGCGAACATCAAATGAAAACAGGTGATTTAATCGTCTACACTTCTGCTGATCCAGTATTACAGATTGCAGCGCATGAAGATATTATACCTTTAGAAGAATTATATGATATATGTGAAAAGGTTCGAGAACTAACGAAAGATCCAGAATATTTAATTGGTCGTATTATTGCACGCCCTTATGTCGGGGAACCTGGTAACTTTACACGTACACCAAACCGTCATGATTATGCATTAAAGCCTTTCGGTAGAACGGTCATGAATGAACTTAAAGATCATGATTATGATGTGATTGCTTTAGGTAAGATTAATGATATTTATGATGGAGAAGGTATTACTGAAGCGGTTCGTACTAAAAATAACATGGACGGTATGGATAAATTAATCGATACTGTCAAACGAGATTTTAAAGGCTTAAGCTTTTTAAATCTTGTTGATTTTGATGCGCAATATGGACACCGTAGAGATAAAGCAGGTTATGCACAAGCACTTAAAGACTTTGATGAGCGTTTACCAGAATTAATAGATCACTTACAAGAGGACGATCTCGTAATTATTACAGCCGATCACGGTAATGATCCAACAGCAGAAAGAACAGATCATACACGTGAATATATTCCAGTGTTAATGTTCAGCCCTAAGATTAATGAATATCATGGCTTAACAACAGATAATACATTCAGTTCTATTGGTGCCACAATTGCAGATAACTTTGATGTACCATTACCAAAGTTTGGTAGAAGTTACTTAAAGGAAATGGGTATTGAAAAGTGAAACATTTAATTAGAATATTGCTCGGCTTAATGTTTACGATAGCAGGGGTGTTACATTTTAAAGATGAACCTAGCTTTAGAAAGATTGTTCCTGACTATTTACCTTTACGTAAAACAGCGGTACTCATCACAGGTGTAATTGAAATCATCTTCGGGGGATTATTGATAAAACAACGCCCTACAACTTGTTTAAAAAGAGCAATAAGTGCATTTCTATGGGCAGTATTACCTGCAAATGTATATATGGCACGAAAAAATATACCTTTAGGTGGTAAGCAATTACCTGCGTGGTTATTATATGCGAGGTTACCATTACAATTTGTATTAATTAGAATAATTCATAAATTATAATTATTTTTTCTATGGGAAAATGCTATAAAAATAAACCCCACTGATAGTATTTATTGAAATCTATCAGTGGGGCTTTTAAATATTGGGATATAAGTTATTATTTACCTTCGCCGTAAATGTCGTCCCATTGTGCTTTTTTATCTAAGAAAGCTTGTGCGATTTCTTTTGCACCTTCTAATGAATGACTTGCTGCCCATCCACATTGAACTTCATTACAAGCTGGTACTTCTTCTGCATTTAAGACATCTTGTAAAGTTTGTTCAATTATATTTAACACATCTTCATAATCATCATGGTTAATGAAAGATACATAAAAACCTGTTTGGCAACCCATAGGGCTAATATCTACAATTTTATCTGAATGGTTTCTAATATTTTCAGCCATTAAATGCTCTAAAGAATGTAATCCAGGCATTTCCATATGTTCTTTATTTGGCTGTTTGAAACGGATATCGTATTTATGAATAACATCTCCATTTGCACCTTCCATTTTCCCAGCTAGACGTACAAACGGTGCAACTACTTTTGTATGGTCTAAATTAAAACTTTCAACATTCATTTTTGGCATAACAATATCCTCCTAGTCATTTAATTACCATAATTGTAACAAGCATATGAATTATTTACAATTTCACAACAATGTCGATATGATATGTATATTAGTATTAAAATTTTAAAATTTCTGAAAAATTAATGACAGATTGAACTTCACCGTATAAAATAAATGGTAATCACAAAAATTATATTTATAATTCATACAAAAAATATAGGGAAATTAAGTAAAAGCGATTGATGTAACAGAAGTTGTATGATTGTGGGGAGGCAGTTTTGCAAATATGAATGAAAAACAAAGTATTTTAGATTATATAGAAAGTGAAAAACATAAATATATTGATATTAGTCATTTAATTCATCAACGTCCAGAGTTAGGTAACGAAGAAATATTTGCATCACGTACATTAATTGATCAATTAATAGAGCAAGATTTTAAAGTTGAAACAGATATTGCTGGTCACGGAACAGGTTTTATAGCGCGTTATGATTCTGAACTACCGGGGCCAACTATTGGTTATTTAGCTGAATATGATGCTTTACCTGGTTTAGGACATGCATGTGGCCACAATATTATAGGAACTGCGAGTGTATTAGCAGGTATAGCTTTAAAACAACATATAGACCAAATCGGTGGTGAAGTCATTGTCTTAGGTTGCCCAGCAGAAGAAGGCGGTGAAAATGGGAGTGCCAAAGCATCATATGTTAAAGAAGGGGTCATTGACGACTTGGATATCGCTTTAATGGTACATCCAGGTAATGAAACTTATCCTACTATCAATACATTAGCTGTAGATGTGTTAGATATTAAATTTTATGGTAAGAGCGCACATGCTTCTGAAAATGCGGATGAAGCAAAAAACGCATTAGATGCAATGATTTCGTACTTTAATGGTGTTGCCCAACTACGACAGCATATTAAACGCACTGAACGTGTTCACGGCGTAATATTGGATGGTGGTCAAGCAGCAAATATTATTCCTGATTATACACATGCACGTTTTTATACTAGAGCAACATCGCGTAAAGCGTTAGATATTTTAACAACGAAAGTAAGTCAAATCGCCAAAGGTGCAGCGATTCAAACCGGTTGTGATTACGAATTTGGTCCTATTCAAAATGGAGTCAACGAATTTATTAAAACACCTAAACTGGATGAACTATTCGAAAAATTTGCGACTGACTTAGGTGAAAATGTAAGTCATGATGACTTTGGTTATGGCTCAACGGATACAGGTAATGTAAGTCATGTTGTTCCAACAATTCATCCGCATATCAAAATAGGTTCTAGAAATTTAGTAGGTCACACACATAGGTTCCGTGAAGCTGCAGCAAGTCATCAAGGAGATCAAGCATTAATCAGAGGTTCAAAAATACTGGCATTAATGGGTCTTGAACTAATAATAAATAAACCATTGTTCGATGAAATTGTCGATCAATATAAATATACGAAGGAGCACAAAAAATGAGTAGCCCTAAAACACTACAACCAAAATTATCATTGAGTGATTTGTATGATTCAAATGTAGTTTATTCTTCTCGTCCGTCTTATTTAGCGAATCCATGGTTGGAAGCTGAGGAACATCAGTCTAATTTTTTAACAGCACGTGAATTAATCATTGCAAACCAACTACCCGTCATTGTGCATAAAGCAAGTGTGACAGATAAAATCCAACAATTATTTGAAATGATAGGTAAAGATATGCCTGAAAATATTTATTCATTTGAAGATCGACAAACATATGAACGTTTGCTTAAAGATATTGCACACACTCAAAATAAAAAAATATATTTCCAATATATACATGAAGAATCGGTCGTGAATAAAAAACATTACGCATTAGACAAGGACATTTTTGTTGCGTTAAATAATAAATCACGCATACCAGAGTGGACGAATTTTAAGCATTTACCTAAAAGAGAAATCGTAAAGATGGAGGAATTCGAAACAAAAATTAAGGAATGGGACTTTCCTTTCGTTTTAAAACCTGGCGATGAATTACCAACAGCAGGTGGTTATGGTGTGATGATTTGTTACAACAACACAGATTTAGCAAAGGCTAAAGCACGTATTAAGAAAGCTGAAGATGCAACCCAAACGATGATTATTGAACAAATGATTGAAGCGGTAGCAAATTACTGTGTACAATTTGCATACTCTGAGCAAAGAGGCATACAATACATCGGAACTTCTGAGCAACTCACTGACAAATATGGACATTATAACGGCAATCACAATTCTATAGATGTTCCTGAAAAAGTTATTCAAGCTGGTAGAGAAATTATGGAAATTGGCGTTTCTAAAGGTTACTTTGGTGTTGCAGGCTTTGACTTGCTATTAGATAAAAATGGGGATATCTTTGCAATCGATTTAAATTTCAGACAAAATGGTTCAACGAGTATGCTCTTATTAGAGCCGTTATTAACTCAAGGTTTCCATAAGTTTTACAGTTATATCGCACCTTGTGATAACACGCATTTCTTCAATACAATAAAGAAATATGTCGCACGAGGTGTATTGTTACCTCTGTCTTATTATGACGGTGATTGGTATAAAGATGATGATGTTAAATCGCGTTTTGGTTGTATATGGCATGCTGAAAATCAAGCAGAGGTAGAAAAGTTAGAAAGACAATTTTTAAAAGAATTAAATGCAAATAACAAGTAATATCTATTTAATTGTAAATAATTAACAATTAAAGTAATTTAAAAAATAAATGAATACAGTAAATCACTAATTGACGCGTATAGTTGTGTCGTTTATATTTTCAATGTAAGCAAATTTAAAAATGAATAGAAGGTGTAAACATGTCTTACAAAGAAAGTTCATTTTTCAAAGATATTTTAGTGAATGAAGTTTTTTATGTAGCAGTAAAATCTAAAGAGCTCGTGCGAGTTGAACGTGATGGGAAAAACGTTGTTATAGCATGGTCAGACAAAACAATGGCAAAAACATATTTAGAACAAGAAGATGTGGACGTCGACAAGATTAAAAGACTAGATGTCGATCGCTTTGTGACGTATGAGCTAGATGATTTCTTCACAAAAGATGAAGAGATTTTAATGAATCCAACATCAAAAAATGACGGGGAATTTATTAATATTTATAAAGCGACAAATGAACTTATGTCAGATTTAGATAATGTTCGTGTGAAAGAGTTTGTCAAAGATGTAGCTAAAGATGATTTAGTATTTGGTTTAACTAACAAAAATCAAAACCAATTCATTATGATTAGCGATGAAACACATCAACGTCCACAAATTATGCCTGTTTGGAGTATTAAAAGTAGAGCTGAAAAAGTACGAAACGCAGACTTTGAAGAATGTGATTTAATAGAAGTTGAAGGCGAAGTTTTCGGTGAATGGCTTGATAACTTAAGAGATGATGATAAAGCAGTAGCCATTGATTTGAAACCAGGCGTTATTGGGACAGTAGTATCGGCGCAAAAGTTAGCTGATCAACTTACGTTTTAATAAAAAAGCGATTGTAATTTGAAGCTATAATTAAACAAAAAGAATTTGGGAATTTAGAAAAACCACCTTACAAGTTTCATTAATCTTGTGAGGTGGCTTTTTATATTAATTATTTAGATAGATGTATAGAGCCTAGTGCACCTGAGAATGCGCCATGTTCGATATAGTATGGTGTAAAACCGCGTAACACTGTATAATTTTCAACGACTTCACGTAATAATTGGTTGTTGCTAAAAGATGAACCGATATAGGCTACATTTTTCGTTTGATACTCTCTTGCTAATGTAATTGCCATCGTCGTAACAACTTCACCGACGACACCGATAACTGAGGCTAATTTATCTGCATCAGTGAAAGTTTTATCTAAATGATGTAATACATGTCCAAAGTTTGCGGCAGTTAAATCCCCAGAGATAGGTGGCTCACTACCTTGATATACATGTTTAACCTTTAAATCTATAATTTCACGATCGCCTTGTTGTGCGAGGTTCGTCAATTGTGTGTAATCATCAATTCCAGTTAATAAATAACCTAACCCTTGAATCATACCTCCACCAGTACCAACGCCGCCTACACGTTGCTGAGATTTACCATCTGTATAATGTAGTGATGTCCCTGTTCCTACATTTGCAAATATGTAATCAGTTAAATGATGACCTTGTTCGTTTAACAACATTTCTAACCCTTTTGATGATGCGTCAAACTCGACGTGAACATTGGATGCACAATCAAGTTTGCTACTAATTGAAGCGGCTTGCCCACCTGTTAAGTTAATATCTTCACATTGTTGTTGGTTCAACCAGTTGATAACTTTATCTATTTCAGTCGTAAGCATAGTTTCATACTGGCGTTCACCATTATGTTCTTTAACAATTTTAATAAGCGTTCCACCAGCATCGACACCAATTTTCATTTGATAGCCTCCTAGAATGATTTTACATTACATCTAATAATATAATAAAATAGAGAAAAATCAACACGAAATTGTAAAGGGAGCGATAGGTAAATGATTCAATTAAGTCCATTTATTAAAGTGAACGATGTAGAGGAAGCTGTTAATTTTTATAAAAATGCGTTTGGCGGGGAAATAAAGAAATTAAACGAAACGAATGGTCATTTATTACATGCTGAATTACATGTAAATGAAACAATCGTTATTCACATTTCAAGTACATATGGACGTGAATGGAGTAATGACAATACGAATGTGATTTTAACATTTGATAACTTAGATGAACAAAAGCAAACGTATGAAGCATTAAGTGAAGCGGGCGATCCACACATGCCACTTGAAAAAACTTTCTTTAATGCGATGCATGGACAAGTTAAAGATAAGTATGAAGTGAACTGGTTAATGAATTGCTTTTTAAATTAATGATGCTTAATAAATGGAATATTTATGATAACTTGGGGTATTGATAGATTATTAAATTAAACTAGGGGATTGACGATGTTGATAAAAAAACAATTCGAAGATATAACAGTTCAACCATATGAGGAAAATTTTAAAGAAGCGTTATTGGGATTTAAACTTAATGAACGTCAACAGATTTACTCTTCGTTGCCAAAAGATGTACTAGATGATGCATTAAATGATGAAAATAGAATTCCAAATGTTGCCTTAAACGACCAAGGGGAAGTTGTAGGTTTCTTTGTACTACATAAACATTATCAACATGAAGGTTATGAAACGCCTAATCATGTCGTGTATGTGCGTTCTTTATCTGTAAATGAAAAATACCAAGGTCATGGGTATGGAACAAAGATGATGATGTATTTACCTCAATATGTTCAAGCTTTGTTCCCAGATTTTAACCACCTTTATCTTGTCGTAGACGCTGAAAATACTGGTGCATGGAACGTTTATGAACGCGCAGGTTTTATGCATACGGCAACCAAGGAAGAGGGGCCATTAGGTAAAGAAAGACTTTACTACTTAGATTTAGATTCTAAATATGTATCGTCATTAAAGCTTATGCCCAATGAGGAAGCAACACCTTATGATATTTATATTATAGATTTGATTAAAGATAATGAAAAAGTTGGTTTTATCGCTGTAGAACAACATGAACAACGCATGAATATTTCAAAAGTAGAAGTAAATAAAGACCAGCGAAACAAAGGGATTGCTGAGAGCGCTTTAAGACAACTTTCGACTTATGTTAGAAAGCACTTTAAAGACGTTAATAAACTTTCAATTACATTATACGGTGAAAATAATGAATTAAAACCGTTATGTATGAATAGTAACTTCGTAGAAATCGATGCTGCCGATGACTTTGTCGTTTTTGAAAAATATATAAATTATTAATTGACATTGATAAATTGCACATTGTCATTTATAATTTAGATTTGTTATGATGACTTAAGATAAAAGATCTGAATGGGATAAATGCCATTGAAAGGAAGAATAGTTGATATGAAAATTCAAGATTATACAAAAGAAATGGTTGATGAAAAATCTTTTATTGATATGGCCTATACTTTGTTGCATGAAAAAGGCGATACAATGAATTTATATGATATTATTGATGAGTTTAAAGCTATTGGACATTATAATGATGATGAAATTGAAGATCGTATCGTACAGTTCTATACGGACTTAAATACAGATGGTCGTTTCTTAAACGTTGGTGAGAATATTTGGGGATTACGCGACTGGTATTCAGTTGACGATATTGAAGAGAAGATTGCACCAACAATTCAGAAGTTTGATATTCTTGATGACGAAGACGAGGAAGATAAGAACTTAAAGTTACTTGGTGAAGATGATAATGATGAAGATGATGATATACCTAAAGTTACAGAAGACCAAGAAACTTTAAATGACCCGGAAGATCCAGAAGAAAACAAAGTGGATCAAGTCGAAGAGGAAATTGATGAATCAGATATCGTTATCGATGAAGATGACGAAGAGGACGAAGACGATCTTGAAGAAGATGATTATGAAGAGGAAGAAGAAGATTCTAAGCAAGAATAAATCATAAAATAAATATAATCATTTAATTGACTTTTCTTGTGAAAGTGATAGAATTTTATTCGGGCTCCTTTAATTAGGACGACGTGTATAAAACATATACGCTCCCCCTTACTATGATGTGAGAGGGAGCGATTTTTTTATTTTATAACAAAAAACATTGGTAAATATGTATGTATTTTATAAATTATTGAAAAGCACCTAGCGTCAATTTTTTCGATATGCATTTCATTATTCAAAATGCGTTTGTAAAAGCGTTTGGGTTTTAGAGTAAATGTTAATTTTCAGTTTAAAAGAAATTCCAATCATGATTATAGTAATAGTTTAACTTTTTGTTTTTATTTATAGGAGGCATATTATGACAAAATTTATTTTTGTAACAGGTGGGGTTGTATCTTCCTTAGGAAAAGGTATTACTGCTGCATCTTTAGGTAGATTATTAAAAGATAGAGGATTAAAGGTAACTATTCAAAAGTTCGACCCTTATTTAAATGTTGACCCGGGAACGATGAGCCCCTACCAACATGGTGAGGTATTCGTAACCGATGATGGTGCAGAAACAGACTTAGATTTAGGACATTATGAAAGATTTATCGACATTAATTTGAACAAATATTCAAACGTAACAGCGGGTAAAGTTTATTCACACGTGTTGAAAAAAGAACGTCGTGGCGATTATCTAGGTGGTACAGTTCAAGTTATCCCTCATATCACAAATGAAATTAAAGAACGTTTATTACTTGCTGGTGAGAGTACAAACGCTGATGTGGTTATTACTGAAATCGGTGGAACTACAGGTGACATTGAATCATTACCATTTATCGAGGCGATTAGACAGATACGTAGCGATTTAGGGCGCGACAATGTGATGTACTTACACTGTACGTTATTACCATATATTAAAGCTGCTGGTGAAATGAAGACGAAACCAACACAACACAGTGTGAAAGAGCTACGTGGTTTAGGTATTCAACCAGATCTCATCGTTGTGCGTACAGAGTATGAAATGACTGCCGATTTAAAAGATAAGATTGCTTTATTCTGTGACATTAATAAAGAGAGCGTTATTGAATGTCGTGACGCTGAATCATTATATGAAATTCCATTACAATTAAGTAAACAAGATATGGATGATATTGTTATCGAAAGACTAGCGTTAAATCCGAAGTACGATACACAATTAGATGATTGGGAAAACTTATTAGATACAGTAAACAATTTAGATGGCACGATTAAGATAGGATTAGTAGGTAAATATGTAAGCCTACAAGATGCTTATTTATCAGTTGTTGAATCGTTAAAGCATGCGGGTTATCCATTCAAAAAAGATGTTGAAGTTAAATGGATTGATTCGAGTGAAGTAACAGATGATAATGTTGCTGAATATTTAGCAGATGTTGATGGCGTTTTAGTGCCTGGTGGCTTTGGTTTCCGTGCAAGTGAAGGGAAAATATCAGCGATAAAATATGCACGTGAAAATAATGTGCCATTCTTTGGTATTTGTCTAGGCATGCAACTAGCGACAGTTGAGTACGCAAGAAATGTACTTGGTTTAGAAAATGCCCACTCAGCAGAATTAGACCCAAATACGCCTTACCCAATTATTGACTTATTGCCAGAGCAGAAAGATATTGAAGATTTAGGCGGGACTTTAAGATTAGGTCTTTATCCATGTCATATTAAAGAAGATACTTTAGCTTATAACATCTACAACAAATTAGATATTGAAGAAAGACACCGCCATCGTTATGAATTCAATAATGAATATAGAGAAAAGTTAGAATCTAATGGAATGGTCTTTTCAGGAACAAGTCCGGATGGCCGATTAGTGGAAATGATTGAAATACCTAAAAATGATTTCTTTGTGGCATGTCAATTCCATCCTGAATTTTTATCAAGACCGCAACGACCTCAACCAATCTTTAAAGCATTCGTTGAAGCGGCAATGAACAAACAAAAATAGTTATTTTGAATTAATTAGATTTGAAATACTAGCTTATAATAAAAACGATGATTTCTACTGAGAAATGTAGAAATCATCGTTTTTTGTTTTTCAAAATAAATAAGAGGTTAGTTCAATATACACGTGTATTACAAATCTAAATCTCGAATCATCTCTACCATTTGTGTGTAGATTTCGTAATAAATATAATGAAAAGCGATAGGGTGTGGTTCCACTACTTTATCGTAATCTTCTGTAAATACGATAGGTCTTGGTGAACTTAAGTTGACGAAGTGGAATAAGTGATCCGGAAATTCAATATTTTTAGGTTTATTACATATGAGAACAAAATCAGTGTCTTCTTTAATTAAAGCATTAACATCTTCTTCTACCTGCTCAGTGTAAAATGGTGCAAATAATAATACACGATCAGTCGTGTCTAATTGGTGGAAATCAGATAATGTTTCAAGTGCTTTACTAGATTTTAGTTGTTCTTTGCTGTTGAGTATATAAGATTCATAAAACTTTAAATCGTCATAACCTTTAATATAAACATGACCTTCACCGCCGATAGCCTGAATCAGACATTGACTCGCCATTTGAACATCTATACTTTGATCTTCTATACGGTTAAAAATACCGGTTAATTGAGTAGTTAATATTTTCGACATCGTTTACCTCCATTCCTACATTTATCTATTGTAAAAAACGTACGTGTCGATTGCAATATTATGCATGTTTCTGAAATAAAGATAAAGACAACAGTAAAATTAAAAACGCTTTCAAAGATACTGAATAATGCAAAAAGTTTATTAATTTGGTATAATGATTTTGTAAAATTATGTGCATAATGCACCAAGGAGGAACTTTCATGCCTTTAGTTTCAATGAAAGAAATGTTAATAGATGCAAAAGAAAACGGTTATGCAGTTGGTCAATATAACTTAAATAACCTAGAATTTACACAAGCAATTTTAGAAGCTTCACAAGAAGAAAATGCGCCAGTTATCTTAGGTGTATCAGAAGGTGCTGCTCGTTACATGGGTGGTTTCTACACAGTTGTTAAAATGGTTGAAGGATTAATGCATGATAAAGAAATCACTATTCCAGTTGCAATCCACTTAGACCATGGTTCTAGTTTCGAAAAATGTAAAGAAGCAATCGACGCTGGATTCACTTCAGTTATGATTGATGCTTCTCATGAACCATTTGAAGACAATATTGAAATCACTTCAAAAGTGGTAGAATATGCACATGCAAACGGTGTTTCAGTTGAGGCTGAATTAGGTACAGTTGGTGGACAAGAAGATGACGTCGTTGCAGATGGTGTAATTTACGCTGATCCAAAAGAATGTCAAGAACTTGTTGAAAGAACAGGAATCGATACATTAGCACCTGCATTAGGTTCAGTACATGGACCATATAAAGGCGAACCTAAATTAGGATTTAAAGAAATGGAAGAAATTGGTGCATCAACTGGTTTACCACTTGTATTACATGGTGGAACTGGTATCCCAACGAAAGATATTCAAAGAGCTATTCCATACGGTACAGCTAAAATTAACGTAAACACTGAAAATCAAATTGCTTCAGCAAAAGCAGTACGTGAAACATTAAATAAAGATCAAGATATGTACGATCCTCGTAAATATTTAGGTCCTGCACGTGAAGCGATTAAAGCAACAGTTATTGGAAAAATTAAAGAATTTGGTACTTCAAACCAAGCAAAATAAATTTCAAACTTTAAATCAAACCGATGTTATCTATTATATAAAGATGACATCGGTTTTTTATTTTATAGGTAGTCTTTATTCAAAATTATACTTACAAAATTTATACATTAGTGGATGGTTTATTTTATAAATTTCAATATTTTATACTAATCACTATTTAAATTTTTAAACTCTGATGTATTACATAAATGTTGTATGGAAAAAACATAAATTTATGATTTAATTTATGCTCCATTGGGAAAAGTAAGTAGATAAATATATCAATTTACATAAAGCTTTATATTGATCGTTACAAAACAAAATACCATATGTTTTACAAAGCGAATCGATATAATTTATAATTCATACGTATTATAAAATAGAAAATCGAATGATAGGTAAAGGAGAACAAAACGAATGGTTCAAGAAGTGATTAAAATTAGAGGTGGTCAAACACTTAACGGTAATGTGGATATCCATGGGGCAAAGAATAGTGCAGTAGCAATTATTCCAGCAACAATTTTAGCAGAAGAACAAGTGACTATTGATGGGTTACCACAAATTTCAGATGTAGAAACTTTAGTAAGTCTATTAGGTGATTTGAATATTAAAACTGATTTAGATGGAACAACGCTTAATGTGGATCCAACTCAAATTGAAAATACTTCATTGCCTAATAATAAAGTAGAATCATTGCGTGCATCTTATTATATGATGGGCGCATTGTTAGGTCGATTTAAGAAATGTGTGATTGGCCTTCCAGGTGGCTGTCAATTAGGACCAAGACCAATTGATCAACATATCAAAGGTTTCAAAGCATTGGGTGCCACAATTGATGAATCAAGTGACTCTTCAATGAAAATTGAAGCAGAAAAGTTAACAGGCGCTAACATTTATTTAGATATTGTAAGTGTTGGTGCAACGATTAACATCATGTTAGCTGCAGTTCGCGCTGAAGGACAAACTAAATTAGAAAATGCAGCAAAAGAACCTGAAGTGGTAGACGTTGCTAACTTCTTATCTAGTTTAGGTGCCGATATTAAAGGTGCAGGAACATCAACAATTAAGATTAATGGCGTTGATCGTTTACATGGTTCTAGACACCAAGTTATTCCTGATCGTATAGAAGTAGGAACTTATATGTGTATTGCTGCAGCAAGTGGCGAACAAATGCGAATCAATAATATTATACCTACGCACGTAGAATCACTAATCGTTAAACTAAAAGAACTCGGTGTAGATTTAGAAGTCGGAGAAGACTATGCTGTAATAAATAAAAGTGATGCGTTCAACAGTGTTGACATCAAAACGCTAGTTTATCCTGGCTTTGCTACAGACTTACAACAACCGATTACACCATTATTATTCAAAGCAGATGGTGTTTCATTTGTAACAGATACAATCTATCCTGCACGTTTCAAACACGTGGATGAATTAAAAAATATGGGTGCAAATATTGAGGCTGATCAAGGCACTGCAACAGTTAAACCTTCTACACTAACAGGTACTGATGTGTATGCAAGTGACTTACGTGCTGGTGCATGCTTAATTGTCGCTGGATTACTAGCTGAAGGCGTAACGACGATTCATAACGTTAAATATATCCATAGAGGCTATGCAAATATTGTTGACACATTAAATGGATTAGGCGCAGATATTTGGACAGAAGAAATTTAAAATCTATGGTATAATAAGTATACTCTAGTTAAGATACATGTATCTTAAAAATTATAGTGATATGAGGTGATTACCATGGAGGTTTGCCCTTATCTAGAAAAGACCTTTAAAATTTTAGGGAGAAGTTGGAACGGTCTTATCATAAATTATTTATCTAGATGTACAGAAAGATCTGCGCATTTTTCAGATATGAAACGTGATTTAAAAACAATAACGCCACGTGCACTTAGTCTCAAGTTGACTGAACTTAGTGAATGGGGACTCGTTGAAAAGAAGATTATTTCTAAAAGTCCATTGAACATTTCGTATCAATTAACTGACAAAGGTTATGCATTAGCTGAGGCGCTCGTTCCAATTGAAGACTGGGCACACGATCATTTGGATTTGGAAGAAAACTAAATATATTGTTTTATTGTAAGGTAGGCCATATTAGTACTTTGTTATGGTCTGCCTCTTTTGTATTGGAACTTAATATTCAGCTCATAGATGAGATGGATTTTTTTCATTAACTATATGTTGAAACACTGCAAATACAGTCATGTAAAGGGATTCACAATGTTTGCATGAGCAGAAAAGTTTAAATATAAAATTGATAGGTTAGAATAAAAGTAACGATATAGACAAAAGGAGTGAATGTACGATGAGAAATTTCACTAAACAATATATTGATGGTGAATGGGTAGAAAGCGCTAGTGGAGAAACTTTAGATGTTATCAACCCAGCTACCGAAGAAGTGGCAGGCACAATTGCTAAAGGTAACGAAGACGATGTAAATAAAGCTGTAGAAGCTGCAGATAGAGTTTATGTAGAGTTTAGAAATACAAGTGTCAAAGAAAGACAAGATTTACTAGATAAGATTGTTAAAGAATATGAGAATAGAAAGCAAGATATTATAGAAGCAATTACAGATGAGTTAGGTGCACCATTGTCAGTTTCTGAAAATGTCCACTATCAAATGGGCTTAAATCATTTCACAGCTGCAAGAGATGCTTTAAATGACATGGAATTTGAAGAAAGACGTGGAGACGATTTAGTAGTTAAAGAAGCAATCGGTGTAGCAGGACTTGTTACGCCTTGGAACTTCCCTACGAACCAAACTTCATTAAAACTAGCAGCTGCATTTGCAGCAGGTAGTCCAGTAGTATTAAAACCTTCAGAAGAAACACCATTTGCAGCTATTATTTTAGCTGAAATCTTTGACAAAGTAGGCGTACCTAAAGGTGTGTTTAACCTAGTAAATGGTGACGGCGCTGGAGTAGGAAATCCATTAAGTGAACATCCTAAAGTTAGAATGATGTCATTCACTGGTTCAGGCCCTACAGGATCAAAAATCATGCAAAAAGCTGCTGAAGATTTCAAAAAAGTATCACTTGAATTAGGTGGTAAATCACCTTATGTTATTTTAGATGATGCAGATGTTGAAGAAGCAGCAAAAGCAGCTACAAGTAAAGTTGTAAACAATACGGGGCAAGTTTGTACAGCAGGTACGAGAACATTAGTACCTGAAAGCATGAAACAAGATTTCTTAACAGCAGTTAAAGAACAATTTAGTAAAGTTAAAGTTGGAGACCCTCGTGAAGAAGGCACAGAAGTTGGTCCTATTATTAGTAAAAAACAATATGACCAAGTTCAATCATATATTGATAAAGGTGTAGAAGAAGGTGCCGAATTATTCTTCGGTGGCCCTGGTAAACCTGAAGGATTAGATAAAGGTTATTTCGCTCGCCCAACAATCTTTAATAACGTTGAAAATAGCATGACTATTGCTCAAGAAGAAATATTTGGTCCAGTAATGTCTATCATCACATACAATGATGTGGATGAAGCTATTAAGATTGCTAACGATACTAAATATGGACTAGCAGGTTATGTATTCGGTAAAGATAAAGAAACATTGCATAAAGTTGCACGTTCTATCGAAGCTGGAACAGTAGAAATTAACGAAGCAGGACGTAAACCAGACTTACCATTCGGTGGTTATAAACAATCTGGTCTAGGTCGTGAATGGGGCGATTACGGAATCGAGGGATTCTTAGAAATCAAATCAATCGCTGGTTATTACAAATAATAAAAGAGAAGGGGTAGCACCCTTCTTTTTTATGCATTAATTTATCTAGTCAAAAAAATTAATTTATGGTATATTTTTAATGCAAATATTTTAATATTATATTTGTATTAATAGAAATAAGATATTTATTTCTGTTGAATTTTTTTAATAAATACATCGCTATAATATAGCGGTGTTTTTTTATCGGAGGTGGACTAGACAAAAACGGATTATAGAGCAATATTTATTTAACCATCAATAAATAAATGTGGAAAAACAATAAATTCATACATGCAATGAAAGTATTATATTGCATTATTTATAAACTGAATCTTTATAAGAGGAGTGTCTCAATGGAACATATAGATGAGGAAGAATATAGGCAGATTACTGAAACAATATTACTCGCAGGACGAATTTTGCTAGAATCTGGCGCTGAAACGAGTCGTGTTGAAGAGACGATCTTTTCGATGGCTAGAAATTTTGGTTATTATCATTGCGAAGCTTATGTTATAAGTAACATTATTAATGTTTCATTAGAAGAAGGTAGAGCACCTAAGATTGTACGTATTCAAGCGAACACAACAGATTTAAGAAAAATATATGAAGTTAATCTCGTAGTAAAAAGAATCATCCACCAAGAAATTGATACGTTCGAAGCGGAGAAAATATTGAAAAAAATTGACGAAAAGACCCCAATGTATAGTTTCATATATAAAGTCTTATTAGCCGGGTTGATTTCATTTTGTTTCCTTTATTTACAAGGTGGAGAATGGATAAACACGCCAAGTGCAGTAATCGCTGGAATGGCAGGTTTCGCTATTGCAGAAGGAATAAAAACGAAAACTTTAGTACTCTTCATCCCTGACTTTATAGGCGCCATTGCTATCGGTGTATTGGTTACATTAGGACATGCGCTTACCCCAGATTCGAAATTTACTCCAGTACTAGTTGCAGGTATTATGCCAATCGTACCCGGTGTGTTAATTACTTCAGCGATACAAGATTTATTCAGTCGTCACATGTTAACTTTTACAGCAAAATTATTACAAGCAATCGTGATCAGTTTCGCTATCGGGTCAGGACTTGCTGTATCATTACTATTTAAATAGAGGAGGCTAGTTGCAATGACATTACTTTTACATATTGTATTAAGTTTTTTAACGTCATTTGCTTTCAGCTTTATATACAACAGCCCTAAACGTACATTCGTTTACTCAGGTCTTGCTGGTTGTTGTGGTTATATGGCTTCGTACTTAGTAGAAACGTATTTTGGTATAGACAGTATTTATTCAAAATTCATTGGAAGTTTAGCACTTGGTTGTGTGAGTCAAATCTTGGCGCGTAAGTTCAAGGTGCCTGTTATATCATTCTTAGTAACAGGTTTAATACCATTAGTGCCAGGTAGTATTATTTCACGCGCAACACAAAAGTTAATCCAACTCAATTTTGGAACTGCTACTCCAATTTTTATTGAAGGTATGTTAATTGCAAGTTCAATCGCTTTAGGTTTATTAATTTCAAACCAAATTGCGAAAATGCTAGGTTTCAACCAAGTTACTAAGGAAGATTATTACCCAAACTAATATACTTTTACGATATTATGACACAATGACTTTTTAGAAAAAGTATTCATAAATATTTATAAAAAGAAGCGATGAGGCTGGGACAAGAATAGTTGTCTCAGCTTCTTTGTTAACTAGTAGGACTATGAAATCTCAATTAGAAAATTCGATTTCTGTCTCACTTCCATCGTTTTTTTAATTCTAAAACATTACCTTTTTAAACTGGTATTACGTGAAGAATCGATAGGGTACATTAAAAATTAAATAAAAGTAAAATTTTGATATATTCCTCATTTAAAATTAAAGAACGATATAAATATGTAATTATTAGCATGTGTATCTATTTTACTCGAATCTGAAAAGTATAATGCTTACAGAAATACATTTTGTATTTAAATAGAAAATTTGCTATAGTTAGAAAAGTAAATAACGGACATAGCTCGTTATTTAAATACTTATTTATGAAATGGGTGCAATTTAATGCCTGAAAAAGAACGAACATCACCTCAATACGAATCGTTCCACGAGTTATATAAAAATTACACTACAAAAGAGCTCACTCAAAAAGCTAAATCTCTTAAACTTTCAAATTACAGTAAACTTAATAAAAAAGAACTTGTATTAGCTATCATGGAAGCACAAATGGAAAAAGATGGTAACTATTACATGGAAGGTATTTTAGATGATATCCAACAAGATGGATATGGCTTTTTAAGAACTGTAAATTATTCTAAAGGTGAAAAAGATATTTACATTTCGGCTAGCCAAATTCGTCGTTTTGAAATTAAACGCGGTGACAAAGTAACTGGTAAAGTAAGAAAGCCGAAAGATAATGAAAAGTATTATGGTTTACTACAAGTTGACTTTGTAAATGATGAAAATGCAGAAGAAGTAAAAAAACGCCCGCATTTCCAAGCGTTAACACCGTTATATCCTGAAGAACGTATTATGTTAGAAACATCTTCAAACAGTTACTCTACACGTATCATGGATTTAATTACGCCTATTGGTCTGGGGCAAAGAGGTTTGATTGTCGCACCGCCTAAAGCAGGTAAAACATCGTTATTAAAAGAAATTGCCAATGCAATTGCGACAAATAAACCCGATGCGGAGTTATTTATTCTATTGGTAGGAGAACGACCAGAAGAAGTAACTGACATAGAACGCTCCGTAGAATCAGCAGAAGTTGTACATTCAACATTTGATGAACCGCCACAACACCATGTTAAAGTGGCTGAGTTATTACTAGAACGTGCCAAACGATTAGTTGAAATTGGTAAAGATGTCATTATTTTAATGGATTCTATTACACGTTTAGCACGTGCATACAATCTCGTCATCCCACCAAGTGGTCGTACACTATCAGGTGGTTTGGATCCAGCGTCATTACATAAGCCTAAAGCATTTTTCGGTGCTGCCCGAAATATCGAAGCAGGTGGAAGTATGACTATCCTTGCTACGGCATTAGTAGATACAGGATCACGTATGGATGATATGATTTACGAAGAATTTAAAGGAACAGGAAATATGGAGTTACATCTCGATCGAAAACTTGCAGAGCGTCGCATATTCCCTGCCATCGACATAGGTCGCAGTTCTACAAGAAAAGAAGAACTATTAATATCTAAGAAAGAACTTGAATCGTTATGGCAGTTACGTAACATTTTCACTGATTCTATTGATTTCACTGAGCGTTTTGTACGTAAATTGAAACGTACTGACAATAACAAACAATTCTTTGAACAATTACAGAAGTCTGCAGAAGAAAGCACGAAGACAGGAAAGCCTATAATTTAAATTCATACCTATTGACATGTGACTAAGAAGTTTGAAATAGGGTTGCTTTTTAAAATTATAGCCTTTATAATTGGTTAGTATTGAGTAAAGCACTCACAAAATAACTCTGTTCCAGATGGTTCAGGGCAAAGGAGCTGAAAATAATGAAACAAAATATTCATCCCGAATACCACACAGTAATCTTTTTAGATACAACTACAGATTACAAATTCTTAAGTGGTTCAACTAAAACATCATCAGAAACTATGGAATGGGAAGATGGCAACGAATACCCAGTAATTCGTTTAGACGTATCTTCAGATTCACACCCATTCTACACAGGTCGTCAAAAATTCGCTGCTGCGGATGGTCGAGTGGAACGTTTCAACAAGAAATTCGGTTACAAATCAAAAAACAACTAATTTGTTGTATTCAAAAAGCATTCTCAATCAATGGGAATGCTTTTTTTATGATGCATATAACGTAAAATGTAAATGATTGCTACATTTTAAATTTATACATAAAACATCAAGATATCTGTGAAAATCTCGTATTTCGATTTTAAAATATGATATAATGAATCGATTATGTTTTGAAAAAGGTGGAACGTATCATGTATGAGACACATCATTCCGGGTGGATTGAATGTATTACGGGTAGTATGTTTAGTGGGAAATCTGAAGAACTGATTCGTCGATTGAGACGTGGATTATACGCTAAGCAAAAAGTGGTCGTATTTAAACCAGCAATCGATGACCGCTATCATAAAGATAAGATTGTTTCTCATGATGGCAATGAAATAGAAGCAATCAATATTTCATCAGCGGCCGAAATTATGAAACACGATTTATCAGATGTTGATGTTATCGGTATAGATGAAGTACAATTTTTTGAAAAAAATGTAGTACATATCATAGAACAATTAGCTAAAAAAGGACATCGTGTGATTACAGCAGGATTGGACATGGATTTTCGTGGTGAGCCTTTTGAACCTATTCCAGAGTTATTGGCAGTTAGTGAAGAAGTCATTAAATTACGTGCTGTCTGTGCAGTTTGTGGTGCTTCCGCAAGTCGTACGCAAAGGTTGATAGACGGTCATCCCGCCAAAGTTGATGACCCGGTAATCTTAGTAGGTGCAAATGAAAAGTATGAACCAAGGTGTCGCGCGCACCATATCGTTACACCAAGTGATAATGATAAGGAGGAAATGTAGTGTTTGATCAATTAGATATAGTAGAAGAAAGATATGAACAATTAAATGAGATGTTAAGTGACCCTGAAGTTGTCAATGATCCAGATAATTTACGTAAATATTCTAAAGAACAAGCTGATTTACAAAAAACAGTAGAGGTTTATAGAGAGTATAAACAAGTTAAGGAAGATTTATCAGACATTGACGAAATGATAAGAGAAACTAAAGACAAAGACGAGTTAGATATGCTCAAAGAAGAAAGTCAATCTTTAAATAGTCGTGTGCCTGGTTTAGAAGAGGAATTAAAAATGTTATTAATTCCTAAAGATCCTAACGATGATAAAAACGTTATCGTAGAAATTCGTGCAGCAGCTGGTGGTGACGAAGCGGCTATTTTTGCTGGTGATTTATTTAGAATGTATTCACGTTACGCAGAATCTCAAAATTATAAAACAGATATCGTAGAAGTTGCTGAAAGTGACCATGGAGGTTACAAAGAAATCAGTTTCTCTGTTTCAGGTGAAGATGCATTTAGTAAATTAAAATATGAAAATGGGGCGCACCGTGTACAACGTGTACCGGAAACGGAATCAGGTGGTCGTATCCATACTTCTACAGCTACTGTTGCCGTTTTACCTGAAGTTGAAGATGTTGAAATCGAAATACGTAACGAAGATATTAAAATCGATACGTACCGTTCAAGTGGTGCAGGTGGTCAGCACGTCAATACAACAGACTCAGCAGTACGTATTACCCATTTACCAACAGGTATTATTGCAACATCTTCTGAAAAATCACAAATTCAAAACCGTGAAAAAGCAATGAAAGTTTTAAAAGCCCGTTTGTATGACATGAAATTGCAAGAAGAACAACAAAAATATGCTGCTCAACGTAAGTCTGCAGTAGGTTCTGGTGACAGATCAGAACGTATTAGAACATACAATTACCCACAAAGTCGTGTAACAGATCATCGTATCGGTTTAACTTTACAGAAATTAGACCAAATCATCGAAGGTAAATTAGACGAAATCATTGATGCATTAACGGTTTCCGAACAAACTGAGAAATTGAAAGAATTAAACAATGCTGAACTATAAATCATTGTTAGGTCAGGCTCAACAGCAGTGCCTTCATAAAGGATTTGAAAAAAGTCGAGCAGAGTGGTTAATGCTCGACTTATTTCATTGGAATAAAACCGATTTGCTTTTGCATTTAAATGATGAAGTGACGGCTGAACATTTGAAACTTTATGAAAAAGCAACTGAAAGAATGCTAACTGGGGAACCGATACAATATATCGTCGGACACCAAACTTTCTATGGAGAAACATTTAAAGTTAATCAACATTGCCTCATTCCAAGGCCTGAAACTGAAGAAGTTATGTTACATTTCTTTCATCAACTTAAACATGAAGATCAAGTGGTAGATATAGGTACGGGTAGTGGTAACATTCCTATTATGCTTAAAAAATTAGACCCCACTTTGAAAGTATATGCGACTGATTTATATTCAGAACCATTAGAGATTGCAAAAGATAATGCCAAAAAACATAATACTGAAATCAACTTTCTACAAGGAGATACATTAACACCGTTATTCGAGCAAGGGCTCAAATTTAATGGTTTAATTTCAAATCCACCATATATTGATAATGAAGAAGCAAAAATGATGGAAGAAACTGTGCTTAAATACGAACCGCACCATGCATTATTTGCTGAATCACATGGTTACCAAATTTATGATCAAATATTAAGCCAACTACCAAAGGTATTATTGCCCCATGCAAAAGTTGTGTTTGAAATTGGATTCAAACAAGGAGAACAGTTAAAACAGATGATTTATGAGCGATATCCTCATTTGGAAGTGAATTTAATAAAGGATATCAATGGTAATAATCGAATTATTTCATTTGAATGGATATAAGAGTTATGCAACTTTAGTTAATTTAGAGTGCATAACTTTTTATTTTATTTTAAAATAATTATTAAATTGAAAGGATGTGAGTAAATGGATACTAAAGTTTGGGACGTTCGTGATTATCAGCAGAACTTAAATCAATATGAAAATTTAGATGAAATCAAATTAACGTTTGAACGTGGTGGTCTCGTTGCTTTGCCCACAGAAACGGTTTATGGCTTAGGTGCTGACGCTAGAAATTCATTAGCTGTTGAAAAAATATATAAAGCAAAAGGACGCCCATCGGATAATCCGCTTATTGTACATATTCATCATCGCAGACAGTTGGAAGACTTTACTGAACCAATAAACGATAAAGTTGAACTGTTAATGGAACAATTATGGCCAGGGCCAATTTCGTTTATTGTGCCATTGAAACGTGGGTTTTTATGTGAGCGAGTAAGTGGAGGATTATCTTCTATTGCAGTAAGAATGCCAAGTCATTCGATAGGAAGACAATTACTTCAATATGTCGATATGCCCATCGCAGCTCCAAGTGCTAATTTAAGTGGAAAACCCTCCCCAACCACATTTCAACATGTATATAAAGATTTAAATGGCAGGGTAGAAGGTATAGTGAATGGTGATCAAAGTGAAGAAGGGCTTGAGAGTACAGTGTTAGATTGTACGCAGTATCCTTTTAGAATTGCACGACCAGGTGCAATTACGAAATCTATGATTGAAAAGATAATTCCTGATTGCGTAGATGACCAAGAAATATTAGATAGTGAAAAACCGATCGCACCAGGAATGAAGTATAAGCATTATGCACCTGAAACGCCATTGACAATTATCAATTCATTTGAAGGTTTGGAAAATGCAAAAGATACATGGAACAATAGTGCCTTTATTGTCCCTGATGACAAACAAAGTCTTGTACCTAAGCAAGCTCAACTTATTTCTTTATGCCAAAATGAAGAAGATATAAAAACTGCTAATCACAATCTATATCACATTCTACACGACTTAGATACAAATGAGGCCATCCAAGATGCTTACATTTATGGCTTTGAAAAAAGAGACGATACGATGGCAATTATGAATCGAATGGAAAAAGCAGCAGATCATCATATAGGTAAAGGAGACAATGTATGAAAGTAATTTTTGTTTGTACAGGAAATACTTGTCGCAGTCCAATGGCAGAAAGTATGGCACGTGAGAAAATGCCGCAACATAAATTTGAATCACGAGGCATATATGCAATGGAAGGCCAACCAACCTCTTCACATACAATAGAAGTGTTAAACGCTTATCAATTACCTAAACCTACAAATAGTCAACCGTTTAAACAAGAAGACTTATCAGCGGATCTTATACTGACAATGTCAACCGCTCATAAAGAAATGTTGCTCAGTATGTCTCAAAGTGCACACAATATTTATACTTTAAATGAATATGTCGAAGAACCTTATGAAGTTGCTGATCCATTTGGTGGCACAAAAGAGGCATATGAAACAATATATAAGCAATTAGATGACTTACTGAATAAATTGAAAATTAAATTAGCACAGCGTTAATTTTGTGAAATCAGTATAAGTGTATCTTTAAATGCGTTATAATGAATGCGTGTAGCAAATTTGTTATTACATGAATTGTGTCGCATAAAGCCAATGACAGATGTCATAAAGTGATGTCAAAAAGTGGAGGTGGGAAATATGAAAGAGTTAAAGTTATTGCTTGAATCCTTAAAAGCGCAGTCATTTTTTAAACCACAAGAATTATGTGTAATAGGTTGTTCAACTTCTGAAATTATAGGTGAGAAAATAGGTACGGTAGGTTCAATGGATGTAGCCCAAGAGATTTTCACTGAACTTAAAGAAATCGAACAACAAACCGGCGTATCATTTGTATTTCAAGGTTGTGAGCACATCAATAGAGCGATAACAATTGAAAAATCTCATTTCAACCCTCTTACTATGGAACAAGTTGATGTCGTACCAGATGTGCATGCGGGCGGTAGTTTAGCCACATATGCATATCAACATATGGAAGACCCTATTGTTGTAGAACATATCAAAGTACATAAAGGTATCGATATCGGACAGACACTTATCGGCATGCATCTGCATCATGTAGCTGTCCCTGTGCGCACAGATGTAAAGCAAATTGGCCAAGCAGTTGTTACTATTGCTACTTCCAGACCTAAGAAAATAGGTGGCGAAAGAGCAAAATATAATTAATACAGAAACGAGGAATTCCAATGTCATTTATTGAAAAGCAAGATAAAGAAATTTATGAAGTGATTCAAAATGAATTCAACCGTCAAAATAATAATATCGAACTGATTGCTTCTGAAAACTTTGTATCAGAAGCGGTAATGGAAGCACAAGGTTCAGTATTAACAAACAAATATGCGGAAGGTTATCCAGGTAGAAGATATTATGGAGGCTGTGAATACGTAGACGTTTCTGAAACATTAGCAATTGAAAGAGCTAAGAAATTGTTCGGTGCTGATCATGCTAACGTACAACCACATTCAGGTTCTCAAGCAAATATGGCTGTTTATTTAGTCGCTTTAGAACATGGAGATACAGTGTTAGGTATGAACTTAAGTCATGGTGGACATTTAACACATGGTGCCCCAGTTAACTTTAGTGGTAAATCATATAATTTCGTTGAATATGGTGTAGATAAAGAAACTGAAAAAATCGACTACGATGAAGTATTAAAAGTAGCAAAAGAACATAAACCTAAACTAATTGTTGCCGGTGCTTCAGCTTATTCACGTACAATTGATTTTAAACGTTTCAAAGAAATCGCAGACGAAGTAGGGGCTAAATTAATGGTCGACATGGCACACATTGCAGGATTAGTAGCAGCTGGCTTACATCCAAACCCAGTGCCTCATGCAGACTTTGTTACAACAACTACGCATAAAACTTTACGCGGCCCACGTGGTGGAATGATTTTATGTAAAGAAGAATATAAAAAAGAAATCAATAAAACGATTTTCCCAGGTATCCAAGGTGGACCTTTAGAACATGTTATTGCAGGTAAAGCTGTTGCATTTGGTGAAGCTTTACAAGACGACTTTAAGACATATCAACAACAAGTTATTAAAAATGCTAAAACATTAGCTGATACTTTAACTAAAGAAGGTTTCAAAGTTGTATCTGGCGGTACAGACAACCATTTAGTCTCATTAAATGTAAAGGGTTCAGTTGGTATCACAGGAAAAGTTGCTGAAGAAACATTAGATTCTGTAGGAATTACATGTAATAAAAACACAATTCCATTCGATCAAGAAAAACCATTTGTAACAAGTGGTGTACGTTTAGGAACACCTGCAGCAACAACTCGTGGTTTTGACGAAGCTGCATTTGAAGAAGTTGCTAAAATCATCAGCTTAGTTCTTAAAAACCCAGAAGACGAAAAAGCTTTAAATGAAGGTAAAGAACGCGTTAAAGCCCTAACGACGAAGCATCCTTTATATAAGTAAATAGGAGGAAAGAACAATGGGAAAAGTACATGTTTTTGATCATCCACTTATTCAACACAAATTGAGTTACATTCGTGATGTCCATACAGGTACGAAAGAATTTAGAGAATTAGTAGATGAAGTCGGAATGTTGATGGCGTACGAAGTGACACGTGATTTGGAGTTACAAGATGTGGAGATTGAGACACCTGTTACTAAAATGACTGCTAAGAGATTAACAGGTAAGAAACTCGCTTTTGTTCCTATTTTGAGAGCAGGTTTAGGCATGACACAAGGAATTTTGACATTAGTACCTGCTGCAAGAATTGGTCATGTAGGGCTTTACAGAGACCCTGAAACATTAGAGGCAGTGGAGTACTTTGTAAAGTTACCTCAGGACATTGGAGAACGTGAAATTATTGTTGTAGACCCAATGTTAGCAACTGGTGCATCTGCTATTGAAGCAATTCATTCATTGAAAAAGCGTGGAGCAAAAAATATTCGTTTCATGTGTTTAATAGCTGCACCAGAAGGTGTTGAAAAACTTCAAAACGCACATGAAGATGTTGATATCTTTATAGCGGCGTTAGATGAGAAGTTAGACGATCATGCATATATTACACCTGGATTAGGTGATGCAGGAGATCGCTTATTCGGTACGAAATAGTATTTCTTGGAGTGGAGTAGTATGAAAAAAATAATGACCATTTTCGGAACGCGACCTGAAGCAATAAAGATGGCACCGCTTGTCTTAGCATTACAGCAAGATTCAGAGTTGCAACCTGTCGTGGTAGTCACCGCACAACATAGAGAGATGTTAGACGCTGTATTGTCTCATTTTAATATCAGTCCAGATTATGATTTGGATATAATGAAAGCAAAACAATCTCTAACAGATATTACTTCTCGCATATTAACGCGCATAGATGAAGTCATTAAAGAAGAACAGCCAGATATGATTTTAGTTCATGGAGATACTACAACTACGTTTGCGGGAAGTTTAGCTGCATTTTATAACCAAACTCCGATAGGTCATGTTGAAGCTGGCTTGAGAACTGGAAATAAAAACGCTCCATTTCCTGAAGAAATGAACAGGCAATTAGTAGGAGTAATGGCTGATTTGCACTTTGCTCCTACTTATATTGCTTATCGTAATTTAATAGCTGAGCAAAAAAATGACAACTCGGTTGTAGTGACAGGAAATACTGCGATTGATGCTATGAAATCAACAGTGAATCTTAACTATGATCCAGAAATCATTAAGAAAAATAACGATAAGCGAATCATTTTATTAACAGCACATAGACGTGAAAATATAGGTGAACCTATGTCACGTGTCTTTTTAGCAATCCGTGACATTGTTGATGAGTTCGAAGATGTAGTGGTCGTATATCCCGTCCACAAAAATCCAAAAGTTAGAGCTTTAGCAGAAGAATATTTATCTCAGCACCCACAGATTGAACTTATTGAACCTTTAGATGTTGTTGATTTTCACAACTTTGCTCAACATGCGTACTTTATTTTAACTGATTCTGGCGGGGTCCAAGAAGAAGCACCCTCACTCGGCAAACCTGTTCTAGTCCTACGTGATACGACAGAGAGACCTGAAGGTGTAGAAGCTGGCACTTTAAAGCTCATTGGTACCCAGAAAAATGATGTGTATCAATCTATCAAACAATTGTTGGTTGACAAAGAGATGTATCAAGAAATGAGTACAGCAAAGAATCCATATGGAGATGGCTATGCTTCTCAACGTATTTGTGAACACATCAAATATTTTTTCAATTTGACAGCAGATAAACCAAATCAATTTAAATTATATTGATAAAATGTGGCTATTTTGTGACAAATCTAAAAAGAATTTTACTAAAATTTGAATAGAATTGACACGATTTACGCCCTATATTATTATTAAAAATGTATGATTGAAATGGTTTACATTTAAGAACTGCAAAGTCGGAAAGAGGCACAAAAATGAAACGTTTCAACATCATTTTCAATCAATATATACAGTATTACATATACGGTATTATTTTACTTGTTATTGTGTATTTTTTCACATATTCACCATTTGTATTAGGTCTTTTAATTGGAACAGTTGGTTCAATGATTATCACTTTTACTTTCGAGTATTTTTTAGCAAAAGCTAAAGAGAAAGATAATATACATATTTCAACAGGCAACATTTGGAGATATCTTACAGTGATACTAGCTTGTTGCATCTGGGTCATGTTCAGAGACGTAATCAATATATTTGGTGTTATGGTGGGACTATCTCTTTCTTATATCTTGTTGATTGTCAAACCATTTATAAGAAAGTATTAAAAAATTTTATATGAAAGAGGTGAGATTATATGCAACATGAGAGCCCTCTTGCTAGTTGGAAGGTTTTTGGCATAGATATTGTTTTTAATCTATCATCTATCATGATGTTGATTATTACATCGATTATTGTTTTTGTTATCGCTATTATATGCACACGTAATCTTCAAAAACGTCCAACTGGTAAACAGAACTTTATAGAATGGGTTTTTGATTTTGTAAGAGGGATAATTGAAAGTAACATGGCATGGTCTAAAGGTGGACATTTCCACTTCTTAGCAGTGACATTAATCCTTTTCTTATTTGTCAGTAACATGCTAGGCTTACCATTCTCAATCGTGACAGGGAACACTTTATGGTGGAAATCACCAACGGCAGATCCAACAGTCACATTGACACTTTCCGTTTTAATTATATTACTTACACATTATTACGGTATTAAGATGCGCGGTACGAAAAAGTACTTTGGTAATTACACGAAACCAATTTTCTTAATGCCAATTAACATCTTCGAAGAATTCACATCTACGTTGACTTTAGGACTACGTTTGTACGGTAATATTTATGCCGGAGAGTTATTACTCACATTACTTTCAGGGCTTGTAGTACACCAATGGGCATGGGGTTGGATTATTGGTATTCCAGGATTACTGGCATGGCAAGCATTCTCAATCTTCATCGGTGCTATCCAAGCTTACATTTTCATAATGTTATCAATGGTGTATATGTCCCATAAAGTTCAGGACGACCATTAAAATAAAGAAAAAAAACTAGGAGGATTTATAAATGAATTTAATCGCAGCAGCAATCGCAATCGGCTTATCAGCACTAGGAGCAGGTATTGGTAACGGTCTTATCGTATCTAGAACAGTAGAAGGTGTAGCACGTCAACCAGAAGCACGTGGTCAATTAATGTCAATTATGTTCATCGGTATCGGTTTAGTTGAGGCACTTCCAATCCTTGGTCTTGTAATTTCATTCATCGTAATGTTCATGAAATAATTCTGTTCCAAAGACGAATGACGAGAAAGGCGAAGCCATTACAGGCTTTCGCCATTCATTTTTATTAGAGTTACGATTATATTGGATGAAAGGAGTGTCAATTTAAGTGACTGCTACGACAAATATGTTTGTACTTGGGGCTTCTGGTTCTCACCACGGTGTAGAATGGGGAACTACCATAGTTACATTAGCGACGTTTATCATTTTACTTTTATTATTAAAGAAATTTGCTTGGGCACCATTAAAAGAAGTCATGGATAAGCGTGAACGTGACATCAATAAAGATATTGATGACGCGGAACAAGCTAAAATCAATGCACAAAAACTAGAAGAACAAAACAAACAAACACTAAAAGAAACACAAGAAGAGGTTCACAGAATTATAGAGGAATCTAAAATTCAAGCACGTCAACAACACGAAGAAATCATTCACGAAGCGAACATCAGAGCGAATGGTATGATTGAAACAGCACAAAATGAAATCAACAGTCAAAAAGAACGTGCAATTTCTGACATTAACAACCAAGTATCAGAACTTTCTGTGTTAATTGCATCTAAAGTATTACGCAAAGAAATTTCTGAAAAAGATCAAAAAGCATTAGTTGAAAAGTACATTAAAGAGGCAGGCGATAAATAATGGCTAATATTTCAAAAAAATATGCTAAAGCATTATTTGATACTGCCTTAGATGTGGATCAACTGGATGTCGTGTACGATGAATTTTCAATCATTGATCAAGTAGTACAAGAAGAAACAGCGAAATTAACAGAATTAGATCAAGATCCTCAAAGAGACACTCAACAACGTTTACAGATTGTAACGGTAGCATTTGGTCAAGCGAATACGTATTTGAGAAACATGTTAAAAGTGCTTGCTGAAAACAGACACTTGTCATATACACATGCTATTTTCAAAGAATATGAAATTCTTCTAAATGAACACCACAATCAAGATTATGCCATTGTTGAGTCTGTTTATGAGCTATCTGAAGATGATTTATCACGTATTGCAACGTTAATACAACAACGTACACAACTTTCAAAAGTTATGATAACTAATGAGATAAATCCAGACCTAATCGGTGGTATCCGTGTCAAAGTAGGAACAAAAGTTATGGATGCAAGTCTTCAAAATGATCTTGCGCAACTAGAGAAAAAATTTACTAGAGTGAAATAATAAATGAAGGAGTGACATTGATGGCCATTAAAGCTGAAGAAATCAGTGCTTTATTACGCTCACAAATAGAAAATTATGAGTCTGAAATATCAGTAACTGATGTTGGTACTGTTCTCCAAATTGGTGATGGCATCGCATTAATCCACGGATTAAACGATGTTATGGCAGGAGAATTAGTAGAATTTAAAAGCGGCGTTCTAGGTTTAGCACAAAATTTAGAAGAATCAAATGTGGGTGTTGTTATTTTAGGCCCATACAGTGATATTAAAGAAGGGGACGAAGTTAAACGTACAGGCCGTATTATGGAAGTACCAGTTGGTGACGAGTTAATCGGTCGTGTAGTTAACCCTCTAGGTCAACCAATTGATGGACAAGGTCCAATCGAAACAAGTAAAACACGTCCAATCGAGAAAAAAGCAACAGGCGTTATGGATCGTAAATCAGTTGACGAACCATTACAAACAGGTATCAAAGCGATTGATGCATTAGTACCTATCGGACGTGGTCAACGTGAGTTAATCATCGGTGACCGTCAAACAGGTAAAACAACAGTAGCTATTGATACAATCTTAAACCAAAAAGATCAAGATACTATTTGTATCTACGTAGCGATTGGTCAAAAAGACTCAACAGTTCGTGCAAACGTTGAAAAATTACGTCAAGCAGGCGCTTTAGATTACACAATTATCGTTAACGCTTCTGCTGCAGACCCTTCACCAATGCTTTATATTGCACCATATGCAGGTGTATCAATGGGTGAAGAATTTATGTTCAATGGTAAACACGTATTAGTAGTTTATGATGACTTAACAAAACAAGCATCAGCTTATCGTGAACTTTCACTTTTACTACGTAGACCACCAGGCCGTGAAGCCTTCCCAGGTGATGTCTTCTACTTACATAGTAGACTATTAGAGAGAGCTGCTAAGTTAAACGATGATTTAGGTGGCGGTTCAATCACTGCATTACCAATTATCGAAACGCAAGCAGGCGACATTTCTGCATACGTACCAACTAACGTAATCTCAATTACAGATGGACAAATCTTCTTACAATCTGATTTATTCTTCTCAGGTGTAAGACCAGCGATTAATGCTGGACAATCTGTATCTCGTGTTGGTGGTTCAGCACAAATTAAAGCGATGAAAAAGGTTGCAGGTACTTTACGTTTAGACCTTGCCTCATATCGTGAACTTGAATCATTCGCTCAGTTTGGTTCAGATCTAGACGAGTTTACAGCTCAAAAGTTAGAACGTGGTAAACGTACTGTTGAAATCTTAAAACAAGATCAAAATAAACCACTACCAGTTGAAAGCCAAGTGTTAATCATATACGCATTAACAAAAGGTTATTTAGATGACATCCCAGTTGAAGATATCATTCGTTTCGAAGACGAATTAAACCATTGGGCTAAAGCAAATGCTACTGATTTATTAGAAGAAATCAGAACATCAGGAAAACTACCAAGTGATGATAATTTTGATGCAGCAATTTCTGAGTTCAAAAAAGGTTTTAGCAAATCTGATCAAGCATAAGGATGTTAACAGTAAATAAAAAGGTGGTGAGATAATGGCATCTCTTAAAGAGATTGATACGCGTATAAAGTCAACTAAGAAAATGAAACAGATTACAAAAGCAATGAACATGGTATCCAGTTCAAAACTACGCCGTGCTGAAGAAAATACAAAGCAATTTACACCTTATATGGAAAAAATGCAAGACGCTATTACAGCAGTTGCCGGTGCAGACAAAAATTCAAATCATCCAATGCTACAACAACGTGAAGTGAAAAAGAGCGGATACTTAGTTATTACAAGTGATAAAGGTTTAGCAGGTGCGTATAATGCCAACGTCTTAAAACGTTTAGTAAAAGACATCGAAGAAAGGCATGATAGCCCGGATGAATATTCAATCTTAGTGTTAGGCCAAGTAGGTGTGGATTTCCTAAAAAACAAAGGATACAATATTCATCAATCTTTAGTTGAAATACCGGATCAGCCTTCGTTCAAAGAAATACAAGCTATAGCGAAAAAAGCAATAGACTTATATAGTGACGAAGAAGTCGATGAAATGAAAATATACTTTAGTCACTTTGTTACCGTACTAGAACATAGACCATCAATAAAAACAGTCCTTCCATTATCTCCAGAAGATTCAAGTACTGGTCATGGTCAAATGTCATCATATGAATTTGAACCAGATAAAGAATCTATATTGAGTGTTATTTTACCTCAATATGTAGAGAGCTTAATCTATGGAACGATCTTAGATGCTAAAGCCAGTGAACATGCAACACGTATGACAGCAATGAAAAATGCTTCTGATAATGCGACAGAACTTATTGATGATTTATCACTAGAATATAACCGAGCTAGACAAGCAGCAATCACGCAACAGATCACTGAAATTGTCGGTGGTTCAGCTGCACTTGAATAAAATTAAAGGAGGAAACAGCATGGGATTAGGCCGTGTAACACAAGTTATGGGTCCAGTCATTGATGTTCGTTTCGAACACAATGAAGTGCCAGAAATTAACAATGCCTTATTGCTAGATGTTGAACGAGACGACGAAACAGTATCTTTAACATTAGAAGTGGCGTTACAACTTGGCGATGACGTAGTACGTACGATTGCTATGGATTCAACTGATGGTGTCAAACGTGGTACAGAAGTTAAAGATAGTGGTCAAAGTATTACAGTACCAGTTGGTGATGCTACTTTAGGAAGAGTATTTAACGTACTTGGAGATTCAATTGATTTAGATGAGAAGATTGATGAATCAGCTCGTCGCGATCCAATTCATAGAGAAGCTCCTGCATTCGACGAACTTTCAACAAACGTTGAAATATTAGAAACAGGAATCAAAGTTGTCGATTTATTAGCACCTTATATTAAAGGTGGTAAAATCGGACTCTTCGGTGGTGCCGGAGTAGGGAAAACAGTTTTAATTCAAGAATTAATTAACAACATCGCTCAAGAGCACGGCGGTATTTCAGTGTTCGCCGGTGTTGGTGAACGTACACGTGAAGGTAACGACCTTTACTATGAAATGAGCGACAGTGGTGTAATCAAGAAAACTGCTATGGTCTTCGGTCAAATGAACGAGCCACCTGGCGCACGTATGCGTGTAGCATTATCTGGTTTAACTATGGCAGAGTACTTCCGTGATGAGCAAGGCCAAGACGTATTATTATTCATTGATAATATCTTCAGATTTACTCAAGCAGGTTCTGAGGTTTCAGCTTTACTTGGTCGTATGCCTTCAGCCGTTGGTTATCAACCAACACTAGCTACTGAAATGGGTCAATTACAAGAACGAATCACGTCTACAACTAAAGGTTCTGTAACTTCAATCCAAGCAGTATTCGTACCTGCCGATGACTATACTGACCCAGCGCCAGCTACAGCTTTCGCTCACTTAGATGCGACAACAAACTTAGAGCGTAAGTTATCAGAAATGGGTATTTACCCAGCGGTAGATCCACTTGCTTCTACATCACGTGCACTTGAACCTGCTATTGTTGGTCAAGAGCATTATGAAGTAGCACGTCAAGTTCAGGCTACATTACAAAAATACAGAGAATTACAAGATATCATTGCAATTCTTGGTATGGATGAACTTTCAGAAGAAGATAAGCAAACAGTTGAAAGAGCGCGTCGTATTCAATTCTTCTTATCTCAAAACTTCCACGTAGCTGAACAATTTACTGGTCAAAAGGGTTCTTACGTGCCAGTTAAGAAAACTGTAGAAGACTTCAAAGACATCTTAGAAGGCAAATACGATCACATTCCTGAAGATGCATTCCGACTTGCAGGTGGCATGGAAGATGTAATTGCAAAAGCTAAAGACATGGGTGTTGAAGTTTAATAAATTAGGAGGTATGGATAATGAGTACATTAAGCCTGGATATTGTCACTCCTAATGGTTCTGTTTACGACCGAGATGATGTTGAACTAGCAGTATTACAAACGACTGCCGGTGACATCGGTGTTATGTATGGACACATTCCTACAGTTGCAGCGCTAGAAATTGGCTTTGCGAAAATAAATTTTGACGGCGGTTCAGAATATATTGCAGTGAGTGAAGGTTTTGTTGAAGTCAGACAAGAAAAGTTATCAATTATTGTACAAACTGCTGAGCCTGCTAACGAAATAGACGTAGCTAGAGCAGAATTAGCTAAGTCTAGAGCAGAGTCTCACCTAAATAATGAGTCTGATGACACTGACGTTAATAGAGCCAAACGTGCATTAGAACGCGCGAATAACCGTATTCGTGTTGCAAATCTACAATAGTTAGTGGGAAAATATAAAAAACGCATATATTATACAACTTAGAGTTGTGATAATTAGACGTTTATAATTATAATGAAGTTCCCCACAAATTAATAAAAAGCGTGGTTTCCATAGAAACCACGCTTTTTTTAAATGTGTTTATTTATAAGTTGAAAAATAAAATTATAACTATTAAAATGATAGTTTAATACTCAGTTAAACAATATAAGTTAAACACGACATATTTAAACATTACACGTAGAGATATAGAAATGATAAATAGCAAAATACACTGAAACGCATTTACAATATCAATAACCGAGTATCAATTAAATGCAAATTGTTGTAAAATATATAAATGTGAATAGTGAGGTGTATGTTAAATGGAATACATGGGACAATTTTCAATTGTTCATCTCATATTACATGTGGTTTGTATTTGTATTGCTTATTGGGCATTAAATGCGATTAGATTAGACAAAATATTTAAAAATGGTTTCGCATTGCAAGTACAAGTGTGTATGATATTTTTAGCGATTTTATTGGGAACTGGAGTCAGTAATTTTATTGTTGACTTATTAGAGTTTTCAACTCAAATTAAGTTTTTAACAAACTAATTCATATTATTGTATATTTTTTATAGTTATAGATATAATGATTTTGAAGTGAAATGAAATATTTAAAGTAGTAAAGTGGAGGATTTAAGATGGATAAGATTGAAATTAATGGTGGAAATAGATTGACGGGCGAAGTTAAAGTTTCTGGTGCGAAAAATGCAGTATTACCAGTATTAACTGCATCTTTATTAGCTTCTGAAGGTGTAAGTACTTTAAAGAATGTACCAGCTTTAAGTGATGTTGAAACAATTAATAATGTTATTTCAACTCTAAATGCAGAAGTTTCTTATAATAAAGAAGAAGAAACTGTAACTGTTGATGCTACGAAAGATTTAAATGAAGAAGCACCATATGAATATGTGAGTAAGATGAGAGCTAGTATTCTTGTGATGGGGCCACTATTAGCACGTTTAGGTCACGCAAAAGTTGCGCTCCCAGGTGGTTGTGCAATAGGTTCACGTCCAATTGAACAACATATTAAAGGTTTTGAAGAATTAGGTGCAGAACTCCATATGGAAAATGGATTTATTTATGCAAGTACGAAAGATGGTCTTAAAGGTACTACAATCCATTTAGATTTTCCAAGCGTAGGTGCAACTCAAAACATTATAATGGCTGCTTCATTGGCTGAAGGTAAATCAGTCATTGAAAATGTTGCACGCGAACCTGAAATTGTTGATTTAGCTAACTATATCAATGAAATGGGCGGTAATATTTCTGGTGCAGGTACTGATACGATAACAATTCAAGGTGTAGAAACATTACACGGTGTAGAACATTCAATTATCCCTGATAGAATCGAAGCAGGGACTTTACTCATTGCTGGTGCTATAACACGTGGTGACATTCTTGTTAATGGTGCAATTAAAGAACACATGACAAGTTTAATTTATAAATTAGAAGAAATGGGCGTACAATTGGACTATGAAGACGATGCCATTCGTGTAAGTGCAGAAGGTGCCTTAAAGCCAGTAGACGTTAAAACACTACCTCATCCAGGTTTCCCAACAGATATGCAATCACAGATGATGGCACTATTATTAACTGCAGAAGGACATAAAGTTGTAACTGAAACAGTGTTTGAAAATAGATTTATGCACGTGGAAGAATTTAAAAGAATGAATGCACAAATTACTGTAGAAGGCAGAAGTGCAAAGATTGAAGGAAAAAGCGAACTACAAGGTGCACAAGTAAAAGCAACAGATTTACGTGCTGCCGCAGCATTAATTTTAGCTGGACTAGTAGCTGAAGGAACGACTCAAGTTACTGAATTGAAACATTTAGATAGAGGGTATGTTGATTTACACGGAAAATTAAAGGCATTAGGTGCAGATATTAAACGAATTAACGACTAAATGATATGATAGTAACGTAAGTGGTAAAACAATTACTATATTATATTTTCGGAGGTTTATATCAATGGAGACGATTTTTGACTATAACCAAATAAAAGAAATTATTCCTCATAGACAGCCTTTTTTATTAATTGATCGTGTCGTTGAGTATGAAGAAGGGCAACGTTGTGCTGCAATTAAACAAGTTTCTGGTAATGAACCATTTTTCCAAGGTCATTTTCCTGAATACGCTGTAATGCCTGGTGTATTAATTACAGAAGCATTGGCACAAACAGGTGCTGTTGCAATGCTTAATAACGAAGCAAATAAAGGTAAAATTGCTTTATTTGCTGGTATTGATAAATGCCGATTTAAAAAACAAGTAACACCTGGTGATACGTTATACTTAGAAGTAGAAATTACTAAAATGAAAGGACCAATCGGTAAAGGTAGCGCTAAAGCAACTGTCGATGGTCAACTTGCATGTAGTTGTGAATTAACATTTGCAATACAAGACAATAAGTAAGAATAAACTCATACTTAATTTAAATATGCATTGTATATTAGGGTGAACCGGAAATTTTTAATTTCGGTTCATCTTTTATTTTTTTATTAATAATTGACTATAAAAAAACAGCGATTGTTGGACGAAATTTTCCTACAATCGCTGATATTTTGGGTAGAGTATAGTTTAATATAAAATACATTATCTTTGTAATTTGTGAATATTATCAAGAAAACGAATCATTCATTCTTTTCTAGTTTTTCATCTTTCAATCTTGGTTTAGATTGCATCATTCGGTTGAATGTCTTCTTCAACTCATCTCCAGTTAAACCATCGTCTATAAGTTGTTCAAGTAAGCTTTCTGCATAAACTTGTCTTAATGTATAGATATGACATTCAAAAACGACAGAAATGGCACGCTCTAATTGAGTAATATGTTTAATCGTTGCATCGAATAAAGCTGGGTCATTGGCTGGTCGTGTAATGACAACACGGATATCTAATAAAGTTTCATCATCCATATATTGTTGCATTGTTTCTAAATGGAAGTCAGAAATAACGATTTCTAATAGCCAACCTGTGCCGCTACTTTCTTTATTTATAATTACACCATCATCGATTTCATATTCTGTTACGCCACCATTTTCTGAAACAATTTGAAATCGAACTGCTTTAAATGTTTTCATCGTTTTCACATCCAAATAAAAATTTTAAATTTTACTATATCTTCAATTATAGACTTATTATAACGCAATTATTACCTTAGAAGAAATTAAATGTAAAATATTGTTAGAATATTACTAATAAAAAGTTGTTTATTGTATTTTGACCATAACTATGATGTATTTACAAGGAGGTGACACATGATTAATAATATCGTTATCGTCGGACGATTGACGAAAGACCCAAAGTTGTTCGAAAAAGAGGAAACCTATTTAACAACATTTTGTGTAGCTGTCGAAAGGAATTATAAGGATAGAAATCAAAATAACATAGTTGCTTTTATTTATTGTAAATCTTTTGGCAAGGTAGCTCAGAACATTGTTAAGTATGTCAATCAAGGATCGCTTGTCGCAATAACTGGTCAAATGCAATCAAGAAAATACGTTAAAGACGATCAAACACATTTTATTTCCGAGTTATACGTTGAAACAATTAAGTTTTTAACTTCAAAGCACAAGGATGAAATCGAACCCCACACTACAAAAGATAATCAAGAAATCCTCGAAGACACGATACAAGACAGTGACTTGTACGAAATCATTTAAAACTCCCCCTAATTTTAATACTTATCTATGTTGTTCATTATTAAATTAATACACATTTATTTCCTACTATCAATTATACTTCTTAAACATACTATCCTTCTTTAGACCTCCCCCAGCTATCGAAGGATAGATTTGTTATCAAAATGTCATACATAAAATGATGGAAATTACTAGAGATTTAAAACTTTTAAACTTATAAAATACTGTCATTGCAAATTAAAGGTAAATTTATGGTTAATAAAAACAGAATAATCAGATATTTTGCAAAGGTATTACATGCACCAATTGATAGAATTGTCAGTAAAATTTGAACATAGCAAACGATAAAGAAATTATTAGCACTAATTATTGTAAAAGTACATGTAATCTATATGTAAAAATAAAGCTGTTATTTTCATTTGGCTGTAACCTACAAGGTGATTTAAGATGTTATATTGTATTTAGCAAATTAATCAAACAATTAATTATCTTATAGGAGGATTTATTGAAATGAAAAAAACAGTTATCACTTCAACTTTAGCATTAGGCTTAGGCGTAACTGGCGCAGTAGCAGGACATTCAGCAGATGCTGCAGAACAAAATATCAATAAAGCAGACTTAGCTAACAAAGCTCAACATAATCCAGAGTATTTAAATGAACACCCAGTACATTCAGGTGCTTATAACTATAACTTCAAATATGACAAATTACACTATGATTTCGAATCAAATGGTACTTACTGGTCATGGAAATACGGCCCTAACTGGTACGTAAATGGTGATCAAGGTTCAAACAACCAAACTCAAACTAAACAAGTTTCTCATAAATCAGTTGCTAAACCAGCTGTAAAACAAGAAGCTGCTCCACAAACAAAAGCAACTCAACAACCAAAACAAACAACAACTAAACAAGCTCAACCAGCTCAAAAAACAACAAACGAATCAGCTTCAACTGGTTCTTCAGTACATGTAAACAGTCATTTACAACAAATCGCTCAACGCGAATCACGTGGTAACATCCACGCAATCAACCCTTCATCAGGTGCAGCAGGTAAATATCAATTCTTACAAAGCACTTGGGATTCAGTAGCACCAGCTCAATACAAAGGTGTATCACCAGCAAACGCTCCTGAATCAGTACAAGACGCTGCAGCTATGAAATTATACAACACTGTTGGTCCTTCACAATGGGTAACTGCATAATATAAATTTTCATATAAATGAATATATAAGAAGAGTGGATACCGAATTCGGTATTCACTCTTTTTTATTATGTAATACTTTTAGATAGCTCAACAAACCGTTCTTTTGCAAATGAATAGTGGTTTTGTTATGGTTAATTTAACAAAATATTATAGAAAATCTACTAGGGGTGCCTATAGGCTGAGATGAATTATAGTGTTCAAACCCTTAAACCTGATTTGGTTAAAACCAACGTAGGGAAGTAGTTTCATTATAGTCGATTGATATTAACTATTATTAACTACATTCTTACGTTGAATGTAGTTTTTTTATTGAGGAGGATTCAACTTGTTATTTTCTGAAGAATTAAAAAAAGATTCGCAACCAATTATCAACGATATTTATAATGACCCTTTTATTCAAGATATGTTACACGGCGAATTACCTAAAGCAGCTACAAAATTTTATTTAAGAGCAGACGCTTCTTATTTAAAAGAGTTTGCGAATATCTACGCATTAATTATTCCAAAGTTATCATCATTAGACGATGTGAAATTTTTAGTGGAACAAATCCAATTCATAGTGGGTGGAGAAGTAGAAGCGCATGAAATATTAGCAGATTACGTCGGTGAACCATATGAAGAAATAGTACAAGAAAAAGTTTGGCCACCAAGCGGCGATCATTATATTAAACATATGTATTTCAATGCCTTTGCTAAAGAAAACGCAGCATTTACGATTGCAGCAATGGCACCTTGCCCATATGTTTACCAAGTTATTGCTAAACAAGCAGTAAAAGATGATGCTTTAAATCAACAATCTGGTCTGAAAAAATGGTTTGAATTTTACAGTACTGAAATGGACGAATTAGTTGAAGTATTTGATGAATTAATGAATAAATTAACTGAACATTGTACAGAAGATGAAAAACAAGAAATTAAAGAATGTTTCTTACAAAGTACTGTGCATGAACGCAATTTCTTTGCAATGTCATATAATGAAGAAGCGTGGTCATTTGGAGGAGATGCACATGAATAAACCTAAAATAGCACTGACTATTGCAGGCACTGATCCTACAGGCGGTGCTGGTGTTATGGCAGATTTAAAATCATTCCATGCATGTGGTGTCTATGGAATGGCTGCTATTACAAGTATTGTTGCTCAAAACACGAAAGGTGTACAACACATTCACAACTTTGATCAAAGTTGGTTGGCAGAACAAATGGAGAGTATATTTGATGATGAATTACCTCAAGCGATTAAAACAGGGATGATTGCATCCAAACCCATGATGGAATTAATTCGTGATTATTTAAAGAAATATCCTGATTTACCTTACGTGATTGATCCAGTTATGCTTGCAAAAAGTGGAGATTCATTAATGGAAGATGACGCTAAAGCAGATTTACAAAATATATTACTTCCTTATGCAATGGTAGCAACGCCAAATTTACCTGAAGCAGAAGAAATTACTGGTTTAACTATTAATGATGAACAGTCTATTTATCAAGCAGGAAAAGTTTTTATCAATGAAATAGGCAGCAAAGGGGTCGTTATCAAAGGCGGCCATTCAGAAGATAAACAGAATGCAAAAGATTATCTTTTTACGCAAAATGATGTGTATACATTCGAAGAGCCACGTTATGATACAAAACATACACACGGTACAGGGTGTACTTTCTCAGCTGTCATAACTGCTGAACTTGCTAAAGGTAAATCTATTTATGAAGCGGTTCAAAAAGCGAAAAAATTCATTTCTTTAAGTATTAAACATACACCAGAAATAGGCCAAGGAAGAGGGCCAGTGAATCACTTTGCGTACATGAAAGAGGTCGGCTTAGATGACGAATAATTTAGAACAGTTAAGAACTCAAAATCCATTAGTGATTTGTTATACCAATGATGTAGTAAAAAACTTCACTGCAAATGGTTTGTTAAGTCTAGGAGCAAGCCCTGCAATGAGTGAAGCGCCTGAAGAAGCAGAAGATATGTTACAAGTTGCGCAAACTTTGCTTATTAACATTGGTACATTAACGAAAGATCAAGAAATGGATATCATTAAAATTGGTCAAACAGCGAATAAAGTTGGAACACCTATCGTATTTGACCCGGTTGCAGTTGGCGCATCTCAATATCGAAAAGACTTCTGTAAGCGTTTTTTAGAGGAAGTTGAAGTTAGCGTCGTTAAAGGAAATAGTTCCGAGGTATTAACTTTAATTGATAGTGAAACAAAGATGAAAGGTACTGAAGGTGATCACTCATTAGATGTTGTTAATATTGCAAAATCAGCACATGAGCAGTTAAAGTGTGCCATTATTATTACTGGAAAAACAGATGTTATTGCTCATAATGGTCAAATTGTTAAACTAAATAACGGTTCTCCTCTATTAGCAAAGGTTACAGGCGCTGGTTGTTTATTAGGCGCTGTAGTAGCGAGCTTTGTAGATCAAACTCAACTTTCTCAGTTATCGATAAATGCACTTATCGAAGCAGTATCAATATATAATATTGCAGCGGAACAAGCAGACAATATTTCACAAAATAAAGGCCCAGGTACATTTGCAGTAGAATTAATCAACTATTTATCATTAATCACTTATGATGACTATTTAACACATCATCAAGTCCAAGAGGTGTAAATATGTTTCACAAATCTGATTTAAAGGTTTACTTTATTTGTGGAAGTCAAGACATCCCTGATGGTGTTACAATACATGAGGTTGTAAGAGAAGCTTTAGAAGCCGGGATTACGATGTTTCAATTTAGAGAAAAAGGTCCTGGTGCTCGTGTAGGTGACGAAAAAGCATTACTTGCTACAGAGTTATTTAAACTTTGCAAAGAGTATCATGTGCCATTCATCGTAAATGATGATGTAACTTTATCTAAACAAATTAATGCTGACGGTATTCATCTTGGACAAGATGACGTAGCCATAAGTGATGTAGCATCTCAATTTAAAGATAAAATCATAGGCTTAAGCGTAGGTAACGTGGAAGAATATCATAATTCGGATTTAACGAATGTTGATTATATTGGCGTAGGACCGATGTATGCGACGCGTTCCAAAGATGATGCGAACCATCCAGTAGGGCCAGAAATGATTCCAACCCTAAGACAATATGTGGATGATTTGCCAATCGTTGCAATCGGTGGCATTGATGTAAATAATGCTAATGAAATTGTTGAAGCTGGGGCAGATGGTTTATCGGTTATATCTGTTATAGCTAAAAGTGAAAACATCAGTGAAACTGTGCAACATTTATTACAATCTGTTGAACAATAGTAGAAATTGCTTTTTTTAATTTTCACTCTAAGCCTTATATGATAGAATGTTATTTATGTGAATAAAAGGTTAGAGGTGGAAAAATGAAAAAGAAAACGTTATTACCTTTATTGTTAGGTGTAATGGTTTTATTATCTGGTTGTGATTATTCTAAACCAGAAAATAGAGACGGATTTTTCTTTAATACTTTCGTCGATCCAATGAGTAAGTTGATTCATTGGTTAGGCTCAAGTTTTAATAATGATTACGGTCTTGCAATAATTGTCTTAGTTTTAGCGATTCGTTTAGTTTTATTACCATTCATGTTATCAAACTATAAAAATAGTCATATGATGCGTGAAAAAATGAAAGTTGCCAAACCTGAGGTAAATGAAGTACAAGAAAAAGTTAAACGTGCGCGTACTCAGGAAGATAAAATGGCAGCGAACCAAGAACTCATGGAAGTTTACAAAAAATATGATATGAATCCTATGAAGAGTATGTTAGGTTGTTTACCAGTACTTATTCAAATGCCTATTATCATGGGATTATACTTTGCATTGAAATCAAATCTTGCAGGTTTTTCTCATCACCCACACTTCTTATGGTTTAACTTAGCTAAACCAGACATCTTGATTACAATAATCGCGGGTGTGCTATACTTTTTACAGGCTTACGTATCATCAAGATCTATGCCTGAAGAACAAAAACAAATGGGTTACATGATGATGGTTATTTCCCCAATTATGATTATCTTCGTATCCCTAAGTTCAGTTTCTGCATTAGGTTTATATTGGTCAGTCAGTGCGGCGTTCTTAGTTGTACAAACTGAAGTTGCTAATATGTATTATTCTAAATTAGCTAAAAAAGAAGTTGAACCTATGCTTGCAAAAATGAACAAAGAAAAAACTAATAAAAAAGGCAGCAACACACAAGTCGTTTCTAATAAGAAGAAAAAGAAATAATGTATAAATAAAGAGCGAGGCTTTGAAATTCAAAGCCTCGCTCTTTTAAATTATCGATACAGTTAAAAGTACCATTCATTAAAAAATTGAGTAACAAATCTTTTCATATAATCATGACGTTCCTCAGCCATTTTTTTACCTGTTTTTGTATGCATTAATGATTTGAGTTTAAACAATTTTTCATAAAAATGTTTGATTGCTGAGGGAGGTGTGTCTTGCTTATCAATTTCTACATCTAATAGAGGATGATTTGCCTCTGATTCGACCCACATAGGCTCATTAAAATGACCTGCAAATTGAAACGTACGTGCAATACCAATTGCGCCCAAAGCATCTAGTCTATCAGCATCTCTCACGATTTGTCCTTCAATAGGTAATTCAACATGATTATTTGCGCCGTTGTTATAACTCATGTTATTAATGATAAACATAATCTCTGATTGCTGACTTTGGCTAAGCTTTTGTTGCTTTAAAAATTGTTGTAGTTTCACAGTTGCATCTGTGACATCAGTTAACTTGCTATCGACAGTATCGTGAAGTAAGGCAGCTAATTGAATTACCAATCGGTCACCTTGTTGTTCTTGTTCAGCAATATGTAGTGCAATTTTCACTACACGCTGCACATGTGCAACATCATGTCCGCTTGTATCATGTTTATGACATTGTTTCATATAATGTGTTGCGTTAAAGATAATGTTTTGTGAGTTCATTAATGTAACTCCTTTGCATTTAACAAATGTTCTATACATCTATTTACTTATAATATAGGGGATAATAATTGAGAAATACCTTCTTTAAATTTAATCCAGTTACTGCGTTTTTCATAAAGTTCTTTCGTTAAACGATGTGACACTTTTAAATCATCTTGGAAAGCGCGCTTAAGTTGTTGTGCAATTTCCGTATCATATATAAAGGCATTTACTTCAAAGTTTAAAGTGAAACTACGGTGATCCATATTTGCAGTTCCGACGCTCGCCAATTCATCATCTATAACGACTGTTTTTGAATGTAAGAATCCATTATCATAATGAAATATATTTACTCCCGCATCTAACAATGAAGCGACGTTTTTATAAGTAGCCCAGAAGACAAATGGGTGATCTGGTTTATTAGGAATCATAATGTTGACTTCTACGCCACCGAGTGCAGCTATTTTCACTGCATCTAAGAATGCTTGGTCAGGAATAAAATATGGCGTTTGAATATAGATGGATTGCTTAGCTGAAGCAATCATTTTTAAATAACCGTATTTAATTTGTTCCCAAGTTTCATCTGGTCCACTAGAGGCAATCTGAACACCCTTCGTACCGCCAGACTTAACATCAGGGAAGTAACGATCTTCATATTTAATATCTTCACGAGAAGATTGAGAGTTCCAATCCAACATAAAACGTAATTGTAATGCGTTAACAGCATCACCAACTATACGTAAATGTGTATCCCGCCAATAACCAAACTTTTTCTTTAATCCGAGATATTCTTCACCTACATTAAAGCCACCCACGTAACCAATATGTCCATCAATAATAACAACCTTTCTATGGTTTCTATTATTCATTCTTAAGTTGATAAGCGGTAATTTAGATGGGAAAAACGATTCAAAATGACCATTTTTCTTTCGGAAGTTCTTAAAATCCTTAAACTTTAACGTTCTAGATCCCATATCATCATAAAGCATTCTCACTTCTAAACCTTCGTCAAGCTTGTGTTCTAAAGCGGTTAAGATACGGTTGCTGAGTTGGTCATTTCTGAAAATATAATATTGAATGTGTATGTAATCTTTAGCTGCATAAATATCGTCTATTAAAGATTCAAATTTGTCAGCACCGTCTGTAAACACTTTAATTTCATTATCGGTTGTTAAGAACGCTGCATTGTTATATAACAACATTTGTACCATATCTTTATACTTAACAATTTGATGGTTTCCTTTTGAAAAATCATCATTTTTTAAGGATTCCATTTGTTCATTGACGATCATTTCTATACCGATTTGATCTTCTCTGTCTATCTTAAAGATTTGTTGACGTTGAATTTGTCTACCAAATAACAAGTAGATTACAAATCCTAGTATGGGTAACAGAAATAGTACTAATATCCATGCCCAAATCGAACTGGCAGATCGCCTTTCCATAAATATAATTGTAAAAGCAAAGATAACATTTAATAAAAAGGCACCAATTAAAATAACGTTGATGATGATGTTGGTGTGACTATACAACATTGCGAAAATATCTACCATATGTACCTCCATACACTTAAATCAAGTGTTAAAAAATATAAAAGTCCCAATTATTGTAACATGTAGAACACTTTTTATCACTTGACTGATAGGGGGGATAGGTATATTATGTTGATGAATTCTAAAGGGAGGCAACCTTAAATGACTGAAATTCATAAAACGCATCATTCAGAACAAACTAAAGCGAATTTAACTTCACGATTAAACCGCATAGAAGGGCAAGTTCGTGCGATTAATAGAATGATATCTGAAGATGTATATTGTGATGATGTACTTACTCAAATTAGAGCAACACGTTCTGCATTAAACAGCGTTGCAACAAGATTATTGGAACATCATATGAAAGGCTGTATTATGGATAAAGTGAACCATGGCGAAGAGGAAGAAGCGATGGAAGAGTTATTAGTAACATTTCAAAAATTAATGAAAGACTAGGAGCGAGCAATAGTGGAATTTGAGACGATTTATGTTTCTAACTTAACTAATGAAGAACAACAACATAAACTTGAGCAACGATTATTTACAATAGATGGAGTGCAAAAGGTCTGTATTAATCAAAGGAGTGGACAGATCGACATCGAATTTGAAACACCTGCAAGTTTAAATAATTTAGAAAAAGAAGTATATGATTTAGGATTTGAAATTATTAATTGATGTAATTGTACACATTTGAAATTAATAATGTGCAAATATTGTATGTAAAGTATGTTTTAAGATAATATTTTGACATTATGACAATATATTTAAAATTTTAAATATTGTATGGTAATTGGCTACTAAATAAGGTAATATGGTAGTAAGAAAGAAGTTAGGGGTGATAATATGACTAAAGAAAATGAAAAGATTCAAAATGTAGTTCAACTATTATCATCATTAGGGGTTAACATAAAGAAAACTAAATCAAGATTAGATGTTATGCATTCTTTATCAACTAATGTGAAAGCCGCTAACCAGTTGAAATAGTCTTATTACCAAGAAAGCGATGAGGACACGTGTTCACATCGTTTTTTTCTGCCAAAAATACATAAGTTATGTCGTTTGAAGTTATTTGAATATGTTCAAAATAAAACAGTATAGTTCTATTTTATAAAAAGAGAGCCATTCCAAAATCTGGAATAGCTCTCTTTTGTTTAAAGATTATGCATTTTCTTCTTCTTGTTGGTGATATTTCTTTTTAGGTTGGTGATAGTAAATAGATAACAATATACCGACACCAAACATTAAGCTCCATAAAGCACTACCACCATAACTAATAAATGGTAATGGTATACCCGTAATCGGTAACAATTGAATCGTCATACCTATATTTTGTAAAACATGGAATAGTATCAATGAAATAAATCCAATTATAAATAGTTTCGCATATAGGCTTTCTAATTTAGTTGCTAATCTTATTAAATGTATGATTAGTATTAAATAAATAAGTAGTAAAACGACTGCACCGATAAAACCAAATTCTTCTCCAATTACTGAGAAAATGAAGTCGGTATGATTTTCAGGTATATAAACTTCACCATGATTAAATCCTTTACCGAATAACTGACCTGAACCGATTGCTTTAAGTGATTCTGTTAGATGATAACCATCGCCACTACTAAATGTATATGGATCAAGCCATGAGTTAATACGACCTAGTTGATATGTTTGAATACCTAATAGCTTTTCGAAAATCGTTGATTTAAAAATAATCGATAAAATAATACTAGCGCCTGCTACTATTACAAAGATAAATAACGGAGCTAATATTCTCCACGTAATACCACTTACAATTAACATCCCAGCAATGATTGCACAAATTACTAAAGTTGTACCTAAGTCATTTTGTAATAGAATGAGTATCATTGGAATTATAGATAGACCACAAATTTTAAAGAATAATTTGAAGTCCGTTCTAATTGATGGTTTAAAGGTAAATCGATTATGATTAGAAATTAATTTTGCTAATGCCAATATGAGTATAATCTTCATAAATTCTGAAGGTTGTATACTAATTGGACCTGCTTTAAACCAACTTTGTGCACCGTTGATGACAGGCATCAATGGGTTTGGTGGTATGATAACTAAAATTAATAACGCTACACATAAAATAATGTAAAGTGTATATGTATGTCGGAATAACTTTTTCGGTGAAATAAGCATGATTAATCCAGCAATTATACCACCGAAAATATAATAAAGTATTTGTCTAATACTGAAGTTAGCGCTATATTGTCCGCCGCCCATTGCCGAACTTATTATAGTGATACTGATAATTGCTAAAAGTGCAAGGATAGCGACTAATTTCCAGTCTATCCGTCTAAACCAGGGGTTATTCTTTAATTGACGTAAACTGTTCATTTCTTACTCCTTTAAAATGCTAGAATCTCTATAAATATGTATTATACATTGAGTTTATCGAATTTTACATCATTTTGCTAGAAAGAGGGTATCTCTTTTACAAATTCGATTAAAAAATACATTTTGAATATAAACCACCATACATAAATTTCAAAAAAAGATTGTCACTATCATAAGTTATTTTAATAATGAAAATATAAATAAGTAGTAATGAGATTAACACAAATTAAATAACGACTCGCTTACTTATTTTATTTATAATCATTTTAATCTATATGAAAAAATTAAAGTTAGCACTTAAATGAACCCCTAAACAAATGCATAAGAGTATATAATCATGGTATGATATACCTTAAGAATGGTAGATGGAGGAAAATATATGACTAAGGAAAATATATGTATTGTATATGGTGGTAAAAGCGCAGAACACGATGTTTCTATATTAACTGCTCAAAATGTTCTTAACGCAATCGATAAAGAACAATATCAAGTTGATATCATATACATTACGAATGATGGCGACTGGAAAAAACAAGATAATATTACATCTGAAATAGAAAATATTGATGACTTACGATTAAGCGATGTAGAAGCGGGGGAAATCTCGCAATTGCTTAAAGTAGGCAGTTCAGGGCAACCATATAGTGCAGTATTTCCATTATTACATGGTCCGAACGGTGAAGATGGTACAATTCAAGGTCTATTTGAAGTATTAGATATTCCATATGTTGGAAATGGTGTATTAGCTGCTTCAAGTTCAATGGATAAACTTGTGATGAAACAATTATTTGAACATAGAGGATTACCACAATTACCGTATGTTAGTTTCTTAAGAAGTGAATACAGAAAGTATGAAAATAATATATTAAAACTTGTATACGATAAATTAGAATATCCAGTATTCGTTAAACCTGCTAATTTAGGTTCAAGTGTAGGAATTAGTAAATGTAGCAACGAGGAAGAATTAAAATCTGGTATTGAAGAAGCCTTCCAATTTGACCGTAAATTAGTTATTGAACAAGGTATTAACGCTAGAGAAATTGAAGTTGCGGTCTTAGGTAACGATTATCCAGAAACGACGTGGCCTGGCGAAGTAGTAAAAGACGTGGCTTTCTATGACTATAAAGCGAAATACAAAGATGGCAAGATTAGATTAGATATTCCTGCTGATCTTGATGAAGAAGTTAAGATGACGTTAAGAAATATGGCAGTTGAAGCATTTAAAGCAACGGACTGTGCAGGATTGTTACGTGCTGACTTCTTTGTGACTGATGATAATCAAATATTCATTAACGAAACGAATGCTATGCCTGGCTTTACTGCTTATAGTATGTATCCAAGTTTATGGGAAAATATGGGACTTTCATATGCTGATTTAATTACTAAATTGATTGATTTAGCAAAAGAAAAGCACGAAGAAAAGAAAAAGAACAAATACAATATTGATTGAGGCGAATAAATAATGATTGAAGTAACTTTAGGAAAAATCAAGGAATGGATCTCTTGTGAAATCGATGAGCAACATTTGAACACTACGGTTAAAGGTGTTTCTATAGATTCTCGAGTTATTGAAAGTCAAAATTTATTTATTCCTTTTAAAGGTGAAAATGTCGATGGACATAAGTTCGTGGCGCAAGCACTTAAAGATGGTGCAGGCGCTGCATTTTATCAAAAAGATGTTCAACTTGATGGAAATGTAGAAGGTCCAATTATTTGGGTTGACGATACGTTAGAAGCTTTACAACAATTAGCAAAGGCCTACTTAAAATTCGTTGGTCCCAAGGTCATTGCAGTTACTGGTTCAAATGGTAAAACAACGACAAAAGATATGATTGAAAGCGTGTTAAAATCACATTATAAAGTGAAGAAGACACAAGGTAATTACAACAACGAAATTGGTTTACCATTAACGATATTGGAATTAGATCAAGATACCGAAATTTCCATTTTAGAAATGGGTATGTCAGGGTTTGGTGAAATTGAATTATTATCAAATATAGCGCACCCGGATATAGCTGTCATCACTAATATTGGTGAATCACATATGCAAGATTTAGGATCTAGAGAAGGGATTGCGCAAGCTAAATCAGAAATTACTAAAGGACTGATAGATGGTGGCTTGTTCATTTACGATGGAGATGAACCACTATTAAAGCCACATGTCGAACAACTTAATCATGTCGATTGTATAAGTATTGGTTTAGAGAGTTCGAATGTGAAAACTTGTCATTTTGAACAAGTTACAGATAAAGGCATTCAATTTAATATTAACGGTACTGACCAGTACAAATTACCAGTACTTGGAGCTCATAACATGAAAAATGCGACAATTGCAATTACAATTGGTGAGCAATTAAACTTAGATTATGAAACAATCTATCATAATATTTCACATGTGCAACTCACAGGTATGCGCATGGAACAACACCATTTAGACGATAATACGGTCATTATCAACGACGCCTATAATGCAAGTCCTACTAGTATGAAAGCAGCAATCGATACATTATCTAATATGGGAGGACGTAAATCCATAATATTAGCTGATGTATTAGAGCTTGGTGGTATTAGTGAAGAAATGCATAAATCAGTTGGTGATTATTTAGAGGATAAGGCGATTGCGAATTTATATACGTTTGGCAATGAATCAAAGTTTATCAATGAAACAGGCCAACCTCACGTTGATAAAGCTGTACATTTTGAAGATAAACAACTTCTAATTGACCATATTTTAGATAATATGACGCAAGGTGATAAAATATTAGTTAAAGGTTCTAGAGGTATGAAGTTAGAAGAAGTTGTCGAAGCGATTATCGAAGCAAATAAGTAGTACCATCAATATGTCGCAGGCAAATATTGGTTACATCTCCTAATAAGGATTACCTTATTAGGAGATTTTTTGAATTTAGTTGATATTAAGTATTTTTGAACAGATCACTGGTTACAATTAAAAATTAAGTCATTTGTTAAATTAAAACAACTTCTGCACAATTTTTTTGAGTATTATAATGAGTGCTCATTTAATAAAAAACAAACGCTTTCAATGTCTTTGTAATAGGCTTTATATTTCTATTAAATTAAATTAGAAAGTAGATATTACATCTCATTTAGAAATTGGTTTATTGCGATTATATACTTGAGGTGGTACTATTAAGAAGTTGAAGAAACTTAAACGAATAAATATGTATAGTAATACAGATAAATAAAGGAGAATTATATTGCAAAATTTTAAAGAATTAGGGATCTCGGACAAGTTGGCAGAAACCCTAGAATCAATCGGGTTTACAGAAGCCACTCCGATACAAAAAGATAGTATCCCTCTTGCCTTAGAAGGCAAAGATGTTCTTGGTCAAGCGCAAACTGGGACAGGTAAAACAGGTGCGTTTGGTATACCATTAATCGAAAAAGTCGTTGGAACAACTGGCGTTCAAGCATTAATTTTAGCTCCAACACGTGAATTGGCTATGCAAGTTGCTGAGTCAATCAAAGAATTTAGTAAAGGGCAAAATGTACAAGTTGTTACAGTATTTGGGGGCATGCCTATAGACCGTCAAATCAAAACCCTTAAAAAAGGACCTCAAATCGTTGTGGGTACACCTGGTCGTGTAATAGACCATTTAAACCGTCGCACACTTAAAACAAATGATATTAAAACATTAATATTAGATGAAGCGGATGAAATGATGAACATGGGCTTCATTGACGATATGAAATTCATTATGGACAAGATTCCAGCTTCACAAAGACAAACAATGCTATTTTCAGCGACGATGCCAAAAGCCATTCAAACATTAGTTCAACAATTTATGAAATCACCTCAAATTGTTAAAACAATGAACAATGAAAATTCTAACCCACAAATAGAAGAATTCTACACTATTGTGAAAGAACTTGAGAAGTTCGATACATTTACAAATTTCTTAGATGTTCATCAACCTGATTTAGCAATTGTGTTCGGACGGACAAAACGTCGTGTTGATGAATTAACAAGTGCATTAATTTCTAAAGGATATAAAGCTGAAGGTTTACACGGGGATATTACTCAAGCTAAACGTTTAGAAGTATTGAAAAAGTTCAAAAACGATCAACTTGATATATTAGTTGCAACAGACGTAGCTGCAAGAGGACTTGATATTTCAGGTGTCAGCCACGTATACAATTTCGATATCCCTCAAGATACTGAAAGTTATACGCACAGGATCGGTCGTACTGGCCGTGCTGGTAAAGAAGGCATTGCGATTACTTTCGTTAATCCGATTGAAATGGATTATATTAGACAAATTGAACATTCTAACAATCGTCAAATGCAAGCTTTAAGACCACCACATCGTAAAGAAGTATTAAAAGCGCGCGAAAATGACATTAAAGGTAAAGTAAAAGACTGGATGTTAAAAGATAGCGAACCTCGTTTACAACGTATTGCGACAGAATTACTTGAAGAATATAATGAGACAGAATTAATTGCATCATTACTTCAAGAATTAGTTGAATCAAATGATGATGTTGATGTTCAATTAACATTTGAAAAGCCTTTATCACGTAAAAATCGTCAAAGTAAAGGACCGAAACGTGGTAATCATAAACGTGGCAATAAATTTGATAATAAAAATCGTCGCGGTAAAGGCGGTTACAATAATAAAAAGAAAAATGATCGTTCATCAGACAGAAAAAATAATAAAAAGTCGATGAAAGGTCGTACATTTGCTGATCATCAGAAATAATTAAATACTTTAATATGCTCATTTAATTTGAGCTGTTACGAAAAAATTCTAACCCTTCACAGATGCATGTGAAGGGTTTTTGGTGTTTTTATATCACGATATTTGTTTTATATTAAGTTTATAATTAGCTATAAAAAAGGATAGACAAATTAAATATAAATGTTATGTTATAATTAATCAAAACTATAGAGGAGTGGCCTAATGCTAAGTGATTCAACAATGTATAAAAGCCCGAAACAAGCACTTTATTATCATTACATAACACGTTTGTTTAATAGTGCTTTTGGCATTATTGTACTCGTATTTTTTATATATTTATGGCAATTATTTAACTGGTGGCATGGACTGATTTATCTATTTAGTGGTCTAATCTTGTTGGAAATTCTCTTATTGATATTTCGGCCATGGATCAAATATCGATATGCTTATTACAAAGTGTCAAACCCGATCATTGAAGTGAAAAATGGCTTGTTCTTTAAAAGGAAAGAAATTATGAAATTTGAACGTATCCAATACATAGAAAGGAAGAGTAATCCTATTTTAAGTAAGATGCAACTGTCTCAAGTTACTATGTTAACAGCAGGACATGTGATAGTACTACCATTAATGAAAAATGATGAGGTAGACCGGTTAGAAACCGAAATTTTACAATACCTGAGAGGAGCTGATTATGATGTCTAGACCTCAAAAGCTACATCCTATTTCATACCTTTCGGGTTTAATTAACGTGATTAAACAAAATATTGTCTTCATTATCATTTTTAGTTTATTTAATTTAAGAAGCTTTGATTTTACAAATTTACAAAATTATATTTTCCCAGGTATTTATCTTGGGTTTCTATTGATTGTATCGATATATCAGGGCGTAAAGATATATAACACACGTTATTGGATTGAAGATGATCATTTTATATTACAAACAGGTGTATTTTCAAAATCGAAAAAAGAGTTAAATATTCGACGTATACAATCTATGGAAACTTCACAAGGTTTATTAAGTCAGATTGTTAACGGGGTAGAATTACATATAAAAACCCCAAGTGATGGCATCAATTTAGAAACGGTTACTAAGCAACAAAGCCAGTTGATTAGAGAGTCAATTATCGATAGACAGAAAGCTTTAGAAGATAAAGGGGAAGTAAAAGCGCAACGTGTTGAAAATCTAGAACACCAATCACAACAAACACATATGTATCAACTTAACTTCAAAGAATTGTTAACCATGGCGATGACGAGTGGCGCAATTGGTGTGACTTTTGTAACTTTATCTCCGATTGTAGGGGCATTTTCAGATCATTTTCCTTGGCATTGGTTGGGAACTGTTTTAGGGAGCTTATCTTCTTCAATTTTACTGAAAGTAATTTTGTTTTTAATTGGACTGTTAATTTTAAGTTATATATGTGGCGTCATTTTAGTTGTCATTCGATACTATAATTATACGCTCACGCGACAAGGTAACCAACTTCATATAAAGTACGGTTTACTTAATATTAAAAATATTACTGTTCCAACAGACCGCGTGCAAGCAGTTATAGAAAAACAATCATTTATCAGAGCATTATTAGGTTATACATCTATCCAATTTCTAATTACTAGTGATGATAATGATCTTTCGTCAGATAATGAAGCGACCGCAGAAGGAAATGTTATGATATTACCATTCATTCATAAACGCCAGGCATATGACATTCTTGCCAAATTAATACCACAAATGGCGTTTAAGGATACAAGAAAAGGTAAGCCATGGCGTAGTTACCATAAACATTTTTGGGTTCAATCAGTTGTTATTTTAGTTATTGCTGAAATCATAAATTACTTTTGGCAACCATGGATATTTATTTTAGCAGCAATTTTAATTATTTACTTAATCTTGCAGAGTATTATTGTAGTTAAACAATCAGGACTTGAACTATTTAAAAATGAGTTGGCTGTGCGAAAAGTGACTTTATTTGGTTATAAAAACAGTTATTTGAAGCATGATAAATTATTAGGGTTGGAAATAAATACGACACCAATTTCAGAAAAAAGTGACTTGGCGAACTTCAACTTCATTATTGCCAAAGGAATGGGAAGTGAATATATTGGTTTGGATTATATTAATGAAAGTGAAGTTGAAATGTTACGAGAGTGGTATTTGAAAGGAGTAGATTATGACTCAATATAATTATATGGAACCTTCTGGTGTGAAAGTGATGCGTATTTCAGCCTTAATAACGATTGTCATTTTATTGTTGGTAGCAGCTATATTATTTATCGTGGATAGCCTTTGGTTAAATCTACTTTCAAAGTCTGCCCATACATGGTATCTCGTCATAGGTGGTTGTGCAGCATTAGTCAGTATAATCGTTTGGGTTATCATCGTACCTAAAGTAAAATATAAAATATTCCGATATAAAATTAATGATCACGAAGTCATCGTTAAAAGAGGCGTTTGGTTTGTAGAGGAAGTAAAGGTACCTATCTTCAGAATTCAAAATATTGATAGTTTTGAAGGTTTATTGATGAGAAAGCATAAGTTAACTAATTTAACGTTATCCACGGCTGGTGGTACTATCGAAATTAAGTTAATCAATAAAAAGCAAGCTTCAAACATTAAACGAACAATAAAACAAATGAATAGGGATAGAGAAAGATAAATTGAATTATATTTTCGCACGAGTGATAGATAATTAATTTAGGGAGTGGGACAGAAATCGAATTTTTTAATAGAGATTTCGTAGTCCCAACCCGGCAAGGATGACTAGGATTGAAAAAACTCGATATAAGTGTATTTTCAAGTTTGCTATTTACTGCCTAGTTAATAAAAAGTCTGTGACTTCTACTTTAGTTGCACACACACTAAATAAATCACTCGTGTGTTTATTTATAAGTGAGGAGTTTGTAATGATTTACGGAATTGGAATTGATTTAGTAGAAATTGAAAGAATTCAGCAATTGTATCAACGACAACATAAATTAGTAAAACGTATACTTACAGAACAGGAAGAACTGAAATTCAATGAAATTAATAATAAGCAACGAAAAATTGAATTTTTAGCAGGTCGTTTTGCGACGAAAGAAGCATTTAGTAAAGCGGTTGGCACAGGGTTAGGTCAGTCCATTGCTATGAATGAAATCAATTGTTATAACAATGAACTTGGTAAACCTAACATTGATTATGAAGGTTATAAAGTTCATGTCAGTATTACACACACTGAACATTATGCAATGAGCCAGGTAATCATAGAAGAAACATGATAAATAAGATACTATAATCTTTTTATTTTGTTCATTTCGCGGTTTGATTTAGAATAGAATATAATAAATCGTGATGGAAGCGTCTTTGACAGTTATAGGAGGTATGTCAATATGTCTGATAAATATTATAGAGCATCGTACGTCAACGTGGATCTCAATGCAATTGCATCGAACTTTCAATTATTCCAGAAGTTACATCCTAATAAGACTGTAATGCCTGTTGTTAAAGCGAACGGCTATGGGCTAGGAAGCTTAGCGATTGCAAGGCATCTAATGGATGTTGGGGCGAATTTCTTTGCTGTTGCTACCTTAGATGAAGCGATTGAATTACGTATGCATGGGGTGAATGCTCAATTATTAATATTGGGAGTTGTGCCTACATATGATATTAGAAAAGCGTTACAACACCGTATCGCAGTAACGGTACCTTCGTTAACTTGGTTAGAGCAAGCTATCAATGAAATGCCTGAAAATAATGAAAAGGACTTATGGTTACATATTAAGTTAGATACAGGTATGGGTAGATTAGGTGTGAAAGATGTAGATGAGTATCAACAGGTGATTGATTTAATTCATGAACATGAGCATCTTATATTTGAAGGCGTCTTTACGCATTTTGCGAGTGCAGATGAACCGGGTGAATCAATGAATAATCAACAAGATAAGTTCGAATCCATTGTTGAGCAAGCTGAAAAGCCTCTTTATATTCATACACAAAACTCTGCTGGTGCCTTGATGAAAGATTTACAATATTGTAATGCCATTAGATTAGGCATATCTCTATATGGTTATTATCCTTCAAACTATGTTCGAGACAACGTAAAGGTTCATTTGAAACCGAGTGCCCAATGGGTAAGTGAAGTAGTTCAAACTAAATATTTAAAAGTAGGTGAGTCCGTTAGTTATGGCGGGGTTTACACTGCAGATGAACCTACAAAGATAGGTATTGTACCGGTAGGATATGCTGACGGGTATCCTAGACTCATGTCAGGATTTAAAGTAAATGTAGATGGACATCAATGCGAAGTTATAGGAAAAGTATGTATGGATCAAATTATTATTAAAATTCCTGAAGCAGTAGAAGCTAATGATCCAGTAATAATTATGGACCATCACCGAAACAGTGAACAATCTGCTGAAGCGCTTGCACATCAACAACAGACGATTAATTATGAAGTGCTATGCCGTTTAAGTAGAAGGCTTCCACGTGTCTATCATGGGACTGAGGAAACTGAAATTCGTAATGAATTGTTAAAATAGTATAGTCACTGTATGAAAATTTTGTTATTATTAACTTAACAATTAACTATTCCTATTCTATTTTAGTCTCATGGAGGTCTTATTCATGGTAAGTATCACGCAGAACAGAAATCATAGTATGGAACAATTACTTAAAGAAGGCTATTCTCAAATGGCTGATTTAAATCTCTCCCTTGCAGCAGAAGCTTTCCCATTCGAATGTGAAGCTTGTGATTGCAATGAACTTTATCTCAGTTCAAAGAATAACAATGAATGATGAGAAGAGGAGACGTTTATTTAGCGGATTTATCGCCAGTCCAAGGGTCTGAACAAGGAGGGATTAGGCCTGTCGTCATTATTCAGAATGATACTGGTAATAAATATAGTCCTACCGTAATTGTGGCGGCAATTACAGGTAGGATCAATAAAGCTAAGATACCTACACATGTTGAAATAGAAAAAAGTAAATATAAGCTTGATAAAGATTCCGTTATTTTACTGGAACAAATCAGAACTTTAGATAAGAATAGATTGAAAGAAAAATTAACATATCTTTCCGATGCTAAGATGGTAGAAGTCAATAATGCTATTGACATTAGTTTAGGATTACATAATGTTAGAAATTCACGCACATAGTTTTTATTAATTGAGTAATAACATTAATAAAATAATGGTTATAGACATCGATTTGCAATAGTATGCAACACGCAAGTAATTACACATAATAATGTGATTATATTAAAATCACAACCTTTCAATTTTTGTGATAATAAGCCTTTTAATAGGATGTCTAAGTTGAAAAGCTTTAGGGGATCCTAAAGCTTTTTTAATTTAATTTACTTTTGAATAACTAAATTATAATTTAGTTTAAGAATTTGCATTATATATCAAATCGATGTATGCGATTTATATTTGCATTTTGAGGAGGAAAAACCACGTGAAAGAGTTCGAAAATCAATATAAAGCGCTAATTGATGAAAGTTTACATTCGAAAGACAGTTCAGATCTATTGAAAAAAGTTGAACATTTTACTAATGAAGTTATTAAAAAAGACCTTCTACCAGAAGATATTGTAGAAATCCATAAAAGCTATGTTCAAAAGTTAGATTTAGATAGAGCTTCAATTTTAAAGACTTTCGATGTGCTTAAAGAAATCACAAGTGGCTTTGGTTATAACTACAGAGATTATCAACAACTTGTCGATCGAATGCAATATCATGATAAAGAAATCGATTTAGCGTCAAGACTTCAACAAACAATGTTAAAAACAGAAATTCCTCAATTTGATAGCATACAGATCGGTGTTATTTCAGTCGCAGCTCAAAAGGTTAGTGGCGATTATTTCAACTTAATAGATCATAAAGATGGGACGATGAGTTTCGCTGTTGCAGATGTCATTGGTAAAGGAATTCCCGCTGCCCTCGCGATGAGTATGATTAAATTCGGCATGGATTCTTATGGTCACTCACAATTGCCTAGTGATGGGTTAAAGCGATTAAACCGTGTTGTTGAGAAAAATGTTAACCAAAATATGTTCGTGACAATGTTTTACGGATTATATGAAGAACTCAACCATTTACTCTATTGTAGTTCAGCAGGACACGAGCCTGGTTATATCTATAGAGCAGATACTCAGGAGTTCGAAGAAATTAGTGTTAGAGGTAGAGTATTAGGTGTAAGCCAACAAACACGTTATAAGCAACAAGAGATACCAATTTATATAGATGATTTTGTTATCATTTTTACTGACGGTGTTACGGAAGTTAGAAATGAGGCTGGAGAATTTTTAGATAAATCCTATCTTTTAGATATGATTCATAAGTATAAACATATGCATCCACAGGACATTGTTCAATTGCTATATGAGGAAATATTAAAAATACAAAATCCCGAAAAAAGAGATGATTTAACAATATTAATCATTAAGAGAGTGAATTAATCGTTAAACTTATAACATAATTTAGCTATTTTAAAACAAATTATTTTTGTTTATAGCTCAAGGTTAGTTTTAAATTTTACGGGTATAGAAGATGTGAATGAGACTAAAATTAGGAGTGTATTTGTATGAAACTTAATATTGAAACAGAGCGTCATGATACACATTACAATGTCAAAGTTGCAGGTGAACTTGACGTTTACACTGTTCCAGAGTTAGAGGAAGTCTTAGTTCCGATGCGACAAGAAGGTACACATGACATCTATGTAAATTTAGAAAATGTAAGTTATTTAGATTCAACGGGTCTTGGATTATTTGTCGGTACTTTAAAAGCATTGAACCAACACGATAAAGAGTTATATATACTTGGCGTTTCTGATCGTATTAGCCGATTATTTGATATAACAGGCTTAAAAGACTTGATGCATGTTAATGAAGGAACGGAGGTTGAATAACATGCAACAAAAACAAGATTATATTGAAATGCGTTTGCCAGCAACTGCGGAATACGTAAGTTTAATCAGACTTACTTTATCTGGTGTGTTTACACGAGCGGGTGCTACATACGACGATATAGAAGATGCTAAAATTGCAGTGAGTGAAGCGGTAACGAATGCTGTTAAACATGCATACAAAGAAGATTCTGAACGTCAAGGTATGATTAACCTTTGCTTTGAAATTTTCGATGACAAAATAAAAATTATAATTTCTGATCAAGGTGAAAGCTTTGATTATGAAGAAACGAAAGCACAATTAGGACCCTACCAAGAAGATGAAAATATCGATTTCTTAAGAGAAGGTGGCCTCGGTTTATTCTTAATTGAATCTCTCATGGACGAAGTTACAGTAGATAAACGATCTGGGGTAACAATAAGCATGATAAAGTATATTAAAAAAGAGCAGGTGCGAAATGATGGCGAAAGAGTCGAAATCAGTTAATGATGTATCACCTGAACAAATTAATCAATGGATTAAAGAACAACAAAATAATGAGAATACTGATGCTCAAGAGAAGCTAGTGAAACATTATAGAAAACTTATTGAATCATTAGCTTATAAATATTCAAAGGGTCAGTCACATCATGAGGATTTAGTTCAGGTTGGTATGGTAGGCTTAATAGGTGCTATTAACCGTTTTGACTTATCCTTCGATAGAAAGTTTGAAGCCTTTTTAGTTCCTACTGTCATTGGAGAAATCAAAAGATATTTACGCGATAAAACTTGGAGTGTACATGTACCTAGAAGAATTAAAGAAATTGGTCCACGTATAAAGAAGGTAAGTGATGAACTCACGAACGAGTTGGAACGATCACCTTCAATTGAAGAAATTGCGGATAGATTAGAAGTTAACGATGAGGATGTTCTTGAAGCAATGGAAATGGGTCAAAGTTACAATGCTTTAAGCGTTGATCATTCAATCGAAGCTGATAAAGATGGTTCAACGGTTACATTGTTAGACATCATGGGTCAACAAGATCACAATTATGACTTAACAGAGAAACGAATGATTCTAGAGAAAATATTACCAATTTTAACAGAGCGAGAGAGACAAATTATTCAATGTACATTTATTGAGGGCTTAAGTCAAAAAGAAACAGGTGAACGCATAGGTTTAAGTCAAATGCATGTTTCAAGACTTCAAAGAACAGCGATAAAAAAATTACAAGAAGCAGCAAATAAATAATCAATACAAATTTATATAACAAATGCTTCGTTATTAAATGAGATGTTAAAGGCGACTTCTAATAAATAGAAGTCGCCTGTTTTTCATCTAAAGTCACAAAGCGTTTGTGGTTATTATAATCAATTCTATGTAATATATATGTTAAAATATTTTAGTATCATTAATTTTGAAAGAAACGAGCGGAGGAGACTATGGATAGTAATTTAATACAATCTATAAATAATCAATACAACTTTTCGACGCAACAAATTAAAGCAGTATTATCACTGCTAGAAGAGAAGAACACAGTGCCATTTATAGCACGTTATAGAAAAGAACAAACTGGTGGCCTCGATGAAGTTGAAATTAAAAAAATAAATGATGAATATCAATATATGGTGAATCTTCAAAAACGTAAAGACGAAGTGATTAACAGTATTGATGAACAAGGTTTGTTAACGGATGACCTAAAAGCAGATATTTTAAAACAAACTAAACTGCAACGTGTAGAAGATTTATATCGTCCATACAAACAAAAGAAAAAAACACGTGCTACTGAAGCGAAGCGTAAGGGTCTAGAACCACTTGCTAAATGGTTAACACAACCGAAATTAGAACAATCAATCGAGCACAAAGCACAACAATTCTTAAATGAGGAAGTAGAAACAATTAGCGATGCAATCCAAGGCGCACAAGACATCATTGCGGAAAACGTTTCAGATGAACCGAAATACCGTGAAAAGATTTTGAAGGATACGTATCAACACGGACAAATCGTTACGCAAAAGAAAAAGAAAGCCGAAGACGAGTTAGAAACCTATGCTATGTATTACGATTATGCAGAGCCTATTAAGAAAATTGCTAACCATCGAGTGTTAGCCGTTAACCGTGGGGAAAAAGAAAAAGTTTTAACAGTGAAAATTGATATGGATACTCAAGGCATCGAGAACTTTATCCGCAAAAATGAAATTACCACGCAACATGAAGGTACAGAAGTGATTTCGAATGCAATTAAAGATAGTTTAAAACGATTAATCATGCCATCAATCGAGAGAGAAATCAGAGCAGATTTAACGAAAAAAGCTGAAGATCATGCAATTGATGTCTTTAGTGAAAACTTAAGAAATTTATTATTGCAACCACCAATGCAAGGTAAACAAATATTAGGCGTAGATCCAGCATTTCGAACAGGATGCAAATTAGCTGTAATTAATCCCTTTGGTACATTTGTTGCTAAAGGCGTGATGTATCCACATCCGCCAGTAAACAAAAAGGCAGAAGCAGAACAGACTTTCTTACAATTTGTTAAAGACTACGATGTTGAACTTGTAGCTATTGGTAATGGAACAGCAAGTCGAGAGTCTGAACAATTCGTAGCTTCTATGATACAGAAACATAATCTTGATATACAATTTATTATTGTCAATGAAGCGGGTGCATCAGTTTATTCAGCTTCAGAAATTGCGCGTAATGAATTTCCTGATTTTCAAGTAGAAGAGCGAAGTGCTGTATCAATTGGTAGAAGGGTACAAGACCCATTAAGTGAATTGGTTAAGATCGACCCTAAATCAATTGGTGTCGGTCAATATCAACACGATGTAAACCAGAAATCGTTAGAAGGTGCACTTACATTCGTAGTAGAAACAGCCGTAAACCAAGTAGGTGTTGATGTAAATACTGCTTCGAAATCATTATTACAATATGTATCAGGTCTATCAAACAGCATTGCCCAAAATATTATCGACTATCGAGAAGAAAATGGAGCAATTAAGCATAATAAAGAGATCGCAAAAGTAAAACGTCTAGGCGCTAAAACATTTGAACAAAGTATAGGGTTCTTGAGAATTGTAGAAGGTAGTGAACCTTTAGATAATACATCTATACACCCTGAAAGTTATGAAGCGACTTATACATTATTGAATGCAATTAATATGAATGGCGATGATTTAGGTACAGACAATTTGAAAAAAGCATTAAATCAATTAGATATTAAAGAAACAGCTGAAAAGCTCAATATCGGTGAACCTACGTTAGAAGATATTATTAAGTCATTGATTGCACCGAATCGCGATCCACGTGATGCATTTGAAACACCAATTTTAAAGTCAGATGTACTTTCTATAGAAGATTTATCTAAAAATATGAAATTAAGTGGAACCGTTCGAAATGTCGTGGACTTTGGTGCTTTTGTTGATATTGGTGTGAAACAAGATGGTTTAGTACACGTTTCGAAATTATCAAAGAAATTTGTTAAAAACCCAATGGATGTTGTTAGTGTTGGTGATATCGTGGACGTTTGGATACTTGATATTGATGAAAAGAAAGGCAAAGTTTCACTCACAATGATTGATCCAAATGAATAATGAAGACTTGCAACAGATGACTGAAACATTGTCGAAAGATTACTTTAGCCTGCCTTTTAAACATCAAGCATATTTTAATAAACGCTTGCGAACTACTGGGGGACGCTATCTTTTAAAAAGTCATAACATTGAGATTAATTATAAGCAGTATGAACATTTTGGAAAAGATGCCATTGTTCAAGTTGTATTACATGAGCTATGCCATTATCATCTTCATTTACAAAACAAAGGGTACCAACATCGAGATCAAGACTTTAAAAAATTAAGTAAACAAGTGGGTGCACCTAGGTATTGTACACCTACTGAAAAATACGAAGATCGTGTAAATTATATGTATCAATGTCTTCAATGTGGTACGAAAGCATATAGAATACGCAAAGTGAATGTTAAAAAAATGGTATGTGGTAAATGTGGAGGAAGACTCAAAGAATTCAATATAAAATAGTTCATTAATTAATATTATTAGGTAACCGTAATTTGTTCTTTAAATCGCAGAACAAATTGCGGTATTTTTATGTGTAGAATTTCTTGGGATTTTAGATATATTAATAATGGATAGTCGAAAATGTTAATAATATTAAAGTTAAAAAGTTAAAATTGCTGCTAAATACAGGAAATTTAAAGAAAATCAAATTTTTTAGTGAATTTCTATTGACGTTGGATTGAATATATTATAGTATATAAAACGTTGCGAAAATAATATGAACTTCGATTAACGCAGTATTAAATTTATTAATTAAATCTTAATTTATTATTGACATTGCATTACAAATAATTTACAATGTTAAATACAGTAATCGGAAATAAAGCGTTTTGCCAAGCGGTCGTGGCGGAATGGCAGACGCGCTAGGTTGAGGGCCTAGTGGGAGTAATCCCGTGGAGGTTCAAATCCTCTCGGCCGCATCAAATAGCAATTCAAATTTATAATGCGGGTGTAGTTTAATGGCAAAACCTCAGCCTTCCAAGCTGATGTTGTGGGTTCGATTCCCATCACCCGCTCCATTTTAAATAATATTTAATGAACATTGAAAACTGAATGACAATATGTCAACGTTAATTCCAAACACTACAACTTAAAGTTGTTAACAAGTGTTGAAGAAACACATTTAGTATTATGAGCTAATCAAACATCATAAATTTTTATGGAGAGTTTGATCCTGGCTCAGGATGAACGCTGGCGGCGTGCCTAATACATGCAAGTCGAGCGAACAGATAAGGAGCTTGCTCCTTTGACGTTAGCGGCGGACGGGTGAGTATCACGTGGGTAACCTACCCATAAGACTGGAATAACTCCGGGAAACCGGGGCTAATGCCGGATAATATTTAGAACCGCATGGTTCTAAAGTGAAAGATGGCCTTGCTATCACTTATGGATGGACCCGCGCCGTATTAGCTAGTTGGTAAGGTAACGGCTTACCAAGGCAACGATACGTAGCCGACCTGAGAGGGTGATCGGCCACACTGGAACTGAGACACGGTCCAGACTCCTACGGGAGGCAGCAGTAGGGAATCTTCCGCAATGGGCGAAAGCCTGACGGAGCAACGCCGCGTGAGTGATGAAGGTCTTCGGATCGTAAAGCTCTGTTATTAGGGAAGAACAAATGCGTAAGTAACTGTGCGCGTCTTGACGGTACCTAATCAGAAAGCCACGGCTAACTACGTGCCAGCAGCCGCGGTAATACGTAGGTGGCAAGCGTTATCCGGAATTATTGGGCGTAAAGCGCGCGTAGGCGGTTTTTTAAGTCTGATGTGAAAGCCCACGGCTCAACCGTGGATGGTCATTGGAAACTGGAAAACTTGAGTGCAGAAGAGGAAAGTGGAATTCCATGTGTAGCGGTGAAATGCGCAGAGATATGGAGGAACACCAGTGGCGAAGGCGACTTTCTGGTCTGCAACTGACGCTGATGTGCGAAAGCGTGGGGATCAAACAGGATTAGATACCCTGGTAGTCCACGCTGTAAACGATGAGTGCTAAGTGTTAGGGGGTTTCCGCCCCTTAGTGCTGCAGCTAACGCATTAAGCACTCCGCCTGGGGAGTACGACCGCAAGGTTGAAACTCAAAGGAATTGACGGGGACCCGCACAAGCGGTGGAGCATGTGGTTTAATTCGAAGCAACGCGAAGAACCTTACCAAATCTTGACATCCTTTGATCGCTCTAGAGATAGAGTTTTCCCCTTCGGGGGACAAAGTGACAGGTGGTGCATGGTTGTCGTCAGCTCGTGTCGTGAGATGTTGGGTTAAGTCCCGCAACGAGCGCAACCCTTAAGCTTAGTTGCCATCATTAAGTTGGGCACTCTAGGCTGACTGCCGGTGACAAACCGGAGGAAGGTGGGGATGACGTCAAATCATCATGCCCCTTATGATTTGGGCTACACACGTGCTACAATGGACAATACAAAGGGCAGCTAAACCGCGAGGTCAAGCAAATCCCATAAAGTTGTTCTCAGTTCGGATTGTAGTCTGCAACTCGACTACATGAAGCTGGAATCGCTAGTAATCGTAGATCAGCATGCTACGGTGAATACGTTCCCGGGTCTTGTACACACCGCCCGTCACACCACGAGAGTTTGTAACACCCGAAGCCGGTGGAGTAACCTTTGGAGCTAGCCGTCGAAGGTGGGACAAATGATTGGGGTGAAGTCGTAACAAGGTAGCCGTATCGGAAGGTGCGGCTGGATCACCTCCTTTCTAAGGATATATTCGGAACATCTTCTACGAAGATGAAACGGAATAACATTGACATATTGTATTCAGTTTTGAATGCTCATCAGAGTATTTAAAATATTATAGAAATGGGCCTATAGCTCAGCTGGTTAGAGCGCACGCCTGATAAGCGTGAGGTCGGTGGTTCGAGTCCACTTAGGCCCACCATTTTGTACATTGAAAACTAGATAAATAAGTAAAATAATGATTTTACCAAGCAAAACCGAGTGAATAGCGTGTATACGCTTGAATTCAAAAATAATCGCTAGTGTTCGAAAGAACACTCACAGATTAATAACGTTTGCTTTTTAGTCTTTTGACTAAAAACATAGATTAAGTTATTAAGGGCGCACGGTGAATGCCTTGGCACTAGAAGCCGATGAAGGACGTTACTAACGACGATATGCTTTGGGGAGCTGTAAGTAAGCTGTGATCCAGAGATTTCCGAATGGGGAAACCCAACACGAGTTATGTCGTGTTATCGATATGTGAATACATAGCATATCCGAAGGTAGACGCGGAGAACTGAAACATCTTAGTACCCGCAGGAAGAGAAAGAAAAATCGATTCCCTGAGTAGCGGCGAGCGAAACGGGAAGAGCCCAAACCAATGAGCTTGCTTATTGGGGTTGTAGGACACTCTCTACGGAGTTAGAAAAGAATAGATTAGACGAAGTAACTGGAAAGTTACATCAGAGAAGGTAATAATCCTGTAGTCGAAAATCTGTTCACTCTTGAGTGGATCCTGAGTACGACGGAGCACGTGTAATTCCGTCGGAATCTGGGAGGACCATCTCCTAAGGCTAAATACTCTCTAGTGACCGATAGTGAACCAGTACCGTGAGGGAAAGGTGAAAAGTACCCCGGAAGGGGAGTGAAATAGAACTTGAAACCGTGTGCTTACAAGTAGTCAGAGCCCGTTAATGGGTGATGGCGTGCCTTTTGTAGAATGAACCGGCGAGTTACGATCTGATGCAAGGTTAAGCAGCAAATGTGGAGCCGTAGCGAAAGCGAGTCTGAATAGGGCGTTGAGTATTTGGTCGTAGACCCGAAACCAGGTGATCTACCCATGACCAGGCTGAAGTTCAGGTAACACTGAATGGAGGGCCGAACCGACTTACGTTGAAAAGTGAGCGGATGAGTTGTGGGTAGCGGAGAAATTCCAATCGAACCTGGAGATAGCTGGTTCTCTCCGAAATAGCTTTAGGGCTAGCCTCAAGTGATGATTATTGGAGGTAGAGCACTGTTTGGACGAGGGGCCCTTCTCGGGTTACCGAATTCAGACAAACTCCGAATGCCAATCAATTTAACTTGGGAGTCAGAACGCGAGTGATAAGATCCGTGTTCGAAAGGGAAACAGCCCAGACCACCAGCTAAGGTCCCAAAATATATGTTAAGTGGAAAAGGATGTGGCGTTGCCCAGACAACTAGGATGTTGGCTTAGAAGCAGCCATCATTTAAAGAGTGCGTAATAGCTCACTAGTCGAGTGACACTGCGCCGAAAATGTACCGGGGCTAAACATATTACCGAAGCTGTGGATTGTCCGTAGGACAATGGTAGGAGAGCGTTCTAAGGGCGTTGAAGCATGATCGCAAGGACATGTGGAGCGCTTAGAAGTGAGAATGCCGGTGTGAGTAGCGAAAGACGGGTGAGAATCCCGTCCACCGATTGACTAAGGTTTCCAGAGGAAGGCTCGTCCGCTCTGGGTTAGTCGGGTCCTAAGCTGAGGCCGACAGGCGTAGGCGATGGATAACAGGTTGATATTCCTGTACCACCATGATTCGTTTTAAGCGATGGGAGGACGCAGTAGGATAGGCGAAGCGTGCTGTTGGAGTGCACGTCCAAGCAATAAGACTGAGTGTTAGGCAAATCCGACACTCATAAGGTCAAGTTGTGATGGGGAGAGGAAATTGTTTCCTCGAGTCGCTGATTTCACACTGCCAAGAAAAGTCTCTAGCTAGAATACTGGTGCCCGTACCGCAAACCGACACAGGTAGTCAAGATGAGAATTCTAAGGTGAGCGAGCGAACTCTCGTTAAGGAACTCGGCAAAATGACCCCGTAACTTCGGGAGAAGGGGTGCTCTTTAGGGTGCAAGCCCAGGAGAGCCGCAGTGAATAGGCCCAAGCGACTGTTTATCAAAAACACAGGTCTCTGCTAAACCGTAAGGTGATGTATAGGGGCTGACGCCTGCCCGGTGCTGGAAGGTTAAGAGGAGTGGTTAGCTTCTGCGAAGCCACGAATCGAAGCCCCAGTAAACGGCGGCCGTAACTATAACGGTCCTAAGGTAGCGAAATTCCTTGTCGGGTAAGTTCCGACCCGCACGAAAGGCGTAACGATTTGGGCACTGTCTCAACGAGAGACTCGGTGAAATCATAGTACCTGTGAAGATGCAGGTTACCCGCGACAGGACGGAAAGACCCCGTGGAGCTTTACTGTAGTCTGATATTGAAATTCGGCACAGCTTGTACAGGATAGGTAGGAGCCTTAGAAACGTGAGCGCTAGCTTACGTGGAGGCGTTGGTGGGATACTACCCTTGCTGTGTTGGATTTCTAACCCGCACCATTAATCATGGTGGGAGACAGTGTCAGATGGGCAGTTTGACTGGGGCGGTCGCCTCCTAAAGAGTAACGGAGGCGCTCAAAGGTTTCCTCAGAATGGTTGGAAATCATTCATAGAGTGTAAAGGCATAAGGAAGCTTGACTGCGAGACCTACAAGTCGAGCAGGGTCGAAAGACGGACTTAGTGATCCGGTGGTTCCGCATGGAAGGGCCATCGCTCAACGGATAAAAGCTACCCCGGGGATAACAGGCTTATCTCCCCCAAGAGTTCACATCGACGGGGAGGTTTGGCACCTCGATGTCGGCTCATCGCATCCTGGGGCTGTAGTCGGTCCCAAGGGTTGGGCTGTTCGCCCATTAAAGCGGTACGCGAGCTGGGTTCAGAACGTCGTGAGACAGTTCGGTCCCTATCCGTCGTGGGCGTAGGAAATTTGAGAGGAGCTGTCCTTAGTACGAGAGGACCGGGATGGACATACCTCTGGTGTACCAGTTGTCGTGCCAACGGCATCGCTGGGTAGCTATGTATGGACGGGATAAGTGCTGAAAGCATCTAAGCATGAAGCCCCCCTCAAGATGAGATTTCCCAACTTCGGTTATAAGATCCCTCAAAGATGATGAGGTTAATAGGTTCGAGGTGGAAGCGTAGCGATACGTGGAGCTGACGAATACTAATCGATCGAAGACTTAATCAATTTTTAAACGTTTTGTTTGGTTTCATTCATTTTACTTATTATCTAGTTTTGAATGTATAATTTCATACATTGCATTGTCTGGTGACAATGGCAAGGAGGTCACACCTGTTCCCATGCCGAACACAGAAGTTAAGCTCCTTAGCGCCGATGGTAGTCGGACTTACGTTCCGCAAGAGTAGGACGTTGCCAGGCAATAACCCAAAGAGACCAAAAGGTCTCTTTTTTTATATCCAAACGGCGCTAATCAGTGCCGCAGGCACAAAAGGAGCTTAACTTCTAACTTGCATTGTCCCTGATAGAAGAAAGCGTTTGAAGCTGACGAATTGAGTGAAAGACGCAAAGAGCTTACAAGAGGTAAGCGAATAAGGAAAGAACGAAAATGAGGAAAGATGCGAGCGCTTGCCTTCGTAATCAGGAAGGTTCTCCTTAGCGTCGATGGTAGCCGACTTACGTTCCGCAAGAGTAGGACGTTGCCAGGCATTTGATTAATCCACAGTAGTCAATGGAAGAAACCGTAAGTTTCTTTGATAAAAAAAATGTAAGTGCATGAGCAGTAGACACACTTGCATAAGTATCACTAATTTCAATAAATTGAAAAGTGATACTTTAAGTTTCTTTGATATAAAAAAGCAAGTGCATGAGCACTTGCATAATTTAATAATATTTATTTAAAGGTTCGCAAGTGTAGAAACACTTGCATAAGTCGCACTAAGCCCAAGTTGTCTTGGGCGAGTGCGACTAAATAAGTAACGAATAGAGCATTTTATTTTCATTAATATAAATATTTGAAGCATCGAACTCATCGACGTTTGCTTTTAAGTTATTTAAGTCAGCATGATCATTGAGTTGGATACCAATAATGACTGTACCCGTATTTTGTGAAGACTTTTTAAGGTATTCGAATTTTGTAATATCATCTTTAGGGCCAAGCACGTCATTAACAAATTCTCTCAATGCACCTGGACGTTGAGGGAAGTTCAATATGAAGTAATGTTTCATTTCTTCATATAATAATGAGCGTTCTTCAATTTCTTTCATGCGGTTGATGTCGTTATTACCACCACTCACGATACAAACTACGTTCTTACCTTTGATTTGTGATTTGTATTGTTCTAGTGCACTCACACTTAAAGCACCAGCAGGTTCTGCGATAATCGCTTGTTTTGAATACATATCTAAAATAGTTGTACATACTGCACCTTCATGTACTTGAACATAATCATCGACAACATCGTTAGCAATATTAAATGTTAATTCTCCAACGCGTGCAACAGATGCTCCATCAACAAATTTATCAATTTCTGGTAAGGTCACAATTTGTTGTTCTTGTATCACAGAAGTATACATACTACTTGCACCAGCAGGTTCTACACCGATGATTGAGGTTTGAGGTGAATGTGTCTTAAAGTAAGTACCTACACCTGAAATTAAACCACCACCACCAATTGCTGCAAATAAATAATCAAATTGAACATTGTCAGATTTAGCTTGTTCTATCATTTCTTTCGCTATTGTGCCTTGTCCAGCAATGGTATAAATGTTATTAAATGGATCGATAAAATTCATCTTTTGTTCTTCTGTGTAAACCAAGGCTTCTTTTAAACAATCATCAAATGTATCTCCTGTTAATATGACTTTAACATTTTCTCCACCAAAAAATTTAACTTGATTAATTTTTTGTAATGGGGTAGTTACAGGCATGAAAATAACAGCTTGGAGATTAAGTTCGCTTGCGGTATAAGCTACACCTTGTGCATGGTTACCAGCACTTGCACAAGTGACCCCGTTTTGTCTATCTGCTTCATTCAAAGCGATAATAGCGTTGTAAGCACCTCTTAATTTAAAGGAACGAACCCATTGCATATCTTCACGTTTCAAATAGACATTACAGTCGTATTTATGAGATAGATATAGATCTTTTTGTAAGGGCGTTTCCTTCACTACATCTTTTAATTGTAAAAAAGCTTCATCGATTTCTTTTGAAGAAACTGTTGTGTTCATAGTCATTATTGTTCCACACCTTTGTAAATTAATTTTGCATGAATGAATGATTCTTTTCGAATGATTTGATTTTATCTTCATATTCTAACGTCACAGCGATATCATCTAGTCCTTGAATCAATTTGTTTTTCCATGTTTCATCGATATCAAATTTATAGCTGTGTTCGTCAGTAAAAACAGTTTGATTAGGTAAATCTACTGTAATTGATTTAGCTTGTGCTAAATATTCTCGAACATGATTATCTAACACGATTGGAAGCATTGCATTTTTAGTGCAATTCATGTAGAAGATATCACTAAAGCTACCCGCAATGATGATGTCAAAGCCGTAATCTTTTAATGCCCAAGCTGCGTGTTCACGGCTAGAACCACAACCAAAGTTATCGCCTGTAATCAATATTGTCGCATCTCTATACTCTGGTTTATTCGGATTAAATTCTGGATTATCAGTGCCATCTTCCAAATAGCGCCATTCATCGAAAGCGAATGGTCCAAACCCTGATTTCGAAATACGTTTTAAATGGACTTTAGGAATAATTTGGTCTGTATCAATATTATCGTGAAATAGGGGGACAACTTTACCTGTATAAGTTGTAATTGGTTTAATTTCCATATTAAACGACCACCTTTCTCACATCTACAAATCGACCATTGATAGCGGCTGCGGCAGCCATTGCTGGCGATACGAGGTGTGTTCTCGCACCTTTACCTTGTCGACCTTCGAAGTTACGATTACTTGTTGAGGCACAATGGACACCCGCTGGAACTTGGTCTGGGTTCATACCGAGACACATAGAACAGCCAGGTTCACGCCAATCGAATCCTGCCTCTTTGAATATTTGATCGAGTCCCAGTTTTTCTGCTTCGATTTTAACTGTTCGTGAACCAGGAACGACGATGGCAGTAATATTTGGATTAACTGTTTGACCTTTTACGATATGACTTGCTTCGATAAGATCTGATAAGCGCGCGTTTGTACATGAACCTAAGAAGACGTAACCAAGATCAATGTCCTCAGCTTTTTGTCCTGGTTTAAGCCCCATATAATCATAAGCACGTTGGTCATTCACATTTTGAATTTCTGGGAAAGGTGTATTAAAGTTCACACCCATTTCAGGACTCGTGCCCCAAGTAACTTGTGGCTCCAAATCTGAGACATCCATTGTAATGACTTTATCAAATGTAGCATTATCATCAGTATAAAGTTCGCGCCATTCAGAAAGTGATTGTTCAAAGTTTGTCGCGTATGGACGACCTTTAACATATTCAAATGTTGTTTCATCTGGTTGCATCATGCCATATTTTGCGCCTGCTTCAATAGCCATATTACATATCGTCATACGTTCTTCCATTGAAAGATTTCGAATTGTTTCACCTGCGAATTCTAAGGCGTAACCTGTACCGAAATCAACGCCATACTGGTTAATTAAATAAAGGATAATGTCTTTAGCATAGACACCTTTAGGTAATTGGCCAGATACTTCAATTTTTAAGTTTTTCGGTTTTGTTTGCCATAGACATTGCGTCGCGAATACGTGCTCAACTTCACTCGTTCCGATACCAAAAGCAATTGCACCGAATGCACCATGTGTAGCTGTGTGCGAATCTCCACAGACGATGGTCTTACCAGGTTGGGTTAATCCTGTTTCAGGACCAACCATATGCACGATACCTTGTTCATCGGATCCCATATCGAAAATACTAACTCCAAAATCTTTAGCATTTTTTTGAAGAGTGGTAATTTGTTTATTCGCAATTTCATCTTTAATATTAAAAATGTCAGTTGTCGGTACATTATGATCTAAAGTTGCGAAAGTTAGGTCCTGTCTACGCAATTGTCGATTCTGAATTCTAAGTCCTTCAAAAGCTTGAGGAGATGTAACTTCATGTATCAAATGTAAATCGATATATAATAATTGAGGGTCACCTTCTTTACCAGTAATCACATGTTGATTCCATACTTTATCAAATAGTGTTTTCCCCATTCGACATCTCCTCCTTTATAGTTTGTCTTTTATAATTTTAAAGATTTCAGAAGTACGGTAAGCACCATTTAAATCTTTAGTTGTATAACCTTGTTCAATACATTGATAGATAATTGTTTCTAATTGTTCAGCTGCATGTGATTGATCTAAACTTTCTCGCAGACACATCACGAGTGATAATAACATTCCGTATGGGTTAGCTATATCTTGGTTGGCAATATCTGGAGCAGAACCATGTATTGGTTCATATAATCTTGGTCCTTGAGAACTGAAACTTGCGGAAGGTGATAAACCTAATGAACCAGGTATTACTGATGCTTCATCACTTAAAATATCACCAAACAAGTTTTCAGTAACAATGACATCAAATTGAGCTGGATTGGTAATCAGATGCATGGCACACGCATCGACGAGTAAGTGATTCACTTCAACGTCTGGATAATCACTAGCGATATCATTAATGACTGAACGCCAAAGTTTGCTTGAAGATAGCACATTTTCTTTATCGACTGATGTTAGCTTTTTAGTTCTTTTTTGTGCTAGCTCAAAAGCGATACGTGCAATACGTTCTATTTCAGAGCGTTGATAGGTTAAAGAATCTAACGCCGACGTTTCATCCCATCGTTTAGGTTCACCGAAGTAAATACCTCCAGTTAATTCACGTACAATGATTAGATCTGTACCTGTCACACGCGATTCTTTGATAGGCGATAGGTGGCTCGTACTTTTTGTTACTTTCGTTGGGCGTATATTGGCAAATAATTCTAACGATTTTCTTAAAGAAAGTAGTCCTTGTTCAGGTCTGAGTTTAGAATCTGCCCATTTTGGTCCACCAACAGCACCTAATAATATGGCATCTGCGCGTTCACATGCAGATAAAGTGTTATCTGGGAGTGGTGAGCCATGATTGTCTATTGCGATGCCGCCGAAATCATGTATCTCTAATTGATAGTCAAAGTTATATGAGTTGCTTAGTTTTTCTAATATCTCTAACGTACCATTGACGATTTCTGGTCCGATACCATCGCCAGGAAGTGCAACGATTTGATAAGGCATTAATGACTACCTTCTTTCACTTCAAACTCTGATACATATTTGGCGTGAGCTTCAACATAAGCTTTACATGATGCAAGTAAGATATCGTGATCAATACCAATTCCAGTAACATTTTTACCGTTAATTTTAAGTTGGACATGGACTTCACCTTGAGCGTCTGTACCTTCAGTAACAGAGTCAATACGATAATCTAATAATTCAGTGTCACGGTTAAAGATACGATCTACAGCATTATAGATTGAGACAATAGAACCTGAACCAATACTTGAATCTTGGTAAGTTTGTCCTTCGTTATCCTTGATTACAACTACAGCACTTTGTAAACCTTCAGAAACGAATTGAAGTTGTAGTGTTTCAACTTGATAAATAGCATTTTGTTCGTGTTCTGTACCTTGGATTAAGGCGTGAATATCACGGTCAGTAACCGTCTTTTTCTTATCGGCAACTGTTTTAAATTGCTTAAATAAAGTCTTTTGATCTTCAGGATTAATTTCATAGCCGAGTGCAATTAATTTTTCAGCAAAGGCATGTTTACCTGAAAGCTTACCGAGAGGCATTTCTGTTGTTTTAACGCCAACCATTTGTGGTGTCATAATTTCGTAAGTTTCTGGATTTTTAAGCACGCCATCTTGATGGATACCAGATTCATGGCTGAATGCGTTTTGTCCGACAATTGCTTTATTTCTAGGTACACGGATGCCTGCGAAACGTGCTATAAGTTCTGAAGTTTGTTTCGTTTCCTTTAAATTGAGCTTTGTTTGGTTGTTGTAATGGTCTTGTCGTACGTAAAGTCCTAGTGCTACTTCTTCTAATGCGGTATTACCTGCACGTTCACCAATACCATTTAACGTGCCTTCAATACGCAATGCACCATTTTCAATCGCTGCCATACTATTTGCGACAGCAAGACCTAGGTCATCATGACAATGTGCACTATAAATCACTTCATGGTCTGTAGTAATATTTTCCTTTAGAGTTTTGAAGATATTGCCATATTCAGTAGGGTAGGTATAACCGACCGTATCTGGTATGTTAATGACACTTGCACCAGCATTAACAGCAGTTTGTACACATTCTATTAAAAATGGAAGCTCTGTACGCGTTGCATCTTCAGGTGAAAATTGAACAACATCAAAATATTGTTTAGCGTAACTTACGTGTTCTTTAATTGCTGCTAATACTTCTTCTTGTGACATCATTAATTTGGAATCACGATGTATAGGGCTTGTTGCTATAAAAACATGTATTCTCGGTTTAACTGCTTTCTTTGTAGCTTCATACACCTTATCAATGTCGTTTTTAACGCAACGTGCTAAACCGCAAACAGCTGTAGTTGTTAATGTTTCAGCAATACTTTCAACAGATTTAAAACTTCCTGTACTAGAAGCGGGGAAACCAGCTTCGATAATATCGACGCGCCATTTTTCTAGTTGTTTAGCGATTTTTAAACGTTCGTCAAATGTGAAATTCACTCCTGGTGTTTGTTCACCATCTCTTAGTGTTGTATCAAAAATTTGAATATGGTTTTCCATTTGCAACATCTCCTCACATTGTATGTTCATTCTATAATTGGATGATGTCTATTTGGTGGTATTGCCATGAGCAATATAAAAATTCACCATGTTAGGAGGCGTCTTGTTGATTTAATTGTTGTGTTACCTAACATGGTGGATATGGACTTCATTCAATTATAGTGCTTGTTATTTTGGGATACTCTTTGATTTAATAAATGGCATCATTTCACGTAAGTCTTTACCAACTTTTTCAATTTGATGTCCGTGTTGTGCTTCGCGTAATTTATGGAATTCTTCGAAATTATTTTTATTATCTTCGATGAATCGATTACTGAAGTTGCCATTTTGAATATCTGTTAAAACATCTTTCATATTGTCTTTAACTTCAGGGCTGATGACACGTGGTCCTGAAACATAGTCACCGAATTCAGCAGTGTTAGAAATTGAATAACGCATATTTTCCATACCGCCTTCATACATTAAGTCTACGATGAGTTTCATTTCGTGTAATACTTCAAAGTAAGCAATTTCTGGTTGATAACCCGCTTCAACTAATGTTTCGAAACCTTATTGGATTAATTTTGTAACGCCTCCGCAAAGAACGGCTTGTTCACCAAATAAATCAGTTTCAGTTTCTTCTCTAAATGATGTTTCTAGAACACCAGCTCTTGTTGAACCGATACCTTTGGCATAACTTAATGCGATGTCTCTTGCTTCGCCACTTGCATCTTGTTCTACTGCGAATAATGACGGTACTGCACTTCCTTCTGTAAATGTTCTACGTACTAAATGACCAGGACCTTTAGGTGCAACTAAGAATACATCTACGTCTTGTGGTGGTTGGATAACATCGAAATGAATGTTGAAACCATGTGCAAATGCTAGAACGTTGTTTGCTTCAAGATTCGGTTCGATTTCATTTTTATAAACATCACCTTGGATTTCGTCAGGTAATAAAATCATGATGACGTCTGCTTGTTTAGCAGCTTCGTTAACAGGATATACTTCGAAACCATCATCTTTAGCTTTGTTAAAGGAATTTCCTGGGCGGATACCGATAATCACATCATAGCCGTTGTCTTTTAAATTTTGTGCATGTGCATGGCCTTGTGAACCATAACCTACGATTGCAATTTTCTTACCTTGTAAGGCATCATTTGTTACTGATTGATCATAATAAACTGTTGTCATGTTAAATTCCTCCATATTATTATTTGAATTTTCAGATTTTAATTTCAATTTTTTAATGTATGGCTGCTGAGCCAGTCCTTGATACTTGTTCGATTTGGTATGATGATAGATCATCTAAGAGGTTATCCATAGTATATTGAGGACCTGCAGCTTGAAGATAGGTGTACCCATCTTCATTTTTTAAAAATGAAACTAGCGCATCATACGGTTTAATTAACTTTTGTAATTTTAATTCATCTTGAGGTGTTTGGAATTTCAAAAGAAGTAATTCTCTGTTGTACATATTTGTATCTGTTATGTCTTGTACAGAAATGACATTGATTTGTTTCTTTAATTGTTGAATTAAATTACGAAGTACATCTGAATCAGGCACTTCTGCTACAAATATAATTTCAGTAATACCTTCCTCTAAGGTAGGGGTAGCTGAAATGGTAACGATATTAAACTGACGACGTACAAATATACTAGTTAATCGATTTAATGTACCAGCTTTATCTCGTACACGGGTTTTGAATGTCCTTCTCATATTAGGCCCTCCATCTCATGATTTGCTTTACCACTTGGTACCATTGGATTGACAGGTTCGACAGGTGAGATACGAACGTCAATGAGTGCCGGTCCTTCGTGATTAAATGCTGCATCTAATTGTTGCTCTAAGTTATCTGGATTATCTATGAGATAGCCTTTCACATTGTATGCTTCGGCTAATTTTAAGAAGTCTGGTTGGTCGTTAAATACAGAATGTGAAAAACGTTTATTGAAAAATTTATCTTGCCATTGCTTTACCATACCTAAAGTACCGTTATTTACGATAACTATTTTAATATCGATTTGATATTCATCTAATATAGCCATCTCTTGGTTTGTCATTTGGAATCCACCATCTCCAACAAATGCTACAACGGTCTTATCTGGTTGTGCTAATTTAGCACCAATAGCAGCTGGAATACCGAACCCCATTGTACCTAAACCACCACTTGTAACAAGTTGGCCATGTGTTTTAAATGGATAATATTGAGCAACCCACATTTGGTGTTGTCCTACATCAGTTGTAACGATTGCATCACCGTTTGTTATTTCACCAATGTATTCAATTGTACGTTGAGGTTTTGAGAATACTTTATCTTCATCTTCCTCATAAGAGAAAGGTTGCTTTGCTTTGTTCTCATAACACCATTCTAACCATTCTGTATGCTTGATTGAATTACTTTCGTAGCCTAGTAATTCTTCTAAAGTTGCTTTACAGTCAGCATTGATTCCTAAATCTACCTTGATGATCTTATTGATTTCTGAAGGGTCGATATCAACGTGAACAATCTTAGCATTTGGTGCAAATTCATCAGGATTACTCGCAAGTCGGTCATCAAAACGACTACCGAAATTAATTAATAAATCACATTCTGTGAGTGCCATATTACTTGCGTAAGAACCATGCATGCCCCCCATACCTAAAAATAGCGGATGTTCATACGGGATAGAACCTAATCCTAATAATGTATTAACAACAGGTAATTGATGTCGAGTAACAAATTCGTTTAATACATCATTTGCTTTTGCATGATTAATACCAGCACCAGCAAGAATTAGTGGCTTTTCAGCACTTTTTAAGTAATCGCGTAATTTTTGTATTTCATTTTCTGATGGTTTTTCAGCTACTGAATTTCCAGGTAAGTCAAGTGAGTTACAAACTTGCGCATTAGTTGAAAGCACGCCCATGTCTTTTGGAAAGTCGATTACGACTGGGCCTTTTCTTCCAGTGTTGGCAATATGAAATGCTTCATGCACAATTGTTGGGATATCGCTTACATTTTTAACTTGGTAATTATGTTTAGAAATTGGTGTCGTCATTGATAATAAGTCAGCTTCTTGGAAGGCATCTTTACCGATACCTGCTGTTGCAACTTGTCCTGTAAATACTACTAATGGAAGGGAATCGCTATAAGCATCAGCGATTCCTGTGATTGCATTTGTAGCTCCAGGTCCACTCGTAACTACGACAACGCCTGTATTACCAGAAACACGTGCATAACCTTCTGCAGCGTGTGTTGCACCTTGTTCGTGTCGTGCTAAAATGTGTTTGATTTTGCCTTCATAAAATGTGTCATAAAGTGGCAATACTGCACCACCGGGATAACCAAAAATAAATTCAACATTTTCATTGACGAGTGATTCTACTAATAATTCAGAACCAGTCCTCATTTCATCTACTGTTTGTTGTTCTATTTCAACTTCAGGTTCTACTGATTGAGCTGCTTCTAATGTATCAAAACTTTCTGTACTATTTTGATCTAGCATTTCTGTTTGTTTAGCCATTTTACTCACTCCTTATAAAAGGTCATCTGGTACTTGCATGATGCCACCTGTATTAGCACTAGTAACTAATGATGTGTAACGTGCAAGATATCCTGTTTTAACTTTTGCTTTGAATGGTTCAAGTTCTTGCTTTCTAGCTTCTAACGTTTCGACTGGTACATCGACATCTAATGTTCTGTCGACTAAATCGATTGTGATTTCATCGCCATCTTCGATTAAAGCGATAGGTCCGCCAGCTGCGGCTTCAGGAGATACATGTCCGACTGCGACACCTCTTGTTGCACCTGAGAAACGACCATCTGTAATTAATGCGACGTCCTTACCAAGTCCGCGACCTACAATGGATGAAGTAGGGGCTAACATCTCTGGCATACCTGGACCACCTTTAGGTCCTTCGTAACGGATGACTACGACATGTCCTTCACGAACAGTGTGGTTATCGATGGCTTCTACTGCTTCATCATGTGAGTTGAAACAAATAGCTTTACCTTTAAATACTTTGATAGAAGGGTCAACGCCACCGACTTTTATCGCTGCGCCCTTAGGTGCGATATTACCGTATAAGATTGATAGACCACCTTGTTTATCGTAAGGGTTATCTAAATGTCTGATGACATCATTATTTGTGATCTCTTTGCCTTCGTTATTTTCGCGTAACGTCTTGCCTGTAACTGTGATACGGTCTGGATGTAACGTGCCTTCTTTTTTAAATAGTTCATTGATGATTGCTGGAACACCACCTGCTTCATGAACATCGTGCATTGAATATGATGAACTTGGTGCTATTTTTGAAAGGTAAGGTGTTTTTTTAGCGATATCATTAATACGTGTTAAATCATAATCGATGCCAGCTTCGTTAGCTATAGCTAATGTGTGTAGTACAGTGTTAGTAGAGCCGCCCATAGCCATATCTAGAGCAAATGCATCATCTATTGCGTCATGTGTAACGATATCGCGTGGTTTGATATCATTTTTAATGTTGTCTACTAATCTAAATGCAGCTTCTCTAATCATTTCACGTCGTTGGTCACTTACGGCTAATGCAGTACCGTTATATGGTAATGCTAAACCTAATACCTCCATAAGACAGTTCATAGAGTTTGCTGTGAACATCCCTGAACAAGAACCACAAGTAGGGCATGCATTTTGTTCCATATCTAAGAATTCTTCTTTTGAAAGTGAACCATCTTTAAATGCGCCAACCGCTTCAAACATTGAAGAAAGGTTTAAAGCTTTCCCTTGTGATGATAAACCGGCTTTCATTGGCCCACCTGAACAAAAGACTGCTGGTACGTTTGTTCTTACTGAAGCTAGCAACATACCTGGTGTGATCTTGTCACAGTTTGGAATGTAAAATACGCCGTCAAACCAATGTGCATTGACAACAGTTTCTGCAGCGTCTGCGATGATTTCTCTAGATGGCAATGAATATCTCATTCCGATGTGTCCCATTGCGATACCGTCATCGACACCGATTGTATTGAATTCGAACGGTACTGCACCTGCTTCACGTATTGCTTCTTTAGCGATGTCTCCTAATTCTCTTAAATGTACATGTCCTGGTACGATGTCGATGTATGAATTACATATAGCCACAAATGGTTTATTCATATCAGTTGGTTTATCTAATGCGCCTGTTGCGTGTAATAAACTTCTTGCCGGTGCTTGATGATCTCCTCTTTTTATCATATCGCTTCTCATTTTAATTCCCCCATAAAATTGAAAATAAAAAAACGTCCCAATAATTTATTGGGACGTTTTTAAGTCCCATTCCATTAGAAAGAGGACTTAAACGTTTAGTAGGTCATTACTAAAGTTCCAGTCCTAATTGCATAATAAAATGACTAAAATATTTGAAGTTGTCGGTCTATATTTCATTGTATGTTGGGTCATTTTATTATACTCCTTCCTCTAGAATGGTTATATTGAAATTTATTTGAAATGTCTAAAAATTCGATAAATTAAATCTACTACAGATAGAGCAATGTGTCAGTAAGTATTTGAAATTTTCTTACAATTTAAATTAGAGATATCGTATTTATATAAATTAAACATGCTTAAAGTAAAATCAGTTAAAATTTGTTAAAATAGAAACGTTCATTTAAGCTCATTTATAAAAACAAGCGGTGTATGGTGCGAATGCCATTTTGAGTAAAAAAATAAAGATGAAATTAAAATATGTGAAATAAACGCTTTGAACGTAAATAAAGGAGTTAGCAATGATTAGAATAAAGGATTTGAATGATTTAGAACGTTTTGGTGAGACAATAGCTCAACATTTGTCGATAGGAGATATTATTTTATTAAATGGCGATTTGGGCGCTGGTAAGACAACTTTAAGTCAGAAGATAGGGAAAGCATTAGGCGTCAAACGCAATATCAATTCTCCAACATTTAATATAATTAAGTCATATCGAGGTACAAATTTGAAATTACATCATATGGACTGTTATCGTTTAGAGGATTCAGACGAAGATTTGGGCTTTGATGAGTATTTTGAAGATGAAGCAGTAACATTAATAGAATGGAGCCAATTTATTGCTGACTATTTACCATCTCAATATTTAGTAATTAATATAACTACAACTGATGAAACAGAACGAGAAATAACAATAGAAGCACAAGGTGCACATTATAAACAGTTAAAGGAGGCGATTGAGCATGAATTATCTATTGATTGATACTTCTAATCAACCGTTATCTGTGGCAGTCATGCAAGATAATCAATTGTTGAGTGAGTTAAATTCCAATTTAAAGAAAAACCATTCTGCTCAATTAATGCCTGCAATAGAATCCGTAATCAAAGAGAGTGGTATAGGGAAAAAAGAGATAAATGCAATCATTGTGGCACAAGGTCCAGGATCGTACACCGGATTAAGAATTGGTGTGACAGTCGCAAAAACATTGGCATATGCTTTGGATGCCAAGTTATATGGCGTATCTTCTTTAGCTGCATTAGCCGCTACCGTTGACGAAAGAGAGGATTTAATTGTTCCTCTCTTCGATGCTAGACGTGAAGCGGTTTATACCGGGGTGTATCAAAATCATTCTGGTCAAATGAAACAAATTATTGAAGATCAGTATCTACCAATTACAGATTTATTAACTATTTTGCATGATCAACAGCAACCTTATGTATTTGTCGGCCAGGATGCCAAACAGCTTGAATCATTGATAGATGGAGAATATATATCGAATTTACCACGAGCTAAAGTAATGTTAAACCTAATTGAAAATGAAGAAGATGTACATCAATTTACACCAAACTATATTAAATTATCAGAGGCGGAACGCAATTGGATAAACCAACAGAACAAGAACTAAATATCCGCTTAATGACGTTAAAAGATGTGCCACAAGTATTTGATATAGAGCGAGCAAGTTTTAATGACAGTAGTTGGACAATTGATGCATTTTACCATGAGATTGAAAAAAATGAATTCGCGCATTATTTTATAATTGAATTTAATGAGACTATTATTGGCTACATCGGTGTTTGGATAGTGATTGACCAAGCTCAAATCACGACAGTTGCAATCGACGAACAATATAGAGGATATGGACTAGGGCAGCTTTTATTGAAATATGTGATGAATTACGTCCAAACGCAATGTGAGGTCATGAGTTTAGAAGTACGTGAAGAAAACGTTATAGCTAGAAGAGTTTACACAAATTTAGGATTCCAATATGGTGGAAAGCGGAAAAATTATTACGGTGAAGGTGAGGATGCTTTAGTGATGTGGGTGAATTTAAATGAATAATCAAACTAAAATATTAGCAGTAGAAACGAGTTGTGATGAAACAAGCGTAAGTGTCATAGAAAACGGTACAAATACATTATCTAATATCGTTCTAAGTCAAATTGAAATTCATAAGCGATTTGGTGGGGTTGTTCCTGAAGTCGCAAGCAGGCATCACGTTGAAGGTATGACAACTACAATTGATGAAGCGCTGAAAAAAGCTCAGGTGACAATGGAAGATATCGACGCGGTTGCAGTAACGCAAGGACCTGGTCTCATTGGTGCACTTCTCGTAGGAATTAATGCCGCTAAAGCATTAGCATTTGCATATGATAAACCAATCATTCCCGTACATCATATTGCGGGTCATATATATGCAAATCATTTAGAGCAACCATTACAATTTCCATTAATGGCGCTTATCGTTTCTGGTGGTCATACTGAACTGATTTACATGAAAGACCATTTAAACTTTGAAGTCATTGGAGAAACACGTGATGATGCTGTAGGTGAGGCTTACGATAAAGTAGCGAGAACCATTGGATTAAGTTATCCAGGCGGTCCTCAAATTGATAAACTTGCCGCAGAAGGTAAAGATCGATATGACTTTCCAAGAGTGTGGTTAGAAAATGATAGTTACGATTTCAGTTTTAGTGGATTGAAAAGTGCTGTTATTAATAAATTGCATAATTTACGCCAAAAAGGGGAGGCCATTGAGGCAGCTGATGTTGCAACTAGCTTTCAAAATAGTGTTGTAGAAGTATTAGTAGGTAAAGCAATGAACGCGTGTCGTGCATACGATGTACAACAATTGATTGTCGCAGGTGGTGTAGCAAGTAATAAAGGGTTGAGAACACATTTAACACAAGCTTGTAAAGACAATGATATTACATTGCACATACCTAGTATGAAACTTTGTACTGACAATGCTGCCATGATTGGTGCTGCAGGGCATTATTTATATCAAAGAGGTATGCAGGCCGACATGTCATTAAATGGTTTGAGCAGTATAGATATTGAAGCATTTACAATGTAATAATGCGATAGCGAGTTGACTTTATAAGTGAAACCAAATGAGTCGATAAATAAGACTTTTATTTTGCTCATCAACAACATCATAATTTTATCATTGATATTTTAATAAATAATAATATGGGTATAAGTAATAGAGGATTATTAAAAAATTGACTCATGACAAATCATTTATAAACATAGGAGGTTTCAACTATGAAATCAATTCAATACTTCAACTTTCAAAATAGTTTATCAGCGTTAAATTTTTATGAAAAACATTTAGGTGCAACAAATATCAATCGCCTTGGTGGCGACGACAAAATGTTCGACGATATGCCTGACGATTACCAAATTGACAAAGACTTTACGATGCATGCTTCATTCGAAATTTTAGGTGAAACTTTTTACTGCAGTGACACATGGAAGAATAAGAGCATAGATAATACTGGGGCTATTGTTGCATTTACTTTTGACGCTTCAAATACTGCCGATAAAGAACGTGCTGAAGAATTTTTCAATAGAGCAGTTGCTGGTGGTTGTGAAGTAACAATGCCATTAGGTAAAACTGAATGGTCAGAGTTCTATGGTATGTTTAATGACCCATATGGTGTAACTTGGATGGTTAACGCTGAATAATAAAAACATAACTAATTATTACAGGGCTTTAGAAACATTGATGACGTTTCTAAAGTCTTTTTTTGTGCATATTTAAATATTGTAAAGCAATATTATCTCAATAATTATATATTAGTTTAAAAGTCAAGAGGGAACATGCGTACTTATCAACAAAAAGTGTATAACTTGTGGATAATTACTGTGTATCCATGTGGACAATGGTAGATATCTGAAAATTAGCAACAGCAAAAGTTACTTTTTACCTGTGGATAACTAGGATAACTTTGTGGATAGCTATCATTATAGGAAATACATTGTGAATAAAAGTTATTGTAAAATGTAAAATAAAAAGGTGCAAAAGTGAGAAATTCTCCTTTTGCACCTTTACAATTATTGAGCTGATGTTAATGATTCTTGTAATTCTGCCCACTCTGTCATTGTTTGTTCTAGTTTTTGTTCGGCATCATTTTTTTCTTGAGTCATTTCATTCGCTTTTTGTGGATCTGAATACACTTCTGGTTGCGTTAAAGCTTCATTTAATTCACTAATTTGTTGTTCGTACGTTTGAATTTGTTCTTCACATTGTTCTATTTTACGTTCGATTTGGCGTTGTTCTTTACGTTGTTGTTTTTGTGATTTGTAAGTATTACTTTGATTTTTAGTGTTTGATTCCGCCTGGGTCTCTTGTTCCGCTTTAGCTTGAATGGCTTGCTGTTCTTCTAGTTTTTCAGTGTAATATTGATAGTCACCGAGATAGATTGTGCCACCATCATGATCCAGGCTAAATACTTTATTAGCTAATTGATTAATAAAATAACGATCGTGTGATACGAACAGTAATGTACCTTCGAATTGTGCTAACGCTTGCTCTAACATTTCTTTAGAGTCAATATCGAGATGGTTTGTAGGTTCGTCTAAAATGAGTACATTATTGCGTTCTAGCATGAGTAACGCGAGTTGTAGACGTGCCTTTTCGCCACCAGATAAATCGTTGATAATCTTCTTTACATCTTCTTGAACAAATAAGAAGCGGCCTAATATTGCACGTACATCCTTTTCATTCATCATAGGGTATTGGTCCCATATGTAATCTAGAATTGTTTTAGAAGATTTAAATTCAGCTTGTTTCTGATCGTAGTAGCCTACTTTTAAATTCGCACCCGTTACAATTTCTCCATCAAGTTTATTTAATTTGCCAGCAATTGTTTTAATTAATGTGGACTTTCCAATGCCGTTTGGTCCGATGACTGCGATGTGATCACCTTTAGTAATTTCTAAATTAATTCCACTCGTAATGGGTGCATCATAGCCAATTTGTAAATTTTTAATATGATATACATCATTTCCGGTATTTCTATCAAAATCAAATTGGATGTTTGCACTTTTAGCATCAATCATCGGTTTATCCATGCGTTTAATTTTTTCTAACATTTTACGGCGGCTTTTCGCCATACCAGAAGTTGAAGCACGTGCAATATTTTTATCTACAAACGTTTCTAAGCGTTTAATTTCTGCTTGTTGACTTTCATATTCTTGCATTCGTTTTTTATAATATTGATCACGCTGTTTAATAAATTGACTATAATTACCTAAGTAATGTTGAACATCGCCTAGAGCTACATCATAAATTTGATTGACAATTTTATCTAAGAAATAACGATCGTGACTGATTATAATGATAGCGCCTTTAAAGTAATTGAGGTAACCTTCTAACCATTGAGTCGTTTCCATATCTAGATGGTTGGTAGGCTCGTCAAGTAGTAATAAATCAGGTTCATTAAGTAACATTTGGGCTAAAGATAGTCGGGTTTTTTGGCCTCCGCTAAAGTCATTAATAGGGCGGTTAAAATCCGCTTTTTTAAAGTTAAGGCCAAAGAGTACGGTCTTGATTTTACTTTCATATTGATAGCCTTCTTGTTGTTCGAACTGATTGGACAATGTTTCGTAACGATCTAAATGTGATTTATAAGATTCACTTTCGAAATCTTCAGCATGTTGTGCAAGCCAATCTGTTTCTTTTTGCATTTCATCTTCAATTTGCTTTAAATGATTAAACGGTTTAGACATTTCTTCTATTACCGTATGATTCGTATTTAAAGTCATTTGTTGGGTGAGATAACCGAGCTTTAAGTTTTTAGTTTTGGATATAGTACCTTCGTCATAACTTTCAACACCGGCAATAATCTTCATTAGTGTGGACTTTCCTGCACCATTTCGACCAACAATACCAATGCGTTCGCCAGTTTTCACTTCTAAATCCACATCATTGAATATATCTTCACCGTCAAATGACTTTGTGATGTTGTTGAGTTGTAATAATATCATTTGAATCGCACCTCTCTATTATCTTTTATTTTACAGTATTCAGGGCACGGTTAAAACTATGATTGTTTATTTTTATATTGTAGTCATGTATAATAATCAAGTATTGTGAGATAGTTTAAGACAAGAAAAATAATAGGGGGACAGTACTTTGGCTAATCAGGGCGATATGATTCCTCGTGCTACATTAAAGCGCTTACCGTTGTATTATAGATTCGTGCATACCTTAAAGGAAAAAGGTATTGATAGAGTTAATTCTAAAATGATTAGTGAAGGTTTAAATATTGATTCTGCTACGATTCGACGTGATTTTTCATATTTTGGAGAATTAGGTAAAAAGGGCTATGGTTATAATATTGATAGTTTATTGCATTTCTTTAAACATGAAATCAGTGACGATGAAGAAATTAAAATAGCTCTAGTAGGCGTAGGGAATTTAGGGAAAGCATTATTAACGTATAACTTTTCTATACACGATGATATGACGATAACGGAAGCATTTGATATACGGGAAAATATTATTGGGACTCAAATTGGTAATGTCGTTGTGAAATCTTATGATCAAATATCTGATATTTTGATGCAAGGAAATATTGACGTTGTAATTTTAACAACTACTGAAGACGCAGCTCAAAAGGTAGTCGACAATTTAGTGGATTTAGGTGTGAAAGGTATATTGAATTTTACACCAAGACGCGTGACGACTCCAGAGGATGTTCAAGTTCAGCACATTGATTTGGGGATTGAGCTACTATCATTATTATTTTTTATGAAAAATTACAATAATAAATAATTTATTTTTCTATAGTGAAACGTGCTATAAATATGAAATTTGCATTTGTATGCAACATATTTATAGTGCGTTTTTGTATTTTTAGAAAAGCGCTCTAATCTTCTATTTCCAATAACAACATACAGATTGAAATTTTTATGAATATACTAATTTAATGGAACTCACACTGTAATGATTAAACTGATGTGGTTGAAAATGAACATAAATTAATATATTATTAATCATATTAAGTTAATCGGAAATGAGGTCATAACATGTTATGGATGATATTCAGTGGTCTAATTGTGGGCTTGCTGTTAGGGTTCGTCATGCAAAGAACAAGATTTTGCTTAGCAGGCGGATTTAGAGATATGTATGTGCAAAAAAGCAATAAGATGTTTTATGCATTGCTTATAGCAATAACTGTACAAAGTATTGGGTTAGTTATTTTATCTTCATTTGGTCTTGTGAAAATACCAGAATCAACATACCCAATCATAGGAACTGTGATTGGTTCATTTATTTTTGGTGTTGGAATTATTTTAGCTGGAGGTTGTGCCACTGGGACATGGTATAGAGCAGGAGAAGGACTCATTGGTAGTTGGGTCGCTTTAATTGCATATGGTTTCACTTCAGCTGTAACGAAATTTGGGATTTTATTACCCGTGATGAATAAAGTGAATAAACCGACCAACGTCAACACGAGTATGGCACAAACGACAGGTATTCCAATGTGGGTATGGGTTGCTTTATTGACGATTATCACTGGTTTCCTCGTAATAAAAACATTGCGAAAACCTAAACCCCAAATAGCCATCCCTAAATTAAAACAGAAATATTCTGGTTTAAGACATGCGTTATTTGAAAAAAGATATCATCCTTTTATAGCTGCTATTGCAGTCGGATTAATAGCCTTACTCGCTTGGCCTATGAGTGAATCTACAGGACGTATGCATGGTTTGGGTATTACGACACCTTCAGCAAATATCGTTCAATTTCTACTTACAGGAGATACAAAGTTATTAGATTGGGGCGTATTTCTTGTCGTAGGTATCTTCTTCGGGTCTTACGTTGCAGCAAGAGGTGCACGTGAATTTAAATGGCGTTTACCTGACAAGAAAACAATTAGAAACAGTGTGATTGGCGGAGCATTTATGGGATTTGGTGCCTCAGTTGCTGGCGGTTGTTCAATTGGTAATGGACTTGTTGAAACCGCAGCAATGTCTTGGAAAGGCTGGATTGCGCTAGGGTCAATGATACTCGGAGCATGGTTTATGAGTTATTTTATATTTATTAAACCAATGAAGAAAGCGCAACGTGCAAACAGTAAGAAACAAGCAATGTCCACACAAACACAGACAACTTAAAGGAAGGAGTAAGTGATTATGGTATATGAATTAGGAACAGTAGGGATGGTATGTCCGTTCCCATTAATAGAAGCACAAAAGACAATGACAGATTTAAATTTAGGAGACGAATTAAAGATAGATTTCGATTGCACGCAAGCTACAGAAGCCATTCCAAATTGGGCAGCCGAACAAGGCTACCCTGTTACGAATTATGAACAATTAGATGATGCTTCTTGGACAATTACAGTACAGAAAGCATAAAAATTGCAATATTTGAGACACATGAGGTTAGGACTTATTTAAATATAGACGTTATGTAACTACACTATACATTTGTAATAAAAACGTCTATGTCCTTATCCTGATGTGTCTATTTATTTTGAAATAGTATTTTATCATCTGCTAATATGGTAAAATAAATAAAGTTTATAATGACCATATATGAGAGTGAGATTTGATGAAAAACATTACCGATATTGCTAAAATTGCCGGCGTCTCAAAAAGTACAGTCTCAAGATATTTAAATAACGGCTCTGTTAGTAATAAAACAAAGCAAAAATTGGATAAAATAATTGAAGAAAATGACTATCAACCAAATCAATTTGCGAGAAGTTTAAGAGCTCAAAGTACAAATATGATTGGTGCCATTATACCAAGAATGAATTCACATGCAGTTGATGAAACGATTAAGGGAGTCAAAAAAGTTTGTGATAATCTGAATTATAGACTCCTATTAAACTATACAAATTTACATAGTGAATTAGAAATTGATGCACTTGAAACGTTTAATCGTAGTAAAGTTGATGGCGTGATCTTTATGGCGACAGAAATTACTGACAAACATTTAGAGGTTATAAATAAAATGAATGTACCAGTTGTCATCATTGGACAAGAACATCCGCAATTAAACTGTGTCATACACGATGACTATCAAGCAGGGTATATGGTTGGCAAGCTTATCGGTCAAAAAAGCTATAAAAAAGTTAAATATTTTGGAGTGACTGAAACGGATATTGCAGTTGGTGTTAAAAGGAAAAACGGTCTATGTGATGGACTGAAGGCATTCGAAATAGAACCAGTGATATCTGAAACATCTTTTCATTATAAAGAAGCTTTAAAAGATGTTAGTTCAGATTTAGAAAATGCAAGAGATTATGATGTCATTATCGGAGCGACAGATTCAATTGCTTTAGCAGTTCATAAGTTTACGTTTGACTATGAAGATAAACTGCAACAACCTTTAATTGTAGGATTCGGTGGCGATCCAGTAACAGAAATTGTGACACCAGCGATTAATACGGTAGAATATCATTTTGTAGAGGCCGGAGAAATCGCAATGTCTAAACTACAGCGCTCAATTAAAAATCAGCAAAAAGATGACATCAGCGTCGTAGATGTGACATGTGCATTTAAATTATAATAGGGTCATGATAAAATAAAAGAAATAAGTGGAACCGGTACCAAATAAATAATGATTTGTATTATTTTTAATGATTTTTGGAGGTAAGATAATGGCTGAATGGACAAGGGCACAACGTTATCAAAGATATGAAGATGTCGATAACGAAACTTTAGAAAATTTACAACAACAAGTTAATTTGTCGAAATACAGACAATTATTCCATATACAACCGAAGACTGGCTTATTAAATGATCCAAATGGATTAATTTATTATAACGGTTTATATTATATTTCCCATCAATGGTTTCCGTTAGGGCCAGTACATGGTTTGAAATATTGGTATACATATACAAGTAAAGATTTAGTTCATTTTTCACCACAAGGTATTTCATTGAGGCCTGATACTGTGAGTGATAGCCATGGTGTTTATAGTGGTAGTGCATTTGTTTATAAGGGAGAACTTTACTATATGTATACGGCGAATCACCGAGATGAAGAATGGAACCGTGTTTCAACACAACATATCGCTAAAGTTCATGACGATGGTAGCGTGGAGAAGTTTCCCGAAGCGGTAATCTCACATCCTCCAACAGGTTACACACAACACTTTAGGGATCCTAAAGTGTTTATAAAAGATGATACATATTATGCAATTATTGGTGCCCAAAACGAGTTAGGCCAAGGGAGAGCTCTACAATATCGCTCTCAAGATATTAAGCATTGGGAATTTTTAGGTGAAATTAATACAAATTTAGATGCTTTCGGTTATATGTGGGAGTGCCCAGATTATTTTAATATCGATGGATACGATATTTTATTATTCTGCCCTCAAGGTGTCGAATCAGATGGCGAGCATTTTAGAAATATTTATCAGTCTGGGTATATCATGGGCCAATTAGACATTAATCATTTAAAGATGAATCATGGAGATTTTCATGAGCTAGATTATGGTTTTGATTTTTACGCACCTCAAACGTTCGTTGACGAATTCGGGCGTCGTATTCTGATCGGTTGGATGGGGCTGCCTGATACGACTTATCCTTCAGATCAAGATGGATGGGCGCATTGTTTAACTTTACCGCGCGTTCTTTCAGTGGAAGGTGGAAACCTAAAACAACGTCCAATCAAAGATTTAGAAAAATTGCGTACAAATAAAGAAACTGCATTAGGTTATGCAAATAAATTTACGACGAAACTACATCCTTATGAAGGAAAACAGTTTGAGTTAATTATAGATGTTTTGGAAAATGAAGCTACAGAGATTTATTTTGAAGTTCGAACTTCAAAATCTCAAAGTACTTTAATAGGATACAATACGAAATCAAGAAAACTCACATTAGATAGGACAGATAGTGGTTATTTACCAGAAAATGTTGAAGGTACAACACGTACTACTACATTAGATACAGATTTATCAAAGTTACAACTATTTGTAGATACTTCTAGCATTGAAATCTTTTGCAACGATGGTGAACGCGTATTAACATCGAGACTATTTACAGATGAAGATGCAGTGGGGATAAAGACTTCGACGGAATCCGGTCAAGCCTTTCTTAAATTTACTAAATACGACTTAAAGGGTGAAGAAGATGAAAAGACTATTAGCAATAGGGGAAGCTCTAATTGACTTTATTCCAGATACAACTGATGCTAAATTAAAAGAAGTCAATGGTTTCACACGTCAAGTTGGTGGTGCGCCTTGTAATGTTGCTTGTACTGCAACGAAACTAGGCGGTCATGCCGAAATGATTACGCAACTCGGTGACGATGCATTCGGTGAGGCGATTATTGATACGATTGAAGCAATCGGTGTGCATACAAATTACTTAAGAATTACAGATGAAGCGAATACTGCTTTAGCATTTGTTAGCTTAACTAAAGAAGGCGAACGAGATTTTTCATTCTATCGTAAACCTTCGGCCGATATGTTATACCAACCCGAGTATGTAGACGACATTAAAGTAAACGAAGATGATGTATTACATTTCTGTTCAGTAGACTTAATCGAAAGTCCAATGAAACATGCACATACGGCTTTAATCAATAAAGTAAAAAATGCAGGCGGCACTGTTGTATTTGATCCAAATGTGAGATTGCCTTTATGGAGTAATGAAAACGACGCGAAAGAGACGATTCAATCATTTATTCCGAAAGCACATATTGTGAAAATTTCAGACGAAGAACTATCATTTGTTACTGGATATGAAGACGAACAACAAGCCATTCAATCTCTATTTACAGGTGATGTTGAAGCAGTTATTTATACTCAAGGAGCTCATGGTGCTACGATTTATTTTAAAGATGGCCATTCAATTCAACAACAAGGTTTTAAAGTAGAAGTAAAAGACACGACAGGTGCTGGAGATGCTTTTATAGGAGCAATCATTAGTCAACTGATTACTTCACAAGAAACTGATGTTATTAAATTATTGAAAGAACAAGGCGAAGCAATATTAGAATTTAGTAACTTTGTTGCCGCTTCTGTGACGACTAAATATGGAGCGATAGAAAGTATACCGACTTTAAAAGAAGTAGAGCAAGCATTATATCAATAAAAATAAGCCAAAGAGGAACGCATTTATCGTTTCATCTTTGGCTTTAAAATTATATTTTTTTAACATTTCTTACTGAAGCATAGCAATGTTCTTTATTTTTGAAATATACAATTCTGTTTTTTGAATCAATTGATTCGATATTATGTCTGTTGACTACAAAACTATTATGACATCTAAAGAAGCGATCATCTAACTGGTGTAATTCTTTAAGACTACCATAAAATTCAATTTGTCGATTATCTAGATGGGCGATAAGACGATGAGATTTGGATGAGGATTCAAAGAACATGACGTCATCGTACTGAACATACACTGAATTACTTCCTCTTTTAAGCTCAATTGTTTCCACGTTATCTTCTTTTGAAAGTAGATTCAAACGTTTTTCCGCTGTTTCAATACAGTCAATGATTCTTGACTGTAGTTCATCAGGATCGTCTTTAAAGATGAAGTCCATAGCGGCAACTTTATAAACGAAGGTGAGGTAAGTAAGCTCGCTGTGACTCGTTACAAATATAATATTACCGACAGGGTCAAACTTACGAATTTCGCTAGCAAGTTTGATGCCATTAATATCTGCATTCAGTTGAATATCTAAAAAGTAACATCCAATATCGCTTGTTTCTTTAGCTGTTTCGATGACTTCATATGGGTCGTCTGTTGCTAATTCAATAGACATCGGTTTTTCTTCAATCATAATGTAGTTGTTAATAATCGACATCATATTCTCACGTTGTTTTACGTCATCTTCACAAATGAAAATCTTCATAGTTACACGCCCTTATGATTAAGAATTTAGAATTTCTACTTTTTGTATAAAGTAATTTGCATCTATGGTTGTATCTAATAACACATTTGGTGTTTCATCAGTTATTTCCTTCAACGTTGATAAACCTAAACCGCGATTTTTGCCTTTTGTTGAAAAATTTTGTTGAAATAATGTATGTAGACGCGGCATATCCGATTCACATTTATTCATCACAATCAACGTGACTGAAGTTGCTTCGTTTTTAATAAACGCCAGTCGAATTAAAGGTTCCTCTTCAATTTTTTCGGAGGCTTCAATTGCATTATCAAGTATAATCCCTATAATACGACTAAGATCAATCTTTCGCATATTGATATGATCAATTTCATCAGGTACTTCAATATTTATAGTAATATCTTTTTCCTGTGCTTGTAAAATTTTCGTAGTGAGTAATCCTTTAATCTCACGCACTTTTAAATTTTCAATACCATTGATTTTAATTGCATTCATTTGCATGCTATCTTGCATAGGTAATATTTCTTCATTGAAATACGTTCGTAAACCCTTCATGTCGTCCTCTCTTATAAAATCCGACATTGTAGAAAGGATGTTTACGTAATCATGACGAAATTTACGCATTTCATTATTGATTTTTTCTATTTGAAGTGTGTATTTGTAATAATTATCAATTTCCTGCATATTACGTTTGTACTGAATTTGTCTGACAATGCTGAAAGAAATGGTTATAACTATGATAGCTAAAGCAATTATTACCATAGCTCCGATAAAGACTAAGAATTTTAAGTCACCAAAATTTAAAGATTTATTTGGTAAATAAAAACAAATAATTAATAGGACTATAAACAAAAAACTAGCAACTATCGAAAGGTAGATTTTACTTACAGATAAACCTGAAGTAATAAGAGTTCTTAAAAAATACCTTGCAATATATGCTGTTGAAATTGAAAATATTAAAAAAATTGCTACATAAATTATGCTAAATAATACATTTGACGGAACGAAGACAAAGAATAAGGCACCTAACCAAATTGTAACAAAATTGGTCATATATAAAATGAAAAAACTTATTAAAACGGATAATATGCCCATCATTTTATTTTTAAGGTACATAAAAATTGCAGCACCAACTAATAAAACAATCATTGCTTTTGCTTCAATAAAACAAAAAAGAATATTAGAAGGGATTATAATCCCTAAAATAGAAATATAATCCCTCAAAGTGTAATTTATTTTATTTAAGATTTTAATTAAAATAAAAGGACATATTGACTGAAATATTATTAAAAAAATTGAATCTAAGATTGCCATTTTCTACACACTCTCTATTGTTAAACAATTATTCGTATAGTTCAGTTAACTCTTTAGGTACTTCAGGTTCATCGAAAAATCCACCGCATGGTTTCCCAGTTGCACTCGTTCCTAGTAATGAAAATAATTTAGTAATAATGTTAAGTATAGATTCGAAAATTTGCATCTTTAAACATCCTCCTTAGGAAAAAATATAGGTAATTGTGTTGTAGATATTAACAATATACCTAATAAAATTAATTGCTGATAGACTAAAGGGACAAAAACGGAAATAAATAATAAGACTAATGCTACTGATATTGCTTTTACTTTTTTACCTTTTTTAAGTCGCTCTGGAATCGGTTGCTTTTTAGTTTCTGCTGGTGCATAAATAAAAAGAATTATGATTCCGAAACATGCCAAAATATACATTACATATGATGGTATATAAATATGAGCTATACCCCAAGGTAAAAAAACAAATAACAATAAATTTTGTACATGACACATAATAGACGATTTTGCATGTGCGCCATGGGCATACCTTCGCATGAGAAAGTATGATAAATGTGTAGTTAGAGTGTATAGAAAGGCATCAAATAGGATAGAAACACCATACGTGACAATCGTTTTGAAAAAATTACTAACCGCTACTTGTATCCCCAAACGTACTTTAAGAAATTCAATATGATCTAAGTTGTTTCGTTGTTGCAAATACCTAGAAAAACTATCAATTTTACGGTCAATAACTTTAGACATCACGTTTCTCTCCTTAGATGTATTATACAATTTTATTAAAAAATCATGCGAATTAATGCCTAACTGTACATTTCTAACGCCTAACTGTTTTTTACATTTACAAAACTCATTTTAACATATTTTTACTAACAGTTAAGAATAAAATGTAATGAGTTAGGAATTTTTTTACGATTTAAAATAATATTATGGTTTAATGTACTTGTATCACAAAGAAGTGATAAACAAATCCAATTGAAATGCATATTTCATGTTTGGATTTATTTTAATTATGCTTAGCAGAAGAGTGTAATTAAAACACTAATGTGATGACATTTCTTCGTGTAGTTGTCTCTTTTGCACATTAGTCCCTGTTTTTCAATTCTTTGAATACAAAAACATAGGAGGCTGATGTAGAGACAGAGACATTTCAGCGAAGGTTTTTGGTTTCGTAAAGTAGTACTGATAAGATCCCAACTCACATATGATTTGTAGATTTTCCCAGTCTCAAATCAAGAATCATCTCAATACTTTAATTTGTAGATCTTTCCCAGTCTCAAATTATTGTTATCTTTATTAGGTTTGTAGATTCTCCCAGTCTCAAATCTATACAATTTAATTTGACTATAACAGAGCCAAATTAAATTTAACATGTAAGCTATCTGAAAATTGTCGATTTATAATTAATCGTTAAATTCACTAATTTTTTCATAATTAATAACATCCCCAAAAATAGATAGAAAAATAATTGCAAAACATTCCCTTAATAATTAAAACCGTGAGTCCCTCCCAAGCTCACGGTTTATTTTTTATTTATAAAGACTCGGTTTTATACTTTCGAAGACAGGAATATTTTTCCGTTGTTGTTGTACTTCATTTATATCAAGCTCATATGTTAAATGATCTTCTTTGTCTTTTAAGCTAGCCACAATTTCTCCATTTGGGTTAATGACCATTGATTGACCTGCATAAAGTGTTTTGCCATCATCTCCACATCCATTACAAGCAACGATAAACATATCATTTTCAATTGCACGTGCTTTTAATAACGCAACCCAATGATCAGCTCTAACGTCTGGCCATTGTGCAACATAGAAAGCCACTTGTGCACCGGTGCGAGCTGGATATCTTAATAATTCGGGAAAACGTAAATCATAACAGATAATTTGTGTAGCACTGATTCCATTTGTTAAATTAAAGCTTTCTGGCACTACATCACCTGGTGCTAAGAATTTGGGTTCATCTAACATAGGAACAAGATGGACTTTGTCGTATTGATTAATAATTTCTCCATTATTATTAACGGTGAAAGCAGTATTATAAACGCTACCATCGTGTTTATTTGAAACTGACCCAGCAATAATATCGACATCGTAGTTAAATGCTAGTTTTCCTATAAATGCTTTGCTTCTTGTTAATTCTTTATCTGCTAAACCTTCTAAATGAGGTAATGCATAGCCGTTGTTCCACATTTCAGGCAAAACCACCACATCTGTGTCAGAAGTTACATATTGTTCAAAGCATTTTTTAATGACCGCTTCATTTTGTTCTACGTTTGCAGGCTCAACTTTAAATTGAAAAATTTCGATATTCATGTATATCGCCCCTTAAATTGTTATTATGGCAACTATACTAAATATTATCAGATTATTCAAAAATCTTTAACATAAAATAAAATCGTAAAAAACAGAGATATACTGTATATCTCTGTTTTATCTCAATTATTTTTTTACTACAAAACGTGAGTTAATATCTTGGAATTCTTTGTCTCCAGCGTTTTCTCTAATATTACCGAATGGCATTTGTGCCATTAATTTCCATGATTTAGGAATGTCAAAAGTCTCAGTAACCGCTTGATCAACAATAGGATTATAGTGTTGTAAAGAAGCTCCGATACCTTTTGTGCTTAACGCAGTCCATATGGCAAATTGGTGCATAGCGTTTGTTTGGCTAGACCAGAGAGCGAAGTTTTCTGCGTAATTAGGCATTTTATCTTGTAAACCTTTAATTACGTCTTCGTCTTCAAAATAAAGGATTGTTCCATGTGAATGTTTGAAATTATCAATTTTATCCGAAGTAGGTTGGAAATCTCTATCTGGACCCATAACTTCTTTTAAAGTTGCTTTTGTGATATCCCAAAATTTATTGTGATTATCGTTCAATAATAAAACGATTCGTGTAGATTGAGAATTAAATGATGAAGGCACATGTTTGATGGCATGTTCAATGATGTTTTCAACGTCCTCATCTGAAATTGAAATTTCTGTGTCTAAACTATATATCGTTCTTCTTGTTTCAATCGCATTTTGTAAAGATGTAAGGTCATCTGATTTTTTATTAAATAGTCCCATAAAGGACCCTCCTTCAATCTATTTTGTATATTTAATATATCAATTATACCTATATTTGTCTATTTATCTTTATTAAATTTCTAAAATAAACCTAATTCTTAAATATACGCTATAATTAATGAAATATTTCTACATATCTAATATAATAAGTGTGTTAGAAGTGTATTTTTCTTAAAATTGGGGGGTGAGCAAGTGAGTAATAATAAAAAACATAAATTTGCAATTTCAGGTTTTGTGTTTGTGTTAAGTGCATCGTTATTAACTAAAACTACACATGGTGAAGAAACACAGTATCCATATGATTCAACTTTAAATACACCAAATAAATTAAATGAAAATGTTTCAAATACCTTAAATAATGATTTTAACGATAATTCAACAGATAGTGATGACACTGATTTGAACGATGGCATTGATAATGGCTCAAGCGAAGAACCAACCGACTCAGCTGATTCTGATGACGGCCAAAATGATGGTTCAAGTGAAGAACCGACAGATCCAGATAACACAGACGGCGGTCAAGATGATGGATCAAGTGAAGAACCAACGAATCCGGATAATCCAGACGATAGCCAAGATGATGGGTCAAGTGAAGAGCCAACGGATCCAGATAACCCAGACGATGGTCAAGATGATGGGTCAAGTGAAGAGCCAACGGATCCAGATAATCCAGACGATGGCCAAGATGATGGGTCAAGTGAAGAGCCAACGGATCCAGATAATCCAGACGATGGCGAAAATGATGGCTCAAGTGAGGAACCAACAGACCCAAATAATCCAGACGATGGCCAAGATGATGGGTCAAGTGAAGAGCCAACGGATCCAGATAACCCAGACGATGGTGAAGATGACGGATCAAGTGAGGAACCAACAGACCCAAATAATCCCGACGATGGTCAAGATGATGGCTCAAGTGAGGAACCAACGAATCCAGATAACCCAGACGATGGCCAAAATGATGGATCAAGTGAGGAACCGACAGATCCAGATAACCCAGACGACGGTCAAGATGATGGATCAAGTGAGGAGCCGACCGATCCAGATGACGGTCAGAACGATGGTCAAGATGATGGATCAAGCGAAGAACCGTCAGATCCAGACGATGGTCAAGATGATGGCTCAGGCGAGGAGCCAACAAATCCAGATGACGGTCAAAACGATGGTTCTAGCGAGGAACCAACGGAGCCAGATGACGGTCAGAACGATGGCCAAGATGATGGCTCAAGCGAGGAACCAACGGAGCCAGATGACGGTCAGAACGATGGCCAAGGTGATGGCTCAAGTGAAGAGCCAACGGAGCCAGATGATGGCCAAGACGATGGCTCAAGCGAGGAGCCAACGAATCCCGATAATCCCGACGATGGTCAAGATGATGGGTCAAGTGAGGAACCAACGTACCCAGATACTCCAGACGATGGTCAAGATGATGGGTCAAATGAAGAACCAACAAACCCAGATGACGGCCAAAATAATGGTGAAGAGGGTAGCTCAAATGAAGAACCGTCATACCCAGACAAAACGGACAATGGTTCAAATTCCGGACCTATAGTGCCCGATACTCCAGATGATGGAAATAATAACGGCTCAAACGATGGTTCAACAAACCCAGATCGTCCTGATAATAATACAAATGGTGGGTCGAGTGAAAGTCCAACCGATTCGGATAACAACTCTAGCGAAACACCTACACATTCAGATGGTGGAACGCATAATGACTCAACTAATCATTCAACACCTCATGAGACGCATGGTGAAAATTCAAACGACGGTGGGGTAATTTTCCCAACGCCTACACATGACAATAATGATAGTAGTTCTGATAGCGTGCCAACGAAACCAAACCATTCAAATTCACATCATAATAGTCATCATAGGGCAGAATTCCCAAACAATAATCGAGATCATCAGTCAAATAATATAGGAGTTCCAGTTCAACCACATCGTAGCTTAGACTATAAATCTCCATTAGATATTAAATCTAATGACAATCATATTTCTTCTACATCACATAACCATCACAATGGAACAGTCGGTAGAAGCTCAACATTTAATCGAAACAAATATAATTCAAACACGTATGATGACAATCTATCTCGTTCATTCAACACTGATAGTGGTCAACATCAAACAACAGCTCAAAAAAATATTGAGGATTTTAATATATTTGGTTATAGACCTTTTTCAGATAGAGAAAAGGGTAACGATGATAACCAATTAATACACCGCTTCAAACAAATGGCGGACGGATCATTTAAGTACAATCCTTTTATTTTAAATCAAGTGAAACATTTAAATAAAATTGGTAAAGTTTCGAACAAAGATATTTCTTCATTGTTAAAGAGACAGCGTTTCCCAGATAATTCATTTTTAAATCGTTTGCAACAAGGGACAAATTATTTTAAATTCCAATATTTTAATCCACTTAAAGCTAAAGATTACTATGAAAATCTGGATAAACAAGTATTAGCGCTCGTTACTGGTGAAATTGGTTCAATGCCTGACTTAAAAGAAAACGCAAGTTCGAAAGTAAATGGAAAATATGAATATCATACGAGCAGTGATCAAGAGTATACGCAAACAACTGATCCGAGTAAAAAGGATTCCAATGGTATCAAATTTGAACGTACATTATTTGGATTAATTATTGCTATAGTCACAATCTTTCTAGGTGTGTTGATTGGTTTCTTTGTTAAACGTAAAAATGACGACAAAGCAAAAAGTACGTCATAAAAGATAAATTTGTATTAGCATAAAATATTAAATAGAAAAAGAGAAACTAAGCATAATCATTATGCTTAGTTTCTCTTTATTTAAATAACTTTTTCAAGTTATGTTTCACATTATAAGAAAATCAAATGGTAAATAAATGATGCTTTCTCTTGTATTTCTTTTAATTTGTCTGGACCTATAACAACTTGGAATATAACGACAATACTATTTTGCATTATATGAATTAAAATTGATACCCAAATACGTTTAGTATATGCATAAAAAATAGCTAAAATGAAGCCCATTCCAAAATATGTAAGGAAGTATGCTGGATCTCCGTGTGCCAAACTGAATATTGCTGAACTTACAATAGCAGCAATTAAGAATCTTATTACTTTATTACCTTTCATCATATTGAAAAGTTCACCAAATATCACTTTACGGAAGACATATTCTTCTAAAATAGGTCCCACTGTTGAAATTAAAATAATGAAGAATGGTATTTCTTGTGCAACTTTCATTAATCTATCCGTGTTAGGACTTTTTTCTGGGGCTCCAAATACATATATATTGATTAAGTTTGCAGCCATTTGGTATATCATTACGACGACTAAACCGACAATGGCCCATAACACAACATATCTTTTTTCCTCTTTAGGTTGTTGATCTAATCGTGTTGGATTTTTCACAAATTGATGTATAGTTACAATTAAAATTGCTGCGATGATAAAAAAGGCTACTTGTGTGTAAATACTAGTAAAAATTAAATCTTTACCTTTTAAATTTTTAAATAGACCTGCCATTTGCATAAAGCTAACACCTAATTGCGCAAGTCCATAAATTAATAATGTCAATACTGACACCCAAATACGCGACATGATGTACCTCCAAAATAAAGATTATAATTCATTCTATCGTAAAATGAACTAACGTACAAAGTTAATGACAAACGTTATAACTTGAAATGTTGACCAAATTTGATTATTATAGATACTACATTAGCACTCAACACATTCAACTGCTAATAAATTGAGATTCTGAGGAGGAACAATTCATGCTTAAACCATTAGGTAGTAGAGTAGTAATACAAAAGAACGAACAAGAGCAAACAACAAAAAGCGGTATTGTACTAACTGATAGCGCTAAGGAAAAGTCAAACGAAGGGACAATCATTGCAGTCGGATCTGGACGCTTACTAGACAATGGTACACGAGTTACTCCTGAAGTTAAAGAAGGCGACACAGTAGTGTTTCAGCAATATGCCGGTACAGAAGTTAAACGCGGCGATGAAACATACTTAGTCTTAAATGAAGAAGATATTTTAGCGATTATTGAATAATAAACTTTTAAATATAAAAATGTAATACACATAAATGGAGGTATGTAAGTTATGGCAAAGGACTTAAAGTTTTCAGAAGATGCTCGTCAATCTATGTTACGCGGGGTAGATAAACTCGCTAACGCCGTTAAAGTTACAATTGGCCCTAAAGGACGTAACGTAGTATTAGACAAAGAATATACATCACCACTTATTACAAATGATGGTGTGACAATTGCGAAAGAAATTGAATTAGAAGACCAATATGAAAATATGGGTGCGAAACTTGTACAAGAAGTTGCAAACAAAACAAATGAAATTGCTGGTGACGGTACAACAACTGCAACTGTATTAGCGCAAGCAATGATTCAAGAAGGTTTGAAAAACGTTACAAGTGGCGCAAACCCAGTAGGTTTACGTCAAGGTATTGATCAAGCCGTTGAAGTGGCTGTAGATGCATTACAAAATATTTCTCAAAAGGTCGAAAATAAAAATGAAATTGCTCAAGTAGGTTCAATTTCTGCGGCTGATGAAGAAATTGGTAAATATATATCTGAAGCAATGGAAAAGGTAGGTAACGACGGCGTTATCACGATTGAAGAATCTAACGGTTTCAACACTGAACTAGAAGTAGTAGAAGGTATGCAATTTGACCGTGGTTATCAATCTCCATATATGGTAACAGATTCAGACAAGATGACTGCTGAGTTAGAAAGACCTTATATCTTAATTACAGATAAGAAAATTTCTTCATTCCAAGACATCTTACCTCTATTAGAACAAGTAGTACAAGCCAATAGACCTATTTTAATCGTTGCAGACGACGTTGAAGGTGACGCTTTAACAAATATTGTACTTAACCGTATGCGTGGTACGTTCACAGCTGTGGCAGTTAAAGCACCAGGTTTCGGTGATCGTCGTAAAGCAATGTTAGAAGATTTAGCTATCCTAACAGGTGCTCAAGTGATTACAGATGATTTAGGTTTAGAACTTAAAGACGCTACAATGGATATGTTAGGTACTGCAAATAAAGCAGAAGTAACAAAGGATAATACAACTATTGTTGATGGTGACGGTGACCAAGACAATATTGACGCTCGTGTAAGCCAAATTAAAGCTCAAATCGAAGAGACAGATTCTGACTTTGATAGAGAAAAATTACAAGAACGTTTAGCTAAATTAGCAGGAGGCGTTGCTGTAATTAAAGTTGGTGCAGCAAGTGAAACAGAATTAAAAGAGCGTAAATTACGTATTGAAGATGCATTAAACTCGACACGTGCTGCGGTTGAAGAAGGTATCGTAGCTGGTGGTGGAACTGCATTCATGAATATCTACGATAAAGTTGAAGCAATCGAAGCGGAAGGCGATGTAGCGACAGGTATTAACATTGTATTGAAAGCATTAGAATCACCTGTGCGCCAAATTGCCGAAAATGCTGGTCTTGAAGGTTCAGTTATAGTTGAACGACTTAAGAATGCAGAGCAAAGCGTTGGATTCAATGCGGCAACAAATCAATGGGTAAATATGTTAGATGAAGGTATTGTTGACCCAACTAAAGTTACACGTTCTTCACTACAACATGCAGCAAGCGTGGCAGCGATGTTCTTAACTACTGAAGCAGTTGTAGCCAATATTCCTGAGGAAAATAATGGCGGAGACGCTCCAGCACCAAATATGGGCGGTATGCCTGGAATGATGTAATAAGCAACTGAATAATGGTCATATCATAATTTGACTTTGCCATTAATAACGGTTGTCAATATAAAATCACCATGAGTATTGAAACTCGTGGTGATTTTTTTATGTATAAGAATATAAGTAAAGGGTATTATAATTAAGAATAGTTTCTGAGTTTCGTAAAAGGGGGAGAAACAAATTGACTAAAAAAACAGTTTTCAACGTGATTGATACAGGCGTAAATTATTTATTGAGCAACTACGAAAGTTGGGGTAATGAAGTAGTTTTAGACAAGGAAAGTGAATTCTTTCCTAATACATTACATTGGCAATATGGACATGTCTTAACGATTTTTGAAAGTGGTTTATCTATTTGCGAACAAAATGAAGTAGACATTCAAAAATACACACAATTTTTCGGATATGGTACGTCTCCAAAAGATTGGGGAGATGTTGAACCACCAAGTATTGAAGAAATATTCAACCATATTAAAACACTACCAGAACGTGCAGAGAACCTTACTGATGAACAATTAGAAATAGAATTAGATCAACCGATTGCAGGCTGTAAAACATTAGATGAATTGCTTGTGTTAAATGCAATTCATATCCCATTACATGCAGGTAAAATCGAAGAAATGTCTCGTGTATTAAAACAAAATCAATAATAAGTTAAAAAAATATAAAGCCTGAGGCGCAAACACGTCTCAGGCTTTTTTGATTATTAATCGAACTTATTTTATTCACTTTTAGCTTGAAGATCTTCAATTGCTTTAGCAATCATATCAAATACGTATGGGATATCATCTTTTTCAATACAACTGAATGCAATTCGAATATCAGTAGCGTTTAAAGCGATAATACCGATTGAATAGTGTTCGATAAGATGTTCACGTAATTCTTCCGGTTTAACATCTTGAACTTTCACTGCCATAAAGTAGCCTGAATTGAAATCATATGGTTGCCAGAATTTTTTGTATTTTTCATCATAAACGACTGATTTTGTAACTTCATATCGTGCTTGAAGTGTATCTATATTATGTTGAATTTCCTTTTCAAATGTTTCAGGATGTTCTAAAACGTATTTAACAGCACTTTGTGAAGGCATTGGACCGCTAGAAATATTACTGCGTATTAACCCTTTAACTTTCGCTTCTAAAACTTGTTTTGTAGTTTCATCATTTACACCAAATGTGATAAATCCAACACGTAAGCCCCAAGCGAAGAATTCTTTTGTAGCACCATCTAAACGGATAGGTAACAAGTTTTCTTGTTGTAGATTAGTGAGTGCTGTAAATAATGACTGCGTATATACGTCTTCATAGAATAAGCCGTAATAAGCGTCATCCACAATAGCAATGACATTCGTACCTCGCTCAGCTAATGATTGAATTGCCTCAACCATAACTTTTACTTCTTCTTTATTTGGAGTATAGCCAGTAGGGTTGTTAGGGTAATTTAAAATTAAAATCACTTTATCTTTCTCATAGTTTTCTAAATGTTTAACAAGACCATCAGTTGTGAAATTACCTGATTCATCAAAAATATTATAAGTTTCTATATCTACACTATGTCTCGTACTATAAACAAGCTTGTAGTTACCCCAATTGTGCGTTGGTAATAGCAATGTATCACCACTATCTGCGAACATATCACCTACGATTGATAAACCATGTGTTAACGCATTTGTTGCAATTGGTCGTGAGAAATCTTCTTTTTTTAGATCTGGGTTTTCTTTTAACATTTTTTGTTGCCATAAATCACGTAATGACTCTAAACCTTGAGGTGGGGCATAAGGAAATATTTCATCAGGCTCTAAATGATGGAATACATCATTTAACGTATCTGCATACATTTTACGATCACTATATGTTGCCATACCTATCGTTGCGTTATATTTTGTAGATTTAGCTTCTGCAGATTGTGACAAAATCCCTTTAGGATAGTAAATTAATTTACCAAGATCTGAGAGCATATCTGCAACATTTGGGTTTGATTTAGATAATTTTTCGTTTAAATCTAAAGCTAATGGATTCATAGTAGGACAACCTCTCTTTTTTGATTGATATTATTATATTATCTTGAAATGCTTTAAAATAAAAGTATTGAACCAACAATACCTACAAATTATGAAAAAAATACCCTTATACCGAACATACGTTCTATTTTTATGTTAGAATATAAGAAGGCCATTGTTATTCCTCATGGCACTCTTTGTTATGGGAGGTGTAGTATGATTATGTGGTGGCAAGATATGGTTATGACGTTAATAACAGGTGGCATACTTGTTGTTTTCCGTGTCTGGTTAGACATTAAATGGAAAGACAAATAGGTGGCCTTGCACAAAAAACCCCAAGTCTGTGGCAGCAGACTTGGGGTTTGTGTAGTATGACTTGTGGATACATTTACATTTTACCATTAAAGTATTATGTCTGCAATCAATTCATGTATTTATACAAAATGTACAATATATATCTAGAATTATAAGTGATTTAAACTGGGTGAAATGAGAAAAATCGTGTTTATGTATTCCATAAGTCTTTTTACGATATTAATCTTATTTTTAATAAGTAAATATGTGACGTTCACTATTTAGATATTCAGTATAAAATTTGATATACTGTGAGTGTTTGAGGTGAAAATATGAAACATTTAACAAAAATATTTGTAATAATTGCTATTATCGCTTTTATTGTGGGTTATTATTTACAAGCGACTGGTAATGAAAGTGCTGGCATTAAATTATTATTAGCAGCGATAATGTTTATGATTTGTGCATTTATTAACAGATACAATGATCGACGAAAAAAGCAAAACCAAGACAAGCATAAAAAGTAAAGTGTATATAACTACGAGTGAGACTGATGTAATGGGTTTCGCTCGTAGTTTTTTATGCATACTGTATATATACTATATATACAGTTGTATGATATTCCCCTAAAGAAAAATGCGATTATCTCAATTATTTTTACAAATACCCTTTACAAAACAGTGTATATTGTATATATTGTGTATATACAGTTGTAAGGGAGGACGTTAATGAAGATACTTTTAAAGAATAATAGTGAACGACCCATATACGAACAAATCAAACAACAAATTAAAGAAAACATTTTAAAAGGTTATGTTGCACCTGGTGAACACTTACCATCTATGCGCGAATTAGCTGAGGATTTAAGTGTCAGCGTAATTACAACTAAAAGAGCTTACGAGGATTTAGAAAAAGATGGATTTGTTTTTACCATTAGAGGAAAGGGTACTTTCGTAAAGGAACAAGATAGTTCTATTTTAAAGGAAAAACAATTTATAGTTATTGAATCATTAGCGAAATCGATGACGAAAGAAGCAAAAACAATAGGCATGCCATTATCCGAACTGCAAGAAATACTAGCTATGATATTTGAGGAGGATAACGAATGAACGCAATCGAACTTAACGATGTAAGTTATCAATTCAAGAAGTTCTCCCTCAAGGATATTAGTTTTAGCGTACCCCAAGGTTACGTAACAGGATTTATCGGATCTAATGGTGTGGGTAAAACAACGTTAATTAGATTGATTATGGATTTGATAGAACCGGATGGTGGAGAAATCAATATCTTTAATCAAAGAATGAAAGAGAATCCTTTAGAAATAAAGAATAAAATAGGTTTTGTATACTCCGATTTATATCTTAATGACAAATGGACAATAAAACAAATTGAATCCTATATTGCACCTTTTTATAAGAAGTGGGATCACACAGTTTTTGCTAATTATCTGGAGAAATTTAACCTGCCGTACAAAGGAAAAATAAAAACTTTCTCAACAGGAATGTTGATGAAATTATCTATTGCGATTGCTTTTAGTCATGAGGCAGAGTTATTTATTTTAGATGAACCTACTTCTGGTTTGGATCCAATTGTTAGAAACGAAGTATTAGAAATAATTCAAAAAGAACTTATTGATGAAAATAAAACAGTCTTTATTTCTACACATATCATTTCAGATTTAGAAAAGATAGCTGATTATCTTGTTTATATTAAAGAAGGAGAAGTCGTCTTAAATTCATATATAGATGATATAATAAGTAAATTTAAAATCGTTAAAGGTGATGCAGAGCACATAGACAGTGAGCTGAAAGATTTAATGAACTACGTTGAATATAATCGTACTGGCTATGTAGCACTTACCGAATATGCAAATGTATTTAAAGAATTGTTCGGTAATCAAGTTACTATCACTGAACCGTCAATTGAAGATCTAATGGTCTATCTTGAAAAAGGTGAATATAATCATTCAGATTCTGGTGGAATGATTGATCAACAGGAGGACATTAGATGAAAAATTTACTTATTCGAAATATAAAATTACGTAAGTGGACGATTTTAATTTACGCGATATTACTTATACTTTCTCCTTTGCATCTAATTATTAGCAACGATACGATCTTTACTAAAGTTAGTTATTCTTGTGTTGCTATGCTGTTGTTGTTTATCTCACTCAAAGATTCAGGTCATGCCTTCCGTTTTTATAGTAAACTTGGTCATCGTCGTGCTTATGATTTCTTTGGAAGTTTACCCGTTTCTAAGAAAGATTTGCTTAATGCTAATTATATAACTGTTTTAGTGTTTACATTAGTTGGTGCTGGTATCTTATCTTTATATAACATGCCAGATTCTAATTTAGCCGACAGTGATGTGAACTTTAATTATACAATTCCAATCTCCTATATGACGATTAACTTTTTTGCGATTCCAATTGCATTTAAGCAATTCATCGAACGAAAGGCAGAACGCATTTCTTTCTTAGTTTACTTATTGTTTATGTTTATATTAGTACCATTTGCTGTTGCTTTCAGCATAATTGGTATTACGTTGTTGTTTCAAATTGATTTTTCTTTTTTAAATAAATGTGAATGGTTGTTGAATTATGGTTTGCTAGTATTGAGTATTATATTTTTCGTAATTAATTATTTTATGCAGATTAAAAAATTAAAATCACACTAAAGGGGGCACATATATGCAATTAAAAGATATTACAAAGACGTACGGTAGTAACAACGTATTGGACCATATTAATTTTGACTTTGATAAAAGTCGCATCGTTGGTCTAATTGGTAAAAATGGTGTCGGAAAGACAACATTAATGAAAGTTATGAATGGTAATATCGTAAATTTCAAAGGTGACGTAAAAGTAAAAGCTAAACAAAATATAGGGTATCTTATTGAAAACCCTAAGTTATATGGTAACAAATCAGGTTTGTATAACTTAAAATTATTTGCAAATGTATTAGGTGAAGGGTTTGATAAAGAGTACTCAAATCATATTATTGATGCATTTGGTATGAGACCTTACATTAATAAAAAAGTAAAAAAATATTCAATGGGTATGAAACAAAAGTTAGCGATTGCTGTTTCATTAATGAATAAACCTAAATACTTAATTTTAGATGAACCAACTAATGGAATGGACCCAGATGGTTCAATCGATGTACTTAAAACAATTGAACAACTTGTAAAAGATTTAGATATGAAAATTTTAATCTCAAGCCACAAACTTGAAGATATTGAATTAATTTGTGACCGTGCCATCTTTTTAAGTGACGGAAACTTTGTACAAGATGTCAATATGGCAGAGGGTGCACCTACTGATTCTACAATTCTTATTCTTCCGAAAGAACATTTTGATAAAAGTTTAGATTACTTGAAAAAGAACTTTGAAATTGTTCAATCAGAAAAGAGCAGCAAAGAAATTATCCTAAAAGGTCAAAAGAACTATCAGAAGTTACTTAAAGGGTTAGCAAGTATTGATGTGTTCCCTGAATTTATTGAAACACGTAAGAGCTCGTTACGTGATACTTACTTCAATATTAATCAGAAAGGTGGCAAATAATGAATAGTTTACAACTTGTAAAATATGATATGTATAGCATCTTAAGAAGTCCATTAACGTATTTAGCACTAATTTTAGTTTTGGTTCCAATCATTACTTTTACAATATTAGCAAATCAAAATAATCATGAAGTAGATGGTAATACAGTTTTAACTGCTGGCAGCTGGTTCTTCTCAATTATGGGGTTACTGTTCGTTATTAAGACAATCACACGTGATATTTCGAATGGTACAATTCAACTTTACATGAATAAGAAATCTAGTCGTATTGGATATATTGTTGCAAAAACAATTTCTATGATTTTAATTGCGATTTTAATTACAGTTTTACTTATAATTTTTGTTCTAATTGTACAAGGTGTGGTTGATGGTAAAACTGTAAAAGCTGATAAGTTCTTTAACTTACTTTGGTTCTTTATTATGTTCCATTTATTCTTTGGATTACTATTATATCTTTTCTCATTATTTGTACCTAAAGCAGCTGTAATCTTTACAGTTGGTATATTCTTAATATTAGTTGTGCCATTCGCTGAACCATTTTTACCAATGATTCCAAAAATTGGCGATAACATCAAAGATTCTTTAAAATACATTCCATTCAGTTATCTAACTACTAAGACAACTGAAAGAGGAAATTATACATTCACACATTGGCAATGGTTTATCACTAGTGCTTCAATTGTAATACTATTTATTGCAAGTCTCTTATATGGAGCTAAAAAAGATATTTAATACGAATCAAAACCGGCAAAGTATCAACACTTTGCCGGTTTTTTTGTTTAACGTATGATTTAATGTTTATTTAGTTATCAGTTTATCTAATATAGAATCATAGACATGTTGCCACATTTGTGAATCGGTCTTGAAGCGGTTGCTAATAATTGTATGCGTTTCAGCAACTTTATCTTCATAGTTAGGATTGTCTTTTTCTGGTAAGGCTTCTCGAGTTTGTTCTACGAAATGTTGCGCTTGTCTTGCGCGTGGTCCCCATACCGTTTCTTGTTCAAATTGATCATTTAAAAATACAAAAATAGGTATAGAACGAGCTGTTCCATTTGTTAAATATTGGTCTATTAAATTCGTGTCCTCATCACGATGGAAGACACGAACGTCAAAATTTAGTGATTCGCTAATATGCTTTAAGATCGGCACATTCATCATTGCATCCCCACACCAATCTTCTGTTATAACCAAAACTTTACTATAATTTAAACGCTTTATTTGATCTAAACGTTCATCTTGTTCTGGGACTGTAAAAGAGTTATAAATAGTTAATAATCCCTCTTTATTTTGAGTCATAGCTTCGATATATTGCTCTAGTGGCTGACTTTTTTTGAAATATGTTTCGAGATTTGTCATAGTATCTCCACCCCTTTTATTTTATTAAAAATGATTATAACAATCTTCAAATCAAAAAGTAAATTTTTATACGTTATCGTACGTGAATAAATCAGTTTTCAAGTTTTAACGTGAAAGTGATTAATTCATATGCTATATTAAAAAGTAATGTAACATAACAATATGAAATTGTTTCATTCTAAGATGTCTTAAAAGCTGAGCGAACATGATGACAAGATTATTACTCTAGAATGGCGGTAGATATTTTGGATAAAATTACGTTTTTGAATGAACTTGAGCAAGAGTTAGATGGCCTCGCTAGAATAGAAAGAGACAAAGTAATGTTTGAGTATGAAGATTACTTTTTTGAAGAGGAAAGTAAAGGGAGAAATGAGTATCAAATCATCGGTGCGTTGGATTCACCCAAACAGATAGGGAAAGAGATTTTAGCAAAACGTGCAATTGCTTCAGCTGAATCACGACCAAATGCAAAGACAATTATCCGCGCAATTATGGCTTCTTTGGGCATGGGTATCATTTCTGTTTTACTGATTTTGGTACCTACTATTTTTTTAGGTTTCGGGATGTTTATACTGTTATTATTCTCCTTGTTTTTAATATTAAGTCCAATTTTATTAGTTATAAATGGGTTGGTGTCACATAATTTGAGTTTTGCATTAAGTAACTATTTATTTGCAATTTCCTATACAGGACTAGGCATCGTCTTGTTTGTATTTATTGCTAATCTAGCACATTTCGTATATAGGCTGATATTAAAATACCTTCGTTGGAACATTAAAACAATTAGAGGAAGGGCAGTCGGATGAAGAAGTTATTTATTAGTGGTTTAATTATTTTCGTTGTATGTTTCGTTCTCGCAAGTGTAATGTGGTTTGGCTTTGAACGACAAAATAATAAATTAAATACTGCACATAAATCTTTTCCAAATGACAAAATTAATGGACTTCATATCTCTAGTCAAAACAGTTTCGTCGAAGTTAAACGTGGCAAGCAATTTTCAGTATCATATAAGGGGCAAAAGAAATTAAATGTTCAAAACCATAATGGGACGCTCTATATTAAAGAACAAAGAAATAGTGAGGACCATTATGGGTTAAACTTTAACCCACTTAGAAAGATTAAAGAACACTTAGTTGTTACAGTGCCTGACAAGAAATTAAAACAATTTGATTTAAAAAGTAAAAGAAATAGAGTAGAAGTGAATCAACTTGATGTCGAAAAAGCAAAAATAAACATGGCTTATGAAGGAATCGTTAAGGTTGGATTAAATCGTTCTAACGTGGATAAATTATTTTATCGTGGTAAGAATTCACCAGTAACTTTAACGAAAGATAAAATTGCGAATGCTAATATTAAAAGTAGTAACGCCCATATTAACGCTGAAGAGTCACTCATTGAAAAATCAGTTTTATTAGTGACACGAGATAAAGATATTCATTTAGATAAAATGGATATTAATTCAAACTTTAAAGCATCTTCAGAAAATGGAGATATAATTATGTCATATAATAGAAAGCCTGAAAATGTATTACTCAAATTAAACCCATCTGATGGTAAATCAAAAGTTTTCAACAGCAGCTTTAATGATGACAAAGTAGGCAAAGGTGATAATGTTTTAGAAATGTATACAGAAAAAGGAAATATTCAAATAAATTAGTGGTTCCCGTTTATCATTAAAGAAGCATCTCGAAGTTAGACAAGTAGCTTCGGGATGCTTTTTTACTTAGTGCGTACATGAGTAAATGTCGAGCCTTATTAGTATGAAGCGAAAGTTAAATTAGTATCGATTGAACCTTTAAAAGATTTAATTTCTAATGTTTCACCTTGTAACCATTTACTAAAATCAATTTTAGAAGGTGATTGATTTTCCCCTAATGTGAAATAGACAATTCTTTTTTTAGGCTCATACAAACTTGTGTGGATCGTACCTGACCAACTTTTGAATAACTTACTATATATTTCATACTCTGGATTGTTGAACAATTCGAATGCTTCCATTTTATCCATAGATGAATTCGGAGTTTGTTGGATAAGTCTCGATAATCTTTCTGTTGATTCTTTAGTGTAATTGCGATTTTCGTGTGTTAATAATTCAAAGTGGTTTGTACATGTACGGTCATATCTTACGTCAATATTACGTGGTGTGACTTCAACAATAGCATGATTCAAATTTGCATCCATTACGATATAACTAAATGAGCTTCTGTGTGGTATTTCTTTAAGTAATTGGATAGCTTCAGAGACATTTTTACAGTTCTGTAATATCAATCGCCCAATCATATAACATACAAAGCCGTCTCCAGGTTTCTTACGATGCATAAAGTTATAGCCCATCGTTAAGCCATGTTCATTCATGCCATCCATTCTTCCTGTGACACGAGATGTAGGGCCTATTTGAGCATATCCTCCATCATTTGGTTGAAATAATAAAAAGCGTCCATCATATGTAGCAGGATGATAATCATAATTACGAACCATATAGTCATTGCCTAAAAATATTGTACACCCACTATTTTTTAGTTTTGTGAAGCGGTAATGTCCGAAATTGAGTATCATTTGGCTAGTTGGTAGTTGAAGAACTTCTTGCATTCCTTTTATTTCTTCCCATATTTGGGGTGCATACATTTGGAAAATATCGTATGTTTCTTTAATGTGAATGTCAAAACGTGGCATGCGTTTGCGCCATTCTTTTTCTCTATTTTTTAATAAAGCTGTTTGTTTGAGCCATTGACCCGTTTGCACACCTAAATCAAAATGAGACCCACGATGTGTTAAAATATCTGATTTAACTTGTTGCATTATTTAAAAACTCCTCATTTAATTCATCTTACAATTTTGTTATATCATTGTAACTCTAGCTTAATTGTATTATACATCATTATTGGTTAGTATAAATGTAACAACAGGGAATGACGAATAAATTTGGTTAGAGGGGTGAATTTAATGTTTAATTCAGTTAGAGATGCAATTTCAGTATGGTGGGGTAATTAAAGCTCAGCGTATAGTACTTGACTTACATTAAGGATCGAACAAAAATGTTGAATAAGTATAACATCAACTTTCATATTACGATGTATAAGGGATAGTTGGGGTGATTTCTATGTTGTATATAGGTAGAAATTATCCCAGCTTTTTTGTGGTATAAAATAATTTCTTTGTTGATTATATTTTGCAATTTAAAGGTAAATATCAGTTATTTATCTTAGATATTTGAATTAGGGCAAGACTTTCTGATAACATCGATTATAATCACTACATATTAAAGTATTAGTAAATATATTATAAGTAGATGTGACTTCATCTATTTTATGTTAAATGCACAGTTGCACAGTGGGTATATATTTATTGATGCTTGCAAATATGCTATTATTTAATATAGATGTGTTAATAATTTATTGAGGTGAAACAGAATGTGGAATTTTATTAAAGGTTTATTTAAATTTGTAATGGGTACAATCCTTACTTTATCTCTATTAGCGGGAATCGGTGTAGTAGCATTCGCTTATATCTTTAAAAAAGACTTTGAAGATATTGAAAACAAAACTAAAGAAATTGTTTCAGATATTGAGGCAAACAACTAAAAAAGATTATAGCGTAATGATACGTTGTATAAGCTATAGTCAAAGAATTTCTATATGAAAAGGGCAGAACAACAGCAACTCAAAAAAGTTGGTGGTTTCTGTCCTTTTTTATGTTTCACAAATAAACAACATACAAGAAGATGTAAATTGTTTGATAGCAATAGTCATGGCATCATTAGATGGTGAAATGAGGAAATAGGATGATAACACGATGAGTCTGAGACAAAAATAGGTGTCTCAGACTCTTTATCAACTTGGCAATAGATGTCTGAATTGAAAATGCGCTTAGAACAAGCTTTTTTTAATCCTAGTCATCCTTGCCGGGGTGGGACTACGAAATCTCTATTAGAAAATTCGATTTCTGTCCCGCTCCCATTTTTATGTTTGGAATAAGGGCGATGTAAGTTAATGCTCGATTTGAGCAATACGTGTAATATCTAATAATGATAACTTGACCGTTTGAGGATTAGTTTGTGTATGACCTTCAATGAATAATTGTAAGGTGTCGATGCGTGAGATTTCTAAGGTGATTGTTTCTATCCAACCGTCGTTGAAAAATTCAACTTGAACTGGACGATTGTGATGTAACGCTTGATGAAGCTGACAATTGAGCTCATTTAATTGATCGTCTGATAATAATGGACGTTCGACTTTATTTTGATCGTGCATATATTGTTTAATTGTTTCAAATTGTTCGGGTAAAGTAGCGAACGGTTGCCATTTAATTTTGCCACGACCATGAGGAATACGTGGATTTAAATATTGTCTTGGAACCTTTCTGTAATCAGTCTCGTATTTATACGGATCAGGAGCATCTGGGTTTATAATCATCTAATCACCTCAAATCAATAATAGAACATTTGTTCGATTTTATCAAGTGGTAAAGGCGGAAACAAAAATAGTTTTCTCAGCACCTTTGTCAATTCGTGGGACAGAAATCAAATCTCTGTTAGAAATTTGATTTCTGTCCCACGACCACTAAAATGAAACAAGATATACTCAAAGTAAATAAGTGATACTTAAATTAAATAGACGAAATTCGGGAATATGAAAGCATCAAGTACTATGTATTTCATTTATGCATGCTTGGAAAGTATTAATTTTACAAATCGATAAAAACATAGATAATATAAGTAAGGATAGTTAAATAACTCAAAGAGACTTCACACTTATTACTAAAGTAATGGGTGAGTATGAATAAAATCATTCTATTATATTGGAGGAGTTAGTATGACGACAATCGGATATATCGGCTCGTATACAAAGAAAGACGGTAAAGGGGTGTATCGTTTTCAACTTGATGAAAATTCAGGGAAAATAACAGAAGTTGAAACAGGCTATGAACTTGAAGCTTCAACATATGTAACGCAACATCAATCATATTTATATGCGATTACCCGTGAAGGTGACGACTGTGGAATAGCAAGCTTTGAAATTCAACAAGATGGGCAGTTAACTTTAATTAATAAATGTTTAGCTTCCACAAAGGGGACAGGATGTTATATCAGTGTGTCACCAGATGGCAAATATGTCTTTGAAGCGATTTACGGGGCAGGATTGGCTAGAATTTATAAAGCAAATCCAGAAACTGGAGAAGTTGAACACTTAATACAAGAAATAGCACATGACTATACTATAGGACCAAAGGAACGCCAAGATCAAGCACATGTCCATTATTTAGATGTGACGCCAGATGAAAGATATGTGATTGCTATGGATCTAGGTACAGATAAAGCTGTGACTTATAAATTTGGTGATGAAGGTTTAACAGAATATGAAGTTTATGACTTTGAACAGGGAGACGGGCCACGACATATTACATTTCATGGTAACGGCAAGTTTGGATATGTTGTACATGAGTTATCAAATATGATTAGCGTTGTTGAATATAATGACGGTAAGATTAAAGAGTTAGAACGTCATTCTACAATCCCTGAAAACTTTAATGATGAAACGAAATTAGCAGGTGTTAGACTATCCCAAGATCAAAAATATGTTTATGTAAGTAACCGCGGTCATGATAGTTTAGCGATATTTAAAGTGAGTGAAACAGGAGCTTCAATTTCTGCGGTTGATATTGTTTCAAGCGGCGGTGTCTTTCCACGTGATTTCAATATTACGCCTTCTAACGATTATCTTGTATGTGCACACCAAGAAGGTGATTCTATTATAACTGTGTTTAAACGTGACAGCGTTACAGGATTGCTTGAAAAGGTAGATGATCACCAAACTGCAGCGGAAGGTGTTTGTGTGCAATTTTTAAAATAATAATATAAAAAACGCCATGCACTTATGCGCTTGGCGTTTTTTAGTTTAACGCGTATATAAACGTCGATGCTTTCAATTATTATAGAATTTCTTGATATATTTGAATTTCCCTTTATAAGGAGGGAACAATAAGCTTGATTCTAGACGAGTTGTTTTAAAAATATATGATTTATCATGGCTAAATGTATTGAAACTATATTTTCCGTGATAATGTCCAATGCCAGAGCCACCGACACCGCCAAATGGTAAGTTTGAATTAGCTAAATGCATCATTGTGTCATTGATGGCACCACCACCGAATGAAATTTCATTTAACACGCGTTCTGTTGCATTTTCATCTTCACTAAAGAGATACAGTGCTAATGGTTTAGGAAGTTTACGGATGGATTCAACAGCTTCATCGAATTCATCATACGTAATGATTGGAAGTACTGGACCGAATATTTCGTCTTCCATAATTTTAGAGTCGAACGTAATTCCATCAAGTAAAGTTGGAACGACATACAATTCATCTTCATCCGTTTCTCCACCAAGAATGATATCTGATTCATGTAATTGTAATAAGTGTTTCAATCTATCAAAGTGTCTTTGATTAACAATTCGTCCGAAATCTGGACTATCTTTCACTGATTTACCATAAAATTCTTTCAACGTTTGTTTCATGCCTTCGACCAATTGATCTTTTACTTTTCGTTGAACAAGAACGTAATCTGGAGCTACACATGTCTGACCCGCGTTTGCAAATTTACCGAAACTAATACGTTCACTAGCAACTTTAATATTCGCTGTATCATCCACAATAACAGGTGATTTACCGCCAAGTTCAAGTGTGACAGGCACTAAATTTTGGCTAGCAGCTTGATAGACAATCTTACCGACTTGTTTACTACCTGTAAAGAAGATGTAATCGAAAGGCATGTGAATTAATGATTGCGTTGTATTCGCATCACCCTGACAAACAGTAATATATTCTGGTGGACATGCATCTTCAATGATTTGTTGTATCACTTCTGAAACATTAGGTGTATATTCAGAAGGTTTAAGTATCACTGTATTACCTGCAGCTATTGCACCGATTAATGGTTCGAACAATAACTGGAAAGGATAATTATATGGACCGATAATCAATACAGTTCCATAAGGCTCTTTCATAATGTAACTTTTCGTAGGGAACATAAATATCGGAGTATTAACTTGTTTCACTTTAGTCCAATTTTTAAGTTCTTTCCTCGCTGCTTTGATATTTCTTAAAGTAAAACCTATTTCTGCTGCATACGCTTCAACTTTATTTTTGCCTAAGTCTTTTTGAAAGGCAGTTAATAAATCGTCCTCGTGATTACGAATACTTTTACTTAATTGCTTTAATTGTTTTTTTCTGAATTTAACATTTTTAGTTTCATGTGTATTGAAAAATTGTTTACATTGATCAAACCTTTGTTTTAAATCGTCCAATGATATCCTCCTAGTCTGACATACATAAATGTTGTCAAATTGATAAAAATGGAGTGGGACAGAAATCTAAAGTATTCGCAAGATTTCAATATCCCACCCCGGCAAGGGTGACTAGTTAGTCGTGACTATACGTTTGCTAGAGATGTAGTGAATAATTAACTTAAAGCATCTGTAATTTGTGGTACGACTTGTTTCTTTCTTGATACTACGCCTGGTAAGAAAGCAGTGCCGTTATCAAGTTCCACATCAAATGCTTGACCGACTTTATCTTTTTCTGATCCAACTGCTAAGATCTTAGAGTTACTGTTTAAAATGTCAGTAACAACGAGTACAAATAAGTCGTATTTTTCTTCTGCACTTGCAGTTAACATTTCTTTTTCAAGTTCTTCTTTACGTTCGAATACTTCATCGATGTCAACTGCGTTAACTTGTGCGATGCGTGTAGTGTTGTCGCCCATGTTGAATGATTTCGCATCCATTGTAATTAATTCTGAAGCGGATTTATCAGTTGTAGATGCGCCTGCTTTTAAGAAATCTAAACCGTATTGTTCTAAATCCACTTTGGCAATTGATTTTAAAGCTTCTGCGGCTTCCACATCTTCATCTGTACAAGTTGGTGATTTGAATAATAAAGTATCTGAAATAATTGCAGAAATCATTAATCCAGCGATTTCAGGAGAAATTTCAAAACCACGTTCTTTGTACATTTTATATAAAATTGTAGCTGTACAACCAACTGGTTCTGCACGGTAATAAAGAGGTGCAGCTGTTTCAAAGTTAGCAATTCTATGATGGTCAACGACATGTTGAATTTCAGCATCTGCAATAGAATCTGCACTTTGTTGGAATTCGTTATGGTCAACTAAGATAACTTTTTGATCGCTTAAATTATCTGATAGCAATTCAGGTGCATCGATTTTAAAATAATCTAACGCAAACTGAGTTTCAGCACCTACTTCTCCTAATCGATAAGGTGTTGCTTCAGTGTTACCTGTTTGCTTTTCAAAATCAGCCATAATAATCGCAGATGAAATTGCATCTGTATCAGGATTTTTATGTCCGAAAATATATGTTTTAGCCATGTAATCATTCTCCTAACCAATATTTTTAATTACATTTTAGCATGTTCAAGTGTCTTTATTCTACTTCGGCACCTAAAGAATTTTTAAAATGATCAAGTGCCCAATCATGCCCAACCGGATTGAAACTTGCAACGCCTTTAACTGGAATCGTTAAATGGTAGCCTAAATTATAAGCAGTTACTGCAGTGTGTAATATACAAATGTCAGTACATACACCTACAATTTCTAAGTGAGTAATACCACGTTCGCGTAACATGATATCTAATGGTGTGCCATGGAAAGAATCGTAGCGTGTCTTATCAAGATAATGTACGTAATCATTAAATAGAATGTTTTGATAAATATCGTTTACTTTACCGTAAAGTTCTCTACCTAATGTGCCAATAATATTGTGAGGTGGGAATAACTTACTTTCTGGGTGGAACTGGTTTTCTTCGTAATGCAAATCCATCATAAAGAAGATATCGTTTTTTTCTTTATTGTATGCTTCTATACGTTCAACAATATAACTTTCAATTTTTTGACCTGGTTCACCACAAGTTAATTTGCCGTTATCTGCGACGAAATCATTGGAATAGTCGACGATAATCAGTGCACTTTTCTTCATTTGTATAAAACACTCCCGTATTCAAGTTTGTAGTCATTATAAACTATATCATTAAAACTATAAAGGTTGTGCTACGGGTTTAAAAAATAGTTTAAACGTTAATATATAAATATTAATTTTTGAAAGGATTTCAATTATGATAAATGCTAAAGAATTTGGATTAAAAGGCAAAAATAAAAGAGCTGATACCCGTGCGTTACAACGTGCTTTGAATTATGCAAAAAAACATGGAAATACTGAAATATATATTCCAGCAGGTGAATACCATATTCGTAAAGCGCTCGTCATATATGCGCGTACATCGCTTATACTTGATGACAACGCAGTGCTTAAACGTTGTGGTAAAGATGCGTTGTTAAAGAATGGAACGAAGCTCAAACGTTATTACGGTTACGATGGAAATGGTCATATTCGAATCAGTGGTGGTACATTTGATATGAATGGTGAAGCATATCCATATAACAATACAGCGATGAGTATTGGCCATGCACGTGAAATAGAGATTAGAAACGTTACGTTTAAAGATATAGTAGGTGGGCATGCAATAGACGCATGCGGTTTAAATGGTTTATATATGGGTGGTTGTCAGTTTTTAGGATTTAACAACCCTCAAGGAGATCGTAGCTTTTCTGAAGCGATTCAAATTGATTTACAAGTTAAAGGAGCATTTCCGAAATTTGGTGCAGCTGATGGCACAATTACTAAAAATGTAATTATTGAGCATTGTTATTTTGGAAATTCTGACACACCGACAATGCAACCATGGAATCGTGCAATAGGATCACATGCGAGTCGTTTTAATCAGTTTTACGATAATATCCACATTCGTCATAATACTTTTGAGGGTATGGGATATTATGCGTTAACTCCTTTGAAATCAACAAATATGTATATATACGATAATCACTTTATTAATTGTAATGGTGGTATTCGATATTTAGCAGTTAAAGAAGGGAAGAACGCACGCGATTTAAAAGGTAAAGAACGTTCAACCCAAGCAGGTAAACATTTGTACATTTATAATAATGATTTTGAAGGTCATATGAAGAAAGATGCAGTTCATATACAAAGTTATAATTGCGTAAAGCATCAAGATATTGTCATTGCCGATAATCATTTTAATGATGAATCACAAAGTTTATTTTTAAATAATATTCAAGGGCTCGTGTTGGATGTTCCTGACAACACTAAAATCAAAGCCACTCAACTTATAAATATAAATGAATAAATAATGAAAGCGCTTAAATATAATATTTCCTTTTAAGATATTTGTGTTATAATTAAATAATATTTAGAATATTCACAAAATTTGTGGGGGGATATTATGTTAAATCTAGAAAAAGGGGACTCTAGAGCAGCGCATTATTTAACTTTCTTTTCTAAACAGCAAAAGAAACCGTCATATAATTTGGGACAGTTGATTGGACTCATATTAGGGCCATTGTTATTTGTATTAACATTATTGTTTGTACATCCACATGGTTTACCTAGTAAGGGTGTTTTTGTTTTAGCGATTACTTTATGGATAGCTACTTGGTGGATTACAGAAGCTATTCCAATTGCGGCCACAAGTTTTTTACCTTTGATTTTATTACCTATCGGTCATGTGTTGAATCCTGATGAGGTATCAGCGAAATATGGTAACGATATTATATTTTTATTTTTAGGTGGCTTTATACTAGCTATAGCCATGGAAAGATGGAATTTGCATACGAGAGTGGCATTAACCATTATTAGTTATTTAGGTACAAGTACTGGGAAGATTTTATTAGGATTTATGGTTGCTACAGCATTTTTATCTATGTTTGTTTCGAACACTGCAGCAGTCATGATTATGATTCCAATTGGGTTAGCAATTATTAAAGAGGCAAACGAACTAAGAGAAGAGAATGTCAGCTCAAGCAGTTTGAAGAAATTTGAACAATCACTGGTTCTGGCAATTGGATATGCTGGAACAATAGGAGGGCTCGGTACACTTATCGGGACACCGCCTTTAATTATCTTGAAAGGACAATTTCAATCTACTTTCGGCCAAGAAATAAGTTTCGCAAAATGGATGATTATAGGTGTACCAACCGTCATTTTACTGTTAGGGCTAGTATGGTTCTACATACGATTTATCGCATTTAAACATGATATGAAATCATTGCCAGGTGGCCAAGATCTCATTAAGGAAAAATTAAACGAACTAGGCAAAATGAAATATGAAGAAAAAGTTGTTCAAGCAGTTTTCATTTTAGCTAGTTTATTATGGATTAGCAGAGAATTCTTGCTCAAAAATTGGAGTGTAACATCCGAAGTTGCAGATGGAACCATTGCGATGTTTATCTCAGTATTATTATTTTTAATTCCAGCTAAAAACAAAGAAAAACATAAACGTATTATTGATTGGGAAGTGGCTAAAGATCTACCATGGGGCGTACTCATCTTATTTGGTGGAGGTTTAGCTTTAGCTGAAGGAATTTCAAAGAGTGGTTTAGCAAAATGGTTAGGTGAACAGCTTAAATTAATCGATGGGGTTAGCCCAATTATTATCGTGATTGTTATTACGATCTTTGTATTGTTCTTAACTGAAATTACTTCTAATACAGCAACGGCAACTATGATATTGCCTATATTAGCTACTTTGTCTGTAGCGGTACAAGTGCACCCATTATTATTAATGGTGCCTGCAGCAATGGCAGCGAACTGTGCATATATGTTACCCGTAGGTACACCACCTAATGCGATTGTCTTTGGTACAGGACGTATTTCTATTAAAAAAATGGCAACCGTTGGATTCTGGGTTAATATACTTAGCGTAATTATCATCGTGCTCATCGTTTATTTCTTAGTACCACCTGTATTAGGTATCGACGTTACAAAACCATTACCATTGAAATAATTAAATATAAAAATAGACTGGCTAATAACGTTTTTATTAGCCAGTTTTTTATGCAGGGATTCGTTATATTTCGCTCTGTATTAATTGATTCGTTTAAACGAACCGATAATTGTTACTTCAAAATCTAAAGTGTGTAAAATAGTCATAATCTTTTTAAGTTCATCATTCATAGGTGTATCGGCTTGCACGAAGAAATGATACATACCTAATTTTGTTTTAAGAGGTCGTGATTCAATCCACGAAAGGTTGATATTAAACATAGCGAATGTATTTAATATGCTTGCAAGTAAACCAGCTTTGTCCTGTTTCGGTGTGATTAAGAGCATCGTATCGGTTGCTAAGTTGCTATATTCGGGTTGGTTACTCACGACTAAGAAACGTGTTGTATTGTGTGGATAGTCTTGTATGTTTTTGGCAAGTGGTTTGTAACCATAGGGTTCTCCACTACCTAATGGTGCAATAGCACCGATATTTTCAGTAATCTTTTCCAGACTAGCAATCGTGCTATCTACGTAGTCATAAGTGTATTGATTTTTTTGAATGAAATGACTTGTTTGACTGATAGCAGGTGCTATGGAATAAACTTGTGCAATATCACTTGGATGGACATGGTCTAATCCATAAAGCGCGAATTGAATATTTAAATGTATCTCTCCATGTGCAAAAATATTTTGCTGCGTTAGCGCATCAGCGACAATATTGATAGTCCCTTCGATTGAATTTTCAATAGGGACGACTGCAATACTTTTGTCGTCGTTAGATACAGCATTGACCACTTCATAGAGGTTGGATTTCGAGACGTAATTTACTTCATTTTCTGATTTGTATTGTTGTGCTGCTAAATATGAGAAAGTGCTTTTTGGACCTAAATAGTATAATTTCATAGCGTGTGACTCCTTGAGTGATGAGTAAATTGTTATCTAATGGAAGGGGCAGCCTGAAGTGCCTCTCTTTTTATAGAAGAAATTGGGCTCTCGCATAGTGTTATCATAACCATGATGATAGTTAGAAACGAGTGTAGGCGATAACGATGGTGCTAACCAAGACCATTTACCAGTAACTGTTCTATGTTGTTTATGTTCATTTGATTCAAATCTTTCAAACTGTTTTGAAGCGGTTAAATGATCAACAATTGAAACGCCTTCGTTTTTAAATGATTGGTATACCGCATCATTCAATTCTACGAGTGTGCGATCTTTATTAAATGAATTATTTTTAAGTGTATCAAATTCGAAAGCGGCTGCAACTTTTTCTAATAAATTATAGCGATAACTGTCTGTAAAGTTTCGTACTGCGATTTCATTTACCATGTACCATCCATTGAATGGTGCCGTTGGATAAGTAATGCCACCAATTTTTAAATCCATATTTGAAATGATTGGTACTGCATACCACTTCAAGTTAAGGCTTTTGAGTTTAGGGAATTTGTCATGTGTAATAGGGACTTCTTTTATTATATTTGAATTATATTCGTGATACTTCATAGAGCCATTTGGACAACGGTAAATCAGGGGCAGTATATCAAAGTCTGTATATCCACCTGACCAACCTAAATGGTGTGCGAGTTGCGTAACTTCTTGTTCAGCAGGGTCACCTTTTTCAACGTACCCCGCATATCTAATGAGCTGGTTGTTATAAATTGTTGGTGGGTCCTCCGCAGAATAAATTGTAATACAAGGCTTGATCTTTCCATCATTTGTGGCGAATTTGATATGGTGTTCGATACTATTTATAAATGCTTGTTCTGTTCGAATATCTCTTGCATCGATTACATGTAATGTCTCCCAAAAGAACCGGCCAATGCATCGATTTGAATTTCTCCAGGCCATTTTGGCACCATATTTAAGTTCTTCTGACGTATGTGAGTAAGTGCCTCTCTCGTTAATCTCACGTTCGATTTCATGTATTCGCTTAGAAATTGCTTGTGGCTCGTATTGTAATTCTTGATACATGGTCTCTATGAATGTTCTAGCTTGTTCTAACATATTAACACCTCGACCATATTATAAATTATTTTCTGTAAAATAGAATCATTCTGATGAAAATGTCACTATTTTGTTGCAGTTAATTTAAAATTTATAAAAATATTCGCAAATAATTCAGTTAATTTGTAACAATTATGTTTATTGTGTAGTTATCATGTGTTTCTGTTATCGCTTTTATGCTAAACTGATGGAAAAGTTGATTGGAGTGATAGTGATGTACCAATACGAAGACGATACCTTTGTATTGCATAACGATCTGTATCAAATAAATATGGCTGAAAGTTATTGGAATGATGGGATTCATGAACGTTGGTCAGTATTTGATTTATACTTTAGAAATATGCCGTTTGATAGTGGATATGCCGTATTTAATGGGTTGAAACGTGTAATTGATTTTATTGAAAACTTCCATTTTTCATCATCTGATATTGAATATTTAAAATCGATTGGTTACAAAGATGATTTTCTGAGTTATTTAAAAACTTTAAAATTTACTGGGAATATTCGTTCAATGCAAGAAGGCGAGCTTTGTTTTGGTAACGAACCACTTATTAGAGTGGAAGCCCCTTTAATTCAAGCTCAATTAATAGAAACGATGTTATTAAATATAGTGAATTTCCATACACTTATAACTACAAAAGCAAGTCGAATTAGACATGTTGCACCACAAGATCAGCTTATGGAATTTGGAACGAGACGTGCACAAGAAACCGACGCTGCACTATGGGGATCTAGAGCAGCTTACATAGGTGGTTTTGATTCAACGAGTAATGTACGAGCTGGTAAACTATTTGGTATTCCTGTTTCGGGAACGCACGCACATGCGCTTGTTCAGACTTATGGGGATGAATACATTGCCTTTAAAAAATACGCAGAGCGCCATAAAGATTGTGTGTTCTTAGTAGATACATTCCATACATTGAAATCAGGTGTGCCGACTGCGATAAAAGTTGCGAAAGAGTTAGGAGATAAAATTAATTTCGTCGGCATACGTTTAGACTCAGGTGATATCGCTTATTTATCTAAAGAAGCACGTAAAATGCTTGATGAAGCAGGATTTACAGACACCAAAATTATCGCTTCAAATGATTTAGATGAACAGACGATAATGAGTTTGAAATCTCAAGGTGCTAAAGTGGATTCATGGGGGATTGGGACGAAATTAATCACCGGATATGATCAACCTGCTTTAGGTGCAGTTTACAAACTCGTAGCCGTGCAAGACAGCTCTGGCGAATATGTTGATCGTATCAAATTGTCTAATAATGCGGAAAAAGTAACAACACCTGGTAAGAAAAATGTGTATCGTATTATTAATAAGAAAACAAATAAAGCAGAAGGTGATTACATTACTTTAGAACACGAAGATCCTGACGCAGAATCACCACTTAAATTATTCCATCCAGTTCACACATATAAAATGAAATTCATTAAATCTTTTACAGCGAAAAACTTGCATCATGACATTTTTAAAGAAGGTAAACTTGTCTATGAGTTGCCAAGTGAGAAAGAAGCACAAGCATATTTAGATGACAATCTGTTACATCTTTGGGAAGAAAATAAACGTCACCTCAACCCACAAGATTATCCAGTTGATTTAAGTACAGCTTGTTGGGAAAATAAACATAAACGCATTTTCGAAGTAGCAGAACATGTGAAGGAGATGGAAGAAGAAAATGAGTAACTTGCAAGATATCGTTGTAAGAGAAATGAAAGTTAAACCTGAAATTGACAGTCACGCTGAAACTCGCAGTATTATACAATTTATCAAAAGTTATGTTCAATCACACTCATTTATCGAATCATTAGTATTAGGTATCTCAGGAGGACAAGATTCAACATTAACAGGCAAGTTATGTCAAATTGCTGTTAACGAACTGAAACAAGAGGATGTTCACTGTGAGTTTATAGCTGTGAAGCTACCTTATGGTGTGCAAAAAGACGCTGACGAAGTCGAAGATGCCTTAGCATTTATAGAGCCTGACAAAACGTATACAGTAAATATTAAACCAGCAGTTGATCAAAGTGTTGCGTCACTGGAAGCATCTGGAATTACACTTAATGATTTCCATAAAGGTAATGAAAAGGCTCGTGAACGTATGAAAGTACAATATTCTATTGCCGCACATCATCAAGGCATCGTTGTCGGTACAGACCATTCTGCTGAAAATGTAACTGGTTTTTATACAAAATATGGTGATGGGGCAGCAGATATTGCACCAATCTTTGGCCTTAATAAACGTCAAGGCAAACAACTATTACAATATCTAGAAGCACCACAACATTTATACGATAAAGTACCGACAGCTGATTTAGAAGATGATAAACCTCAATTGCCAGATGAAGAAGCGCTTGGTGTTAGTTATCATGACATTGATGATTATTTAGAAGGTAAATCTGTACCGAGTGAAGCAAAAGATACTATTGAAAATCACTATATCAAAGCTGCGCATAAACGTGAACTAGCCTACACGAGATACACTTGGCCTAAAAATTAAAAACCCGAAAACTTTCTAGTGACAAATTAAATATTCACTGATAAAATAATGTGAATTTAATGAACAGAAAGGGAAATGTGTGATGTCACTAATAACGTCGAATCCATGGTTGATGGTGTTAGCGATATTCGTAATTAATGTTGCTTACGTTACGTTCTTAACAATGAGAACAATTTTAACATTAAAAGGTTATCGTTATGTTGCTGCAGTTGTAAGTTTTTTAGAAGTACTTGTTTATGTTGTTGGGCTAGGTATGGTTATGTCTAGTTTAGATCAAATTCAAAATGTCATTGCGTATGCTTTTGGCTTTTCAATTGGGATTATTGTAGGTATGAAGATAGAGGAGAAATTAGCTTTAGGATACACAGTTGTCAATGTCACATCTTCAGAATATGAGCTAGATTTACCAAGACAATTAAGAGATTTAGGTTATGGTGTCACACATTATACTGCACACGGCAGAGATGGAGAACGACTAAATTTACAAATTCTAACACCAAGAAGATTTGAATTTAAATTAATCGAAACGATTAAGCAAATAGATGAGAAAGCATTTATCGTCGCATATGAACCTAGAACTATTAACGGTGGTTTCTGGGCCAAAGGTGTTAGAAGTAAGAAATTAAAACAATATGATACGGATGAAGTGGAAAGTATATGAAAAAACAACAAAAATTTATTGTCGAAGAACAAGAATCAATTCAAGATTGTTTGAAACGCATGCGAGAAGCGGGATATATGCCCGTAAAACGATTTGAAAAACCAGTCTATAAAGAAAATAAAAATGGTGAAATTGAAGTCCTTAGACAAGAAATACAGTTTGTTGGAAAGTTAATGGATGAATCATAAGTATTCATAGAGAAGTAACGCTATCAGTAAGAAATGCTTAAAAGTCATTTTGTTGGTTCAAGTAATTTATCGTCTTGAATTAGACAAAGTGACTTTTTATTTAAGTAGAAAGATTTTAACAAAAGATGATAAAAACATTTATACATTTATACATAATTCTGTTAAACTATGATTGAAGAGGTCAAACACGAACTTTAACCGATAAAAATTATAAAATGTACATGTTTTGGAGTTTGTGGAACTATAAAATTGAAAGATAGGAGCTTATTTCAATGATTGAACGTTATTCTAGAAAAGAAATGGAAAGTATTTGGACTGATCAAAACCGTTACGAAGCTTGGTTAGAAGTTGAAATTCTTGCAAGTGAAGCATGGAGTAAATTAGGTTATGTACCTGAAGAAGATGTTAAAAAAATCAGAGAAAATGCAAAAGTAGACGTTGACCGTGCTAAAGAAATTGAAGAAGAAACACGCCACGATGTAGTTGCTTTTACTAGACAAGTATCAGAAACATTAGGTGAAGAACGTAAATGGGTACACTACGGCTTAACTTCAACAGATGTTGTCGATACTGCGTTAAGTTACGTCATTAAACAAGCGAATGACATCATTGAACAAGATTTAGAACGTTTTATCGAAGTGTTAGCACGTAAAGCTAAAGATTATAAATATACTTTAATGATGGGGCGTACACACGGTGTGCATGCTGAACCAACGACGTTCGGTGTGAAAATGGCACTTTGGTACACTGAAATGAAACGTAATCTAGAGCGTTTTAAAAATGTTAGAAAAGAAATTGAAGTTGGAAAAATGAGTGGAGCGGTTGGTACTTTCGCTAATATTCCACCTGAAATTGAAGCACATGTATGTAAAAATTTAGGGATCGATGTAGCGCCAGTATCTACACAAACTTTACAACGTGACCGTCATGCATATTATATTGCAACTTTAGCGTTAATCAGTACTTCAATGGAAAAATTTGCGGTAGAAATACGTAATTTACAAAAGACTGAAACGCGTGAAGTAGAAGAAGCTTTCGCAAAAGGTCAAAAAGGTTCCTCAGCAATGCCACATAAACGTAATCCGATTGGTTCTGAAAACATCACTGGTATTGCACGTGTTATTAGAGGATATATCACTACGGCTTATGAAAATGTTCCATTATGGCATGAAAGAGATATTTCTCACTCATCAGCAGAACGTATCATGCTACCAGACGTAACAATCGCTTTAGACTATGCATTAAACCGTTTCACAAATATCGTGGATAGATTAACAGTATTTGAAGACAATATGCGTGACAACATCGATAAAACATTCGGACTTATCTACTCACAACGTGTCTTACTTGCGTTAATCAATAAAGGTATGGTGCGTGAAGAAGCGTATGATAGAGTGCAACCAAAAGCGATGGAATCTTGGGAAACAAAAACACCATTCAGAGAGTTAATTGAGCAAGATGATGCCATTACGAGTCAATTAACAAAAGAAGAATTAGATGATTGTTTTGACCCTAAACATCATTTAAATCAAGTCGATACAATATTTGAACGTGCTGGCTTGGACGAAAAATAACTATACTTGAATTTCTCAATATTAATCGTTACACTTTAATGTATTAGTACGTTAAAATGAGATTAATTTGAAAGATACAGGGGTTGTTTTTATGCAAATTGAAAAATTAAGAGGCCAAGCACTAGACGAATTGTTCGATGCTATTTTAACGCTTGAAACCAGAGAAGAATGTTATCAATTTTTTGATGATTTATGTACAGTCAATGAAATACAATCACTATCACAAAGATTACAAGTCGCTAAGATGATTAAACAAGGGTATACTTATGCGACAATTGAACAAGAATCAGGTGCATCTACTGCCACAATCTCTAGAGTCAAACGCTCATTACAATGGGGTAATGATGCATATACGATTATATTAGAACGCATGAACATTCCGACAACAGATTAAATAAACTTTAGTGAAGTTATACATTAAACTTTCTTTCATATGAAGTTAATTGAGCTACTGAAACAAAATAATTTAATAATTACTAACAAACCAAATACGATGCCGTATTTGGTTTGTTTTTTGTGCTTGAGATGAATTAAAATACGTGTTAAAAATACATAGTTTCATTTTAGAACTCAAAGAATAAAAATGATATAATTAATTGTATGTTAATTAAAGGAGTCTCCAGTAATGTATGATATTAAACAATGGAAACATATATTTAAATTAGATCCAGCTAAATCAATTAGTGATGAGGATTTAGATGCGATTTGTATGTCAAATACAGATGCGATTGTTATTGGGGGAACAGATGACGTTACAGAAGATAACGTTATTCATTTAATGAGTCGCGTAAGAAGATACCCTCTACCATTGGCACTGGAAATTTCAAATGTAGAAAGTGTAATGCCAGGATTTGATTTCTACTTTGTGCCTACTGTATTAAATAGCAACGACGTAACATATCATAATGGCATTTTATTAGAGGCATTGAAATCGTATGGCCATGTGATTGATTTTGATGAGTTTATTTTCGAAGGTTATGTCGTATTAAATCCTGATAGTAAAGTAGCTCAAGTGACCAAATCCCAAACTGATTTAAGCGAAGATGATATAGAAGCTTATGCACAAATGGTTAATTATATGTATCAATTACCAGTCATGTATTTAGAATATAGTGGCACTTATGGAGAGGTAGACAAAGTTAAAGCTGCCGCAGATATATTAACGGATACACAATTGTTTTATGGTGGGGGTATCTCAAGTTTAGGTGAAGCCCAAGAGATGGCATCATTTGCAGATACAATCATAGTCGGAGATATCATTTACACCGATATTAAAAAAGCACTAAAAACAGTAAAGATAAAGGAGTCGCGTCAATGAATGCATTAGTAAACAATATGAACGATGAACAAAGCCAGGCTGTGCGTACAACAGAAGGTCCATTGCTAATCATGGCAGGTGCAGGTTCGGGAAAGACGCGTGTATTAACGCATCGCATTGCCTATTTATTAGATGAAAAGGATGTTTCGCCTTATAACGTACTAGCGATTACTTTTACAAATAAAGCGGCTAAAGAAATGAAAGCACGTGTGGAACAATTAGTCGGAGAAGAAGCTCAAGTTATTTGGATGTCGACTTTCCACTCTATGTGTGTGCGTATCTTACGTAGAGATGCCGACCGGATCGGTATTGAACGTAACTTTACTATTATAGACCCAACTGACCAGAAACCAGTAATTAAAGACGTATTAAAAAATGAAAATATCGATAGTAAAAAGTTTGAACCTAGAATGTTTATCGGTGCGATTAGTAATTTAAAAAATGAATTAAAAACACCAGAGGATGCTCAAAATGAGGCGACAGATTACTATAGTCAAATGGTTGCCACAGTTTACAGTGGATATCAACGTCAACTTTCAAGAAATGAAGCTTTAGATTTTGATGATTTAATTATGACAACCATTCGATTATTTGAACGTGTACCGGATGTTTTAGAATATTATCAAAATAAATTTCAATACATACATGTGGATGAGTACCAAGATACTAACAAAGCCCAATATACATTAGTCAATTTACTCGCAAAGAAATTTAAAAATCTTTGTGTCGTAGGGGATTCAGATCAATCGATTTATGGTTGGCGTGGTGCGGATATTCAAAATATTCTTTCGTTTGAAGAGGATTATCCAGAAGCCAAGACTATCTTTTTAGAGCAAAATTATCGTTCTACTAAGACAATTTTAAATGCAGCAAATGAAGTCATTAAAAATAATACTGAACGTAAACCTAAAGGGTTATGGACTGGTAATAATGAAGGTGACAAGATACATTATTACGAAGCAACAACTGAAAGAGATGAAGCAGAGTACGTTGTTCGTGAAATTAAGAAACAACAAAGTAACGGTAAAAAATTCAAAGATATGGCTATTCTGTACCGAACAAATGCACAATCTCGTGTGTTAGAGGAAACATTTATGAAATCTAACATCCCTTATACAATGGTCGGCGGTCAGAAGTTCTACGACCGTAAAGAAATTAAAGATTTACTGAGTTATTTACGTATCATAGCCAACAGTAACGATGATATTAGTTTACAACGTGTCATTAATGTACCTAAACGTGGCGTAGGCCCAAGCTCTGTAGAAAAAATTCAAGCATATGCAAATCAAAATGATATTAGTATGTTTGATGCCTTAGCAGAAGTAGATTTTATTGGTTTATCTAAAAAAGTTACTCAGTCATGTATTACGTTTTACGACACTATACAAAACCTTATTAAGCAGCAAGAGTTTTTAGAAATTAGTGAGATTGTCGATGAAGTACTTACACAATCTGGATATCGTGAAATGTTAGAACGCGAACAAACGCTAGAATCTAGAAGTAGATTAGAAAATATTGACGAGTTTATGTCTGTACCAAAAGATTATGAAGAAAACACACCGTTAGAAGAACAATCATTAATCAATTTCTTAACTGATTTATCACTTGTAGCAGATATCGATGAAGTTGAAATTGAAGATGGCATTACATTAATGACGATGCATTCTGCGAAAGGTCTAGAATTTCCAGTCGTCTTTATTATGGGTATGGAAGAATCCCTCTTCCCTCATATCCGTGCTATTAAAAGTGATGATGATCATGAAATGGAAGAGGAAAGACGTATTTGTTATGTGGCCATTACACGAGCGGAAGAAACGTTATATATTACACATGCAACTTCACGTATGCTATTCGGTAAACCACAATCCAATATGCCTTCACGATTTTTACGAGAAATACCTGAAGGCTTACTTGATAATGTGAATCAAAGTAATCGTACAAGTCGAAAAATTAATTCTGCAACAAAGCAACCACCAAAACGAGGATATAGTAAGCGTATGACCTCTAATAAAGCATCAACTTCATCACAACAATGGAATGTAGGTGACAAGGTTGTTCATAAATCATGGGGTGAGGGTATGGTAAGTAATGTTACAGACAAAAACGGTTCAGTAGAACTAGATATTATTTTTAAATCCGAAGGCCCTAAACGATTACTAGCACAATTTGCTCCAATTGATAAGAAGGAGGACTAAAGTGTGGCAGATTTACAAGCACGTGTTGATGAATTACATCAATTGTTAAACCAATATAGTTATGAATATTACGTTAAAGATAATCCATCCGTTCCTGATAGTGAATATGACAAGTTATTGCATGAACTAATTGAGATAGAACAGGAACATCCAGAATATCAAACAGCAGATTCTCCAACTGTCCGAGTAGGAGGATCTGCACAATCAACATTTGAAAAGGTTGCACATGATACACCGATGTTAAGTCTAGGCAATGCGTTTAATGAAGAGGATTTACGTAAATTCGATCAACGCATCCGTGAACGTGTCGGTGATGTGGAGTATATGTGCGAGTTGAAGATTGATGGTTTAGCCGTTTCGTTAAAATATGAAAATGGACAATTCGTTCAAGGTTTAACTCGAGGAGATGGGACAGTCGGCGAAGATATTACGGAGAATTTAAAGACGATCCATGCAATTCCTTTAAAAATCAATGATTCTCGTACATTCGAAGTTCGTGGGGAAGCATATATGCCACGTCAATCATTTATTAAACTAAATGAAGCTAAAGAACAAAATGATGAACAACCATTTGCTAACCCACGAAATGCTGCAGCAGGATCACTAAGACAATTAGATTCTAAATTGGCAGCTAAGAGAAAGCTAAGTGTATTTTTATATAGCGTGAATGATTTGACTCAGTTTAATGCAAATACGCAAAGTGAAGCATTAGATGAGTTAGACCAACTCGGCTTTAAAACAAACCAACAAAGACAACGCGTTCAGTCGATTGATGATGTATTGAAATATATAGAAAAATGGACTGAACAACGTGAAGATCTGCCGTACGATATTGATGGTATCGTTATAAAGGTAAATGCATTAGAACAACAAGATGATTTAGGTTTTACTCAGAAATCTCCACGTTGGGCTATCGCTTATAAATTTCCAGCAGAAGAAGTCATTACTGAGTTATTAGATATTGAGTTAAGTATTGGTCGTACAGGTGTAGTAACGCCAACAGCAGTATTATCGCCGGTTAAAGTAGCAGGTACCACTGTTTCGCGTGCCTCTCTACATAATGAGGATTTGATCCATGAACGAGATATACGTATTGGTGATAGTGTTGTAATTAAAAAAGCAGGGGACATTATCCCTGAAGTCATCAAAGCAGTCATTGATCGCAGACCTAATGATGCTCAAGTTTATCATATGCCAACACATTGTCCAAGTTGTAAACATGAATTAGTTAGAATAGAAGGTGAAGTGGCTTTACGCTGCATCAATCCAAAATGCCAGGCTCAACTTGTAGAAGGCATGATTCATTTCGTTTCACGACAAGCTATGAATATCGATGGCTTAGGTACCAAAATAATTCAACAGCTCTATGAAAATGAAAAGATCAAAGATATTGCGGACATTTTCTATTTAACGGAAGAAGACCTACTACCTTTAGAACGGATGGGTACAAAGAAAGTTGAAAATTTATTAAATGCAATTGAAACTTCTAAATCTAATTCATTAGAACAATTATTATTCGGTCTTGGTATTAGACATTTGGGTGTCAAAGCGAGCCGTGTATTAGCAGAAAAATATGGTTCAATGGATACATTGTTTGAAGTATCAGAGGAAGAATTAATGGGTATACACGATATAGGTCATAAATTAGCTCAATCTGTAGTGACTTATCTTGAAAATGAAGATATTCGTGCTTTAATCCAAAAATTAGAAGCGAAAAATGTTAACATGACATATAAAGGCGTTAAGACAACAGAAGTAGAAGGGCATCCAGAGCTTCAAGATAAAACCATTGTGTTAACAGGTAAACTACAACAAATGACTAGAAATGAAGCGGGCGAGTGGTTAGAATTACAAGGGGCAAAAGTTACAAATAGTGTTACGAAAAAAACAGACATCGTCATCGCCGGTGAAGACGCAGGATCTAAGTTAACGAAAGCAGAGAAATATGGTACAACGGTTTGGTCTGAAGACGACTTTATAGAGCTAAAAAACAATATTGAGTAATAGAGGAGATATTGAATGAAAAGAACGATAATGTTAGCCATCGCAGCAATGTTTGTATTATCAGCATGTGGCAATAATAATGATCAAAACCAAGAATCAGAGGCCAATTCGCAAGGTGAGAACGCTAGTAAATCCAAGAATATCGCAACTGATGATAGCGTCAATGGTAACAACTATAGAACGATTTTACCATTTAAAGAAAGCCAAGCACGTGGTTTGCTACAAGAAAAAATGGCGAATAGCTATAATGGTGAAGATTTCGAAGATGGCTTGTTAGAATCAAGTAAGCAAGTATTTCCAACAGATGATTATCTCTATCAAGATGGTCAATTTTTAGATAAAGATACGATCGAAGCATACTTACAACCTAAGTTTACGAAAAAAGAAATAGATAAGATGGATAAGGATGAGCGTAAAGAGAAAAAAGCAAATGAAAATTTAGGGCTCAATCCGTCACATAAAGGTGAAAAAGATGAAGAAAAAATTGCTGAACAATCACCAGCCTATCTATCTAATATCTTAGAACAAGATTTCTATGGTAAAGATGATAGTAAAGGTAAGAACATTAAAGGTATGACGATTGGTTTAGCTATGAATGGTACATATTATTATCAAAAGAAAAAAGATGGAGAAACGTTTGATAAAAAATTAAATGATAAAGAGATTAAAAAGCAAGGCCAACAAATGGCTGAAGAAATTTTATCTAGATTACGTGAAAACAAGAAGCTTAAAGATATACCTATTCACTTTGCAATCTATAAACAATCAGGTGAAAACTCTATTACTCCAGGTGAATTTATAAGTGAATCTACAGCCAAAGAAAGTAAGACTCGAATTAATCATTGGTCAGATACACATCAAAGAACAGCGATGCTACCATCAAAAGAAGCAGCTAATGTTGATAAAGATTTAAATTCAAATTTCAAACAGTTCAATGATAATTTACAAAAATACTTCAATAACTTTACACAAGCTATCGGAACTGTAAAATTCGATAAAAAACATGTTCATCAACTTACAGTAGATGTTCCAATTGACTATTACGGTAAAGCTGAAACGATTGGTATTACACAATACGTTACGGAACAAGCTAAAGAAAACTTTGATGGTGTTGATGAATATGAAATTCATATCAAAGATGGTAACAAACCAAAAGCATTAATCAGCAAAACTAAAGATGACAAAGAACCAGACGTTCATATTTATAAAAATAATAACTAAAGTTTTTAAAGCCTTTCTAATAATTCTACTGTTGTAGATGTTAGAGAGGTTTTTTATAAATTTTAGTAGATTTTTAATTTATCAGTAATATTATTGATTTTTAATCCTTTTAAAAAGAATAATTACGTACAATTATGATGTTGAGTTACATTAATGCACAGAAACACGTCATAATAGTAAAAAACTTAGATTTTTAGTTGGAATTTTGATACAATTTTATAATGAATGAGTAAACAAGGAGGCTTTTATTTCATGGCTAAAGTTACACGTGAAGAAGTAGAACACATTGCTAATTTATCACGACTTCAAATTAGTGATGATGAAACAGAAAAAATGCAGGGAACGTTAGAAAGCATTTTAAATTTTGCCAATCAAATTGAAGAAGCAGATACTGAAGATATTGAACCAACATATCACGTATTAGATTTACAAAATGTATTGCGCGAAGATAAAGCAAGCGAGGGAATTCCTCAAGAAGAAGCATTAAAAAATGCTAAAGAAACAGAAGATGGCCAATTCAAAGTACCATCTATTATGAATGAGGAGGACGCGTAAGATGACGATCCGTTACGAATCTGTAGAAAATTTAACTAAATTAATTAAAAATAAAGAAATTAAACCATCACAGATTGTTAGTGATATTTATGATGCAATTGAAGAAACAGATCCGACTATTAAATCATTTCTTGCTTTAGATAAAGAAAATGCCATTAAAAAAGCACAAGAGTTAGATGAATTACAAGAAAAAGACCAAATGGAAGGTAAATTGTTCGGTATTCCTATGGGTATCAAAGATAATATCATCACAAAAGGTCTAGAAACTACTTGTGCAAGTAAGATGTTAGAAGACTTTGTTCCAATTTATGAATCAACAGTAATGCAAAAACTTCATGATGCTCAAGCAGTATTAATCGGAAAGTTAAACTTAGATGAATTTGCTATGGGTGGTTCAACTGAAACATCTTATTTCAAGAAGACAGTTAACCCATTCGATCATAAAGCTGTACCAGGTGGTTCTTCAGGTGGTTCTGCAGCAGCCGTTGCGGCAGGATTAGTTCCTTTCAGTTTAGGTACAGATACAGGTGGTTCAATACGTCAACCTGCTGCATATTGTGGGATTGTAGGTATGAAACCAACTTACGGACGAGTTTCACGTTTTGGTTTAGTAGCATTCGCATCTTCATTAGACCAAATTGGTCCATTAACACGTAATGTTAAAGATAACGCACTCGTACTTGAAACAATTACTGGTGTTGACGAAAATGATATGACAAGTGCACCAGTTGAAGAAAATGACTTTACCGCTGATATTGGCAAAGACATTGACGGCTTAAAAGTTGCACTTCCAAAAGAATATTTAGGTGAAGGTGTTTCTGAAGAAGTCAAAGCTTCAGTGAAAGAAGCCGTTGAAACATTAAAATCTTTAGGTGCTACCGTTGAAGAAGTATCATTACCAAATACTAAATTTGGTATTCCATCTTATTACGTAATCGCATCATCAGAAGCGTCATCAAACCTTTCACGTTTTGATGGTATTAGATATGGTTACCATTCACCACAAGCTAAGACACTAGAAGAACTTTACAAAATGTCTCGTAGTGAAGGCTTCGGTGAAGAGGTTAAACGTCGTATCTTCTTAGGTACTTTCGCATTAAGTTCAGGTTACTACGATGCCTTTTATAAAAAATCACAAAAAGTAAGAACACTTATTAAAAACGATTTTGATCGCGTATTTGAAAATTACGATGTCGTTGTCGGACCTACAACACCAACAACAGCATTTAACCTTGGTGAAGAAATCGATGATCCATTGACGATGTATGCGAACGATCTATTAACAACACCGGTTAATTTAGCTGGTTTACCAGGTATTTCTGTTCCTTGTGGCCAATCAAACGGTCGCCCAATCGGTCTACAATTTATTGGAAAACCATTTGATGAGAAAACTTTATATCGTGTTGCTTACCAATATGAAACTAAATTTAATTTTCATGATAAATACGAAAACTTATAAGGAGTGGAAACCATGCATTTTGAAACAGTAATTGGACTTGAAGTCCATGTTGAGTTAAAAACAGATTCTAAAATATTCTCTCCATCACCTGCACATTTCGGAGCAGAGCCTAACTCAAACACAAACGTAATCGACTTAGGTTATCCTGGTGTGTTACCAGTATTAAATAGACGTGCTGTGGACTGGTCTATGAGAGCTGCGATGGCTTTAAATATGGATATTGCAACAGAATCTAAATTTGATCGTAAAAACTATTTCTATCCAGATAATCCAAAGGCATATCAAATCTCACAATTTGATCAACCTATCGGAGAAAACGGATATATTGATATCGAAGTTGATGGAGAAACGAAACGTATCGGTATTACGCGTTTACACATGGAAGAAGATGCCGGTAAATCAACACATAAAGAAGGTTATTCTTTAGTTGATTTGAATAGACAAGGCACGCCTTTAATTGAGATTGTATCAGAGCCAGACATCCGCTCACCACAAGAAGCTTACGCCTATTTAGAGAAATTACGTTCAATCATCCAATATACAGGTGTTTCTGACTGTAAAATGGAAGAAGGTTCATTACGTTGTGATGCGAATATTTCTTTACGTCCATATGGTCAAGAAGAGTTTGGTACAAAAGCAGAACTTAAAAACTTAAACTCATTTACATTTGTGCGTAAAGGGTTAGAATACGAAGAGAAACGCCAAGAAGAAGAATTGCTTAATGGTGGAGAAATCTTACAAGAAACACGTCGTTTTGATGAGTCTACAGGTAAAACCACACTAATGCGTGTTAAGGAAGGCTCAGACGATTATAGATACTTCCCAGAACCTGATATCGTTCCACTACATGTAGACGAAGATTGGAAAGCGCGCGTGCGTGAAACGATTCCTGAATTACCAGACCAAAGAAAAGAAAAATATGTTAATGATTACGGATTACCAGCATATGATGCACACGTTCTTACGTTAACTAAAGAAATGTCTGATTTCTTTGAAGGTGCAGTAGCTGAAGGTGCTGACATTAAATTAACATCTAACTGGTTAATGGGCGGAGTAAATGAATATCTTAATAAACATCAAGTAGAATTATTAGATACTCAGTTAACACCTGAAAACCTTGCTGGTATGATTAAATTAATCGAAGACGGTACAATGAGTAGTAAGATCGCTAAAAAAGTCTTCCCTGAATTAGCAGAAAATGGCGGAGATGCAAAACAAATTATGGAAGATAAAGGTTTAGTCCAAATTTCGGATGAAGATACTTTATTAAAATTCGTAAACGAAGCTTTAGATAATAACCCACAATCTGTAGAAGATTATCAAAATGGTAAAGGTAAAGCGATGGGTTATTTAGTAGGACAAATTATGAAAGCTTCTAAAGGGCAAGCGAATCCTCAATTAGTTAATAAACTATTGAAACAAGAGTTAGATAAACGCTAATTATTTCATTGATATAAATAGGCCATGCATAGAATAGTCATTAATAAATATGACTTTGTCTTATGTATAAACGTCAATTTCTATTTTAACTTACATAGAAATTGACGTTTTTTTGTTATCAATGAATAATACTGTTATAAATGGTAAGCTGAATTGAAAATAAAACTTATCCTGATTAACATCGTTTCTATTTACAAAAATTGTATCCATTAAGATCAATACACATCTGTGAAGAAATCATGTAGAATAAATGAGCAGACAAAGTTTAACCGAAATGCTTTTAACAATACGCTAAATCATTTAATATAGATAATGAGTAAATAAAGTCGAGGGATAAAATATGAGAAAACGTGTTAGAATCATTTATAACCCGACATCAGGTAAAGAGTTATTTAAAAGGACGTTACCAGATGTGTTAATAAGGTTAGAAAAAGCTGGGTTTGAAACGAGTGCATATGCAACTGAAAGAGAAGGCGATGCGACCATCGAAGCGCAACGTTGTTTAGAACATAATTATGACGTTTTAATTGCAGCTGGTGGCGATGGAACTTTAAATGAGGTTATTAATGGTATAGCCGAACATCCAGAGCGACCATCTATAGGTATCATCCCTATGGGTACAGTGAATGACTTTGGTCGTGCCCTACATTTACCTACAGATATCATGAGTGCAATAGATGTGATTATTGAAGGACATACAACGCGTGTAGATATCGGGAAGATGAATAGTAGATATTTCATAAATCTTGCAGCTGGTGGACAACTTACACAAGTATCTTATGAGACACCAAGTAAATTAAAGTCAATCGTCGGACCATTTGCATATTACATCAAAGGTTTTGAAATGCTACCACAAATGAAAGCAATCGATATTCGCATCGAATTCGATGATGATGTATTCCAAGGAGAAGCTTTATTATTCCTACTTGGTTTAACGAATTCAATGGGAGGCTTTGAGAAGTTAGTACCGGATGCCAAATTGGATGATGGTTACTTCACTTTAATTATAGTAGAAAAAGCCAATCTAGCAGAGTTAGGACATATTATGTCTCTTGCTTCCCGTGGAGAACATACGAAGCATCCTAAAGTACATTACCATAAAGCACAATCTATTAATATTTCTTCATTTGACGATATGCAATTGAATGTCGATGGTGAATATGGAGGAAAATTACCTGGTAATTTCTTAAATTTAAAGCAACATATCGAAATTTTTACGCCGGATGATATTAACAATGAAGAACTCATTGAACAGTAAATCAAAGTTAATAGATAGTAAAAATGGCTATGGATACATTTAAACGACGTACATTTTATAAAGTAGAGGTTAGGTAAAGCATGATTTGAAACCTAACCTCTTTTAATGTGGAGGGATAAAGATGAGTACACTACAAAAAAATGATATACACCGAGGTCGTGTCATCGACCTTACTCACGAAGGACATGGAGTAATAAAAATTGACCGTTATCCTATTTTCATCCCACAAGCTTTAATAGGTGAAGAGATAGAGTACAAAGTGATTAAAGTTAAGAAAAATTTTGCCATAGGTAAACTATTAAATGTCCTTAAAGAAAGTGAGGACCGAGTTGAACCACCTTGTGTTTATTATTATAAATGCGGTGGATGTCAGCTGCAGCATATGACATACGAAGCACAATTAGCTATGAAAAAAGAACAAGTGGTAAATTTATTTCATAGAAAGGGTGGTTTCGAAGATGTCATTATTCACGATACAATTGGCATGGAAAATCCTTGGCGATACAGAAACAAATCTCAAATTCCAGTAGGTACAAATAAAGACCAACAAGCCATCATGGGTTTTTATCGTCAACGTAGTCATCAGATTATTGATATGGATGAATGTTTAATACAAGCGCCAATACATCAAGAAATTATGAATAAAGTCAAACAATGGTTCAATGAATTAAATGTCAGTATTTATGATGAACAAAAGAAACAGGGGCTTATGAGACATGTTGTAATTCGTACAGGACATTACTCTGGCGAGGTCATGGTAATTTTTGTTACTAATGGTAAGAAATTCAAAGAAAGTAATATTTTTGTAGAGAGATTACAAGAGGCGTTTCCACAAATTGTTAGCATCAAACAGAATATTAACACGTCCCATTCAAATGTGATTATGGGCCCACAATCAGTAACGTTTATTGGAAAGGATACGCTACAAGATACGTTATCTGAAGTCGAATTTAAAATGAGTGATCAGTCATTTTATCAAATTAATACAGAACAAACTGAACATCTATACCAACGTGCTTTAGACTATGCGAATTTGCAAGGTGAAGAGATTGTACTAGATACTTATTGTGGAATTGGTACGATTGGTCTTTATATGGCACAACAAGCGAAACACGTTTACGGTGTTGAAGTAGTGCAAGATGCAATCGATAACGCACAAGATAATGCGACTAAAAATCGATTCAACAATACGACTTTTGTCTGTGGTAAAGCAGAAGAAGTTATTTTAAAATGGAAAGCTCAAGGAATCAAGCCTGATGTAGTGATGATTGATCCGCCACGTAAGGGATGCGATGAAACATTCTTAAACACAGTTTTAGAACTCAACCCTAAAAGAATCGTTTATATTTCATGTAATCCATCCACTCAACAAAGAGATGCAAAAATTTTAGATCAACAATACAAACTTAAACAGATTACACCCGTCGACATGTTTCCACAAACGACACATGTTGAAACCGTAGCTCAATTTGATAGAAAATAATTTTAATACAACTACATGTTATTAACATTGTATAGTAATAAATTGAGTTTTAAAGTTGTGGGTTTATATTATTTTATATTGCAAAAAGCGTTGGTTTATTAAATTTCAATTACAAAACAATTAATTTAGATAAAGTCACTTTAAACGTGGTTCTAATCGCAGTATACTGAAGGTAACTTAGTGATGTAAGGAGCTGGCTGTATGTTCAAAGTTAATTTACTTTCAAATAAAAAGGCATTTGAAAGATTTGTTCTTTTACAATTTACAATTGTTATGATGTGCATTCTAATTTTTTATAAAGTTGCTTATACATATACACATATTATAGAACAAAATATTTTGTTAAATGTAGTTTATGGTATTGTAGGATTTAGCATTTTATATTTCATACATGAATTTATTCATAACATGATGTTCCGTTTATTATCAAAAGGACAAAAGCCAGCCTATCAATTACAATACGGTCTCCTTACTACGCACATGCCAAATGTTTATTTTAAAAAATGGCAATACCTCACGATTATGTTAGCACCACTTGTAATTATCACTTTAATTTTATTTATTGTGTTTTCTAACTTTGCTTTTTCATCTATTATTTTTATGATGAGCTTTCACGTAGGATACTGCGTATTCGATCTTTACTTCTTAAAAGGCGTATTCAATAGTGAAGTTAAATATATTGAAGATACGACTGAGGGAATTGTGTATTATACGCAGGCTCCGATGCAAGTACAAACCGATTTTAAATAAAAAAATGATAACTTTGTAGTAAGTTAGCTATCAACTTCTATAATTGTTGACTTGATGATTCAACAATTTATTTATAGAAGCGGTAGCTAACTTTTTCATTTCTAATATACAATGAAATATGAGCAATTTTTACGAAATATCACTTTAAATTCGTTAAGATTTATTAATAAATAAACTTTGTTGCGAGATGATGGGGGTGAATCATATGTCTGAACGTAGAATTATACATATAGATATGGATTATTTTTTTGCTCAAGTAGAAATGAGAGATAATCCAGAATTAAAAGGGAAACCAGTCATCGTGGGAGGTAAAGCAAGTAACCGTGGCGTAGTGTCTACGGCCTCATATGAAGCAAGAAAATATGGTGTGCACTCTGCTATGCCTATGGTACAAGCACATAAATTATGTCCAGACGGTTATTATGTCACGCCTCATTTTGAAAGATATCGTGAAGCATCTCAACAAATAATGGATATCTTTAAAAGTTATACAGATATCGTTGAACCATTATCTTTAGATGAAGCTTACTTAGATATCACGCATCTAGTTAGACCAGATTTACCAGCATCTCACATCGCTCAATTTATCAGACGAGATATATTAGAAGCTACACAATTAACTGCCTCAGCAGGTGTCTCATATAATAAGTTTCTTGCAAAGTTAGCCAGTGGAATGAATAAACCCAATGGTCTTACAGTTATAGATTATAACAATGTACACGAAATATTAATGGGACTTGATATAGGTGGGTTTCCAGGGGTGGGGAAAGCATCTAAAGCAAAGATGCATGAAAATAACATCTATACAGGTCAAGATTTATATGATACGAGCGAACGTGAGTTAATAAGATTATTCGGTAAGAGAGGTCATGGTTTATACAATAAAGCGAGAGGGATAGATTATAATCCTGTTAAATCGACTAGAATTAGAAAATCTGTAGGGACAGAACGTACATTTGCTACAGATATGAACGATGACGATACAATTTTACAAAAAATATGGGAATTAAGTTGTAAAACGTCAGAGAGGTTAGCCAAAATTCAAAAATCAGGTAAGACTGTCACGGTTAAAATTAAAACATTTCAATATGAAACACTATCCAAACAACGGAGTCTCAGAGACCCGGTAAAAAGTGAAACTGATATCTATAATATTGCATATGAATTGTATACTGATTTAAAAAATCCTGATGTACCTATTAGATTAGTTGGGGTTACAGTAGGCAATCTAGAAGAAGTTTCTTTTGTGAATATGACTATTTATGATTATTTGTAACATCATAAGAGATAATATAAAATCAAGTGTGGTTATGGTTATATTATATATGAAAGCCATGTAATATTTTTGTAAGTTTATCTATTTAGCAAAAAATAATACGAGTCACTAAAATGATTCGTATTATTCTAAAGTTTTTAACAAAAATGTTATACATTTTGTTATACTGATGTTGAATTCATTTTTGAATTGTATATGATAATACATAAAAATAAATGTTGTGTTAGTTAAATTCACACCTCTATTGCATTTATTTCAATGCATCTTTGTCCTGTAGATTTTTACCGTAAATATTGAGCATAGTAGATAAATCGTTATAGTGCTTTAATAAACGGTATGTAATCATTGCACATGCTTTTGCATCATTGAGTGCATCATGATGTCCTTTGAAGTCTAAATTGTAATATTCCATCATGTAATTTAACCCATAACGATGATTTGTAATTGTTTTTCTAGAAAGTTGAAGAGAACAAAAATAAACTAGATTGGGCGTTTTATGACCGATAGCTCTAATACTTTCATGCAATACATTCATATCAAATGCAGCATTATGTGCTACAACAGGCAAACCGTCGATAAAGTTCATCATATGTGGAAACACGATATCAAACGTCGGAGCATGTATCACATCATCGGGATGAATGCCGTGGACGTTGATATTTTGTTGTGAAAAATAATCTTTTGGGTTAACTAACGTATAAAATGTTTCGGTAATTTGATGATTAATGACTTTAACCATACCGACTGAACAAATACTTGTGCGTTTGCCATTCGCTGTTTCAAAATCTAGGGCAATGTAGGCATTATCACTCATCGAATGTAGTTCCTTTCTCATTGAGTTTGAATGGTAGGGTGTTGATGGTTGCTAAAATGAATTAATGACCATGTTATTTTTTATAAAATGTGACAACACGTTATCTGAGTCACTATAAAGGCAATAAGGGAGTGGGACAGAAATCGAATACTTTTAATAGAGATTTCGTAGTCCCACCCCGGCAAGGATGACTAGTATTAAAAAAGCTTGATATAAGCACATTTTCAATTCAGACATTTATTGCTTAGTTGACAAAAAGTCTGAGACATTTATTTTTGTCTCAGACTCTAATGCATTGTATATATTATTGGATGGCTTTATTATTCTTCATCGAAAGAACGACTAGCAAGCTCTTTTTCATAAAGATAAAGCGTGTTACTATCGTCACCGATACGTTTTAAATAATCGATGTGTGTTTCAAACATTGATTCTTCTTCTACTTGTTCATCTAAGAACCAATTTAAGAATGAAATTGTAGCGTAGTCTTTTGCGTTATTAGCTAACTCTGATAAGTTATAAAAACGTTTAGTTACATCTTGTTCCTGGGCTAAACCATCTTCAAATGTTTCTAAGATGCTATTGAAGTCAGATTTAGGAGTTGAAATAGATGAAAAGATTGCGTGTTCGCCACGATCATTAATATAGTCATATATTTTTTGACCATGGAATCTTTCTTCTTTAGCTTGTTCAATGTAGAAGTTTGCAAATCCATCATATGATTCTTTGTCGCAATATGCCGCCATCGCCATATAAGCGTGTGCAGCGTAAAATTCATGGTTCATTTGTTCATTTAAAGCATTTAATAAATCTTTGTTTAACATAATCAAGCCAACCTCCATTCGTTATTGACTACATTATAGCAAATTTATAAAGTTCAGTAAATTATAATTATTATAATCTGGAGGTCGCTTTTTCAACCAACTTATTTAGTGTAATTCATAAATTAAAAATGATATAATTTTCCAGTGGAAAAGGGAGGAAACTGATGAAACGTTGGAGCGCAATTCAATTAGCAAAATTGACCAGGAGAACGAGTAAAGCTTTAGGGAAAAATGGTACAAATTTACCAGGAAAAGTTGCTAGAACTATAGATAAAAATATATTAAAAAAATTAGCTACACAAGTTGATGAAATTGTATTTATTAGTGGAACCAATGGTAAAACAACAACTTCAAATTTAATCGGCCACACATTAAAAAAGAATGGAATTAAAATTATACATAATAACGAAGGCGCAAATATGGCGCCGGGCATTACCTCTTCATTTATTCTACAAGGTACACAAGAAACAAAAGTCGCGATTATTGAAATTGATGAAGGGTCTATTCCGCGCGTATTAAATGAAATTACACCAACGATGATGGTTGTTACTAACTTCTTTAGAGATCAAATGGATCGATTTGGTGAAATAGATATCATGGTAGATAATATCGCGAAAGCAATTCAAAACAAGGGCATTAAATTACTCTTAAATGCTGATGACCCCTTTGTTAGTAGATTAAAGATTGCGAGTAAACACGTTATTTATTATGGCTTAAAAGCACACGCACATGAGTTTGAACAAAGTACAATGAATGAAAGTAAATACTGTCCAAATTGTGGGAAGCTCTTACATTATGATTATATTCATTATAACCAATTAGGACATTATTATTGTTCATGTGGCTTTAAACGTGAAGCTACCAAGTATGAAATATCGAAATTTACAGTAAATCCATTTATACAGTTTTCTCTCGAAAATCAAATTTATAATATGAAATTAGCAGGAGATTTCAATGCGTTTAACGCAATTGCGGCTTATTCAGTGTTGAGAGAGCTCGGTTTAAATGATGATTCTATTAAAAAAGGATTTGAAACATATACCTCTGATAATGGTCGCATGCAATACTTCAGTAATGAATCGAAAGAGGCAATGATTAATCTAGCTAAAAATCCAGCAGGTATGAATGCTAGTTTATCTGTGGGAGAACAAATACGTGATAATAAAGTTTATGTTATTAGCTTAAATGACTATCCTGCTGATGGTAGAGATACTTCATGGATTTATGATGCAGATTTTGAAAAGTTAAATGACCAACAACTCGAGGCTATCATCGTAACAGGAACAAGAGCAGAAGAATTACAGTTACGCTTGAAACTTGCAGAAATTAAAGCGCCGGTCATTTTGGAAAGAGATATTCATAAAGCTACGGCTAAAACGATGGATTTTAAGGATTGTTATACCGTTGCTATACCTAATTACACATCTTTAGAACCAATGTTAGAGCAACTAAACTACTCTTTTAGGGGGAAACATAAGTAATGCGCCAACTAACCGTCTATCATTTTTTGCCGGATAAGTTAAATTTATATAGTGATATTGGCAATATCCTAGCCTTGAAACAACGAGCTAAATTACGCAATATTGAGTTGAAGGTGAAAGATATCAACGTAACAGATGGTATTACCTTTGACGCTTGTGATATATTCTTTATCGGCGGAGGTAGTGACAGAGAGCAATCATTAGCCACGAAAGAATTAAGTAAAATCAAAGTGAAATTGAAAGATGCTATAGAAGATGGCATGCCAGGCTTAACCGTTTGTGGTGGCTATCAATTTCTCGGTAGCAAATATATAACTTTAGATGGGACAGAGTTAGAAGGTTTAAATATTTTAGATTTCTATACAGAATCTCAACAAGATCGATTGATTGGTGATGTCGTCATTAACAGTGAAACATTCGGAACAATTGTAGGTTTTGAAAATCATGGCGGCCGTACGTATCATCAATTTGGTTCATTAGGTAAAGTTGTAAACGGCCATGGTAATAATGGACAAGATGCGAAAGAGGGCATCCATTATAAAAATTTACTCGGGACATATTTACATGGGCCTATTTTACCTAAGAATCATGAAATCACTGATTACTTGTTAGAGAAAGCATGTGAACGAAAAGGGATTTCGTTTGAGCCACAACAGGTTAATAACGATGAGGAAGAAGCGGCGAAAAAAGTAATTATCGATCGTGTGAAAAATAAATAAATGAATAAACTAAAGGTCAGGGCATAGTACAGTGGTTGCGGTAATTTCCGTAAGTGCAACCTAAATGTAAACATGATGTCCTGACCTTTCTTTATGCAAATCGATGATCGAGAATGCGATATATTAATAAAATTTCATAAATAACGTGACTCTTAAGTTGATGTTTATCAAATTCATCAAGTTGTTTAACAGAACTCTTTAATACTGAGACAGAATTTTTTTGACGTTCGAAGTGGCCTGTAGCCTGGATATCACTAATACTTTCAGCAATATAGAGAATAGCTAAACGTTCTTCTTGCGTAAATTTAATATTCGTATCTTTGGGTAAATAAACAATATTTGATAAATGTGTAATAAATAAGCGATTTGTATGCGCTCGGGTTGTTAACGATTTGATTTGGATCCATTCATCATCACGATGCTTATGGTAACCTAATTCATCTTTTTGATAAGTGAGTAATGTTTCTATTTTTTGCGTAAGGCGCATTAATGCAGAAAGTCTTTTATAAGCATTATTTGCTGAATACTTACCCATTAAAAGTTGTTTCACACGTTCGTTGAATAACTGATACATTTCTGTTTCCGTCTTATTAATACTGTCGTTTACTTGGTCGTAGTATTTAGGTGGTAAAATGATAAAATTCACTAAAGCTGCTGTAACAAGACCAATCATCGCTGTGAGCAATCTTGAAAAGAAATTGTAGAGGTATGCTTCATGTATACCAGGAATCATAGCCATAGCTGTTAACGTAGCAACAGTAGTTCCAACGTGTAAATTGAGCTTTGTACACAACACAATTGTGAAAGTGGCACTTAAAGCATAAGTTAATGCATTTCCATCACCGAGTAAAAAAGTAAATAACACAGAAAATAGTGCTCCAATTATCGTCGCTGGTAATCTTTTATAACCTTTTTTAATTGAAGCTTTAGCTGTAGGTTCAATCGTTACGATAGCTGTTAAAATGGCGAATATAGGATTTAGATTTAGCAACAAGCAAAATAAAGCCGTTAGAAAGGTAGCTAAACCTGTCTTCAAAGTTCTGGCGCCTATAATATTTTTATACCAATGTTCATTCATATAAAAACTCCTAGTAATATGATTCAAACACTTCTTGATTATGAAGTTATGTAATTCATCTAAGTAAAGTGTTAAACTGGTTATGTTCGTATAATATAATTTATTATATCAAATGAAGTTTGCTATAATAAGGAAGAAATTAATTTTTAAAAAGGAACGGGATAATATGATAGTAAAAACTCAAGAAGAATTAGATGCATTAAAAGATATTGGCTATATTTGTGCACTAGTTAGAGACAAAATGCAGGCCGCAACAAAGCCTGGAGTAACAACAAAAGAATTAGATAATATCGCTAAAGATTTATTTGAAGAACATGGCGCTATTTCAGCTCCTATTCATGATGAAAACTTTCCGGGACAAACATGTATCAGTGTTAATGAAGAGGTTGCGCATGGCATCCCAAGCATTCGTAAGATTAAAGAAGGCGACTTAGTAAATATTGATGTATCTGCCTTAAAGAATGGTTATTATGCTGATACAGGTATTTCTTTTGTTGTAGGTGAAACTGATGAGCCTATTAAACAAAAGGTTTGCGATGTTGCATTAGAAGCATTTGATGCAGCAATGCTCAAAGTCAAACCAGGCTCTAAATTAAGTCAGATTGGTAAGGCAGTTCATGCAACAGCACGTAAAAATGACTTAACAGTTATAAAGAATTTAACAGGTCACGGCGTAGGACAGTCACTTCACGAAGCACCAAGTCATGTAATGAACTATTATGAACCGAAAGATAAAACGTTACTAAAAGAAGGTACTGTTATCGCAGTCGAACCATTTATCTCATCAAATGCAACATTTGTTTCTGAAGGTAAGAATGAATGGGCTTTTGAGACGAAAGATAAAAGCTATGTAGCGCAAATTGAACATACTGTTATTGTTACGAAAGAAGGACCTTTATTAACTACTAAAATTGATTAGAAAGTGTTTCGGTCTAAAGTACTAATTCAAGATGGTTCCGGAGCCTATATGCATGGTTCCGGATATTTTTTATAATAGAATCTAATCGATTAAGAGGTGATTCTATGAATTATATAACAACATATTTAGAAAAAATGACTAAAAATTCAATAAACACAAGCTTAGTAGAATATCAAAAATATTTGGATAAAAAGCTAAGAAGTGTGGAGATGTATATCAAATACTTAATCGAACGTAAAGATTATTTAGGTGAATTAATCCATCAATTAACAGTGACATTAGAAAATAGATATATGGATGTTTTAGATGAAATTCATGTGAGCCGTGCACAAGCAATCAATGATGAAGAAATAGAACAAATTAAGCAGGAATTAAATGAAATGGAAGCGGACTATGCACGAATCGAATCCGATTTATCGTATCATGCAGAAGAGAAAGTAAATATTGAAACAGAGTGTGATTTAATCGAACGATTAAGTTTAGTCGCTTAAGAAGAAAGGTGGCGAAACATGACAAATAAATATTTATCAACAGAAATGTTGATTATTTTTACGACATTAATGATTATTGCCAATTTTTATTATATATTTTTTGAAAAAATTGGATTCTTGCTCGTTTTACTACTTGGGCTCATACTAGTTTATGTAGGGTATCTTTATTTTCATAAAATTAGAGGGTTATTATCATTTTGGATTGGTGTATTATTAATAGCTTTCACGCTCTTATCTAATAAATACACGATTATTATACTATTTTTATTCTTAATCGTATTTATTATTCGTTATGTCATCTATCGTTTTAAACCGTTGAAAGTAATAGCGACAGATGAACCTGTTGAGTCACCTGAATTTATTAAACAAAAATGGTTCGGTGAACAAAGGACACCTACATATGTCTATAAATGGGAAGACCTCCAAATTCAACATGGTATAGGGCATGTGCATATTGATATGACGAAAGCAGCGAATATTAAAGAAGATAATACTGTAGTATTGAGACACATGTTAGGTAAAATTCAAATTATTGTACCATTGAATTATAATATTAAATTACATTTTTCCACGATATATGGGACGGCATATGTGAATGAAAAAGCCTATAAAGTAGAAAATAATAATATTAAAGTTGAAGAAGAAAATAAAGCTGAAAACTATGCAGTTAACATATATGTTTCATCATTACTCGGTGATGTTGAGGTGATTTATAAATGAATCACTATATAAGAGCAATTGGATCAATGCTAATATTAGTTTATAGCACGTTTTTTGCTATCTTTTTTATCGATAAAGTTTTTGTTAACATAATGTACTTCCAAGGTATGTTTTATACTCAAATTTTTGGAATACCCGTATTATTATTTGTTAACTTATTAGTTATATTATTATGTATTATTGTAGGGTCAGTATTAGCTTACAAAATTAATCAACAAAATCATTGGTTACAAACGCAAATAGAACGTTCCATTGAAGGACAGACAGTCGGTATAAACGATAAAAACATCGAACTGTACAATGAAACGATTGAGTTATATCAGACATTAGTACCGTTAAATCAAGAAGTCCACAAACTGAGAATGAAGACCCAAAATTTAACAAACGAATCTTATAATATTAATGACGTTAAAGTAAAGAAAATTATAGAAGATGAACGACAAAGACTTGCACGTGAATTACATGATTCAGTGAGTCAACAATTATTTGCAGCAAGCATGATGTTATCAGCTATTAAAGAGACGAAACTTGAGCCACCATTAAGCCAACAAATCCCTACACTTGAAAAGATGATTCAAGATTCGCAACTAGAAATGAGAGCATTACTATTGCATTTAAGACCAATTGGCTTAAAAGATAAGTCACTTGGAGAAGGAATAAAGGATTTAGTAATTGATTTAAAGAAAAAAGTGCCAATGAAAGTGGTACACGATATAGAAGAATTTGAAGTTCCTAAAGGGATAGAGGATCACTTATTCAGAATTACGCAAGAGGCGATATCTAATACTTTGAGACACTCTCAAGGTACAAAAGTGACCGTTGAACTATTTAATAAAGATAAGTATTTATTGCTACGTATTCAAGATGATGGGAAAGGCTTTAATGTTGATGACAAAGTTGAACAAAGTTACGGTCTTAAAAACATGAGAGAAAGAGCGATAGAAATTGGTGCAAACTTTCATATCGTATCGTTACCTGATTCAGGTACGAGAGTTGAAGTTAAAGCACCTTTAAATAAGGAGGATTCAGATGCCGATTAAAGTATTATTTGTTGATGATCATGAGATGGTTCGCATTGGTATTTCAAGTTATTTATCTACGCAACCAGATATTGAAGTAGTTGGGGAAGGGAAATCTGGTAAAGAAGCAATTGAAAAAGCCCATGAACTTCATCCGGATTTAATTTTAATGGATTTGCTCATGGATGACATGGATGGGGTAGAAGCGACAGAACAAGTTAAAAAAGATTTACCTCATACGAAAGTATTGATGTTAACAAGTTATATCGAGGATAACGAAGTGTACCGTGCTCTAGATTCTGGCGTTGATAGTTATATCTTAAAGACAACGAGTGCGAGTGATATTGCAGAAGCGATTCGTAAAACTCATGAAGGTGAATCAGTCTTTGAAGCAGAAGTGCTCGTGAAAATGCGTAATAGAATGAAAAAACGTGCTGAGTTATATGAAATGTTAACTGAACGTGAAATGGAGATACTACTATTAATTGCTAAAGGTTATTCTAATCAAGAAATTGCAAGCGCCTCACATATTACGATCAAAACGGTTAAAACCCATGTAAGTAATATCTTAAGTAAACTAGAAGTCCAAGATCGAACACAAGCTGTTATTTATGCTTTCCAACACAACTTAATACAGTAATATGAAAAGAGATAGACTATATTTTGGGGATTTTCATATTATGAAAAAAGAGTGATTTCTAAATCGATAAATGATAGAAATCACTCTTTATTTATTAACTTAAATATTATTTAGTTGGGTTTAGTCACGGTGTTGTGTTGTTGATTTATCTTCATGGCTGTGATCATGATGTACATAGTCGTTTACGTCATGGTCATCAGTCATGTAAGTACTATTTTTACCTTGTTGATTTTGTTTTTTTAATCGTTGAAATTCTTCAAGCTTTGCAAAAGATTGTTCTTCAGGTGTCTTACCAGATACAATCTTGCGTTGGTGCATAATAGCATTTATTTCTGCACCGATAATAATGATAAAGCCTGTGATATATAACCAGAACATTAAAATAATTACACCGGCAAGGCTACCGTACGTTTTTGAATAATTTGAGAAGTTCGAAATATAAAAACTAAATAATAACGTTCCTACTAAAAACGCTATCGTAGAGAAAATCGCACCCGGTATTACTGACTTAAGTTTAATCTTTACATTTGGTGCCAATGTATATAATACGGTAAAGGCAACAAATATAACGATAAGTGGTAACACAGTTTGGATGATGCTAAATACTGGTTTTATCGCTCCATCTAAACCAAGTGGCCCAAATAATAGGTCACTAATTTGTTTACCAAATGCTGGTAAAATTAATGCGATAGGTAATATCAGCACCATTGCTAAAGTAAATAGTACACTTAATAGTTTAGAAACAACGAAGTTTCTATTATCTTCAACATCGTAAGCTACATTAAATGAATTCATTAGTGCTGTCATTCCGTTTGAGGCAGACCACAATGCTAAGATTAAACCGATTACTAAGCCGAGACCACTACCTTGGTTTAATATATCATGTAACACACTACCGATATTTTGTTTATAATCTGCTGGTGCGTGTGCCTGAGCTTGTTTGATAAGTTTGTCTACTTGAGATTTACTAATTGTAATTGATACGACAGATAGTAAGAAGATTAACATCGGGAATAGTGACAACATAAAGTAGTATGATAATTGTGCTGCAAGGCCCGAAGCATCATCTTTACCTATCTTATAAATTAATTGTGAGAAAAAGTTTGAGTTTTTCGTATATTTCGCTGGTTTATTGATACGAGAAACGAAAAATGTTTGATTATCTTTCTTAGGTGTCTGTGATTTAAATTTAGCAGGTAATATGTACGTACGATCACGTTTAGAACTTGATTTTTCTTTTTCTTGCGCGTTTGTATCTTCTTTATCTTTAATACTATTCAGATAATCAGAAGTAGATTGCTTTCTTTTCGACATATTAGATCTCCTTATGTATTAATAATGTATCTTTTAATATACTGTATAAAGTTATAAAGGTAAACAAGATAATTGATAATATTTCCATAAATTTTATACAGTACATTTAAATATAGAGTAAATGTTAGTTTAAATTAATTGTTTTTAAGAAGTTTTCTACTAATCGTAAAATGAAATTTATAAAGTAATGATCGTAATAAAGTTTTAATCATAAAATTAAACAGAACATATATTAAATAAAGACTCCTAGAACTATTTGTATAAATTCTAGGAGCCTTCATTTTATTTATGAACAAATCATATTATTGAATCTTAAGCTGGAATTAACCGTTTAAACGTTGGTTTTTACGTTGTTGGAAAGTTTCCTTAGCGTCTTTCAATGAACGTTCAAGTTCAGGATTGTTACGTCTGATTTCTTGTACAACGTCTTTCCAATACATAACTTCTTCTTTAAGGTCGCTGATTTTAGAAGAACCTTGAGATTTGTTACCTTCTTTAGCATCTTTAATTGAACGTTGCAATGATTGGCGTGTAGATTTGTCAGCTAACGTTAATGAGCCTCCAATTACAGCACCTAGTAAAATTCCTGGAATTAATTTATTTCTCATATTAATTTACCCCTCTCTTAAATTAGCATCTTTTATTATAAAATCAATGAGATTATCACAAGATGATTGTACCATTTTATACACACCTGTGAAATTATTTGTATAATATGGATCAGGTACATCTGTTTCTTTCATATCGCTGAATTCCAATAGCTTAAAGAGTTTACCTTTAATATTGGGATTGATTGACTTGATATTATCCACATTACTCTGATCCATCGCAATAATATAATCAAAATCATCATCCGATTGGAACAGTTCACTTATCATACCATCATATGGGATGCCATGTGAATCTAGAATTTCTTTTGTACCTTCATGTGGTGTTTCTCCTAAGTTCCATTGACCAGTTCCTCGAGAAACAACTTGAATATCAGTTATATTTTTGTCTTTGAGTCTTTGTCTCATAATCGCTTCAGCCATTGGCGAACGACAAATATTTCCTAGACAAACAAATGCTACTGTTTTCATTATTATGTACCTCCCAATTATATTCTTTTAATTCCCAGTTTAAAGCATTTTTAATCATGTTACATCATAAAAATTATGGCTCATATCTTATGTAACAGATTTTTAAAATTTAACATTGATTAATAACAATTATACCAATGTTTTTTGACGGAAGTACAATTATAATCCAATCAAATATTAATCATTTAATAAAGCAAAGTTATTCCTATAATGAGAACAAAATCAATGAAATTAAGCTTTTGTTGGTCTGCAAGTAAGACATTATTAACAATATAATTGTCTCGTGTTTTTGCATAGGATTTCAATTTTTTGCTGACAAAAATATATACATATTTAAACATCGAGTAGATTACGCAAGTAACAATAAATATTAAAATAAGGTGTAACATCATTAAACTCCTTTTATAAAAATAGGGGACAAGACAATTTATATAACGAATTATTTAATAACGTATATTCATCTATTCAATCATTATTTTATACCTTTGCCTGTTTAATTTAAAGAGCATTTGTTGTTACAGTTTTACAACGATAGCATATTTGATAGAATACATAAAAAAGAGGTGAAAATCGTGTCAAATCAAAATGAACAAATGATAGAAGAAATTAGAGAAAGATTAAACATCGTAAATCAAGGTTTGATTGATCCAGAAAACTTTAAATCAGCAGATGAAAAAGAAGTGCGTGAAATACATGATTACGTAACTAACAAAGCATCGCTTACACCAAGCGAAGTATCTGCTATAGCAGATGCCTTAGGGCAAATTCGTAAATAAAGGAGCATGCAGTATGAGCCAATTACAAGATAAATTACAACAATATGCTCAATTGTTAGTAAATGTTGGTATGAATGTACAAAAAGATCAACCAGTATTTATCAGATCCACAGTGGATGCGGTTGAGTTAACACATTATATAGTAGAAGCGGCTTATGAACGAGGTGCTTCAGATGTGAAAGTTGAATATAGTGACGATCGATTGGCACGTTTAAAGTTTGAAAACGAACCATTATCACATTTTGAAAATAATGAAGTGAAATCATATGAAGTTGAAAAACGCATGGATTATGTTAAACGTGGTGCTGCTAATTTAGCTATTATTACGCAAGATCCTGACCTATTAAGTGGGATTGATGCAGATAAATTAGCCACATTCCAAAGAGAATACTCACTTGCTTATAAAGATTACATGGAAGCAAGTCAAAAAAATCAATTCCCTTGGTGTGTAGCAGCATTCCCATCAAAAGCATGGGCTGCAAGAGTGTATCCTGACTTACCTGAAGATGAAGCTTATTCACAATTCATCGAAGAAGTCTTAGATATTGTACGTGTAGACGGCAATGATCCAACAGAAAACTGGAAAAAACATGTGGATAATTTAAGTCAACATGCACAAAAATTACAACAAAAAAATTATAAATCACTTGAATATATTTCAGAAGGTACACACCTGGAAATAGGTTTACCTGAAGGACATATTTGGGAAGACGCGACGAGCTATACGAGTGAAGGACAAGCTTTCGTTGCAAATATTCCTACTGAAGAAGTGTTTACAGCACCACATCGCCTTCAAGTGAATGGTTATGTTACAAATAAACTACCATTAAGTCATAATGGTACCATCATTGACGGATTTACTTTAACTTTTGAAGAAGGTAAAGTCGTAGATTTCAAAGCTGACAAAGGTGAAAATGTATTACGTGATTTACTTAATACAGATGAAGGTGCGAAACATCTAGGAGAAGTTGCATTAGTACCTGATGATTCACCAATTTCTAATCGTAACACTATATTTTATAATACATTATTCGATGAGAATGCAGCATGCCATATTGCCTTAGGTTCCGCTTATGGATTTAACATCGAAGGTGGAACAGAAATGACTACCGAACAAAAGGTGGAACATGGCTTAAATGATTCGTTAGTTCATGTAGACTTTATGATTGGTAGCTCAGATTTAACAATCTATGGTATAACTCAAGATGGTAATAAAGAACTTGTATTTGAAAATGGTAATTGGGCTAAATAATAGATAAGATGATATAAAAAAGGGAGTTTATAAAATGACCGTACAAGAAAAAGCCATGTCAGAGTCTAAGAGTATCAAGACACGCCAAGTATTCCCACAAGATACAAATCATCACCACACAATGTTTGGTGGCACACTAATGTCAAATGTTGATGAAATTTCAGCTATTACAGCGATGAAACATAGTAATTCTCAAGTTGTGACAGCTTCAACAGACTCTATTGATTTCTTAATGCCAATAAAGACAGGAGATATCGTAGCCTTTGAAGCAATTATCTCTTATGCAGGTTCATCTTCAATGGAAGTATGTGTTCAAATATTTATTGAAGATGTATTTAAAAATGAAAGACATCTGGCAGCTTTAAGTTTCTTGACGTTTGTAGCGTTAGACGACGAAGGTAAACCGCATAAAGTACCTAAAGTTTATCCTGAAACTGAAACGGAAAAGTGGTTCCATGAAACAGCAGTCGCACGCGTAAAAAGAAGAAAAGAACGAAGAGAAGAAAGTAAGAAAACGATAGAATTCTTGTCTGAAGTCCAAAAGGAAAATGAAAATTTAAAATAAAATACTAGTATGCTTATTTAAAAAGACCGACCACTTCAAAATTAGAAGCGTCGGTCTTTATATTATTTCATATTATATATTTGATGCATCATTCGCTCTTTTTCTCTGAAATCTGTTTGCGGATAATACATATTTTTCACAAGGACGTTAGGCCCTAAGCAATGAAACTCCGAACAGTGACAATTTAAAGATTGAGCAAGTGGGGTATTTAGCCATTGATCAAATACATCAGGTAGTTTGTCGTTTTTAATATTTGATATTGTGCCCGTCTCATCACCGAAATCTGTCACAATTACATTACCTGTGAAGACATTTACATTGAGTCGATTTCTGCCATCTGGATCGTTACGCATCGTTACATTCGTTGAATTTCTTAATTGGTTTAACAAGGCTTGATCATTTTCATCGTTGATACATGGATAAATAGGTAAAGTACCAAATAACATCCATGTGTCAGGATCGCGTATTTCAAGTAAGTATCTAATTGCATCTTTCATTTCTTTCAGAGGTAATACTTCTAGTTGACTTGCAAAGTCTGCTGGGTACATAGGATGAATTTCATGACGCTGGCATTTCATATCATGAACAATTTCATTATGAATCTTTTTAAGGTATGGTCTTGTGCTTTGGTTTAACATCGTTTCGGCGGAAATAAACATACCTTGTTCAGAAAGTGTACGCGAATTATTTATCATTTGATCATATAATTTTAATTTCGCTTTTAAAGATGGTTGTTTCTCCATTGCGCCAAAACCAACATCTGTAAATTCTTCTATCGTGCCCCAATTATGTGAAATATGCATGACGTCAATATATTCTGCGATATCTAAATAACGATCGAGCGGTAATGTTAAGTTTGAGTTCATCTGCACATAAATACCGCGTTCGTGAGCGTATTTAATTAGTGGCTTAACAACGTTTTTAATGGATTTTTTAGAAAACATTGGTTCTCCACCAGTAATCGACATTGTTTTTAAATGGGGGATTTCGTCTAAACGACGATAAATTAAATCCATAGGTAATGGATCAGGGTCTTTCGTTTGTAGCGTATATCCAACCGCACAATGGCTACAACGCATATTACATAAATTCGTCGTTGTAAATTCTACGTTACTCAATGTCAGTTGATTATGTTCTCGAATATCATTGTAGGCTTCCCATGGGTCATTGTTGATTGAGATAGGTGCTTTGATATTTGTAGTATATGTATTTATCATTTATTAAACTTCCTTTAAATTCAATTCATATTTAAAAAGTATGTATATATCGTACTTAATTATAATATCTTCTCTTATGAGTATTGTATTAATGACTATTCTTTATTATTGAGACTATATCAATTTTTGTCAAATTCATGTTAATATAATATTATCTTATTTCAAAGGAGTTACTTTTATAATGGATGAAAATCAAACAATTGATCAGATTAAATCTAGATTAGAAAAATTTATCGACGATATTGATCACGTTAATCCAGATCAAGTGAAAGTAGAAGACATTGATGAATGGATCGGGTTACTAGATCAACTCGAAGAAAAGGTTAAAACAGTTTCAAAAACGTCAGAGTAATAGTGGTTAAGCCTTTTCATGAGCACATTTATGTTTAAGCATCCCTTTTAACGTTTATAATAAATATATAACTTACAAGGGAAAGGTGATTTATAATGGCTAAAAAAGTAGCAATTATCGTAACAGACGAATTCGAAGATGTAGAATTAACAAGCCCTAAAGAAGCAATTGAAGAGGCAGGCCATGAAACTGTTATAATTGGTAACGAAGCAAATAGTGAAGTTACTGGTAAACACGGAGAAAAAGCAACTGTAGACGTAAGTATTGCAGATGCTAAAGCAGAAGATTATGACGGTTTATTAATCCCTGGCGGATTTTCACCAGACCATTTACGTGGCGATTCAGAAGGTAGATTCGGTGCATTTGCGAAATACTTCACAGCAAATGATGTACCAACATTTGCAATTTGCCACGGACCTCAAATCTTAATCGATACAGATGACTTAAATGGTCGTACATTAACAGCAGTATTAAATGTACGTAAAGATTTATCAAATGCAGGTGCACAAGTTGTAGATGAATCAGTAGTAGTTGATAAAAACATCGTTACAAGTCGTACACCAGACGATTTAGATGACTTTAATAGAGAAATTGTTAACCAATTAAATGAAAAATAAGTAACGATTTTTAAAAGCTTAATGCAAACGCATGATGTTTGAGCTCATATAAATAGAATCCCGTCAATTAAGAATCACGTATTCTTAATTGACGGGATATTTTTATATAGAAAGAACTGAAACTTACTGAGGACTTGATTATACACCCTTGGACTGATTTTTACTTTTTACTATAGCTTAATTTTTAAGCACCTGTTAAACTCACTTATAACGATATGTGAGCAATATAAAGGAGCTATCGAATGAAGAGAAGCGATCGAATAAAAAAAGAAGAGCAACAGTACATGGAACAGCGTTACAACCAACCACAACATAATACTTACTATCAACCTTTGAACAAACCACCTAAGAAGAAAAAAGGCAAAGGGTGTCTACTATTATTACTTATACCTATTGTAATTGTTATCGCAGCCTTTTTAATTTTGATGTATGTATTGTCGTTACAATCAAATGTAGATGATTTGAAAAAAATTGAGAATAAATCGTCATTTGTTCCAGCCTCAAATATGCCTAAATATACTAAAGGGGCATTTATTGCAATGGAAGATGAGCGATTTTATAAACATCACGGACTTGATTTTAAAGGTACTTCACGAGCATTATTCTCTACTTTGAGTGACAAAGATGTTCAAGGTGGTAGTACCATTACGCAACAAGTAGTAAAAAATTACTATTATGATAATGAACGCTCATTTTTGAGAAAAGTAAAGGAATTATTTGTTGCAAGACGTGTTGAAAAGAAATATGATAAAGACGAAATTTTAAGTTTCTATGTTAACAATATATACTTTGGAGATAACCAATATACTGTTGAATCGGCCGCAAACCATTATTTCGGTGCCACAACGAACGAAAATAATAGTAGCCTACCAAAAATTACCGTATTACAAAGTGCAATGTTAGCTAGTAAAGTGAATGCACCAAGTGTTTATAATGTAAATGAACGCTCTGAAAGATTCGTAAATCGAGTAAAGGTTAACTTAGAAAAAATGAAACAACAAAATTACATTACAGAATCACAATATAAAGAAGCGATACAACAATTAGGCGTATAGCCTACCGAAACAGAAGGTCTTTCCGTATTTTAGGAAGGCCTTTTTTTTGGGTGTGGGACAGAAATCGAATTTTCTAAGAGATATTTCGTGGTCCCACCCCTGTAAGGATGACTAGGATTGGAGAAAGCTTGATATAAGCGCTTTTAAAATTCTGTCATCTACTGCCTTATTGAAAAAAAGCTGAGACAAAATAGTTGTCTCAGCTTCTATAATTAATTATATAGTGTAAGGTTTAACATGAGTGAACTCAAATTAAAAATATTTGTGAAATGAATTTATAAATAATGTGTTTACATTTTGTAGTCACTATAATTCCATTCACTTAAAATATGAGTTATTCTATAAATTGGAGTGAATATGATGCCGAAGATAACTAAAATTGAAGTACAAAAAAAGAATAAAGAACGCTTTAATCTATATTTAGATGACGAGTTTGAAATGGGTATTGATGTAAATACCTTTGTTCATTTTAATTTAAAAAAAGGACAAATTGTTGATGCTAAAGATATGCAGCAAATTCAAGATTTCGAACAATATAGACAGGCGATTAATGATGCAATACAGTACATATCATATCGAAAGAGAACGGATTATGAAGTGCAACAACATTTAGCACAAAAAGACTTTTCAGATACAGTTATCGCACAAGTGATTGATTACTGTTATGAGCAAAGATTACTTGATAATAGAGATTATGCAAATAGCTTAAAAAATACGATGTTACTAACTACTGATAAAGGGCCTACTGTTTTTAAGCAAAAGTTAGTGAAAGCAGGCGTTTCGCCTTCAATTATAGAAGATTATGTAAGACGCTATGAAGAAGAACAGCCATTGGATGATATTGTTAAAGTAGCTGCTAAGATTTCCAAACAGAAGAAGGGCCCCGAAATAAAAGTAAAAGAGAAAGTCACGCAATCATTAATGCAAAAAGGCTATACATTTGAACGCATCAATGATGTTTTTGAAGAATTAGATATTTCTCAATCCGAAGATGAATTAAATCATTTATTGCAACGAGATTTGGAAAAATCTTATAATAAATATGCACGAAAATATGAAGGCCAAAAACGTGTAAATAAAACGATAGAAGCCCTTATGAGGAAAGGCTATAAATATGATAAAATTAAAGACAAATTAGAAGAGAGTGGAATTATAGATGGAACAGAAGAAATTGAGTGAAATGAGCGAAATTGAATTAAGACATGAGATACAAGGGTATAAGGAAAAGATGCGTAAAGCAGAGATGAATGGAATATATAATGAATATGACGTTTATCAAAGTAAATTAATAGTAGCAGAAAGTTATTTGATAGACCGTAACAAAGTTGAAATAGGTAAAATTTATAAACTTAATGATGGTTCAGACAATTATTTTAAAGTGGAACGTCTGAAAGGTATTTTTGCTTGGGGTTTTAGAATTAATAGCTCCAAACCTGAAGAAGGTTTACCGCTCGCATTATTAAAAATTTAGAAGGATGAAGATAGGATGGGAAGTTCAATTATATTAAAGTTACTTAATGTAACTACTTATTATAGAGATAAAAAAGCACCTAAATGGTATTTACCCTATGGATATGGTGCCAACGATATAGAATTGAATAATATCAGCCTACATATTTACAAAGGTGAAGCGTTAGCAATTATAGGTGAAGCAGAATCATCTAAAGCACTCATTGGTAGATTGTTGAGTGGTGAAATTAAACCTGACAAAGGTAAAGTTGTGCGTAAAAGAGATGTCTTTTTTGCAGATATTTCTGATAAGAAACAACAAGATGACACGGTTCATAATTACGTGTCTGAAGCTGTTTCACTTTTCTCTGATAATGGAAAAACTAACAAAACTGAAGAACTAATTAAAGAAGCACAACTGAATGAACAGACGTCTCAACAAATTAATCAACTTTCTGATATTTCTTATGCTAATTTATTATTTGTACTAGCAAAGCATTCAAAAGCAAGTGTGATTATTTTTAATCATATAATTGAACATTTAGATGATACATTTGTTGAACAAGCAATAGCTTTAAGCGAATCATACATAGAAGACAATTTAACGATTATTTCAATTGATGATAATCTTGAACGCGTTGAACAAACTTCAAATTACGCGACATGGATATCACATGGTCAATTGAGGATGACAGGTTCTGTGAGCGAAGTATTTTCACAATATAGAGAACATGAATCTGATTGGCAATCATTAGAAACGGAAGATGAAAGATCCAACTTTGATTTGGATTGGAAGAAAAAAAGAACGCGTGTACCTGAATTATCATATAATTTCAGACGTACAGAGAGATATGAGCATATTAATACGCCTCACGCGATTACAAGATTTTGGACTATATTATTATCTTGTTTAGCTGCACTTCTTTTTGTCGCAGTGTTGTTATTTAATAATGTAGGCGTAATGAATATGGGGAATGATGTTAACCATGCTTCAATTCAAACAAAACATAAAGATACTTATGAAGAGAAACTCGCATATGGAATTAATTTAAAGAATAAGGTAAAACTTAAAGGCTTGAATCACAATAAAAATATATCTGCAAAACGTTATGCATTTTTAACGATCACTGGTGAGAACAGTAAAAACTATCGAATTATCCTTGATAATAAACAATATACAATTCCTAAAAATCAAATACGTTACTTTGACCCAGCAGGTTTATTTGAAAAACACAGTTTAAAAGCTTTATCACCATATATTCATTCAAAATATAGTAAATTCAATGAATTCTACAACGGCAATTTGCATAAATCACATAAAAAAGTGACTGATTCATTAAAACCAAAAGATGATAAAGATAATCGCTTAGTAACACCAATTTTACAACAACCAATGTCTATGATCTTTAACGATCGAAATGACTTAACAGGATTTGTAGTTCCAATTAAAGATAAAGCAAAATTAAAGAAAAAGTTTAATATAGATAGTGATTTTTGGATAGTAAAATCAGGAGATGGTTATTTCATGGCAGATGTGAAAAATAATAAATGGATATATATTGAATTGTAGGTGTAATGAATGTCAGAGATAAAAAATAATGTTTTCAAAAGAATGCCATCTTTCTTTAAAATTGCGATAAATCAATTCAAAGCACAATGGCTTTGGTTCATTATCCCATTCGCTGTAAGTTTAATTATGCTTGGAATAATGATGTTAGTATTTAACCTTAATCAAACTGACGAAGTTAAACAAGCCAATGGTTATTTTAGGTTAGCTGGTATATTCAGTTTTGCAATGATCATCATCACAATTTATAAAAATTATACGTCATTTAAAAAGCACTATTATGTCAACAAATTATTTAACATAAATCCTATTTATTATTTCGTTGTTGTTTCTGCTATTACAAGCATATTAATGTTGATTGCTGTAACGGCAATTGCTTTAGTCATGCCAGTAAATTTAGAACATTCATTTTTATCATTATTATATTATGTAATTATGTCATTTATATTTATGGTAGTGGCATCAACCATTTTCGGATTGTTAACCGTTATTAGAAAAAATGTAAAGTTTCTGTTTATTATAATTACTGTTATTTCTTTTTTAATGGTACCTATCATTTTTATACCAAATAATAGTAATTCTATATTGATACATTTGTTTATGTTAAATCCATTTTTCTATTTAATACAAGGTATTGCGCAATCAGTAGTACTAGGTAGAGAAAGTTTGAAAAACTTACCTTATCATTTATATTTCTATATATGGATTGGATTTGGCATATTTATTATTTTCACTTTAAATAGAATAGTGGCACATAAAAAACATCATCAAAAACTATTAGATCAAGAAAAGATGGCAACTACTAATAAAGATTATCAAGAAAAAAATGATACAGAAGACAATGATACAAGTGAAACTACTTCATCAGAAAATATAACTACAAAGTAAACTCATAAATCAAAAAGGGAGCAAGACGGAAATCTAAAAGTTGTAATTAGATTTCAACGTCTTGCTCCTTTTGTTTTAATTAGCAAACAATTTCTTTTGTAATTTATCTTCACTAAATACCCAACCGATATAAGAATGATCAATTTGATTGTGTTGGTTTAAATGGACAATAGCTACGAAAGAGTAGTGATCTTTCCTTAAATAACGCAAATCAATCAAACGAACTTCTGTCGTATTATCATCTAATGTTGTAGTTTGCCAACGATAAATGGAAGAGAAATTAAGAAATGTCTTAACGTTTTTATCATCTTTAACGTAGTTTAATAGTTCTTCACTGAGTGATGGTTGGCGTTTTGTTTTGTCGCTAAAGACAACATTTTTGCCAAAGCTTCTTCCAACATAATCATGAGCTTCAGTTTGAATTGCAACACGCCACTCCATAAAACGGATTGTAGGTGCCACAAAGATTTTGACTGGTTTATGATCATTTTGAATTTGTCTTAAAGCTTGTTCTTTGATAAGGGCTTGCATTCTAAATCTGATAATGTAATATACAACAAGTAATGCTACTATTGGAAAGAAAACTGCATAGGGATGTACACCCATAACCCAAATCATAATTCCAATACACCAAATGGCAAAGATTATTGGATCAAAGGTATTGATTACACTGAGTTGTATCCATTTTGTAGAAATTGGTCTGAGCGCTTGCGTCCCATATGAGTTAAAAATATCTACAAAAACATGTAAGAATACAGCCAATTGTGCCCATAACCATATATGTGTAACATCTATGTTTTTGAAAAATATATAAACCAATAGTGCGATTAATAATGGCCAAAATAGTGTAAAAGGAATTGAATGTGTAATGCCTCTATGATGTGTAATATAAGTGGCGTTATTTTTTAACTTTAAAACGGTGTCACTATCAGGTATTAAAGAACCACCAACTAAAGTGGTTGCGGTGGCAGCAAAGGGGCCAGCCATAGCTGGATCTTGGGTAGCTAAAGCAGATAGGGCGACACCCATTGCAATGTGAGTAGCTGTGTCCATATATTTTCACTCATTTCATGTCGAATTTATATTTATTATAAGCGATGTGCTTTTATATTAAAAATAACAGAGTTATATACACAACCAATAATTTTAAATAATAAGAGAAAGAGATGTTTTTTATGTATTCCGAAGCTAATTTTAAATCAAAATTAATACATTGGTTTGATGAAAACCAACGTCAAATGCCTTGGAGAGAAACGACGAATCCGTATTATATCTGGCTCAGTGAAGTCATGTTACAACAAACACAAGTAAATACTGTAAGAGAATATTACTTAAAATTCATTAATCGTTTTCCTACAATAAGTGATTTAAGCAAAGCTGAAGAAGATGAAGTTTTAAAATATTGGGAAGGGTTAGGCTATTATAGTCGTGCTCGAAATTTCCATACAGCAGTTAAAGATGTAGATGAAAATCATGCCGCTACTGTTCCAAGAGATCCAGAAATATTTAAGAAACTAAAAGGTGTGGGACCTTATACGCAAGCTGCTGTCATGAGTATTGCATTCGATCAACCTTTGGCTACTGTTGATGGTAATGTATTTAGAGTTTGGTCTAGATTAAATAACGACAACAGAGATACGAAATTGCAATCAACACGTAAGGCATATGAGATAGAATTATCGCCTTATGTACAAAGTCAATCTGGCACGTTTAATCAAGCGATGATGGAACTAGGTGCATTGGTTTGCACACCAAAAAATCCTCTTTGTCTATTTTGTCCGGTACAACAACATTGCGAAGCATTTGAACAAGGAACGGTATCAGAATTACCTGTGAAATCAAAAAAGATTAAAAAGAAAAACGTAAAACAACATGTGTATATTATTAAAAATCTTAATGACGAAGTGCTCATTGAAAAGCGTAAGGCAAAATTACTGAACAATATGTGGGAGTTCCCAATGTATGAAGCCACTGCATCTGAGGGTATAAATCAAGCTTTAAATATTGATATTCCAATTTCAACAACACCGATAAAACATTTGAAACATCAATTTACTCATTTAACGTGGGATATAGATGTGTTCGAAGCCAAGACAGCCGTGGATCATACAAAAACAGAACTACCTGAAGAAATGACATGGATGAAAATGACAGATAAAGAAATGTATAATTTTCCAGTAAGTATGACGAAAATTTATGAATTTATTAAGAAACAATTTTAGATTCGTGGTTAAACTCAGACTTATGTTATAATGCTCTATGTAAAAAAATAAAAGGTGGTGTGGAGCATGGTAAAAGAGTCCATACCTAAAGAAGGTCAGACAATTAAAATACAAAGTTATAAACATGATGGTAATATCCACCGTGTTTGGTCTGAAACTACAATTTTAAAAGGTACGGATCATGTTGTTATAGGTGGTAATGACCACACACTCGTTACTGAGAGTGATAGTCGCACTTGGATTACCAGGGAACCTGCAATCGTATATTTCCATTCAGAATACTGGTTTAATGTGATATGCATGTTCAGAGAAGATGGTGTTTACTATTATTGTAATTTATCTTCTCCATTCGTATGTGATGAGGAAGCGTTAAAATACATCGATTACGATTTAGATATCAAGGTTTATCCAAATGGAAAATACCATCTATTAGACGAGGATGAATATGAACAGCATATGAAACAAATGAATTATTCATCAGATATTGATAAGATTTTAAGAAGAAATGTAGATATCCTTCAACAATGGATAGAACAGAAGAAAGGTCCCTTTGCTCCAGATTTTATTAAAGTGTGGCGCGAAAGATATAAAAAAGTAAGAAATTATTAAGCACATTTGATGTATAAAAGTTAATTATCGTTTATAGTGAAGTGCGTGAGACAGAAATTGTAAGGTTGAGACAAATGATTTAGTATACTGAAGGCCATATACAGCGTACTAATTTGTCCCATCCTCTATAAATGTAATCGCTATATAAACATAATTAACTCTCAGTCATTGTGCGTTTACAACAGCCTAGTTGAATGATCAACATAGGCTGTTTCATTTGTTTAATAATAAGGAGGTAAATCAGATTATGATTCGCAGATATTTGCAATTTGTTAAGCCTTATAAATGGCGAATCATTGCCACGATAATAATCGGTATAATTAAATTTGGTATACCTATGTTGATACCTCTTTTAATAAAGTTTGTAATTGATGACGTCATTAATAACAGCGGAATTACAACAAACGAGAAGTTTATGAGACTTGGTATTGCATTAGGTATTGCCTTGTTTATTTTTGTCATTGTGCGTCCACCAATTGAGTTCTTACGTCAATATTTAGCGCAATGGACAAGTAACAAAATATTATATGATATTCGTAAGAAATTATATACGCATTTACAAGCACTAAGTGCACGATTTTATGCAAATAATCAAACTGGGCAAGTCATTTCACGTGTTATCAATGATGTGGAACAAACGAAAGACTTTATTTTAACTGGTTTGATGAACATCTGGTTAGATTGTGTGACTATCGTCATCGCATTATCTATTATGATCTTTTTAGATTTCAAATTGACACTGGCAGCAGTACTTATTTTCCCAGTTTATATATTAACCGTTTATTTCTTCTTTGGACGTTTAAGAAAATTAACACGTAAAAGATCACAAGCTTTAGCGGAAGTACAAGGCTTTTTACATGAACGTGTTCAAGGTATGTCTATTATTAAAAGTTTTGCCATCGAAGATAACGAGGCAAGAAACTTTGATAAACATAATAAACATTTCTTAGAGAGAGCATTTAACCATACACGATGGAATGCCTATTCATTCTCTGCAATCAATACAGTGACAGATATTGGTCCGATCATTGTCATTGGTGTTGGTGCATACTTTGCTATTACCGGATCAATTACTGTAGGTACGTTAGCAGCATTCGTCGGTTATTTAGAGCAACTCTTTGGTCCGTTGAGACGTCTTGTTTCTTCATTTACGACATTGACGCAAAGCTTTGCATCAATGGATCGTGTATTCCAATTAATGGATGAAGATTACGATATAAAAAATAAAAAAGGTGCCCAACCGATTGAAATTAAAAAAGGGAATATTGAATTAAATGATGTAAGCTTTAAATATAACTATAACGAAGCAAAAGTATTAAAAAATATCAATCTAAATGTTAACCAAGGTGAAACTGTTGCCTTTGTAGGTATGAGTGGTGGCGGTAAATCAACTTTAATTAATTTAATCCCTCGTTTTTATGACGTATCAGAAGGTGAAATTAAGATTGATGATACAAATATTAAGTCATACTTAACAGGAAGCTTGAGAAACCAAATCGGTTTAGTTCAACAAGACAATATTCTGTTCTCAGATACGATTAAAGAGAATATATTATTAGGTCGACCTGATGCTACAGAGGACGAAGTGATTGAAGCGGCTAAGATGGCTAACGCACATGATTTTATTATGAACTTACCTGAAGGTTACGATACAGAAGTAGGGGAAAGAGGCGTAAAACTATCAGGTGGTCAAAAGCAACGTGTTTCAATTGCTCGAATCTTCCTAAATAATCCACCAATTATTATTCTTGATGAAGCGACAAGTGCACTTGATTTAGAAAGTGAATCAATTATTCAAGAAACACTTAACATATTGAGTGAGAACCGTACGACGTTGATCGTAGCTCACAGACTTTCTACAATTACACATGCAGATAAGATTGTAGTATTAGAAAATGGTCAAATTGTAGAAACAGGTACGCATCAAGAACTCATAGATAAAAAAGGTGCTTACGAACATCTTTATAGCATTCAAAACTTATAGAAGAATATTTATTGATATATTAAAAGTAAGATATATATCTTTGAAAGAGCCCATCCAAAAGATTATTAATTTAACCTTTTGGATGGGTTATTTTTATAAAAAATGCTATTAATCGCTTACGTAAAAATCTCAGTACCTAAAACATTCCGTATCTATATCATTGATACATTATATTTTATAATGAGTACATTTAGATAGGTGCCTTGCAATTAATAAAAAAGGCAATTTCTATATTGTTTTAATAGAAATCGCCTTTTCCACGTGTGAAAATATTTCATGTAATAGTTATTTTTAGATTATAAATCAAAATCTTCTTCGTAAATATCAATTTCATTATCATTTCTATGATAGGAGAAAAAGCTCATACGCAAACGATCAAGATGTTCTAAGATATGGTGATATTCCTCGATAGCAGAAATAATTTGCATCACATTTGAATAAGTATAGCCATCTTGATATGGGTCTTTAATGATTTCTTTAATATATGCATCAATTAAATCTTTCTTTTGAGGGTTTTGTATTTGTGTATCAAGTTGACACACATCATAACGTGCTTTTTTAGATAGACTTATGAAAATCTGTTCATGATACGCAATCAAATCATCGATTTCTAGTTTGATTTGCAATAATAATTCTTGATTTAAGTTATGCAAATCGTTTTGATAACGGTTCATTTTCTTTAAGACTTCATAAGCTTGACGTGTACTACGCACGACCTCTTTGAAAAGTATCTTTTTTCTATTTTGTGAATAAGTTTTCTTTTTCGACCATGGCTTTTCTTCTGCATAATAAGCATAAGTTTGTTCAAGTTTGTTAATCCTTTTGCTAATAAGCCCTCTGTCTTCTTTAATATTATGGTAATCGGAAGTATCATTGAGTACTAATTTAAACCACACGAAAATATCAGAGCATATATTTAATGCATTATAGTAAATCTTAGATTCAAATTTTGGTGGTAAAAATAAAAGATTGACGAGGGAAGAACTGGTTACACCTATCATTACAAGTATAAAACGGTAAAATGCAGAAACATAGAAATTTCCGGTGTGCTGTCCCATTATAATTAAAGCTGTCACACTTGCTAACGTAGCAACATGAGCTAAATTAAATTGGAATAAAAGTGCAATGAGTAAAATAACAGTTACACCCATAATTACAACATTATCGCCAAATATTGTAACCATTGCAACAGCGAGTAAGGCACCAACAAAGTTACCAAGTGCTTGTTCGGATACGGTCTTAAGTGAACGATAGACACTTGGTTGCATTGCTACCACAGCACTGACCCCAGCTATTGCTTTTAAACCAGCTTCATTCGGTAATAGAGAAGCGATAAACAAAGCAAGTATAATGGCTATACCTGTCTTAAGAATACGAGCTCCTAATTTCAAACGTACCGCTCCTTCATTATATTTATTTGTAGTTAATACTTGTTATACAATGATAATGAATAAAATTCAAGTTTATTTCATTTGACTGAATGCGTAATCTGCTGCATCTAATGTTTCGTCTATATCTTTTTCTGTATGTTCTGTTGTTAAGAACCATGCTTCAAACTTAGACGGTGCAAGGTTAATACCTTGATGTAACATGAGTTTAAAGAATTGAGCAAAGGCTTCACCGTCTGTATTTTCTGCTTGATCATAATTGCTTACTTTTTCATCAGTAAAATAGAGTGTTAAAGCACCATAAACTCTGTTGACAGTTGCTTTAATTTGATGTTTTTGAATAAGTTTGTTTAAACCTTCTTCTAAACGTTGGCCAAGTTGGTCTAGCTTGTCGTAAACGCCATCTTGTTCTAACACTTCAAGTAAGGCAATTCCTGCTTTCATTGAAAGTGGATTACCAGCCATTGTACCAGCTTGATAAGCAGGACCTAATGGGGCTACTTGTTCCATAATGTCTTGATTACCACCATATCCACCAATCGGTAGTCCGCCGCCAACGATTTTACCAAATGCAGTTAAATCTGGGTACACTTTATATAAATCTTGTGCAGCCCCATAATGGAAACGAAACGCAGAAATAACTTCATCATAAATCACTAAACTCCCATTATCGTGTGTGAGCTGATTTACTTCTTCTAAAAAGCCAGGCTTCGGTTCTACCATACCGAAATTTCCAACTATAGGTTCTACTAATACGGCAGCAATTTCATCTCCCCAATGTTCTAAAGCTTCCTTATAAGCTTCAATATCGTTATAAGGGACGGTAATAACTTCTTTGGCAACGCTTTGTGGCACACCAGCTGAATCTGGAGAGCCTAATTGAGAAGGGCCACTGCCGGCTGAGACTAACACTAAATCAAAATGTCCATGATATTGACCTGCAAATTTAATAATCTTATTTCGATTCGTATAAGCACGGGCGATACGAATTGTTGTCATTACTGCTTCAGTTCCAGAATTTACAAAACGAATCTTTTCCAATGAGGGAACGGCTTCTCTTAATTTTTTAGCAAAGTCAATTTCAAGTTCAGTAGGTGTACCATACAACACGCCTTGTGCAGCTTGTTCTTGAATTGCTTTTGTAATGTGTGGGTGAGCATGGCCAGTAATAATTGGTCCATAAGCTTGTAAATAATCGATGTATTTATTTCCATCAACATCATATAAATATGCACCTTCACCAGAGCGCATCATTACAGGAGCGCCTCCACCTACAGCTTTGTATGAGCGAGAAGGAGAATTTACGCCACCTAATATATATTCGTCAGAGAATTTTTGAAGTCTTTCACTTTCGTTAAAATTCATGTGTATCAACCTCTTTTAATTTAATATTTTCGACTATTATCGTATCATAAAATAAAGTATAAACAGAAATAGGTGAGACATATGTTACAAAAAGGAGATCAGTTTCCACAATTTAATTTAGAAAATCAAAATGGTGAAATCATTTCAAAAGACGCATTAAAAGGAAGTAAAGTGATTCTATACTTTTATCCAAGAGATAATACGCCTACATGTACGACAGAAGCTTGTGATTTTCGTGATAATATTGCCTTATTTAATGAAGCAAATGTGAAAGTTTATGGTATAAGTGGAGATTCAAAGCGAAAACATCAAAATTTTATTAATAAACTAGATTTGAATTTTGATTTACTCGTAGATGAAGATTATAAATTATCTGAAGAACTTGGCGTTTATCGAGAGAAGAAAGCATTCGGTAAAACTTCGATGGGAATTGTAAGAACAACTTTTGTTCTTGATGAAGATGGAACAGTTCTTGACCTTATAGAAAACGTTAAAGTTAAAACACAAATGCAACAATTAAAAGATATATTGGGGTGATAGAATGAAAGTGGTTGGATTAAGAAGATTAGGAGATATGGAAGATAAGCTACAACAACAATTTAAAGATGTTGATTTCATTTTTACCGATGGCGTATCCGAAGTAAAAAAGGAAGATCAAGATGATTTAGATATTATATTTGGTTATGATGGCAACATATCTCAATCCTTTCTAGAACAATGCCCTCAATTAAAATGGATTGCTTGGTACTCAACTGGTGTAAATAATTTACCACTTAAATATATAGATGAAAATAACATTTTATTAACGAATGGTAGAGGGATCCATGCGAAACAAATGGCAGAATTTATAATCGGCTTTATTTTAGACGACTATAAAATGATGAGAACGTCTTATGATAATCAAAATAATAGAAAGTACGATTCAAAGATTACTGCACCTATGGTTAAAGGAGAACGTATACTATTTTTAGGAACTGGCAATATCGCTCAACGTACCACTACTATTGCAAAAGCACTCGGTCTTCATATTACTGGTGTAAACACATCTGGTAGATCAGTTAAAGATTTTGAAAAAACGTATGCAATTGATGACCTAAATGAAGCGCTAGAACAAGCGGATATTGTAGTAAATACTTTGCCTGAAACTGAGAAAACAGTTCACCTACTTAACAAAGCACATTTTGAACGTATGAAAGATACTGCTCTGTTTATTAATGTAGGTAGAGGTACAATTGTTAAAGAAGAGATAATTATCAATGCATTAAAAGAACGACTAATAAGATATGCATATTTAGATGTATTTGAAAATGAACCCCTGAAATCCAATAATCCATTATATGACCTTGAAAACGTAACGATAACTGCACATATAACAGGAAATGGAGCAGATCACAGTAAAGAAGCGACACTATTATTCATGGATAATTTATCCCATTTTCTCAATTACGGTAAGTTAATTGAGAATGAAGTCGAACCACAAAATGGTTATTAAGTTGATTCTGACATTGTTTATTGACATTCCACACTTTTAACAGTTATATTAATATTAAGTAATAATCATTATTAAATAGAAAGATGGTGAGGGAAATGAGTGCAGAAATGGATACAATTGAACACGAATTAGAAGATTCGATTGCTACATTAAGACAAGCCGGGATTAGAATTACTCCCCAGAGACAAGCAATTTTAAAATTTATGATTGCTTCACATACACATCCAACTGCAGATGAAATTTATCAAGCACTTTCACCAGATTTTCCTAATATAAGTGTTGCTACAATATACAATAATTTACGTGTTTTTAAAGAAACAGGTATAGTCAAAGAATTACCATATGGTGATTCTTCTAGTCGTTTCGATTTTAATACACATAACCATTATCATGTTATATGTGAACAGTGTGGTAAGATTGTTGATTTCCATTATCCACAATTGGATGAAGTTGAGCAATTAGCCCAACACGTAACTGACTTTAATATAACGCATCACCGTATGGAAATTTATGGTCTGTGTAAAGAATGCCAAGATAAAAAATCTAACAGTTAATTGAAATCTTAAGCTGTGGTTTCTAAAGTGATTGCTAAGATATAACAGCTTTATGAAACCATGATTGTTATGTTAAGGATAAGACATTGAATTGTCTTATCTTTTTTTATTTTCACAAAGTTTATATACGCTGAGAAACAAGTGCTTAGTAGTGGTTGTATGCAAATAAGGCTTTTTTAATAGAAGAAATGAGAAATGGCTAGTTATTTATATCTAATCTCGTCAATGTAAAGTAATAAAAGAGGCGTTATTAATATAAAGATTTACATAGTCATTTACACTATATTTACATTTAATACAATTAAACAATAATAAAACGTTTGAAAGGTAAAATTAAACTAAAAATATCCTTGAATATGATTGACTATGCTATTTAAAGTTGATATTATAAAAAAGTCGTCAAAACAAGAGCGACAAAAACAGTATTAGCCTTTCCTTATCAATTCAAAAAAGTGTAAAATTGATACTTGTTAATTGGTTGAGAAGGTAATACAATAGAAAACGTTGAGTTCAAAAAAACACAACAAACTTAATAAATAAAAAAGAATTTTATTATTGACTTAATATTTACTTAATGTTAGAATAAATTCTTGTAACGTGAAAAATGAACATTGAAAACTGAATGACAATATGTCAACGTTAATTCCAAACACAACAACTTAAAGTTGTTAAAAAGTGTTGAAGAAACACATTTAGTATTATGAGCTAATCAAACATCATAAATTTTTATGGAGAGTTTGATCCTGGCTCAGGATGAACGCTGGCGGCGTGCCTAATACATGCAAGTCGAGCGAACAGATAAGGAGCTTGCTCCTTTGACGTTAGCGGCGGACGGGTGAGTATCACGTGGGTAACCTACCCATAAGACTGGAATAACTCCGGGAAACCGGGGCTAATGCCGGATAATATTTAGAACCGCATGGTTCTAAAGTGAAAGATGGCCTTGCTATCACTTATGGATGGACCCGCGCCGTATTAGCTAGTTGGTAAGGTAACGGCTTACCAAGGCAACGATACGTAGCCGACCTGAGAGGGTGATCGGCCACACTGGAACTGAGACACGGTCCAGACTCCTACGGGAGGCAGCAGTAGGGAATCTTCCGCAATGGGCGAAAGCCTGACGGAGCAACGCCGCGTGAGTGATGAAGGTCTTCGGATCGTAAAGCTCTGTTATTAGGGAAGAACAAATGCGTAAGTAACTGTGCGCGTCTTGACGGTACCTAATCAGAAAGCCACGGCTAACTACGTGCCAGCAGCCGCGGTAATACGTAGGTGGCAAGCGTTATCCGGAATTATTGGGCGTAAAGCGCGCGTAGGCGGTTTTTTAAGTCTGATGTGAAAGCCCACGGCTCAACCGTGGATGGTCATTGGAAACTGGAAAACTTGAGTGCAGAAGAGGAAAGTGGAATTCCATGTGTAGCGGTGAAATGCGCAGAGATATGGAGGAACACCAGTGGCGAAGGCGACTTTCTGGTCTGCAACTGACGCTGATGTGCGAAAGCGTGGGGATCAAACAGGATTAGATACCCTGGTAGTCCACGCTGTAAACGATGAGTGCTAAGTGTTAGGGGGTTTCCGCCCCTTAGTGCTGCAGCTAACGCATTAAGCACTCCGCCTGGGGAGTACGACCGCAAGGTTGAAACTCAAAGGAATTGACGGGGACCCGCACAAGCGGTGGAGCATGTGGTTTAATTCGAAGCAACGCGAAGAACCTTACCAAATCTTGACATCCTTTGATCGCTCTAGAGATAGAGTTTTCCCCTTCGGGGGACAAAGTGACAGGTGGTGCATGGTTGTCGTCAGCTCGTGTCGTGAGATGTTGGGTTAAGTCCCGCAACGAGCGCAACCCTTAAGCTTAGTTGCCATCATTAAGTTGGGCACTCTAGGCTGACTGCCGGTGACAAACCGGAGGAAGGTGGGGATGACGTCAAATCATCATGCCCCTTATGATTTGGGCTACACACGTGCTACAATGGACAATACAAAGGGCAGCTAAACCGCGAGGTCAAGCAAATCCCATAAAGTTGTTCTCAGTTCGGATTGTAGTCTGCAACTCGACTACATGAAGCTGGAATCGCTAGTAATCGTAGATCAGCATGCTACGGTGAATACGTTCCCGGGTCTTGTACACACCGCCCGTCACACCACGAGAGTTTGTAACACCCGAAGCCGGTGGAGTAACCTTTGGAGCTAGCCGTCGAAGGTGGGACAAATGATTGGGGTGAAGTCGTAACAAGGTAGCCGTATCGGAAGGTGCGGCTGGATCACCTCCTTTCTAAGGATATATTCGGAACATCTTCTACGAAGATGAAACGGAATAACAACGACATATTGTATTCAGTTTTGAATGCTCATTTTGAGCGTTTAAATACGAAATGGGCCTATAGCTCAGCTGGTTAGAGCGCACGCCTGATAAGCGTGAGGTCGGTGGTTCGAGTCCACTTAGGCCCACCATTTCATATTAATTTTATATAACGGGGGCTTAGCTCAGCTGGGAGAGCGCCTGCTTTGCACGCAGGAGGTCAGCGGTTCGATCCCGCTAGTCTCCACCATTATAATTATTGTACATTGAAAACTAGATAAATAAGTAAAATAATGATTTTACCAAGCAAAACCGAGTGAATAGCGTGTATACGCTTGAATTCAAAAAATAATCGCTAGTGTTCGAAAGAACACTCACAGATTAATAACGTTTGCTTTTTAGTCTTTTGACTAAAAACATAGATTAAGTTATTAAGGGCGCACGGTGAATGCCTTGGCACTAGAAGCCGATGAAGGACGTTACTAACGACGATATGCTTTGGGGAGCTGTAAGTAAGCTGTGATCCAGAGATTTCCGAATGGGGAAACCCAACACGAGTTATGTCGTGTTATCGATATGTGAATACATAGCATATCCGAAGGTAGACGCGGAGAACTGAAACATCTTAGTACCCGCAGGAAGAGAAAGAAAAATCGATTCCCTGAGTAGCGGCGAGCGAAACGGGAAGAGCCCAAACCAATGAGCTTGCTTATTGGGGTTGTAGGACACTCTCTACGGAGTTAGAAAAGAATAGATTAGACGAAGTAACTGGAAAGTTACATCAGAGAAGGTAATAATCCTGTAGTCGAAAATCTGTTCACTCTTGAGTGGATCCTGAGTACGACGGAGCACGTGTAATTCCGTCGGAATCTGGGAGGACCATCTCCTAAGGCTAAATACTCTCTAGTGACCGATAGTGAACCAGTACCGTGAGGGAAAGGTGAAAAGTACCCCGGAAGGGGAGTGAAATAGAACTTGAAACCGTGTGCTTACAAGTAGTCAGAGCCCGTTAATGGGTGATGGCGTGCCTTTTGTAGAATGAACCGGCGAGTTACGATCTGATGCAAGGTTAAGCAGCAAATGTGGAGCCGTAGCGAAAGCGAGTCTGAATAGGGCGTTGAGTATTTGGTCGTAGACCCGAAACCAGGTGATCTACCCATGACCAGGCTGAAGTTCAGGTAACACTGAATGGAGGGCCGAACCGACTTACGTTGAAAAGTGAGCGGATGAGTTGTGGGTAGCGGAGAAATTCCAATCGAACCTGGAGATAGCTGGTTCTCTCCGAAATAGCTTTAGGGCTAGCCTCAAGTGATGATTATTGGAGGTAGAGCACTGTTTGGACGAGGGGCCCTTCTCGGGTTACCGAATTCAGACAAACTCCGAATGCCAATCAATTTAACTTGGGAGTCAGAACGCGAGTGATAAGATCCGTGTTCGAAAGGGAAACAGCCCAGACCACCAGCTAAGGTCCCAAAATATATGTTAAGTGGAAAAGGATGTGGCGTTGCCCAGACAACTAGGATGTTGGCTTAGAAGCAGCCATCATTTAAAGAGTGCGTAATAGCTCACTAGTCGAGTGACACTGCGCCGAAAATGTACCGGGGCTAAACATATTACCGAAGCTGTGGATTGTCCGTAGGACAATGGTAGGAGAGCGTTCTAAGGGCGTTGAAGCATGATCGCAAGGACATGTGGAGCGCTTAGAAGTGAGAATGCCGGTGTGAGTAGCGAAAGACGGGTGAGAATCCCGTCCACCGATTGACTAAGGTTTCCAGAGGAAGGCTCGTCCGCTCTGGGTTAGTCGGGTCCTAAGCTGAGGCCGACAGGCGTAGGCGATGGATAACAGGTTGATATTCCTGTACCACCATGATTCGTTTTAAGCGATGGGAGGACGCAGTAGGATAGGCGAAGCGTGCTGTTGGAGTGCACGTCCAAGCAATAAGACTGAGTGTTAGGCAAATCCGACACTCATAAGGTCAAGTTGTGATGGGGAGAGGAAATTGTTTCCTCGAGTCGCTGATTTCACACTGCCAAGAAAAGTCTCTAGCTAGAATACTGGTGCCCGTACCGCAAACCGACACAGGTAGTCAAGATGAGAATTCTAAGGTGAGCGAGCGAACTCTCGTTAAGGAACTCGGCAAAATGACCCCGTAACTTCGGGAGAAGGGGTGCTCTTTAGGGTGCAAGCCCAGGAGAGCCGCAGTGAATAGGCCCAAGCGACTGTTTATCAAAAACACAGGTCTCTGCTAAACCGTAAGGTGATGTATAGGGGCTGACGCCTGCCCGGTGCTGGAAGGTTAAGAGGAGTGGTTAGCTTCTGCGAAGCCACGAATCGAAGCCCCAGTAAACGGCGGCCGTAACTATAACGGTCCTAAGGTAGCGAAATTCCTTGTCGGGTAAGTTCCGACCCGCACGAAAGGCGTAACGATTTGGGCACTGTCTCAACGAGAGACTCGGTGAAATCATAGTACCTGTGAAGATGCAGGTTACCCGCGACAGGACGGAAAGACCCCGTGGAGCTTTACTGTAGTCTGATATTGAAATTCGGCACAGCTTGTACAGGATAGGTAGGAGCCTTAGAAACGTGAGCGCTAGCTTACGTGGAGGCGTTGGTGGGATACTACCCTTGCTGTGTTGGATTTCTAACCCGCACCATTAATCATGGTGGGAGACAGTGTCAGATGGGCAGTTTGACTGGGGCGGTCGCCTCCTAAAGAGTAACGGAGGCGCTCAAAGGTTTCCTCAGAATGGTTGGAAATCATTCATAGAGTGTAAAGGCATAAGGAAGCTTGACTGCGAGACCTACAAGTCGAGCAGGGTCGAAAGACGGACTTAGTGATCCGGTGGTTCCGCATGGAAGGGCCATCGCTCAACGGATAAAAGCTACCCCGGGGATAACAGGCTTATCTCCCCCAAGAGTTCACATCGACGGGGAGGTTTGGCACCTCGATGTCGGCTCATCGCATCCTGGGGCTGTAGTCGGTCCCAAGGGTTGGGCTGTTCGCCCATTAAAGCGGTACGCGAGCTGGGTTCAGAACGTCGTGAGACAGTTCGGTCCCTATCCGTCGTGGGCGTAGGAAATTTGAGAGGAGCTGTCCTTAGTACGAGAGGACCGGGATGGACATACCTCTGGTGTACCAGTTGTCGTGCCAACGGCATCGCTGGGTAGCTATGTATGGACGGGATAAGTGCTGAAAGCATCTAAGCATGAAGCCCCCCTCAAGATGAGATTTCCCAACTTCGGTTATAAGATCCCTCAAAGATGATGAGGTTAATAGGTTCGAGGTGGAAGCGTAGCGATACGTGGAGCTGACGAATACTAATCGATCGAAGACTTAATCAATTTTTAAACGTTTTGTTTGGTTTCATTCATTTTACTTATTATCTAGTTTTGAATGTATAATTTCATACATTGCATTGTCTGGTGACAATGGCAAGGAGGTCACACCTGTTCCCATGTCGAACACAGAAGTTAAGATCCTTAGCGCCGATGGTAGTCGGACTTACGTTCCGCAAGAGTAGGACGTTGCCAGGCAATTATTCGGAGGATTAGCTCAGCTGGGAGAGCATCTGCCTTACAAGCAGGGGGTCGGCGGTTCGAACCCGTCATCCTCCACCATTTAAATACATTAGCCGGCCTAGCTCAACTGGTAGAGCAACTGACTTGTAATCAGTAGGTTGGGGGTTCAAGTCCTCTGGCCGGCACCATGTTTTGAGCCATTAGCTCAGTTGGTAGAGCATCTGACTTTTAATCAGAGGGTCAGAGGTTCGAATCCTCTATGGCTCACCATTTGAATTTACATGCGGGTGTGGCGGAATTGGCAGACGCACTAGACTTAGGATCTAGCGCCTTACGGCGTGGGGGTTCGACTCCCTTCACCCGCATATGCAGAAGTAGTTCAGCGGTAGAATACGACCTTGCCAAGGTCGGGGTCGCGGGTTCGAATCCCGTCTTCTGCTCCATTATAGTGCCGGGGTGGCGGAACTGGCAGACGCACAGGACTTAAAATCCTGCGGTGAGAGATCACCGTACCGGTTCGATTCCGGTCCTCGGCACCATTTAAATTTTTGCGCCCGTAGCTCAACTGGATAGAGCGCTTGACTACGGATCAAGAGGTTATGGGTTCGACTCCTATCGGGCGCGTTAGTTTACGGGAAGTAGCTCAGCTTGGTAGAGCACTTGGTTTGGGACCAAGGGGTCGTAGGTTCGAATCCTGTCTTCCCGATAACCAAATAAAATATTGGGGGCTTAGCTCAGCTGGGAGAGCGCCTGCTTTGCACGCAGGAGGTCAGCGGTTCGATCCCGCTAGTCTCCACCATGTTTTTAATATAAATTAAATACTGATAAATTCAATATCGGCGGTGTAGCTCAGCTGGCTAGAGCGTACGGTTCATACCCGTGAGGTCGGGGGTTCGATCCCCTCCACCGCCATCATATTTTATTTATAAATTATATTTTAGGACCTTTAGCTCAGTTGGTCAGAGCTAACGGCTCATAACCGTTCGGTCGCAGGTTCGAATCCTGCAAGGTCCATATAATTTTTTGGAGGAATACCCAAGTCCGGCTGAAGGGATCGGTCTTGAAAACCGACAGGGGCTTAACGGCCCGCGGGGGTTCGAATCCCTCTTCCTCCGCCATTTTTACAATTTAATACTTTTTATTTTAATGGAGGAATACCCAAGTCTGGCTGAAGGGATCGGTCTTGAAAACCGACAGGAGTTTAACGGCTCGCGGGGGTTCGAATCCCTCTTCCTCCGCCATTAAATAACATTATCGCGGGATGGAGCAGTTCGGTAGCTCGTCGGGCTCATAACCCGAAGGTCGGTGGTTCAAATCCGCCTCCCGCAATTATATTTAGGTCCCGTAGTGTAGCGGTTAACACGCCTGCCTGTCACGCAGGAGATCGCGGGTTCGATTCCCGTCGGGACCGCCATTATGGTTCAGTAGCTCAGTTGGTAGAGCAATGGATTGAAGCTCCATGTGTCGGCAGTTCGACTCTGTCCTGAACCATTCATATGCCGGCCTAGCTCAACTGGTAGAGCAACTGACTTGTAATCAGTAGGTTGGGGGTTCAAGTCCTCTGGCCGGCACCATCTCATGGAGGGGTAGCGAAGTGGCTAAACGCGGCGGACTGTAAATCCGCTCCTTCGGGTTCGGCAGTTCGAATCTGCCCCCCTCCACCATTAGTTAAAATAGGGGCATATTTCAACGGTAGAATAGAGGTCTCCAAAACCTTTGATGTGGGTTCGATTCCTACTGCCCCTGCCATGGCGGTTGTGGCGAAGTGGTTAACGCATCGGATTGTGGTTCCGACACTCGTGGGTTCGATTCCCATCAACCGCCCTTAATAACATTAATGGGCTATAGCCAAGCGGTAAGGCAACGGACTTTGACTCCGTCACGCGCTGGTTCGAATCCAGCTAGCCCAGTTATTGGCGGCATAGCCAAGTGGTAAGGCAGAGGTCTGCAAAACCTTTATCACCGGTTCAAATCCGGTTGCCGCCTCCATGAAATATGCGGGAGTAGTTCAACTTTTAGAACACGTTCCTTCCCGGAACGAGGTATAGGTGCAAGCCCTATCTTCCGCTCCATTTTTAATATGCGGGAGTAGTTTAACTCTTAGAACACATTCCTTCCCGGAATGAAGTATAGGTGTAAGTCCTATCTTCCGCTCCATTTTAATATGCGGGAGTAGTTTAACTCTTAGAACACGTTCCTTCCCGGAACGAGGTATAGGTGCAAGTCCTATCTTCCGCTCCATTTTAATATGCGGGAGTAGTTTAACTTTTAGAACACATTCCTTCCCGGAATGAAGTATAGGTGTAAGTCCTATCTTCCGCTCCATTTGATTGCTTCCGTTATGGAAGTTTTTTGTTTATCTAAAGCCGGTGTGGCGGAATTGGCAGACGCGCGGGACTCAAAATCCCGTTCCATTTATGGAGTGTCGGTTCGAACCCGACCACCGGTATTCATTTAACATCATAAAGCATCATTTTATTTTAGGAATCCCACAACCACGGGGTTCCGTTTTTTTATATAATCCATTAAGTATCAATATTTTGGACAACGAGTGGACAACAAGGCTATTTTTAAGTGGCCATTGTCCAAAAACACTTGAGACCGGTGGGACTCTAAGGATTGAGAGGTACAAAAAAATATTTTTATAGACATTGCCATAATTCAACTGTTTTTATTGTGGACGTTGTTCAGAATAGCTATTTTCTGTAAGATACAAAAGGTTAAAAGTCATAAAAGTAAAACCCCACCTTAAAAGGTGGGGTTTTTTATTTAAATTTATTTGGATATTTTTCTAATATTTCTTTTGGTATTTTATCTTTAGAAACTTTTTTTGTATCTACGATAACTCCTTTACCATCTGTCGTATGTACACGTATGATGTCACCATGTTGATACTTTTGGTTTGAGGTTAAATCATATACTTTCATAGTATTGTCTTTAGCTACTAAGTTATAAGCTGTTTTATTATCAGAGGATATAACACCATAATAATATTCATCTTCGTTTAAGTATTGAAAACCACCTATAATCAAACCAATAAATAAGGCCGGGATAAGCAAAAGTATTATTATAAATAGTTTTTTCATGTTGTTCTCCTTTTCCTAGATTGAAAACTTATTATATATTTAATTGATAAAACAAACATCATACTTAAGCCTTATTTTGATTAATCCAATTTAAATGTCATATTTATATAAATTGGATTTATTTTTAATTTTTTTAAGCCTACACCTAATTCTAAAATTAAACAATTATTCTACTGATTTACGATAGCAATACGATTATTTTCAAGTTGTGAAGATTATCTCAAATTTATTTGAGAATGATAAGTCGTACGATGTTTATTTTTCTGAAACTATTTCTATATTTAATCAAAATTTATATTGTAGTTTTTGTTAATTTATAATATTATTAGTCTAATGTTTTAATACGGAGGTCAAAAGCATGTCGACAAGTAAAAATGCCTCAATGACAGGCAAACAATTTTTCAGTAATATTTTACAAGCGGTTGGAGCAGGGGTAGTTATTGCTTTGTTACCTAATGCGCTACTTGGGGAATTATTAAAGTTCTTTAAAACTGGTAACCTTTTATTGGAAAATATTTATCAATTTGTAGTACTCATTCAATCATTTATGGCTTTTATTATTGGAGTTTTAGCGGCACATCAATTTAAATTTAATGGCCCAGGTGCTGCTATGACTGGAGTTTCTGCCATGTTAGGCAGTGGTGCTGTTGTTATTTCTGAAGGTGGCTTTATGTTGAAAGGTATAGGAGATATAATTAATACGATTATTGTTGTTATTATTGCTTGTTTCTTCTATATGTTATTACAAAATAAGCTCGGTTCATTAGAAATGATTATTTTACCTGTTTTAATACCAGTACTAAGTGGAATCATAGGTATTTTTACTTTGAAATATGTTTCTCACATAACAAAAGCTTTAGGTAATATGGTAAATACATTCACAGAGCTCAATCCGTTGTTAATGTCTGTATTAATATGCGTAACCTATGCATTATTGATGGTTACACCTATATCAGTAGTGGCTATTGCAACTGCAATTAGTTTGTCTGGTTTAGGAAGTGGCGCGGCAAATATGGGTATTGTAGCTGCTTGTGTAACGTTCTTATTTGGTTCACTTCGCATTAATGGTGCTGGCGTGAATATCGTGTTATTGATAGGTGCAGCTAAAATGATGATTCCAGTTTACTTTAAGCATTTGATTATCGCTGTACCGCTAGCTATTAATGGTATTATATGTGGACTCGTTGCTTACTTTATCGATATTAAAGGCACGCCAATGTCTGCAGGATTTGGTTATACAGGTCTCGTTGGTCCTATTAATGCATTTAACCGTATGGATGGAGACCCAACAATGAATATTATACTTTTAGTTATAGGCTACTTAGTTATTCCATTTACTTCAGGATATCTTGTGCATCAATTATGTAAAAAGATATTACCTCGATATTCAGATGAAATATACAAATTTGAAATTACAAATCAATAAATTTATTTAATTAAGATCCAGTTTGCAAGTAATCTTGTAAACTGGTTTTTTAATAATATAAGCAACTTTTACGTTTACGAGTTTTCACATTTCCTTTAAAAATCATTAACAATATAGGAGTAATTTTAGAATAGAAATAGATAGTGAGAGTGAGGTACAAGTTTAAAATAGTAAATTCTCAATGCTTTTATTTAAAATAATGTGTTAAAATGTCACGTGTATGTTTTTTAATATGGGGTGTAAATTAGTGGATATTAAACAATTAAAGCAAGATGTAATTAACTATGCTCACTCAATTGGTATAGATAGTATTGGTTTTACAACGGCAGACCCTTTTGATGAGATGAAACAAAAGCTCGTTGATTATCATGAAAAAGGTTATGCTTCTGGTTTTGAAGAGTCAGACATAAATTTGCGTACAGAGCCTAAATTATCATTGCCAACTGCTCGGTCGATTATTGCAATTGCAGTCGGTTATCCAAATAAATTAAAGGGTGCCCCACGAAGTAAACGAGGAGACCGTAGAGGTATGTTTGCACGTGCTTCATGGGGTCAAGATTATCATACGATTATGCGAAAAAGATTGGATAAATTAGCAGAGTATCTCCAATCACGAGTGCCTGATGTAGAGATACAGTCGATGGTAGATACTGGCGTACTGTCAGATAGAGCAGTTGCAGAAAGAGCTGGGCTCGGATATGTAGGTAGAAATGGATTTGTCATAAATCCAGATTTAGGTACATGGACCTACCTCGGAGAAATGTTAGTTAGCATCCCGTTCGAGCCAGATGACCCACTACTTGATAGTTGTGGTGATTGTACGATTTGTGTTGATCGTTGTCCAACAGGCGCACTTGTAGGTGATGGTCAATTAAATAGTCAAAAGTGTATCAGTTTCTTAACCCAGACAAAAGGCTATTTGCAAGATGAATACCGTTATAAAATTGGTAATAGACTTTACGGCTGCGACACGTGCCAACAAGTTTGTCCTAGAAATAAAGGCATCAATACACAACATGATGATATCGTATTAGAACCTGAGATCTTGAAACCAAGACTTGTCCCATTATTGAAAATGAGTAACAAAGAGTTTAAAAATACGTATGGACATCTAGCAGGTGCATGGCGTGGAAAGAAACCTATACAGCGTAATGCTATAATCGCATTAGCACACTTTAATGAAGAATCAGCAATCCCGGATTTACAAGATGTGGCAATCAATGACCCACGCCCGATGATTAGAGGCACAGCATATTGGGCGATTGGGCAAATACAAGGAGAAACAGCCAGACCTTTTATTAATCAACATTATGATAAAGAGTTAGAAGAAGTCCAACAAGAAATGATTAAAGGGCTTGAAATGAGGAGCGAATAACAAAAATGACAAATCATATTGTATTATTTCAACCAGAAATCCCTGGTAACACCGGAACAATTGCGCGTACTTGTGCAGGTACTGATACAAACCTACATCTAATTAAACCATTAGGCTTTAGCACAGATGATAAGATGTTAAAACGTGCAGGATTAGACTATTGGGATACTGTAAATATCACTTATCATGAAAGTATAGAAGCGTTCTTTGAAGATACTGAAGGAGCTTATTATTTGATCACAAAATTTGGCGATCATATTTATTCAGATTTTGACTTTTCTGATGTGGAACAAGATCATTATTTTATTTTTGGAAGAGAAACGACAGGGTTACCTGATTGGGTTAAAGACGCTTATAATAATACTGCGTTACGTATTCCAATGAATGATAATATTAGATCTCTGAACTTATCAAATACTGCATCTTTAATTATATATGAAGTTTTAAGACAGCAAGATTTTCCAAGTTTGAAATAAAAGTTAATAAATAAATGAAATATTTAGTTTAAATTTGTATAATGAAAGTAAGTAGTTTAAATGGCTAATTCGTAGACTTGAGTAATTGACTCTAATTAGTTTACTTATACAATGATACGGGTATGTATAAAAATAATACTATAACGTGTCTTAAAAGAATAAGAGGAGTGTAAATCGATATGGCAATGAATTTTAAAGTTTTAGAAAATGAACATGACGTAGCTGTATATACTGCAGACATTTTAAGAAAACAATTTAATAACAATCCAACAACAATCGCAGGTTTCCACCTTGCAAAAGAAAGTGCACCTGTATTAGATGAATTAAAGAAAAATGTTGATAGACATGCAGTTGATTTCAGTCAAGTAAACATTTTAGATTATGATGATAAAAAATCATATTTTTCTGCATTAGGCGTACCTGAAAGCCAAGTTTATAACGTTTCATTCGGTGAAGATACTGAATCATTTATCAAAGACAAAATGAAAACAAAAGAAAATAAAGGTAAATTAATTACACAAGTACTTTCAATGGATTCACATGGTAAATTAGATATTAGTGTTAAGCAAGGTTTATTCTCAGCTCGTGAAGTAATCTTAGTCGTTACTGGTCATGACAAAAAAGAAGTTGTGCATAAATTATATGAAGAAAACGGTCAATCAAGCTTTGAACCATCAGATTTAAAAGCACACCGTATGGTTAACGTAGTGCTTGATAAAGCAGCTGCAGAAGGCTTACCTGAAGACGTTAAACAATATTTCACAGCACGCTTTGCATAAGTAAAAATTGTGAGGTGTTAATATGACTACTGACAAGCACAATGAACATCAACATACTGATACTGAAAATGAAATGGTAGACGGTTACGATGATGTTGTAGAACTTGGCAAAGAAATGGAACAAATTTCTGAAGAAAATGATGAAGACAAATTAAATAAAACGCATGATTCAGAAGTACGTTCGGATTTATGATTTCTTAAATGAGGCTTCATGATGAGTTAGTAATTCATCATGAGGTCTTTTTTATGCTTGTAACAATAAAACATATCATCAAGAAATTTGAATATGTTATGATGATAATATTATTTATATTAAGGAGATTTATTATAAATGCTTAAAAATTATTGGAAGTATACGATGATAGCAGCATTTATTGTTAATTTAATTTCTATAAAAGGATTTCCAATGGCAATAGGTGCAATCTATCTCCCGATACTATTTAAAGTCATACAAATGCAGATTAATTTATCACAAGGTCTCGTTGATCAAGTGAACGCCTCTACATTTGTAAAAAGTAATCGCACAGGTGTCATTATAAGTGTATTATGTTGTATGTTTGTGACAGTGTTACTATTTAAACCATTAAATGGTTTCTATGAAAGTTTAACGGGTATATTAGGTTTCTTAATTACGATTAGTCCCGTTCTAATGGTGATTGGTGCAATCTTATTAATTTTAACCGCTATTGGCATCATTCAAGCTGCAAAAGCCCAATTTGATGGGGTGACGATAACAAAAGATAGAAAATAATTAGGAGAAATTGAACGTTCTAATAGGGCTTTCGAATTCCTACCTAATTGATAAAGAGTCTGAGACATCTATTTTTGCCTCAGACTCAATTTTTTTATAGTAAAAATTAAATTACGATGATTATGAAAACGCTACATATTACAATTGCCCCTTTAAAATAGTTAATGATATACTAAGTGTAAACTTAAGTTAATGAAGGGGAGAATTATATATGTCAGTAAGAATTGAACATGATACTTTTGGTGAAATTGAAGTACCTGCAGATAAATATTGGGGTGCTCAAACTGAAAGAAGTAAAAGAAATTTCCCAGTAGGTAAAGAACAAATGCCATTAGAAGTAGTATATGGCTTTGCTCAATTAAAAAGAGGTGCAGCTTTAGCTAACCATGAGCTCGGTAAATTATCAGATGCTAAAAAAGATGCAATTGTTTATGCATGTGATAAAGTTTTAAATGGTGAATTAGATGAACATTTCCCATTAGTTGTTTGGCAAACTGGTAGTGGTACACAAAGTAATATGAATGTTAACGAAGTTGTAAGTTACGTTGCAAATGAATATTTAGAGAGTAAAGGTAGCGACGAATCTATTCACCCGAATGATGACGTGAATAAATCACAAAGCTCTAATGATACTTTCCCAACAGCGATGCACGTAGCTTTATATAACGAAGTGGAATCTAAATTAGAACCAGCATTAAAGTCATTACGTGACACTTTTGAAGAAAAAGAAAAGAAATTCCACGAAATCATTAAAATTGGACGTACGCACTTACAAGATGCAACACCAATCCGTTTAGGACAAGAAATCAGTGGTTGGCGTTATATGTTAGATAAATGTGAAACATTATTAAAAGAATCTAAAGCGCATATCTTAAACTTAGCTATTGGTGGTACTGCAGTAGGTACTGGAATCAATGCACATCCTGAGTTTGGTGACAAAGTTGCTAAATTTATTGCTGAGAATACAGGATATCCTTTCGTATCATCTGAAAATAAATTCCACGCACTTACTGCGCATGACGAAGTTGTTCAATTACATGGTACATTAAAGGCATTAGCTGGAGACTTAATGAAGATTGCTAACGATGTAAGATGGTTAGCTTCAGGACCAAGAGCGGGTCTTGCGGAAATTTCAATCCCTGAAAATGAACCAGGTTCATCTATCATGCCTGGTAAAGTTAATCCAACGCAATGTGAAATGCTTACAATGGTAGCTGTTCAAGTTATGGGTAACGATTCAGCAGTTGGTATCGCAAGTTCACAAGGTAACTTTGAATTAAACGTTTATAAACCAGTTATTTTGCACAATACGTTACAGTCTATCTACTTATTAGCTGACGGTATGCAAACATTTAACGATAATTGTGCTGTTGGTATTGAACCAATTGATGAAAATATTGATAACTACTTAAATCAATCATTAATGTTAGTAACTGCTTTAAACCCTCACATCGGTTACGAAAAAGCAGCAAGTATTGCGAAAAAAGCACATCGCGAAGGTTTAACATTAAAAGAATCAGCTATTCAATCAGGTTATTTAACTGAAGAACAATTCGATGAGTGGATTAAACCTGAAAATATGGTAGAACCAAAATAATAGTTTCTTTATTTTATTCGTTATATAAATTAAAAAACACTTTCGACTACTACATCGTATTTGATGTGTAGTTCGAAAGTGTTTTGTTATTTTTCATCATCTAAACTGACGGAAATTTCTTGTTTTGTTAAAGGATGAATAAATTCTATTTTATAACTATTTAGTTGTAGCTTTCTTAAAGTTGAATCACCATAAAGTGGGTCACCGATGACCGGATGTCCAATTTCAGCTAAATGTACACGGATTTGATGCGTTCTACCTGTATCAAGTTTTAAATCTAATTCGCATACGCCTTCTTTAATCATCTTGGAATCTAGAATATGCGTGATGGCTGTTTGGCCAGTTTCAGAAACTCTTCGACGGTTGGAATGAAATTTATCTTTACCAATTGGTTTATCAATAGTTTGAGCCTTGATAGGTAAAAGGCTATGTACATGCGCTTTATAGATACGGGCGATTTGATTATTTTCTAACATTCTATCTAATATTTTCTTCATTAATGGATTTTTTGCAACGATCAGTAATCCAACAGTTTCTTGGTCTAATCGATGAATCGGTTCTACATATTTACTATCCATTGTATAGATGAGATGATTCATTAAAGTATTGCTTTCTTTTAAATCATTTGGATGTGTTTTTACACCTTTAGGTTTTAAGACAATCGCTAAATGCTCATCTTCATAATATATCTTTGCATAACGATAACTTGGCACGTAATTACTTTCTTCCTCAGGTGTTGGTATATAAACTGAATCACCAGTGTTTACTGAAGACATTAGCTTTGCTGGCGCATCGTTAATTGTAATTTCTTTAGACATATTCAACTGATGTAAATCTTTTTTAGGTAATTGAAGTTGTTGGAAAATTTTTCTCAACGTAAGTTGATTATATTGTTCTGGGATTTCAAATTTCATAGTATCCTCCTTGAATTTTACATTCATATCATACCATATATACGATTTTAAAAATATCTTCAATTCCAATTCAAATATTAATGAATATAGAATTAGAGTGTTTTTAAAATAAAGGATTAGATTGTATAATTATAATGAATTTACTAGACAGATTGGACTGGTTAAATGCAAAAACCAACACGCTTAGCATTATTAAAAGATATTGCTGAATTTTTAAATGAAGAAACCGAAACGTATAGCATGTTACAAGGTGCCTTGGAGTCATTAATAAAGGGGAGTGATTTTACCACAGGTTGGATCTTTTTTATCGATGAAGCGGGCGAACATGAAGTCGTTTCAGACGTTTCCTTACCAGGTGCCTTAACAAAGCAAAATAGCAAATACATGTGTGAAGGTTCATGTTGGTGTGTACAAGCATATCAAAATAAAAAGTTAACGAAAGCCTCTAATATTATAAACTGTTCGCGCATCAATCTGGCTAATCAAGCATATCATGAAGAAACAGATGGCGTAACACATCATGCGACAGTGCCTTTAAAATCCGGAGACGAACAATATGGTTTACTGAATGTCGCGGCGCCACATACTACACATTATAGTGAGGAAAATCTAGAATTATTAGAATCGGTAGCATTTCAAATCGGTTCAGCGATTAAACGTATCTTGCTCACAGATCAGGAAAAAGAAGCTGCACGTATTAGTGAGCGTAATCGATTAGCGAGAGATTTACATGATTCTGTTAACCAAATGTTATTTTCAGTTAAATTGACAGCACATGCAGCATTAGGAATGACACAAGAAGATGTTTCTAAAAAAGCATTTCATGTTATAGAAGAAACAAGTCAACAAGCTGTCAGTGAAATGCGTGCTTTAATTTGGCAATTGAAACCAGTTGGTTTAGAACATGGTTTAGTGCAAGCTGTAAACAAATATAGTGCGTTACTCAATTTAGAAATAAATGTTCAAGTGGAAGGGCTTATAGATTTACCTAACATTATCGAAGAAAACATTTATCGCATTATTCAAGAAGCGATGAATAATACAAAAAAACATAGTCACACATCGACTATACTGCTAAAACTTAATCAACAACAACATCGTTTACTCGTGGATATTGAAGATGAGGGGACAGGTTTTAAAGAAGATCAAGTTGACTTACAATCGCACGGCTTAAATAATATGAAACAACGTGTGAAAGTCATTCATGGGAAAATAACTATTGATACAGCGCCTGATCAAGGTACCCACATTCATCTAGATATACCATTAAAGTAATAGGAAGGAAGTTAAACATGTATCGGATTTTATTAGTAGATGATCACCATATCGTAAGACAAGGTTTAGAATTTTTGCTTTCTACTGTGGATGATTTAGAAGTGATTGATGGATTTTCAGATGGTGAATCATTTTTAAAATATTTAGAAACGCAGCCACATCCTGATATCGTACTTTTAGATTTAGTTATGCCTGGAATGAATGGTATTGAGGTCACTGAAATTTTGAAAAAAAAGTACCCCGACATAAAAATTCTCGTACTGACGAGTTATGTCGATGATGAACATGTGATTTCAGCGATTGATAAAGGAGCAGATGGCTACGAAATGAAAGATGTGCAACCTGAACAGTTAATACAGACCATCAAAGAAGTGGTGTCAGGCAACAAAATCATACATCCACAAGCACAAAGTGTAATTGATTCAATAAGTAAGAAACCACATGTTACAAATAAATTATCTAAACGTGAAACGGAAGTACTTGCAGAAATGGTTAAAGGGAAAACTAACAAAGAAATCGCTTCAGCTTTATTTGTTTCAGAAAAAACGGTAAAAACGCATGTCAGCCATATATTTGCAAAACTTCAAGTAACAGATCGTACACAAGCAGCGATTTACGCAATGGAAAATAAATTAATATAATTCACAGCTATGTATCTAATAAATACATAGCTGTTTTTTAAATTTTCTGAAAATTATAGTGTAAAATAACAAATTGTGTTATATAATTATATTTAATAAAACATAGGGGGGGTGTTGTTATGAAAACAAAGCATCTTTCGTTAAGAATAGTTATCGCACTTATATTAGGGATAGTTGTGGGATCTATTTGTAACTTGTTTATCCAAAATGGTTTTATTGGGGGCTTGGATAAATATGTGTTTAATGTGATAGGTCAAATATTTTTGAATTTGATCTTTATGTTAGTGGTGCCTATTGTTTTTGTATCAATTGTATTAGGTGTAATAGGAGTTGGTGATCCTAAATTATTGGGAGGTATAGGATTAAAAACAATTACATTCTTTTTAACTACAACAGCGCTTGCGATTACTATCGGTTTACTATTAGCGATGTTATTTCAACCTGGACAAGGGAAATCAGATTTATTGAAGAGTAAAGATGTCGATAAGTATGAACAAACATTGAAAAAAGATAGTGGAGGAGAAGCTACAAACCAAACTTTTGACCAAACATTAATAGATTTATTCCCTAAAAACCCTGTAAAAGCTATGACGGATGAAAATATGCTGCAAATTATTACTTTCGCTATTTTCATAGGGATTGGAATTATTATGGTTGGGTCTAAAGCACAAATCGTTCATAAATTTTTCGAACAAACAAATGAGGTCCTGATGTACATCATTACAATGATTATGAATGTGTTTGCACCAATAGGAACATTTGGTTTAGTCGCACATGCTTTTACAGGTGCCGGATTCGGAGCTATACAGCAATTAGGAATGTATTTCTTTGTTGTGTTACTTGCGTTATTTGTACATTTCTTTGTGGTATATGGTACAGCAGTCAAATTGTTAGGCCATTATAGTCCAATGAAGTTCTTTAAAGCATTTATACCTGCTATTACAGTAGGGTTCAGTGCTTCAAGTTCAAATGCTGCGTTACCTGTGTCGATGGAATGCACCAAAAAGATGGGGGTTCGACCTGAAATTGCCTCATTTGTTCAACCTTTAGGTGCCACGATAAACATGGATGGTACAGCGATTATGCAAGGTGTAGCAACCATATTTATTGCCCAAATTTCTGGAGTTCAGCTATCATTGGGACAATTAATTACTGTTGTAATCGTAGCTGTTGTCGCTTCAATAGGAACAGCAGGTGTGCCTGGTGTTGGGTTAATCATGTTGGCGATGGTACTTAATGCTGTAGGTTTAAATCCAGCTGCTATAGGTATCATATTGGGCATAGATAGACTGCTAGATATGACCCGAACTTCAGTAAATATTACTGGTGACGCAGCTTGCGCACTCATTGTATCAAATAGTGAAGAGAAGAAACTTGCAACTAAAAATAGCGCATAAGTATAAAAATAATTATTAAGTGATAAATAGTAGAGTTAAATATATCGATGTTTTCTATGGACCTCTTTATAGAAATCATCGGTATATTTTATATTTAACAATTATTTTATATGCAATATTAATTATTGAATTTGTCATTTTTATATTGCTTTTCTAACTGATTAAAATATTCTAGTTTCACTTCAACTTTATTAAATGCTCTGTTCAAATTTTCTTGTTGAATTTTTAATTTTTCTCTATGTTCAAGCAAAATTTTTCTTCTTGAATCAAAATCCTCACTTTCATTATACGTTAACAAAATTATTTTACGTAAATCTTCTAAAGACATACCTGTAATTTTTAAACATGAAATAAACTCTAACCAACCTAAGTCACTATCGTCAAAAATTCTATAGCCATTTTCATCACGTTTCAAAAAAGGGAGTAAACCTTCATTTTCGTAATATCTAATTGTGTGTGCGGGGAGATTCATTTTTTCTGAAACTTCTTTTATTGTATATTGCATAAAAAAACCATCCTCGTATTCAAAATTCACAAAAGTTAAAAATCTTATAATAAGATTACCAATATTCGCTTTTGTTGACTAGAATTTTAACAGAAGGTGATTAAAATTATAGATAAGTGTAAATATATGATATTCATTTATTTTCATATTCTGTAACTAAGTATTATTACTAATTTGATAATTTTGGTATTATATTTAATACTACTTTACTTGATAATTCGATGATGATTATATTTTTCATAAAATAGTTAGGAAATGATATGGAACGTGAAATAATAAATAATTATGTTTTGAGTGTGGTGCCATCCGTATGTTTATGGGTTGATAGTTAATAGAAATGTAAACGAATATTTTGTAGTAAAATTACACTTTGGAATAGTTTGTCTTCAAGTATAAATTAAATATTTTTATCAACATAAAACCAACCTTTAAAGGACAAGCTCTATCAAGAAAGAACATTTCAAATATAAATAAATAAAATCCTTGCTATAAAGTAGACTTTAAGCTGTATATTAATAATACAAATTTCAGAAAGGATGTATATGATGATAAATAAAAAATTAGTGTTAATAACGGGTTCAAGTTCAGGTTTAGGTTTTGAATTGGCTAAACTATTTGCAGAAGATAATTATGATATAGCAATGTCAGGTTCGAGTGAAAGAATTTATCATTCTGCTAAAGAAATAGAAAAACTTGGTGTGAAAACATATCCATATAAGGCTGATGCTTCTACTTATGAAGGGGTGGAAAATTTTTGGAAATTTGTTGAATCGAAAGGTAGAAAAGTCGATGCGGCTGTACTCAATGTTGGTATCAGTTTAGGAGGCGCCTTCTTGGAAAATAAGTTGGAAGATGAACTACGTTTAATTGATATCAACATTTCGGGCACAGTTCATATGGCTAAGCGTGTAGCTAAGCATATGGTAGAAAATAAATCAGGAGATATTTTAATCGTTTCATCATTATCTGCTACTCTACCCACACCTTATGAAACAGTATATGGACCATCTAAAGCATTCGGTTTTATGTTTTCTGAAGCATTACGAGTAGAGTTAAAAGAGAAAAACGTAAATGTAACTGCCATGCTTCCAGGTGCGACTAACACAGATTTCCATCACAATGCAGGAATGGATAACACATTTTTTGGTGACGAGAAAAATAAAAATGATAAAGTTCAAGTAGCCAAACAGGGTTACGATGCACTAAAAAATAAACTAGATTATGTAGTTTGTGGAGATGAAGAAACAAAAAAAGAGGCAATTCAAAATAGAACAACTCCTGAGGAAGTTAAAGCAATGAGACATGCTCAAAAGGCGAAACCTGAATAGAAAAGAAAAAAGAACCTATTTTATTTAAAAGTAGGTTCTTTTATATATATTTTAAATAAAAATATTAATTGTTTTTGAAATATTGACAAATTGGTGAACAATGTTTATAATCCTAACTACAAAATTATTGTGATTGATTGATTTGTAGGAAATGCTATAAGTAAAAATATGTTTCCTGCAAATTAAATTTATCTTTATGAGTGAAAGCGTTTACATAAAAGGAGGAAGTAAGATGAAAGAACTATTCGGTAAATTTTTCGAGTTATTACCCCGCTTAATTTTAAATTTATTTGTATAAAGGAATTTTTACTACAATTAAAAATGAATATTAGAGGTGTTTTTTATGAAAAAAAGGCAAAACAAATACAGTATACGTAAATATAGTATGGGCGCAGCGTCAATATTAATTGGTACTTTATTCTTTAGTGTGGGTCATGCAGATGCTGCTGAAACTAATGATGCAAACCCAACTGGCGAAACGCAACAGATACATAAAAAAGCCAAGTCAGTTACGAGTAACGAAACTGCAGAAAATGAAAACACTCAACAAAATTCAACGAAAACAAATCAATTAGAAGACACTCCCACTTCTAATACCGCGACAAATTCTAATAATGAAGCAACACAATCAGAACAAAAGCAAAATGTAAATTCAGAAGAAACTAGCACAACACAAGAAGAAGCGAAATCATCTGAGCAAAACCCAGAAAAGGCTAACACAGCACAAGAAGAACCAAAGACATCTGAGCAAAACACAGAAGAAGATAACACAACACAAGAAGAAGCGAAATCATCTGAACAAAGCACAGAAGAAAATAACACAACGCAAGTAGAACCAAAATCATCTGAACAAAGCACAGTAGAAAATGCCGCAACACAAGAAGAGCCAAAGACATCTGAACAAAGTACAGAAGAAGATGACGCAACAGAAGAAGAGCCAAAGACATCTGAACAAAGTACAGAAGAAGACAGCACAACACAAGAGGTTCCAACCTCTGAAGAAGTCCAACCATCTAAAGAGGACCAAAATACAAATTCTGTTAAAGACAATAACTTAACAGAATCGAACACAAATTTAAGTGAAAATGCTTCGAACGACAGTAATCCTATCTCTCTAAATCAATTAGAAAATCAACAACCAAGTACGACTTCACCTGTTAACAATGATAAGAAAGAACAAGATCAAGCGCTAAGCACATTAAAAGAAAATGCAGTAGCTACAACGCGTGATCAATCATCGAACACAACTGCAGAAGCAACTGACGTTCAGCCTGGCAAAACTGCAAAACAAGGTGAATATAAAAATGAAGACCCAATCATTTTAGTGCATGGCTTTAACGGCTATACAGATGACAATAACCCAATCGGCATGACTCACTATTGGGGTGGAGATAAATTAAATATCCGTGAAGATTTAGAAAGTAATGGATATGAAACACATGAAGCAAGTATAAGTGCGTTTGGTAGTAACTATGATCGTGCGATTGAATTATATTACTACATTAAAGGTGGAACGGTTGATTACGGTGCTGCACATGCTGCGAAATATGGACACGATCGTTATGGTAAAACATATGAAGGTGTATACAAAGATTGGCAACCAGGTCAAAAAGTACACTTAGTAGCGCATAGTATGGGCGGACAAACTGTACGTCAATTAGAAGAATTATTAAGAAATGGTAGTCAAGAAGAAATCGAATATCAGAAGGAACATGGCGGCGAAATTTCACCATTACTCGCTGGTGGTCACGATAATATGGTTTCTAGTATTACGACTTTAGCGACACCACATAATGGTACACTTGCTGCAGATGAATTAGGAAATGAAGCATTCATCAGACAAGTCCTTTATGATTATATTAAATTAGGAAGTACCTCAGCTTCTAATGTAGACTTCGGTCTTAGTCAATGGGGCCTTAAACAACGCGAAGGTGAATCATTTATTGAATATATGCAACGAGCTGAGCAAAGTGGAATCTGGAAAACAACAGATAATGCGTTACACGACCTAACACGTGAAGGTGCGAATGAACTTAATCAACGTACTTCATTAAATCCAAATATCGTTTATAAAACGTATACTGGTGAATCAACACATAAATCTTTATTCGATCGTCAAAAAGCTGATCTCAACTTATTTTTCCAACATGCGTTAACAGCTAATGTTATTGGTAAAGCAGATGATCCTGAATGGCGTGTTAATGATGGACTTGTTTCTACTATTTCTGGACAACATCCATTTAATCAAGCATATACAGATGCTACAGATGATATCCAAAAAGGTATCTGGCAAGTTACTCCAATCAAACATAATTGGGACCACGTAGACTTTGTAGGACAAGATTCTACGGATACAGCGAGAACTACTGCTGAATTAAGAGATTTTTGGCATGGAATTGCTGAAGATTTAGTTAAAAGTGAACAAGTTAACTAAATTGAGTTATAAATAATTAAAAATCACCATTTAGAAAGGAGGGCGACAATTATGACAGCGAGCTTACCAGAATTAATCGAATCATTCTTCAGAGTTTTAGGTGTATTATTCAAATAAGCTAAAAATGACAAAACCCACTAATGTATTTACATTAGTGGGTTTTTTATCTATTTAAGTATGCTAAAGTTATTTCTTTTTCGTACTAATTGTTTTACCTTTATTTCTTGTGCCTTTGTTTTTCTTCTTTTTGTTATCAATTTTGGCACGTAATTTTTCAGCTTCTTCTGTAGCAACTTTTGAATAAATTTTATTAGCAATATACGTTTGTGTTACAAGGAATGCCGCATTGACAGCCCAATATAATGCTAAGGCTGAAGGTGATTGAAGAGATACAAAAATAATGAAAATTGGTGAAATCACCATCATCATATAACCCATAGATTTTTGTTCTTTCGGCATTTGTTCTAAATTTACAAGTGGTTGAACAATATAGAGTAGACCTGCGATTATTGTCATTAATATATCTGTTTGTGTTAAATCAAACCATAAGAAATGTGAATGTGATTTTAAATCTCCTGATGGCCACTTTAAAATTGAATAGAGTGCAAATAAAATAGGCATTTGTACAAGTAATGGTAAACACCCAAGCATAGTTTTCATTGGGTTCATATCAAATTCTTTATATTTTTCCATCATTTCTTGGTTTGCTGCCATTTTTTCATCTTGTGTTCTTGCACGTTTTACTTTTTCCTGAACTTCATCCATTTCAGGTTTAACAATATCCATTTTTTTACGCATCATTTGACCATTTTTAGCTTGTGCCAACATAAATGGTAGCATAATAAAACGGACAATAAGTACAATTGCGATGATGGCTAATCCAAAGTTATTGTTAAATATACTTGCAAACCAATGTAATAAACCTTCCATTGGTTTTATAAAAGTTTGTCCGAAAAAGCCATTCTTACTTTCTTCTGATGAATAGTTACAACCTGCTAGAAAAATAGGGGATAGTAAAAGAAAATATAAATATTTATTTTTCATGGAAACAACCTTTCATAATGTTCGTCAGTAGTAAATTATAACAGTGATCTATCAATTATAAAAGAAAACCTATAAAATGGAGATACATCATTTTTAAAGATAAATTATATGTTGTTTAATATTAAATATAACGGTTGAAGTCAATTGAATGGGGTAGCAGAACTATGAGGTGATATAATGTTTGAAAATATTTTAAGCGCTTTTGGAGTTAACGACGTTAGCGTTAAGACTAAAGTAAAGCAAAAAGACATACAAGTAGGGGAACGATTAGATGGAATAATTCTCATTGAAGGTTGTGAAACGGAAGAAACGATACATAAAATTAAAATTGAATTAGTTGAAAAGATAGAAAATACTGATGAAACAAGTGACTTTAAACAATTAGATAACATCATTTCTACGTATGAAATTGAAGATGTTTATGACATTCCGCCCAATGAATCTTTGGAAAAAGATTTTTCAGTACAATTTGACTCTGACTCATTAAAGAATAAACCGAACAAGATTACTTTGAGAACCCATCTATATTTATCTAACGCAGTAGATAATTACGATGAAGTAGAATTAGATGTACATTATTAATTCGTTCATTCAAGTTTCAAAAGATTAAATAAATACGAGGTTAAGACGAAGTAGATTTGAGTTTTTATACATAATTCGATAAGACTCAAAATCCATTTTTAACGTCTTGACCTCGCTTATTTTGTATAAACAAAATATCTATTTTAATTGATGATTAAAAGACAATTGTTTTATTACCTTCTGTGACAATAACTTTATGTTGAACATGTAGTTCTACTGCATTTGCGAGCACTCTTGATTCAACATGTCGTCCTTTTTTACGTAATGCTTTTACATTGTAACGATGGTTAATTCTAGTTACATCTTGATCGATAATTGGTCCTTCATCTAAATCTGAAGTTACGTAATGACCTGTAGCACCAACGATTTTAACGCCTCGATCCCATGCTTGTTTATACGGATTTGCGCCGATAAACGATGGTAAAAATGAATGATGAATATTTATGATTTGGTTTGGATAGTGACTGACGAAGTCATCTGACAGAATTTGCATATATTTAGCTAATACAATTAAATCCACATTGTGTTCTTTACAAATTTCTATCATTTTAGATTCGGCAGCAGATTTTGAATCTTTATTGACTGGTATATGATAAAAAGGGATATTAAATGCATCTGCAAAATGTTTGTTATTTGTATGGTTACTTACAACACAAACAATTTCTGCTGGAAATTCTCCACGTTGTACTCTTAACAATACCTCATTAAATGCATGATCTTCTTTTGAAACAAATAATGCTATTTTAGTTTTTTCATTACCATCAAATATACTGTATTCAATTTGATTATCTGATAAAGCTGATGACAATGCTTCTTTAAGACCTGGAGCCTTTTCAAATTCAAAACGTAAATAGAGTTTTCCATTTGAATCTTCATTATTATCATATTCTGTAAAATGATCTAAATGTAAAATATTAGATTGATATTCAGCCATAAGATCTGTGATAAGAGAAGTGATACCAACTCTATCAGAGCAACTTGCTAATAATATGTATTTATCTTTCATAAAAATTTAACCACCTTCATCTAAAGTAGTTAAAATTATAAGGAAGTTTCAGAATAATGTAAAATAAAATAATATTTTTTGACGAATTCACGTCAATTTTCAATTTATGTGTAGTTTTGAGTGATTTTGCGTTATAATTATAAGAGTTTGTGATTTGAGAAGTTATTGGTCTACGTACTTTTTATAATAATTAATTTATGAATACGATTGTACAAACTTCTTAATTCGTGCACGTAAACAATTGTTTTAAAATCCGGCTATAAGATTGATTATTTAGACAATTATGTGATTGATTGAAAATCAACAAAAATTGCATTTCACTCTTTTATTTTAATTCAATATGTATTAAGATGTAATTTGTGTTTCAAGAAACGTGTATTATTGCAATTTCTTGTATCCGGATAAAATATTCTTTATACGAAAGGTAGATTACAGAAATGGATAGACAGAGTTTTACAGATTTAATTCAAACAAAATTTAAAATGGTCCGTATCGAAGCGGGGTATACGCAAGATACAATGGCCCAAACAATTGGACTATCTAAAAAGACGTTAGTTCAAATTGAAAAAGAAAGAGTATTACCTAACTGGACAACATGCGTGTCAATTTGTGCTTTATTTAGAGATTCTGATGTATTAAATAGTACATTTGGTTGTGATCCTTTAGAAATGGTTCAAACGATTTCTCGTAACCATTGTGCATACCCAAACCACTCAACTACGAGTGATATTTACTGGAATACTGAAGAGAAACGAAATGGCTATATTTTGCAAAGTAACAAAATAAGTAATATCTTCAGAGTACTTAACCAAGAAACACAACCAATCTTCGGTACTTCAAAATTAAGAGAATCAGAAACTTATTTCAACAGAATTTCTAAAGAAGAATTAATGCATGTGTAATTCTAGAAATCTTGTGATAGAAGAATCATTATTTATGTAAATACTTCATATAGTAAGGCAACTTTATTTGAATGATTTAATCACATTTTAAAAACGTAATGAAATCATTATTTTATTAACGTTTAATTTGGCTAGAATTAGAATAGTTAGTTTATAAAGCTTTTTTAGCTAGAAGGTTACTGAAAGATTAAATCTTTTTATAATTAAGGGAATTCCAAGGTGATGTTACGTTATCATCTTGGATTTTTTTATTTGAAAATGCTTTTACATGTAATTAAGTTTAGGTATACTGAACAGCTATTTAAAGTTGTATAGTTTTATGTATAAATAAGACGAATACAATGCCAAATTTTATACATTGAACTGTTGAATGTTATACAATGTAACAATGGAAATGCACTAAAATATTTACATTCAATTAAAAAATAAAAAGGGGTTACCATTTTATGACCGCGATATTACTTGTTGTATTTATGATGATCATAGGTGCAATTATTGGTGGCGTTACTAACGTCATTGCCATTAGAATGTTGTTTCATCCTTACAAAGCATATTATATTTTCAACAAACGTCTCCCTTTTACACCGGGTTTGATTCCTAAGCGTCGAGACGAAGTTGCGAGTAAAATTGGGCAAGTTGTAGAGGAACATTTACTTACAGAATCATTGATAAAGTCAAAATTAAATGCACCATCTTCAAGAGAAGCTATTGAAGATTTATTATTAAAGCAAATTTCGAAATTGAAACAAGATCATGTGACGATTAGTTATTTAACGGAAGAACTGAATATTGATTTAGATCAAGTTTCATCTCAACATCTACACCCGTTTATCTCAAGTAAGTTAAGTTCATTTTATGAAAACCATAGATCCGCAACTATTGCATCTATCATACCTAATGAAATAGAAAAGGTGTTAGACAGTAAATCAGAACAGGTGCCTGATTTATTATTTGATCGTGCCCGTGTGTATTTAAAATCAGAAAAAGGTGCACATGATATTTCTTCCATGCTAGATACTTTTTTTCAGGAAAAGGGTCGTATTGTAGGTTTATTACAAATGTTTATGACGAAAGAAAGTATTGCAGAGCGTATCCAACATGAATTAATTCGTTTAACGAGTCACCCTAAAGCTAAAAAAATTGCAAAGCAAATTATAGATAATGAATATCAAACATTAAAATCGAAAAAACTAGAAGAAGTGGTAAGTGAAACTCAATTTGAATCATTTAAAGCATCTTCAACTGATTTAATCATGGGGTATTTAGAACTTGATAAGACAACACAACAACCTCTAAATAAATTGATGCCAGGGTTTATTAATTTTCTAGAACAACGCGTCGTTTCGAAAGCTACAAATATCATTATCGATCGCGCATCTGAACATTTAACACCGATAATGAAGAAAATCAACTTAAGACAAATGATAGAGGAACAAATCAATACTTTTGAACTTGATTATATTGAAAGATTAATTATTGGTATCGCCAATAAAGAGCTAAAATTGATAACGTTTTTAGGTTTCTTATTAGGTGGAATTATTGGTTTATTACAAGGCGTAATTGCTATTTTTGTATAACTAAATAATTTATGTTATTGTAATGACGATGTGGTTTTAAACACATATACACAAAAGGAGTGAAGCAGAATGGCAGTAAATTTATACGATCATGCAAATCAACTAGAACAAGCTTTAAGAGAAAGCGACGAATACAAAGCAATTCAAGAAGCTTATTCAAAAGTAAAAGAAAACGAAGAATCAAAAGCTTTATTTGAAGAATTCCGTGAAACTCAATTGAATTTCCAACAAAAACAAATGCAAGGTGAAGAAATCGGCGAAGAAGAGCTACAAAAAGCACAAGAACAAGCTCAAAAAATCGAAGAAGATTCTAACATCTCTGAATTAATGAATGCTGAACAAAAAATGAGTCAAGTATTCCAAGAGATTAACCAAATCATTGTTAAACCATTAGATGAAATTTACGCTGACTAATTTTTAATATTAGCCAGAAAAATTTAATTATTCATTAATAAGGTCTATTCGAAAAATTGTTTTCGAATAGACCTTTATCTGTCTTATGAGATGAATATGACTTATATTATTATAATGGTTACTTCAAATATTTGGTCAATTATACTTGGGACACGTAAATATTAAAATATCATCTGTATCATTTAAAAATTTTAACCAAAATATTTATAACTAACCATAAAAGTTGAATAATAAATGGAAATATAAATAAACCTATGAGTAAACAAAAGAATTTAAAAAAATCTGATTGATTATTAATTGTAAGGCCGTTTAACAATGAATAAATAGTTAAACTTAAAATAACCACTATCCAAAACACACTTATAATCCACCATAGAATCCAAGATATTTTCATATACTTCCTCCTCTTTTATATAACAATACCATTATCTTTTAAGAAATATAAATAGTGTTATTTTAAACATATTATTTGTATTTTGTATTTTTACTTAGATCAAGTTTATCAAATCGTACCACTTTCAAATTTAACCAGTTCAAAGTGAATGAATCGCTCATATCACTTTAAGTTTTATCGACTGGATGATCTAGATTATGGTAAAATGAATAGAAACAATAAGGGTGGGGTAAGTAGGTTTAGAATCCCAACAATTCAAAGATAATTCACTTGATCCCCTAAAGTTTTATGCCCTTATCATCATAATTAACATCTAGTTATTACTCTCAAGATTTGTAATTGATATGATATCAACCTTAAAAAGGAGATCTGTACTGTATGGTTAAATTTATACATTGTGCTGATTTACATCTGGATAGCCCTTTTAAGTCCAGAAGTTATCTAAGCCAGTCTATTTTCGAAGATATTCAAAATAGTACATATGAAAGTTTTAAGTTAATTGTAGATACTGCGTTAAATGAAGAAGTTGATTTTCTAATAATATCAGGAGATTTGTTTGATCAAGAAAATCGCACTTTAAGAGCCGAAGTATTCTTAAAGTCTCAGTTTGAGCGTTTAGCTAAGGAGCAAATATTCGTCTATGTTTGCCACGGTAATCATGATCCATTATCGACAGGCGTAGCAACTCAGTGGCCTAATAATGTCTCAGTATTTTCGGAAAATGTGGAAACTTACCAAACCATAACGAAAAATGGCGAAGAAATATACTTACATGGTTTCAGTTATCAAAATGATGCGAGCTATGAAAATAAAGTAGATGCATATCCTTCAAGTCAAGGAGAGAAAGGTATTCATATCGGTCTGTTACATGGTACATATAGTAAATCCAATACGCATGAACGTTATACTGAGTTCAGGTTAGAAGATTTGAAAGAAAAGCTATATCATTATTGGGCTTTAGGGCATATACATGAACGTCAACAACTAAGTGAAATGCCTCAAATACATTATCCGGGTAACATTCAAGGTCGTCATTTCAAAGAATTAGGAGAAAAAGGCTGCTTACTCGTTGAAGGTGATGATTTAAAATTACGTACTCAATTTATACCGACACAATTTATTCGTTTTGAAGAAGCAACAATTCAAACTACTCAAACTACGAAACAAGGGTTATTTGAAGAAATTCAAAACTTTAAAGATAAAGTACGTAAATATGGAAAATCTATATATAAACTTAAAGTTGTTTTAAAAGTGGATAATGAAATACCACCACAAGATTTAATGCAAGTTGAACAAATGATTAGTGAGTATGAGGAAAATGAACACAACTTTGTATTTATAGAAGATTTAACATTTAAATACAAAGATGAAGAGTCTAAGTCACTTGCAAGTGAATTTTCTTCAGAATTGATAGATGATCAACAAGTGTTTGAACAAGCGATGAGTGATCTCTATTTAAATCCAAAGGCATCTAAGTACTTAGATAATTTCAATGATTTTGATCGTCGTTCCTTAATTGAACAAGCAGAAACATTGTTAAAATCTGATATGAGGGGTGAATAACGTGAAGATTAAATCAATAGAAATATATGGATATGGACGTTTTATCCAAAGGAAGATTGATTTTAATGATCAGTTCACTGAAATTTATGGTGAAAATGAGACAGGGAAATCTACAATCCAAGCCTTTATACATTCAATTCTATTCGGATTTCCAACGAAAAAAGAAAATGAGCCCCGCTTAGAGCCTAGATTAGGGAACCAATACGGGGGCAAATTAACTTTAATTCAAGATGATGGTTCTCTTGTAGAAGTTGAACGCATTAAAGGCAGTGCAGCTGGTGATGTAAAAGTTTACCTTCCAAACGGTGTGATTAAAGATGAAACATGGTTGAAAAAAGAGCTCAATTACATTTCAAAACGTACATATCAGGGAATCTTTTCATTTGATGTGTTAGGTTTGCAAGACATTCACAAACGACTAGATGAAACCCAATTACAAAACTATTTACTCCAAGCCGGTGCTTTAGGTTCTACAGAATTTACTAGCATGAGAGAGTTGTTGAACGAAAAGAAAGAAACATTATATAAGAAAAATGGTCGCCATCCAGTTATCAATCAACAAATCGAGCAACTTAAAGATTTGGAGTCCCAAATTCGTAATGAAGAAGCAAAGTTAACAACTTATAAACGTTTAACTGATGATAAAGATAAAGCAGAGCGCAGATTGAATCATCTCAAACAAAACTTATCTCAATTATCAAAAATGCATGAATCAAAACAAAAAGAATTAGCATTACATGAACAAACGCAAGAATGGAAAACGTTGGAAGGTAATTTAAATATTGCTCCAATACATTTTCCAGAACAAGGCATTGACCGTTACGAAACGGCTAAATCACAGACACATAACTTAAAAAAAGACTTAGGACTTCGTCAAGAAAAGTTAGCAATGCTTAAATCGGAAAATGAGAGAATCAACGAACCTCATCAAATGGATATTGATGCATTTAAACATTTGCAACAACAAGAAAATGAGGTCAAACAAAAAGAATTTGAATTAAAGAATATTAAAAAAGAAATTAATGATAAAGAACGTGAAAAATCAGGGTTACAATTTAATATTGGTTGGGATACTGTACATCATGATGTTGATAGTTCTGAAGCGATGAAGAGTCACGTAAGTGATCAAATCAAGACGAAACAAGAACAAGCTGCAGCAATTCAACAAATTGAGCGAAGCATAGAAGATAATAAGATAGAAAAAGACAGTAATGAAGACGAACTCAATGCTTTAGAAGCGGATATCGTTCCAGAAGAGACATTCGAAAAGAAAAAGCAATACAATAAACGCGTATTTGAATTAAGAGAAAAAAATAATTTATTCCAAAAAATGAAAGAATCATTTGATATTGAACAACGTGAAAATGAGAAAAAGCAAAATATGTTACGCATATCAATGATTATCTTAGCGATTGTAAGTATTGGCTTAGCTGTATTTTCATTCATGTCTACAACTATTTTATTTGGTGTTATATTCTCAATTTTAGCGATCGTGTTTATCGTAGGAACATTTTTCGTTAAATCCAAAGAAGTGGGCCATAGCGAAACATTTTCAAATGAAATAGAAGATTTACAGCATCAAGTTGATCATCTAGAAAAAAATTACGATTTAGACTTTGACTTAGATGACCAATATAGAATACGAGAACAGCTACAAAATGCTATTAAAAATAAAGAAACATTAGAACGTAAAACCGATTACTTAGCTAAAAATTTAAAATACGCACAACAACAACATCAAAAAGCAGATCAACATATTAAAGATGTTAAGTCAGAACTACATTTATCTGATAAAATGTCAGATGAATTACTGGTTGATGGTATCGCTACAATGCACAAAATTAAAGGGCATGATAAACATGTTGAGGAATTATCGCAACATGCGAACGAGTTAGAAAGAGCATTAAAATCATTCTACGAACATGCTTATGAAGTAACGAAAAATCAATTTACTTACTTCAATGAATCATCGTTATTCCATGATGTTCAACAATGGTTGAAGACAGAAATTGATAACTTAGATAAACGTCAACGTAACAATGAACAAATCGCTTTATTAGAAAATGAAATAAGTCAACTAAACGACCGTTTAACTGAAAATAATAATGTAATATCAAAGCTATTTGAATTTGTTCAAGTTTCTGATGAAGAAAGTTATTATCGTCATTATGATAAATATCAAACATATCACAAACAGTTAAATAGATTCAGTGATTTATCTAACTATCTAGAAAATCAAAGCTATGATTATGAATTAAGCTCATAACTACGTGAAAAAACTACGGCACAATTAGAAAATGAAAATGCAGTACTTTCTAAGCAAGTGGATGAATATAATGATCAATATTTAACGCTACAATCTGAAGTAAGTGACTTAAAAGCTCAAATTACTGATATGGAAACTGATAAGACGTTAGCGCATTTAAGACATAGATTCCATACACTTAAGAATAAAGTCAATGATGAAGCGAAAGAATGGGCAAGTTTAAGTTATCTGCAAAATTTAGTAGATGGTCATATTAGACAAATTAAAGACCAACGTTTGCCATATGTTATAGATGAAGCAACACATATCTTTTCACATTTAACAAATAACCAATATGTACAAGTTACTTATGCAAACGAAGTTTTAATGGTGAAACATCTTAATGGCCAAATGTATGAACCAGTCGAACTGAGTCAATCTACTAAAGAAATATTATATATTGCTTTACGCTTAAGCTTAATCAAAACGTTAAAACCTTACTATCCATTCCCAATCATTGTAGACGATGCATTTGTTCATTTTGATAAACATCGTAAAGAATTGATGATGAATTATTTAAGAAGTATGCCAAATGATTATCAAATCTTATACTTTACATGTGCTAAAGATACTAGCGTGCCTTCAAAACAAATAATCACGTTAAATAAATACAAGGAAGGCGGTAAATAATGCGAAATATAGAAAAACTTAATCCTGGTGATTCGGTAGATCATTACTTTCTAATACACAAGGCAACACAAGGTGTAACTGCGCAAGGTAAGGATTACATGACGCTTTATTTACAAGATAAAAGTGGAGACATGGAAGCGAAACTATGGACAGTTACGAAAGAAGAAATGAAAGTACTTGTGCCAGAAAAGGTTGTTCATGTTATTGGTGATGTAATTAATTATCGTGGTAGAAAGCAAATGAAAATTAATAAAATTAGGTTAACAACAGCTGAAGATAATTTAAACATTCACGATTTTGTTGATGGTGCGCCTTTAACACCAGATGAAATACAAGAGGAAATTTCACATTTCATGTTAGAAATTGAAAATGCCAATTTACAGCGTATTACACGTCATTTAATACGCAAACATCAAGAAGCATTTTTTACGTTTCCAGCAGCAAGTACACATCATCATAACTTTTCAAGTGGGTTAAGTTACCATGTTTTAACGATGTTACGTGTAGCTAAATCAATTTGCGATATTTATCCATTGTTGAATCGTAGTTTATTATACAGTGCAATTATTTTACATGACATGGGTAAAGTGAAAGAGTTAAGTGGTCCAGTGGCTACTTCTTATACGGTCGAAGGAAATTTATTAGGCCATATTTCTATTGCAAGTGATGAAGTGGCTGCAGCAGCGAGAGATTTGAGCATAGATGGCGAAGAAATTATGTTATTACGTCATATGATCTTAGCTCACCACGGTAAAATGGAATTCGGTTCACCAAAAATGCCACATTTAAAAGAAGCTGAGATACTCTTCTTCATAGATAATATTGATGCTAAAATGAATATGTTTGAAAAAGCATTCAAGAAAACAGATGAAGGACAATTTACAGAACGTATTTTTGGTTTAGAAGGACGTCAATTCTATAATCCGAAAACAATGGATTAAGTACTAAATATGCAAGAGGTTTATACACAGAGAAATGTGTATAAACCTCTTTTTATATAATGGGACCATTTTTATAAAATTAGCGATATAAATAAGCTAGTGAATTGCTTAAAATTAAATTGACTTACTATCAAAATACACATAAAATCAAATTACAATAACTGAATTTGATATTTGAAGGGGATCATAAGTATTAATGAATGTCATTTCAAAACACTTAAGGGGATAAATAATGTACAAATACATACAAATCTTTTTAGTAGCGCTTAAGCTCGGATGTATTTCTTTTGGCGGACCTACAGCACATTTAGGATATTTTTATGATGAATATGTAAAAAAGAGGAAATGGTTAAACGAAAAAGAATATTCAGACCTGGTGGCTTTATGTCAATTTTTACCGGGGCCCGCGAGTAGTCAAGTTGGTATAGGTATCGGTACTATAAGGGGAGGTTTAATAGGTGGGATATTATCATTTCTTGCTTTTACGATGCCCTCGGTAGTCATACTTATTATTTTTGCAGTGGTAATGAATGGTACTGATATGAGTACATCTTGGATACAAGGTTTGAAGTTAGTTGCGGTTGCTGTTGTGGCTCAAGCAATTTTAGGTATGAGTAAAAAATTAACAAATACAAAATCAAAAATTTTACTCGCTTTGTTTGTATTAGCAATTACTTTATTAGTGCATCACATACTTATACAAATTGTAGCGTTAACTTTAACAGGATTATATGGATTAATCTTTTTAAGAAAAAGTGATCATCCAGCGACATATTCTAAACAAATTCGCATTCCAAAATTGTTCGGTGTTATATCAATAAGTTTGTATTTTGCTTTATTAATTATTCTACCTATTTTTCGCACAATATTCCAAAACGTGTGGATCATCATGTTCGATAGTTTTTATCGTGCAGGCGCACTCGTTTTTGGGGGAGGGCATGTTGTTTTACCTTTATTAGAAAAGGAACTTGTGCCGGCTGGGTTAATTTCTAAAGATGATTTTATAGCTGGTTATGCTGCGGCCCAAGGTGTTCCAGGACCATTATTTACTTTTGCATCATATATCGGTACTAATATAGAAGGTATTGTCGGTGGTGTCGTAGCAACTATTGCGATTTTCTTACCCGCATTTCTATTGCTATTTGGCATTCTACCTTTTTGGGAAGATATCAAGTCCAATAAATATATTGATGGTTTCTTAACTGGTATCAGTGCTGGTGTGGTAGGGATTTTAATAGCTGCGTTCTATTCACCAATATGGATTTCAACAATAAAAAAGGAACTGGATTTTGTTTTAGCTAGTGTAATGTTTGTTTTGTTGATGCATTTTAAATGGCCATCTTGGTCAATTGTACTCATTGGTATAGCAATAGGGGTTATTTTATATTAATAATGAATAAAAAACTGAGACATTGAGTAATGTCTCAGTTTTTTTCGTGTTATTGACTTGCTGATAGGCCTGAAGCTCCTCCTGAAGCGGCGCCTCCACCTTGTTGTTGCATTGCTTGTTGTTGTTGCTGCTGTTGCTGTTGTTGTTTGATTTTGTCAGGGTCAAGAATAGAATTTTCAATAGCTTTTTTAATATCTCTATCTTTATAATCTACTTTATATTCTTTAAGTAAATCTTTGTATGCATCTGTTAACAGTTTAGGATCTTTTTGTACTTTTTGTTGTAAGATTTGAGATTTTAGCTTGCTCTTTTCATCTTTAAAGTCATTTTCTTTATCGGCTTTAATAATATGGTAACCGTAATCTGTCTTAATGACTTTAGAAACTTCACCTTGCTTAAGCTTGAATAAAGCTTTTTCAAATTTGTCATCCATTTGACCTTTAATGACATAACCTAAACTACCATTTTTCTTAGCTGATGATGTATCTTTAGATTCTTCTTTGGCAATTTCACCAAATTTGTCTGGGTCTTTAGAAACTTTCTTTTGAATTTCTTCAGCTTTGGCTTTAGCCTTTTTATCTGATAAACCTTCTTTATCATCTTTGTTTTCTTTTACTTTAATTAAGATATGTGATGCTTTTTTAGTGTCATCTTTGATTTCTTTATCTGAAACTTTAACTTTGTCGTTAAGTAATTCTTTTTGATACGCTTGTAATTTCTTTTGTTCCTTATAATCATCTAATGACATTTTTTGTTGTTTTAACATGCTTTCAAATTGATCTTTGCCACCATATTGCTTTTGTTCTTTCTTAATTTCTTTATCAATATCTTTTGTATCAACCTTATCTTTATATTTATCAGCTAATAATTTGTTTAATAAGATTGAGAAAGAACTATTTGCAACTTGTTCGTCACCCATTTTATTCATGACATCTTCAACTTTAACATTACCAGCTTTAGATGAAATGAGTGTGTTATCTTTCGAATCTGTAGCATTATTACCACACGCGCCTAATAATAATGCACTAGCAGTTAATGGAAGTACGACTTTTTTAAATGATTTCATAGTTGGAAACTCCTTTTGTAAGAATAACAAGGTAAATATAACATATTAATTGCGATACACCAATTAGAAACATAGTATCTCAGACTATTGTAGTAGAAAATTATGATTTTTTTGACATTTTAATAATGATTATATTTAAAACGAAATACCTCAACTTTAAAGATAAAAAAGCAGAACTTGTAATCATCAAATTAATGATTACAAGTTCTGCTTTAGTAAACGGTATTTTTATTTGTGTAATGCGTGTTGCTTGGAATTCACTTTACTTAAAATATTGATGCCTGTTTGATGTTCTTCAATATGTGTACCTTCATTAGAAAGGATGATAACCTTTATATATAGTAAATCCATTATTGAATAACCTAAATTTAATGCGATTAAAAACATAAAATAGTGACCGTAAGCCGTGAATAAAAAAGTTGCATAGATACATAAAGCAGTGATTACGAATAATGGTGTTAGTAATGCAAAACAAAAATAGTATTTATTCACTGGTGTATTCACGTAAACATTATAAAAGGGCACATTGGAATTTTTCGATAATTTGTATGATTTGAAATGTTTATAATATGGACTTAGAAATACTAAATGTATAAATTTATGAAATGGATATAACAAAAATACTGCAATTAAAAATAATATGAAATGTTGATCCGTTGATTTCGTATCTGAAAAGAAGTATAGAATTTCATATGCGATTAAAAATGAAATTATAGTAGTAGCAAAACTGAGAAATGCAATTCTAGGCAACCCGAATCGTGCGTTAATATCGACCTGACGAGAACAAAGATACATGATCTCCATACTCCTTTCCTAACCATTATTAATTGTACTCAAGTATTATCTATCTTAATGTATCAAACGTCAAGACTAAAATGATCACTGATGTCAAATCATTCAATTTTCCCATTAAAAATACTGAATATCGCTCTAGCTCATTAGCGATATCCAGTAATTTTTAATTATATTTAAAGGAGTAAATCAATTACTTATCTTTTTGGAAAGTATTACTAATTTCTTCACCACGGTTTTGAAGATTTTCAACATGAGATTGTAGACGGTTAATATTTGGATCGATATCCGCTTTGAAATCACCAATCATTGTCTTAACTTCGTCACCGATAGAGTTACCGAACTCAGTACCTTCAGTTTTTATTTGATTTACGTAATTCATAATATCGTTGATATTTTGTTTAATCGTATCAATTTCTCTTGTGAATTCTGATTCAGCGCCAGCAGGACGTTTTACTTTTAATTGGCGATCAGCATCTTGTTTATTGTCACGGTTCATCATTGCAACGCCAAGACCAGTTGCTAAACCTGCAGTCACACCTAATATAATTTGAGCTGTTCTCATTACAATTCTCCTCATTTCTTAATTAATCTCATATTTGTTTAATATTTTTTATATACCCATTTTCGTTGGATAATAAGCATTTTAGTTGAATTGGTTAGCAATTTCTTTTGCAAGTTGAGCTTTCATATCATCATCGATCGTATCTTCATGTGTTTCCCAATGATAGCCAAAACCGTCTGTGTCGTTCTCATATCTTGGTAATAAATGGAAATGAAGATGGAAGACAGATTGATCGGCGAACTCGCCATTATTTTGTATAATATTTAAACCATCAGGATTAAATGCTTTTTTAATCGCATTTGCAACTTTTGGAAGTGCAGCACCAATATGTTGCATCGTTGCTTCATCGGTTTCAAATATATTCGCAGATGGTTTCTTCGGAACAAGTAATGTATGTCCTTTAGTAACTTGTGAGATATCTAGAAATGCATATACGTATTCATCTTCATATACTTTATGACTTGGAATTTCACCGTCAATAATTTTGCTAAAGATAGTTTCTGACATAATATCTTCACTCCTTTTATCATAGTTACAAATATTATAGCATTCCTACAATATTTTCGTCAGTGCTTTACATATAAATTTATGAATAAACATTGATTTTTGGTACAATACAAATTATGGAGGTGCCCATATGACAGTGAAAGTTGAGCAACTAACAGGTGGTTATGGTAAAAAACCTATTATTAAAAATATCAATTTTGAACTCAAAAAAGGAGAAATCGTAGGACTCATTGGATTAAATGGAGCCGGTAAAAGTACAACAATAAAACATATGCTCGGTTTACTCACGCCAATGGAAGGTGAGTTGACGATTTCCGATGTTAATATAAAACAAGATGTTGAAACGTATAGAAGAAAGTTATCATATATTCCAGAATCGCCAGTGATTTATGAAGAATTAACTTTGAAAGAACATATTTACATGACAGCAATGGCTTATGATATAAACAGAGAGGAAGCTATGAAACGTGCTGAACCATTACTTAAAACCTTCCGTTTAGAAAATGAATTGAACATTTTCCCAAGTCATTTTTCTAAAGGTATGAAACAAAAGGTAATGATCATTTGTGCATTTATCGTAGATCCTGAACTATACATTATTGATGAGCCTTTCTTAGGCTTAGATCCACTAGGTATTCAATCGATGTTAAATTTAATGGTAGAAAAGAAAAAAGAAGATAGAACTGTATTAATGAGTACGCATATACTTGCAACAGCTGAACGATATTGTGATCGATTTATTATTATGGATAAAGGTGAGATAGTGGCGTTCGGTGATTTAGATGAGTTGCGCACACAAACAGGATTACATGACAAAACATTAGATGAAATTTATATTCATGTTACGCAAGGTGGCCAAGCATAATGAGTAGTCTGGATGCAAAGCAGTTATTTAACGAACGTCGTCAGGCCATCAATAAAGAAAAACGCTACTATAATAAGTTTATATTTAATGGTCATTTTTCTGTTTTTATCGTTATTATGCTAGGTGCTTTTATAATGGGATACGGTGGCTGGTTAAAGCATATCCCGAAAGGTATTAATTATGCGTTAATTGCGAGTTTAGTGTTAGCAATTACTTCAATGTTTCCATTACGTACATTACTTAAAGATGCAGACCGTCTATTCTTATTACCATTTGAAAAACATATGTCAGATTATATGAAATCTAGTTTGATTTATAGTTATTTTTTAAGGCTGCCTATCCAAATCATAATGATTATCGTATTGTTTCCATTGTTTTATGTAATCAATGGTAAATCGTATGGTTTCTATATCATGTTTGCGATATTAGCATTAATCTTGCCATATTTAGGTTTATTACTTAAATGGCAATGGTATCGTTATAGACTTGAAACTTGGTCTTTATATTTATTATTATTCATTATCTTTACATCAGGGTATTTTGTAGTGTTGGGACCTAAAAATATTTCAGGTTTAAGTACGATTTTACTACTGATAGGATTAATTTTAATATTGAAAAAGATTAATATAAAACAGTTATTCCCATGGGAACGTATGATTAAATCTGAACAACAGCACCATATGAATTACTACAAATTTGTAAATATGTTCACTGATGTTAAACATTTAAAAGAAACAGCAGTCCGCAGAAGTTATTTGGATCCTATATTACGCACACCAAGTACGAAGAAATTTAATGAGAATCACATGTACTTATATTTATTTACAAGAAGTTTTGCAAGAGGTAAGGATGCCTTTCACATTATATTAAGGCTCGTTGTGATTGCATTGATCTTAATGATATGGTTACAACAACCTATTGTTACATTAGTGATTGGCGGATTGTTTATGTATATTATCTTATTACAGATGGCACAATTTTATACGCAACAAGCTTACGGTTTATGGCCTCAAGTTTGGCCTGTTAGCGATACGAAAGTGATTAAAGGTTACCACCAATTTTTATTACGATTAATGGTAATTTTAGGTATATTATTCACTATTGTTTATGCGATTGTAAATCCTATCTATGCATATGGAGGTATAGTGTTCTTTATCGTAGGATGGTTAACTATAAGAAGCGTGATTAAAAAGTTACAGTACCAAGAAACGTTATTGAGAGACTAAATTATATTTCCATCTATAAATAATGTTTCAATTATATAAAATAAAAGCAGTGAAGTTATCTATTAATGTAGAAAGCTTCACTGCTTTTTAATATTGTATTTATATTGAATATAATATTTTAAAAGATGGTCAACAAAGATTAATGTTCGATTGGATATAAATATCTTTCGAAATAACTTGAATGTTGCCCGCTTGCACCGAAAAATTGACTTAATGCCGTCTTAGCAAAATTGTCATTAAATACTGTTGATGATTTAAAGTCTTCATAGTCGGCTCTTTTGTTAAAACCAAAGTAAACCTTATATGTTAAACCTTGGTTAGGTTTTAATAAACGATAACTACGATAACCCGCAAATTGTTGGAAATCAGCTGTTACATTCATTAATTTCTTCTCTAATTGATATGCATGGTCATCAGTAGTAGGGACGAAGATGACAGAATAGAAATGGTCTTCGTTTAATTCACCTTCTGATTGTAAGATGTCATATTCAATAGGTTGTTTTAAAGCTGTTGTAGTATCAGTTTCTTCAATAATTACTGAAGAATCTGAAGCTGAAAATTGTAGTAATTCATGGTCTGGGTTATTGATTCTTATCTGATTCAAATAACCAAAGGTACCATAAGAAGCATATAGTTTCATATCGTTATCCCCCTTGTTATTCTCCATTATTTGTATGTAACAATTATACTTTACTATATTTAGTTTAATTTTCCCAATATATACATATATTTGCTAGCTTATATTATAATAGATTCTTGATAGAAGGTAAAAGATTTTTAAATAGTGTGACATTATTTATTGAGTATGAATTTTTTATGACATTTAAGCATGACGAAATACGAACATAATAACATATGATATTATAAATAAGAATGATTATAATGTAGGAGGATCTTAAGGTGCATAGCAAAAACAATACAATTTTAAAGATGATTCAGGGAGAGGAAGTTTCACATACGCCTGTATGGTTTATGCGACAAGCAGGACGCTCTCAACCTGAATATAGAAAGTTAAAAGAAAAATATTCATTATTTGAAATTACGCATCAACCAGAGTTATGTGCATATGTGACACATCTTCCTGTAGATAATTACAATACAGATGCTGCAGTATTATATAAAGATATCATGACACCACTAAAACCTATTGGTGTAGACGTAGATATTAAATCAGGTATTGGCCCCGTTATTCAAAATCCTATTAAAAATATTCAAGATGTAGAGAAATTAGGGAAAATTGATCCTCAAAGAGATGTTCCTTATGTACTAGATACAATTAAGTTACTTACAGAAGAAAAATTAAACGTACCATTAATAGGATTTACAGGCGCACCATTTACTCTAGCGAGTTATATGATAGAAGGTGGCCCATCAAAAAATTACAATCATACAAAGGCTATGATGTACAGCGATGAAGCAACTTGGTTTGCATTGATGGATCATTTAGTTGAAATGTCTATCACATACGTTAACGCACAAATCAAAGCAGGTGCAGAGTTAATCCAAATCTTCGACTCATGGGTAGGGGCACTTAATGTTGAAGACTACAGATATTATATTAAGCCGTCTATGAATAAACTGATCAATGGAATTAAAGCGCAACATGATGTACCTGTTATCTTGTTTGGTGTGGGTGCAAGCCATTTAATCAATGAATGGAACGATTTACCTATCGATGTATTAGGTTTGGATTGGAGATATACAATTCAAGATGCACACGATTTAGACATCACTAAAACATTACAAGGTAATTTAGATCCGTCATTACTACTCGCACCATGGAATGTTATTGAAGAAAGATTAAAACCTATCTTAGATGAAGGTGTAGCTCATGGGAAACACATTTTCAATTTAGGCCATGGTGTATTCCCAGAAGTTAAACCTGAGACGTTAAGAAAGATTACTGAGTTTGTGCATAACTATACACAAAGATAACGAGAATACATTAAATTTATTTGAAGGATGATTTGAAAATGAAAAAGCGCATAGGCTTATTAGTTATGGCATACGGTACGCCGTATAAAGAAAGTGATATAGAAGCATATTACACAGATATTAGACATGGTAAGAAACCATCAACTGAAGAAATTGAAGATTTGAAAGCACGTTATGAATTTATAGGGGGACTTTCTCCTTTAGCTCGAATTACTAATAATCAAGCAAATGCATTATGTGAAGCCTTAAATGAAACATATTCAGATGTTGAATTTAAACTTTACATTGGTCTAAAACATATCCATCCATTTATCGAAGATGCCGTACAATCTATGCATGAAGATGGTATTACAGAAGCGGTAACAGTAGTACTCGCTCCACATTATTCTAGCTTTTCAGTAGGATCTTATGATACGCGTGCCGAACAAGAAGCTGACAAATATGGTATAACATTAACGCACGTTCAACATTATTATCACCAACCTCAATTTATACAATACTGGTCAGAGAAAATTAATGAAACGTTAAGTCAAATACCTCAAGAAGAGCATGATGATACTGTATTAGTGGTTTCTGCGCATAGCTTACCAAAAGGGCTAATTGAAAGAAATAACGACCCATACCCAACAGAATTACATGAAACTGCCCAACTCCTTGAACAGAATACGCATATTAAACATGTTGCAGAAGGTTGGCAGTCTGAAGGTAATACAGGCACACCTTGGTTAGGACCTGATGTTCAATATTTAACGAAATCACTCTATGAGCAACACGGTTATAAACATTTTATATATACACCGGTTGGATTTGTGTGTGAACATTTAGAAGTATTATATGATAATGACTACGAATGTAAAGTAGTGTGTGATGAAATAGGTGCGAACTATTATCGTCCTGTAATGCCTAACACAGATCCTTTATTTATAGGCGCCATCGTTGAAGAAATTAAATCTGTCTATTAAGAAAGGAGCTTGTTGATGACGGAAATTGCAATTATAGGTGCAGGGATCACTGGGTTAACAAGTGCATACTACATTAAACGACAACGACCTGACATTGACGTAACAATTTACGAAGCGACAAATAGAACAGGTGGTAAGATTCAAACATATAGAAAAGACGGCTACACGATTGAACTGGGACCTGAATCGTATCTTGGAAGAAAGCATATTATGACAGATGTCGCAAAAGACATTGGTTTAGAGTCAGATCTCGTTACAAATCAAACAGGTCAATCTTATATCTATGCTAAAAATAAACTTTATCCTATCCCAGGTGGATCCATTTTGGGAATACCGACAAGTCTGAAACCATTTTTACAAACGAAACTCATTTCACCGATAGGTAAACTGAGAGCCGGTTTAGATTATTTAAAGCGTCCAACACAGATGGAAAATGATATTTCAGTAGGACACTTTTTCCGAGCAAGATTAGGTGATGAAGTACTTGAAAATCTCATAGAACCATTAATGGGTGGTATTTACGGCACAAATATAGATGACTTAAGTTTAATGAGTACCTTCCCTGAATTTAAGCAGAGAGAAGAGCAATTCGGTAGCTTAATTAAAGGGATGAAATATGAGAAGATACAGCGCCAACAGCAAAGACAGCTTTATCCTGGTGCCCCGAAAGGTCAATTTAGACAATTTAAAAATGGATTAAGTTCATTTATTGAAAGTTTAACTAAATATGTAGAACACCAAGGAGTAAAGATTGTATATAATACTAGAGTAAATGATATTACTCAATCTCAGAAACATTATCATTTACACTTTACTAATCAAAAGATTGCTTTCGATGGGGTATTAGTTACAACACCACACCAAACTTTTATAAAATGGTTCGAGAATGATCCAGCGTTTGATTACTTTAAAGAAATGCAATCTACGTCAGTTGCTACAGTTGTATTGGCATTTGATGAAAAAGACATTGAAAACACGTACGACGGCACAGGGTTTGTTATTGCACGTACGAGCAATACGACAATTACAGCTTGTACTTGGACAAGTAAAAAATGGCCATTCACAACACCAGAAGGTAAAGTATTGTTGCGTGCTTACGTAGGTAAACCAGGTGACACTACATTAGATGCTCATAACGACGATGAAATCGTGTCGATAGTAAGAAACGATTTAAATAAAATGATGAATATTAATGGCGATCCTGAATTCAGTATTGTAAACCGATTACCACAGAGTATGCCACAATATAGAGTGGGTCATATCGATAAAGTTAAAGATATTCAGTCACACATTATTAAAAATTATCCAAAATTAAGAATAACAGGTGCTTCATTTGAAGCGGTAGGTTTACCGGATTGTATACAACAAGGTAAAGATGCGGTTGAATCTCTATTAAATGAAATAGAATAATAGATTAAAAAACATTACTCGATTTAATTTAATTATTAAAAAGGGTGATGTTTTTTTATTATGAGATTTTAAAACTCATTAAATTTATGAGATACTAAAAATTAAATGCTAAGGATTTTAAGAGTTATGAAATAAGATGTGACTTTGCCTAAAGAACGAATTGAGTATACAAAAAGTTAGCATTGAGTATCAATAAGGAAAGGTAACTCTTTTACTCCGTGGGGGAATTAATAATGACAGATATAATTATAGTACATTCTAAATATGGAGATTCAACAAACCACTGGTATGAGTGGTTAGCAAATAATTTAACGATTGAAGGTTATCGCGTAAATATTTTTAATATTGCAGTTGACACAAATGATAATCTTCAACAATGGGTAGACGAAATGGAACAACAAATACATATTCGAAAATATGAAACATACTTTGTTACGCATGGATTTGGCACATTAGCTGCTTTAAAATACCTAGAATGTAAAGATATTCAAAGTATAGAAGGGCTTTTTAGTATTTCGGGATTTAAAGATGATGCTAAAGATATCGATGAAAATATAAAACTGAAAGATGAATCGATAGATTATGAAAAAGTAAAATCTAAAGTGGATCATTTTTATGGTTTATGTTCAAAAGATGATCAATATGTTTCCTATAAAGAAACAAAGAGACTCATGGACACGCTAGGTGGGACATGTAGGATAACAGATCACGGCGGACATTTTATGGATAGTGATGGATTTGGTACGTTTACCAAATTACAAAGTAAAATGCAGAAGTTAATGACAACGTAAATAATCATAAAGAAAAGGTCATTTACGTTGCTTGAATGTATTATTTAGGAATTTAAAGTCGTGCGTTTTTAATGAAGTGAATAAGAGCACGCTACTTTGAAATAGAATCAGATAAGGAATAGGGGACGCGTAAAATTAATAATGTAAAGAAAACAAAGAAAAAATATAAATAAAGCACAAAAATTAAAAAAATATGGTATATATTGCGTTTTTACACAAATTTCTTTCAATAAGTTATTGACGTTAGTGCTAAAAATTTATATACTGTAAAAGTCTTACAAGTTAGCCGAGTTCAAATAGCAAGTATTACATATCTTCTTTAAGCAATAATTAAATAAATGTAAATAAATTATAAAAATATATTGACTTGATATTAAGATATATGCTATATTAATGAGGTAGGCGTATTAAATAATATTAACGCGGGATGGAGCAGTTCGGTAGCTCGTCGGGCTCATAACCCGAAGGTCGGTGGTTCAAATCCGCCTCCCGCAATTACATAATAGGTCCCGTAGTGTAGCGGTTAACACGCCTGCCTGTCACGCAGGAGATCGCGGGTTCGATTCCCGTCGGGACCGCCATTATGGTTCAGTAGCTCAGTTGGTAGAGCAATGGATTGAAGCTCCATGTGTCGGCAGTTCGACTCTGTCCTGAACCATTTCTGATTTGCCCTTGGCGGATGTGGCGAAGTGGTTAACGCATCGGATTGTGGTTCCGACACGCGTGGGTTCGATTCCCATCATCCGCCCCTTTAATCATTATCATATGCGGGTGTAGTTTAATGGCAAAACCTCAGCCTTCCAAGCTGATGTTGTGGGTTCGATTCCCATCACCCGCTCCATTATATTAATCCACAGTAGCTCAGTGGTAGAGCTATCGGCTGTTAACCGATCGGTCGTAGGTTCGAGTCCTACCTGTGGAGCCATGGCCCCGTGGTCAAGCGGTTAAGACACCGCCCTTTCACGGCGGTAACACGGGTTCGAGTCCCGTCGGGGTCATACAAACAGAAGTGAAATATCGCTTCTGTTTTTTTAATATGGAAAGTTGTCCGAGTTGGCCGAAGGAGCACGCCTGGAAAGCGTGTAGGCGCCACAAGCGTCTCGAGGGTTCGAATCCCTCACTTTCCGTTATTTGCTTATTCCTCGTTATTCATCGTTTATAAAAACGTTAATATGACGGGGTTTTGTTATATCTCGTTTAACTTCGTTTTTCATCGTTTTTATAATTCTACGCCAACGGAACGCCAATATTCGCATGATAAAATAGGTGTTACGCCAATATTTTTAAGTCGACGCCAACGCAGTTATCGCCTTGTTTTCTGAAATGTTTGCCATTATAACCAAAATAAAACCCCCATTTATCGTTACTATTCATTTTGACTTACATTTTATAAATTTTTAGAGAACTTAAGTTCTAGTAGAGGATAAAAAATAATAAGGGTACCGAAGTACCCTTATTATTTTTAACTTATTTCCAATCTCAATGATTCTTTATATTGTATTGCTTTGGGTTCATCAATAAAATTCACTGTATTATTATGTTCTTTTAATACTTGATTTTTAATTTCTTCTATATTTAATTTAAAGAACTCTTTACGTCCATTCACTTTATTAACTTTGTAATTTTTAAAATGTTGATGTAAATTCTTCTCTAACTCAAATGCATTTTCTGAAAAAATTAAAGCATGAACATCAAATTCAAATGGTACAGAAGCACTGCTCAATTCATTTATTCTATCCATAGGATCTAAACGACGAGTTACGCCAATTTTATAAATATTTTCTCCGAATGATCCAATGTTAGAAATGATATAAACATATCCAGATTGAGCTTTTTGTTGTCGTTCACTTATATTTTCTTTTTCAGTATTTAGGTTCTGTAAAGATTGTTCAAGTTCTTTTATTTTTTCAATAAATAGTTCTTTTTCAGCTTGTAATTCTGTATTATTTAGATATTTTGTTAGCTTATTGATTTCATTATTATGATGTTTAATATCTTTATTTAATTCGTTGAGTCTTTTTTCCATTTCTTTTTTAGCTTTTTCTTCTTCTTTAATTCTTTCACGTTCTTCTCTTCTAATTATTTTTTCATCTTCAAGTTTAATTTGATATTTATGTACTAATTCAAGCATCTCGAGTTTTATATCTAATAGTTGAGTAGGAATTTGTACATTATCAGTTTCAAATATTTTATTTATACCTTCAAAACTCTTAAAAATTCTATTTTGCATACTTTCAATATTTTTACTTGTAACGCTGTTAATTAAAATTGCAGTTTCAGCGTTAAATAATCTTATAATTTGTTTTACTTGATTATTATAGTGACGTTTATTAGACGTAGGAATATCAAGTAATAAATTCTCTTTATTTATTAACTCTTTTTCTTTTAATTCTAATTTCTTTATATAATTATTAATATCCGTTGAAGCTACATCAGTCATTTTAAATGGATAAATTAACTTTAATTCATATTTAGATCTTTTTTCTTTAATTAAATTATTTAAATATGATAATTCATCAGTACCTTTTTGAATATTTCGATGTAATTCATGTGAGATATTTTCCAATTCTTTAGTTTTAATTTTTAATAGTTGATAATTTTTTACATCAATTTCGGTTATTTTATCAATGAGAACTAATTTAATTACTGCATAAATCGAAAGGCCAAAGGGTATAATTGCTATTCCTGGCGTAGCGATTGCAAATAACAAAGTTACTAATATTGTCCACATTACCCAATTCTTTTTAAAATTTTTGTTTTCCATGATTTCCTCTCCAATTAATTTTTATATTCAAACGTACATAATTGTTCTAACATTTTTTAATTTACATAGTACGAGATGCGGTATGAATAAATAGTGTGTTTTACATATTCAATAAATTGTTAAATTCTCTCAATTATTTCTCTATGAAATAAAAATTAAGTTAACTTGATTTATACAATATAATACTATACTTATTTACTAGAGTTTGGCAATAGATATTTTGAATATTTTGTATTATATTTTTGATTAATTTATAAAGTTTCAAAATTTTGATAGTTTAATAATTTTATCGGTAGGGTAGAATACTTTTACCTACTGTTGTCTCCTAGAATATATCCGTCTAGGAGGAGCTATGATAAGTTTAATTTCCGCAATTGGGTCCATCGGGACTTTCATTATGGCACTATTTTATATTATTTCTATTTCTATTCAGTTTTACCAAATGAAAATTGAATTTATTCCAGCGCTCGGCTTTAACCAAACCTTATTGAGTAGGGACAACAAAAATCAATTATATTTGTTGAATACGTCTGCCAGAGAATCTAAACATGAAGATTTTTTAAGGTTATATAATTTAGGTGGCGGTGCAGCGAAAGAAATTAAGATAGAAATATATTTAGATGGAGATAAGACGATTCAAACTAAATATGTTAATATCTTACCGAGTAATGATGATTTTTAACTTCATTCCCAACTAGTCTGTTTTGATTCAAATGCAAAACTAAAATATCATGAGCATTTATATCATCTTTCATAATCATTTCCCCTTTATTTTTAATATCCCAATTCTACTCGCATCATATGATTATATTCCTCTACACGTTCTTTTAACTTTTCATCTAGAATTGCCATATAAGAAGACATTTGTCTATGTTCAAAAGTTGAAATTTACTCTTCTAAACCGTTTTCCATGTGTTCATCAAAAATATCTAATGCAACTTTTGCAGCTTGATAACTGATTTCAAACATACCTGCAACTTCACTTTCTGATAGCACATGTCTATATTTATATCGGACATTGAGAGGAAACAATAAACATGATGCAAAAGAGTTTGCTTCAAATTCTTCGATTTTAGTTCGTTTTAAATCTCCTTAGTTGTTGCATGTTCAAATCCATGCCGTGATGATTCATAATAAAATGTCCATATTCATGAGCTAAAGTGAAACGTAATCTTCTACTATAATAATTCATATGAGTTATCCTATATTTAGAAGGTGAGGGGGGTGAGGCGAAAAGAAGGAACAAAAAGAACATTGCGAAGATGTTGAATATTACTTGAAAATCGGCACTTTCACGTTACTATTCATTGATTTACTTCACAAGATGTTCTTATGTAAGTCCCCGAAAGAGGGTCATTGCCTCTTATTATAATAGAAGGGGATAAAAATGAAAAGAGAGACTAAACAAAAAGTATCATTTAGTTTATCAATTGGAATATTAATCTTGGTTATTTTACTACTAATCACTTAATAATAAAATTTGCCTCATACTTAAAAATATGAATTGTTATGATAAAATGTTTAAAACAATCAAGAAATTAATTGAAAATAAAAGCATATCAAAGTATCAGATTAATAAAGATATCGGTTTTAGTTATGGAAATTTAAACTCAATGAAAAACGCTAAAATTTCATATGAGTATGCTAATATCCACCTAAGTGACTAGGGGTTATTTATTAAAAAATAATGTAAGAAAGGTGTTGAATCCATGACGTATGTCAATGATAAATATAAGTGTTTTATGGAAGTGATACAATAGAGAAGGGCAGAAAAATAACAACCTTCAATACTACAAATACTCGAACTGATAACAGATATCTACAAAATCTTTTTAACATGCTTGTTGAAACTTTGAATAGGTAAAGAGGCAAGAAAAGTAACAAACATAAACTATAATTAGTGTTGTGGCAAATTTATATACTTCCCAATTAAATATAAATCAACGAGGTGATTTTATGAGAAAAGAAATTGAAAAGTTATTAAATAGTGATATTACAACTTATAAAATATCAAAAGATACAAATATTAATAATAAAACAATATCAGAATTACGTTCAGGGAAAAGAAAGTTAGATAATATTACATTATTAACATCAGAAAAATTATACGAATATGCCAAAACTCACCTTAATGATTAGGTGAGTTTTGTGTCATACACGTGTCAATTTAATTGTATTTAGTTAATTTTTGTTAAAAAGAAAATCTTTTAAATATAATTACTTAAGACTTTTTAGTAAATGGTTTAAAATTTAAAAATTCCCTCACTTTCCGCTAGTCATCAATATAAATCCCCGTTATGCAATATTGGGAAAGTTGCATAACGGGGATATTTTGTATTTTAAAGCGGAAGGGAATAACTATGTGGCAGAATGACTTTTATTTCTATTTGTACTTTTTATTTTTGATTCGAATATTAAAAATATGACTATTGTTTTTGAACCTTTAATAAACTTATAGCTATGATAATTAAAGTTAATCCTACTAAGTAATCAAATACGGCTTTGAATTTGCTATTGTTAAAAATGAAATTGATATAATTAAAAATAAAACTACAAAGAACATACCACACAAGCGTCATTAATATTACAGCTCCTGAAAGAAAAAGTAGTTTACTTGTTCCATCTTGCTGAGTTATAAATTGTGGTAATACACTGACATAAAATAAAATAATTTTCGGATTTAAAATAGTGCTAAGTAAACCTTGTCTATATGATTTTAAATACTTTATTTTATATTGTCTTTCAGAGTTTTGGTTTATCTCTACTTTTTTACTTGCTCCTAAAATAGTTTTGATTCCTAAAAAAATTATGTATAGGGCACCTAAAAGTTTAATTCCAGTAAAAATATAATAAGAACTAGATAAGATAAATATTAATCCTAAAGCTGCAAATAGAGAATAAATTAAATGTGCAGTGGTTATTCCTAAAGTTGCAAAAATACCATTAGTTGGTCTTCCAGAAATGGAATTATTTAAAACTATAAAGAAATCTGGACCAGGAACGATAATTATCATTAAAGCAATAGCAAAAAAACTAATAAGTTGATCCATAAAATTCACCTCGCTGTTAATTTAGAAATTCATAAATTCACTGAATATTGTGAAAAAAGTTTTATTTCATAAAAATAACAAACAGCATTATAAAAAGCAATAGAAAATTTAATGAATAGAAGTAATTTTTTGAATTGTGTCATCAAAAATAATATTAATCTAACATGTATAATTGAACTGCAATTGATAAAATTAAAGAATTTAAGTAGTTTCAATAGTAAGTATTTTAAATAATATAAATGTATTTCATATACTTTCGAATTGATACGAAACTTAAATCATATTAAATATAAAATTTAAAAATTGGAAAATTCTTAAAAAATTTAAATACTATGGTTTTAATGTTATGAAAAAGTGGTAGAATAATTCTACCTACTCTGTTGTCTCCTAGAATATATCCGTCTAGGAGGAGCTATGATAAGTTTAATTTCCGCAATTGGGTCCATCGGGACTTTCATTATGGCACTATTTTATATTGTTTCTATTTCCATTCAGTTTTACCAAATGAAAATTGAATTTATTCCAGCGCTAGGCTTTAACCAAACCTTATTGAGTAGAGACAACAAAAATCAATTATATTTGTTGAACACGTCTGCTAGAGAATCTAAACATGAAGATTTTTTAAGGTTATATAATTTAGGTGGCGGTGCAGCGAAAGAAATTAAGATAGAGATATATTTAGATGGAGGTAAGACGATTCAAACTAAATATGTTAATATCTTACCGAGTAAAGAAGGTTATTTATTACCTATCAATAGATGGGTGTTTGATGAATTGAATAAATCAATCGACAGTCGCACTGAACAGTCTAATATAAAAATAAAAATCTCATATAACCATTACGTAAGTAGAAAAACTAATGTAATCACTTATAGAGCTTATATAGATGATTTTAATGAATACAATGATAGAGATATATATGAATTACAATTTGTATAATTGTGTAGTGTCTGAACTCACCTTAAATAGGTGAGTTTTTATTTTTAATAAGACAAAGTTATTAGTATTTCTAAAATTTTCTTTACTTTTAAGTTGTTTGATGTAAATATAGTGCTATATATAAATTTCGTTATAAGTATTTTTAGATTTCAATGTATTTTAATAAAAGGAGTTGAGAAGTGAGAAAGTGGAAGTTATTTTTCACAATTATCAATGCTCACATCGTGATATGAAAGTTACTGTAAATGTTCGAAAAACAACAAAAGAAGAAAAAAGAGAAGCTATGATTGCTTTGGGTTTACTCGTAATTACAATTATAATAATAAAAAAGGTATTGTTTTAGTATAAATTTTTAAAGGTGATTTTATGGTGACACGTGAAGAAATTTTTAAATTTGTACAAAATAAATATGGTGTAGAACCTGACTATCCTTGGGAAAAATATTCAAATTATGCAGCGCTTCGTCATGATAATAATGGTAAATGGTTTGGGTTAATTATGGACATAACTGGAGATAAATTAAACCTTAATCATAACGATGACATCGATGTAATAAATTTAAAAGTTCATCAAGAATTTATTGGTAGTTTACGCAAGAAAAAGGGGATATATACTGCATATTATATGGATAAATCGAATTGGGTATCGATTAATCTGGACGAAATTCAGTCTTTAGAAGTTATTTCAGATTTAATAGAAGAAAGTTATGAGCTCACTACTAAATGATTGAGACTAATTTGTAATTAAAGTGAAGAAATAATAAAAAACGTACACAGCATTTGTGTACGTTTTTTTATATGGAAGTGATTGATAATAGAGATTTATTTAAATTACACATAGACATCGTACTTTGCAACTAGGGATTGTAATTCAAACTTTAGAAAGTAAACATAATTCCAATAATTGAAATAACCATGATGCTACATACAATAACTAATTCTTTGATATCGTCCAATGTGATCCTCCGTTCTCTATATTTTTGTTAATAAAAATTACTCCAAATATAAAATCATACTAGTGAACTAAGCGAATGGAGTAGCTAAAATTTATGTATAATGAGAATTCTTAGGATGTATTTTTAGAGGTAATTATAAATCGTTATATTTGTGTGCAACAGTTTAGCAATAGACTTATAGAACTTGCACGATAAATACAATAATATTGTACATGATTTGGTTGGTGAAGTTAAGAAGCTGGCGCGCAGAAAATTCTAATAATTAAGTAAAGCAAATGTAAAGGTTATGTATATAATTTCTGAAAATTCACCCTCAAAGATAATCTTTATCAATTTGGCAGTAGATGTCTGAATTGAAAATGCGCTTATTTCAAGCTTTTTTCAATCCTAGTCACCCTTACCGGGGTGAGACTACGAAATCTTTATTAAAAATTCGATTTCTGTCCCACTCCCATTTATCTTCGAAAATAATATATAAATTTAGTTTAATAATTTTATATTCTGAAATATACGAGCATACAAGTTATAATATATAAGAATGGAGGTATGATGTAGTGGAGTTTTGGTTGAAAACACAAGCACGAGAAAATAATGAAAAGATTTTTTTAGATGATGGAAGTACACAATTAACATTTGGTGAAGCATATGATTATACAACGCGATTAGCGCATACGCTAACTCAACTTAAACGAACTAGGTTAGGCTTGTATATTGATAATTCAATTGAATCTGTATTGTTGATTAATAGTTGTTGGTTAGCAGGTATTGAAACGGCGATGATTAATACACGCTTAACTGATCGAGAAATTCAATCTCAAATGGCGTCAGTTAATGTGGAAACTATTATAACTATGGAACAATTTGAATTGGCTGGTCTAACTATCATTCCTTATAAGACTTTACAAAGCCAGATGTCATCTCAACAATTCGAATTTGACTTTTCATTTGAACGAATTGCATCGATTATGTTTACTTCAGGTACCACTGGTCCACAGAAAGCAGTACCTCAAACTTTTGCAAATCATTATGCAAGTGCGCTTGGATGTAAAGAAAGTTTAGGTTTTAATGCAGAGACGAAATGGTTGTCAGTATTGCCGATTTATCATATTTCTGGATTAAGTGTGATTTTAAGAGCCCTTATTGGTGGTTTTACGGTACGCCTCGAATCAAAATTTGTAGCTGAGCGTATGTTACAAATTATTCAAGAAGAACAACCGACGCATGTATCATTAGTACCTCAGACATTAAAGTGGTTAATGAATGAAGGGCTAACACAACCTCACAGTATTGAAAAGATTCTACTAGGTGGTGCAAAGCTTTCGAGTAGCTTAATTGAACGTGCATTACAATATCATTTACCAATTTATAATTCTTTCGGTATGACAGAAACTTGTTCTCAATTTTTAACGGCGAGTTCGGAAATGTTAGCCACACGTCATGACACAGTAGGGCAAACGAGTGAAAATGTAGATGTGAAAATTAAAAATCCTAATCATCAAGGTCATGGGGAATTACTAGTGAAAGGTAACAATGTAATGGATGGTTATTTATATCCAGAAAATAGTAATAATGCTTTTGAGGATGGTTATTTTAATACAGGTGATATAGCCGAAATTACAGAAGAAGGTTATGTGATGGTTTATGACCGTCGTAAGGATTTAATTATTAGTGGTGGTGAAAATATTTACCCATATCAAATAGAAACGATAGCAAAATCACATCATCTTATAGAAGATGCTGTTTGTGTCGGGGTTAAAGATGAAACGTGGGGCGAAGTGCCGAGTTTATATTATGTAGCAGAAGTTGCTATTTCTGATGATACGTTAAAGGACTATTTTAAAGAAAATTTAGCGAAATATAAAATCCCGAAATTTTTCCATCGAATTTCATCGCTACCCTATACATCAACTGGTAAATTACAAAGAAATCAGTTGAAAAACTAACTGCGAGGTATCCTTAATTATGAAAATCATCGATATGAAAATGTATACGTTTGAGGCACCTTTTAAACAACCAATTATCACACCAAAAGTGAAATTATATTCTCGCAAAGCACTAGTTGTAGAGCTGATTACTGACGAGGGGATCAGTTACTTTGGAGAATGCAACGCATTTGCGACGAATTGGTATAGCAATGAAACAATAGATATTGTGAAACACAATGCGCACGCGTGGTTTAAAGAATACCAAGGCTATGCCTTTGAGACATATCAACAGCTTCAAGCAACTTTAAGTAAATTAGAATCATTTCCCGCAACACGAAGTATGATTGTGATGGCGTTATATCAAATATTTTATAAATTACCTTCATTTAGTGTGCCATATGGTGCTACAGTTAGTGGAATTTCAAAAGAAAATATTGAACAATTGAAAAAAACACGTCCATCGCGTGTTAAAATAAAATGGAGTTCGCAAATAATGGATGATATTCAAACAATCCAGAATTTGTCATTTAAACCTACAATAGCAATTGATGCCAATGAGTCCATAAAATCATCGGAAACCGACTTATTGTTAAAGTTAGCACAATATGAAATATTATATGTTGAAGAACCATTTAAACAGTTAGCGACTATAGATAATTTTGAAAAGGATCAACTACCAGCTTTAGCGATTGATGAAAAAGCTACTTCGTCTGAAGAAATAAAAAGAATCGTAACACAATTTAATGTGAAAGTGGTTGTATTAAAACCGTTCAGATTAGGTGGAATTGATAGGGTTTTAGAGATTATTAAACAACTTGAAAGGGCAAATATTGATTATGTCATAGGTGGTATGTATGAGTATGGTTTGAGTCGATATTTTACAGCAATGCTTGCTCGACATGCTTCATATCCATCAGATATTACACCTGCTGGATATTATTTTGAGACTGACTATGCACCAGACTCTGGCATATTAAAAGGAGGCTCTATCGAATTTGAGCCTCCAAAGATCGACGTTAATAAGTTAACGCGAATCGATTAATTTTTATCTGAATGATCTTTCTTTAATGGAACGGGATCAAAGCCGCCTTTATGCAATGGGTGACATTTAGAAATTCTTTTTATACCTAACCATGTACCTTTGAATGCACCATGTACTTCGATTGCTTCTTTCGTATATGCAGAACAAGTAGGATAGAAGCGACATGTTGGTGGTGTAATAGGTGATATAAAACGTTGGTAAATATATATAAGTTTAAGAAGAATGGTCTTCATGGTTATGCCTCCATCGTGAAATTAATTATGATTATCTTAACATACAAATAGGAAGAGTGATGCACTTGAAGTTTATTGATCAAGAGAATGATGATGTATATTTAAATTTTAAAAATGAGCATGATAACGCAGATGGACAACACGTATTAGTTATTCCTATTTATCATAATAAACTCTTATTTACGAAGCATAAACAACGGGGTATAGAGTTTCCAGGAGGTAAAGTTGAACCAGGTGAGTTAAGTTTAGAAGCTGCCAAAAGAGAACTCTTAGAGGAAACGGGCGCTCGTGCAAAAACGATAAATTATCTCGCTCAATATTATGTGGATCGAACGAATGGCAAAGGGTTTAGTAAAGATGTGTACGTAGTTCATGTGGCGGCAATTGAACAACAAGATGACTATTTAGAAACCCTAGGACCGATTTTATACCGACACCCAGATGAAGTACCAGGCTCTGATAAAAGTTATCTACTTAAAGACCCAGCTATTTTATATTGTCTAGAAAGAGTGATTGAACTTGGATTTTATCAATAAAAAGCGCATGCCTGTAGAGTTAGCACACCATAAAGTTGAAGAAGTGACTTACCTTGTAGATCAATTAAAGGTGAGAGGGCTAATGATGACACCACACAAAGAAGTCAAACGCATTGTAATATACTTACGTGGTGGTAAAGGACAAGTGGGGCGTGTACGTGCAGGAAGATTATTACAATTTGCAGATATCAATACGTTAGTCATAGGGCCTTATTATCGTGGTAATAACGGAAGTGAAGGTAAGGATGAGTTTTACGGAAATGATTTACACGATGTTACAGAAGCCATTCGTTTATTAAATCGTTCATATCCTAATGCATTTATACATATGGTTGGATTCTCTCGTGGTGGTTTACAAGGGTTATTAACGTTTCAAGATTTACCTATTACAAGTTATATCATTTGGGGTGGCGTATCTAATATTCACTTAATGTATGAAGAACGCGTGGATTTAAGAGGAATGTTGCGACGAATGATTGGGCATCCGCGTAAGCATTCTGAGCGTTATGAAAAACGATATGCTATTAATCAAATTTCTGCCACTAGTCCACCAATTTTAATCGTTCATGGCGGACAAGATCACCAGGTAGGGATTCATCAAGCTTATTATTTGGCGAATCAATTAGAACAAAGAGGTGCCGTATTCCGTACATATTATCAAATGAAAGAAGGCCATGTGCCAAAACCCTTTGCGTTGAAACATACGCTGCACACTGTCTTTCAATGGATGAGCGATGTTGAACAAGGTCATATTAAAGATGATTATGATGAAGACTAATATTATAGTATTTAGAAAATAATCAAAAGAAGCTGAAACATACACATGTTTCAGCTTCTTTTTTAAATGTAATTAATCTAAATGATTTACTGCGTATTGTGCTTCTTCATCCGTGAATTTTTCCCCATATGAAGATGTCAGTTGGTCATACACTGCATCGTTAGACATATTTTGTTCTTCTGCATAATCTTTGGCTTTTTCTAATGCATTCTTTTTATAATTTGCTTTAAGGTGTTTAATCGCATAATCAGCTTCTTTTTCTTTGAATTTTTCTCCATATTCAGAAGTCAGTTGATCATAAATACCTAGTTTAGACATATGCATTGTGTCAGAGTATGTTTTAGCTTTATTTAATGCTGCCTTTTCTTGACGTGTTGCATTAGAACTATTCGTTGAATTATCACCTGATGATGTTGAATTTGAGTCACTAAAACTTGCTGTTAGCGCTGATATACCGATAATAAATAAAATAATTAAAACAAGACATCCGCCACAACCACTGCAGCCCCATATCCATGCTTTTTTCTTTTTATCCTTACTTTGTTGATTTTGATACGCTTGAAATTGTTCCCATTGTCTTTGTTCGTGTGTGCTATTGTGATGGGTGTCAGAGTTTGTGCTGTGTTGATGATTCTGTTGGAAGTCATTACTGTTGTTCGACATAAAAAGCCTCCTAATTATTTTGTTTTTATTAAACAATTTATGTTGTAAATAATGCAGATATTCAGAAACATAAATTGTTAAAAGCTAAGGAATAAATTTTAAGTTTTGTTAAATGTAAAATGAGATGACAAAATAAAATGGTTAAACTTAAATTTATGAAATCTACTAAGATGAAAGTATATGTATGTAAAAGGGTGTTAAAAATTTAAAGCGGTCTCAATAACTTTAATGTTTGGAAGCAATCTTTAAATTAAAATATTTGTAAAACCAATTAAAAATTTTATTGAGAATAAACTTATTATATAATTTTGCGTGGTAAAATGTAATACCTTTTCGTAAAAATTTTGTATTATTTTTTGGGATTTTGTAATAATGAAAAATTTACGATTTTAATAAAATAAAAACCACCCTTAGACTGCTACTAACAATCTATAGGGTGGTTTAATTAACCGATTTATTGTCGTTTATTTAGAAAATGATTCCATAAAATGTGTGTAGTTAAAACTAAACCCATACCAAAAAATATAATAATAATTACATTTAACAATATACACCACGTGTTATAGGTAGGTAAGTAAGAAAATAACAGAAACATTGGAATTAAAAATATAATGTCCCACCAAGTGATTTGTAAAATTGTCTTTTCAATATTTTTCATCATGCACCAACCTTACTGTATTAAGAGTACTTGCATTACAAAAAGAAAAGCACTACTTACGGTTTGTGGACTGTAAGTAGTGCTATGATGATGACAGTAATTAAAAGTTTACTTGTAAAACGTTTTATTTGAAACCGCCTTTTTCAGCTAAATCTGAAACTTCGTCTCCGAACTTTTCGAAGTTTTGTTTAAAGCGTTCAATTAAATCTTGAGCTTGTGCTCTATATTCTTCTGGTTTGCTCCAAGCATTGATTGGGTTCAATAATGTTTGTGGTACATCTTCAACTTGAACTGGAATGTTTAAACCGAACATATCATCTTTAATGTATTCAGCGTCTTTAAGTGAACCTGTAATTGCTTCGTTAACCATTTGGCGTGTATAACCTAAGTTAATACGGCGACCTGTTCCGTATTTACCACCAGTCCATCCTGTATTAACTAAATAAACGTCAACTTCGTGTTCATCGATAAGTTCACCAAGTAAATCAGCATATTCTCTTGCGTGTAATGGTAGGAAAGGTGAACCGAAGCATGTTGAGAATGATGGTTCTGGTTCAGTAATACCACGTTCTGTTCCTGCAAGTTTAGCTGTAAATCCACTTAAGAAATGATACATCGCTTGATCTTTCGTTAATTTAGAGATTGGTGGTAATACACCAAACGCATCGGCTGTTAAGAAAATAATCGTATTTGGGTGTGCTGCTTTTGAAGGTGTAACGATATTTTCAATATGGTGAATAGGGTAAGCTGCTCTTGTATTTTCAGTATAACGGTTATCATCGAAATCTACATTGCCTTCTTCGTCTACAACGACGTTCTCTAAAATTGTACCGTATTGAATTGCATCATAAATTTGTGGTTCTTTCTTATATGAAAGGTTAATTGCTTTTGCGTAGCAACCGCCTTCGATATTAAAGATACCGTTATCGTTCCAACCGTGCTCATCATCACCGATAAGTTTACGGGATGCATCAGCTGATAATGTTGTTTTACCTGTACCAGAAAGACCGAAGAATAGGGCAACGTCACCTTTCTCCCCAACATTTGCAGAACAGTGCATACTCATAATGTCATCTTTAGGTAATAAGTAATTCATTACTGAGAAGATACCTTTCTTCATTTCACCAGCATATTCAGTACCACCGATTAAAATCACTTTATGTTTAAATGAAGTGATGATAAACGTTTCTGATTTAGTGCCGTCAATTTCAGGATCAGCTTTAAAGTTTGGTGCTGAAACGATTGTGAAGTTAGGTTTAATATCTTCTGCTTCTTCTTTAGAATTTGGACGAATGAACATGTTTTGAGCAAATAAATTGTGCCATGCTAATTCATTGATGACAGTTAAATTAAGTTGAGAATCTTCATCACTGCCAGCATAACCATTAAATACATAAAGTTCGTCTTTAGCATCAAGGTGGGTGATGACTTTGTCATACAGTTTTAAAAATGTATCTTCGTCGATAGGTTGGTTGATATTACCCCAATCGATATCATCTCTATATGAAGGTTCGTTGACGATGAATTTATCCTTTGGTGAGCGTCCAGTATATTTTCCGGTTTTAGCATTAATCGCACCCAATTCTGTTAATTCGCCTTCATCGTTTTCTAAAATTTTCTTGTACAGTTGAGTTGTAGATAATTGGAAAAGTGAAGTTGGTTTCTCTAATAAGCTCTTAATCTTATTCGTATATGTGTATGTATCTACAGCCATATTCGATCCCTCCTAGATTTTTGAAAATATAAGCCTTTACAATTGAAAAGTATAACACATATGTATGATTAGTCCATATCATTTTGTGATGAATAATAATAATTTATAACTAAATGTTAAATTGACAATATGATCTAAATTCTGTACTATAGTTACTAACGGATTCTCTTATCCTGAGAGGCGGAGGGACATGGACCCAATGAAGCCCAGCAACCTCTTCTATTTTATAGAAGAAAGGTGCCAAACCGTTTGCAGACAAATAGGTCTGAACGATAAGAGCGAATGGACGTATAAAAGCCTTCTCTCTATTAATAAATAGTGATGAAGGCCTTTTTTAATGAGCTCACTATGAAAGAGAATTTTCGTAATAAATATTTAAAGGAGCAAATTATGTATAATAAAAGATTATTCACTTCAGAATCTGTAACAGAAGGTCACCCAGATAAGATTGCAGATCAAGTTTCAGATGCAATTTTAGATGAAATACTAAAGGATGACCCTAATGCTCGTGTAGCTTGTGAAACGACTGTGACTACAGGTATGGCATTAATTTCTGGTGAAATATCTACTTCGACTTATGTAGATATTCCTAAAGTAGTTCGTGAAACAATTAAAGATATCGGTTATACACGTGCGAAATATGGTTACGATAGTCAAACGATGGCCGTGTTAACCGCGATAGATGAACAATCTGCAGATATCGCACAAGGTGTAGATAAGGCTTTAGAATACCGCGATGAAACAACTGAAGCGGATATCGCAGCTACTGGTGCCGGAGATCAAGGGTTAATGTTTGGTTATGCAACAAACGAAACGGATACTTATATGCCGTTACCGATATTTTTATCTCACCAGTTAGCGAAACGTTTATCAGACGTACGTAAAGATGAAATTTTTAATTACTTGAGACCCGATGGTAAAGTCCAAGTTACTGTGGAGTACGATGAACATGATGAGCCTAGCAGAATTGACACAATTGTTGTATCAACGCAACATGCAGAAGATGTAGAATTGGAGCAAATTCAAGAAGACATTAAGTCCCATGTTATTTATCCAACAGTACCAGAAAATTTACTCGATGATGAAACTAAGTTCTTTATTAATCCAACAGGACGCTTCGTCATTGGTGGACCACAAGGTGATGCAGGACTTACAGGTCGTAAGATTATTGTAGATACTTATGGTGGTTATGCACGTCATGGTGGCGGTTGTTTCAGTGGTAAAGATCCAACCAAAGTGGATCGTTCAGCAGCTTATGCCGCACGATATGTTGCTAAAAACATCGTCGCTGCTGAATTAGCTGATAAATGTGAAGTTCAATTAGCATATGCAATCGGTGTTGCAGAACCAGTTTCAATTTCAATCGATACATTTGGTACAAGTTATGTTAGCGAAGAACAACTTGTTGAAGCGGTCAGATCTCATTTTGATTTAAGACCAGCAGGTATCATTAAAATGTTAGACTTAAAACACCCGATTTATAAACAAACAGCAGCCTATGGTCACTTCGGTCGTACTGATGTGTTACTACCATGGGAAAAATTAGATAAAGTGAACTTATTGAAAGATGCTGTTAAAGCATAAAAAGACCAACTTATTGTAAACTTATCTCTCGAACAGAAAGCGAAAGTTGTTTATAATTAAGTTATGTAACACATAAAGGAGCGTTTACGTTATGAGTGGAGTACCATTATTAATTGGTCTAGCTGTCGCAATCATTGTAGCAGTTGTATTGCTCATTCTTTTCATTGCTGCACTAAGTAGTAAGAAGAAGGCACAAAAAAAGGTTGAAGAGAAATATCAATCTAGAGAAAAGAAATTAAAAGACGAGCATAAAGAAGAGTTAGAGAAAGAACGTATTGAAAATAAAAAGACAGTGACAAAGCAAAAGGAAGATTACGATAATACTGTAAATAACAAAGATCGAGAAATCGATGCTTTAAAGTTGTTCTCTAAAAATGAAAGTGAATATGTAACGGATATGCGATTAATCGGTATTCGTGAACGTTTAGTGAATGAGAAACGCATTCGACCAGAGGATATGCACATCATGGCGAATATATTCTTGCCAGAGAATGAATTCAGTAATGTACAAAGATTAAGTCATTTAGTACTAACACGTACTGGTCTTTATATCATTGACTCACAGTTATTAAAGGGACATGTATATAACGGCATTAACTCAAGACAATTCAAAGAACAACCTACGATGGAACAAGTATTTGAAACGCTAGATCTTGATAAACAATCACCACAAACGTTAGTTTTAGATCAAAATGATGATAAACATTCGTTATCATTTGTGAACTATTCAAAATACTTAAGTGATTTAGAACATTTAGCAGGTGATTTACAAACAAAATTAAACTTGAAATTCACACCGACAACAATTCTTTACTTTAATCCGAAGAATGAAGGCGCGGTTACAATTTCAAACTATGCACAAAGTTCTAGTTCGAAAGTATTGGTTGGGCCTGAACAATTAGACGAATTCTTTAATAAATTCGTATTCCATGGTCGAATTCAATATAACGTTGAAGATTTACAACGTATTATGGATGAGATTGAAACATTCAATTAATATAACATTACATCAAACTGTCAATTAAGTTAACGACTTAGTTGGCAGTTTTTTTAGAGTTAATAAATTGAAAATAGAATGCTTTTTGCAAGATTATTTACTTTATTACTGAAGTTATTTTAATTATTATAGATTTTGTAATAGCGAATAGGAGGTCTTTAAATGGAAAGTGTTCAGTTTTACAATGGCAATGAAATGCCAATGGTTGGTTTAGGTACATTTCGTGTCGAAAATTCAGACGAATGTAAATTAGCAGTTAAACATGCAATTGAAAGTGGTTATAGACATATTGATACTGCAATGATCTATGAAAATGAAGTTAAAGTAGGGGAAGGAATAGCTGAAGCTTTAGAAACTACTGGTTTAAAACGAAGTGATTTATTTATTACTTCAAAACTGTGGCTCGCAGATTATGGACGCAATAATGTGGCAGATGCTTATAATAAATCTTTAGAACGTTTAGGTTTAGATTATTTAGACCTTTATTTAATGCATTGGCCAGGTACTGATGAAGCATTAATGATTGATACATGGCAAGGAATGGAAGACTTATATAAGCAAGACAAAGTGAAAAATATCGGTGTGAGTAACTTTAATGTAGAACACTTTGAAGCACTGTTAGCACAAGTATCTATCAAACCAGTTATTAACCAAGTTGAGTTTCATCCTTATTTAACGCAAGAACCTTTAAGACGCTATATGGAAGTTCAAAATATCCATGTAGAATCATGGTCCCCATTAATGAATGCACAAATATTAGATGATGAAACAGTTCAAGCGATAGCTACAGAAATTGGAAAGTCGCCTGCACAAGTCATTATTAGATGGAATATAGAACACGGTGTAGTCGTAATTCCTAAATCTGTAACACCAAGTCGTATTGAAGAAAATTTAGATGTGTTTAATTTTGAATTAAGCGAGGAGCAAGTATCTAAGTTAGATCAAATAAACGAAGATAAACGTATCGGGCCAGATCCAAGCGAATTTACTGGTAAAGATAAGTAATATTAAGCGTGTACATATAATGCTTACTAAAAAACGTGAGACAAATAATTGTCTCACGTTTTTCTATGCATTTGATTAAATGAGATAATAACCACAAATACAAGCGATAAATGCACCGACATATTGTATTGTTGAATAGATGAAGAACAAGCCATATTGTTTGTTAGGTGTTAAGAATTTAACTAATTCTGAAGAAAGCGTTGAGAATGTTGTGAAACCGCCAAGTACACCAACTACGAAAAAAGGGTGTATCCACGTATTGTGAATTGTTAAAGCCATTACCATTCCAATTATGAAACTACCCAATATATTGACAAGGCTTGTCGCAATAGGTATCTGACTATTAAAATATCGTTGACATAGATGCGTGATCGTACCTCTGATAACAGCACCAATGCCACCGCCACACATAAGAAGTAGGATTTTTATCATGCTAACCTACCTCCTAACTTCATACCTGCAAAGCAAGCAAGTAAACCGACAACATAACTAACGCATGCATAAACGATTAGCCATATAATTATACCTTGTTGTAATAGTTGTACAAGTTCAAATTGAAAGGTTGAAAATGTAGTCAATGTACCTAACAATCCTACTGAGAGCCCTTGTTGTAAGTTTGGTTTATTCACTAATAGACGAAACGTATAGACAACTACAATACCTAAAATAAAAGAGCCAAGTATATTCGCTATAAAGTTTCCAAGAGGGAACATCATTGAAAAATTCAGAAAGGAGACAATATATCTCAGTAGTGCACCTATAGCACCACCCAAAAAAATATATAAATATTTCATGCCTGGACCTCCGTTTTCAATATTTAAAATAGCACATCGAATGTAGATAATGAACTTAATATGTGTAGGATGATAACAATAAGTAAAATGAACGGTAGGAACTTACTTGCTTTTCTAATCCAGTCTTCTTTGTCTCTTGCATGTTTAATAGATTTATCTGCAAAAATAACAGAAATTATTAATATAATCGCATTAATTATACTACATACAATGATTAATTTTATAATCGAATGAAAATGTATATTCAGTAATGGATTTTTAGTATTAAAATAAAAGCTAATTAGTATAAATAATAATGTTAAATAAAAATAAAGTTTTGATCGTGCCATAATAACCTCCTCTAACAAGCCATTTAATTATAATACCATATTTTAAATTGAAGTGAACGTAATTTATTTAATGACTCAGTTAATCATTTGTTTAAAGACAAGTTATGAGCTACGTAAATGTCACCTTAAGCAAAAAATTAGAATAAACTAAATGATGGTGGTATAAAGGGTGTAAGAGTTTTAAGAACTGTAATAATAAACGAGTATCGTTTAATCTTTTTTTGGAGGCGTATGTTATGTCAAATTTAAATGTACAAGTATTTGCGGATGGTGCAGATATCGAGGAAATGAAAGCTGCCTATGTTAATAAACAAGTGGATGGTTTTACGACAAATCCTAGTTTAATGGCTAAAGCAGGCGTTAAAGACTATAAAGCTTTTGCTGAAGAAGCGGTACGAGAAATTCCAGACGCTTCTATTTCATTTGAAGTTTTTGCAGATGATTTAGAAACGATGGAAAAAGAAGCAGAAATTTTAAAACAATATGGCGATAATGTATTTGTTAAAATTCCTATTGTAAATACTAAAGGTGAGTCTACTCTTCCATTAATTAAAAAGCTATCAGCAGATAACGTAAGATTAAATGTGACAGCTGTATATACGATGGATCAAGTTAAAGCAATCACAGAAGCAGTTACAGAAGGTGTACCAACTTATGTTTCTGTATTTGCTGGCCGCATTGCAGATACTGGTGTTGACCCACTACCTTTAATGAAAGAAGCTGTAGAAGTAACTCATAGTAAAAAAGGCGTACAATTACTATGGGCTAGTTGTCGTGAAGTACTTAATGTCATTCAAGCTGACGAAATTGGTGCTGATATCATTACTTGTCCACCAGATGTAGTAAAGAAAGTAAATAACAATATTGGTCGCGATGTAAATGAATTATCAGTAGATACGGTAAAAGGATTTGCAAAGGATATCCAAAGTTCAGGGTTATCTATACTTTAATTCAAAAGATTATTGTAAATGTAGTTTAAATAGTGTCTTGGTTACACGAAAGTGTAGATATTTAAGACTATGCGTTAAGTTATATAAATTAAGAATGCCAGTAAATGAATTTAAAAACTCATTTACTGGCTTTTTATTGTATTTATAAGCAAGTACTTTATTAATGTTGTAATCAAAAATAAATATAAATAGGTAGGTAAATAAAGAATTCTTTGTCTGATATAATATGATTAAATAGTTGGATTTCGCTATTTTTAGAAAGGTGTTTGAAATATGAAATTAAATGTTTTTAAAGAAAAGGTTCGAAAACAATTATGGTTTCTTAATAGAAATGAACGACAACAATTAGATGATGTACTTTCTACAATTAATGATCAAGATAATGAAATAGTAAACAAACCTATTGCGTTCTCTAACCAGTTTTTGCGTAAATATATATTCAAAAGACAAAAGATGACACCTACACAGTTATTTTTATTATTGATATTAATACTCATAACATACATTGTATTAATTGGCCTATTTTTATTTGGCTTTTTATTAAGCTTAGCAGTGGTTCAATCATTAATGAGCTCTGGTGGTAACGTATCGATGATTATTGTAGCGTTGTCATTTATAGGTTCCATACTTCTCATTGTTCTAAGTTTATACTTTATTAAACAAGTTACTGCATATTTTACTAAAAAGTTGTTAGCTTATAAGTTTAATAAATAATTAAGTTAAAAGGTGAGAAAGTGTTAGGCTTTCTTGCCATTTTTTATAAACGAGCGTATAGGGGACATCTAAAATAATATATGTTGTATTTTCAAAAAATATATAAGTTTGATTGCCTTTTGAAGTTATACCTGTAATTGCTGCGGCATTAATATAATATTGTAGAGGGGCACGTTGCGTTTTAACAGGAAATAAAATAATGTCTTTTGATACGACTAAAGGGACTAACTTACGAATTTTTAATAACTGTTTAGCTTTTTTACATTGAAGATCGAATGATAATTGATATGTTTCAAGAAAATATTTGAGTGTGCGTGTAATCGTTGTAGGATAGGTAAATTGATGTGTCGTAAACTGACATAACGTCAATGGTTCGTAACTCAGTACAGTCTTGAAATATAAGATTTTTGTTAATTGAGACATATAAAAATCACCTTTTCATTTCAAAATAGTTATTTATAAATTTCTGGCGTACGCGTTTTTGATAATTTTTAAGAGTAGAGGTCGAACAATTAAGTTGATGTGCCATTTCCTGTTGTGTAAAGCCTGCAAGCTTTAACTCTAGCCATTGTTGTTCTTGGTTAGTGAGAATAGTGCGGAATTGCTCGAGTGATAGGGTAAATTCAGAATCATCATAACTAAGTAAATCATTAGTGTGATCTTCTAAGTTTAGGTTGGTGAGCGATGCACCTTGTTGACGAAATAAATCGATGAGATAGTATTTGAGGCGTATAAATAGATGGTTTTTAATTGAGGATGATTTACTGCAATTATAATCAAGAAATAGTTGCCACATCTTGATTAATAATTGCTGGTAATATTCATCATATTGATATTTAACTTGATATTGCTTCAACACACAGTGAATAATATATTGGTGCTTATCGTGAAATTGCTCAAAAGTCATAGTAGCTCCAATGTTGTACATACAACGAGAATTTCCGGATAATCAAAGCTTAATGGGATTTTTATAAATTTTCATTTGCTAAATCTACTAAAAGGGTGTTAAATAGTAGGCGTAGAACTAAAAATTTGCACTTTTAAGTAATTAACACGTTTTTTAAATTAAGATATAACACTTTATTGATATTTTGTTATCTTTTTAATATTTTTAGGAGGTACATATGGATTACGCACTTTTAAACTTGGAACATTTTTTCGCAAAACATAATGATTTAGACGTTATAAAAGACAAATCTGATTTTGTAATGATAAATAATGTAACGAAAGAAATGAAATATCGCGAAGGTGAAGTAGAGGGAGCGGTCGATTTAAACCGTTATTATTATAAAAATAGATCACAAGCCGTTAGTTTTATTATAATGGAGTACGATAAAAGTCAAGAGTAATGAAATTAAACTTTCATTACTTTTTTTATGAATATGTAACAACCAAGGTATTAAATTGTACGTTCGTTTATTTAGTGTTAGAATTTGGTACCAGATAGAAAAAAGGAAAGTTAACTTATAAGAAAGTCATATAAATTTTAAGTTAACGTCAATCATTTTATATTTAATTATTCCTCATGAGGTGTGAAAATGACGAAACAGAAAAAACGCTCGCTTTTAACAATTGGTGGATTGTTAATTGTTTTGGGCATAACTGTAGTCATTGTTTTCTCAATGATTTCAGATCAAATATTCTTTAAGCACGTTAAAGAACAAGAAAAAGTAGAAAATTTGAATGTGTCTTTACATAAAGCTGCTAACAAACAAATTGATAACCACACGAGTCAACAAACTTCAGATAAAAAGAAAGAGAATTGGAGAGACGCTTCATCAACTGAGATTAAATCGGCTATGAACAGTGAAGCTCTCATTGATGATGATACACAAAATTATCAATTTTTAGAGTTAGATAAATATCAAGGCATCGATGACAATAGAATTAAGCGTATGCTTTTAGACAATCCGACATTACTTAAACATTCAGATGATTTCATTCAAGCTGCAAAGCGTCATCATGTAAATGAAGTTTATTTAATATCTCATGCATTACTTGAAACAGGTTCAGCTAAGAGTGAAATTTCAAGTGGTGTTAAAATAGATGGAAAAAAATACTATAATTTCTTTGGAGTTGGTGCATTAGATGAAGACCCAGTGAAAACGGGTGGCGAATATGCTAAGAAACATGGTTGGGATACGCCTGAGAAAGCCATTGACGGCGGGGCGCAATTTATCCACAAACATTTCTTATCACACAAAGATCAAAATACGCTATATAGTATGAGATGGAATCCTAAAAATCCTGGTGAACATCAATACGCTACGGATATTAAATGGGCAAAAAGTAATGCGAAGATTATGGCTGATTTCTATGACAACATGAAGACAGAAGGTAAATATTACAAATACTTCGTATACAAAGACGATGCTAAACATAAAAAGTAAATATATTAATTAAAAGAGCAGAAAAGGCGACACTTGAAATTGTTGTTGTTTCTGCTCTTTTATATTAAAGAAAATGTGTGCAAGTTTCTTGAAAAATTAAAATGTAGTAATTGAAAAAGAGTCTGAGACAAAAATAGATGTCTCAGACTCTTAGTTTTTATTGCAAACTGAATCATTAAGTGATTCAGTACTTATTCAATTAATAAGCTTTATTTTTTCCACTAAAGATAAACATCAATAATATTAATGTTGCAATCAGTTTTAGAACGAATTTCATAATACTCACTTCCTTAAAAATAGAGTAACACTACAGTGCTTTATACGTACATCAATGTACGATACATATTTAGACTGAGAATATTATTTGTTATCGAAATAATGATGTTTCTTTAAGAATTCTTCAGCGATAATTGCAGGTTCTTTGCCTTCGCCATCAGCTTGATAATTTAATTTTTGCATTTGTTTTGTATCGATTGTACCTTTTAATTTCTCAATCGATTGTTTAATTTCTGGATGTTTTTTAAGTAATTTATTTGGCGCGACTGCACTCGCATCGTACGGCGGGAAGAAATTTTTATCGTCTTTTAATACGACTAAATCATATGCTGCAATTCTACCATCAGTGGTATAACCTAATGCAACGTCTAATTTTTTATTTTTGAGGGCATCATACACTAATCCGATTTGCATAGGTTTTAAATTGCTAAAACCAAATCCGTAATGTTTTTTAAATGGACCATAACCGTCGCCACCGCGTTTAATCCAAGTGGTATCTGTACCAACTTTAACTTTGTCCTTTATTTTTTTTAAGTCGGAAACTGTATGCAGATTATATTTTTTAGCAGTTTCTTTCGTTACTACAAAGGCAAACGTATTTTCAAAACCGTAAGAATCAAAAAATGTTTGATCGAATTTCTTGTTAAATTGTTTTTGGGTGATTTCGGTTGCTTTTTTGGAATCAGAAATGGGTTTATGCTTGAGCACACCTGTTAAATCTGTTCCAGTGTAGCGTGTACTGTTAATATCGGCGTCACCTTTTAATAGTGCATTATGTTGGATCGTAGCTGAGCCTAAATTGTTAATAATTGAGCCTTCAATTTTATGGTGGGTATCGTGTTCAATTTGCTCTTTAATTAAATATGCCATAATTTGAGATTCACTCGTAGCTAAAGCTGAAATTTTCACTTGTTTTTTAGCATTGCCTCCGCCTAATCCTGGTAAATCACATGAAGCTAGCACCAAAGTACATAAAATAATAACTAAAGTTAAATATTTATATTTTCGCATGATTTTGCCCCTTAATTAGTTTAATAATTAATTCTTATAATGTATAAATGTTAACATAGTTTTTAGAATTTTATAACTTAGTACTCATTTTAAGCAAAGTTACGTAATTTTGTTTATTATTATGTTAAATTGGTATACTGAAATGTACAGAAATTGAGATAGGATGTGTATTATGAGAATAGCCATTATAGGAACGGGGACCGCTGGAGTCAGCATTCTCAGAGAGTTAGTTAAAAATAAAAATTTTTCAAAAATGCACATTGATGCGTATGATAGTACGAAAAATATAGGACAGGGCATTCCATTTCAAAATGATAGTGAGCAATTATTAATCAATTTGCCTGCCGAACAAATGTCGTTAAATTTAGACAATAAAAGAGAGTTTTTCAATTGGTATGAACACCAGTCGACATTTAAATATAAGCATCCTGAATATTTACCGAGATTTCTCTTTGGTCATTACATGAAGAGTTTTATACAAAAGTACAATGAACAATTTGAGAATATCCACTTGATCGAACAACAAGTTCAAGAAGTATTTATAGAAGCAGGTATAGGGCAAACAAACGTTATATATAATGTCTGCACCTCTGAAGAAATAGGTAAATGTAAAAAATACGATGTTGTATTCTTAACTATTGGGACAATGTCATACCATGATCCATATCAATTGAAAGGAAAGAAAGGGTATATACATACACCATATCCAACTTATAATACACTAGACGAAGTTGACGAAACAGAACGCATTGCAGTAGTAGGTACAGGTTTAGCTAGTTTAGATGTTATAAGATACGTCGTGTCGCATCATCCTAACTTACCTATAACGATGACAAGTAGGAAGGGACAATTGCCAAGTGTGCGTGGGGAAATGCCTGAAGTTCACTTTGAACATTTAACTCCTGTGCAATTAAACCAATTGAAAAAGGAACATTTCGGCAATGCGCCATTAGAAAAAGTCATAAAGTTATTTTTAAAAGATTGTGCACGTTATGACTTACCAATTAAACAGTTAATAGAACGTAGAGTAGGCAATCCTATCGATGACTTAACATATGATTTAAATCATCCAATCGAATTAGGTAAATTACAAAGCTTACTAGAAAATGCTAAAGAAAATTTAAATTGGATTTGGAATAGTCTGAGTCGTAAAGACCAAAAGCGTTTTTTATCTGAATATAGTTGGGTGCTTAAAGATAATAGTAATCCTATGCCTCCAGAAACAGCTCGATTACTCGTAGATTATATTCAATCAGGTCAAATTGAAATTAAATCAGGACTAGAAAACATTGAATATGATGACAAACAATTTCACTTTGAATTTAAAGATCAACAAGAGACGAAACAACAATTTGATGTCGTTATTAATGCTACGGGTTCTAAGACACAACTCGCAGATTTGGATGAAGATGATCAACTCATTATAAATATGGAAAATAGACAAGTGATACAAGCACATCCACTAGGTGGAATTCAAATATTAGCTGAAACAAATCAAGTCATTAGTCCGAGATATGGTACTTTAGATAACATGTATGCGATAGGTCAATTAACAAATGGAATCAATCAATCTCGTAATGGTGTAACAATGATTGTTAAACAAGCAGTGAATGTAGTAAAGCATTTGACAAAAAATAATTAAATAAATATATTAATTAACAGAGGTTCAATGCCGATATAATCACTAAGAATTGTTTTTTAATTAAAAATGTAGTACGATATTATCGTAACTTGAGGAAAGGTTACTTGACTCAAACATCATTTCACAATTTCATATGAATTCTTTCGGGGCAGGGTGAAATTCCCAACCGGCAGTAAACTAAAGCCTGCGACCTGCGTTTGCATTAGTGCGAATGTGGCTGATCTAGTGAGAATCTAGAGCCGACAGTAAAGTCTGGATGGTAGAAAGAATGAAGTATAGCAAACTGTTATTAACACAGTGTTTCTTAAAGATGCACTTTTTTAATAAACGAGTATTTTATATGAGGGACGAGTATGTATTTATTTCATGATTTTTTCATCGGATATACGTACATCTTCAAACTAGTATAAATGTTATACCGATTTTACCTACACCTGAAATTTTATATTTTAGGTGTATTTTTTTAGAGGTGATAAAGTGAGTCATTATTTAAATTATGCAATTCAATTAGCTAAAATGGTTGACGGTCAAACTGGGGTAAATCCACCCGTTGGCTCTGTTGTAGTAAATGCAGGACGTATCGTAGGCATTGGTGCGCATTTAAGACAAGGTGATAAACATGCTGAGGTACAAGCGTTGGATATGGCTCAAGATCAAGCAAGAGGCGGAACGATTTATATCTCGTTAGAACCATGTACACATTACGGTTCTACACCTCCTTGTGTAAATAAAATAATTGAACATGGGCTGAAGAAAGTCATCTACGCTGTTAAAGATACAACGTTAGAATCTGAAGGTGACGCAATATTACAAAATGCTGATATTGAAGTTGAATATCGACCTATAGAAGAAGCGGAAGCTTTATATCACGACTTCTTTATTTCGAAACAACAGGGTTTGCCTGAAGTAACAGTCAAAGTTTCTTGTAGTTTAGATGGCAAACAAGCAACGGACGAAGCTCAAAGCAAATGGATTACAAATCCACAGGTCAAACAAGATGTCTTTGCGTTGCGTCATAATCACGATGCAGTATTGACCGGTCGTGGCACACTAGATGCTGATAACCCACAATATACGACACGTATTGAAAATGGTAAAAATCCACTAAGAGTGGTGTTATCTAAATCAGGCCAAATAAATTTTGATTTAGACATTTTTAAAGAACCGCCACAACCAATTTGGATTTATACAGAAAATAAACAACTAGAAAGTCCACATAGTCAAATCAATATCAAATATTTAACTCAATGTTCTATTGAAAATATATTAAAAGATTTATATCAACAAGGTATAGGTCGCGTGCTTGTAGAATCAGGACCGACAGTGACTTCTGAATTTCTCCAATCAGATTTTATCAATGAACTTATTATATATTATGCCCCGAAAATCATTGGTGGTTCAGGAAAGTATCAATTTTTCCAAACTACTGAAGTGACAGATTTAGCAAATGTATCACAATTCGAAATTGTAAATACACGTATGCTTGAGCAAAATATTAAATTAGAATTGCGAAAGAAGTGAATTAAATGTTTACCGGTATCGTTGAAGAATTAGGAACGATTAATAAAATTACGAATCAAAATTCGGTCGTTAATTTAACCATAAATTGTGAAACTATTTTATCAGGTATGCATATCGGAGACTCAATTAACGTCAACGGTGCATGTTTAACAGTAACCGAATTTAACCATCAATCATTTTCAGTTCAAGTCATTAAAGGAACTGAAAATAAAACTTATCTTAATAAATTGAGACAAGGTGATGAAGTCAATTTAGAAAGAGCGATGAGTGGCAATGGACGTTTTGGCGGACATTTCGTTCTTGGACACGTCGATGCGGTGGCGAAAGTTACGCGTATTCAAGATTCTGCAAATTCAAAAATTGTCACAATCAAATCACCCCAATCGTCATTAAAACAAATGGTGCAACAAGGTTCGATTACTGTAGATGGTGTAAGTTTAACTATTTTTCAATTAAAAGATACTGAATTTGATATTCATCTTATCCCGGAAACGCGTCGTGCTACGATTTTAAATCAAAAGCGTGTAGGTGATTCGGTGCACATTGAAACAGATATGCTTTTCAAATACGTTGAAAAATTAATGACGAATAAAGATTCAGGACTTACAGCTGAAAAGTTAAGCATGTTTGGATTTTAGGAGGCATATGTATGCAATTAGATAGTATAGACAAAGCGTTAGAAGCTTTAAAACAAGGAGAAAGTATCATTGTAGTAGATGATGAAGATAGAGAAAATGAAGGTGATTTAGTCGCAGTCACAGAATGGATGAAAGACGACACTGTGAATTTTATGGCGACGCATGGTAAAGGTTTAATCTGTTCACCTATAAGTAAAGACATTGCTAATCAGTTAGAATTAGAACCAATGGTAAGACAAAATACAGATGCTTATGGCACGCAATTTACAGTCAGTGTCGACCATGTCAATACGACGACAGGTATAAGTGCACCTGAAAGAACAATGACAGCGAAAGCATTGATTAATGAGCACGCAACTGCTAAAGATTTCAATAAACCAGGACATCTTTTCCCGTTGATTGCTCAAGATGAAGGTGTTCTTGTGCGTCGAGGACATACAGAAGCTTCTGTTGATTTAGCAAAAATGACAAATGCAAAGCCAGCAGCACTCATTTGTGAAATAATGAATGATGATGGCACAATGGCTAAAGGCGATGAATTACAATCGTTTAAAGAAGAACATCAACTTGTCATGATTTCAATAGAAGATTTAGTTAAATATCGTAAATCTTCACCCTCCAACTTAGAAGCGAAAGCCAAAGTTAAATTGCCTACACAATATGGTCAATTCGATATGTATGGCTTTACTACTGGTGATAAAAAAGAAGAAATTGTAGCTATTGTGAGTGGTGACATTAAAAAAACTGAAAACGTACGTATACATTCGTCATGTTTAACAGGTGATATATTCCACAGTCAACGCTGTGATTGTGGTGAGCAACTTGATGCCTCTATGAAATATATTCAACAACATGGCGGCATGATTTTATATCTACCTCAAGAAGGTAGAGGTATAGGTTTAATCAATAAACTCAAAGCCTATGAACTGATTGAACAAGGATATGATACTGTAACTGCTAATGTTGCATTAGGTTTTGATGAAGATTTACGTGATTATAGAGATGCAGCTGAAATATTGAACTATTTCGGTATTGAAAATGTGAATTTAATAAGCAATAATCCTAAAAAGTTTGAAAGCTTAGAAACATATGGTATTAATATAGCACAACGTATAGAACTTGTTGTTCCAACAAATAAATACAATCAAGATTATATGGATACTAAAAAAGTTAAAATGGGACATTTATTATAGGAGGAAAACATTATGAATTTTGAAGGTAAATTAATAGGATCAGATTTAAAAGTAGCGGTAGTAGTAAGTAGATTTAACGACTTTATTACAAATCGTTTATTAGATGGAGCGAAAGATACACTTATTCGCCATGAAGTACCATCAGAAAATATTGACGTTGCATACGTACCAGGAGCATTTGAAATTCCGTTAGTAGCTAGAAAGCTTGCACAAAAAGGTGAATATGATGCAGTTATTACATTAGGTTGTGTCATTCGCGGAGCTACTTCACATTATGACTATGTATGTAATGAAGTTGCGAAAGGTGTTTCTAAAGCAAATGATGTAACTGATACACCAGTCATTTTTGGTATCTTAACTACTGAAAACATTGAACAAGCAGTTGAACGTGCAGGTACAAAAGCAGGCAATAAAGGTGCCGAAGCAGCAGTAAGTGCAATCGAAATGGCTAACTTATTAAAAGAAATTTAAACTATTCAGTTTTAATTAGAATAAAAATGATGTAAATCTGATTTGTTCTATATTCAGATAAAATAAAAACGATGATTTCTATCATATTAAAATAGAAATCATCGTTTTTTAGTTATTTTATCTTACTTTGAATTTTGGAATAACGGTTAAATTTTTATCGTGTAATAAATATATATGACGATCATAAGAGGGGATAAAGGTCTCCATTACATCATGACGTTAATCAATATAATATGCCCATCAAAAGGTTTTAATTAAAATCCTTTGATGGGCATCATTTTGACTTATTTTACTTTCTTAAAGCTTTTACTAAGTATGTTGAAGCTACTCCGACTGTTGTCACACCAGCTGCTACAATTCCAATACGTTTAAGTGATTGTGGTTTTGTAAGTTCTTTAAACATAAGGTTTAAGTTTTGTGGTCTTTCAGCAAGTCTACGCATAAAGTAGCTGAACCAATCATCACCAAATGGTACATAAATACAGAAGTTGTAACCTTCATTTTTGATTTCTTCTGCTAATTCAGAACGGAAACCGTACAACATTTGGAATTCATATCTGTCTTTCTCGATATTATTATCTTTAATGAATTGTTTGATTTGTGTGATAATTTTGTCGTCATGTGTAGCAATTGACGTTACATTTTTGGCTGTTAATAATCTTTTTTCGATTAAGCGTATGTAATTTTCATCAATTTCTTCTTTCGTTTGATAAGCTATGTTTTCTGCTTCTTTATAAGCCCCTTTAACCATTCGTAAACGAAGTTCAGGATATTTCTCAATTAAAGCATCAGCTTTATATAAATATGCTTGAATCACTGTACCAACGTTTTTAAATTCGCCTTTTAATCGGTCGAGTACTTGTGTGATGTCAAATAGGCTATCGTATTTCTCAGTATCAATGTTGATATGCATATTATTAAATTCGTTTGCTTTTAATAAAATCTCTCGTAGGTTTTGGTAAGCAAGTTCAAGGTCAAATTCAGAACCAAGTTGGCTTAATTTAATTGACATATGACCATCAAGATTGTGATTATACATCGCATACATAACTTCGAGAATTTGGTCTTTAGCTTTAATTGCTTCTCCTGTAGTCAAAACAAATTCGCCTAGGCAATCAACAGTAACAGTTATCCCCTTATTGTTTAAACGTTCTGTAGTCTCTATCAAAGACTCAATCGTGTTACCTGCAACAACTTTCTTTGCTCCTAGTAAAGGACCAATTTCCTTAGCTGTTTCATTTAAAATTGTACTATTCGATAAACCTATGAAAAAATCTTTCACAATTGGCATATAAAATTCCTCCCATTCCTGCTACTACTCTATATCATCATATAGTGTAGCATGAATCTAAATGTAATGAAATCGTTCTCATAAAAATATATTACGTAATTTTTTACAAAATACACAATAACACGCTTTTCACAATAATAACAATATTTTTTAAATTCAGAACAAATTAGATTAAAAATTACCATGCTTTAAATGGAAATCGGTTGATATGATTTGATACAATAAAGACATTGAAAAATTTACAAAAAGGGGACCAAAGGATTATGTGGAAATGGGAAACTGAAAAAGAAGCCAAAGGTGTTGTGGTTATTGCACATAACATGCTTGAACATACAGGTCGATATGCGTATGTGATCACAATGCTACGTCGAAATGGCTACCACGTTATCATGGGTGATTTACCAGGACAAGGGCAAACACCACGTTCAGATAAAGGATTAATTAGAGATTTCGATGAATATCATGAACATTTTTTAGAGTGGATTAAAATTGCGAACGAATATAAAATCCCAACATACGTCTTAGGTGTAGGTTTAGGTGGCTTAATTATACTTAACTTATTAGAAAAAGTTGATGTTCCCATCGAAGGAGTTGTGTTAATTTCTCCTCTCTTAGAATTTAAAAAAGGTTATAAAACGAGAAAAGATAAAATTATCGCTAATGCAGGCAAAATGACAAAAAACAAACGCTTTAAAGTAGGCGTTTCAATCGATGAACTCACACGTAACGAAGAAGTGTTAGAAGAAACTTATGAAGATGAATTAATGTTACAGAAAGCTACATATCATTGGTATAAACAATTAACCGAAACAATGCGAGATACCGTATCACATTTAACAGATATTAATCCGATTCCGTTATTACTCATGTACGGAACGGAAGATAAAATTGCGGATACTGAAGTAATGAAATTAGTTAAAGATAAAGTAGATACAGATGAGCTTTACTTTAAAGTATGGAAAGGTTTATATCACGAAGTACATAACGAACCTGAACGTGATGATGTCATGAGATACGTACTTGCATTTTTAAATAACAGTGCAAGTCATAATGGTTTTATTATCGATGATAAAAATCAACCAAATTAATATATCAAAGCACATATATAGCAAACCAACTACCGAAATAAGGTAGTTGGTTTTTTTATATTACGAAAAAACCATTTTCAATTGACAATACTATTGATTAATTTCATTGATGAACGAATATCGCGTTATATATTCAAAAGCAAAAGGGTTCCTCGCAACTCAATAGCGTTAAATTACATTCGTAAAAAATAATCATAAAAATTCACGTGAAAATACTATAAATAATATTGCGAAAACTTAAATGATTTGGTATATTTTAATTATGAAATAAATCACAATATCATATTGAGTGAACCAGATAAGGATCGTAATATTATGAGTAATATTAATGGTAATAAAGTCGTACTGATTGGTGATGGGGCAGTTGGGTCTAGTTATGCGTTCGCGCTCGTAGCACAAGGCGTTGCGGATGAACTTGTCATTATTGATTTGGCAGAAGATAAAGTTAAAGGAGATGTTATGGATCTTAACCACGGTGCACCTTATGGGGAATCACCGATTGTTGTTAAGGCAGGCAGTTATCCAGATTGTTCGGATGCCGACATTGTAGTAATAACTGCGGGTGCAGCACAAAAGCCAGGTGAAACTAGATTAGATCTTATAGAAAAAAACACGAAGATATTTAAATCAATCGTAACAGAAGTGATGGAATCAGATTTTGATGGAATCTTCTTAGTTGCTACCAATCCTGTCGATATTTTAACTTATGTTACTCAAAAGGTTTCTGGTTTACCTAAATCCCGTGTCATTGGTTCAGGTACAATTTTAGATACCGCACGGTTCAAATATGAATTATCTCAAGAATTTGGCGTTTCACCAACGAGTGTACATGGACAAATTATTGGAGAACATGGTGATTCGGAATTGGCGGTTTGGTCTCAAACGAACATTGCGGGTCAACCATTATATGATTTATTGAAGAACAATCCAGAAAGACAACATAGAATAGAGGAAATATTTGTTAATACACGAGATGCAGCTTATGAAATCATACAAGCTAAAGGTGCGACATATTATGGGATAGCAATGGGTTTATTACACATCACAAAAGCGATTTTGAAAAATCAAAACGTGGTTCTTACTGTTTCTAGTTATTTAGATGGCGAATATGGAAATGAAGACATTTATATTGGGGTGCCTACTTTAGTGAATAGACAAGGTGCTGTTAAAGTTTTTGAAACATCTTTAAGTAATGAAGAACGACAATTATTTAATAATTCGGCAAATTTATTAAGGGAAATGCAAAATAAAATCAAACATATTATTGCATAATTGTAATTTTAACCTTAAACTATTTGTATAATTCATATTATTTTAAATACTTTGACAATTTATGTAGTACATCATTTATGGGAATGGCTAAGCAATATGAATTTACATGTTAATATTAATTGCAATTGGGGGAAGATTTATGGGAAAGAAACTCAGAGATGATATTGAAGGTGTATTGAAACTTGAGATGATAATGAGTGACATTGATAGCGTGTTTAATAGGGTTATCAGTGACTACAATATGTCGAAAGAAGAAGTGCTTATTCTTTTAACTTTATGGAAAGAAGGTTCTATGACGTTGAAAGAGATGGATAGTTTTGTTCCAGTAAAATCGTATAAGAGAACAAGAACTTACAATAATCTTGTGGAAAAAGACTGGGTTATTAAAGAAAGACCACAAGATGACGAAAGAACAGTAATTATTCATTTCAATGAAGATCTTAAAGAAAAGAGAGAAGCACTTTTAAATCAGTTTAAAACTGAAATTAAAAACAAATCAACTAACCTTCAAAACAATATCAATCTTATCTTAGGTTTATAACAGAATATGAGTTCACGTTATCTCAGTACACAATAAAAACGGGAGAGTGACAGAAATCGAATTTTTAATAAAGATTTCGTAGTCCATCCCCGGCAAGGATGACTAGGATTGAAAAAAGCTTGATATAAGCGTATTTTCAATTCAGACATCTACTGCCAAATTGACAAAGAGCCTGAGACACCTATTTTTGTCTCAGACTCGTCTAATCAATTTGATAATAATAGAAAAATCGATGATTTTTACATTTTCACAGTAAAAATCATCGATTTTATTTTAGTCTGAAAGACTAATGTCCCAGACTCTTCTTTTTAACGTTTTTCAATTGCACAAATAAAAGGTGGATCGTTTTGTTGATTAATAAATTGATAACGTAAAATATGTGCTTTTTTCTGATCGATTGTTTGTAAATAATTGAGTACACGTTCACATTCAATCTTGCCTTCTGGGTGGCCTGGGTAAATGACTAGTACAATAATACCTTCAGGTGCCAACATTTCAAAAATTGAATTAATCGCATCGATTGTACTTTCTGGTGTAGTTACTATTGATTTATCACCTTTCGGTAAATAGCCTAAATTGAATATTGCAGCATCAATTTTTCCATGTTCGTGTGGCGGAATATAATCTTTCACTTGTGCATGGCTATCTTTAAAAACGGCGACATGACTAAAACCATGTGTTCTTTCTTTAGTATGTTCAATAGCTGTATCTTGGATATCAAAAGCGTATACTTTACCATTCCCAACCGTTTCAGCTAAAAATAATGTGTCGTGGCCATTTCCGCAAGTGGCATCAATGACGATACTCTCTGAGGTGGTATGTTGCGATAATAAAGTTCTAGCGAAAGGTAAGATGCGTTCTAATTTCATTGTTGGACTGCACCTTTATAGTGTTTACCTTGATAAGATGCTCTGCGTGCTAATTCATCATCTATCTCATTTAAAACTTCCCATTTATTGACACTCCACATTGGTCCTACCATTAAATCAATAGGGCCATCACCCGTGATTCGATGCACTATCATTTCTGGTGGTATGACTTCTAATTGATCACAAACGAGATTAGTGTATTCTTCTTGAGACATAAATTCTAACATCCCTTTATCATATTGCTTAACCATTGGTGTGCCTTTTAATAAATGTAGTAAGTGAATCTTAATTCCTTGAACATCCATTTGGGCAACTTCTCTTGCAGTTTCCATCATCATTTCATAATCTTCGCCAGGTAAACCATTAATAATGTGTGTACAAACATTGATATTATGTTTGCGTAATTTAGCAACACCATCATAGTATGTTTGCATGTCGTGTGCACGATTGATTAAATCTGAAGTTTCTTGATGAATTGTTTGAAGACCTAATTCTACCCATAAATACGTGCGTTCGTTTAATTCAGCTAAATATTCAACGACATCATCAGGTAAACAATCCGGGCGTGTCCCAATAGACAGGCCAACGACACCTGGTTCCTTTAATGCGGCTTCATATTTTTCTCGTAAAACTTCAACCGGTGCATGTGTATTCGTGAATGCTTGGAAGTAAGCAATATATTGTCCGTCGCTCCATTTTTCATGCATGCGGTCTTTAATTTGTTGGAATTGTACCTCAATTGGGTCAGCACGATTGCCTGCGAAGTCACCACTCCCTGCAGCTGAACAGAATGTACAACCGCCATAAGCCACTGTACCATCTCTATTTGGACAGTCAAAACCACCATCAATTGCTACTTTAAATATCTTTTGACCAAACTTATTTTTTAAATGATAATTCCATGTGTGATATCTTTTATTTTCGAATGCGTAAGGGAAAAATTGTCCCATATAACATTTTCCTTTCTAAATCGATTCTAAGTAAAGATTTTAACATATTTTAATGGTATAGTGTTTATCGTATAGTTGGAAAATTAAACAAAAAGGGGGATTAATGCATGAACATGCCTAAATCAGTTTGGTGGTTGGTTATTGGTATGGCATTAAATATCACTGGATCGAGTTTTCTCTGGCCGCTAAACACAATTTATATGAATGAGGAATTGCATAAGAGTTTGACAGTCGCTGGTCTTGTTCTAATGATAAATTCATTTGGTATGGTTGTAGGCAACCTCTTGGGAGGCAATCTTTTCGATAAACTTGGTGGTTATCGAACGATATTAATAGGGACAGTGATTTGTTTAACGAGTACAACATTATTGAATTTCTTTCACGGTTGGCCGTGGTACGCAGTTTGGTTAGTTGCATTAGGGTTTGGTGGCGGTATGATTGTACCTGCTATTTATGCGTTAGCGGGGGCTGTTTGGCCACAAGGCGGGCGCCAAACGTTTAATGCAATTTATTTAGCTCAAAATTTAGGTGTGGCAATTGGAGCAGCTACAGGTGGTTTCGTAGCTGAGCTTAGTTTTAACTATATTTTTATTGCGAATCTCGTAATGTATGTAGCCTTTGCGATTGTAGCTATTACTCAATTTAATTTAAGTATAGACTTTAAAGTTAAACACCAAGATGCATTTAGTTTATTTTCAAAGGAAAATAGGACACGTTTCATCGCTTTAGTACTATTATGTGTGATGTTCAGTATCTGTTGGATTGCCTACATTCAATGGGAAAGTACAATCGCTTCCTTCACACAGGAAATAGACATTTCTATGAGTCAATATAGTTTATTGTGGGTGGTTAATGGTATCATGATACTCATTGCACAACCTATTATCACACCCGTAGTCCGACTGTTAAAAGGTAATTTGAAATATCAAATGTTTGTAGGTATTGGCGTATTTATTCTGTCATTTTTCATTACTAGTTTTGCAGAACAATTTAGTGTGTTCTTAGTAGGTATGATTATATTAACTATTGGTGAAATGTTCGTTTGGCCTGCAGTACCAACAATTGCAAACCACTTAGCTCCTGAAGGTAAACAAGGAGCATTCCAAGGATATGTTAACTCTGCTTCTACTGTAGGGAAGGCCTTTGGTCCCCTCATTGGTGGTGTCGTTGTAGATGTGTTTAATATGTCGACAATGTTCTTATCGATGATTGGATTATTGGTTATTGCGTTATTTTTCTTATTTATATTTGATAGAAAATTAGACTCACAAATCAAATCATAAATTATTGAGAAATAACTAGACTAAAAATGAATATGATAATTTATTAAATATTCCAAGGTAGAAGTATTTTCCGTTTGAATGACTTGAAATAAAAGTATTTTTAAAATAGAATTATTTATGATAGGAGTAGTAGCTTGATTGCTGTTCTAAAGAGAGCTAGTGATGGTGGAATCTAGCGTTCGGCATTAAGTGAACTTGCCAGGAATAAGTGAATGACAAACATCTCTAACTATTAATCCAAACGAGTGCACATCAAATATGTGAATCAGGGTGGTAACGCGGCACAGTCGTCCCTGCTAAATGCTTAATAGTTTGAGGTGTTTTTTTAATGAATAGGAGGAAAAGTTGTGAATTACAATCATAATCAAATCGAGAAAAAATGGCAGGATTATTGGGAAACACATAAAACTTTTAAGACCAATGATCAACTTGGACAAAAGAAATTCTACGCTTTAGATATGTTTCCTTATCCATCAGGAGCTGGTTTACATGTAGGACATCCTGAAGGTTACACAGCAACGGATATTATTTCACGTTATAAACGTATGCAAGGTTATAATGTGCTACATCCGATGGGATGGGATGCATTTGGTTTACCTGCTGAACAATACGCCTTAGATACTGGTAATGATCCACGAGAGTTTACGCAACAAAATATTCAAACATTTAAGAGACAAATTAAAGAATTAGGTTTTAGTTATGATTGGGATAGAGAAGTAAACACAACGGATCCAGAATATTATAAATGGACACAATGGATTTTTATTCAACTTTATAATAAAGGACTTGCTTATGTAGATGAAGTAGCCGTGAACTGGTGTCCGGCCCTTGGCACAGTACTATCAAACGAAGAGGTAGTAGATGGTGTCTCTGAACGTGGTGGTCATCCTGTTTATAGAAAACCGATGAAACAATGGGTATTAAAAATAACAGAATATGTTGACCGTTTATTAGAAGACTTAGATGATTTAGACTGGCCTGAATCATTAAAAGATATGCAACGTAACTGGATTGGACGTTCTGAAGGTGCGAGTGTTACTTTCGATGTAGAGGGTTCAGATAAGGATATTGAAGTCTTTACCACACGTCCAGATACGATTTATGGTGCTTCTTTCTTAGTGTTAAGCCCAGAACATGAAGTTGTGAATGAAATTACAACAGAAGATAAGAAAGCAGCAGTTGAAGATTATCAAAACGAAGCGTCTAAAAAATCAGATTTAGAAAGAACTGGTTTAGCTAAAGAAAAAACAGGCGTCTTCACAGGAGCTTATGCAGTTAACCCATTATCAGGAGAAAAAGTTCAAATATGGATTGCAGATTATGTACTTGCTTCATATGGTACGGGTGCTGTTATGGCAGTACCTGGTGGCGACGAGAGAGATTATGAATTTGCTAAGGCTTTTGATCTTCCAATCGTTGAAGTGATTGAAGGTGGAGATTTATCGAAAGAAGCTTACACAGGTGATGGCCCACACGTGAACTCAGGAGAGCTCAATGGATTATATAATGATGAGGCAATCACTAAAGCAATTGAATTGCTTGAAGCTAAAGGTGCCGGCAAGAGACAAGTCAACTATAAATTAAGAGATTGGTTATTCAGTCGTCAAAGATATTGGGGTGAGCCTATTCCAGTAATCCATTGGGAAGATGGCTCTATGTCAACAGTTCCTGAAGATGAATTGCCACTACTTTTACCTGAAACAGATGAAATCAAACCTTCAGGTACAGGAGAATCACCACTTGCTAACATTGATGACTTTGTAAATGTCGTAGATGAAAAGACTGGTATGAAAGGGCGTCGTGAAACGAACACAATGCCACAATGGGCAGGTAGCTGTTGGTATTACTTAAGATATATCGACCCTAATAACGAGAAGATGTTAGCAGATCCAGAAAAACTTAAACATTGGTTACCAGTTGATTTATACATCGGTGGTGTAGAACACGCTGTATTACACTTATTATATGCAAGATTCTGGCATAAAGTACTTTATGATTTAGGTGTTGTACCTACGAAAGAACCATTCCAAAAGCTATTTAACCAAGGTATGATTTTAGGTGAAGGTAATGAAAAAATGAGTAAATCTAAGGGTAACGTTATCAACCCTGATGATATCGTTAAATCTCATGGTGCCGATACTTTACGCTTATATGAAATGTTTATGGGGCCACTAGATGCGGCGATTGCTTGGAGTGAAAAAGGTTTAGATGGTTCACGTCGTTTCTTAGATAGAGTATGGAGATTGTTGATTACTGAAGATGGAGAACTATCAGATAAAATTGTTAATAACCACTCTAAGACATTAGATAAGAGCTACCATCAAACTGTGAAAAAAGTAACTGAAGACTTCGATACACTTAACTTCAATACCGCAATTAGTCAAATGATGGTATTTATCAACGATTGTTACAAAGCAGATGAATTGTATAAACCATACGTTGAAGGCTTTGTTAAAATGCTCGCACCTATTGCGCCACATATTGCTGAAGAATTATGGTCACGTCTAGGCCATGAAGAAACAATCACTTATCAACCGTGGCCATCATATGATGAATCATTATTGGAAGATGATGAAGTAGAAATCGTTATCCAAGTAAATGGTAAAGTGAGAGCGAAAGTGAAAGTAGCAAAAGAAGCTACGAAAGAAGAAATGGAACAGATCGCATTAGATGAAGAAAATGTTAAAATGGCTATAGAAGGCAAAGATATTAAAAAAGTGATTGCAGTTCCACAGAAGCTAGTAAATATCGTAGCTAAATAATGAAGTAGGAGGAATTAACTATGCAAACTATTTCAGTTGATGAATTAAAGAATAAAGTTTTAAATTCAAATCCTGTAAATATTATTGATGTTAGAACTGAAGAAGAAACAGCGATGGGAATTATTCCAGGTGCTAAAACGATTCCGATGAATCAAATTCCTGATCATTTAAGTGACTTCAGTGAAAATGAAAAATATTATATCGTTTGTAAATCAGGTGGACGTAGTGCTCAAGTAACAAACTACTTAGAGCAAAATGGTATCGATGCTGTAAATGTTGAAGGTGGCATGGATGAATGGGGAGACGAAGGTCTTCAAATTGACCGCATTTAATAAAAGTTTAAAACTTTAAATATAAAAATAGACCAGATGAAACATTGAGTTTTCATCTGGTCTATTTATTTTATGTGTTAATTTCATGCTTAAATTGACTTGCATTAGACCCTGCAATATGACCTGTAACGAGGGCACTTGTGATGTTGTACCCACCTGTATAGCCATGTATATCTAGAACTTCGCCACATAAATATAGCCCTGGTACTATTTTAGACATCATTGTTTTAGGTTGGATTTCTTTAAGTGTAATGCCACCACCTGTTACAAATGCCTTATCTAAAGGTAAAGTGCCATTTACTGTAAAGGTAAAGCCTTTAAATAAATTAACTATTTGTTCGATTTGTGTTTTTGAGATGTGATGACCGGTTAAGGATTGTGAAATCTCAGCATATTCTAAGATTAACAATAAATATCTTTCCTCTATTAATCCATGTAAACTATTCTTTATATATTTATCGGGTGTGGCATTGATACGTTGTCGAATTTCTGATTCAAGTTCATCAGCGTTTAAATCAGGAAATGCATCGATTTGCATTTGGATATCTTTCTTTTTTTGATATTTTTGTTCTTTATAAACAAACTGACTACAGCGAAGTGCGGCAGGGCCACTTATACCGAAGTGAGTAAATAGCATGTCCATTTGATGCGTGACACGTTTTTTACCATTTTTCTTAAGTACAGACAACCTGACATCTTTTAGACTTAGACCTTTCATTCTTTTGCTCGTAATGAATGGTTCAGAAGAAGTAATCGGTACTTCAGTAGGGAATAGCTCAGTGATTGTGTGGCCTAAATGTTGGGCGAATTTGTAACCATCACCTGTGGATCCTGTTTTTGGGACACTTGTCCCACCTGTAGCTATGATTAAGCTTTTGCTTTCAAATAGCGTCTGATCATTTAATTGTACTTGGAATGTTTGGTTATCTGTATATTCAATGTTCGAAACAGTAGCCATTTCCTTTACTGACACGTTATTTTGATTTAAGGTTTCAATGAGGGCATCAACAACATCTTGTGCTTTATTGCTAACTGGGAACATACGACCATGATCTTCTTCTTTCAGACGTACGCCTCTCGATTCGAAAAATTGAATAATAGATTCATTATCAAAAATTGAAAATGGACTATATAAAAACTTTCCATTTCCTGGGATGTTTTTTATAATTTCATCATAGGGAAGGCGATTGGTTACATTACAACGACCACCACCTGAGATTTTTAATTTTCGACCGAGACCTTTTTTCTTTTCGAGTAATAAAATATTATCATCATGTTGGCTTGCGGCGGCTGCAGCCATAAGACCACTCGGTCCACCACCTATAATAATTGTTTGATACATAAGATATGCCTCCCTAAACGATATAGTCTTATTTTATAGTAATATATTTTTGAAAAAAAGTAATTTAAAGGTTATTATTAAGTTTACGAGTGTAAAAATTTAATTGAGAATAGGAAGATCTGAATGAGTGAAAGTAAGGAATTAGTAAGAGGTACTTTCTTAATTACTTTAAGTATCATGATTACTAAGATATTAGGGATTATTTATTTCATTCCATTTAGTAGTATGTTTGGCGATAGTAGAAATTTAGCACCATTTTCATATGCGTATACGCCTTACAATATTGCTATTGCTGTGGCGACAGCGGGAATACCACTCGCAGCTTCAAAGTATGTTGCGAAGTACAATGCGTTAGGCGCCTATCGTGCCAGCCAAAAGTTCTATCGTTCTAGCTTTATCGTCATGGCTATCACTGGTTTTATCGGCTTTTTAATACTATATTTTTTAGCACCTGGCATTGCAGACCTTACCTTAGGTCACGGTAATGGTAAAGGTAATGGTGACGGGTGGTCAGTCGGTGAAGTAGCTTGGGTAATCAAGATTATCAGTGTGGTAGTCATCTTCATACCACTACTCGCTACATGGCGTGGTGTATTCCAAGGTTATAAATCCATGGGACCAACTGCCGTTTCAGAAGTAATTGAGCAAATTGCACGAATCATCTTTATTCTTGTAGGATGTTACCTCATGTTACATGTTTTAGATAGTTCATTGCTAATCGCTAACGGAATTGCAACATTTGGTGCAGCGATTGGTGCAATTGCAGCACTTTTCACTCTTTGGTATTACTGGCAGAAACGGAAACATAATATTGATAGAATGATAGAAGAAGATACGACCGACATCAATATTAGTTATACGAAAATGTATTTGGAAATCATTTCTTATAGTATACCGTTTGTTATTGTAAGTTTGAATTTCCCATTATTTAACTTAGTCGATCAGATGACACACAATCCAACTTTAAAACTTGTGCATGTTGATCCTGGAGAACGAGACCATTTCTTTACAATTTTAAATATGTTTACAAATAAAATTGTAATGATACCAGCGTCACTTGCTTCTGGTTTTGCAGTGAGTTTAATACCATTTATTACAAAGACTTTCGCTGAAGGTAACACACGAGAAATGCATCGTCAGATTCGTACATCTCTTGGTGTCTTAATGTATATCACTGTTCCAGCTAGTTTAGGTATCATGGCTTTAGCTTTACCTATATACGTTGCGTTTTATGGTAGAGCAGATGGTAGTGAAATCTTATTCTATTACGCACCTGTAGGTATTTTAATTGCGTTATTGAGTGTAACTGCATCGATGTTACAAGGTATAGACAAACAAAAATTAACGGTCTTTGTTATTTTAGCTGCAGTTGTTATTAAATTTATATTAAACATACCTTTAATTATGATGTTCCATACAGTTGGTGCAGTATTTAGTACCGGACTTGCTACATTGTTTGCTGTTATATGTAATTTAGTGATATTAAAGATATATGCTAAGTTTAACTTTAGTGAGACGTGGTTACATTTCGGTAAAATCTTTATCTATAGTTTCATTATGATGATCGTAGTTGAAATTTGTTCATATGTTTTACAAATGTTTATTGAGCCACATGGCAGATTTAGTGCAGGTCTCATAGTTACAATTAGTGTAATAATTGGTATGTTGCTATATGCAATTATGACTATGAAGACACGTCTTGCTGATGAATTTTTAGGTGATTTGCCAAATAAAATCAGACGCAAGCTAGGAATTTTAAAATGAGATTAGATAAATATTTAGCGAATATGGGTCTAGGTACCCGAACTGAAGTCAAGCAAATGCTTAAAAAAGGTAAAGTTGCTGTAAATGACAAAGTTGAAAAATCACCTAAAACGCAAGTTCAAGCTGAAACAGATCGTGTATACGTGGATGGTCAAGAGGTACAATTTATAGATAAGGTTTATTTAATGTTGAATAAACCGAAAGGATACATTTCAGCAACTGACGATGATCAACATCCAACTGTTATTGAATTAATTGACGATTACCAGTATTTAGACATCTTTCCAGTTGGGCGTTTAGACAAAGATACAGAAGGATTACTATTAATTACCAATGATGGTCAATTTAATCATCAAATAATGAATCCTTCAAAGCACGTTTCAAAGACTTATGAAGTTATTTCAGAAAAAACTATCACGAATGATGATATAAAATCCTTCAAAAAGGGTATTGAATTGAGTGAAGGAGTTATGAAGCCCGCCGAATTATCGCATGGTAAACTGGACAAGCAATCATTTGTTACGATATCCGAAGGTAAGTACCACCAAGTTAAGCGTATGTTTCACGCGATAGATAATGAGGTATTAGTATTGAAACGTGTCAGTATAGGCGACTTGCAACTAGATTCAGGTTTGGATTTAGGCGAGTATCGTCATTTAACTGAAGAAGATTTTAAAAAATTAAGACAAAATTAATGAAGAGGTGTAATTATGGCTAAATCAAACGTATTAAGAGCATTAGTTGGAATTGGAGGAGCAGCTGCAGCAATTGTACTGTCTAAAAAGGAAAACCGCGATAAATTAAAAGGTGAATATGATAAATATAAAGAAAATCCAGAATCATATAAACAAAACGCAAAAGATATCGCAACACAAATCAGTTCAAAAGCAAACGAAACTTTCAATGAAGTAAAACAAGACCCTAAAGGTTATGCAAACAAAGTAAAACAAGATCCAAAAGGATTTATCAATGACCAAAAAGATAGAATTAAAGGGTCAACTGTGAAAAATCAAGACGAAGAACATGTTGAAGAAGCAAGATTTACAGACGAAGGTGCTGCAGATCCTTCAAACAACTTACGTGTTGTAACTGAAGATGAACTTAAGAATAACAGTAATAAACACGATAGTGACAATGAAGACTCAAATAAATAATTGTTAATATTCATTATTTAAAATATAAAAGGTTGAAAGAAATGATTCGATTTCTTTCAACCTTTTTTTCGTCCATAACATAAGATTGCCTGATTTTTCACAAAATAAAACAGTCAAAATTTTCAAAAAATATGGCGTCTTACTGTAGTTTATACAAAAGTTCATGTAAAATAACAGATATATCAGACTTAAGAAGGAAGTTGATCATACATGTGGAGAGAAAAAGTTCAAGAGTACGAAGATCAAATAATAGAGGACTTAAATGGATTACTAAAAATCGAAAGTGTCCGAGAAGACAACAAAGCAGATGAAGACCATCCAGTCGGTCCAGGGCCGCGCGAAGCTTTAGATTATATGTATAAATTGGCTCAAAGAGATGGCTTCGAATCACATGACGTGGATCATATCGCAGGACGTATAGAAGCAGGTGAAGGTTCTGACTTATTTGGCATTTTATGTCACGTAGATGTTGTGCCAGCAGGAGAAGGTTGGGATTCAAACCCATTTGACCCAGTGGTAACTGATAAAGATATAATCGCTAGAGGGACATTAGATGATAAAGGCCCAACAATTGCAGCGTATTATGCTGTTAAAATTCTTAACGAGATGAATGTAAACTGGAAAAAAAGAATACATATAATCATAGGTACAGACGAAGAGTCTGACTGGTTATGTACAGATCGTTACTTCAAAACCGAAGAAATGCCTGCTTTAGGTTTTGCGCCAGATGCGGAATTTCCTGCAATTCATGGAGAAAAAGGTATCAGTACATTCGATATTAAACAAACTTCAAAAGATGATGAGTTAGATGAACCTGACTATGAACTTATTTCATTTAAATCAGGTCAACGTTATAATATGGTGCCTGATGAAGCAGAAGCACATGTTGGCGTCAAAGAAAACATGACAGATGTGATACAAAACTTCGAACAATATTTATCTGAACAAAATTTAGATGGAGAAAGTACAGTGGATAGTGGCGTGTTAGTATTAAATGTCCAAGGTAAAGCTGTACATGGTATGGATCCTTCAATTGGAGTAAATGCAGGTCTTTATTTATTGAATTTCTTATCTGCATTGAACTTGGATAAAACTGCTGCAAACTTTATTGATTTTAGTGAAAAATATTTATTTGAATCACACTTCGGCGAAAAAATGGGTATGAAATACCATACAGATACGATGGGGGATGTGACTACAAATATTGGTGTTATTAGCTATGACAAAGAAAATGGCGGCCAATATGGTGTTAATTTAAGATATCCGCAAGGTTTTGAATTTGAAGAAGCGATGGACCGCTTTAAAAATGAAATTAAACAACTTGGATTTACTTTTGAAATAGGTAAAGATCAAAAACCTCATTACGTAGAAAAAGATGACCCATTCGTACAGAAATTAGTGCAAGTATATCGTGAACAAACTGGAGATGAAGCCGAACCATATACAATCGGCGGTGGAACATATGCACGTAACCTTGATAAAGGTGTTGCTTATGGTGCTATGTTTAAAGGTTCAGAAGACTTAATGCATCAAAAGAATGAATATATTTCTAAAAAGCAATTATTTGATGCAACAAGTATTTATTTACAATCAATTTATGAAATATGCGTGGAGGGATAATATGACAAAAGTATTAATCAATGAACAATTAGTAGAAGAACAAGATGCAAAAGTACCGTACAATGACAGAGGATATGTATTTGGTGACGGCATTTATGAATATATCCGTATTTATGACAATTATATGTTTATGGCGAAACCTCATTTTGAAAGATTAGTAAGAAGTGCTGGAGAAATCGGTTTAAATTTAAAATATAGTGTTGATGGATTTATCGAATTAGTTCAAGAATTAATCGATGCCAATGGTATTATTAACGGCGGTGTTTATATCCAAGTGACAAGAGGTGCAGCACCACGTGATCATGCGTTCCCAGAGGAATCAACAGAAGCAAATGTTATGGCATTTACTAAATCATATGATCGCCCTTATAAAAAATTAGAAGAAGGTATCAGTGCAGTAACAACTGAAGATATACGTTGGTTAAGATGTGATATTAAAAGTTTAAACTTACTTGGTAACGTCTTAGCAAAAGAATACGCAGCTAAAAATAACGCTGGCGAAGCTATTCAACATAGAGAAGACATCGTCACTGAAGGTTCTTCTAGTAACGTATATGCGATTAAAGATGGAGAAATTTATACACATCCAGTTAATAACTACATCTTGAACGGTATTACACGTAAAGTGATAAAATCTATTGCTGAACAATATGAAATTGAATTTAATGAAGAAGTCTTTACTTTAGATTTTCTTAAAAATGCAGATGAAGTTATTGTTTCAAGTACTTCAGTTGAGGTTATGCCTGTAGTTAAATTAAATGATAAACCAGTAGGAGATGGAGAAGTAGGCTCAATTACTAAAAAGTTACAAGAAGGATTCACAAAATATATAGCTGAAGATAGAAAATAAATTACGAATTTCGATAGTAATATCTCAAAAATTACTCTCAAATTATGTTATAATTTTAAATGAGCCGTAAAAAAGTAATCTAAAAAATCAAAGGTAAAAAGTGACTTTTTGTTTCTGATTTTTGGTTGAAAAACACCCTTAAACGATATAAAATCTTTTATGAGTCTTCAAAAAATGAACTAATAAAGTTTATAAAAAAGATAAAATAAAAGCCTGTAACAACTCAATTTATGTTAGAATAACTAAGTTGAGAATAAAGAGGGAAATACGAGTGACAAATACATTTTAGTTTGTTTTATGTTCACATGGGGACAGTGTGTCATATATGCTTGTAAATGTTTGTTGCTTTAATATAAAAACTGTTGAAATTCAAATTCAGTGTAAATGATTAAATATGGCTCTTGGAATTATTTTCTGGAGCCATTTTCTATTTGGAAAGTGAGGTGAACGTGTTGGAGCAGTTTTATCAATTAGGGTGGACACTTGATTCTGCAGGAGGCGCATCTGGTGAAGCTTACATGGCCGAACAAGATGGACAAAAGCTATTCTTAAAAAGAAATTCTAATCCTTTTATAGCGGCATTATCTGCCGAAGGAATCGTACCGAAACTAGTATGGACGAAACGTATTGAAACTGGAGAGGTTGTCACAGCGCAACATTGGAAAAACGGTAGAGAGCTTGCTTTTAACGAAATGAAAGAAAATCGTGTCGCTTTATTGTTAAAAAAGATACACAATTCTAAAACTTTATTAAACATGCTTAAAAGAATGGAAATGGAACCTATCACACCTGAAATAATGTTGAATAAGATTAATGCCTCGTTGTCACGCGAAGTACTTACGCATCATGTGACAAGGAAGGCGCTTACTTATTTAGAAGACAATATACCTGATATGGATCCTCGCTTTTTCACCGTCGTTCATGGCGATGTAAACCACAACAATTGGTTACTTTCTGATCGAGATGAACTTTATTTGGTTGATTGGGAAGATGCCATGATTGCCGACCCTGCAATTGATTTAGGTATGCTGCTTTACAACTACGTTCCTGAAAGAAACTGGGCACAGTGGTTAGAAGAATATGGAGTAAAAGATTCAATTGAATTACAAAAGAGAATGAAATGGTACACAGCTATTCAAGCCATAGGAATGATTCAATGGTATGAAGAACAGAAACGTTACAAAGACATGAATATGTGGTTGAAATTTTTAAATGATATGATGAATCATAATGCATTTATATAAGGAGTAATATTAATGAGAGTGCGATACAAACCATGGGCTGAAGATTATTTGAAATCTCATCCAGAGATTGTAGATATGGATGGTGCACATGCAGGTAAGATAAGTGATTGGTTTGAAAAAGAACAACCGATTTATATAGAAATTGGTTCAGGTAAAGGCCAATTCATCACAACTTTAGCAGAACAACATCCTGAAATTAATTTTATTTCTATGGAACGTGAAAAAAGTGTCATGGTAAACGTTTTACAGAAAGTATTTGATTTAGGATTAACAAATATCAAATTAATTTGTAATGATGCGATAGAATTAAATGAATATTTTAAAGATGAAGAAGTTTCTCGTATCTATTTAAACTTTTCTGATCCATGGCCTAAAAAACGACATGCCAAACGTCGTTTAACATATCATACGTATTTAGCACGTTATAAACAAATATTAAAGAAAGATGGAGAAATCCATTTTAAAACAGATAATCGTGGTCTGTTTGCGTATAGTTTAGAAAGCATGTCGCAATTTGGTATGTATTTCACGAAAATGAATTTAAATTTACATGAAGAAGATATAGAAGAAAATATCGTCACTGAATATGAGAAAAAGTTTTCCGAAAAAGGTTCTCGTATTTACCGAATGGAAGCTAAATTCCATGAATAACATTTGTAAAGAGGCTGGGACAAAAATAGTTGTCTCAGCTTCTTTGTCGATTATACAGTAGATGACTGAATTGTAAATGCGCTTATATCAAGCTTTTCCAATCCTAGTCATCCTTGCCGGGGTGGGACTACGAAATCTCTATTAGAAAATTCGATTTCTGTCCCGCTCCCTCTTTTTATTTATATTAAATTAGGTAAATGTAAATATATAGTATTTGATTTCGTTATGTGATAGTTATAATCAATATTTAAAAATTTAAGCAAACATTATATAGAATGTTTTACCTCCCGTCATTATTATATTAATATGTTAATAAAGTGTTACGTAATTGGAAATATTCAAGGGGGTATGTGAGATGAAGTTAGGACAATTTGAAATTAATTATGTGAATGGTGGCATCACTTAGATGGATGGGGGAGCCATGTTTGGTGTCGTTCCTAAAGCACTGTGGTCCAAAAAATATCCTGTTAATGATAAGAATCAGATTCCTTTACCAACACATCCTATATTAATTCAAACAGGTGATAAAAATATATTAATTGATAGTGGCATCGGTAAAGATAAACTTACAGATAAAGAACGCCGCAACTTCGGGGTAGACTATGAGAGTGATATAGATGCAAGTTTAAAAGCATTTTCACTGACAACAGCAGATATAGATATTGTGTTAATGAGCCATATGCATTTTGATCATGCTGCAGGGTTAACATATTCAAACGGTGACTCAGTATTTGAAAATGCTATTCACGTATTACAACAAGATGAACGGCATGAATTCCAAAGTCCGAATATGCGTAGTCAATCTACTTATTGGCCTAAAAATAACGGGGATTTCAAAAACAATTTAATATTATTTGAAAAAGAAATTGAAATTTATCCAGGTATAAAGATGATACACACAGGCGGACATAGTTATGGTCACAGTATTATTACTATAGAGAGTAATGGAGAAAAAGCAGTCCATATGGCAGATATCTTTCCTACGACAGCCCATAAAAATCCATTATGGGTAACGGCATACGATGATTATCCACTACAATCCATTCGAGAAAAAGAACGCCGAATAACGAATTATATTATGGATAATTTCTGGGTTTTTGTTTTATCATGATGCAACTTATTTTGCAGTTAAATTTAATAAAGCAAATTCAAAAGAAATCGAATCATATATTCAAAGAGAATCTTAGTATGAGTAGGGTTTAATTTTTATAAAATGATACGGTTTTAGTACTGTCATCATAAATATAAAAGATTGCATTTTAAAATGAGCCTGAGAAACGATAAAGTATCCCGGGCTCATTACCATTTCTTGTTGATAAATTATTTTGAATAAACAAACTCGTCAATCCACATTATCAGTTTCATGACGAGTAAATATACATGTAAGCTTATTTGAAATGGGTGTCGTGTTCGCACAAAAGTTAAGAAGTACGTTCAATAATATCGATGATTTCACCGTTGTTGGCATCAGCATAGAAATCATAATACGTGCGTTTATCATTTGATTGCGTTGTAATACCACCTTGGTAAACCGTAAATGTACCTTCACTTGTTTCATATGTTACGGTTTCATTTAATATGTATGAGCCGACAACATTTCTGAAATATGTTTTAACTTCTGCTAACGTCTTTTCGGATTGAAAGACATGATGGTGTAATTGTCGATGAATTAAATACATCACACCGATAATAGATAGAAATGAAAAAATAAAGGTAAAGTACCACTTCATTTTACTGAACATAACAGTTCTACCCCCTAAAAAGTCATATTTATAGTTTACCACAATGAAGATGCTATAATAAAGATAAGGAGTGAGCGAACGTGACTATTGATTTTAATAAAACAATTAAGAGAATGCAGACATTAACAGAATTACATGGTGCTCCAGGGTTCGAAGATGATGTTAAATCATATTTAATAAAAGAGATGGAACCTTGCGTCGATGAGTTTGTTTATAACCGAATGGGCGGGTTTTATGGCGTGAAGAAATCAAATAAACAAAACGCAAAAAAAGTAATGGTTGCTGCACACATGGATGAAGTTGGATTCATGGTGACGCATATAACCCCACAAGGTTTATTACATTTCACTAATTTAGGCGGTGTCGCAAATGATATTTGGCAAGGACAACGCTTAAAAGTAAAGACACGCGAAGACGAAGAAATTATCGGAATTGTATCTAATATACCTAAACACTTTAGATCCGGTAATGAAGGTGCACCTAAGATTGAAGATTTGATGTTGGATATAGGTTGTGACTCAGAATCAGAAGTCCTTTCACGTGGTATACAGATTGGAGATTCAATCGTTCCTGAAACACCGTTTACACAGTTATCTGAATACCGTTATGCTAGTAAAGCATGGGATAATCGCTATGGTTGTTTAATTGCCCTAGAACTATTAGAGTCATTACAAGGAGAAACGTTAGATTTCGATTTATATGTGGGTGCAAATGTACAAGAGGAAGTAGGTCTCAGAGGTGCACGCCCAGCAGCCGAATTAGTCGATCCTGACGTTGCTTTTGTAGTAGATTGTTCACCAGCCAATGATATGAAGGGAAGTCAACGTCTCTCAGGTACATTAGGATCTGGAACGTTAATTAGACTTAAGGACGGGACGATGATACTCAAGCCTTCATTTAGAGACTATTTAATGCGTTTGGTAGAACAACATGATATCAATTACCAATATTACATTTCACCAGGTGGAACAGATGGTGGAGAAATTCATAAAGCAAATATTGGCGTACCGACAGCTGTGATTGGTGTATGTGCTAGATATATCCATAGCACAAATGCAGTATTTGATATTAGAGATTATCACTCAGCTCGACAATTATTAATTCAATCAGTTACGCAATTGGATGATAAACAAATAGAACATTTACAATATCAATAAGATTTAGGAGAGAGAATATGAAAGCATTAGAAAATGAACAACAATTTAATGAATTGAAACAACAAAAGACAGTATTTCTTTTCACTGCAGATTGGTGCCCTGATTGTAAAGTCATCGAACCAGATTTACCTCAATTAGAGGAAAAGTATGATTCATATCATTTTGTATCTGTAGATAGAGATCAATTTATGGATATTTGTATTGAACATGGCATTATGGGCATCCCAAGTTTTTTAGTATATCGAAACAATGAACAAATAGGCTCGTACATTGGGAAAGAACGCAAATCTATCGAGCAAATAGATGAATTTTTATCTAGTTTATAATGTCTAGTATAAATTTTAAAAGTAAATGATGGGGGTTTGTTGGAAAAATTTATTTATTTAAGTAGAGATGAGTAATGATTCATTATCTACAGACAAATCCCTACAATTTACTTTTTTTCTGTTACTAGCTTATTATTTATTGTAAACTATATTAAGGCACGTAAATAGGAGTGTTATCAATGAATGTCTTTCAAATGAGAGATAAGCTTAAAGAACGTTTAAGTCATTTAAATGTGAAATTTAGTTATAATCGCGAAGAAGAAACATTACGTATTTCAAGAGAAGATAACGGTAAAGGTGTAACCGTTAAACTTGATACAATTGTAGCTAAATATAAAGAACAAAAGGAAAATATCGTAGACGAAATTGCATATTATGTTACTGAAGCTATTGGTCAAATGAAAGATCAAGATATTTCAGAACTTGAAAACATAGAAGTAATGCCAGTATTAAGATCACCAAGTTTTGACAAAAAAGATAAAAACGGTGTTCCATTTGTTATCGAACGTCATACTGCAGAAACAAATATATTTTATGCTGTTGACTTAGGTAAGTCATACCGTTTAATAAATGAAAAAATGTTGGAACAAATGAATTTAACACAACAACAATTAAAAGAAATGGCTTTATTCAACGTCAGAAAATTAGACAATAAATACAAAACTGATGAAGTTAAAGGTAATATTTTCTACTTTGTTAATTCAAATGATGGTTATGATGCGAGTCGCATATTGAATACCCAATTTTTAAATGAAATTCAACAACAGTGCGAAGGTGAAATGTTAGTTGCCGTACCACATCAAGATGTATTGATTATTGCTGATATACGAAACAAAACAGGTTATGATGTTATGGCACATTTAACAATGGAGTTTTTCACTAAAGGATTAGTGCCGATTACTTCATTATCATTTGGTTACGATCAAAGTCACTTTGAACCTATATTTATTCTAGGTAAAAATAACAAACAAAAAAGAGATCCGAATGTTATTCAAAGATTAGAAGCAACAAGAAAACAATATCAAAATAAAGATAAACATTAAGGAGTTTTAAATATGAATTTATTTTATAATAAAGAAGCAGTAGGAGATGTAGCTTTTTTACAAATTGATCCTACACCAGGTGAATTTAGTTACGAAACTAAAGGAGATGTAGTGGAAATCACACGTGAAAGTCAAGTAGTTGGCTATAACATCTTCAACGTTTCTCAACACGTAGAAATTAATGGAAATGGACATATCAAACTCACAGAATCATTGCTCAATGGGCTACAACAGTTAATTAAAAATGCTGGATTTAATTATGAACTAGACGCTGATTTATCACCCAAATTTGTAGTTGGATATGTAGAAACGAAAGAAAAACATCCAGACGCTGATAAATTGAGTGTATTAAATATAGATGTAGCAACTGAAAAGTTACAAATTGTTTGTGGTGCACCGAATGTTGAAGCGGGTCAAAAGGTAGTCATTGCTAAGGTAGGCGCAGTAATGCCTAGTGGTATGGTGATTAAAGATGCGAAACTCAGAGGCGTAGAGTCAAGTGGTATGGTATGTTCTATGAAAGAATTGAACTTGCCGAATGCACCGCAAGAAAAAGGAATTATGGTGTTATCTGATGATTACAAAGTGGGACAACCATTTTTTGAAGAATAAAAGGAGGTCATGCACGAATGAGCTGGTTCGATAAGCTATTTGGAGAAGATAATGATTCTAGCGATAGTTATCTTAATAAGAGAAACCAACGACGTCAAAGAGCTAATGAACGCGAGAGACATGACTCATTACATTCGCAAAATAACGATGTATACGAGAGACCTAGAGGTAAATTTAGATTTCCCATCAATGGTTTAGATAAGACGGAAGGTTCTCATCATAATGACGAGGTGAATGAATCTACTTCATACAGACACGAACAGACAGAACCTGACTTTATGAGTGATCAAGGTCAACGTAGACGCCGTAGACAAAGCAATGAGGCAGATTCAACATCACAGAATAATCGTAACAATAGTAGTTATACATCGACTAAACGCAAACAATCTAGTATAGAGCATAAGCCTAAACAACACAAAGGCACAAGAATGCGTATACAAACAGACGCTTTACGTGCGAGTAGTAATACGAAACAAAATCGTTCAAAACCTTTGTATCATCAACGAGAGTTTAAAGCGAGCGAAGTACCGTCAGCTATTTTCGGTACGAAGACGCCTAAACCGCTTAAAGCAGGTAAGATTGTAACTTCTAACAACTCTGAAGACACTTCGGATTCTAAACAACAAGAAACGAAAAGAGATTACAGTAGCACTGGGCATTCAAAAACTTCATCTTCTGAAAGCAATCGCAGTGAAGTACGTCAACAACATTCAGAAACGTCAAACACTTCGAATAAACAAGGGACACCAGAAGGTAAGAACAATACGATAAATATTGAAAATATTTACGCGTCACAAATTGTTGAAGAAATTCGTAGAGAACGTGAACGCAAAGTTAACCAGAAAAAGCAATTTAAAAAGGCTTTACAACAAAAGCGTCAACAATATCAACAAAACGATTCTGATAGTATACAAAAAGCGATTGATGAAATGTATGCAAAACAAGCGAAAGATTATTTAGGTGAAAGTTCTTTAGATGACCTAGAATTAGATGATATTGATTCACAAAACGATGAACAACATAATTCAACACAAAGTGAAACAAATACATTACATGAATCAAATCATGCAAATGATGCGTCACAGCATGAAGGTGGACAATATTCACCATTTAATTATGAAGAAGTTGACTTAGATAATGTAAGTAACGTACATACAGATGCAAACGAAACACAAATTATTGAAGACGTTGAAGACGAGAATAATGAGCAAGATTCTGTAGAAACATCCTCAAATAATGAGGACACGGAATCAAATCATTCAGAACAATCTCATTTAGAAGAAGTGCAATTATCTAATCCTCAACAAACAAATACGGAAAATGGTACTACTTCTACAACGAATATTGATGAAAATATAACAGACAATCAATATTCAGAATCTAATACTTCACCAGAAAATGAAGTAACTGAGGCAAATTATCGAGAAATTGATGAATCTTCAAGCAATAAACAACACGATGAGGATTCAGATATTCATGAAACTTCATCGAAAGAAGAAACTGATGGTGAAAACATATCTAACGACCAATTAACAGAAAACACTCAAACTTCTGAGTTTAAAGAAGATAATTCAGAAACATCTAATTTAACAGAAGAACAAAGTACTGGAAGTGAACATTCATCGCATGTTGTTTCAGAAACACCGACATCCGATATTGATTTAGTTGATAATGATAATGATTCTAATAACGATGAAACAGATGAACGCTCTGAAAACATAAACCAAAATGAAGAAACACAATCGCAGTACGAAAGTACAAAACATCACAGTGAAAATCAACCTCAAGCAACGGAATCATCTATCGTTAATAATTCGCATGATACTGCATCAAATCAGCAATCTTCAGATGTTGAAAATGCAAAAAATAATGAAAAATCAACGGAACCACGAACATCGAAAGAACAACCAAATTCAAATATTAAGAAACGTCCTAAGAAGAGTGGGGGTAGCCCGTTCAATGTTGTAATGACGCCTTCAGATAAGAAACGCATGATGGATGCACAAAAAGAAAAATATATTTCACAACATAAAGATATTTCAAATAACCTCGTAGACCAACAACAAGAAGAATCGAATGAAACAATGTCGGTTGAAGACGATTCAGATAAAGATAAAAATGAGCCACCAAGTCAAAATAAGGCAAATCTTGAAAAACCAAGCAGTGGAACAACTTCTTCTACACAAGAAAAACAGAAGGTAACTGAGCCGCCACTAAAACCAGAAGTTTCAAATCAACAAGCAGTTGAACATTCGGTAGAACAAACCGTTGAACAACCATCGCAAGATTCTCAAAATAAAAATTCATTAAGAAAAGGTCCAATGATTCAACTACCAAGTACAACTCTTCTAGAAGAGCCAGAAGAAATCAAGGTAGATAATGAGTGGATTGAAGAAAAGAAACAAGAACTTAATGAAGCATTTTATTACTTTAATGTACCAGCAGAAGTCCAAAATGTTACAGAAGGACCAAGTGTGACACGTTTCGAACTTTCTGTTGAAAAAGGTGTGAAAGTGTCACGTATTACTGCATTACAAGATGATATAAAGATGGCTTTAGCAGCAAAAGATATTAGAATAGAAGCACCGATACCGGGTACGAGTCTAGTTGGTATCGAAGTGCCCAACCAATCATCGACAAAAGTTAACTTGCGTTCGATTATTGAATCACCAAGTTTTAAAAATGCTGAGTCCAAATTAACAGTTGCTATGGGTTATCGTATAAATAACGAACCACTGTTGATGGATATAGCTAAGACACCGCATGCACTTATAGCAGGCGCAACAGGTTCAGGTAAATCTGTATGTATCAACAGTATTCTTATGTCATTGCTTTATAAAAACCATCCAGAAGAGTTAAAGTTATTACTCATAGATCCTAAGATGGTTGAATTAGCGCCATATAATGATTTGCCACATTTAGTGTCACCTGTAATTACAGACGTAAAAGCAGCTACACAAAGTCTTAAATGGGCTGTCGATGAAATGGAACGTCGTTACAAAGTATTTGCGAAATACCATGTACGAAATATTTCAGCATTTAATAAAAAAGCACCATATGAAGACAGAATGGCGAAAATCGTTATCGTTATCGATGAGCTTGCCGATTTAATGATGATGGCACCACAAGAAGTTGAACAATCTATTGCACGTTTAGCACAAAAAGCACGTGCAAGTGGTATCCATATGTTAGTTGCTACACAACGACCTTCTGTAAATGTCATAACTGGATTAATCAAAGCAAACATTCCAACTAGAATTGCATTTATGGTATCATCAAGCGTAGATTCACGTACTATTTTAGATAGTGGTGGCGCTGAACGTTTATTAGGTTATGGTGACATGCTTTATTTAGTTAATGGTATGAATAAACCAATCCGCGTTCAAGGTACATTTGTTTCAGACGATGAAATAGATGATGTAGTAGACTATATAAAACAACAACGTGAACCTGAATATTTATTTGAAGAAAAAGAGCTCCTTAAGAAGACTGAAGCACAACCACAAGACGAATTATTCAATGATGTTTGTCAATTTATGGTTCGAGAAGGACATATTTCTACGTCATTAATTCAAAGACAATTCCAAATCGGATATAATAGAGCAGCAAGAATCGTAGACCAACTTGAACAATTAGGTTATGTTTCAGGTGCAAATGGTTCTAAACCGCGAGATGTGTATATGACAGAAGCTGATTTAAATGACACATAAAGATAAATAAACAATAAATAAGGAGTGGTAAAATGACGCATTATCATTTTGTTGGAATTAAAGGATCAGGTATGAGTTCTTTAGCCCAAATTATGCATGATCTTGGAAATAAAGTACAAGGTTCAGATATTGAAAATTACGTATTTACAGAAGTTGCGTTAAAAAATAATGGTATTGAAATCTTACCGTTTGATCCAAATAATATTAAAGAAGATATGGTGGTTATTCAAGGTAACGCCTTTCCTGATACACATGAAGAAATTGTTAAGGCACATGAGTTAAAGCTTGATGTTATTCGTTATCATGATTTCCTAGGACATGTGATTAATCAATTTATTTCCGTCGCTGTAACTGGTGCCCATGGGAAAACATCAACAACTGGTTTGTTATCACATGTGATGAATGGTGACAAGAAAACATCATTCCTAATTGGAGATGGAACTGGTCTTGGAATTCCAGCTAGTGACTACTTTGCCTTTGAAGCGTGTGAATACCGTAGACATTTCTTAAGCTATCACCCTGATTATGCAATTATGACAAATATCGACTTTGATCACCCAGATTATTTTAAAGACATAAATGACGTTGTAGATGCCTTTCAAGAGATGGCACGAAACGTTAAAAAAGCAATTATTGCTTGGGGTGAAGATGAGCATTTAAGAAATTTAGATTTTGAGGTACCTGTGTATTACTACGGATTCTCTGAAAATGATGATATCTATGCTAATAACATTCAAATAAGTGAAAAAGGTACTCAATTCGATGTTTATATAAAAAATGAATATTTCGATACTTTCATTTCACCACAATTTGGTGATCATAACATTTTAAATAGTTTAGCCGTAATTACTATTTGTTATTTAGAAGATTTAAATATTGAAAATATTAAAGAAGCGCTTGAAACTTTCGGCGGTGTTAAACGTAGATTTAATGAGACAAAAGTAGGTAAACAAGTACTCGTCGATGATTATGCACATCATCCAAGAGAAATTAGTGCTACAATTGAATCTGCGAGAAAGAAATACCCACAAAAAGAAGTAGTCGCTGTCTTCCAACCACATACATTTAGCCGTACGCAAGCATTTTTAGACGAATTTGCTGAGTGTTTAAATACAGCTGATAAAACTTACTTATGTGATATTTTCGGTTCAATAAGAGAAAATAATGGTGAGTTAACAATTCAAGATTTATTGCAAAGAATTGATAATGCCGAACTCATCGATGAATCGACTGTAAATGTCTTAGAACAATACGATGATGCTGTTATTTTATTTATGGGCGCTGGTGATATTCAAAAAATTCAGCGTGCATATATGGAAAATATAGGTGTTTCCACCTCATTTTAATATGTTTATGTTAAAATGAATTGGGTATTTATATTAAATAACAAGATATGTTTATTAGGAGGCGTTTTAAAATGGAATGGATTTTACCCATAGCTGGAATTATTGCGGCAATTGCTTTTTTAATCTTAGTCATTGGAATCGTAGTCGTATTAATTTCAGTTAAGAAAAATTTAGATCATGTTGCTAAAACTCTTGATGGGGTTGAGGGACAAATTCAAGGTATTACACGTGAATCAACGGATTTACTTCACAAAGCTAACCGCTTAACTGAAGATATCCAAGACAAATCAGATCGTTTAAATTCAGTTGTTGATGCAGTTAAAGGTATCGGTAACTCAGTTCAAACTTTAAATGGTTCTGTAGACAGAGTTACAAACTCAATTACGCACAATATTTCTCAAAACGAAGACAAAATTTCTCAAGTTGTTCAATGGTCAAATGTAGCAATGGAAGTTGCTGATAAATGGCAAAACAGAAGAGATCGTAGAAATAGTGCAAATTATAAAGCGGACAGTGTAGCAAATGAAACAAATTATTCAAGCGAGTCAAATTACTCAAATGATAGAAGAGCTTACTCAAATGAGTCAACTCATTCAAATGAATCAAACCAAAGCTATACAACACGCGTAAACAAAAAATAAATCATATACTTAAACAAACAAATGCACTTAAATGAGGGTAGTACTTATTTAAGTGCTTTTGTTATAGGAGGCTATCTTTTATGAAATATTATAATCGTGATAATTATGAAAGAAATAACTATGAAGGCAATTTTGAAAGTTATGAAGTACCAGAAAATTTTTCAGAAGGACCACGTAATGTATTTGTCTATGGTTTTATCGTAGGGGCAGTACTTGGTTCAGCGATTGGCATTGTTTCATTAAATAAACCTAAAAAACGTGAAAAACCTTCTGACAAAGCATACAATTCAAACATCATTGCTCAATCAGAACAAGATAAATTAGAAGCTGATAAGCAAGTTGATCACATTAAATCTAGTGTAAATGGAGCACAACGTAAAGACAACCCAGAATTAGAAGCGCAGAAATCTGCTATTCAACAAGAATCTGCAAGCAGTAATTTAGCTGATAATTCACCAAATCCTCAACACGATGAAAATAAACAACTTAATGCGGATGAAAGTAAATCAGATTCAAAAGATACTGAAGCATCACATATTAATTCAAATTCTACACCTTCAACAGACGAATACAATGCACAACAGCAGGCAATTAAAGAAGAGGTTGCTGAAGATGATGCTAAACATTCAGATAGTAACGCCTCTGATTCAAAACATACTGGTGCTAAAGTAGCAGCTGCTACAGGTGGAACAGTTGCTGCGGCTTCAGTTGCAAAAGCAGCGAGTGATAAAAAAGATGCAATGCATTCAGATGATAAAGTTGTAGAAGACACTAAAAAAGCCCAAACAACAAATGAAATCAACAGTAAGAATGACAAAGATGTACCTAACTTAGTTACTGAAGATGATAAAAAGCAAAATTCTAAAAAATCAGCAGCTGTAGCAACAGGTGCAATTACAGCATCTAGCCTTGCTTTAGCGGCAAAAAATAAAAATAATGCTTTATCAAAAGATAGCCAAGTAGCTAAAAAAACTGAGAACTTATTAAAACCTGAAGCAATCAAATTAGGTAAGAAAAAAGATGTACCTAACTTAGTTACATCTAGTGCTAGCACTGCTGGTGTTTCAAATGATAAAGTGAATAACACACCAGATAAAGAACAATCTGCGCAACCGGCACCAGCTGAAAGACGTGTAAAACAAACACACGAATCAGCAACATTCAACAATGGTATCATTACACATAATAAAGCAGGAGCTTCTGAAAACAATTCGACTGTAAATGAATCTAACAAAGAGCAAAATTCAGCTGAAGCAAAAAATAATGAACCTGTTTATAAAAAGAATAGACCACAATCAACAAAAGCTGAAAAAGCTGAAAGCAAAATCGAGAAAAGAACATTTAACGATTAATAATATTAAATAATTACTTCTGCCTGAGACAGGTCACTGTCTCAGGCTATTTTTATAAACAATAGATTCGCTAAATAATTTTAAAGATTTTGCTAAAAATATATCTTTATTCATATGTAAAAAGTAGGGTATTTGACAATTTCTATTTGAATATGACTGAAAATTCAGTTATTATTAAGCGTACCCGTTCCAAATATATTTTATATTCTGACTTGAACTTATATACGGTTCTTGTTAGAATGTTTTTTAACATTTATTTTATCGCTTTAAAGCGAAACAAAATATTTAAATTTTCATAGAGGTGAGTAAAAATGACGGACAGATTACAAGAACTGAGAGAAGAACTTGTTGGGATTAATGATGAAATACTTACGCTTTTATCTAAAAGAGGGAAGCTCGCACAACAAATAGGTCAGGAAAAACGTAAACAAGGTACAGTCGTTTATGACCCACAACGTGAAAAAGAAATGATTAATCAATTATTAGATAAAAATGAAGGCCCATTTAACGACAACGTGATAAAACAATTATTTAAAGAAATTTTTAAAGCCTCTACTGATTTACAAAAATCAGAAAACGAAAAGCATTTATATGTATCAAGAAAGTTAAAACCTGAAGATACAATCGTTCAATTTGATAATGGTGGTATCATTGGTGACGGTAACAAGTCATTCGTATTTGGACCATGTTCAGTTGAATCTCAGGAGCAAGTAGATAAAGTGGCTGCTGATTTACAGGCAAAAGGCGAGAAGTTCATTAGAGGTGGCGCATTCAAACCGAGAACATCACCATATGATTTCCAAGGACTTGGTGAAGAAGGATTAAAAATACTTAAAAATACAAAAGAGAAATACAACTTGAATGTTGTTAGTGAAATTGTAAATCCAGCTGACTTCGAAATCGCTGATCAATACTTAGATGTATTCCAAATCGGCGCACGTAACATGCAGAACTTTGAACTATTAAAAGAAGCTGGTCGTACAAACAAACCAGTCCTATTAAAACGAGGACTTTCAGCAACGATTGACGAATTTATTTTTGCTGCAGAGTACATCGCATCTCAAGGTAATGAAAATATCATCTTATGTGAACGCGGTATTCGAACTTACGAAAAAGCGACACGTAATACATTAGATATTTCAGCTGTTCCTATTTTAAAACAAGGCACGCATTTACCAGTATTTGTTGACGTCACGCATAGTACTGGACGTAAGGATATTATGTTGCCAACAGCAAAAGCTGGTTTAGCAGTAGGTGCTGATGGTATTATGGCCGAAGTACATCCTGATCCATCTGTAGCATTAAGTGATAGTGGTCAACAAATGGACCTAGATGAGTTCAATACATTCTACAATGAATTAAGACCACTTGCTGATATGTATAATAATAAACAATTAAAATAATAAATATTGAACTAAATCAACAATACATCTACTTAATTTAAAATTTTTCTATCCTTATCACATGTTCGAAATGCTTGTGATAAGGATATTTATTTTATAAATAAGTAACTTTACAAGAGCATTTTAAAGGTAAATTTGACATAACCATGACAACTAAGTCAAATTTATTTGATTACTTCACAAAATGTGATAAACTTTGAAAAGTCATGAAAACAGGATATAATAGTAAATAAAACGCTTACAAGGAGGAAAATATGACAGTCACTATATATGACGTTGCACGTGAAGCACGTGTTTCGATGGCAACTGTATCAAGAGTTGTAAATGGTAACCATAACGTTAAACCGCAAACCCGAGATAAAGTAAATGAAGTTATAAAGAAATTAAATTATCGTCCTAATGCCGTTGCAAGAGGGTTAGCTAGTAAACGCACGACAACTGTAGGCGTGATCATTCCTGACATATCAAACGTATACTATTCTCAACTTGCACGCGGTTTAGAAGACATCGCAACGATGTATAAATATCACACAATTATTTCTAATTCGGATAATGATCCACAAAAAGAAAAAGAGATTTTTAATAACTTATTAAGTAAACAAGTTGATGGCATCATCTTTTTAGGTGGTACGATTTCTGAAGAAATCAAAGAAATTATAAATAAATCTTCTGTACCTGTAGTCGTTTCTGGTACTAATGGAAAAGACGATGGTATTGCTTCAGTTAACATTGATTTTAAAGCGGCAGCCGAAAAAACTACGCAACACTTAATTGACAAAGGTGCTAAAACGTTTGCATTTGTTGGAGGAGAATACTCTAAGAAAGCTCAAGAAGAAGTACTCATGGGCTTAAAAAACGTTTTATCACAGCATCAATTAACATTAGATGATGATCATATATATAACGGTAATGAAACGTATAAAGATGGCATCAAAGCTTTTGAAGCTTTAAAGAAATATAAACCTGATGCAATTTTATCTATTAGTGATGAGCAAGCAATCGGACTCGTTTATGCAGCACATGATGTTGGGGTTGAAGTACCTGAATCATTACAAATTATTAGTTTTAATAATACGCGTTTAGTTGAGATGGTACGTCCACAGTTATCAAGTGTCATTCAACCATTGTATGATATAGGTGCGGTTGGAATGAGATTACTGACTAAATATATGAATGAAGAAGACATTGAAGAGCCTAATGTAATCTTGCCACATCGAGTTGAATACAGAGGTACAACAAAATAATTTGATATTCTAGATTTATCTTACTCATTTAGCAAGTAAAAGCGATGATTTCACTGTTTTATAAAATCATCGCTTTTTTATATACATTTATAAATTACTCAAACCAACTTTTTACTTGTAATGCATGCTTACGATTGGTTTGAGATATTTCGTCTTTTCTCGGAATCATTTGGTAGTTTGTCAATTCATCTTTCCAGACTGTTGGAAGGGGACATGTCGCATAACTTTGCCATTTATTTAACCATCGTTCAGGCAAATTCCCGTCTTGAGGTGGCTCATTAATCAATGCTAAAAATACATGACTCCATGCACGTGGTACAACTTCCCATATATTATAACCACCGCCTCCGAACATCATCACTTTACCTTCCGTATATTTGTCAGCTAATTCTTTAATCATATAAGGTATTTGATATAGTGCATCTAAAGTGCAATTCATATGTGTAAGTGGGTCTAAATAATGGATATCTGTACCATGCACACTGAGTATAATATCTGGCTTAAAGGTAGCAATTACTGGTTCAATCGTTGTTTTGAATGACTCAATAAACGATTGATCTTCAGTGTAAGGTTCTAGTGGCACATTCACTGTGTAGCCGTAGCCTGTTTCACTTCCCCGTTCTGTATAATGGCCCGAACCAGGAAATAGAAATTTACCTGTTTCATGAATGGAATAATTTAATATATGGTTGTTTGTATAAAAACTCCATTGTGTGCCATCTCCATGATGGGCATCTGTGTCGATACAAAGCACACGTTGATTGTAGTTCTGTTGTAAATAAGCTGCAGTAATTGCAACATCATTATAAATACAAAAGCCATTGGCACGACCTGGTAAACTGTGATGTAAACCGCCACCTAAATGACACCCATTTGTCAATTTACCTTCCATAATTAAATCAGCGAGATTAAGCGCGCCACCAACGATACGAGCTGAATGTCTGTGCATCATACGAAACTGAATGGTTTCTTCGCCATCTAAACCATATTTCTTCGCTTCTGATTCACTTAAAATACCATGAGAAGCATGACGTATTGCCTGTATATAATCATGTGTGTGAATTAAACCTATTTCTTTATCGGTAGCTATACGAGGTTGGATGATTTGTGTTTCCTTTAATGCACCTAACTCTAATAATAATTCGGTTGTTAATTTTAATCTCATTTGATTGAAGGGATGACTGTTATTAAAGCGATATTGTAAAATTGCGTTTGAATAAACATACCCCGTTGTTTGTTTTACGTTGTTCATGACATACCCACCTTTAAAAGAAAAATCGATTCATAAAACGAATATCATCAAATGATTGTAATTGATCGATTGTTATTCTTGAACCAATTCTGGCCATCAGACAATTTGCTGGATGACTTGTAATTTCAGGGTCATCTGTAGCAAATACTTCTAGGCCACCATAACCCATTAATTTTTGCATTAACTTTTTATATTGGTAAACATCTAATTGGGAATTCTTCAAATCCCAATGCCAATAATACTCAGTAGTTAATACGATATAATCTTCATATTCATCTGCTGCCAAACTAACCTTTATTAACTCACTACCAAGATGTAGGTGACGAAACGCTAAACTGACCTCTATGGCACCTAATTCAATTAAATAAGATAATTTACCAGTTGCCCATCGTTCTAGTGGATCGGGGTAATGATAAGTTACATAACCAATGATATGCTGCTCTTCACGCAATACGAAAATACGTCCTTCAGGTAATTCACTTATTTCTTTAAGTGCTTCAAATTGATCGTCAGGTGTACGAAATGCATCTAAACCTTCGTCGAATGTCATAGAAGATAACGATTCTATAGGGACTGGACCTTCAATTATGAACGTACCTTCATCCAAATGATAAGTTTCAGATTGATATGTTTTAATGTGTTCCATTGTTTCACTCCCATCACGCACGTTAAGGTATAAAATATTAATTAAATTATCTTTATTATATGTGATAGTTCTAGAAAATCCTACAAAATGAGGCGTTTTATTTTGATTATTTTGAAAATTTAAAAATTATTCTGTATAATCAACTATAAGAAAGCGATTTCAAACAAGGGGGATTTAAAATGAAAGTAGAAGTTTATGAAGGGGAACAAGGAAATTTTAATCTTCAAGATTATGAAAAGGAATATCAAAACTTCGACTGGAAAGAAGTTGAGAAAGCATTCACGTGGTCAGAAACAGGAAAAGTTAATATGGCACATGAATGTATCGATCGTCATGTAGATGACGGTAAAGGCGATAAAGTCGCATTACACTATAAAGATGCGAAACGTCAAGAAAGCTATACTTATAAAGAAATGCAGTTAAATATTAATAAAGCTGCCAATGTGTTAAAGGATGAGGCAAATGTAGAGAAGAGCGATCGAGTATTTATCTTTATGCCTAGAACACCTGAGTTATACTTTGCATTTTTCGGGATTTTAAAGTTAGGTGCAATTGCAGGTCCTTTATTCGAAGCATTTATGGAGAAAGCTGTCGGTGATCGTTTAGATAATAGTGATGCTAAAGTAATCATTACAACGAATGCATTGTTACCTCGTATTCCTAAAGATAAATTGCCTAACCTTGAAACAATCGTCGTAGTTGATGACGAAGTTGATGATGAATACGTTGACTTTAATAAATCATTTGAACAGGCAAGCGAAGAATTTGAAACAGAATGGTTATCACTTGATGACGGTTTAATTTTACATTATACATCAGGTTCTACAGGTCAACCTAAAGGTGTGTTACATGCACAAAAAGCAATGTTATTACATTATATTTCTGGTAAATATGTATTAGATTTTAAAGAAGATGATGTTTATTGGTGTACGGCTGACCCAGGTTGGGTTACAGGTACATCTTACGGTATCTTCAGCCCATGGTTAAATGGAGTGACGAACTGTATTGCAGGTGGACGTTTCTCACCAGAGTTCTGGTATAACATGATTGAAGAATATAAAGTAACTATTTGGTATACAGCACCAACTGCTTTAAGAATGTTAATGAGTGCTGGTGATGATGTCGTTGAGAAATACGATTTATCATCATTAAAGAGTATCTTATCAGTAGGTGAACCGTTGAACCCAGAAGTTATAAAATGGTCTAAAGATGTCTACGGTAAACGTGTATTAGACACATGGTGGATGACTGAAACAGGTGGCCATATGATCGTTAACTACCCAGCAATGGATATCAAATTAGGCTCAATGGGTAAACCTCTACCTGGTGTGGAAGCAGCGATTGTTGATGATCAAGGAAATGAGCTACCTCCAAATCGCATGGGTAATTTAGCAATTAAAAAGGGTTGGCCATCAATGATGGTTTCTATTTGGAAGAATCCAGAGAAATATGATTCTTACTTTATTGGTGATTGGTATGTATCAGGAGATTCAGCTTATAAAGATGAAGATGGCTATTATTGGTTCCAAGGACGTGTCGATGATGTCATCATGACTGCTGGAGAACGTGTTGGCCCATTCGAAGTTGAGTCTAAATTAGTTGAGCACGAAGCTGTCGCAGAAGCGGGTGTGATTGGTAAACCAGATCCAATTAGAGGAGAAATCATTAAAGCCTTCGTAGCATTACGTTCTGGATATGAGCCTTCGGACGAACTTAAAGAAGATATTCGTAAATTTGTAAAAGAAGGTTTAGCGGCACATGCTGCACCACGCGAAATCGAATTTAAAGAAAAATTACCAAAAACACGTTCAGGTAAAATCATGCGTCGTGTACTTAAAGCTTGGGAACTTGATTTACCAGAAGGCGATTTAAGTACAATGGAAGATTAAAAAACTTTATAAATAGTATTAATTAATTCAAGAGTCCCTATTTAAGGGAAGCTATTTTATAACAATGAATAGGAGAGGAGTCTGAGGCAAAAATAGATGTCTCAGACTCTTTTTCAATTAGCCATTAGAAATCTGAATTGAAAATGCACTTAAATCAAGATTTTTTCAATCCTAGTCATCATGCCGAGATGGGACCACGAAATCTCTATTAGAAGATTCGATTTCTGTTTCACGTCACTAATTCAACACCGTGATGTCGCAAATGAAAGCGTTATCTAAATTGTCGACATTCAGATGTAAGTTAGATACTATTAAAGTGTAAGGACGTAGTGAAATTTTTTACTATAAACTAAAAGGGGCTGAGGAATTTGGCACAATTATCGGATTTAGATATTGCGAATAAAGCAACGTTGCAACCAATTAGCGATATTGCAGAAAAGGCTGGAATCGACGCAAATGCATTAGAACAATATGGACATTATAAAGCTAAGATCGATATCAATCAGATTAAACGTCGTGAACAGAAAGGGAAAGTTGTACTCGTCACTGCAATGAGTCCAACTCCAGCAGGTGAAGGTAAATCAACAGTAACTGTAGGCTTATCAGATGCACTTAATCATTTAAAGCATAACGTAATGGTTGCATTACGCGAACCTGCATTAGGACCTACATTTGGTATCAAAGGTGGCGCAACTGGTGGTGGTTACGCACAAGTATTACCGATGGAAGATATCAATTTACATTTCAATGGTGATTTTCATGCAATAACAACTGCCAACAATGCGTTATCAGCTTTTATAGACAATCATATTCATCAGGGTAACCAACTTAATATAGATCAACGACGAATTGAATGGAAACGTGTCTTAGATATGAATGATCGTGCATTACGTAATGTGGTTGTCGGATTAGGTGGGCCAACACAAGGTGTGCCGAGAGAAGATGGGTTCAATATTACGGTAGCTTCTGAAATAATGGCAATACTTTGTTTAGCTCGTGGAATTAAAGACCTTAAAGAAAAGATAAGCAAAATTACAATTGGTTATACGACTGACAAAAAGCCTGTTACTGTAGCTGATTTAAAAGTTGAAGGCGCACTAGCGATGATTTTAAAAGATGCTATTAAACCGAATTTAGTTCAAACCATTGAGGGCACGCCTGCACTTGTTCACGGAGGTCCCTTTGCTAATATTGCACATGGATGTAATTCCATTTTAGCAACAGAAACAGCTAGAGATTTAGCAGATATTGTAGTTACAGAAGCAGGATTTGGTTCAGACTTAGGTGCGGAAAAGTTCATCAATATTAAAGCGCGTGAAGCAGGATTTGAACCATCAGCTGTAGTAGTCGTGGCTACAATTAGAGCAATTAAAATGCATGGCGGCGTTGCCAAAGATAATTTGAAAGAAGAAAATGTTGCAGCTTTAAATGACGGAATCGTAAATTTAGAGCGTCATGTAGATAATGTTAGAAAGTATGGACTTGAACCTGTTGTCGCATTAAATGCATTCGTCAATGATACGGACAAAGAAATTGAATTTGTTAAAAACTGGGCAAACACACATAACGTGAAACTTGCACTAACTGAAGTGTGGGAGAAAGGCGGGCAAGGGGGAGTTGAATTAGCAAATGAAGTGTTAGATGTAATTCAACAGCCTCAATCATTTAAACATTTATATGATTTACAAACGCCATTAGAAGAGAAAATAGAAACAATTGTCAAAACTATATATGGTGGAAGTAAAGTTACTTTTTCTAGTAAAGCAGAGAAACAATTGCAACAATTTAAGGCGAATGGGTGGAATCATTTTCCAATATGTATGGCAAAAACGCAATATTCCTTTACAGATGATGCCAACAAACTCGGTGCACCTGAAGATTTTGAAATTACGATTCGTGAATTAGAAGCTAAGACTGGCGCAGGATTTATTGTAGCATTAACGGGGTCAATTATGACAATGCCTGGTTTACCAAAAGAACCAGCTGCATTAAACATGGATGTGACTGATGATGGAAAAGCAGTAGGTTTATTTTAATGGAACATTATCAAGTGAAATAAATTTTTTACACATAAAAGGAGAGGCGTCCGAATATTAAAGACGCCTCTTTTGTTCATATTTAATTGAATGATTATTATTGTGTTACTAAATGTGCTTTAATGTTATATTTTTTTGCACGTTCATATGTTTTAGAGGAGATTTGTTTTTCCACTAACATACGTTTAAGAACGTAATGTTGTCGATCAATGCCAATTTGAAGCGCTTGATCTGATTTTAAAGAACCATCTTTGTTATAAGGCGTATAGTGATAGGGACTTTGTAGTAAGCCTACGATGTAAGCGGACTCAGCAACGTTTAAATTTTCTGCTGATTTACCGAACAAGCTAAATGAAACAGACGCAATACCACTAATATTTGCACTATGACTATCCAAACCAAATGGGACAATATTTAAATAAGTAAAGAGTATTTCTTTCTTACTGAGTAAATGTTCTGTACGCATTGCCAATACCAATTCATTGGCTTTACGGCTATAGGTGCGCTCTTTCGAAAGGACTTGGTTCTTAACGAGCTGTTGTGTGATAGTGCTGCCACCTGTAGCAGATTGTGAATTAAATAAATCTTCACTGATAGCTCGAAAAACTGCCTTTGGTAATACACCGTTATGGCGGAAAAACATACTGTCTTCAGAAGAAGTAAGTGCCTTAATAACATTGGGGCTGACTTCCTTAGGTCCTGTAATAAGTGTATTTGTAGAATTGTCATATTGAGGTAATATCGGTTTGTTGATTTTCATTTTAGTGTTGCCAGAAATGGTTAATAATTCCTTTTTTAGTTCTGCATCAGACATATTTGTGGAGGTTTTTGATAAACTATGAAAATATATCATTAAAGCTAATAATGTGATTCCACATATTAAACAAAAAATTAAAAATAGTCCTATACAGATGCGTTTAATCTTTTTATATATGCGTTCAAAATTTTGGAATGTTGTTTGGTCTGTTTGATGTTGAGGTTGATCAAAAATTTGTTTTTGCATTGTTACCTCCTTGATTTAACAAATATTATAACATATATTGTTTCATTGACTTTTAAAAAGGAGTTAATTATAATGAGTTACAAATCGATATCGTTATTTGGATATAGGACAAGTAGCATTTTGCCATTTCTTAAGAGAGTTAGTGGTTGCTGGAAACTAATGTAATGCTTAATGTGAATACACCTAGCTAATATTATCCAAACATTTTAGTTAATGAATGTATCATTAATAAAGTTGCTTTCTAGAGTATGGTGGTACCGTGCAATTGCGCCCTTACAATTCGTTGTAAGGGTTTTTTATTTTTTATAATGGTGAAATGTATGAGTAACGATATCCAATTTTCAATAATATAGAGCTAAATTACTAGGAGGTTAGGTTGATGACAAATGAACTCATTTCAGAATTACAATGGCGAGGTTTAATTTATCAACAAACGGATGAACAAGGTTTAGAAGATTTACTCAATAAAGAACAAGTGACTTTGTATTGTGGTGCTGATCCAACAGGAGATAGTTTACATATAGGGCACTTATTACCATTCTTAACATTACGTCGCTTCCAAGAACATGGCCATCGACCACTTGTATTAATAGGTGGCGGTACAGGAATGATAGGAGATCCTTCTGGTAAATCAGAAGAACGTACACTACAAACGGAAGAGCAAGTTCAACATAACGTTGAATCTCTTAGTAAACAAATGCACCAATTATTTGAATTTGATACAGATAAAGGTGCAACGTTAGTAAATAACAAAGATTGGTTAGGACAAATATCTTTAATTGATTTTCTAAGAGATTATGGTAAGCATGTCGGTGTGAACTATATGCTTGGTAAAGATTCTATTCAAACACGTTTAGAACATGGTATTTCATACACTGAATTTACGTATACCATCCTACAAGCGATTGATTTCGGTCATTTAAATCGAGAATACGACTGTAAAGTACAAGTTGGCGGATCTGATCAGTGGGGTAATATCACAAGCGGAATTGAATTAATGCGTCGTATGTATGGTCAAACTGAAGCTTTCGGTTTAACAATTCCATTAGTTGTAAAATCAGATGGTAAGAAATTTGGTAAAACTGAAGGCGGCGCAATTTGGTTAGACGCAGAAAAAACAAGCCCTTATGAATTTTATCAATTCTGGATTAATACTTCAGATGATGATGTAATTAAATTCTTGAAATACTTCACATTCTTAGAAAAAGATGAAATCGATAAATTAGAACAATCACTAGAAGAAGCACCACATTTACGTGAAGCACAAAAAGCATTAGCAGAAAATGTTACTCGATTTATTCACGGTCAATCAGCACTTGATGATGCTATTCGAATTTCACAAGCATTATTCTCAGGTGATTTACAATCTCTTTCTGCTCAAGAGTTAAAAGAAGGATTCAAAGATGTGCCACAAGTTGAATTAAGTCAAAATACGACAAACTTAGTTGAAGCAATTGTAGAAACTGGTATCTCTTCTTCTAAACGTCAGGCACGTGAAGATATTAATAACGGAGCAATTTATATTAATGGTCAACGTCAACAAGACCTCAAATATGAATTAAGCGATGAAGATAAGATTGAAAATGAATTTACGATTATCCGTCGCGGTAAGAAAAAATATTTCATGGTGAACTATAAATCATAATTCGATTAACAAAATATATAAAAGAGGATGGAAAATAAATTATTTTCCATCCTCTTTTTTGTTATTGAAATAAGCCTGAGCCATCACTTGATCCTTGGTCGGGTTGTTGCTGAGTAGAAGATTGACTTTCACTATCTTTTTGTTTAGATAATTTAACTTTAATATCTTTCGTTTTGTTTTTCCGTTCAACTGTGATTGTGATAGTATCTCCTGGTTTTTTGTTGTGATAAAGATATGATTTTAAATCAGTGTCTTCTTTGATTGATTTACCATCAACTTTAGTGATGATGTCGCCTTCTTTTAAGCCATTATCCTTTTCTACTTTAGCAACGTAGATGCCGTCGTTGCGTTTTGTTTTTAATTCGTCTTTATAAGATTCTGGAATTTCACTCAAGTTTAATAAACCAATTCCAATTGAAGGGCGCTCGATTTTACCATGTTTTGCAAGTTCCTTGATTGTTTCTTTAACTTCATTACTAGGAATGGCAAATCCAATTCCTTCAACTTGTTCATTTGCAATCTTCATTGAATTAATTCCGACTAAATTACCATTAACGTCTACTAAGGCACCTCCAGAATTACCTGGATTAATAGCAGCATCAGTCTGAAGTACATTCACCTTATTATTACCAGATGAAGTTTGACTATCTATCGTTCTTTCATTTGCTGAAATGATGCCGGAAGTGACAGAATTGGCAAATTCTAAACCTAGTGGATTACCCATTGCAAAAACACTATCTCCCGTTTTAACTTTAGAAGAATTTGCAAATTGGATTGATTTTGTACCTTTCGTGTTATCTATTTTCAAAACAGCCATATCGGTTTGAGCGTCTTTACCGATAAGTTTAGCATCGACCTGCTTAGAATTATGTAATTGAACTTTGATTTCACTCGCATCATCGATGACGTGATTATTCGTAACAATGTAAGCAGAGCCGTTACTTTTTTGATAAATAACACCTGAACCTACGCCAGCTTCTTCTGATTTAGAAGATTTCCCTTTTAATAAATCATCTAATCCTTCAGCTTTTTGCATATTGATGACGCCGACAATTGCAGGTGAAACGTCATTAATCATCTGATTGACAGAGTCATATTTATCACTTTTACCATCTAGTGTATTACCACCACTTTTGGTATTCGTCGTTTCTTGAACTTTACCAGCATCTTTGTTAGACATTGTTCGGTCAATGATCTTTCCAACGCCTAGAACGAGTAAAGCACCGATAATACCTGCAATAAGTGCAACGATAATCGTTTTTAACCAAGGAAAACGTGATTTGTTATGACGACTATAACGCTGATTTGATTGTTCTTGATGTTGATTCATCCCATTATTAAAATCTGACATGTTTTACCTCCCAACTCGTCTATAAGTATTATTATCTAAGTTTTTTCAAATGATTTCTAGTGTAAAAACTTCATACTTTAGACTGAAATATAATTGTACTTGTTCGGAACAATTCTAAATGATAAAATCAGTAGGTGATAAAAAGCAAATAAAGTAGGTGGGAAAATGTATAGTTTTATCAGTGGTTTATTAAAGTTAATCATCGTTAAGTTAAGTCGTTCATTAGAAGTACAAGGTAAGGAGAATATACCCCAATTACATAAGTATGTAGTGACATGTACTCATGAAAGCTATAACGAAGTAATCATGTTAGGTATGGCAATTCATCCAAATCAAATTCATTATATGGCGAAAAAAGAATTATTTAACCATAAATTGTTTGGTAAGTTTTTATTATCTCTTAATGCCTTTCCTGTGGATAGAGAAAATCCAGGGCCAAGTACTTTAAAGAAACCAGTTAAACTAATTAAAGAGAACAAAACGGTTGGAATCTTCCCTACAGGTCAACGTAAAAAATATAGTGAAGGGGCACCTTTAAAACGAGGAGCTGCTACAATTGCAATGCTTTCAGGTGCACCGATATTACCTGCTGCTTACGTAGGGCCAAGTAAAATTATAGGATTAATTACTGGGAAAGCAATTATTAAATTTGGTGAACCAATCGAAACAAAAAATCTACCAAAAGAAATGAAACGTAATGAAAAGCTTGAATATATTACGAAAACGTTAGAGAGTCGTACGAAAACGTTACAAGACGAGCTCTATGCTTATGTTGGTAAAAAATAACTATATTGTTAATTCATGAAATGTTAAAATATATTATTAAATAATATGTTAAAATAACATTGTACAATAACGATATATGTTCGACACCACGTGTACAAATATTGTACGTGGTGTTTTTTTAATGAAAAGGGGGATTTGTTTTGTTAAGTTTCTTACAACGATTAGGTCGATCGTTAATGTTACCAGTTGCGGTATTACCAGCTGCTGCGATAATTGCAGGAATTGGTAACGCACTTAAAGCGATGCATATATTACCTACAGTAGCAAACTTCTTCAGTACTGCGGGACAAACGATACTAGAACAATTAGGGATTTTATTCGCCATTGGTGTAGCGCTTGGGATGGCAAAGAAAAATGATGGTGCAGTTGCATTGGCTGCAACAGTCGGTTATTTCTTAATAACAGGTGTATTAAGTCCTGAAAAGTTGGCACCGCTATTAGGTGAAAAACAGTCTCACGTAGATGCTGCTTTCGAACAAATGAATAATGGTAATGTACTTATTGGGTTGTTTGTTGCGTTAATCGCAGCATTTACATATAATAAATTTGCAGAAACAGAATTACCTGCTGCTTTATCTTTCTTTAGTGGTAAACGTTTAGTGCCAATTATGACTGCTTTCTTTAGTATCTTCTTAACTGTCGCAATGTTATTTATTTGGCCTGCAATTTATTCAGTTATAGTTAACTTCGGTAAATGGATTATAGATTTAGGACCATTTGGGGCATTTCTATATGGATTCTCTAATAGATTATTAATACCAACTGGATTGCATCATGCATTGAATACAGTATTTTGGTTTGATTTAGCTGGTATAAATGATATTGCTAAATTCCAGTCGGGAGATGGTGCTGAAAAAGGTGTTACTGGACGTTACATGGCTGGTTTCTTCCCAGTGATGATGTTTGGAGTGCCTGCTGCCGCACTAGCTATGTACCGTGCTGCTGAATCTAAACAGAAAAAACGTGTCTACGGTTTGATGCTAGCAGGTTCAATTTCAGCATTCTTTGTAGGTGTCACAGAACCCATTGAATTTGCATTTATGTTCGTTGCACCTGAATTATTTGTTATCCATGCATTTTTAACAGGTGTATCAATGTTTATAGCAGCATTGTTTCATTGGACAGCAGGATTTTCATTTAGTGCAGGTCTCATAGACTTTGTGCTGTCTCTAGTTAACCCTGTTGCGAATAAACCTTATATGTTAATTGTACAAGGACTCGTTTTCTTCGTAATGTATTACTTTGTTTTCAGAGCTGCAATTAAATTCTTAAAATTAAATACACCAGGCCGAGGAAACAATTTATTACCTGACCCAACTTCAGAAGAAGCTTCAACGGGAGACAAAGATAGCCAATCTGACAATCGCACGTCTAATAAATATGCGAAGACAGCAAGTCAAATACTTGATGGGCTAGGTGGTAAAGATAACGTTAAGACATTAACAAACTGTGCCACACGATTACGTATGGAGTTAAATGACAATTCAATTGTCGATGATAGTAAAATTAAAGGCGCTGGTGCAGTAGGCGTCACTAAGAGTGGTAAACATAATACGCAAGTTATCGTTGGTACTCAAGTACAACAGGTTGCAGATGAGATAGAAAAATTAATAGACTAGCATGTATCAACGTGTTAGTTTCACCAGAAGCTGAGACAAAAATAGTTGTCTCAGCTTCTTTGTCAATTAATGAGACTACGAAATAACTTTCTGTCCAAATCCATATTTTTAACAATAAATATAGCTATAGATAGTTCCTTTTAAAATATAAATTAACACTTAACTTTGAAAGGAGCTTATTTATGTTTGAAAAGTGAGTGAAATCTAATTGCGCTTTATTATAGGACATAGTACGATTAATACATATCAGAATTTTCTGATTAAAGGAGAGGCGATAGTATGAAATCGGTATTATTTGATGTAGATGGTGTATTTTTAAGTGAAGAAAGATGTTTTGATGTTTCTGCTTTAACTGTGTATGAGCTACTAATGAGTAAATCATATATAGGACTTGATCCTTCGTTTGAGTTTGAAGGTCTGACAGATCAACAAATCAATGATATTAGAAATACTGTATTTTATCATGATGAGATACTTAAGAAATTAAAGTCATTAGGCTTAAATTCTAATTGGGATATGTTATTTATTGTAGGGGCACTTCATTTTATTGAATTATGTAAGACACTACCACCACAAATGAAGGAAAGTGTATTAGAAGCAGAGAAATTTAATGAACAGACTTTACAAACTGTAGGCGGACAATTAGATGATATTACGCTTAATTTTGAATTACCATTATCATTTTTAGAAGGTGTTAAATCTGGAAAAGATAATATATATAAAGCGTTAATTACATATGCGAGCGAAACTTTGCACACTAACCAGACAGAGATATTTGAATTGAAGAGCCCATTCTGGAAATTGACTCAAGAAATTTATCAAGAGTGGTATTTAGGAGTAGAGCTATTTAAACAGGTTGAACAAAAAGAAAACCGTTCTTTATTTAAAAAGGGCTATATATACGAGGAAGTGGTTTTACGACCTGTCGAAGAAATCAAGCAATTATTAGCTGATTTAAAAGCAGCAGGCTACCATATTGCGATAGCAACAGGGAGACCACGTACAGAAACAATCGTTCCGTTCGAAACGATAGGGATTAAATCTTACTTTGATGAGAAATATATTGTCACAGCCAGTGAAGTATTAATTGCTGAAGATAAATTTCCACATTTAAAACCGTTGGGCAAGCCTAATCCATTTAGTTATTTAGCTACATTATCTGGTAATGATGAAAATGAATACGAAAGTTATACTACAAATCAAGAACAACGTGTAACAAAGGATGAAGTATTTATTGTGGGTGATTCGCTAGCCGATTTATTAAGCGCGAAAAAGATTGGCGCAACTTTTATCGGACCATTAACTGGTTTAAAAGGTCAACAGGCACGTGAAGAGTTAGAAAGTTATGAAGCGGATTATATTGTAAATCATGTAGGGGAAATTCGTGATATATTACTCTAACGTTATAAATAACGTATTTTAGATATTAAAACCCCTCTAACAGATATTTTAACTAAATCTGTTAGAGGGGTATATTTTTGGTTTTTCAACATTTTTAAAATAATGGAAATATGGCGCGTACATTAACTTTTTGCATTTACTTATAGAACGGGCTGCGTTTGTTCTATGTCTTCTAATTCAACACTTCGAACTTGGTTGAAACCTTCAATTTGATATAAACTTTCAATTACTTCTTGCGTAGCAGGATTATCAATTGAAAGAATCATTAAAGCATTTCCGCCTTGTTTAGAACGGCCTAAATGCATTGAAGCGATATTGATATTATATTCACCTAAGATTTGACCAGTTCGACCAACGATACCTGGTTTATCAGTATGATTTACTACAAGTTGGTGTCTTTCAGGTTTGAAATCAACAGGATATTCGTTGATTCGCACAATACGCGTACCGTAACCATTTAAAACTGTTGCACCGATTTTAATTTGTGTATCTTGGTTTACGAGTGTTAATTCAACGTAATTACTGAATCCACGATGTTTTGAATTTTTTTCTATATTATAAGATACACCTTGTTCATTCAGTGAAACTAAAGCGTTGATAAGGTTCACGCGTTCTCCTAAATCTTGGCGTAACACACCAGAAACAAGCGTTCTTGTTAATAAACTTGTATCATCTAAAGCGATATCGCCTTCATATTTAATGTGTAATTCACGCGGAGCTTTTTCTAATAATTGAATACCAACTTCTCCAGTTAATTTACTTAATTCGATATATGGTTTTAATTCTTCATTGATGACATCATATGTCATTTTTGGAGCGTTAATTGCATTGAGTACATTTCCATTTTCAAATATATCAATAATTTCATTCGCCACTGAGATTGCGACTTTTTCTTGAGCCTCTACTGTTGATGCACCTAAATGAGGTGTGACAATAACTTTATCATTCTTAACGATAGGTGATTCTGTTGCAGGTTCATTTTCAAATACGTCAATTGCAGCTGCTTGTATTTTATCTTCATCTAAAGCTTTCACTAATGCCTCTTCATCGATAATACCACCACGTGCGACATTGATAATCTGTAACGTTGGCTTTGCGCGTTGGAAGAATGCTTCATTGACAATGCCTTTCGTTTTAGGCGTGAGTGGGGTATGCACAGTGACAAAATCAGATTGCTCTGCAATTTCTTCTACCGTAGCTAAAGTAATATTTAGTTCTTTAGCTTTATCTTCAGAAAGGTAAGGGTCAAAGGCTAGTATACGCATGCCGAAACTTTGCGCACGTCTCGCAACACCAATACCGATTCTTCCGGCACCTATTACACCTAAAGTTTTATTATATAACTCTGTACCTCTATACGCTTTTCGATCCCAGCGACCGTCCTTTAAAGATTGATGTGCTTGTGGAATATTACGCGCCATTGATAAAATCATAGCCATTGAATGTTCAGTTGCAGAAATGGTATTTCCGTCAGGCGCGTTAATTACAATGACACCGTGTTTTGTAGCAGCATCAATATCTATGTTATCTACACCAACACCTGCTCTTGCAATGACTTTTAAATTTGGCGCAGCTGCAATAACATCTTGAGTCACTTGTGTTTGACTACGTACGATAAGCCCTTCATAGTTAGCTATTTTTTCGATAAGTTGCTGTTCATCTAAATCGGTATGCGTATCTACTTCAAAATCATCGTGCTCAAAAAGACTTTTTAAACCTTCTGGTGAAATTGGATCAGAAACTAAAATTTTATACATAAGCTTTAATAACCTCCATATATTGAGTAATTGCTGTTCCGATATATGATTTCTGTCTAAAGTCAGAAACTAAAATTTCAAGTGCTGATACAACATGTAAGATATCAAATGGTGAAATTTGTCCCATGTGTCCGATACGTAATATTTCGCCTTTTAAATGTCCTTGACCACCAGCAATTGTAATATTGAAACGAGACTTGAGTTCACCTTTAAGATAATTGAGTTCTTCCTTTGATTGAGGTACAAAGGCAGTAACAGTAGGTGAAGCATACTCATCTTGTACGAGTAGCTCTAACTCTAAAGCTTTTAAAGCTTGTCTCAATGCATCTCTTATCGCATAATGTCTAGAAATAACATTTTCTAAACCTTCTCGTTCTATTAATTTCGCGTAAGCATTTACACCTCGAAAGAGTGAAACATTCGGTGTGAATGGTGTAGAATTCTTAGAAAGTGAGGTTAAATATTTATTTAAGTCTAAATAAAATCTTGGCGTCGTCACTTCGCTAAATCGTTCTTTTGCACGATCATTGTACGCCACGAAAGCAAGGCCAGGGGGTAACATGATTGCTTTTTGACTGCCTGATACGAGCACATCAATATCATCACGTTCAAGGTCGACGTCGACTGCACCGATACAACTTACTCCATCTACAATGAAATAGATAGAATCATCGAATTGTTTTAATGCATGGCCGAGTTCATTAACTGGATGTAATACAGCGGTAGAAGTCTCACAATATTGACTGAAGACTGCTGTAATAGAAGTGTTTAATGATTGTAGATAGTCCATAAATGCATCAACATCTACTGCTTGTCCCCATTCCACATCGTATATATGTACATTGTTGTAGTAGGTCTCTGCAATTTGTTTGAAACGATTACCAAATGCGCCAGAAACAATAATAACAATTTCGTCGTCTGGATTAGCGATATTTAACATACTTGCTTCTAAAGCGCTTGTTCCACTTGATGTTAGAATCATGACATTATTCTTTGTACCAAATGTTGGTTTAAGTGCTTGGAATGCTTCCTCTGCAATTGCTTCAAAGTCAGTTGACCGATGTCCTACCATTGGTTGTTGTGTTGCATGTAAAATTTCTTGAGCTACAGGAGTAGGACCAGGTGTTAATAACAAAGCGTTATAATAGTTCATTGAATAATCCCCCCAAATGAATAAGATTTAATAAGTTTAGCAAATTTTCTGATAATAAAAAAGTATTAAATTGTGAAAATAAAGAAAATTAGGAAAATTAAACCGAGATGTAAGGGCATACATCTTTAGTATATAGGACTTAGTGAAATATTTAAAAAATTATACAATTTTTGGTTCGATTTCGACGATCACATTGCCTTTTATAGAATTAGAAATCATACAATTGCTATCTGCAATTTTTAATAATTTATCAATTTTTTTAATAAGTTTTTGTTTTTGTGTATCATTTACAGTAATTTGTGGGTAATGAATGATAGAGTGCATTTTAAATTTGCCTTTTTCAAGCATAGCATTACCGACGCTTGATTGTTCAATATGAATATCTTTGAAACCTGAGCGTTCTAACACTGTTGCTAGTGAAATGATATAGCAAGAGGATGCTGCGGATACAAGTAATTCATCAGGGTTGGTTCCTATACCATTACCACCTAATCCGGATGGAATCGAGATTTGTTCATTTAGTACATCACCTGTTAAGTCACCGTGAGCATTTCGCCCATCTTGCCACTGTGTTTTTACTTTAAATTGATGTTTTACCATTATCGGCACCTCCGTAATATAGATAATAATTTAAGTTTAGATGATTATTTTAAATAAAGAAAGGGGAGATGTTTTTTCATGGTTGAAACGCATGGGAAAAATATAACTTTAGTTGCACATAGAGGTTTATCTCTAGAATACCCAGAAAATACTAAAGTTGCATATAAAGCAGCATTAAAAGAAAATATTGATATTTTAGAAATTGATATTCACCGCACTAAGGATGATTACTTTGTAGCCATACATGATGATACGATAAACCGTACTTCTAATGGTGAAGGTAAAATAAGAAAAGAAACGCTTGAAGAGTTAAAAAAATATGATATTGGTGCTTGGAAAGATATTAAATATTCAGCGTCAGTTATACAAACGCTTGATGAGGTCATTGAATTAATCAAGGATCATCCACAAAAGTTATTAATTGAATTAAAAGATCCAAGTAAATATCGAGGCATCGAAGAAGAAATTGTAGAATTTTTACATAATAGTGATTTATCTAACGATAGAATTATCGTTCAATCTTTTAATCATAAAACAATTAAAAAGATGTATAAGATTGGCGTTGAATTTGAATTAGGTGTATTGGTAAGTAAAAGAAATTATTGGTATAAATTACCGAGATTCAAAAAAATAAGCAAATTTGCTCATTATGTAAATCCAAATGCAGCACTCGTAAGAAAAAGATTTATTAAAAAAGCGCATGAGTATAATTTAAAGGTCATGCCCTATACTGTTAATGCCCCTAAAAAAGCAAAATCTTTAATCGATTTAGGGGTCGACGGTTTAATCTCAGACACACCAGATACATTACTCAATGAAGAAACATAATATACAAAAAACCACGCAGAAACAAATGCTTCTGCGTGGTTTATTATGGAATCGTAAATTCCTAAAGTTATTAACCAACTCAGCTTATCTTGAGTAGTACTCAACGATAAGTTGTTCGTTGATTTCAGCTGGTAATTCGCTACGTTCTGGAATGCGTACGAATTTACCTTTTAAGTTGTCAGCATCAAATTCTAAGTAATCAGGTACAAAGTTATTGATTTCAACTGATTCAGCAATGATATCTAATTTCATAGATTTTTCACGAACTGAAACTTCTTGACCAGGTTTTAATGTGTAAGATGGGATATCAACACGTTTACCATCAACTTCGATGTGACCGTGGTTAACGATTTGACGAGCTTGACGGCGTGTACGTGCTAAACCTAATGAATATACAACAGCGTCTAAACGAGCTGCTAATAATTGCATGAAGTTTTCACCGTGTACACCGTGTTGGTTACCAGCGATTTCGAATGTGTTACGGAATTGTCTTTCAGTCATTCCATATAAGTAACGTAATTTTTGTTTCTCACGTAATTGTAACGCATATTCTGATAATTTTTTACGTTGGTTTGGTCCATGTTGACCTGGAGCGTATGGACGTTTTTCTAATTCTTTACCTGTACCGCTTAGAGAGATACCTAAACGACGAGATTTCTTCCAATTTGAACCTCTGAATCGAGCCATAATAGGACTCCTCCTTTTTCTTTTTTGTTGTTATGAAAAAACAAAAAAGATGTTGTATGCTTAGTTGGATATGTTGTTTTATGTGTCCTCGCCTCATAGCTACGGTTACACGGCACGTCCGCGTTGGGAACAACATAGAGCCAATTAATATACAACTGCTATTTCGTTAATTCACACAAAGTTCATTGTACCACGATAAACAAAACTGTCAATAAGGTTTAGTGTTTTTCTTCAAATAAGTATGAACAGATTTTATTTGATGCGTTGTTCAATAATTTGTACAACTTTCTTTAATTCGGTTGCATCCGTTTCAGAAAATCGACCTTTAATCGGGGCATCAATATCAAGTACACCTATCACATCATTATCTTTATGTACAGGGATAACGAGCTCTGATTTACTATTAGCATCACATGCGATATGTCCTGGAAAAGCATGAACATCATCAATACATTGTGTCGTATCATCCTGGACTGCGGTACCACAAACGCCTTTACCAATAGGAATATGCATACATGCTGGATGTCCTTGGAACGGTCCTAAAATTAATTCATTCTCGTTGATTAAATAAAACCCGACCCAATTAATTTGAGGAAGTGTATCATTTAATAAAGCGGATATATTACTTAATATTGCAATTAAATTAGACTCATCTTCAATAAGACTTTCAACTTGTTTCTGCAAAAGATCATAGTTAGTTTGTTTCATTTCTGTCATATGGGTACCTCGCTTTTTACTTTTCATTTAGTATAAAGACTGTTTTAATAGTAATCAATCAAATGATTTTAAACTGAGAGATAATTTGTATTTCAAAATGTGTGACCACAATAAAATATTTGTAATTTTATCTTCAATTCACTCATTTTCTATTTTAATGGATGTGTTAATTACGTTATAATGGAAGGTGATAAAATAGGAGGAGAAAAAATATATGGTGTTGTATATAATTTTAGCAATTATTATCGTTATACTGATCGTAGTCGGTATATTATTTTATATGCGTTCGAGCAAAAGCAAAATGATTGAAAAAGCCGAATCGCGTAAAGAAGAGGTAAAGAAATTACCATTCGATGAAAGTTTGAATAAACTTTCAAAGCACAAATTAACAGGTGAAACTAAATCCACATATGAAGGATTAAAGAAATCATCAGAAGATAGTAAAAACAAATATCTTGTTCCAGTCGAAGAAAAGATTCATAATGCTGAAGATTTATTGTATAAATTTAAATTTTCTCAAGCCGAAAATGAAATCAACGAAGCCCATGAGTTTATGGATCAATACGAAGCAAATTATAATTCTATGACGAATGATGTTGAAAAAATTAATTCCGTACATAAAGAAAATGATCAACTTTATAATGATTGTAAAAATGATTATAGAGAAATGAAACGTGATGTATTGGCAAATAGACATCAATTTGGTGAAGCAGCAGAACCACTTGAACATGAAATTGAATCATTTGTTCCTGAAATGGAACAATATGAAGCCTATAAAGCAGAGGGTAACTATAATCAAGCGCATCAACATATCAAGACGTTACATGAAGATATGGATTTCTTAAAACGTGATATGGCTGAAATACCTGATTTAATCAGAGAAGCTCAAAAGGAATTACCAGGTCAATTTCAGGATTTAAAATATGGTTGTAGAGATTTGAAGGTTGAAGGTTACGACTTAGATCATGTTAAGGTTGATAGTAATTTACAAACGTTGAAGACGGAACTTAGTTTTGTAGAACCTATGATAAGTCGATTAGAACTTGACGAAGCCAATGAGAAGTTAGCAGCAATTAACGATAAATTAGATGAAATGTATGAGTTAATTGAAATTGAAGTAAAATCTAAAAACTCAGTGGAAGAATCTAAAGAAGTAATTACAGATGACTTATTTAAAGCGAAAGAAATGAACTATACACTCCGTACAGAAATAGAATATGTACGAGAAAATTACTACATCAACGAAAGTGATGTTCAAAACGTTAGATTATTTGAAAATGAAATTCAAAATTTAATCTCAGTTTATGATGAAATTTTAGGTGAGATGTCAAAATCAGCTGTTCGTTATAGCCAAGTTGGTGACAATCTTAAATATATTGAAGAGCATGTTGTTGTCATTAATGAAAAACAAGAAAAATTACAAAACCATCTCATCCAATTAAGAGAAGATGAGTCAGAAGCAGAAGACAACATTCTTCGCGTTCAAGCGAAAAAAGAAGAAGTTTATAGAAAGTTACTTGCTTCAAATTTACCAAGTGTGCCTGAACGTTTCGTTATTATGAAAAACGAAATTGATTATGAAGTACGTGAAATAAATGATAAGTTCAGTGTTCGACCTATTCACGTAAAGCAATTAAAGGATAAAGTTTCTAAAGTTGTGTTACAGATGAATAAATTCGAAGACGAAGCAACAGACGTATTAGTCAATGCAGTTTATGCAGAAAAACTTATCGAATATGGTAATAGATACCGTAAAGACAATACAAATGTTGATAAGAGTCTAAACGAAGCCGAACGACTCTTCAAAAACAATCGATATAAACGTTCAATTGAAATTTCTGAACAGGCGTTAGAAAGTGTCGAACCTGGTGTTACAAAACATATTGAACAACAAGTCATTAATTAATAAAAATATAGTTACGGTGAGTAATTTATACTGAAAAGCCAACCCAAAAGATAAATTTAATCTTTTGGGTTGGTTTTTTAATTTTCACGAATATATAAAGAACTGTTCTAGACGTAAGTTGAGGGAATTGGTAAGATGTTTTATGCGAGTTAAAAGTATATTCATTATAAGATTAAATTAAAAGCAATGATTATTATTGATAAAAAATGAATTGGAAATAACCATTTTCAATTTGCGATACAATATTTGATTTGAAGTGGCTTTTCAAACATGGTGATGAGGCGTATAATAATCAAATTGTAATTAATGAATAAGAGATAACAGCTATCGAAATAAAAGGAGTGAACAAAGTGATATACCTTGATAATGCCGCTACGACGAAACCTAATAAAGATGTTTTAGACACGTTTTTAAAAGTAAATGAGTCATTGTATTTTAATCCAAATAGTCCTCACCAAGCTGGACTCCAAGCAGAACAATTATTACAACAGACAAAATCACAAATAAAATCGTTATTTAACATAAAAAATGAATATGATATTTTGTTCACGAGTGGCGCTACAGAGTCCAATAATATCGCAATCAAAGGCATAGCTCGAAAGAAAAAAGATTCTGCAAATGAAATTATCACTTCGTTATTGGAACATCCATCTGTACTAGAAGTTGTCCGAGCACTAGAGGATGAAGGTTTCGTAATAAAATATGTGGACGTGACGTCTGAAGGTAAAATCAATTTAGACCATCTAGAAGAACTCATGTCAGACCGCGTAGCATTGGTGACATGTATGCATGTGAATAATATTATGGGACAAATTCAACCTATAAAAGAAGTTGCAAATATCGTACATCAATATCCGAAAGCACATTTACATGTAGATGCTGTTCAAGCTATTGGTAAAGTAGATTTAATATTCGAAGGTGTTGATACTTTAAGTTTAAGCGGTCATAAATTTAATGGTCTAAAAGGGCAAGGCGTGTTGTTTGTACGTAACGTTCATCAATTAGAAACCATAGTTCATGGCGGTGGCCAAGAATTTGGAGTTCGTAGTGGGACGGTTAATTTACCCATAGATATAGCAATCGTGAAAGCGATGAAACATGCAGTTACACATACAGAACAACTTTTTAAACAATTATTGCAATTCAATAACGATTTACGACAATTCTTAAATCAGTTTTCAGGCGTGAAAATTAATTCGCCTCAAGATGCCGCATCGCATATATTGAATGTCGGCTTTCCAGGTGTTAAAGGAGAAGTGCTCGTAAACGCGTTTTCAAAACGTGATGTGATGCTCTCGACGACGAGTGCTTGTTCATCAAAGAAAGCGAGCTTGAATGAAGTACTGCTATCAATGAATATCCCAGCCAAATGTATAGAGGGAAGTATTCGAATTTCAATGGGTGCAAATACTACAGAAACTGATATTAATCAATTTAAACAGAACTTTACAGAAGTCTATGAAGAAGTGAGGGAGTTGTTACAATGATTTACGATCATTTATTAGTAAGATACGGTGAACTAACGTTAAAGGGCGCAAATCGTAAGATGTTTGTTAACCAGTTACGTTCAAATACGAAACGTGCATTAATGCCTTTACAAGGATATAAAGTGAAAGCAAATAGAGATAGAATGTATATAGAATTAGAGCAAGATGCTGATATGGAAGAAATGTGTAACCGTCTTAAACAAGTATTCGGCATTTATTCTATCAGTCCCGTGTTAAAGATTGAAAAAGATATTGCCACAATTAAAGCACAAGCCATTGAATTTGCTCATCAATATAAAGAAAATGATACTTTTAAAATAGATGTAAAACGTTCAGATAAGAACTTTGAATATGATACTTTTCAATTACAACGTGAAGTAGGCGGTGCTGTATTATCTGAAACTGACCATTTATCGGTAGATGTACATCATCCTGATCACGTAATTAAGATAGAAGTACGTCACGATGCAATTTACATTTATGATCGTGTCATTGAAGGTGCAGGTGGCTTACCAGTTGGCACAGGCGGTAAAACATTACTTATGTTATCTGGTGGAATAGATTCACCCGTAGCTGGAATGGAAGTAATGCGTAGAGGCGTAACTATTGAAGCAATCCACTTCCATAGTCCACCATTCACAAGTGAAAAAGCAAAAGATAAAGTAATTGAATTAACACGTATCTTATCTGAACACGTAGGTGAAATTAAATTATACATTGTCCCATTCACAGAACTACAAAAACAAATTCATAAAGTTGTTCATGAAAGGTATACGATGACATCTACGCGTCGTATGATGATGCGCGTTGCAGATAAAGTTGTACATCAAGTCGGTGCAAATGCAATTGTAAACGGTGAAAATTTAGGACAAGTAGCAAGTCAAACATTAAAAAGTATGTATGCTATCAATGCAGTAACTTCTACGCCAGTATTACGTCCGTTATTGACGTTAGATAAAGAAGAAATCGTTCATAAAGCAAAACAAATAGGAACTTTCGATGTGTCAATCCAACCATTTGAAGATTGTTGTACAATCTTTACACCTAAAAATCCTGTTACTGAACCAGATTATGATAAAGTGTTAAAATACGAAGAAGGTTTTGATTTTGAAGAAATGATTCAAAGTGCTGTAGATAATGTAGAAACTATAAATATAGATAAAAATTATGAAAGCAAAAAAGATAGTGAAACAAATTCATTAGCAAAAGATTTGTTTTGATTTTTAACTTTTATAAAAAGTATGGTATGATTCTGAATGTCTTTTATTTATATATAAAATGATCAAAAAGTTATAATAGTTAGGAGTTAGCACAGTGTTACAACCAGATATTTCAATTATTTTGATCATCGTAGGTTTAGGTTTTTTAGCGGCATTCATTGATTCAGTCGTAGGTGGGGGCGGACTCATCTCGATACCTGCATTACTCTCTGTCGGCATGGCACCCTCAGTGGCCCTTGGAACGAATAAATTAGCAAGTTCGTTCGGGTCATTAACAAGTGCTGTGCGTTTTACAAGAGCAAGAAAGGTAGATTTAAAGCTTGTAGGGAAACTATTTCCATTCGTATTCGTAGCAGCGATTGGTGGGGCTTGTTTAGCAATTATATTACCACCTGAACTGTTAAAACCATTAGTAATCGTCGTTTTAACCTTTGTATTGATTTATACTTTAGTTAAGAAAGATTGGGGCAGTGTCCGTTCTGTAAAGAAATTCACTATAGGTAAAGCAATCGTCTTCGTCCTATTGATGAGTGGTATTGGCTTTTATGATGGATTTCTAGGTGGCGGCACTGGTTCATTTATGTTATTTGGACTACTGATGTTTGGTTTTGACTTTTTAAGTGCTGCAGGAAATACCAAAGTGCTTAACTTCGCTTCAAATGTAGGTGGATTAGTGCTATTTATGTTTCTAAATGAAGTAGATTATTTTTATGGAATAATCATGGCGCTTAGTATGATCGTTGGATCATATGCTGGTACAATGTTTGCACTGAAAAAAGGTGTAGGTTATGTTAAAATTTTATTCATAATTGTAACCGCTATCTTAATCGTTAAAAATACCTACGATTACATTATGACATTAATTTAAAATATTTTACGTCTGGATTATAAAGTACTCAGACCGGTATTCATGGCAATTTCTATTGAAATAATATAGAAATTGCCTTTTATTTTTATTAAATCATTCGGGATATAAGTAAAATGCACAATGATTATCAAGCTGATTTAAGTTTTTCTACATATGAAAATAATAGTTAACTGAGGTGTACATATATATAATTCTTATGTTTAAATTAATAGTGAAATAAAATATTGTATATAGGAGTATGTGTAATGTCGAAAAAGAGAATAATTGCAATTATTATAGCAGTCGTTATCGTATTAGGTGGCATATTCATGAGCACTATTTCTACGATTGTTACGAGCATGTTTAGTGATTCTGGTGCGACGTCTGACATGAACCCGTTCCCAGAAACGGTCGAAAAAGACGGAAATTCAAATAAACGTATTGCGCATTTAACATTGAATGGTGAAATTACAGAAGGAACAGGCGCTGATGCGTTTGGTGGAAGTACGGGTTATAACCACGAAGCGTTTCTAAAGCAACTCGATGTCGTTAAAAGAGATGACACAGTTAAAGGTGTGTTATTAACCGTAAATTCTCCAGGTGGAGGTACATATCCAAGTGATGAAATTTATAAAAAAATTAAGGACATAAAGAAAAAAGGTAAAAAAGTCTACGTACATATGGGCACAATGGCCGCTTCTGGAGGTTATTATATTTCAGCACCTGCTAATAAGATATATGCAGGGCCACAATCAATGACAGGTTCAATTGGTGTTATTATGTCTAACTTAGATTACTCTGAATTACAACATAGACTTGGTGTAAAAGAAAACGTAATTAAATCTGGGGCTCATAAAGATATAATGAGTAGTTCACGTAAAATGTCTAAAGAAGAACGTAATATATTACAATCTGTTTTAGATGATAGTTACAATCGATTTGTGAATATCGTGGCAGAAGGTCGAGATATGCCGAAGAAAAAAGTTAAAAAATTAGCAGATGGCCGTATATATAGTGCCCAACAAGCAGAAGATAACGGTTTAATTGATAAGATTAGTTACGAAGATAAAACCATTAAAGATTTGAGAAAAGATATACATGCAAAAGATGCAGAAGTTTTCCAATATGATCAAGAAGGTGGTTTCTTCCCTGGTCTATTCCAAACTAAAGCAACAATCACACAATTCAAAAATGATCTTCACGGTTTAAAATCAATTATTAACAATGATTCTAATGCCAAACCGATGTATTTGTATGAAGGGTAGGTGTTACGATGAGCGATAATAACAATAATGCTTATAAGAATAGTTATAATAAACAGTTTGATATACATCCGACTAATGAGTATGACCAACAAGGAGAATCGAACAGTGATCGTGACGCACAACATACAAAGCATTCGTCACAACAAGATGCACAAACACAAACCAATCAAAGTGAAACATCTGATTTGTATCACCAAGAAGTAGCGAAAGCGATTTATGCGGGATTTGGAATAAGATTCTTTAGTTTCATCATAGATTTGTTAGTATTATTTGGAGTTGGCGCTTTCGTATTAAGTCCAATATATGCCTTCACGCATATCGATGAAGCAAAGTTATGGATTGATTACTTTAGTATAGGCCATTTAATAGACGCATTATTATTTTATTTATATTTTGTCTTAATGACTAAATATTTCAAACAAACAATAGGTAAGATGATATTTAATATTAGAGTCGAACGCATTGATAGAAAGACTTTAAAATGGTCCGACGTGTTATTTAGAGAGTGGATTGGTCGAATTATTTGTGGTGTGTTTGCTTGTCTACCGTATTTAGTAGTTATTTTTACTCCACAACACAGAGGTATACATGATTACTTTGCAGATACAGTCGTTATTAAAAATAAATTAGAAAAGTTATTTTACGAGAAAAAATAACAAAATGTACAAGCAAGATCTTTTCATTTATAGATGTTGTATCGTTATAATGACGTTAGTCAACATAATTTAAGGAGGCATACACAATGACACAAATTACATTTAAACAGGAGCCAGTTACTTTATTAGGTTCACCAGTGAAAGTAGGAGACACAGCTCCTGATTTTACCGTTTTAGCTAATGATTTAAGCGAGGTAAATTTATCTAAATATGATGGGAAGAAAAAATTAATTAGCGTAGTCCCATCAATCGATACAGGTGTATGTGACCAACAAACACGTAAATTTAATGAAGAAGCTTCACAAGAAGATGGTGTTGTCTTAACAATTTCTGTAGACTTACCATTTGCACAAAAAAGATGGTGTGCTTCAAATGGTCTAGATAACGTTATTACATTGAGCGATCATAAAGATTTATCATTCGGTAAAAGCTACGGCGTAATTATGGAAGAATTGCGATTATTAGCACGTTCAGTATTTGTATTAGATGAAAATAATAAACTTGTGTATACTGAAGTCGTGCCAGAAGGTACAGATTTCCCAGACTTTGAAGCAGCATTAAATGCTTATAAAAATATTTAAATATAATTTTGAATTGCCGTGAATTTTATATATTGTAGATTAGTCACGCATTCTTATTATAAAAAGATAGAAATATTGACATAATAAAGTAAACTGTCCATAATAGTTGAGTCATACAAGGTTGAGATTTGCATTACTTGAGTTGTTTTAAGTGAGATACTTTATAAATATTTTGAAACAACGATGTATTTGCAATGCCTTTATTTCAAACAATTTATGGACAGTTTTTTTAGAAAGGACTATTCAATGACACAAGAAGAAACAGTATTGGAAAGATTATTCCAGACATTAGACGACAAAACAAAATCATTAAACAAAGAAAATGGTCAAAGTTTAATTGAAAATTTAGGTTTAGCTATGGAAGATGTCTATACTAATCAAAGAGATTTGTTAGAGCAAGCTACGTTACAAGATCGTAGAAAGGCATTTCAATTCACTTATTTAAGTTTATTACAACAAGAAGATATTCAAGCAAATCATCAAATTACACCGGATTCAATTGGTTTAATTTTAGGATTTTTAGCACAACGCTTTTTAAAAAATAAAGATGAAATGCATGTAGCTGATATTGCGAGTGGTGCAGGTCATTTAAGTGCCTCTATTCATGAAGTAATGATGGAAAGTACATTAATGCACCATCTCGTTGAAGTTGATCCAGTATTATCAAGAGTAAGCGTTCATTTGGCTAATTTCTTAGAGATACCGTTCGATGTTTACCCCCAAGATGCAATTATGCCATTACCGTTTGAAGAAGCAGATGTTGTGGTAGGAGATTTACCAATAGGGTATTATCCTATTGATGAACGTAGCCAACAAATGACTTTAGGTTTTAAAGAAGGACACAGTTATTCTCATCATCTCTTAATCGAACAAGCTGTGGCTGCATTGAGACCTTCAGGTTTTGCATTTCTAATTGTACCAACACATATCTTTGAAGGTGACAAAGTGAAACAGCTTCAAAATTTCATTGCAACAGAGACAGAAATGCAAGCATTTTTAAACTTACCTAAAACATTGTTTAAAAATGAAAAAGCTAGAAAATCGATCTTAATATTACAGAAGAAAGAAACTAATGTAACACGCCCTGTAGAGGTGCTTTTAGCAAACATTCCAGATTTTAAAAACCCACAACAGTTCCAAGCATTTTTACAGGATTTAAATAGTTGGATGGAACAAAACCATTCAGAATTATAAACTGTAATATCCTTGAATTTGATCTGTATTAATGGTTAAATAGAAATGAATACTACAACACATAAATTGGGGGCATTACGCATATGTCAAAGTTAATCTTGGCCATAAACGCTGGTAGTTCTTCATTGAAATTTCAACTTATAGAAATGCCAGAAGAAAAGGTAATCACTAAAGGACTTATTGAACGCATTGGATTAAAGGATTCGGTGTTCACTGTTCAAGTTGATGGAGAAAAATTCACGAAAGTTGAAGATATTTCTAATCACATAGATGCAGTAAATATTATGTTAGAAAGCTTTAAAGAGCACGGTATAATTGATGATATTAATGACATCGATGGTACAGGACACCGTGTCGTTCATGGTGGGGAACTGTTCCCAACATCAGTTTACGTAGATGATGAAGTTGAGAAGAAGATCGAATCATTGAGTGAACTAGCGCCATTACACAACCCAGCAAATTTAATGGGTATTAGAGCTTTCCGTAAATTATTACCTGAGATTCCACATGTAGCTGTATTTGATACATCATTCCATCAAACAATGCCAGAAAAATCATACTTGTATAGTTTACCATACCAATATTATAAAGATTACGGTATTCGCAAGTACGGTTTCCATGGTACAAGCCATAAATATGTGTCACGCCGTGCAGCGGATATTTTAAATAAACCAATCGAAGAGTTGAGAATCATCTCTTGTCACATTGGTAATGGTGCATCTATAGCTGCAATTGAAGGTGGCGAATCAGTAGATACTTCTATGGGATTCACACCATTAGCAGGCGTTACAATGGGGACACGTTCAGGTAATATTGACCCAGCATTAATTCCATTTATTATGGAAAAAACTGGCAAAAGTGCAGAAGAAGTATTAAATACTTTAAACAAAGAATCAGGTTTATTAGGTATTTCAGGTACTTCTAGTGACTTAAGAGACATTATCGAGGATGCGAATGAAGGTAAAGATAGAGCCCAACTTGCTTTAGATGTATTTGCATCTAGAATTCATAAATATATTGGTTCTTATGCAACACGTATGCATGGTGTAGATGTTATCGTCTTCACAGCAGGAGTTGGAGAAAATTCTGATCCAGTAAGAGCGAAAGTTTTAGAAGGGTTAGAATTTATGGGTGTGTACTGGGATGCTAAGAAAAATGAACATATTCATGGAGAAGAAGGCTTTATTAATTACCCACATTCACCGGTCAAGGTTCTCGTAATTCCTACCAATGAAGAAGTAATGATAGCACGTGACGTAGTGAAATACGGAAACGTAGAATAATTATATTATTCCATACTAATAAATAAATCGTATTGTTCTAATATCCTAATAATGGAGTATAGAAACAATACGATTTTTTTATACGGAAAAAGGTGAGGCAATAGCTCAATAGAGCTATTGCCTCACCAAATAAATGTGTAGTAGTCTGACAGCTTTAAATATGATTATTTAGATTCTGGTTGTACCTCATATGCTAAGAATTGTGTTTGTTGTTCTTTATTGAAATTATCATCAGCTACTAGAACGATACTGTCATGTCCGTTTGGTAATTTTTTACCGAAAGTAATTCCTTCAACGTTATCGATTTTTTTGAAGTTATCATCGTTTAAGTTAAGTAGGCATTCTTTCTTAACTGGTTGAACATTTTGTCCTTTAAGTGATGCCTTATTTTTCACGTCAGTCCCTTGGTTTACATCTATTTTGTAAACGCGAATATAATTGTGGAACACGCCATCAGCTGATTGAACTGAAGCACGTTCTAATGTTAAGAATTGATGATCGTTAATCGCTAGCATTTCTGTAACACCATTAAGTGCGAATTTACCTTTACCAGGTGTTGCAGGAATTGGATCAAGTGGGTAAGCAACTTCTGATAATACGTTACCTTGACGATCGTATTGAGTAATACGTGATAATGCTCCTTTTTCTGGTGTAGGTTCTTCATCATCTTGTTTTAATGGTCCTTCTAACGCTGTCCAAATCGTTTTACCATCAGCTGAGAATGTACTACCTTCAATAGCTTGGTTATTTCTAAATCCTTTTTGTTCTTTATCATCCATTTTTACAGTATCTTTTACTGGGATATCTGATTTATATTGACCGTTTAATGAAGCCTTTCTTATGAAAGGATTAATACCTAATGTACGGTCGCCTTCACTTGTATATAAAATTTCGTTATTGTTTAAAGGATCGAAACGGATAGATTCTGGATCCACGACTGTATCATCTGATTTGCTGTCATATTTATCTTTACTTACGTAATTTTTACCATTTGGTTGTTTTAAAGTTTCAACATCTTTGAAGTTAACTTTTTTAAAGCCATTTTGATTGTAGTTTAGTTTAAGTCCATAAAATCTTGCTGGATTATATTCTGAACGGTCGTCACTAATAGCTAACCATTTGTTATTTTTAGGGTTGTATGTAATACCTGATAATCCACCAACTTTTGTACCTTTATAAGTTGTGTTTTGAGGTAATGATTGTGAACCTAAAAATTTTAATGAACCAACTGTTCTTGTATCTTGAGATTGTTGGTGTTGAGAACCGTTAGATTGTGCCGGTGCGTTCATTCCAGAAGCAAATGCAACACTACCTGTACCTAATACACCTAAAGTACCAACAGTTGCGATTGAAGTTAAAATAACTTTATTGAATTTTTTCATATTTAAATTCGACTCCTTTCAAAATTTCCACTACATATCAAGCATATAGATAAATTATGAATGATATATAAAGCAATAATAATTTTTTTGTAAAAATGTACGTATTTATATGGAAATCGAACGCTTCAATGAAAACATTCATATACAAAGGCCAAACTCAAAGATTAAACGTTGAAGGTATAGTGGGGTATCTTTAAATATTTTTTGAAAATTGTTCCTGAAACAATACTTAAATATTTCAGGTACTGGTAAATAATCGATAACTATTATTTTATCTAATAAATAGAAAAGGCAATTTCCATATGAATAAAATAGAAATTACCTTTTCAACAGTCGGAGCACGATAAATCTCAGACATTAATGATTTGATTGTTATAGAAATTGATATGCTTACCTTTGAGATTTAAATGGTTCATTATTGCTCTTTGTATTGTGATTTTAAATGTTCTGTTGCAACTTGTGGTTGGAAATCTTCTGGGAGTTCTTCAGTACGAACAACGAGCACATCGCAAGGTGAGTGACGTACGATTGCTTCTGATACTGAACCTACAATAAAACGTTCAACAGCATTGAGTCCAGAAGTACCACACATAATTAAATCTGCACCAACTTCGTTAGCAAGTTTCTTAGGAATGATGGCTTTCGGTGAACCGAATTCTAATCGCGTTTCAACGTTTGTTACGCCAGCATTTGTCGCAACTTCTTTATAACCACTAAGTAAATCTTCTGAGAAATTTTTAGATTTCTCGGTAAATTGTGCGTCGTAAACTTCATATGATGAATACGTTCTTGAATCGATGACATTTACAACAGTTAATTTAGCGTCGTTACGATTTGCAACATCAACCGCTTTGTTGAATGCCCATTCCGCTTCATGTGATCCATCTACGGCAATTAGTATATTTTTATAAGTTCTCATCACAATTACCCCCTCGTTTTCTTTACTTTATTATACCACAATTTACAGAAAATTAACACAACTTAAAAGAGTTGTAAAAATGCCCGTTTATTTTGATTGCGCTTTCACTTTATAAACGTTAATATAGTCCTTGGAGGTGGATGGAATGATTATAGGTATTCCTAAGGAGATAAAAAATAACGAAAACAGAGTAGGGCTATCACCAAGTGGTGTACACGCCCTTGTTGAACAAGGTCATACATTACTTGTTGAGACTTCAGCTGGTTTAGGTTCTTATTTCGAAGATGAGGACTATACACAAGCAGGGGCAAAGATTGTTTCTAAGAGTGAAGAAGCATGGGATGTAGATATGGTTATTAAAGTTAAGGAACCATTAGAAGAAGAATTCGAATTCTTCAAAGAAGGTTTAATCTTATTCACTTATTTACACCTAGCTAATGAAGAGAAATTAACTCAAGCTTTACTAGACAAAAAAGTTGTTGGTATCGCATATGAAACAGTTCAATTAGCTGACAAGTCATTACCATTATTAACACCAATGAGTGAAGTTGCAGGTCGTATGTCTGCACAAATTGGTGCTGAATTCTTACAAAAATATAAAGGCGGTATGGGAATCTTACTTGGTGGAATTCCAGGTGTTGCTAAAGGCCGCGTTACGATTATCGGTGGAGGTCAAGCAGGTACAAATGCAGCTAAAATCGCACTGGGTTTAGGTGCAGATGTAACAATCCTTGACGTAAACCCTAAACGTTTACAAGAATTAGAAGATTTATTTGATGGTCGCGTTCATACAATTATGTCAAATCCATTAAACATTGAACAATGTGTTGAAAACAGTGACTTAGTAATCGGTGCAGTATTAATCCCAGGAGCTAAAGCACCAAACTTAGTAACTGAAGACATGGTTAAGAAAATGAAAGACGGTGCTGTAATCGTAGATATCGCTATCGACCAAGGTGGTATTTTCGAAACAACAGACCATATTACAACACATGATGACCCAACTTATAAGAAACATGGTGTCGTTCATTATGCTGTTGCTAATATGCCTGGTGCAGTTCCACGTACTTCAACAATCGGTTTAAATAATGCTACTTTACCATATGCATTACAAATCGCTAAAAAAGGCTACAAGAAAGCATTACAAGACAATCATGCACTTTCATTAGGTTTAAACACTTACAAAGGTGAATTAACAAATAAAGGTGTAGCAGATGCTTTTGATAGAGACTACGTTGAAATTGAAGACGCATTAAATAAATAATTCTAATTAATATAGATCTAGATATAATCTAATTACAATTAAGGAGTAACGCATAATTTTCAGTAGGTGACATCAAGTCTTAAAGACTTGTCTAAAACCCAGGTTGCTAGTTGTGTAGTATTAAGTTCATATTACTGATAATGTTGCTTCTTATATCGATATAATTTGGGAGTGGGACAGAAATCGAATTTTCTAATAGAGATTTCGTAGTCCCACCCCGGCAAGGGTGACTAGGATTGAAAAAAGCTTGTTCTAAGCGCATTTTCAATTCAGACATCTACTGCCAAATTGATAACGAGTCTGAGACACCTATTTTTGTCTCAGACTCGTTTTTTATTTTATTCAAATGTGAAATTCAGTTATACAATTTTCGTTCCGTGTACTTCTTGAAATGGAAATGCGTCAACTAGTTTATGAACATTATCTTTTGTCAAACCACCGCCAGGCATAATTTCTATTTTACCCGAAGAGTGCGTTACAAGTTTGCCTAGATGGTTTAAATTATCAAATATATTTGTGCCTTTTGGGCCACCATGCGTTAATAATCTAGTGAAACCTAATTCAATTAAATGGTTTAAAGCTTTCATTTGACGTCTTTCATGTACTTCATCAAATGCCATGTGGCAAACTGTTGGTATTGGGTGGGCAAGTTGTTTTAAAGTTTTCATTTGCCATATATTTAGATCACCTTCTTCGTTTAGACAACCGAAGACGAAGTAATCCACATCAATTTCTTTTAATGCTTTCATGTCTCGCTGCATAATTTCAATGTCATATAATTGGTATATAAAGTCACCACCTCGTGGGCGAATCATCACAGCAAGTTCTACATTATTCATCTTACAAATTTCAGAAGCAATTTGCGTCATACCAAAGCTAGGTGTTGTACCGCCAACCGCTAAGTTATCACATAGTTCAATTCGGTCTGCACCATTTGCAATTGCATCTTCTAATTGTTGAATCGTTTCTACTACAGCTTCTCTAATCATTTTTTATACTCCGTTAAAGATATTGCGCCATCATCAGTAACTAAAATATCATCTTCTATACGGACACCAGCAATGTTCGGCGCATAAATTCCTGGTTCTATTGTAATCACCATGCCTGCTTCAAATGAGTTATCGTTATTTCCAGATACATCTTGATATTCATGTTCTTCAAGTCCTAATCCATGTCCAAGACGGTGGGTGAAGTACTCACCATAACCAGCTTCGGCGATAATGTCTCTAGCAAGTTTGTCAATATCACTTATTTTAACACCTGGTTTAATCGCAGCGATTGCTTTTTCTTCAGCTTCTAATACGATATTGTAAATATTTTTAGCTTCATCTGATGGATTGCCAAATGGAATTGTTCTCGTGATGTCACTACAATAGTGTTCATAGACGACACCTAAATCAAATAATACGAATTCATCTTGCTGTAATTTACGGTCACCTGGTATTCCGTGAGGTGATGCTGCATGATCACCAAAGAGCACCATCGTGTCAAAACTCATTTCATTTACACCATATGCTTTAATTTCATTTTCAATATAGTTTACGACCTGTCGTTCTGTGACACCTTCTTTTAAGTAAGACACGCCAAACTCTATACACTTATCAGCAAGGGCGCACGCTTTTATAATTTTATCTATTTCTTCATCACTTTTGATGTTTCGTAATTCGCGTAATGTTTGATCAATATCAGCGAAACTATTTACTTCAAAAGTCTCTTTCAATTCACGTTGACGTGCAACGGTTAAGTGGTATGCTTCGATTAACATTTTGTCAAAAGTTGAGTCTAATTTTGACAATGGATTTTCACTATCTAAATAACCAATAACCTTACCTTCGAATGGGGAATTTTGTACTTCTCCCATTTCCATTTTTGGACATATGAGAATTTGCTCTCCATCATCTTTGATTAGTAAAGCGAACAAACGCTCATGAGGTTCGCTATGGTAACCTGTTAAATAAAAAATATTAAGTGGTGTTGTAATCCAAGCTGCTTGAGCCTGTTCTTCTTTTAAAATTGACTGGATTTGCTTTAACTTCATATTTATCATCTCCACTTCATCTATTAAGTTTAATTTTAAGTGAGTTATTAATAAATTTCAAAATTTAAATACATTCGTATAAATAAATGCTTCATCTTATTGCGTGTTATAAAACGGCTTCTACGTGGTATAGTAGAAATAAATAGTTGAACAGGGGGAAATATAATGAAACTTTCATTTCATGGTCAATCAACAATCTATTTTGAAGCAAACGATAAAAAGGTAATAGTTGATCCATTTATTAGTGGCAACGAATTATCAGACTTAGATGTAGAAAATTTAGAAGTGGACTATATTATTTTAACGCATGGTCACGCTGATCATTTTGGTGATACAGTTGAGCTTGCGAATAAAAACAATGCTACAGTGATTGGTTCAGCAGAGTTAGCTGATTATTTAACTACAAATAAAAATGTTGAAAATGTAAGACCTATGAATATTGGTGGGAAAGCAGAATTTGAATTTGGTTCTGTGAAATATGTACAAGCATTCCATAGTTCAAGCTTAACAAATGATGAAGGTATCCCAGTCTATTTAGGTATGCCAATGGGTATTGTTTTAGAAGTAGAAGGTAAAACAATTTATCATACAGGCGATACAGGATTATTCAGCGATATGAAATTGATTGCTGACCGTCATCCAGTTGACGTTTGTTTCATTCCAATCGGAGATAACTTTACAATGGGTATTGATGATGCAAGTTACGCAATCAATGAATTTATTAAACCTAATATCACAGTGCCAGTACACTATGATACGTTTGAATTAATTGAACAAGACCCTAAGCAATTCGAATCAGCTGTTAAAGAAGGGGAAGTTCAAATTCTAAAACCAGGTGAACAAGTTAAATTTTAATTGATTTTACAATTTAACTTACAATATAAAAAAGGCCAGTCAGCTTACTATAGTTGACTGGTCTTACTTATTGGTGGAAAATTCAAAAGTTATTTAACGATAAGTACAGGTATTTTAGCTCTTTTTGCTACTTTATGGCTCACGCTACCTAAAACAATTTTCTTTTGTTCTTCTGCTTTACGGTTACTTAATACAACGATTTCATATTCACCGCTATTGGCGTGTTTGATTAATAACTCTTTTGCATTACCGCGTTCGATACGTTCATTATACTGTATCCCGTAAGATTTTAATTTATCGCGTGTTTTTGCTAAACCTTCTCTACGTTTTTCGATGAGTTCATCGATATGAATGCCTGACTTTACCGAAGATTGTGCATCTTGTTCATTGATGGCATTTAAAATAGTAACAGTTGAACCTTCGCCCACTAGTTTTGAAATTTGTTCTAGTGCTTTATCATTTTTTAAAGTTGTATCTACGCCAAGTAAAATATGTTTATACATAACAACCCCTCCTTAATATTTATTTAATAATATCGTTTCTTAAAAATCAATGAAATAATTATGAACTATATTTAATTGAAACAGCATAGCATTTAAATAATATATTGTGAGACAATACATGTTTGAAATAGTGTTAATTAACTAAGCCATACACAAACTTCGCAATTTTAAAATTAAGAAGTTATAATATGATCAAATGGTTTGATAAATGGGGTTTGAATAATGACGAAACATGAACAGATATTATCACATATTGAATCGCTCTCGATAGGCCAAAAAATTTCAGTTAGAAAGATTGCAAAAGATTTAAATGTTTCTGAAGGTACGGCCTATAGAGCAATCAAAGATGCAGACAAAATAGGGTTAGTTGCAACAATAGATCGTGTAGGTACTGTAAGAATTGAAAAGAAGAGTAGAGAGGAAATAGAACAGTTAACATATAATGAAATTGTAAAAATCGTAGAAGGTGAAGTACTCGGCGGTAAAAATGGCCTCACAAAAACATTAAACAAATTTGCGATTGGCGCTATGGAACTTAATGATGTAGTTAAATACCTCAGTTCAAACACCATATTAATTGTTGGTAACCGTGAAGACGTACAACTTGCGGCACTTAAGAAAGGGAGTGCAGTACTTATTACCGGAGGCTTTTCAACTACACAAGAAATTATTAAATATGCCAATGAGCATGATTTACCAGTGTTATCTTCTCAATACGACACATATTTAGTTGCTAATTTGATAAATAAAGCCATGTACAATCAGAAAATAAGAAAAGAAATTCTTTTAGTTGAAGATATCGTAAAACCAGTAAATGATAATTCAATTATTTTTGACGATATGACTTTATTTGATTATAAAGAGAAGGCAGATATGACTGGGCATTCAAGATTTCCTGTTGTAGATAAATCTAGACATTTAGTAGGCATCGTGACAAGTAAGGAAATAATAAAAATGCATGAAGATGATAAGATTGTTCATTTTATGACAAGAAATCCACTCAAAGCTCAATTGAATACAACTGTAGCAAGCTGTGCACATATGATGATTTGGGAAGGTATTGAGTTATTACATGTTATTGATGTGAGCAAGAAACTCATCGGGGTAATTACAAGAAAAGATGTGTTAACTGCGATGCAATTAATAGGTCGACAACCTCAAGTAGGCGAGAAGATTAACGATCAGGTCGCTAAATATATGACGATCACTAATGATAATATTAAAGTTCAAGTAACGCCATTATTAACGAGTCAATATGGCACTTTAAGTAAAGGTGTGTTTGTAGCATTAATCGAAGAATCGATTCGCTATGAAATACGTAAATTGAAAAAGTTAGAAGTAATGATAGAAAGCTTAAATATCATTTACATTAAGGCAGTGCAAATTGAATCAGAAATAGAAATACATTATGATATGTTAGATGTGGGCAGAAATTTTGCTAAGATGGAAGTGACAATGACCAATGAAAGTCAAAACGTTGCCAAGGCATTAATAATTTGTCAATTAATAAACTAATATACTTTACACGAAAAGGGCGATACATATGGTAGAACAATTTAATGAAATTATGGAAATAATTGAAAGTTATGATGTTGTGATTATACATAGACATGTGAGACCTGATCCAGATGCTTTGGGATCACAACTAGGTCTTAAACGTTATTTACAATTAAAGTTTCCCCAAAAAAAGATTTATGTAGTAGGTGAAAGAGAAACTTCATTAGACTTTATGGGTGAAATAGATGAAATTACAGATGATCTATACAAAGATGCACTTGTTATTGTGTGTGATACAGCAAATGCACCACGAATTAGTGATCAAAGGTTTAATGAAGGTCAAAGGTTAATTAAGATTGATCACCACCCAGCCGTTGATCAATACGGAGAGGTCAATTATGTGAATGTAGAAGCATCTTCTACAAGTGAAATTATCTTTGATTTCATTGCACATTTTAATGATTTATCAATCATTGACGAGAATGTTGCACGATTGCTTTACCTAGGTATTGTTGGTGATACAGGACGATTCTTGTTTAACAACACGACACCACATACGTTGCAAGTTGCAAGCCAATTAATAGAATATCCATTTAATCCAAATGAGGCATTAAATCATTTAGGTGAAAAGGATCCAAAACTATTGCCATTCCAAGGCTATGTATTACAGAACTTTGATTTAAATGATAAAGGATTTTGTAAAATAACGATTTCACAAGATGTTTTAGAGGAATATAACATTGCAGCGAATGAGGCGTCGTTATTTGTAAATGCAATTGCTGATATCAAAGGCTTAAAAATTTGGGTCTTTGCAGTTGATGAAGGGTCTGAAATCCGCTGTCGCATCCGTTCTAAAAATATTGTAATTAATGATGTTGCTAGTGACTTTGGTGGTGGAGGCCATCCTAATGCTTCCGGAGTATCAGTTAGTAGTTGGGAACGTTTTAACCTATTAGCTGAAGCGTTAAATAATAAGTTGTAATCTAATAAGAGGTGTTTCTCATGTCAGTGCATTTGAATATTCACACAGCATACGATCTATTACATTCTAGCCTGAAAATCAAAGAAGTTGTGTCAAAAGCAGCACGACAAGGTTATACATCTTTAGCTATTACAGATACAAATGTATTATATGGTTATATTGAATTTTACGATGCATGTATCGAAGCTAATATTCACCCAATATTTGGTATGACTATTTATGTCACAGATGGGTTATATGATATTGAAACGGTCGTTCTCGCTAAGAATAATAATGGTTTGAAAAATTTATATCAACTTTCTTCAGCGCTTAAGTTGAAGGATAAGCGTGAAACGCCAATAGAATGGTTGAAAAAGTACGTGAAAGATCTCGTAGTTATCTTTAAAAATGCATCAGAGGAACACCAAACAATTATTAAACAATTTGATGAAATAGAGCACATATACGTAAATCATACGAGTCAAAGTGAGATAAAACGTCCTAAAGTTTGGGCTCAAAATGCTTATTATCTAAATCCTGAAGATGCAGATACAATTTATGCGTTAGCAGCTATTAGAGATAATAGTAAGTTAGATCTTGTGAATGAACATGGTTCTAGAGAAGAGCATTTTTATAATCAAGAGGAGTTACAACATTTAGAAGTCAATGACGCTATATGGCAACAAACATTAGAAATTGAAAACATTTGCCGTGCTGAAATGACATTTAATCAAACGCTACTACCTAAATATCAAACTCCTAATCAACAATCTTCTAAACAATATTTATGGAAATTATTAGAACAAGCTCTAAATAACCTTAATCTTTCACCCCAACAGTATGACACTTACTATGAAAGATTATCACATGAATATGATGTCATTACGGGTATGGGATTCGAGGATTATTTCTTAATTGTAAGTGATTTAATACACTTTGCGAAAACGAATAGTATTATGGTCGGTCCAGGTCGTGGTTCATCAGCAGGCGCACTAGTGAGTTATTTATTAAATATAACGACGATTGATCCGATAAAATATAATTTATTATTTGAACGTTTTTTAAATCCGCAACGTGTCACAATGCCAGATATTGATATTGACTTTGAAGATACAAAAAGAGATCAAGTCATTCAATACGTACAAGAAAAATATGGTACGCACCATGTAGCTGGTATAGTTACTTTCGGACATTTACTTGCTAGAGCCGTAGCGAGAGATATTGGTCGAGTAGTAGGATTTGATGATGTCACATTGAATGAAATATCTAAATTAATTCCTCATAAATTAGGTATTACTTTAGATGAAGCTTATCAACAAGAAGACTTCAAACAATTTGTACACCGTAATCATAGACATGAACGTTGGTTTGAAATTTGTAAGAAGTTAGAAGGATTACCAAGACACACTTCTACACATGCTGCAGGGATTATTATTAATGATCATCCTCTTTACCAATATGCGCCATTAACACAAGGTGACGGCGGGATTTTAACACAATGGACGATGACCGAAGCAGAACGTATCGGATTATTGAAGATAGATTTTTTAGGTTTAAGAAATTTATCTATTATTCATCAAGTCATCGATCAAGTTGCTCGCGAGAAAGACATTCATATAGATATAGAATCTATTCCATTCGATGATAAAAAGGTATTCCAATTATTATCAAGAGGCGATACAACAGGGATATTCCAGTTAGAATCAGATGGCATTCGCAACGTGTTAAAACGGCTGAAACCAGAACATTTTGAGGATATTATAGCTGTGACTTCATTGTATCGTCCAGGTCCAATGGAAGAGATTCCGACGTATATTGCTAGAAGACATAACCCTTCAGAGGTTCAGTATTTGCATGAAGATTTAGAACCAATTTTGAAAAATACTTACGGTGTAATAATATATCAAGAACAAATCATGCAAATTGCTAGTAAATTCGCTAATTTCAATTACGGAGAAGCGGACATATTACGTCGAGCAATGAGTAAGAAAAATAGAACTGTATTAGAAAGTGAACGTCAACACTTTGTTCAAGGTGCCTTAGCAAATGGCTATAGCGAACATTTAAGTGGTCAGATATTCGATTTAATATTGAAGTTTGCTGACTATGGTTTTGCTAGAGCACATGCCGTTAGTTATTCAAAAATAGCTTATATTATGTGTTACTTAAAGGTTTACTTTCCAAATTATTTTTACGCACAAATACTTAGCAATAATATAGGTAATGAGAAAAAAACGGTGCAATTAATGGAAGAAGCAAAGCAACAAGGATTAAATGTGTTACCACCTAACGTTAATGAGAGTCATTGGTTTTATAAAGCAACTTCTAAAGGTATTTATCTTTCACTTGGTGCGATTAAAGGTGTTGGATACCAAAGTGTTAAAATTATCGTAGATGAGCGTAAGAAAAATGGGCCGTATGATGATTTTATAGATTTTACCAGACGCCTTTCCAAACGCGTTAAATCTCGCAAGTTGTTAGAGGCACTTATATTGGTAGGTGCATTTGATACTTTAGGTAAGAATAGGGCGACGTTATTACAGACGATTGATCAAGTATTAGATGATGTAAGTCAAGTTGAACAAGATAGCTTTATTATTGAAAGGTTAACGCCAAAAACCTCATATGAAGAAAAGGAAGAGCTACCTGATAAGACACTAAGTGCGTATGAGAAGGAATATCTTGGTTTTTATGTTACGACGCACCCTGTGGAGAAATTTTTCGAACAAAAACAATACTTGGGTATTTTTAAATTAAATAATGCCAAAGATAACCAACCGATTATGGCTCAAGTTGATAGTGTGCGAAAGATAAGAACGAAAAATGGTCAAAATATGGCGTTTATACAGTTAAACGATGGATTACAAAATTTAGATGGCGTCGTATTTCCTCAGAGCTTTAAAAATTATGAACTATTACTTCAAAATGAAGAAACGTATATCGTGAGGGGGAAATTCGAAACGAGAAATAATAAGCCACAACTCATCGTAAACCAAATAGAAACAAGTGATGACTTTGAATCTCATAAAATAAACTCTGCACGAAGTATTGTCATTCGTAATGTAGAAGACTTAACTGTTTTAGAAAATATGCTCTCTCATTCTAAGGGGGAATCACATATACCAGTTCAAGTGTTACAAGGTGAACGACAAACAGTTAAAACAATTGGATTTGTAAATAAAGATCTCGAAATCATTCAAGCACTAATAGACAAAGTCACGCCTTGGAACATTAGGATTATATAACTTTAACGGCCATATGAATTGTGTTATAGTAAACTGATGGTTAATGTTTAATTCTCCATCAGTTTATATTTTTTAAGAAAATAATTTGAATAGTATCTGATTCACATATGTGTTTTTATTACAACTATTAACGAGTTGAAGTGAATTTAAGCGCTGTAAACGTTATCATTTGTATTCTGTGTTAGAGTGTAATAAAAATATATATGTACAGTATTATTATAATTTCTATTTTGAATGTAAAGGGGTAGATTTCATGTCATTGAGAGACGAAGCTTTAGAAATGCATAGACGCAATAAAGGGAAACTTGCAGTATCACCTAAAGTTAAAGTAACGAACAAAGAAGAATTAAGTCTAGCTTATTCACCAGGTGTAGCAGAACCTTGTAAAGAAATTCATGAAAATCCTAGAAAAGTATTCGAATATACAATGAAAAGTAATACAGTTGCTGTAGTAACAGATGGGACTGCTGTTTTAGGATTAGGTAATATTGGGGCAGAAGCGAGTATTCCGGTTATGGAAGGTAAATCTGTATTATTTAAAAGCTTCTCAGGTGTAGATAGTGTACCAATTGCTTTAAATACGACAGACACTGATGAAATTGTCAATACAGTTAAATTACTTGAGCCAAACTATGGCGGTATTAACCTAGAAGATATTTCAGCCCCACGTTGTTTTGAAATCGAAGAGCGACTAAAAAAAGAAACGAAAATTCCTGTATTCCACGATGACCAACACTGAACTGCAATCGTGACTGTAGCAGGTATGATTAATGCACTACGTATCGTTGATAAAGATTTATCTGATATTAAAGTAGTACTTAACGGTGCTGGGGCAGCAGGTATTGCTATAGTTAAATTATTATACTCTTACGGGGTCCGCGATATGATTATGTGTGATTCAAAAGGCGCTATTTACGAGGGTCGTTCATTTGGTATGAATGATACGAAATCATATGTTGCGAAATGGACAAACAGAGATAAACAAGAAGGTAATTTAAGTGATATTATCGCTGATGCGGACGTATTTATCGGCGTTTCTGTAGCGGACTTATTATCAAAAGAAATGGTAGAATCCATGGCTAATGATCCAATTATCTTTGCAATGGCGAATCCAAACCCTGAAATTCACCCTGATACAGCTAAAGAAGCAGGTGCAAAAGTTATCGGTACAGGACGTTCTGATTTCCCTAACCAAATTAATAACGTACTTGCGTTCCCAGGCATCTTTAGAGGAGCTTTAGATGTTGAAGCTACTCACATAAACGAAGAAATGAAACAAGCAGCAGTTGAAGCAATCGCAGACTTGATTAAACCAGAAGAATTAAACCCTGATTATTGTATACCAGGTCCATTCGATAAACGTGTTGCGCCATCAGTAGCTAGAGAAGTTGCTAAGGCTGCGATGGAATCAGGTGTAGCACGCGTAGATGTAGATCCAGAAGAAATTTATAACAAGACGATGAAATTAACTGAGATAGACAACGGCTAATCAGTTTTATAAAATATTAAGTTGAGGCACCAATTAATATGATATGTTAATCGTATCTATTAATTGGGTTTGCCTTTTTTAAATTAAGAAAGCAATGGTTATTTTGTGGAGGTTTACTAATGTTTAAAGATTTTTTCAATAGAAGTAGTAAAAAGAAAAAGTATGTAACAGTATCGGATTCTAATCAAAGTGATGTACCAGCAGGAATAATGACGAAATGCCCCAAATGTAAAAAAATAATGTATACAAAAGAATTAGCTGAAAATCTAAACGTTTGTTTTAATTGTGATCATCATATTTCATTAACAGCATATGATCGAATTGATGCGATTTCTGATGAAGGTACATTTGTAGAGTTTGATAAAGGCATGACTTCTGCAAACCCATTAGACTTTCCAAGCTATGAGGAAAAGATTCAGAAAGACCAGGGTAAAACTGATTTAAAAGAGGCAGTTGTTACAGGTACAGCTAAATTAGATGGCATTGAATATGGTGTGGCCGTAATGGATGCACGTTTCAGAATGGGGAGCATGGGCTCTGTCGTAGGTGAAAAAATTTGTCGCATCATCGAACATTGTACAGAACACCGATTACCATTTATCCTATTCTCTGCAAGTGGTGGTGCCAGAATGCAAGAAGGAATCATCTCTTTAATGCAAATGGGTAAAACAAGTGTTTCACTTAAAAAACACGCAGATGCAGGTTTACTTTATATTTCATACATTACGAACCCTACAACTGGTGGTGTTTCAGCAAGTTTCGCTTCAGTTGGAGATATCAATATTAGTGAACCGAAAGCGTTAATTGGTTTTGCTGGTCGACGCGTTATAGAACAAACTATAAATGAAAAGTTACCAGATGATTTCCAAACATCAGAATTTCTTTTAGAACACGGTCAGCTTGACATGGTTGTCCACCGTAAAGAAATGAAAGAAACACTAGCGAGTATTTTAAATATGCATCAAGAGGTGAAAACAAATGCTTGATTTTGAAAAGCCCCTATTCGAAATAAAAAATAAAATTGAATCCTTAAAAGAATCGCAAGAAAAAAATGATGTAGATTTACAAGAAGAAATAGATATGTTGGAAGCCTCGTTAGATAGAGAAACGAAGAAAGTATATACAAACTTAAAGCCATGGGATCGTGTACAATTAGCACGTTTACCAGAAAGGCCAACAACATTGGATTATATTTCTTATATTTTTGATGATTTCCTACAGTTGCATGGTGATCGTAATTTCCGTGATGACCCAGCTATGGTTGGTGGTATAGGATACCTTAATAACACGCCTGTAACTGTTATCGGTCAACAAAGAGGTAAAGATACTAAGGATAATATTTATCGAAACTTCGGGATGGCGCATCCAGAAGGTTATCGTAAGGCGTTACGTTTAATGAAACAAGCTGAAAAGTTTAATCGTCCTATCTTTACTTTCATCGATACGAAAGGTGCGTACCCAGGGAAAGCCGCCGAAGAACGTGGCCAAAGTGAATCTATAGCTAAGAACTTAGTCGAAATGGCTTCGCTAACAGTACCAGTCATCTCAATTGTTATTGGTGAAGGTGGTAGTGGTGGTGCTTTAGGTTTAGGTATCACTAATCGCGTACTGATGCTTGAAAATAGTACATATTCTGTAATTTCTCCTGAAGGTGCTTCTGCATTACTGTGGAAAGATAGTAATTTAGCTAAGATTGCCGCAGAAACGATGAAAATCACTGCACCTGATTTATATGATTTAAATATTGCAGATGAAGTTATAAATGAACCGCTTGGTGGAGCGCATCACGATGTAGAAACACAAGCCCAATCAATTAAATCAACTTTTGAAAAACACCTAAAAGAATTAAACACTTTATCTAAAGATCAGTTGATAGAAGATAGATATAATAAATTCAGACAAATTGGTGACTATATAGAAGAATCATAATATTTGAGATAACCCCCTATGCACTTATGTGCATAGGGGGTGTGTTTCTATTTAAGATGATGACCATTTAGTATAAATTGGTTTACTTCATTTTGTAAAAAAGGTTCGATCTGTTCGTCGTGTAAACTGTTTAGATTTATTAAATAAAAGGTAAATGATAAGTGTGAAGTTAAAAGATTTCACTTCCTAATAAGCAACCGCTTACTTTGTGAAAATCGTGTGAAAACTTGTTGTTAAAACGTTTTCATATATTTAAATAATCTATATTGATGGCACCACATAATAAATTATGGTATTTTTATTATAAGAAAATATGTAAGAAAGGTATGTCGTCATGAAAAAAATAGCAGTCTTGACTAGTGGTGGAGATTCACCAGGAATGAATGCGGCTGTAAGAGCTGTGACGCGTAAAGCGATTTACAATAACATTGAAGTTTATGGTGTATACCAAGGCTATCAAGGGTTATTGAATGACAATATTGAAAAGTTAGAACTCGGTTCTGTTGGTGATACGATACAACGTGGCGGTACTTTTTTATATTCCGCGAGATGTCCTGAATTTAAAGATGCGGATGTGCGTAAAAAGGGTATCGAAAACCTTCGTAAACGCGATATCGAAGGTCTTGTCGTAATTGGTGGAGACGGTAGTTATCGTGGGGCACAACGTATCAGTGAGGAATGTAAAGAAATTCAAACGATTGGTGTTCCAGGCACAATCGATAACGACATTAACGGTTCTGACTTTACAATTGGATTTGATACAGCTTTAAATACTATCATTGATAGTGTCGACAAGATTCGTGACACAGCCTCAAGTCATGCTCGTACATTTATTATTGAAGTGATGGGGCGTGATTGTGGTGATTTAGCTCTTTGGGCAGGACTTTCTGTTGGTGCAGAAACAATTATCTTACCTGAAGTAAATGTAGATATTAAAGACGTTGCTGAAAAAATCGACAACGGTATCAAACGTGGTAAGAAACATTCAATCGTTATGGTAGCCGAAGGTTGCATGTCTGGAGAAGCATGTGCGAAAGAATTATCAAAATATATTAACATCGATACGCGTGTTTCTGTATTAGGACATATACAACGTGGTGGTAGCCCAAGTGGTGCTGATCGAGTATTAGCCTCACGTTTAGGTGGCCATGCTGTTGAATTATTACTATCAGGAAAAACAGCTGTAGGTGTAGGCATAATGAATAACGAATTAACAGACACACCTTTCGATGAGATTTTTAATGCTAAAAATCAAAAATTCGAACATTCAATTTATAATTTAGCAAAAGAATTATCTATTTAATCATACTGGGAGGCATTAATAATGAGAAAGACTAAAATTGTTTGTACTATAGGACCAGCTTCAGAATCAGAAGAAATGTTAGAAAAGTTAATGAAAGCAGGCATGAACGTTGCAAGATTGAACTTTTCACATGGTGATCATGCTGAGCATAAAGCGAGAATCGATTCAATTCGAAAAGTAGCTGATAAGTTAGGTAAGACAGTAGCTATCTTATTAGATACTAAAGGTCCAGAAATTCGTACGCATAACATGAAAGACGGTGCTATTGAACTTGAAAAGGGCACTGAAGTTATCGTGAGTATGACTGAAGTAGAAGGTACACCAGAAAAATTCTCAGTAACATATGACAATCTTATTAATGATGTAGATGAAGGCTCATATATTTTATTAGATGACGGTTTAATTGAATTACAAGTTAAGCAAATTAATAAAGATAAAGGCGAAGTACTATGTGATGTATTAAATAGTGGTGAGCTTAAAAATAAAAAAGGCGTTAACTTACCAGGTGTTAAAGTAAGTTTACCAGGTATTACTGATAAGGATGCTGAAGATATCAAGTTCGGTATTAGTGAAAACATCGACTTTATCGCAGCAAGCTTTGTACGCCGTCCAAGTGATGTATTAGATATTCGTAAATTATTAGAAGAACAAAATAATAAAAATATCAGTATTATTCCAAAAATTGAAAACCAAGAAGGTATTGATAACATTGAAGATATCTTAGAAGTCGCTGATGGCTTAATGGTTGCTCGTGGTGACATGGGTGTAGAAATTCCTCCAGAATCAGTGCCAATGGTTCAAAAAGACCTAATTAGACAATGTAACAAATTAGGTAAACCAGTTATCACTGCTACGCAAATGTTAGACTCAATGCAACGTAACCCACGTGCAACACGTGCTGAAGCAAGTGACGTAGCGAACGCTATTTACGACGGTACAGATGCAGTTATGCTTTCAGGTGAAACAGCTGCCGGTCAATATCCAGAAGAAGCCGTTAAAACTATGAGTAACATTGCCATCTCAGCAGAAGGCGCACAAGATTATAAGAAATTATTATCTGATCGCACGAACTTAGTAGAAACTTCTTTAGTTAATGCAATCGGTGTTTCAGTTGCTCATACTGCATTAAACTTAAATGTAAAAGCTATCGTAGCAGCTACTGAAAGTGGTTCTACAGCGCGTACAATTTCAAAATATCGTCCACATTCTGACATCATTGCAGTTACACCAAGCCATGAAACTGCACGTCAATGTGAATTAGTGTGGGGGATCCATCCAGTAGTTAAAGAAGGACGTAAGACAACTGACGCATTATTAAACAATGCAGTTGCGACAGCAGTTGAAACTGAAAAAGTTCAAAACGGTGATTTAATCATTATTACAGCAGGTGTTCCTACTGGTGAAAAAGGAACTACAAACATGATGAAACTTCACTTAGTAGGTGATGAAATTGCTAAAGGCCAAGGTATTGGTAGAAATTCTGTAGTAGGTACAACAATGGTTGTTGATAAAGCGAGTGAACTTGAAGGTAAAGATTTATCCGAAACAGTTATCGTGACTTCTTCAGTCGACGAATCATTCGTACCTTATATTGAAAAAGCAGTAGGGCTAATTACTGAAGAAAATGGCATCACTTCACCAAGCGCAATTATTGGATTAGAAAATGGTATTCCAACAGTTGTGGGCGTTGAAAATGTAGCAAATGTTGTTAAAAACAATTCACTTGTTACTGTTGATGCAAATCATGGTAAGATATTTGAAGGTTACGCAAACGTACTTTAATCATAAGTTTAGAGAAGAAACTATATATTAAACGAATAAATTAAATTGATATCGATGATTTCTAGAGTTGGAGTTCTAGGAATCATCGATTTTTTATAGTAATAAGTATTAGATATGTGTTGATGATGACGATAAATATTTTTGTATTTATATCAAAAGCTAATGCATTAGATTAAAAAAACGCATTTACAAACACAAGTATTTAACGAGTGTCTGTAAATGCGCTAACTAGATATTATTATTTTTTGTCTTCTTTCAGTGCCATTTTTTTATATCGTATATACATTAGGATTAAAATGATAAACCAAATAGGTGTTAAGTAAATTGCGATTCTTGTTTCTGTATTTACAAATAACAAGCAGAATACTAAGAAGAAGAATGCTAAAATAATGTAAGCAACATATTTACCACCTGGTAATTTGAATTCCAATTGTTTATGAGCATTTGGATTTTGTCTATGGTAGTTAATGTAAGCTACCATAATCAATGACCAAACTACTAAGAATAATACAGTGGAAACGGTTGTTACATATGTGAATACTAATGTTGCATTTGGAATAATGTAGTTTAACAATGCTGCTATTAACAATAATGCACAAGAAACAAAAATTGCTGTGTGCGGTACACCGTTTTTATTTGTTTTAGAAAAATGCGGTGGTGCTTGATTTTTCTTTGATAAACCAAATAACATACGGCTATTTGAGAATATACCACTGTTACATGATGAAGCCGCGGCTGTTAACACTACAAAGTTAATGATTCCGGCAGCAAATGGAATTCCAATCAATGCAAATAGTCTAACGAATGGACTCTCTTCCGGATTCATTTCATTCCATGGAATGATAGACATAATTACTGCAAGTGAACCAACATAAAACACTAAAATTCGCACTGGAACATTATTCACTGCTTTTGGAATTGTAGTTTTTGGATCTTTCGTCTCACCGGCAGTTACACCGATTAATTCGATACCTACAAATGAGAATAACGCCATTTGGAATGACATCATAAATCCGCTAATACCTTTCGGGAAAATACCATTATCGTATAAATGTGTCATAGATGCGTGACCAAATTGTGTTTTGAATCCGAGAATGATCATCACTGCCCCGACAATAATTAATGCTAAAATTGTTATAATCTTAATAAGTGAAAACCAAAATTCTAACTCACCGAATAACTTCGCGCTAAATAAGTTTAATGACATTAAGACTAATACACAAAATAGTGCACTTAGCCAGTTTGGAATATGTGGAAACCAAAAGCTCACATACTTTGCAACGGCTGTCACTTCTGCCATGCCGGTAATAATCCAACATAACCAATACGTCCAACCAGTGACAAACCCTGCAAACGAACCAATATATTCATTGGTAATGTCAGCAAATGATTTGAAATTGGTATTTTTTACTAAAATTTCTCCCAAACCACGCATAAACATAAATAGCATAAATCCAATTATTATGTAGGTAAGTAATATAGAGGGACCGGTTAAAGCGATTGTTTGACCTGCTCCTAAAAATAATCCAGTTCCAATTGCTCCCCCAATTGCAATCAACTGGATATGTCGATTACTTAGTTCTCTTTGTAATTGATTTTTTGCCATATGCATAACTCCTTTATCTAGTTAATTATTATTATGCTATTTGAAGTTAAATAAAACAACTATTTTCTATATACAAGATTTCTGAAATTTAAAAATACCTTAATAATTAGTTATTAATCATGATAACGAATTAAAAAGGTATAAAAATTGATGTGAAGTCAAATACATACTAAAATAGAGTCATAAGGACGAAAACGTGCATAACGTTTGATAAGGCATATGATGTATGATTTTATTTATGATGAAACACAATTAATCCAATTGTTCAATAATTATTCACAAATTACGAATGATTGGATATAATGGTAGCTGAAAGCCATTTCATAATGAAATAGAAAAGGGGAATTTATATATGGCAGAGTTAAAAAAAGGTTTAGAAGGGGTAATCGCCGCTGAAACCAAAGTGAGTTCTATCATTGATAGCCAATTAACTTACGCTGGATATGATATCGATGATTTAGCTCAAAATGCAGAATTTGAAGAAGTTATCTTCTTATTATGGCATTACCGATTACCTAATAAAGAAGAATTACAAGATCTTAAAGAAAAGCTACATGAGTACATGACGCTTAACCCTCGAGTATATAGCCACTTTAAAGAATACTCGACTTCTAAGGTTCACCCTATGACTGCTTTGAGAACATCAGTGTCATATATAGCACATTTTGATTCAGATGCTGACGAAGAAAGCGAAGATTTTACAATGGATCGTGCAATTAAAATCCAAGCAAAAATGGCATCACTTGTAACTGCGTATGCACGCACAAGACAAGATAAAGAAATCGTTCAACCTAATAAAGATTTAAACTATGCTGGTAACTTCTTATACATGTTACGTGGTGAATTACCAAGTGACATCGAAGTAGAAGCATTTAACAAAGCATTAGTTTTACATGCAGACCACGAATTAAATGCATCTGCTTTCACAGCGAGATGTGCAGTTTCATCATTATCAGATATGTATTCTGGTATCGTTGCAGCTGTTGGTTCTTTAAAAGGACCTTTACACGGTGGTGCAAACGAACGTGTTATGAGCATGTTAACTGAAGTTGGTTCAATCGATAATGTTGATAGCTATATTAACAAGAAGATTGAAAATAAAGAAAAAATCATGGGATTCGGTCACCGCGTATACAAAGATGGAGACCCTCGTGCAAAATACTTAAAAGAAATGAGTAAGAAAATCACAGGCGAAACTGGTCAAAGTGAATTATTTGATATCTCTGTTGCAATTGCGGATAAGATGAAAGAAGAAAAAGGTTTAATTCCAAATGTCGACTTCTTTAGTGCAACAGTTTACCATAGTTTAAATATTGAACATGACTTGTTCACACCAATATTCGCAGTAAGTCGTACATCAGGTTGGATTGCACATATCTTAGAACAATATAGAGATAATAAAATTATGCGTCCAAGAGCAAACTATATTGGTGAAACTTATAGAACATATGAACCTATTGAAAATAGATAACATTTGATTGATTTGCGTACTTTAGTGGTATGCAATATATGAGTGCTGAATGATTTCAGCGTTAAATTATTGATTCAATAGTTAATATAAGAAATTTAAACACGGAGGTTATTTACATGTCAGGTGAAAAAGTTACAAAAACAAATGAAGGTTTAACAGTACCAAATAATCCAATTATTCCATTTATTATCGGTGACGGAATCGGACCAGATATTTGGAAAGCAGCAAGTCGTGTTATTGATGCAGCTGTTGAAAAAGCTTATAACGGTGAAAAGAAAATCGAATGGAAAGAAGTATTAGCTGGTCAAAAAGCTTACGATGAAACTGGCGAATGGTTACCAAAAGAAACACTTGATACGATTGAAGAGTACTTAATCGCAATCAAAGGACCTTTAACAACTCCAATCGGTGGCGGTATTCGTTCATTAAACGTTGCTTTACGTCAAGAGTTAGATTTATTTACTTGCTTACGCCCAGTACGTTGGTTCCAAGGCGTACCTTCTCCAGTTAAACGTCCAGAAGATACTGATATGGTTATTTTCCGTGAAAATACAGAAGATATTTATGCTGGTATCGAATTTAAAGAAGGTACTCCAGAAGCTAAGAAATTAATTGATTTCTTACAAAATGAAATGGGTGCTACTAATATTAGATTCCCAGAAACTTCAGGTATTGGTGTGAAACCAGTATCTAAAGAAGGAACTGAACGTTTAGTACGTGCGGCTATTCAATATGCAATTGATAATAACCGTAAATCAGTTACTTTAGTACACAAAGGTAACATCATGAAATTCACTGAAGGTGCATTCAAACAATGGGGCTACGATTTAGCTCAAAACGAATTCGGCGACAAAGTCTTCACTTGGCAACAATATGACAAAATTGTTGAAGAAGAAGGTAAAGACAAAGCAAACGAAGTACAAGAGCAAGCTGAAAAAGAAGGTAAGATCATTATCAAAGATTCAATCGCTGATATCTTCTTACAACAAATCTTAACTAGACCAGCTGACCACGATGTAGTTGCTACAATGAACTTAAACGGTGACTATGTATCAGATGCATTAGCTGCACAAGTTGGCGGTATCGGAATTGCTCCAGGTGCTAACATTAACTATGAAACTGGTCACGCTATTTTCGAAGCAACACACGGTACAGCTCCAAAATATGCTGATTTAGATAAAGTTAACCCTTCATCAGAATTATTAAGTGCTACTTTAATGTTAGAACATTTAGGTTGGCAAGAAGCAGCTGATAAGATTACAGCTTCAATTGAAAAAACAATTGCTTCTAAAGTTGTAACTTATGACTTTGCCCGCTTAATGGATGGTGCGAAAGAAGTTAAAACTTCAGAGTTTGCTGATGAATTAATTAAAAACCTATAATAGATACGGTTACCAAATATATTAAGTTATTAAACTGAAGGTCTGAGATATAAATTGCTCCGACCATGAGATAAAGAGTCTGAGACACCTATTTTTGTCTCAGGCTCTTTTCTTTTTGATTTAAGATACAAAGGATATTGATTTAGTGGTTGTTACCTTTAAGGTTCAGATTATTTTTTAAAATAGATATACTAATATTATTAATTGTTACAATACTTTGGTTAGAAGTATATATAGCAAAAGTGAAAAGGGTTAAATAATATTGTGTAGTGTATAGGTTTGGTTATTCTAAGTAATCAATGTTAAGATATCATTAAATGATTGTTTTGTAGATATGTAGTGCAATATAGCTAAGTAAACTCAAATTAATTCGAAGTAAAATTACATTTTATTTATAAATACTCAATAAACATAAAAAGTTGTTGGAAGTATTAAGATTATGTAAAATCGTTATAAATTATGTTATTTTTATTAAAATTTGAGTTATACTGTATTCGTAAACCACAAATATGGAGGTACACTATGTCACAGAAAGTACTTGTAGTAGATGATGAGCAGTCAATTGTAACCTTGTTAAAATATAATTTAGAACAAGCAGGATACATAGTTGATGTAGCATATGATGGGGAAGAAGCTTTAGATAAAGTAAATACATCTAATCCAGAACTTGTCGTACTGGATGTTATGCTACCTAAAAAAGATGGAATTGAAGTTTGTAAAACAATTAGATCAGATAAGAACTTAGTTCCAATTTTAATGCTTACAGCAAAAGATGATGAGTTTGACAGGGTTCTAGGTCTTGAGCTCGGTGCAGACGATTATATGACTAAACCGTTTTCTCCAAGAGAAGTTGTGGCAAGAGTCAAGGCAATACTAAGACGTTCTGCGATGATCAATGAAGCTAAAACCGTTGAAAGTGATGAAGCAGATATTATTATTGGCTCGATTCGTATACGTCCTGAATACTTCGAAGTATATCGAGACGAAGAATTATTAGAATTAACGCCGAAGGAATTTGAGTTATTACTTTATCTAATTGAAAGACAAGGAAGAGTAATAACACGAGAACATATGTTGAACTCAGTTTGGAACTATGAGTTCGCAGGAGATTCACGAATTGTGGATGTACATATTAGTCATTTAAGAGATAAATTAGAAGAAAATCCTAAACAACCAAAACTTATAAAAACTGTGAGAGGTTTAGGATATAAGTTGGAAAGACCTAAAGCCTAATGCTCAAGTTTCACCAACGACTCTTACTATTATTATGTACAATTGTCATTTTGAGCTTTATTGCTCTAGGCGGTATTATATCTCATGTGATATATGATACGGTGACAATGAGTCAACAAGGTGATTTAGAACATCAAGCAAAGCATTTTGCAAGTTTATATGACCATGACAAACAACGCGAAATTCAAGATGTTGCAAAAAATAAGCGACTCACTGTAGTAATAAAGCAAAAAAACGAAGACAATGAAATTTTTTCCACAAAACAAGGATTACCTATCAATGAGCATATTAATAATGCAGCAAATCCTTCGAATTTAATCTACGATAAGGTAGATGATGACAATCGATATACTTATAAAACACCTATTAACCATTACGATGTTTTAATCACAGGAGTTAATAATAATATTTTAGCTTTACAAATTCAGGTTTGGAAGTATACAGGTTTGATTGGCATATTTGTATTATTTATTATTTTCTTTGTGGTACGTAGTATAAACCGAACTTATATACGTCCAATCAACGAAGTAACTTATGCGACTAATTTATTAACTGAAGGGTACTATCATGTCCGTGTACCTGAAAGTAATGTTAAAGAAACACGCGAACTTTTTGTTACAACGAATGAATTAGCACGTAAATTACAAACGTTAAACCATAAACAAAAGTTACAGTCTAATCGATTGAAGACGACGGTTGAAAATATTCCAAGTTCGATATTAATGATTGATCGTTATGGAGAAGTTGTAGTCGCTAACAAATCATATTATGAAGTATTTACACCGGAAGCAACGGTGGAAAATAAAAACTATAATGATTTTATCAACCCTAAGATACAAAAGTTAATTTCAGAGACATTTAAAGTTGAAAAACCTATTTATGATCAAATTGAATTGAAGATTGATCAAGTTCATGAAAAATACTTTGACGCGGCATGCGTGCCGATTTTATCTAAATCACGAAAAAATTTATATGGTATGGTTGTCGTACTACACGATATTACTAACTTAAAGAAATTAGAAAATTTACGTCGAGAATTCGTAGCAAATGTATCTCATGAGTTGAAAACACCGATTACTTCGATTAAAGGTTTTGCTGAAACTTTACTTGATGGCGCTAAAAATGATGAACAAACGCTGACAGATTTCTTAAAAATTATCTCCAAAGAATCGGATCGAATAGAAACTTTAGTATTTGATTTACTAGATCTTTCACATATTGAACAACAAACTGAAATTGAAACAGATTTAATTAGTTTGTCAGATATAGCTGAGTCAACAATCGAAAATATGTATACAATCGCAGAAGAAAAAGATATTTCGATAATAAATCAAATTCATCCTGATATTGTAATAGATGCAAATAAAGACAAAGTTTCTCAAGTTGCTGTAAACTTATTATCAAATGCTATTAGTTATTCTAAAACAGGTAGCGAAGTCATCGTCAGAGTCTTTAAAGAAGGTAACAAACGCATGTTGGAAGTTGAGGACTTTGGTATTGGTATTAGTGAAGAAGATCAGAACCACATCTTCGAACGCTTTTATCGTGTTGATAAAGCGAGAAGTCGAGATTCAGGTGGCACAGGGTTAGGATTATCAATAACAAAACATATTATGGAGGCGCATAATGGCCGAATAAATGTTTATAGTGTGCCAAATGAAGGTTCTACATTCAGAGTGACTTTCTTTGAAAACGAAGATTAGACTAACTACAAATTAACATAAGAAAAGGCTGGAACATTTTAATGTTTCAGCCTTTTTATTATAAATCTTTCATGAGAAGAATATGAGTAACGTTTATAGATAGATTCAATGAACTCTACAAGTGTTCAAGGATTATATATGATAAAATATAAGATAAATATGTGTTGGAGGTTAATTATAGTGAATAAATTAGTCTTAATTGATGGTAATAGTTTAAGCTTTAGAGCATTTTATGCATTACCACTGCTACAAAATAAAGCTGGCATTCATACAAATGCAATATACGGTTTTGCAATGTTGCTTGAAAAAATTTTAAAAGAAGAACAGCCTACACATTTCTTAGTGGCATTCGATGCTGGTAAAACTACTTTTAGACATGAAACGTATGGTGAATACAAAGGCGGACGTCAAAAGACGCCACCAGAGTTAAGTGAGCAATTCCCATATGTGCGCCAATTATTAGATGCATATCAAATTAAGCGTTATGAATTAGAAAATTACGAAGCTGATGACATCATCGGTACATTAAGTACAAAGGCAAGTAATGAAAATTTTGAGACGATCATTATTACGGGCGATCGAGATTTAACGCAACTTGCTACAGGTAATGTAACGATTTATTACACTAAAAAAGGTGTGACTGATGTCGATCACTATACGCCTCAATTTATCGCTGAAAAATATGATGGGTTAGAACCGAAACAAATTATTGATATGAAAGGTTTAATGGGAGACACTTCAGATAACATACCAGGTGTTGCTGGTGTAGGTGAAAAGACCGCTATTAAATTATTAAAGCAATTTTCAACTGTAGAAAATGTCTATGACAATATTGATGATGTATCAGGTAAAAAACTAAAAGAGAAATTAGCCAATAGTAAAGATGATGCGTTAATGAGTAAAGAGCTTGCAACCATTAATGTAGAAAGTCCAGTTGAAGTATCATTAGCGGATACAAAATTACCGGTCGAACCAGATACAAATGACAAGATTGAATTATTCAAGAAATTAGAATTCAAACAGTTGTTAGATCAAATGGATGCACAAAGTGAAACGCAAGACACAGAAGCAAAGGAAATTAGCGTTATAACTGAGTTTAATGACGTAGATTTTAATAAGCTAACTTCTGCCGCGATACATTTTGAAATTGACGGTATCAACTATTTAAAAGAAGACATTTTAAAATTCGGACTGTTCGATGGTACAAATCATTACGTTATCGATGCAAAACAAATTAATGAGTACCCTCAATTAGTTCAATGGTTAGAAAGTGATAAAACTGAAAAAATCGTTTATGATGCGAAGAAAACTTATGTGGCAGCACACCGCTTAGAGATTGACGTGAAAAATATTCAATTTGATATTATGTTGGCGAGTTATATTATTGATCCATCTCGAAGTATCGATGATGTGCACTCAGTAGTAACACATTTCGGTCAACATTACGTGCAATCCACTGTCTCGATTTACGGTAAAGGTAAGAAGCGTCAAGTTCCAGAAGATGAGACATTAAATTATCACATTGCTACGATTACTGAGGCAATATCTGAATCTCAAAAATATATGGAACAACAATTAGAAGAATACAACCAAACTGATTTACTTAATGATTTAGAGTTACCATTGGCTCGCATTTTAAGCAAAATGGAAGAGATTGGTATTTACACTGATGTTGATGATTTGAAACAAATGGAACAAGAAATCCAAAGTAAATTAGACGTCTTAATTGATAATATATACGAAGCAGCAGGTGAATCATTTAATATTAACTCACCAAAACAATTAGGTGTCGTGTTATTTGAAACTTTAAAACTACCAGTAATTAAAAAGACCAAAACTGGATATTCTACGGCAGTAGATGTGCTAGAACAATTACAAGGTGAACATCCAATCATTGATCACATCTTAGAATATCGTCAACTATCAAAGTTACAATCTACGTATGTAGAAGGGTTACAGAAAGTAATTAGTGATGATCAACGCATACACACACGCTTTAACCAGACGTTAGCACAAACGGGAAGATTATCATCAATCGATCCAAATTTACAAAACATTCCAGTTCGTCTAGAAGAAGGTAGAAAAATTAGAAAAGCATTCAAATCAACAGATAAAAATAATGTAATTTTCTCAGCGGACTATTCACAAATTGAATTACGCGTATTAGCGCATATTACCCAAGATGAAAGCATGAAGAAAGCATTCATAAATGATGAAGATATTCATACGGCTACGGCAATGAAAGTATTTGGCGTTGACGCTGATGAAATTGATTCAAATATGCGTAGACAAGCAAAAGCTGTAAACTTCGGTATAGTTTACGGAATTAGTGATTATGGTTTAAGTCAAAGTTTAGGCATTACGCGTAAAGCAGCTAAAAAATTTATAGATGATTATTTAGATAGTTTCCCAGGCGTTAAACAATATATGGAAGATGTCGTAAAAGACTGTAAAGCACAAGGCTTTGTAGAAACATTGCTTCATCGACGTCGTTATATTCCAGATATTACAAGTCGAAACTTTAATTTAAGAAGTTTTGCGGAAAGAACTGCAATGAACACACCAATTCAAGGTAGCGCTGCAGATATTATTAAATTAGCCATGGTGAACTTTGATCGTGAAATTGAGAAAACAGATTTTAATGCTAAATTATTATTGCAAGTTCATGACGAATTAATTTTCGAAATTCCTAAAGATGAGGTCGAATCATTCGAACCATTTATTGAAGAAATTATGGATAATGCTTTAAAATTAGATGTCCCACTCAAAGTAGAATCAAGCTATGGACAAACGTGGTACGATGCAAAATAGAAAGTAGGTCAATATATGCCTGAATTACCAGAAGTAGAACATGTTAAAAGAGGCATTAAGCCTTTTGCCAAAGGTCAAAAAATAGAGTCTATTACTTACTCTGATAAAGTGCAAGAAGGTAAAGCTGCAAATAAAGAGACGATTATTAAAGGTTTAGAATTGGATACGTTTAAAACGTTTACCGAACAATATATCATTACTGATATAGAAAGAAGAAGTAAATATATTGTCTTTTATTTAGAAAAAGATGGCGATCAGAGAATATTGCTAAGCCATTTAGGCATGGCAGGTGGTTTCTTTGTTGTTGATGAGCTAGAGGATATTGGAAATGCGAATTATCGTAAACACTGGCATGTCATTTTTCAATTAGATAATCATAAACTATTAGTATATTCAGATATAAGACGATTTGGAGAAATACGCAATTTACCTTCATTTGATGCGTATCCATCATTTTTAGAAATAGCACCTGAACCATTTGATGAAGAAGCACTGCCACATTACATGGCTTGTTACGACAAGTCCTATTATCAAAATAAACCTATTAAACAAATGATTCTTGACCACCGCGTCATTGCAGGTTGTGGTAATATATATGCTTGTGAGGCATTATTCCGTGCAGGTATTCATCCTGCGACCCTACCTAATGATTTAAATCATCAACAACGAGAAATGCTTTTTTATTATGTTCGTGAAGTACTTCAAGCGGGTATAGATAGTGGAGGTACAAGCATTTCCGATTACCTTCATGCAGATGGTAGTAAAGGGACAATGCAATTACATTTGAACGTATATAAACAAAAATACTGTAAAGTATGTGGTAATGAAATAGAAACAGCGGTAATAGGGGGACGAAATAGTCATTTTTGCCCTCATTGCCAGAATTAAGGAGAGATGAGTCATGCCAAAAGTTATAGGCTTAACAGGGGGAATTGCTACTGGCAAATCAACAGTAGCCGAATTATTAGAAATTCATGGTTTTAAAATAGTAGATGCTGATACAGCTTCGCGTCAAGCAGTGGAAAAAGGGTCCCCTGGACTTAATCAAGTTAAAGAAAAGTTTGGAGACGAAGCCATTGATGAAGATGGCAATATGAATCGTGCATATGTAGGTGACATTGTATTTAACCAACCAGAAAAACGATTGGAATTAAATGAAATTGTACATCCAATTGTTCGCGAAATCATGGAACGTGAAAAACAACAATATTTAGATGCTGGTCAAGATGTTATTATGGATATCCCATTATTATTCGAAAATGACTTACAAAATACTGTTGATGAAGTATGGTTAGTTTATACTTCAGAGAGTATTCAAATAGATCGTTTAATGGAACGCAATGATTTATCAATGGAAGATGCAAAAGCAAGGGTCTATAGTCAAATGTCTATTGATAAAAAGCGTCGTATGGCTGATCACGTTATCGATAACAGAGATTCAAAATTAGAATTAAAACAAAATTTAGAACGTCTATTAGTAGAACAAGGATATTTACAATCTTCTGAAGAAGATAATGAATCAGTATAACTTTAATAATTTTAATGAGCGAGACAGAAATCTATAGTTTAGTCGTAGATTTCGTTGTCTCGCTTTTTTTATTTTAAAGGTGAAACGGTATAAATTGCTTTGAATATGTCATACTAATTTAAAATAAGGAGTAATTTTAAGCTTCTTATAGCAATGCATATAATTTTTTAAAAATCAATATAAATCCCGACAGAAAAGTGAAATGAAAAATTTTATTTTAATAAGAAAACGCTTTCTAAAATGTATTATTTTATGCTATACTATTTTTTGTAAAGTATAACACATAAACGAGGAGTGCTATCAATGGCGACAAATATTGCAATTAATGGGATGGGAAGAATCGGACGTATGGTGCTACGCATCGCTTTAAAAAAGGATGATTTAAATTTAGTAGCAATCAACGCGAGCTATCCTCCAGAAACAATTGCTCATCTTATTAACTTTGATACTACACACGGAAAATTTGATTTAACTGCTGAACCAACTGAAGATGGTATTAAAGTAGGAGATCAACAAATTAAGTTAATTTCTGAAAGAGATCCTGAAAAATTACCTTGGGATGAACTAAATGTTGATTTAGTTATCGAAGCAACAGGTAAATTTAACCATGGTGATAAAGCCGATGCACATGTTAAAGCAGGTGCGAAGAAAGTATTACTTACAGGCCCTTCTAAAGGCGGTAAAGTTCAAATGGTTGTTAAAGGCGTAAATAATGACCAATTAGATACTGAAACTTATGATATCTTCAGTAACGCATCATGTACTACAAATTGTATTGGTCCCGTTGCTAAAGTATTAAATGATCAATTTGGCATTCAAAATGGATTAATGACTACAGTTCATGCAATTACAAATGATCAGAACAATATTGATAACCCACATAAAGATTTACGTCGTGCACGTTCATGTAATGAAAGTATTATTCCAACATCTACTGGTGCAGCTAAAGCGCTCAAAGAAGTGTTACCTGAATTAGAAGGTAAATTACACGGTATGGCATTAAGAGTTCCTACTAAAAATGTTTCTTTAGTAGATCTTGTTGTAGATTTAGATAAAAATGTTACTGTTGAAGAAGTTAACCAAGCATTTAAAGATAACGATCTTGGTGACGTAATTTCAACTGAAGATGCACCATTAGTTTCAATGGACTTCAATACAAATCCATACTCAGCTATCATCGATACACAAAGTACAATGGTGATGGAAGATAATAAAGTTAAAGTTATTGCTTGGTACGATAATGAATGGGGTTACTCAAATAGAGTAGTTGAAGTTGCGCAACAAATTGGTGAATTAATTAAATAAAATGAATGTTTTCTTAAACATAAAGATATTTGAAACATAATGTACTCAAACAGGTAAAAAGCAATTTCTATTGAAATAATATAGAAATTGCTTTTTTCATATATTAAATTATTTTTAGCATTAAGTTTACTGATGTTATAACAAATGTCTCACCATATGTATGGTAAAAATATTAAAATGATAACCTTTAAAGTTTAAATAGTTTCACTCTATGGAGTGAATAACTTTTGAATATTAATCACAAATAGTCATTCTTTTGTGTCATAGACATTTATAGTATAATGTAAGTTAATCAAATTGAGAGGGTGATAATTCGGTGAAGTGCCCGAAATGTAATTCGACGCATTCTCGTGTTGTGGACTCTAGACATGCGGATGAAGTGAATGCGATTCGACGCAGAAGAGAATGTGAAACATGTGAAACGCGTTTTACAACGTTTGAACATATAGAGAAAAGACCATTGATCGTCGTGAAAAAAGATGGCACACGCGAACAATTTTTAAGAGAGAAAATATTAAATGGTCTTGTGCGTTCATGTGAAAAAAGACCCGTGCGCTATCAAAAATTAGAAGAAATAACTGATAAAGTTGAATGGCAATTAAGAGATGCAGGGCAAGCAGAAATTTCATCTAGAGATATAGGGAATTATGTGATGGATTTATTGATGGAAGTGGATCAAGTTTCTTATGTTAGATTTGCCTCTGTATATAAAGAATTTAAAGACGTGGATCAGTTATTACAATCCATGCAAGGTATTCTTTCAGAGGATAAACGGAGTGATGATTAATGGGTTTACAATCAGAAGACTTTGGATTAAGACCACATGATAACTTTACGGTCATAAGACATTTTGATTTAACTCAACATCATTTGGATATATTAAATCGTCTGTTCACCCCTTTAACTGGCCCAAATGCGATAGGTGTTTATCATTATCTCAATCAATTCGTAGCTCAGCAATCTTCTGATGTATTAACGCATTATATTATAATGAGTGAGCTTAAAATTAATTTAATAGACTTTCGTAAAAGTATGGATTTATTGGAAGCTATCGGACTTGTTCAATCTTATGCAAAACATGATGAACAACTTTCATCTTTTGTTTATAAACTCGTTCAACCTCCGTCTGCTAAACAATTTTTTAATGATCCGATGTTATCTGTTTATTTATTTAGTGAAGTGAGTAAACAGCGTTATTTACAGTTAAAGCAATACTTCGAAACGCATGATGACGTCAATTTAGCTCAATATCAAAATATTACTCGTAAGTTTACGGATGTGTTTAAAGTACCGCGTCATTCTGTTAATGAAGATACGCAACATATTCAAGGTGAAGAAACATATGATGGAGTAGATTTGTCAGAAATTAAATTTGACTTTGAACTATTATATGACTTGTTGGAATCTCACTTTGTCAGCAAACAAATTATAACGCAAGATGCGAAGGCCTTAATTATTCAACTTGCAACTTTATATGGGTTAACGCCAGAAGCTATGAAACGGATTATTTTAAAATCTATCACGAGTGCACAAGAGTTGTCATTTGAAGAATTAAGAAAGCAAGCTAGGTCATACTATTTAATAGAACATGAACAACAATATCCATCGTTACAAGTCAAAGAAAATGACAACAAAGTGTCCATTTCACAATCGACAGATGTCACAACTCAAGAGAGTAAAGCAGATGATTGGTTAGAACAGTTAGAAACGACGAGTCCTATAGATATGCTTGTGTCATGGTCAGAGTCTGAACCAACTTTTAAACAGAAACTGATGGTCGAAGAATTAATAGAACGCGAAAAGTTGCCATTTGGTGTGATTAACATATTACTTCAGTTTGTCATGTTAAAGGAAGATATGAAACTTCCGAAGTCTTATATTTTTGAGGTAGCATCTAACTGGAAAAAATTAGGCATCAAAACGGCGAAACAAGCATATGAACATGCTAAAAAGGTAAACCAACCGAAAACAAATCAATCATCAAATGAAAAAGGAAAAGCAACTTATCGTCAACAACAATTACCTTCAAGAGAAATGACACCAAAATGGTTAGAAGAACGAGATAACCCACAATATCAAAATAAAGATACCGTTGATGAAGACTTTGAACGAGATAAAGAAACATTTCTTAAAGAATTAAAGGAAACATGGAAGGAGGGTGATGAATGAAATCTTTCAACCAAATCATGGGTGATTCAAAGGCTTTAACAAACCGCATTGAAAAAATTAAAAAGAACGTCGTCAATAATCCCGATGTCAAAGCATTTCTTCAAGAACACCAAGCTGAAATAACAAACGCAATGATAGATGAAGATTTAAATATTTTGCAAGAATACAAAGACCAACAAAAAGTGTATGACGGCCACCGATTTGAAGATTGTCCAAACTTTGTACAGGGGCATGTTCCCGAGCTATATGTCGATCAAAACAGAATCAAAATTCGCTACTTACAATGCCCTTGTAAAGTGAAGCATGATGAAGAGAAGTTTAACGCTAGCTTAATCACCTCACATCATATGCAACGAGATACTTTAAATGCAAAGCTCGATGATATTTATTTAAAAGGTAGAGGCAGACTTAATATTGCTAAAGAAGCACATGAAATTTGTCGAAAGTTAGTTGATCAAGACGATTCTGTGAAAGGTTTATATTTATATGGACCTTTTGGTACAGGTAAATCGTTTATTTTAGGTGCCATGGCAAACCAATTAAAGTCTAAAAAGATTCCTTCAACAATTATATATACACCTGAGTTTATACGAACGTTAAAAGGCGGATTTAAAGATGGTAGTTTTGAAAAAAACTTGCAGAAAGTTCGAGAATCAAATATCTTAATGCTCGATGATATCGGAGCAGAAGAGATTACACCGTGGGTAAGAGATGAGGTTTTAGGACCGCTTCTCCATTATCGTATGGTTCAAGAACTTCCAACATTCTTCAGTTCAAATTTAAGTTTTGAAGAATTAGAGTTTCATTTATCGGTCTCTCGTGCTGGTACTGATAAAACCAAAGCGGCGAGAATTATGGAGCGCATTAAAACATTAGCAAAACCATATTTCTTAGAAGGCGAAAATTACCGGAACGATTGAAAATTATAACAAATGATGTATAATATAATTAAATCTAAATCGAAGTGAAACGAAACAAAGACATGATGTATAAACTAGAACTTTACAGAGAGTCAAAGAAGATGAGAATTTGGCAAGTTCATTTATACATTACTACTTTGTCAATGATGTTGTAATGAACATCCGGCTCAAGACCGTTATCTTAAGTAGAGTAGAGTGGCTTTCTTATAGTTAGTCGCTTTTATTTAGGGTGGTACCGCGAAGACCTCGTCCCTTTTGGGATGGGGTCTTTTTCATTTTCAACCATAATTAATTGGTACATCACGTGCAACTTCGATTTAAATTTCAAAAATAGGGAGGATATATCATGGATCAAATTAATATTACATTTCCTGATGGTAATTCAAAGGCGTTTGATAAAGGTACAACAACTGAAGAAATTGCACATTCAATTAGTCCAGGTTTAAGAAAAAAAGCAGTCGCAGGTAAATTAGACGATCAAATGATTGATTTAACAAGACCGATTGAAGAAGATGGGGCACTTGAAATCGTGACGCCTGGTAGTGAAGAAGCATTAGAAGTATTACGACATTCTACTGCACATCTTATGGCTCAAGCATTAAAAAGATTATACGGCGATGTGAAATTTGGTGTCGGTCCTGTTATCGAAGGTGGTTTCTATTACGACTTTGATACAGACGAAAATATTTCTTCAGATGATTTCGAAAAAATTGAAAAGACAATGAAACAAATTGTTAATGAAAATTATTCAATTGAACGAAAAGTGGTAACTAGAGAAGAAGCTAAATCATTCTTTAGTGATGACCCATATAAATTAGAATTAATCGATGCGATACCTGAAGGCGAAAATGTAACGTTGTATTCTCAAGGTGAATTTACAGATTTATGTAGAGGTGTCCATGTACCTACTACTGCGAAGATTAAAGAATTTAAACTTCTATCTACTGCAGGTGCTTACTGGCGTGGAGATAACGATAATAAAATGTTGCAACGTATATACGGTACAGCATTTTTCGACAAAAAGGATTTAAAAGCACATTTACAAATGTTAGAAGAGCGTAAAGAACGGGACCATCGTAAAATTGGTAAAGACTTAGAGTTATTTACAAATAACCAACTCGTAGGTGCAGGTTTACCATTATGGTTACCAAACGGGGCGACAATTCGTCGAGAAATTGAACGCTATATTGTTGATAAAGAAGTGGAAATGGGTTACGACCATGTGTATACACCAATCATGGCAAACGCTGATCTTTATAAAACATCAGGCCACTGGGATCACTATCAAGATGACATGTTCCCTACAATGAAATTAGATGAAAACGAAGAAATGGTATTAAGACCAATGAACTGTCCTCACCATATGATGGTCTATGCTAATAAACCGCATTCTTATCGTGAATTACCTATACGTATCGCTGAATTAGGTACAATGCATCGTTATGAAGCGAGTGGTGCCGTTTCTGGTTTACAACGTGTAAGAGGGATGACACTAAATGACGCACACATCTTTGTAAGACCAGATCAAATTAAAGAAGAATTTAAACGCGTCGTAAACTTAATTATTGATGTATATAATGACTTTAATTTCGAAGATTATTCATTCAGATTAAGTTATCGCGATCCTGAAGATAAAGAGAAATATTTCGATGACGATGAAATGTGGAATAAAGCCGAAAGCATGTTGAAAGAAGCGGTTGATGAATTAGGTTTACAATATGAAGAAGCAATTGGCGAAGCAGCGTTCTACGGTCCTAAATTAGACGTGCAAGTACAAACTGCTATGGGTAAAGAAGAGACATTATCTACAGCGCAGTTGGACTTCTTATTACCGCAAAAATTTGATTTAACATATATCGGTAATGATGGAGAACAACATCGTCCAGTAGTGATCCACCGTGGTGTCGTTTCTACAATGGAACGTTTTGTTGCCTTCTTAACTGAAGAGACTAAAGGTGCATTCCCTACATGGTTAGCGCCTAAGCAAGTCGAAATCATTCCAGTAAATGTTGATTTACACTATGATTATGCGCGCTCTTTACAAGATGAACTTAAATCACAAGGCGTAAGAGTTGAAATTGATGACCGCAATGAGAAAATGGGATACAAAATTAGAGAAGCTCAAATGCACAAAATCCCATACCAAATCGTAGTCGGGGATAAAGAAGTTGAAAATAAAGAAGTTAACGTTAGAAAGTATGGCTCTCAAGACCAAGAAACAATGGAAAGAGATGAGTTTATTTGGAACTTGGTTGATGAGATTCGTTTGAAAAAACAAAGATAACTTGAAAAGATAAATTATTTAATGTATATTGTTAATCAGTGAAATTAATAAAAATTTGAGTTAGAGGTTGCATTTTTAAGGAGTAATTATCCAGAAATCATATGGGATACATGTTGGATTGATGAAAGGTAAAAATGCCGAAGCTTTTATTGCCCATATACAATAAGAGTTGGGTCAGTTACCGAAAGGAACTGGACTGTCACATATGTGATGTGCTACCTATATAAGTGTTTGAGTTAAGGGTGCATATCAAAAGGTATGCACCCTTTTAATGCTGGGTTATTGATTTACATGATAGAAGCAAAAACGTAATTTTATAAATATTAGTATGTATTACGTTCAGCAACTCATGAAATTTAACCTTATAGAAAGTTAGCCTCTAAGTTTAAAGAAAGGAAGCTTTTATGGCAAAACAACAAAGTCAAAATGATGGAGTACAAAGAGGTTTAAAAGATCGCCACATATCCATGATTGCAATAGGTGGATGTATTGGTACAGGTTTATTTATGACGTCAGGTGGCGCTATACATGATGCAGGTGCATTAGGGGCATTACTTGCATATACGATTATTGGTGCAATGGTGTTCTTCCTGATGACCTCGTTAGGAGAAATGGCCACTTACCTTCCAGTTTCGGGGTCATTTAGTACTTATGCTACACGATTTGTAGATCCCTCACTAGGATTTGCATTAGGGTGGAATTACTGGTTTAACTGGGTCATTACGGTGGCTGCAGACGTCACGATAGCCGCACAGGTAATAGAATATTGGACGCCATTGACAGCTATCCCGGCATGGGTTTGGAGTTGTTTATTCCTAGTAATTATCTTCGGTTTAAACTCACTTTCAGTTAGAGTGTACGGCGAAAGTGAATATTGGTTTGCATTAATTAAAGTAGTTACCGTGATTATATTTATCATCATCGGCTTACTTACGATATTAGGTATCATGGGTGGTAAGTTTGTTGGCTTTGATACATTTACTAAAGGTCAAGGTCCGATTTTAGGTGATGGATTAAATGGTAGTTTACTTTCAATATTAGGTGTATTCTTAGTTGCAGGCTTCTCTTTCCAAGGAACTGAATTAATTGGTATCACAGCTGGTGAATCTGAAAACCCAGAACGTGCAGTACCAAAAGCAATTAAACAAGTCTTTTGGAGAATTTTACTGTTTTATATTTTAGCTATTTTCGTCATCGGTATGTTAATTCCTTATGACAGTTCTGCGTTGATGGGCGGAGAAGATAGTGTGGCAACTTCACCGTTTACTTTAGTATTTAAAAATGCAGGCCTTGCATTCGCAGCCTCATTTATGAACGCAGTTATTTTAACTTCGGTATTATCTGCTGGTAACTCAGGTATGTACGCTTCAACGCGTATGCTATATTCTATGAGTAAAGATAAACTAGCATTTTCAGCATTTGGAAAAACAAATAAAAATGGTGTACCTTATATCGCATTGTTAGTAACAGGACTACTTGTTATCGGTATATTCGTACTACAACATTTAAGTGGAGATGCTTACCAATATATTGTTGCAGCAAGTGGAATGACCGGATTTATAGCTTGGGTCGGTATTGCGATTAGTCATTATCGTTTCAGAAAAGCATTCGATAAACAAAAACACGATAAATCTAAACTGAAATATAGAGCCACATTGTTCCCATTTGGACCAATATTTGCTGGGATATTATGTGTGATTGTTATCATCGGACAAGATGTTGACTTTATTAAAACAGGGCACTTTGATTTAAATCGATTTATTATCACATATATGGGTATACCAGTGTTCTTAGTCTTTTTCCTATATCATAAACTACGTTATAAAACGAAAAAGATACCATTGGATAAAGTTGACTTAAGACAAGATGTCCAAATGGAAGAATTCGAAAAAAATAAATAAAATAGTCTTGACTTAATTGTGTATTGTTGCTATCATGGTCAATGTTGAATACGAAACGAACCAAGTAGAGGCTCCCGCTTCTCACCTGTAGCGACGCATATGCAGTTGGCAGGTCTATAGTACATGAGTACGATTATCATGTGTAAAAGAGGGCGGGTATATTGTATACTCGCTCTCTTTTTGCTTGGGATAATTTCGTAAAAAAGTTGGAGGTGTCAACCATAGCAAAAGATCAAACTCAAGTTAACGAAAAGATTCGCGCAAAAGAATTACGACTTATTGGACAAGATGGAGAGCAAATTGGAGTTAAATCTAAAAATGAAGCGTTAGAAATGGCAGAACGCGTAGGTTTAGATGTAGTTATTATGGCTCCTAATGCTAAACCACCAGTTGCTAAAATTATGGATTACGGTAAGTACAAATTTGAGCAACAAAAGAAAGAAAAAGAAATGAAAAAGAAACAAAAAACGATTAACGTTAAAGAAATCCGTTTAAGTCCAACGATTGAAGAACATGATTTCCAAACTAAGTTGAAGAACGGCCGTAAGTTCTTAACTAAAGGTGACAAATGTAAAGTTTCAATCCGTTTCAGAGGACGTGCGATTACGCATAAGGAAATTGGTCAACGCGTATTAGAGCAATTCGCAAATGAAACGAAAGATATTGCTACAGTTGAACAAAAACCTAAAATGGATGGACGTCAAATGTTTATCATGTTAAGTCCAATTAACGAAAAACAATAATCGAAATTAGTAGGAGGAAATGAATCATGCCAAAAATGAAAACACACCGTGGAGCAGCTAAACGTGTTAAAAGAACTGGTTCAGGTAAATTAAAACGTTCTAGAGCTTTCACTTCACACTTATTTGCAAACAAAGAAACTAAACAAAAACGTCAATTACGTAAATCTGCTTTAGTTCACAAATCAGATATGAAACGCGTAAAACAATTATTATCTTATAAAAAATAATCGAACGATATAACAATTGAAATATAATTTTTGAGGAGGAGTTATTATGCCACGAGTTAAAGGTGGAACAGTAACAAGAGCTCGTCGTAAAAAGACGATTAAATTAGCTAAAGGTTACTTCGGTGCTAAACGCACATTATATAAAGTAGCAAAACAACAAGTAATGAAATCAGGTCAATATTCATTCCGTGACCGCCGTCAAAGAAAACGTGATTTCCGTAAATTATGGATTACACGTATTAATGCGGCAGCACGTCAACACGACATGAGCTATTCAAGATTAATGAATGGTTTAAAGAAAGCTGAAATCGACGTAAACCGTAAAATGCTTTCTGAAATTGCTATCTCAGACGAAAAAGCTTTCGCTGAATTAGTATCAAAAGCAAAAGAAGCATTAAAATAATAAAGACGATACATTTTCAAAGTGATAATTTCTACTATTATATGTAGGAGTTATCACTTTTTTATTATTATAAATTTCCATACATAAATCACAGGAATAAATATAGAATCGTGTGTAAGCGTGATGATATTTTGATATCTACACTGCATTTGATAAAATAACAAAGAAGTCATATATGAAGGAGATACTTATGTCTAAATTTGATGAAATGATCACAGTTGTTCCAAGAACAATTTTATTTTCAGATGAAAAAAATCAATTTAATGGATTTTTAGATAAAAATTCACCCCAGGGTCAAGAAATTTTTGATACGTTACAGCAATATGAAGTTAAACGTAGAGGTGATATGGAAGAAGATCCATCCTATAAACAACTCGTTTCATATTGTTTATTAGAAAATGAACATGATGAGTTATTGATTTATGAGCGTCTCTCAGGTGGAGGTGAATCTCGTCTTCACGGCCAGTCATCAATTGGTGTCGGTGGACATATGAATGAAGTTCCAGGGGCAGACTCTATAAATGAAGTGCTAAGAACAAATGCACAAAGAGAATTAGAAGAAGAGGTTGGCCTTTCACAACAAAAATCACAAAATCTAACGTATACTGGATTTATTAATGATGATACGAATGAGGTAGGAGAAGTTCATTTAGGTGTCGTTTTTAAAATTAAGGTCAATAGTAAAGATGTAGAGGCTAAAGAAACTGACACATTAAAAATTAAATGGGTAGATCAAAACAAAATTGACAACTATGATGAATTTGAAACGTGGAGTTCATTAATATTACAAGCGTTATAATAGAGGTGTATTTGAATGTCTGACATTATTCCGTTTCCCCGTTCTCAAGATAAGTTAATAAGGGAGATTAAACAGTCATTTAACAAAGATAAATTTGATCAGACTTATGAACTTTTTGAACAATATGAACAACAATTTGAATTAGATGAACAAATGTCATTACTCAAATGTGCATTATTGTACCAAATGGGTAGTTACCTAGAATTAAGAGAAGAGGCTATCATTTTATTGAAGCAAGGCATCACTAAATATGATGATTTAATGATTTATTATATTAAAAGTTTAGAAGGTTTAGGACAATACTTTGAAGTGGTAGAAGTGATAAATCAGGTTATAGATGAAGTTCATAATCACAAGACACGTATGGAATTATATCCTATTAAAGAACGTGCGTTACGAGAATTAGAGAAACACAACGAACACGCTTCAGAGTTGCTTCAACAATTTGATGAACTATCATTACGCGAACAGATAAATACAATCCTAATGCTTATAGATTTTAATGAATTCCACTATAAAGAAACAATTGTTAACATCTTAGTCCATTCTGATTTAGCGCCCAATGTAGTAAGTATTATGTTAGAATATTTACGCTTTGCTCAGTATGACAATGAAATTGAAATTACAAAGTTAAAGCAAAAGGTCTCTGTTAATCCCAATCATTTAACAGGGCTAGAGCACACTAAGATCAAGGAACAAATCATTCCTCATGTAATTGGTCGATTAGAAGATCAAGTAGCGACGATTACTACTGAGGCGCTCCATTTAATGAATAATCACGCGATACTCCTTTATCCTATTGACGTTGAAAGCATTGCATCTATAGACGATTGGATATATGCATATACAAATTATTTCAAGTCAATGGTTAACTTAGAAAAGCGTGACGATCAACACCCTGTAATTAAATATCTCGAACAATTAGATAGTCAATCATAATTAAAGTATGTAGTTCAGGGTAAATTAAATATTGAAAATAAATTTCAACGAACTATTCTTTGTATGGGTGAGTGCCATGTTTGTGTAGCACAAGGTCATATGCTATAATAGGGAAGTTGAAAAAATAAAATAGGATAATCATGGAGGTTTTTATACATGACAGCAACTTGGGAAAAAAAGGAAGGTAACACTGGAGTATTATCAGTTACTGTTCCTGCAGAAAAAGTAGATCAAGCAATTGACAAAGCTTTCAAAAAAGTAGTAAAACAAATTAACGTGCCAGGTTTCCGTAAAGGGAAAGTACCTCGTCAAATTTTCGAACAACGTTTTGGTGTAGAAGCATTATATCAAGATGCTGTAGACATTTTACTACCAGAAGCTTATGGGGAAGCAATTGATGAAACAGGTATTAAACCAGTTGATCAACCAGAAGTAAACGTTACTTCAATTGAAAAAGGTCAAGACATGACATTTGAAGCAACTGTTGTTGTTGAACCAGAAGTTGAATTAGGTGACTACAAAGGTTTAGAAATTGAAAAACAAAGTTCAGAATTAACTGACGAAGAAGTTCAAGAATCTATCGATCACCAATTAGGTCACTTAGCTGAAATGGTCGTTAAAGAAGATGGTGCTGTAGAAGATGGAAACACAGTAAACATTGACTTTGATGGTTATGTTGATGGTGAACAATTCGAAGGCGGACAAGCTGAAGGTTACGACTTAGAAATTGGTTCTGGCTCATTTATCCCAGGATTCGAAGAACAATTAGTAGGCGTGAAAACAGGCGAAGAGAAAGATGTAAATGTAACATTCCCTGAAGAATATCATGCTGAAGAATTAGCTGGTAAAGAAGCTACTTTCAAAACAAAAGTTAACGAAATTAAATATAAAGACGTACCAGAATTAACTGATGAAGTTGCAAATGAATTAGATTCAGAATCAAATTCTGTTGATGAATATAAAGAAAATTTACGTAAACGTCTTGCTGAACAAAAAGAAACTGAAGCTGAAAATGCTCAAAAAGAAGAAGCAATTACAAAAGCTACAAACAATGCAAAAGTTGATATCCCAGAAGCAATGATTAACACAGAAGTTGATCGCATGGTACAAGAGTTTGGTCAACGTATGCAACAACAAGGTTTAAACTTAGAAACTTATTTCCAAATCTCAGGTCAAGACGAATCTCAATTAAGAGAACAAATGAAAGACGATGCAGAAGAACGTGTTAAAACGAATTTAACGCTTACTGCAATCGCTGACGCTGAAGATGTAGAAGTATCAGACGAAGATATTGATAAAGAACTTGAAAAAATGAGTGAACAATTCAATATCTCAGTTGAAGATATTAAACAAACATTAGGTAATACAGACATCGTTAAGAACGACGTTCGTATTCAAAAAGTGATTGACTCATTAGTGGATAACGCTAAGTTAGTTGAACCTTCTAAAGATGATTCAGAAAAATAATATTCACACGATGTGAGCGAAATGCTTTATACAATAGACTTGTGTGTCTAATATAAATAGAGTTGTAGCAGATGCATTTATTCAATGCGTCTGCTACACTGTTATGTGCACAAAACTTGTAGATTAAGTAAGTTGCATATTAAAATACTATCTAGTATAGTCTTTAGGGAATAGGGGTGTAAATAAATGTTTAAATTCAATGAAGATGAAGAGAATTTAAAATGTTCTTTCTGTGGCAAAGACCAAAATCAAGTTAAAAAGTTAGTCGCAGGAAGTGGCGTATATATATGTAATGAATGTATTGAATTATGTTCAGAAATTGTTGAAGAAGAATTAGCTCAATCTGCACCAGAAGGGCTAACTGAATTACCAACACCTAAAGAAATTATGGATCAATTAAATGATTATGTAATAGGCCAAGAAAAGGCTAAAAAATCATTAGCTGTAGCTGTATACAATCATTATAAACGTATCCAACAATTAGGTCCGAATGAAGATGAAGTAGAATTACAAAAAAGTAACGTTGCTCTAATCGGACCAACTGGTAGTGGTAAGACATTACTTGCACAAACTTTAGCGAGAACACTTAATGTTCCATTTGCAATTGCAGATGCAACAAGTTTAACTGAAGCTGGTTATGTAGGTGATGATGTTGAAAATATCTTACTACGTTTAATTCAAGCAGCAGATTTTGATGTCGATAAAGCTGAAAAAGGTATTATTTACGTAGACGAAATCGACAAAATAGCTCGAAAATCAGAAAACACATCAATCACTCGAGATGTTTCAGGTGAAGGTGTTCAACAGGCACTATTAAAAATATTAGAAGGTACTACAGCTAGCGTACCGCCACAAGGTGGACGTAAGCATCCAAACCAAGAACTTATCCAAATTGATACTACTAATATTTTATTCGTATTAGGTGGTGCGTTTGACGGTATAGACGAAGTAATTAAACGTCGTCTAGGTGAAAAAGTGATTGGTTTCGCTAGTAGTGAAGCTTCAAAATATGATGAAGATGCTATTCTTGAACAAATTAGACCTGAAGATTTACAATCATATGGTTTAATTCCTGAATTCATCGGTCGTGTGCCAATTGTAGCTAACTTAGAAACATTAGATGTTAATGCATTAAATAACATCTTAACTCAACCTAAGAATGCGTTAGTTAAACAATATACTAAGATGTTAGAACTAGATGATGTAGAACTACAATTTACAGATGAAGCTTTAGCTGCTATTAGTAACAAAGCTATAGAACGTAAAACTGGTGCACGTGGTTTACGTTCAATCATCGAAGAAGCACTTATCGACATTATGTACGATGTACCTTCATCAGATGGTGTAGTTAAAGTCGTAATCACAGATAAGACAATTAATGAAGAAAAAGAACCTGAGTTATATGATAAAGAAGGTAATCTTGTAAACAAGGAACAAACTTCAGCTTAATTTTTTAAAATGTACCCTAAGTTGTGCTTTATATCACAGAACAACTTAGGGTATTTTTATGTGTGAAATTTGTAAATCAGTAGATAATGTTATGATTGGTCTCAATTTGCGTATTGTTATTGTCTCATTTGATTGAAAAAATTATTATTACTAAAGTTTTTAGAATGATATAATATATAATAAATGTCACATTAAAGGAAAAGAGGGTCAGACTTTATGGAAGTGAATCCTAACCAAATAGAATTATTAATAAGTGCAGTAAAAAAAGAACAGTATCCAGAAACAGGGCTAGGTGAAGTAGCACTTAGCGGTAGATCTAATGTAGGGAAATCTACCTTTATCAATAGTATGATTGGTAGAAAAAATATGGCACGTACTTCTCAACAACCGGGTAAAACACAAACACTAAATTTTTATAATATCGATCAACAATTAGTATTTGTCGACGTTCCTGGTTATGGTTATGCGAAGGTAAGTAAAAAACAACGTGAAGCCTTTGGTAAAATGATTGAGCAATATTTGTCAGAAAGAGAAACATTAAAGCTTGTAATTCAATTAGTAGATTTAAGACATAATCCAACAGAAGACGATTTATTGATGTATGATTACTTAAAATATTTTGATATTCCAACGTTAGTTGTTGCTACGAAAGAAGATAAAATTGCAAAAGGTAAAGTTCAAAAGCATCTAGCTAATATCCAAAGCAAACTAGAAATGGAACCTGAAGATGAAATTATTAGTTATTCTTCAATTAAAAATAATAAGCAAAAACAAATTTGGGAAATTATTGAAAAATACTTGTAATCAATCTAAATTACATGGAAATTTTTTTCAGTTAGATGCCCGTTCTCACTCAAATAGAATCACAAATTGTTGATATTCTTAAGTTAAATTCAGTAAACTACACGGTTTCAATTTTTGACAACTATTTGACTGTAGATTGTAATTCTTCTAATTTATTTGAGCAACGTGGTTAACTGTGGGAACAAATGTGTTATAATTTACATATTGTAAAGTGTATGGAGGGCGTTATAAATGCATTTAATTGCGATAAGCATTAATCATCGAACAGCAGATGTTGCTTTAAGAGAAAGAGTTGCTTTCAAAGATGATGCCATACGTTCAGCTAATGTTGATTTATATGAAACTAAATCCATTTTAGAGAATGTCATATTATCAACTTGTAATCGAACTGAAGTATATGCAGTAGCAGACCAAATTCACACAGGTCGTTATTATATCCAAAGATTCTTGGCAAGATCATTTGGATTTGACGTTGAAGAAATAAAAGAAATGACTGAAGTTAAAGTAGGGGACGAAGCAGTTAGACATCTATTAAATGTAACTGCGGGCTTAGACTCAGTTGTGTTAGGTGAAACGCAAATCTTAGGTCAAATCAGAGAATCTTTCTTTATCGCACAAGATGAAGAAACAACGGGTACGATTTTTAATCATCTATTTAAACAAGCAATTACATTTGCGAAAAAAGCACATAACGAAACTGATATTGCTGATAATGCAGTGAGTGTTTCTTATGCAGCTGTTGAATTAAGTAAAAAAGTATTTGGAAAAATAAATAACAAGCAAGCAATTGTAGTTGGCGCTGGTGACATGAGTGAGTTATCTATTTTAAACTTAATAGGTTCAGGCGTTACAGATATCACGATTGTTAATAGAACGTTAGCTAAAGCTGATCAACTTGCTTCAAAACATCAAGTTAAAAGTGCACCTTTATCAGACCTCTCTAATTTATTATCTTCAGCTGACATTGTTATTAGCTCCACAAGTGCTGAAGACTACATCTTATCTATGGATATGATGCAACACGTTCAACAATATCGTAAAAATGATTCACTTGTTTTAATAGATATTGCTGTCCCTAGAGATATTGATCCACAAATTGACGAGCTTGAAAGCGTGTTTAACTATGATGTTGATGACTTAAAAGGACTTGTCGATGCAAACTTAAGAGAACGTCAAAACGCAGCAAATGAAATTGCCCAAAGAATTCCTGCCGAAATCGAAGCACATAATGAATGGGTCAATATGTTAGGTGTTGTACCTGTGATTCGTGCATTACGTGAAAAAGCAATGGGTATTCAAGAAGAAACAATGGAAAGTATCGATAGAAAGTTACCAGGGCTTTCTGAAAGAGAACGTAAAGTTATATCCAAACATACAAAGAGTATCATTAATCAAATGTTAAAAGACCCTGTTAAACAGGCGAAAGAATTGAGTAGTGACAAAAATAGTAACGAAAAATTAGAGCTATTCCAAAACATTTTTGACATTGAAGCTGAACAAGCTTATGAACCGAAAAAATCGAAAAGAAGAGTGAACAGCACAGGTCGAATATTAGGTTTTGAATAGTTACTACAAATGGTGATGACATGCAAGATATTTTATTAATTAGGTTAAATGAGCTGTTATTAATTATATATTTATTTAGTATCGCTTGTTATTTTTATGATTTTGTGAAAAAACATCATTTGGCTAGTAAAATCGGCTTTGTAACACTAGGGATTGTTTGGGTATTACAAACAATCTCTTTATCTATATACATTAATGTGACAAATCAGCTTCCATTGGTGAATATTTTCAATATATTATTTGCACTTGCATGGTTAATTATTTCGATTTCCCTCGTAATTAGTGTGATAAAGCAAATTAATATTTCCATATTTTTATTTAATATGGTGGGTTTTGTACTAATAGCAATGAGTACTTTTCAACCGATGTATTATAATAGTACGAATAAACATCTCAATATTATAAATGAATTATTAATTGTCCATATTATTTTAGCGACGATAAGTTATGCTTTATTTACATTTGCATTTGTAAATGCGATTTTGTATATCATTCAATATAATAATTTAAAGCAAAAACGGTTTACGCAAAAATATTTCCGCTTAGGTAGCGTGGCAACTTTAGAACAAACGGTATTTATTAGTTCATTAGTTGGATTTGTGTTTATCATTTTAAGCATTATCCTGGGTGCTCAGTGGGGCTTTAACACACTTGGAGTTAAAATTTTACTTGATCCTAAAGTTGTATTATCAAGCATCATCACTGTATTATATGGGTTGTATTTATATTTCAGAGTAAGACACAAGTTCAATAAGAACAAATTAATCTATTTTAATATCATATTATTCTCTATTAGTATGCTTAATCTCATATTCACATCACACTTTTCTGTTATCCATTAATACAAGCATTTATACGAATTATTTCAAACTAACTATAAAGGAGGATAATAACGATGCGTAAGTTAATCGTTGGTTCCCGCAGAAGTAAATTAGCTTTAAAACAAAGCCAACAATTTATTGATAAATTAAAAGCCGTTGATCCGAACTTAGAAATTGAAATTAAAGAAATAGTAACTAAAGGTGACCGCATAGTAGATAAACAATTGTCTAAGGTTGGGGGAAAAGGGCTCTTCGTTAAAGAAATTGAAAATGAATTATTCAATAAAGACATTGATATGGCTATACATTCTTTAAAAGATGTGCCGAGTGTAATGCCTGAAGGTTTGACATTAGGATGTATACCTGATCGTGAAAACCCATTTGATGCGTATATTTCTAACAACCATGTGCCAATAGATGAATTACCAGCAGGCAGTATCGTGGGCACAAGTTCCCTTCGTCGTGGTGCTCAAATTATTGCTCAATACCCACACTTAGAAATAAAATGGATACGCGGTAATATCGATACGCGTTTAAGTAAATTAGAAACGGAAGATTTCGATGCTATTATATTAGCAGCTGCTGGTCTTAAACGTATGGGTTGGTCAGAAGATATTGTGACATCTTATTTAGATGATGGAACAGTTGTTCCGGCTATTGGACAAGGTGCGCTAGGTATTGAATGTCGTTCAGATGATCATGAACTGCTTGAATTATTAAATAAAGTTCATAACCAAGAGGTTGCAGATTGTGTAACTGCTGAACGTACATTTTTAAAACGTATGAATGGTAGTTGCCAAGTTCCTATTGGCGGATATGCAACAAAAAACAATGATGATACAATTGAGTTCACAGGCTTAATTATGTCAACTGATGGTAAAGAACGCTACCAACATACAGCACAAGGCATAGACCCAGTGAAAGTTGGGGAAAGTGTTTCAAAAGTTTTAGAAGACCAAGGTGCTTATGAAATTATAAAGGCATTAAACGAATCCGAATAATCGTTTGAGGTGACAAAATGAAACCAGTTATAGTAATGACGCAAACTAGTGAATTTGAAACAGAAGATATGACAATTTTGCATAAACCCTTGATTTATGTAGAACCGTTATCTTTTGATTTATCACTGCTTGATGTTAACTATGACTGGTTTATTTTTACGTCTAAGAATGCAGTTAAATTGTTCTATCCTCGTATGAGCCAAATGCAAGACACCAAAATTGCTGTTATTGGTAAAAAAACGGCTCACTACTGTGAGAGTTTAGGTTTAAAAGTAGATTTTATACCATCAGATTATTCACAAGAAGGATTTTTAAAGCAATTTAATCCGCAAGTCAGCAGCCGCATACTTATTCCTTCTAGTAAAAAAGCGCGTCCATTATTACAACAATCTTTGCAACAACAAGGGCATACAGTTAGGAAAATTGACTTATACCAACCTCTCCCACATACTGAAAATATAAATGAAGTAAAGCGATTAATAGAAACTGATAAAATCAATGCGATTACCTTTGCGAGTACTTCAGCAGTAAAATATTTTTTTGAAAGTGGAGAAGTGCCCGCATTTAACAATTATTTTGTAATTGGTCAGCAAACTTTTGAGGCGCTTAAACAATTTGGTATACAAGCGACAATGGCTGACAAACAAACATTAGAATCATTAATTAATATTATTAGAGAAAGTTGGGAAAAATGATGAAATTTAATAGACATAGAAGATTACGTAGCAGTAAAACAATGAGAAATATGGTAAGTGAAACACATGTAAGAAAAGAAGACTTAATCTATCCTATATTTGTCGTTGAACGAGATAATGTTAAAGAAGAAATCAAATCTATGCCAGGCATTTACCAATTAAGTTTGAATTTATTAAGTGAAGAAATTAAAGAAGCGCACGATTTAGGCATCAAAGCATTTATGTTCTTCGGTGTACCAAATGAAAAAGATGAAGTTGGTACGGGCGCTTATGATCATAACGGCATCGTTCAAGAAGCTACTCGTTTAGCAAAATCTATGTATGATGATTTACTTGTAGTAGCAGATACGTGTCTATGTGAATACACAGATCATGGTCATTGTGGTGTCGTAAATCATGAAACGAAAGATGTTGATAATGATAAATCATTACCATTATTAGTAAAAACGGCGATTTCTCAAGTTGAAGCGGGTGCAGATATTATAGCTCCTAGTAATATGATGGATGGTTTCGTAGCAGAAATTAGAGCTGGACTTGATGATGCAGGTTATTACAACATTCCAATTATGAGTTATGGTATTAAATATGCCTCAAGTTTCTTTGGACCGTTCCGAGATGCTGCTGAATCAACGCCACAGTTTGGTGATCGTAAAACATATCAAATGGATCCTGCTAATAGACGTGAAGCTTTAAGAGAACTTGACAGTGATCTTAAAGAAGGTGCAGATATGATGATTGTTAAACCTGCTTTAAGTTTCTTAGATATAATTAGAGATGTTAGAAATACGACAAACTTACCAGTGATTGCGTATAACGTAAGTGGGGAATACAGTATGACGAAAGCAGCTGCGCAAAACGGTTGGATTGATGAACAAGCTGTAGTCATGGAACAAATGATTTCTATGAAACGCGCAGGTGCAGATATGATTATCACATATTTCTCTAAAGACATTTGTAGATATCTAGATGAAAAATAAGGAGGTACATTGATGAGATATACAAATTCTGAACAAGCGATGGAAAAGGCGGAAGAACTTATGCCAGGTGGCGTTAACAGCCCCGTACGAGCATTTAAATCTGTAGATACACCAGCTATATTTATGGATCATGGTAAAGGATCTCGTATTTATGATATAGATGGAAATGAATATATTGACTATGTATTAAGTTGGGGACCGTTAATTCTAGGTCATCGTAACGAACAAGTAATCAGCAAAATCCATGAAGCCGTTGATAAAGGTACAAGTTTCGGTGCTTCAACTCTCCAAGAAAATAAATTAGCTGAACTCGTAATTGAACGTGTACCTTCTATTGAAAAGGTGCGTATGGTTTCTTCAGGTACAGAAGCAACATTAGATACGTTACGTCTCGCACGTGGTTATACAGGACGTAATAAGATAGTTAAATTTGTAGGTTGTTATCATGGACACAGTGATTCACTATTAATAAAAGCAGGTTCAGGTGTAGCAACATTAGGACTACCTGATTCACCTGGTGTGCCAGAAGGTATTGCTAAAAATACAATTACTGTACCTTACAATGATTTAGATGCAATTAAAGTTGCCTTTGAAGAATTTGGTGATGACATTGCTGGTGTTATCGTAGAACCTGTAGCAGGCAACATGGGCGTTGTGCCTCCTGTTGAAGGATTTTTACAAGGATTAAGAGATATAACAAATGAATTTGGTTCATTGTTAATCTTTGATGAAGTAATGACAGGCTTCAGAGTAGGGTATAACTGTGCCCAAGGTTATTACAATGTAACACCTGATTTAACTTGTTTAGGTAAAGTTATCGGTGGTGGATTGCCTGTTGGTGCAATTGGTGGTAAAAAAGAAATCATGGATAAAATAGCACCGACTGGTGATATCTATCAAGCTGGTACATTATCAGGTAACCCATTAGCAATGACGAGTGGTTATGAGACGTTAAGTCAATTAACGCCTGAATCTTACGATTATTTCAATCGTTTAGGTGATTTATTAGAAGAAGGACTAACTGAAGTATTTGCGAAACATAACGTGCCAATTACGATTAATAGAGCCGGTTCAATGATTGGTTATTTCTTAAATGAAGGGCCTGTTACCAACTTCGAACAAGCAAATGAAAGTGACCTTGAATTCTTTAGTCAAATGTACAGAGAGATGGCTAAAGAAGGTATATTCTTACCACCTTCACAATTCGAAGGTACTTTCCTTTCGACTGCTCATACGGAAGAAGATATTAAACAAACAGTACAAGCATTTGATCGAGCTTTAAGTAGATTAGTATAATCAACTTCAGTGCCCATGCATAAATTTTGCATGGGTACTTTTTTGTGATTAAATGCACATTGGAGCGTGACGATAAAGACGAAAGATGTGAGGACATGAAGATGCGATTAAAGAATAATATTATTGTATTCATTTTAGCACTTGTGATTAGTTTAATATTAAATGCTGTGCATATGTTACTACCATTTATGTTCGGACCTATCATTGCCAGTATTATTTGTGTAAAAGTTTTCAAAATGAAAGTAGAGTGGCCTCAATCCTTAGGTTTACTAGGTATGATATTACTAGGTGTACAAATTGGTTCAACATTTACTAAAAAAGTTATCCTCGAAATAAAGGATGATTGGTTATCAATTGTTTTCATTACCTTGATGCTATTAACCCTATCGATGATAATTGCATACTTCTTTAAGAAAATTGCAAAAGTAAATTATGAAACTGCAGTTTTAAGTGTCGTGCCCGGCGCCCTAAGTCAAATGTTGATTATGGCCGAAGAAAATAAAAAAGCTAATATTATGGTAGTGAGTTTAACTCAAACTTCTAGAATTATATTCGTAGTTATTTTAGTACCTTTAATATCATTTTTCTTTAAAGATTCAGGGTCCGGAAGTGCTGGAGCATCATCCGTGAAACCATTAACTCAAATGTTATCGCTTCCTAATGTAATAATATTAATTGTTGCAATTGCGCTTGTTTATTATATTATGGATAAGATTAAATTTCCTACTAAGCAATTGCTGGCACCGATTATAGTACTCATCGCGTGGAACTTAATTACAGGTATTAACTTTAAACTAGATAACTTCCTTATAGCAGGTGCACAAATTATTTATATGATTAGAATTGGTATCCAAATATCTAAATTGTTAGATCAGATGAAAGGCCGTGTCGCAGTAGCAATAGCTTTTCAAAATATATCATTAATATTGTTGTCATTTATCATGGTATTGATTATTTCAACATTTACGAAACATCCTATCAATGAATTGTTCTTAGGTGCAGCCCCTGGAGGAATGAGTCAAATTGTTCTTGTTGCAATAGAAACAGGAGCGGATGTCGCCCGAATTTCTAGTTATCACATCTTTAGAATATTCTTTATCCTATTCGTAATAGCACCATTAATCAGTTATCTCTTAAAATATTTAGCAAAATTAGATCTTCAGAAAGAAAAAAACGAAGAATCACAAAGGTGAAAATTCATATATAAATAAACTGTCGATTAACTACAATGTTGATCGACAGTTTTTCTAGAATAAGATATTTTCAATTTGAATGTTATATAGTTTGGTTGTTTGGATTATGAGGACAATCACGTAAGTGGGCGTTATATAAACCTGCTGCTTCTAAAAATGAAAATACTGTAACTGGACCTAAGAATTTAAAACCGTAACTTTTAAGTTTTTTAGATAAACGTGTTGCTCGTTCATCTACCGTAATACGGTCGCTTGAATGAATATACCCCATGTCTATTGGTTCATCATCTACGTATGACCATAGAAACTTACTAAAACTTCCATAATCTTCCTCAATTTTAAAATAACCTTTAGCTTGACTCACAATCGCTTCCAATTTCTTACGATTATGAACGATATTTGGAAATTCCATAAGTGCGTCTATATCACTCTCTGTCATCTGTGCAATTTTTCTGGTTGAAAATCATGAAAGGCTGCTTCATAAGATGCTTTCTTTTTTAAAATAGTTAACCAAGATAAGCCTGCGTGTTGGGATTCAAGTGCTAATAATTTAAATAATTGATGACTATCATATAATGGTTTGCCCCAAACTTCATCATGATATTTTAAATAAACAGGATCTTTAGTACCAAAAGCGCATTCATTCATTTTTATTCCTCCTGTGGATTGACTTATTTTATTATCCATTATACTATAAATGATGAAAATGAATAATGTCGATTGGGAAGAGTAAATAGAGTTGAATTTCACAGAGAGTGCATATAGGCTGAGAATGTACATTTTACTTTGTTGAAGGTAGCCCAGAATAATCTTTGATTGAACGGCTGTGGAGAGTAAACAGTTAAAGTAGATGAAAGCGTGATTGAGCGTTAATCATAAATTAAGTGCTCGAGATGCATATTTCACATCTTGAGAATTTAGGTGGTACCACGGAATATCCGTCCTATATGATTTAGGACGGATATTTTTATATTTAAGGAGGATGTTGTAAATGGAGATGAAACCAAAGTATAACCCGAGCGAAGTTGAATCGGGTCGCTATGACCAATGGGTTAATAATGGTTATTTTGAAGCGGAAGGTAGTCAAACTAAAGAAACATATACGATCGTAATCCCACCTCCAAATGTGACTGGTAAATTACATTTAGGACATGCATGGGATACGACTTTACAAGATATCATTACACGTATGAAACGTATGCAAGGTTATGACACTTTATATTTACCTGGTATGGATCATGCAGGTATTGCGACTCAAGCTAAAGTTGAAGCTAAGTTAAACGAACAAGGTATTTCACGACATGATATTGGCCGTGAAAAATTCTTAGAACAAGCATGGGATTGGAAAGAAGAATACGCACAGTTTATTCGCAGTCAATGGGCTAAACTAGGATTAGGTTTAGATTATAGTAGAGAGCGTTTCACATTAGATGAAGGTCTTAGTAAAGCAGTTAAAAAGGTCTTTGTTGATATGTACAACAAAGGATTAATTTATCGCGGAGAATATATTATTAACTGGGATCCTCATACACGTACTGCATTATCTGATATCGAGGTTATTCATGAAGATGTACAAGGGAAATTCTATCACTTTAAATATCCTTATGCCGATGGTGATGGATTTATTGAGATTGCTACAACACGCCCTGAAACTATGTTAGGGGATACAGCTATTGTAGTTAACCCAGATGATGAGCGCTATAAAGATGTTATTGGTAAAAAGGTTATTTTACCTATCGTTGGGCGTGAATTACCAATTTTAGCAGATGAATATGTCGATAAAGAATTTGGTAGTGGTGCAATGAAAGTGACACCTGCACATGATCCAAATGATTTCGAAATAGGTAATCGTCATGACTTAGAACGCATCGTAGTTATGGATGAATCTGGTAAGATGAATCAACACGCTGATAAATATGAAGGTATGGATCGATTTGATTGTCGTAAACAACTTGTTGAAGACTTAAAGGCTGAAGATCTTGTTATAAAAATCGAAGAACATGAACATTCTGTCGGACATTCTGAACGTTCTGGTGCGATTGTCGAACCTTATTTATCAACACAATGGTTCGTTAAAATGAAACCACTTGCCGAACAAGCACTCAATAACCAAGATACTGATAACCGTATAGACTTTGTTCCGCAAAGATTTGAAAAGACTTTCAACCGTTGGATGGATGAAATAAGAGATTGGACGATTTCACGTCAGTTATGGTGGGGTCATCAAATCCCTGCATGGTATCACAATGAAACTGGTGAAATGTATGTAGGAGAAGAAGCGCCATCAGATATTGAGAACTGGACACAAGATGAAGATGTACTTGATACTTGGTTCTCAAGTGCTCTATGGCCGTTCTCAACTTTAGGTTGGCCAGATTTAGATAATGAAGATTATCATCGTTATTTCCCAACAAATGTATTAGTTACAGGATATGACATCATCTTTTTCTGGGTAGCTAGAATGATTTTCCAAGGATTAGAATTTACTGGGCAACGTCCATTTAATGATGTGTTACTACATGGCTTAGTACGTGCAGAAGATGGACGTAAAATGAGTAAATCCCTTGGAAATGGCGTTGATCCAATGGATGTTATTAATGAATATGGTGCAGATAGTTTAAGATACTTCCTAGCAACTGGTTCTTCACCAGGTCATGATTTACGTTATTCAACTGAAAAGGTTGAATCCGTATGGAATTTCATTAATAAAATATGGAATGCGGCACGATTTAGCCTCATGAACATTGGCGAAGAGTTTAAAGTTGAAGATGTTGATTTATCAGGCAACTTGTCATTAGCAGATAAATGGATTTTAACGCGATTAAATGAAACAATAAAAACAGTAACTGAGTTAAGTGATAAATATGAATTCGGCGAAGTTGGTCGTGCACTATATAACTTCATTTGGGATGAATTCTGTGATTGGTATATTGAAATGAGTAAGATTCCAATGAATAGTGATGACGAAAGTCAAAAACAAGTCACGCGTTCCGTATTAACTTATGTATTAGATAATACGATGAGAATGTTACATCCATTTATGCCTTTCGTAACAGAACAAATTTGGCAGAATCTTCCACATGAAGGTGACACAATTGTCAAAGCAGCTTGGCCACAAGTTAATGACGCGTTAGTTTTTGATGAAAGTAAGGAAACAATGCAACATCTAGTTGAGATTATAAAATCTGTAAGAACATCTAGGTTAGAAGTGGATACACCGTTATCTAAAGCGATACCTATTTTCATCCGTGCGAAAGATAGCAATATTAAACAAACATTAAATGACAATTCAAACTATATTGATCGTTTCTGTCATCCAAGTGAATTAACAATAGATACAGAAATCGACATTCCAGAAAAAGCTATGACTTCTATAACAACGGCGGGAGAAGTTGTGCTACCATTAGAAGGGCTCATAGATATGGATAAAGAGATAGCTAGATTAGAAAATGAACTTGTCAAATGGGAAAAAGAATTAGACAGAGTAAATAAAAAATTAGCGAATGAAAACTTTGTAAATAAAGCACCTGAAAAAATTATTAATGAAGAACGTGAGAAAAAACAAACGTATCAAGAAAAATATGACGGTGTTAAATTACGAATTAATCAATTAAAAGCATAGGAGTCGTAGAGATGAATTACCTAGACAGCTTATATTGGATACATGAACAAACTAAGTTTGGTGTGAAACCTGGTGTGAGACGTATGGAATGGATGCTCCAACGTTTGAATAATCCTCAAGAAAATATCCGTGGTATTCATGTAGGTGGAACAAATGGGAAAGGTTCTACCGTTGCATACTTAAGAACTGCATTAGTAGAAAACGGATATCAAGTTGGAACATTCACTTCTCCATTTGTTGAGATTTTTAATGAACGCATCGGATTAAATGGAGAACCTATTTCTGATGATGCCATTGTCGAATTAGTGAAACATGTCAAGCCTGTCAGTGAAGCATTAGTACAAGAAACAGAATTAGGTTCAGCAACTGAATTTGAAATTATTACCACGATGATGTTTTTATATTTTGGAGAAATACATCCAGTGGATTTTGTCATAGTTGAAGCGGGTTTAGGCATAGCAAATGATTCTACAAATGTGTTTAAACCGATACTTTCAATACTTACAAGTATTGGTTTAGATCATACTGAAATTTTAGGAAATACATTTGCGGATATAGCTAGAGACAAAGGTGAAATCGTGAAGACAGAGACACCTGTAATTTACGCTGTTAAAAACGAGGATGCCTTAAAAATTATTCGAAATAACGTTGAAGAAAGAAATGCGATAGGTATCGAGTTAGATAGAGAAATTAGCGTTATTTCCGATGATGAAGAATTCACTTATCGTTACAAAGATTATGAACTTGAAAACTTATTACTAGATATGAAAGGTGAACACCAAAAAGAAAATGCAGCATTAGCAATAACAGCACTTATTGAAATGTATGAATCTAATATAGTAGATTTAGATTTTAATAAGATGATAAATGGTATAGAATCTGTAAGTTGGATAGGTAGAATTGAACAAGTTAAGGAAGAACCAATCATCATTTTAGATGGTGCACATAATGTAGAAAGTGTAGAAGCATTAACAGATACATTAAAAAAATATTATAAGATAGATAACATAGATATACTATTTTCAGCTATTCAAGGTAAACCATTACATGAAATGTTGGATCAACTTACTACGATTGCCTCAACGATGTATATTACTGAATTTGATTTTCCAAAGGGTTTAACAAAGGAAGAAATATACGAAGAATTACAATATGATGATAAAGAAATCATTTATGATTATGTTGACTTTATTGAAAACTATAACGGCGAAGGTTTAATAATTACGGGTAGTTTATATTTTATTAGTGACGTTAAAACTAAGGTTAAATTTTAATTATTTGCATCTAAGTTAATTAATATATTTTGTTTTGCTGGAAGGAGAAGTTTAATTTGAATAAAGACATTAAGTATCCACAATTGAGGCTATTGATTGATGTCATCGGTTCATTAGCAGCAGTAGGCTTTGTAATTATGATGGTATTCGGTAGTTATTTTAAAAATGACACAACTGGTTTTGAATTAGGAATCAATTTAACAGGAGAACTTATGCCAGTATCTATGACATTTTTAAGTATTGTAATTATTTGTGCGGTAGCTTCTATCGTCTTGCAAAGAATTAAATAATCCGGCTTTTTATGCAAAAGAGAGTGGACAGTAATCGAATTTTTAATGGAAAATTCGTGGTCACACCTAAATGAAAAAAGTCTGAGACACCTATTTTTGTCTCAGACTTTTGTTTTATTTATTTACGTATTCTGCAATTGCATCTCTTAAAAACTGCGTACCACCCTTAACGTGTTTATCATAATATGCAGTAAATCGTTCGTCTGCGATATACATTTCGGCTAACCCGAGATGTGCCTCTTTCGTGTATCTTGGCCAAGTGTAAGTCAGCCATTGACGATGCTTATCAGCGAGTAATTGCGCCTCTTCTGAAGTTGGGTCTTGTGTTTGATATGCATCTGCGAGTAATTCTAGTATTTCATGCTCTAATTGTTTAAATTGTTGGAAGTCTTTCTCGGACATTCCCATAACTTTCGCATTGCTCTTATCAATCATATCATTACCATATTTTTCTCTTATTTCATCCCCGTAAAGTGCTTCATTTTTATCAATCATGTCTTGTTTAAATCCTTCAAATTTTTCGTTATCATTCATAGTTACCTTTCCTTTATGGTAGGCTAGCGTTTTTTCAATTGTCGTGAGTATTTGGTCTAAACGATCTCGTTTAGCGGTTAATTTACGATGTTGTTCATCTAATGTTTCAATTTGGTTATACGATGGTTCGTTTAGTAATTTTTTTATCTGTTGTAGTGATAAATCTAATTCTCGATAAAAAACAATCTGTTGTAATACATCGACGTGTGTAGTTTGATAAATACGATAACCTGCTTGATTAATTCTTGATGGTTTGAGTAAATCAATTTCATCATAATAACGTAACGTACGTGGACTTACACCTGAAATTTTAGCTAGTTCACTAACTGTGTACTCCATAACATCACCTCCTACAATTGCAATATAAACTATGACGTAACGTAAACCTCAATACTAAAATAGCATATTTTTATACTAAGCATGTTTTTAATAATATTTGCTATTGTATATTGTTCAGTGGTAAGTTTTATGTAGATTAACTAAGGGTCAATAGGGGGATTATAAATGAATTCGTTAGCAAAAATTACAGCCCATGGGAAATATGTTCCGTCTAAAGTAATGACGAATGAAGATTTTGAAAAAATTGTAGAAACTTCTGATGAATGGATACAACAAAGAACCGGTATTAAAGAACGTAGAATTACTGCTGATAACGAATACACGAGTGATATGAGCTATCAGGCAATTTTAAATCTCAAAGAGAAGTACAATGTAGATTTAACTGATGTAGACATGATTATTAACGCAACAATGACACCCGACTATAAAACGCCAAGCGTAGCAGCATACGTACAAGCTAGACTTGGACTTAAACAATGTGGTTCATTAGATATTAATGCAGCCTGCGCAGGTTTTGCTTATGGATTGAATATAGCGAATGGGTTGATTACTTCTGGACAACATAAAAAGGTATTAGTGGTCGGGGCAGAGGCTTTATCAAAAATTACCGATTATAAAGACAGAAATACATGCATTTTATTTGGTGATGGTGCAGCAGCATTTTTAGTAGAATATAGTGAAGATGAAACGAGTTTCATCGCGAGTAGCACAGGTACTGATGGTGAAAAAGGGAAATATCTCTATAGTACAGATCTATCTAATAAGATGTTTGACGAAGACATGGAAAATCCTGGGTATATCGTACAAAATGGTCGCGGTGTATATAAATGGGCAGTTACTAATGTGCCACAAGTTATTCAAAACACATTATCTCAAACTGAATATAGTATAGATGATTTAAATTGGTTTGTACCACATAGTGCGAATGCACGTATGATTGAAGCAATTTGTAAAAAGTCTGGTATCAGTTATGACAAAGCATTAATGAGTTTACAATATTTTGGAAATACCTCTTCTGCAACGATACCTCTCGCAATTGATTTAGCAATGGAGCAACAAAAGTTAAATAAAGGAGATTTAATGTTGCTCGTTGGTTTTGGTGGAGGATTAACTTACGCCTCTACTTTGATAAAATGGACGATTTAATAATACTTAAGTATAGAATTTAGAATATCAATTTCTAGCATTAAGCCCATCAAAGTTTCTGCAAACTTGATGGGCTTAAATTATATCGATAATTAGTTTTGACTTTGCTCGCTTACCTAGGGGGCTGGGTCGAGCCTCGGTCTCGACACACATCCTGCTCCCTCTGGTGTCTCGCAAGCAACATCACTTTTTATATATGATTATTATAAAATATGACAATTACGTAAATTATAAAGTACAACCTCACCAATTTAACGACTTGTCTTTAAATTAAAAGTTTTAACAACTCTCAATTAACTCTACCAATGGTAACTGAAATGATACCACACATATTGAGAAACATTTAGTAGAAACGATTCCAGAAAAAATTTAATATTTTCTATGGTGCTGCCTCTTATCAACTTAAAGCGATGTAAAATCATATTTTATTTAAAGATGTTTGTGTAAATATACAAATAATGATATCATTAAATTAGTTAGGTACCTAACTAATTAGGAGGCAGTTTTCATGAAAGATTTTTATTTATACGATAGTCCTTCTTTTAAAAGACTTAAAAATTTACGACAAGATTATCCAGAGTTAGATCCGAATTCTGTAATGCTTTATTTAGAGTTACAGAAAACTTATAAGTTAATGAAAGAAAAGCACGATAATTTAATGCAACAGTACGAAATATCAGATGCAAAATTTACAATTATGATGTTATTAACTAAAGAACAAGATATGACATTAGCGCCATCACAATTATCAAAAAAGATAGGAAGTAAAAAATCTACTATTACTGGCATTTTAAAAGGGATGGAGAATAAAGGTTTAATTCAAAGAAAGTTATATGAAGAAGACAAAAGAACTAATTATGTACAGCTTACGAAAGAGGGATTAACTGTATTAAAAAAAGTTTTACCAGAAAATTATGAATTAGTATCTAGTATGTTTGAAACTTTCACTTCAGAAGAAAAGGAGACTTTTTATAATTTAATAAGCAAGTTAAAAAATAAATTATTAAAGGATGAGGAAAATGAAGAAGAAAATTGAATTATTAGAAACATATTTAAGTTTGTATATTAACCATCATGAAGTTTTAGAAGATATGGAAAAAGACGGGAATAAATATAAAGTTATTGACGTAAGAAATGCTCCAAAAAAAGTAAAAAAAGATAAAATAAAGAATTCTATTGAAATACCTGCCAAAGAATTGAAAGAGCAGTTAGATACATTATCTAAGGATTACATTTATGTCGTATATGATTGGACAGGTGGCACAATACTAGGAAAGGTTGCACTACTAGAATTATTGAAGAACGACTTTGAAGCTTATGAATTAGCTGGAGCACTTGAGGGATGGAAAGGTATGAACCTCCCACTTGAAGAAGTTTAAGTAATTAAAATAAAAAAATGAGTGAATGTGATGAAAAAAGTTTTGGATGATTTTAGTTCTTATCAATTTATAAAATATGTACTGTCTTATATGGAGATAGATAGTATAGATAGCCCTACTAAAGAAAGATATAACGTTGAATATGAAGCATTTCAATTTTCTGTTCAAAACACAACCTTTAAAAGTCGGTTAGCAAAACAGACACCTAAGAAAAAAGGTTATTTTGTCGCAATATGGCACAAAAACAAGGACAATGTAAATATTCCATTTCATTTCGAAATCATGCAAGACTTTTTAGTGATTAATATATTAGATAAAAACTATAAAGGACAGTTCATTTTTCCGAAAGAACTTTTAAGACACAAAGGCCTCATTACTTCAAATAAACACAAGGGTAAAATGGCATTTCGTGTGTATCCATCATGGGAAACAAATTTAAATAAAACTGCCAGCCAAACGCAAAAATGGCAACTACAATATTTTATAGATATGTCGGAAGAAATGGATTTCATAAAAATGAAGAATCTGTATTTTAATAAATTTTAAAATCGAAAAGAGGCTATAAAATTGAAAATAGCAACATTTCTTATATTAGACCAATATGCTGAATGGGAAGCAACGTATCTAAGTGCAACTTTGAGCAAGAGTGATGAGTGGGAAATACGAACAATCTCAACTCATCAACAAGTTAGGTCAATAGGTGGGTTTAATACGTTAGTAGATTATACATTAGAAAATGATCCTGGTGATGAAGCGTTACTTGTGTTAGTTGGTGGAGATAGCTGGAATATTGAGGACCCTACTGTGACAGAAAAAGTAAAGGATGCTTTTGATAAAGGCATTGCCATTGGGGCAATTTGTGGGGCAGTCGATTATTTAGCACGTTATGGCTTTTTAAATCAATATATTCATACGGGTAACGATCAATCTTTGTGGTCTAATTATGTTAATTATCAACCTGACAAACATTTTGTGTCTCAACAATCAGTTGCGGATGGCAATCTTGTTACTGCTAATGGAACTGCTGCGCTATCATTTACTCAAAAAGTGTTACAATTAGTGAACTTTGATACAACTGAAAATATAGAAAAGCTGACGTATCTATATCAAAATGGCTTCTATCGTTATTGCGAAAAGTATGGTAATCCATATATGTAATATTTTCGTAATGTAAGACAATTATGCATTTTTACTACAAAAATATTTCATAACTGGGACAGTTAAGCACTGAAATTGACCATTTAATAAATTTAATGTCATTAATTGAAAAAAATGATAGAATTTAAATTACATTATTGTTACAACTATGACATGTATTTTACATTCAATAATAAATGACATGTTAATATTAAAAAATTGGTGTGATTCAGTGGAAAGCCCGATATTATTAAAAAGGTTATTGATACCTGTGTACTTTATATTAGCATTTTTATTATTTTTACTTTTTTGTGTGCATATTAAGACAGAGGTATTTGCAATTTATGTTTTGATTCTTATGTTATTTGGTTTAGGTATTGCTTCCATTATTTATAACTATAAAATCAAGCAGTGACAAATAAATAATAAAACCTTCCTTAGGTTTAAAAAAGGCTGGCATAGATTATGTGCCAGCCTTAAATTTATGTTGTAATCCCTATAAACATGTGTAGGAATACATAGATTATGCTTCATACGGTAAACAAATTTCAATATTCAACCTATATTGTATTAAATAATGAAGACAACTAAAATAATTACAATTAATAAAATTGATATCCAAATGACTATATCTTTAATCTTTCCGTGAAGGACTTCAGGTAACATTAGTAAAATAACGCCTAGGATGACAAGTGTTTTTGACAAATAACTTAAAAAGTTAGGGCTGGGCGTTACTGTGTCCCCAATAATAAGTAAAATAATAGCTAAGATAAAAACATATTTTGCGAAAGAACTAAGTTTTTTTAATATTAATTTGCTTTGATCTTTCATTAATAGCCTCCTACAGGTAATTATGTCTTTTTTAGCGTATCATAATGGTACTTTTTCTAATAGTTAATTTATTAAATTAATATCGTTTATTTGACATAAGAATAATGTTTTATTTTAAGATAATGTGATAGTATTTAAAAAAGGGAGGCAAGGAAAAATGTCAGATAAAAAATTCCCAAAAGATGCGATGCGTGTCTTGAAAGAAACGAGTCGTACATTCTATATACCCATTACATTTTTGGAAAAGGAATTAAAACATTCAGTTGCGTCAGCATATCTTATCATGCGTGCGATTGATGAAATTGAAGATCACGAAGATGTTGATAATGACACTAAAAATAAAATATTATTACAAGTCAGTGATTTATTAAAACATTCATTTGATGAAACGCGTTATCAAGAAATATTGAGTCCTGTAAAAGAAAAAATGCCGGAGGTTACTATACGGTTAGGCGATTGGATTGATGCTTGTCCTGATCAAACAGTGTCAATCGTTACGGAATATTCTAGTGAGATGGCTGAAGGCATGGCAAAATGGGCTAAAGCAAATTGGAATGTTCGTACCCGTGAAGAGTTAGACGATTATACATATTACGTGGCAGGCCTTGTCGGAGTGATGTTGTCCGAGTTATGGGAGGTTTGTGCAGGAGAAAAAACAGATCGTGAACTTGCGATTGGTTATGGTCGAGGACTACAAGCCGTAAATATTTTACGCAACGAAGAAGAAGATTATGAGGAACGTGGTGTAAGTTTTGTTCCAGACGATATGAATCGTGATGATTTATTTAAATATGCCGAGGACAATTTGGCGAAGGCTGATGAATATATGACTATGGTACATAAACGCAGTATAAGACTTTTCTGTAAATTACCATTAGCGTTAGCTCATAAATCTTTAAAAGCAATGAAAGATGGACGTGAAAAGATTTCTCGTCAGGAAGTAGAAGAAACAGTAGAAGAAGTAAAAAAAGATTAAATTAATTTTAAGTGGAACTCAGAACTGATCACGGTCATGAGTTCCATTTTTTGTATTAAAAGTATAAAATTATAAAAGTTTTTAGGAATATGATAATTTTGTTAAGTTTATGATTTATACGTGCTATACTTAGTACGGAGGCGTTCTGATGATTTATATATTATTATTTTGTCCTGTTCTCTTTAGCTTTTTATATCAATTTTGTGAGGTAGAAGATTTATCGTTAAAATATTTATTTCGTCGATATACATGTGATTATTGTCATCAACCGTTAGGTTTTACTAGTTTAATACCTATTTGGAGTTTCATCCAACTTAGAGGTCGTTCCATTTGTTGTCACCAACGCATTTCAAGAACATATTTGATTGGTGAATTATTCGCACTTATTCCTATAATTTTTTTTATTTCACTTTTCCTATCAATTCCACTTCTTATTTACTTACATATTTATTTTTACTCACTTTTGCAATCTATGATTTTAAAACTTTCACCTTACCATTACATGTCTTTATTGTATTTAGTTTCTGTGTGTTTTATTTAATTTCAGGTGAGTGGTTATTTTTTATCTTAGTAACGCTTTTATCACACTTATTTTATTTTCTTTGTCATAAAGGTATAGGATATGGTGATATTTTAATATTTTCTATCTTATCTTACATACTTCCATATAACACGTTAGTTATTATGCTTTTATTAACAAGTATTTTAGCCACTATTTTTGGGCTCTATTACCATTTGTGTTTACATCAGAAAAATAAAAAAATACCATTGTTACCATTTGTATTTATAGCTTTCAATATTGCTATACTATTTTAAACAAGGAGATGAAACATCATGAGAATCAATGAATTGGCAGATTATCAAAAGCCAAAAGAACGCATGCTTAATCATGGTGCCTCTGAATTGTCTCATGCTGAATTGTTAGCAATTCTAATTAATACAGGGCGAAAAGGATATTCAAGTTTAGACATTGCACATGAATTATTGAGATCAGTCAGTAATTTAAAGGAATTAAAGTCACTTTCATTAAATGATCTAAATCAAATCAAAGGAGTAGGAGTATATAAAGCATTAACATTAAAGGCGGCATTTGAACTTGGGGAGCGTATGCATTCAGGTAGTGTTGAAGAAAAGGTTCAAATCAATTCACCAAAAGATGTCGCTAATTATATGATGGCTAAAATGGAGCATTTAAAACAGGAACAACTTGTAGTGTTATTTTTAGATGCTAAAAACGTTGTGTTTAAACAAAAGATAATATTTATTGGTACATTAAATTCTTCAATTGTGCATCCTCGTGAAATATTTAATGAAGCCATTAAACAATCTAGTCATTCAATAATACTCATTCATAATCATCCTTCAGGAGAGGTCACGCCTTCTAATGAAGATATCGAGACAACAAAAAGACTCATCCAATGCGGTGCAATCATAGGTATTGAGATTTTAGATCATATTATTATAGGGGACCATCAATATCTAAGTTTAGCTGAAGAGGGATATATTGATTGAAATTTTGAAATAGATAGACAGAAATCGAATTTTCTGACAGAGGTTTCGTAGCCACTTTTAAATGATAAAGAGTCTGAGACAATTATTTTTGTCCCAGACTCCTACAGATATAGTGGGTTTTTAATTTGAATAGTAAAGATTATTTAAACGTTGAGACAATTAGATACTAGATTTCACATCATAAATTAACTGATTGATATCTACATTGAAATAATCTAGCGCGTATATTGCACCTTGATAAGCTAAATAAAGGCATAAAAGTACAAGACCTATATATATTAAAGCTCTTATAATCGAAACGCTAACTCTAAATAATAAAATAACTAAGAGTGCGATAAGTATGATAGTTAGCATGCTCATGATATATTCACTCCTTTATGTATATCATACAGTTTACAAGACCAATTGACATCGGTCTATGGTAATGTTTGAATTACGCCCATAGACTGATGTAGTTATATACTTATAGAATTTATAATATGATAGTATATTAGAAATGGAGGGTGGTTCATGCGTTTTATATTTAGGTTAATAAAGAATATTATTGCTATCATTGCGATATTGATGATTGTCTTTTTCGCTATGAGATACGCACCAGTTTTAAAAGATCAAGCATGGAACCCAGTTCATAATGAAGAACCATCTATGAATAAGAACGCACCAAACTCACAAATGACCGGTGGCGAAAGGTATACGGTCGAAGATAATGATTTATTGAATAATGTACCATTGAGCCAAGTTAAAAATGTGTTCAATTTTATTGATAAGAGAGAGTTTATGTCAGTATCTGGCATAGGACGTATGGGGTATAATGATAAATATTTAGCAGGCCAAAGAGATGATAAATTTATTATATATAAATTTGGTTCAGATTCTATCAGAGTATATAAAACTGAAATTGAAATGCAACAAGACTTAAATAAAATGGGTCAAAATATTGAGTTAAAAACACCATCAAGCTTTGAGTAACACATTTGAATTATACTATAAAATGCGTTAGCCTTATTACAGTAAATTATTAAAAGGTTGGTGTGTAATGATGAGTGAAAAATCTAGCGAGAAAAAAGCTGATGAACAAGCAAAAGCACAAAATCTATTTGCACGTTGGCGTAAAGATGAAACTTTATATAAAGAAGATGAAAAGGATTCAAACGAATCTAAAGAAACAGATGAATCTAAAGAGGATAATAAATAATATTTTATTAACCAAAATTACAATTTTTCAGATAGCTTAAGAAAGATGGTTTCTCTAACAAGAGACAGCCATCTTTTTTTATTGCAAAATAAAGTGCAACGGTAATCGAATTCGAATCCATTGGTCGAGGGTTAAAGAAATGGTATACTTTGATAGCGTGAGGTAAGTTGAATTTAGAACAAATTTAAACAAGTTATATTTGTTATTCATGCTTGTATTATCGCTAATAGTAATCATATTGATAATATTAATATACATATTTATATTTTTATGGATACATAAATGGTTTTATTTGAAAATTTTTCACATCAAATTATCAAATATAATTTCAAACAATTTTGATATTCATAAATATGGTTAGTGCTTTATTTCATAAGATAAGTAATATAAAATAAGAACAGAACATAATAAGATGGTTAATTGAGGTGTTTAGGTTGTCAAAGTTTTTTAAAAATAACAAAGCGGTTGTTATTTTATGTGCAATCATTCTTTTTATAGCGTTGATTGGGATGTCGTTACGTTCTCAATCACAATCACCAGTTGAACAATATGTGGGTGACTCAGTTTCCTTAGGACAGAGGGTAGTTAGTTATCCTACGCAATTTATCGCTGGTTCAATCGGCAATTTCTTTAATAATGATAAAGATTCTAAAGATGAGTCTGCAAAGTTAAAAAAACTTGAAGCCGAAAATGAAAGATTGAAAGCTGATAACAAGAAATATAAAAAGGAATTGAAAATTGATGATATTTCAAAATATGAGCCGATATCAAGTACAGTTTTGGCAAGAAATCCTGATCAATGGATGAACAAATTAGTAATCAATCAAGGTGCTAAAAATGGAATAGATAAAAATATGGCCGTAATGACTTCGAAAGGTTTAGTAGGTCGTATCACAAAGGTCAACCAATTCTCCTCTCAAGTTGATTTAATTACTACGAAAGCACGTTCCAATCGTTTATCTGTAAACATACAACATAAAGGTAAGAATGTGTTCGGTTTAATCGATCATTACGATTCTAAAAATGAAGAGTTAGTCATTTCAGATGTCGATAATAAAGATAAAATCAAAAAAGGGGATAAAGTTGTTACAAGTGGTTTAGCTGATCAACTTCCAAAAGGTATTTACATAGGTGAAGTTACTAAAGTTCAAAATGACGAATATGGTTTATCAAAACAAGTCAAAATAAAAACAGCAGCTGACTTATCAGATTTAAATCATGTATATGTCGGAAAGAGAGATCCTGATACATTACCAAAAGAAGAAAGTGGGGACAAGTAATGCGTACGTTATCCTACTTCTTAATTGGTTTAATATTATTTTACATTGATACGATTATTGGTTTAGTCATACCAATGCAAATCAATGATAAAGCAATCATCTTTGTACCACATTTAACATTAATGTATCTTTTAATGCTATGCATTTATCGTAGTTTTGGTGTATCTATTGTATTATCTATTATCTTGGGATTAATGGCAGATTTATATTTTGGAAGTTTTTATGGGTTATATCTATTTGGATATATATTACTCGTAGTGATGATGGACTTTTTCTTCAAAACATTTTATAGAGATCATGGAATGATATTTATAGTAGTTTTATTTGGAACTATGGTTTTTGAAGTATACAGTGGTGTTATTTATAGTATTTTAGGTATCGTTGATATGAACGTAGTCAATTTCATATTATTTAGAATGATTCCAACATTTATCTTGAATTTTATTTTATTATTGATTTTATTTCCAATTATCAAGAAATTTACATCGAAAATGCAATTCAAGATTGACAGTAAGAATAGCTGATGCTAAAATGCAGTAGTTGAGTAGTTTATAGCTACATACAACCGCTCAAATACAGGTTTAAGTACATTCAATGTCACCTGCATTTGGCGTGACTTAAATTATAGGAGGTGCAAAGTATGTTTGCTATTATTGAAACAGGCGGTAAACAAGTTAAAGTTGAAGAAGGTCAAGAGATCTTTGTAGAAAAATTAGCTGCAAACGAAGGTGATTCTTTCACTTTCGATAAAGTACTATTTGTAGGTGGAGACGCAGTGAAAGTTGGTGCGCCAACAGTTGAAGGTGCTTCAGTTTCTGCTACAGTGCAAAAGCACGGTCGCGGTAAGAAAATCACTGTTTTCACTTATAAACGTCGTAAAGACTCTAAGCGTAAACAAGGTCATCGTCAACCTTACACTAAATTAACAATCGACAAAATCAACGCATAATTATGATTAAAGTTGATGTTACATTAAATGACGATGGTCAAGTAACAGACGTGATTATGGATGGTCATGCAGAAGCTGGCGATTACGGACATGATCTCGTGTGTGCTGGTGCTTCAGCAGTTCTATTTGGTAGCGTGAATGCTATTATGGGACTAACGACTGAAAAACCAGATATCGATTACGCCGATGATGGAGGATACTTCCACATCAGAAGTGTTGATACAAACAATGAACAAGCGCAATTAATTCTTCAAGCGATGCTCGTATCGTTACAAACTATTGAAGAAGACTATAAAGAAAATATTAGATTAAATTATAAGTGAGGTGCAACCAAATGTTAAAATTAAACTTACAGTTCTTCGCATCTAAAAAAGGGGTAAGTTCTACAAAAAACGGCCGTGACTCAGAATCAAAACGTTTAGGTGCTAAACGTGCTGACGGTCAATACGTAACTGGTGGTTCAATTCTTTTCCGCCAACGTGGTACTAAAATTTATCCTGGTGAAAATGTAGGTCGTGGTGGAGACGATACATTATTCGCTAAAATCGACGGCGTTGTTAAATATGAACGTAAAGGTCGCGACAAAAAACAAGTTTCTGTATACGCAGCAGCTGAGTAATTTTTGTCTTCGGTAACACCAGAAGTTATACTTCTGGTGTTTCTTTTTTGTCTTTATTTTCTACAAAGCTAGATAATGCTATAATAAAAAAGATACGATAAAAGTAAATTGAGAAAAAGAGGTGAAATCATGTTTGTCGATCAAGTTAAAATATCACTTAAAGCAGGTGATGGTGGTAATGGTATAACTGCCTATAGAAGAGAAAAATATGTGCCGTTTGGAGGCCCAGCTGGTGGCGATGGTGGAGACGGTGCAGATGTCGTGTTTGTAGTAGATGAAGGTTTAAGTACCTTATTAGACTTTAGATACCAAACTCATTTCAAAGCTAAACGTGGCGAAGGCGGACAAAGTAGTAATATGCATGGTAAAAATGCAGAAGATTTAGTATTGAAAGTACCACCTGGCACAATTATTAAGAGCTTAGAAACAGAAGAAGTATTAGCCGATTTAGTTGAGCATGGCCAACGTGCTGTGGTTGCTAAAGGAGGTCGCGGTGGTCGTGGAAATTCACGATTTGCATCACCAAGGAACCCTGCACCTGATTTTAGTGAAAATGGTGAACCAGGTGAAGAAATTGATGTCACATTAGAACTGAAATTACTTGCAGATGTCGGATTAGTTGGTTTCCCAAGTGTAGGTAAATCAACATTATTGTCAATAGTTTCAAAAGCAAAACCAAAAATCGGTGCTTATCATTTTACAACGATTAAGCCTAATTTAGGTGTGGTATCTACGAAAGATAATAGAAGTTTCGTCATGGCAGACTTACCAGGTTTAATCGAAGGTGCGTCAGATGGCGTAGGGCTTGGACATCAATTTTTACGACATGTTGAACGTACGAAAGTAATAGTACACATGATTGATATGAGTGGTTCAGAAGGTAGAGATCCTTTTGAAGACTATAAAGTGATAAAAGAAGAATTAAAAGCCTATGAGCAACGATTAGAAGATCGCCCTCAAATCTTGGTGGCGAATAAAATGGACATGCCAGATGCAGAGGATAATTTAGAATTATTTAAAGAACAATTAAATGATGAAACAATGCAAATTATACCTATGTCTACTTTCAAACATGATCACATTGATGAGTTGCTATACACAATTGCTGACAAATTAGAAGAAGTGAAAGACATAGATTTCACCAAAGTTGACGATGAAGCAATGGGTATTAACCGTGTGGTTTATAAACATACGCCAGATCAAGATAAATTTACAATTACACGTGATGATGATGCTGCTTATGTAGTAAGTGGTAAATCGATTGAACGTATATTCAAGATGACTGACTTTAATAGTGAACCAGCAGTACGTCGATTTGCACGTCAAATGCGCTCTATGGGTATTGATGATGCCTTACGTGCACGTGGCTGTGAAAATGGCGATATCGTAAGAATCTTAGGTGGAGAATTCGAATTTGTTGAATAGGAGTGCTAAATATGGACACAAACGATCATAAAAAGTTTTATTTAATTAGAGAAGACGTACTTCCAGAATCGGTTGTTAAAACACTTGAAATTAAAGATGCTTTGAAAAAAGATCCATCACTGTCCATATTTGAAGCTGTTAAACAACATAACTTATCGAGAAGTGCATTTTATAAATATCGAGATACAATTTTTCCTATTGATGACAAAAAAGAAGAAACGAGAGAATTTACATTAATTCTATATGTTAACGACATGGTTGGTATGTTAGCGAATGTACTTAATAAGTTATCCAGTTTAAGCCTATCAGTACTGACGATACATCAAAGTATCCCGATGGAAGGCAGAGCAACTATTACGCTTTCATTAGATGCACAAGCAACAGATTTGGAAATTGATGATATTATGGAATCTATAAAAACCATTGACCATATTTCTAAAGTAGAATTAATCAGTATGTCAATGTAAGGGAGTAAAATAGATGTATGCATATGTAAAAGGAACTTTAACAGAATTATATCCAACACATGTTGTTGTTGAAACGGGTGGAGTTGGTTATGAAATACAGACACCCAATTCCTATCGATTTCAGAAATATTTAGATAATGAATTAAAAATCTTTACGTCTTTAATCGTACGTGAAGATGCTCAGTTACTTTATGGTTTTATAAATCAAGAAGAGAAAGAGATGTTTCTAAATTTAATTAAAGTAACTGGTATTGGACCAAAATCTGCGCTTGCTATATTAGCAACGAGTACGCCAAACGAAGTTAAAATAGCAATTGAAAATGAAAATGATGCGTACCTCACTAAATTTCCAGGTATCGGAAAGAAAACAGCACGACAAATCGTTTTAGATTTAAAAGGTAAAGTTCAAGTTAATGATACAGAAGAACAACAAGTGCTAACTCACGAAGAAACGTCTGATCAATCACCGTTAATCGAAGAAGCGTTACTTGCTCTAGGTGCGTTAGGTTATTCAAAACGAGAACTTACAAAGGTGGAAAAAGCCTTAAATAAAGAAACAGTTGAGTCTGTAGATGACGCAGTTAAACGCGGTTTACAATTACTCGTTTCTTAATATGATAAATTATGTATTATAAGGGGGATTAAACATGGATGATCGAATGGTAGATCAATCATTACATGATGACGAATCTAACTTTGAATTGTCGTTAAGGCCAACCAAATTAAGACAATATATCGGTCAATCAACTATAAAGTCAAATCTAGAAGTTTTTATTAAAGCAGCTAAAATGAGACAAGAACCATTAGATCACGTGTTGTTATTTGGTCCCCCTGGGTTAGGTAAAACGACATTATCAAATATTATAGCGAACGAGATGGAAGTCAATATGAGAACAATAACGGGTCCTTCCATTGAACGACCTGGTGATTTAGCAGCAATATTATCTGGATTACAACCTGGCGATGTTTTGTTTATTGATGAAATACATCGCTTGAGTAGTGTCGTTGAAGAAGTATTATATTCAGCAATGGAAGATTTCTTCTTAGATATTGTCATTGGAAAAGGCGAGGAAGCACGTAGTATTCGTATAGATTTGCCACCATTTACACTCATAGGAGCTACAACGAGATCAGGTAGTTTATCAGCACCTTTACGTGATAGATTTGGTGTTCATCTAAGATTAGAATATTATAAAGAACAAGATTTGAAAGAAATTATATTGCGAACAGCAGAAGTACTTGGTACTCAAATTGATGATGAAAGTGCGAGTGAATTAGCTAAGAGAAGTAGAGGCACACCACGTGTTGCCAATCGTTTACTTAAAAGAGTGAGGGATTTTCAACAGGTGGAAGATGATGACTATATTAAAATTCGTACCACAAAGCGTTCTTTAGAGTTGCTGCAGATTGATGATGAAGGTCTTGATTATATTGATCATAAAATGATGAATTGTATATTAAAGCAATACAATGGTGGACCAGTTGGTCTAGATACGATTGCTGTATCAATTGGTGAAGAACGTGTGACCATTGAAGATGTTTATGAACCATTTTTAATTCAAAAAGGTTTCCTTGAGCGCACACCGAGAGGACGTAAAGCGACGGCATATGCGTTCGAACATTTTAATATGCATGGAGAGAGGGAATAATTTGGAAATTGAAGCATTTGATTATGATTTACCGGAATCTTTAATCGCTCAAACCCCATTGAAAAATAGGGATCAAAGTCGATTGCTTGTTTTAGGCAGATCTACTGGAGAAACAGAGCATAAACAGTTTAAAGATGTTATTGATTATTTTGAGAAAGGCGACACGCTCGTTCTTAATGATACACGTGTAATGCCAGCACGATTATTTGGGCTAAAAGAAGAAACTGGCGCAAAGGTAGAAATGTTAATGTTAAACCAAATCGAAGGCAACGATTGGGAAGTATTACTTAAACCAGCTAAACGTGTCAAAATAGGTCAGGTTTTAACATTTGGAGAAGGCAAAATAAAGGCTGAATGCGTTGAAGAACTAAATCAGGGCGGTCGTATTATGCGTTTACACTATGAAGGTATTTTACAAGAACGTTTAGATGAATTAGGAGAAATGCCATTACCTCCATATATTAAAGAACGTTTAGATGACCCTGATCGATACCAAACTGTATACGCTAAAGCGATTGGTTCAGCTGCTGCACCAACAGCAGGATTACACTTTACAGATGCATTGTTGGAACAAATTCGTGAAAAAGGCGTAAACATTGCCTTTATAACGTTGCATGTAGGTTTAGGCACATTTAGACCTGTAAGTGTTGATAATATAGATGACCATGAAATGCATAGTGAGTATTATCAAATGGATCAACAAACTGCAGACTTATTAAATGATACAAAAGCACGTGGTAAAAAGATTGTGTCAGTTGGTACAACGACAACACGAACGCTTGAAACTATTATGCAAAATCATACAGAATTTAAGGCGCAAAGTGGTTGGACAGATATATTTATCTTCCCAGGATTTCAATACAAAGCAATAGATGCACTTATCACAAATTTCCATTTGCCAAAATCAACGCTCGTAATGTTAGTTTCAGCGTTTAGTACACGTGATAATATATTAAATGCATATAAAGAAGCAGTGGAGATGAAATATAGATTCTTTAGTTTTGGAGATGCTATGTTAATCATATAGTGAAAGGATTGAAATAAAATATGCCAGCAGTGACATATGAACATATAAAAACATGTAAACAATCTGGCGCTCGATTAGGAATCGTTCATACACCGCATGGTTCATTTGAAACGCCGATGTTTATGCCTGTAGGAACAAAAGCGACAGTTAAAACAATGAGCCCTGAAGAACTACATCAAATGAATGCTAAGATTATCCTTGGAAACACCTATCATTTGTGGTTACAACCGGGAAATGATATTATTAAAAAGAGTGGGGGCTTGCACCAGTTTATGAACTGGGATGGTCCTATACTGACGGATTCAGGCGGATTTCAAGTATTTAGTTTAAGTAATTTACGTAATATTACTGAAAAAGGTGTTGAGTTTAGACATCATACCAACGGTTCGAAATTATTTCTAAGTCCTGAGAAATCAATGCAAATTCAGAATGATTTAGGCTCAGATATAATGATGGCATTTGATGAGTGTCCACCAATGCCATCAGAGTATCAATATGTAAAGGACTCACTAGAAAGAACGACACGTTGGGCTGAAAGATGCTTGAAAGCACATCAAAGACCTGAAGATCAAGCTTTATTTGGAATTATTCAAGGTGGAGAATATAAAGATCTTCGTCAACAAAGTGCCGAAGAACTTGTAGCATTAGATTTTCCTGGCTATGCAATTGGTGGTTTGTCTGTAGGTGAACCGAAACCAGTAATGTATGATATGGTTGAACATACTGTACAATTCATGCCAGAAGATAAACCACGTTATTTAATGGGTGTTGGATCACCTGATGCATTAATCGAATGTAGTATACGTGGTATGGATATGTTTGATTGTGTATTGCCGACAAGGATTGCGCGTAACGGCACTTGCATGACTTCACAAGGTAGACTGATCGTAAAGAATGCCAAATATGCGGAAGATTTACGACCGCTTGATGAAGCATGTGATTGTTATACTTGTAGAAATTATAGTCGTGCTTACATAAGACACTTAATCAAGGCAGATGAAACATTTGGTATTCGTCTGACAACGTATCACAACTTACACTTCCTCTTAAAGATGATGGAAGATGTAAGACAAGCAATTCGTGAAGATCGTCTTCTAGATTTCAAAGAAGAATTCTTCGAACAGTATGGGCTCAATGTAGACAACCCTAAAAACTTTTAGAAAGGAGTTTTATAATAATGAATACATTACAGTTTATTTTTCCTGTCTTATTAATCGTATTAATGTATTTCTTAATGATTCGTCCACAACAAAAGAAAGCAAAACAGCATCGTGAAATGATCAATCAAATTGAATCAGGTCAACGCGTAACTACAATTGGTGGTATTAAAGGTACAGTACGTAGTGTTGATGAAACAACTGTTGTATTAACTTTAAATGGCAGTGGCACTGAAGTTACTTTAGAAAAACCAGCAATCAAACAAGTTGATCCTTCATAGTTGTAAAACTGAAGGTTCACGAAGAATAAATGTGTAAAGTGTTTAAGACATTGATATTACACATATTAAAATAAACGATGATTTCTACAGCTATTTGTAGAGGTCATCGTTTTTGTATTTGTTCAAATTTATTCACTTTTACTGGAAAATATCATTTTATATTTCAAAAAAACAAAATGGATGAGTGGTATATTTGGTCATTGTTTATTTTGATTTGCTTTTAAGGAAATTGACAATACATGTTATACTATAGTAGTTGTCATTTTTATTAAATTTACCAAAAGTGATACAATGACGCATGTTCAATCGAAAGGATTGTAAAAATGATTTCATGTGTTTGTTTTTACAAACAATGTAATATGTTAAGATATATATCGCCGTTAGAAAATCATAATTATAGACTTTAACTTGCAATATTATGATTTAATCGAGTATTCTTAAAACATAAGCTTACAATGAGGTGTTCAAGTGAAGAAAGGTAGTAGAATAGTTGCGTTCTTATTACTTGTAGTTCTATTGTTCGCGGGCATGGGACTTACATATAAAAAGGTAGTAAAAGATGTAAACCTTGGTCTAGATTTACAAGGTGGTTTCGAAGTATTATATCAAGTTAACCCTCTTCAAAAAGGCGATAAGGTAGACGATAAAGCAGTAAAAGCAACTGCAAAAACGCTAGAAAATCGTGTCAACGTCTTAGGGGTCTCGGAGCCGAAGATTCAAGTCGAAGATAAAAACAGAATCCGTGTTCAACTTGCCGGAGTTAAAAATCAATCACAGGCGAGAGATATTTTATCTTCACAAGCTAACTTAACGATTCGTGATGCTAATGATCACGTAATGTTAACAGGTAAAGATCTGAAACAGGGCTCTGCGAAGCAAGAATTTAAACAAAATACGAACCAACCCGCTGTTACATTTAAAGTAAAAGATAGCGATAAATTTAGAAAAGTTACAGAAAAAATTTCTAAAAAACGCGAAAATATGATGGTTGTGTGGTTAGATTACGAAAAAGGCGATTCTTATCATAAAGAGAAAAAGAAAGAAGAAAACCACAAAAAGCCTAAATACGTATCTGCCGCTTCCGTAGATAAACCAATTAATTCAGACAGCGTTGAAATTTCTGGTAACTTCAATGGTGAAGAAGGCGTTAAAAAGGCCAAACAAATAGCTGATTTATTAAATTCTGGTTCATTACCAGTAGATTTAAAAGAGATTTATTCAAACTCAGTGGGAGCACAATTTGGTCAAGATGCCTTAAATAAAACAGTGTTTGCTTCACTTATTGGTATTGCGGCAATTTACTTATTTATGATTGGGTTCTATCGATTACCGGGTCTCGTTGCAACAATAGCGTTAACTGCTTATATTTACTTAACGTTATTAGCATTTAACTTTATTTCCGGTGTGTTAACATTACCTGGTCTTGCTGCCCTTGTGCTTGGTGTAGGTATGGCTGTCGATGCTAATATCATTATGTACGAACGGATAAAAGATGAACTCAAGATTGGTCGAACGCTTAAACAAGCGTATAAGAAAGCAAATAAAAGCTCTTTCTTAACAATCGTCGATGCACAGTTAACCACTGTCATTGCTGCAGCAGTACTGTTCTTCTTCGGTGAAAGTTCAGTAAAAGGTTTCGCAACAATGTTATTATTAGGTATTTTAATGATCTTTGTTACAGCAGTATTCTTATCACGAGGTTTATTATCATTACTCGTTTCATCAAACTTCTTTAAGAAATCAAAATGGTTGTTTGGTGTTAATAAGAAGAATGTTCATGATATCAACGAAGGTAAGGATGTTCACGATTTAAAAACACCTTACGAACGCATCAATTTCATGAAATTAGCTAAACCATTACTTTCTTTAAGTGTTTTAATATTACTTGTAGGAACGATTATTTTATTCATTTTCAAATTGAATTTAGGTATCGATTTCTCAAGTGGTACACGCGTTGATTTTGACTCGAAAGATCAAGTTAGCGATAAAAAGGTAACGAAAGTATTGGAACAAAAAGATTTCAAACCTGATCAGGTTTCTATAGGTGGTAATGGCAAGCAAGGTACTGTTCAATTTAAAAAGGATTTATCAAAAGATGAAGTCTCTAAAGTTAAATCAACGATTAAAGATGAATTTGGTAAAGATCCTTCAGTCAATACGGTATCACCAGTTATTGGTCAAGAACTTGCTAAGAACGCAATGTTAGCACTTGCGTATGCTGCAATTGGTATTATCTTGTATGTCACATTCAGATTCGAATGGCGCATGGGCTTAGCCTCAATCTTGTCATTATTACACGATGCCTTTATGATTGTTGCTGTATTCAGCTTATTCCGACTTGAAGTCGACATCACATTTATCGCTGCTGTGTTAACGATTATCGGTTATTCTATCAACGACACAATCGTTACATTCGATAGAGTAAGAGAAAACTTACGAAAAGTTAAAGTGATTACTGACAAGTCACAAATTGATGATATTGTGAATAGATCAATACGTCAAACAATGACACGTTCAATCACTACAGTATTAACTGTTGTAATTGTAGTTATAGCACTACTTATTTTAGGTGCAAGCAGTATCTTTAATTTCTCATTAGCATTATTAATCGGATTAATTTCAGGTGTATTCTCATCTGTCTTCGTCGCTGTTCCTTTATGGGGCATTATGAAAAAACGTCAGTTGAAAAAATCAGATAACAACAAATTAGTTGTTCATAAGAAGAAAAAATCAAACGACGAAAAAATCCTCGTTTAATAATCAGATGAAGCCATAATTCATGATAAATCATGAATTATGGCTTTTTAATTTAAATGAAATAAATACAATAAGTAACGGCACTGGTAAACTACTTTTTATTTTAGGTTATCTTTTGTATAATGGCTTGTGGAAACGAGGGAGAGACGTATGATTAAATCTAAATTTAATTGGGATATTCAAACACCCGAAACTGAAATATCAGAAGAAGTTGCATCTAAGTTTAAGTTATCTCCAATAGTCAAGAAAATATTAGAAAGCAAAGGTTTCATTGCTGAAGATACGATTGACTCAATACTATCAGGTACACAAACATTACATGATCCATGGCAACTCAGCGATATGTCAAAAGCAGTAGAACGTATTAACTTTGCTATTGACCAAAATCAAAAGATATTAGTTTATGGAGATTATGATGCAGATGGTGTGACATCAACCACAATACTAGTAAATACGCTTAAAGAACTTGGTGCACACGTTGGCTGGTATATACCAAATCGTTTTTCAGAAGGTTATGGACCAAATGAAATGGCCTTTAAAAATGCATATGATGAAGGTATATCACTTATTATCACCGTAGATAATGGCATCCAGGGTCACGATGAAATTCAAATGATACAAGAATTAGGCGTTGACGTTATTGTCACAGACCATCATGAAATCGGTAGAACTTTACCGAATGCTCATTCAATCATACATCCAATGCATCCTGATTTTGATTATCCTTTTAAATATCTATGTGGTGCGGGCGTAGCTTATAAATTAGCACAAACTTTATTATCACAACCGCCGTCATACTTTGTAGGTTTAGTGGCTATAGGGACAATAGCTGATTTAGTTTCTTTAACTAATGAAAATAGAACACTGGTTAAACAAGGTTTAGAAGTATTAAATGATCATTGTCCACCTTCAATCAAGTCCATTTTAAAGCAAGCTGCTTATAATGATGATATTAATGAAGAAACGGTCGGTTTTGTAATTGGCCCAAGACTTAATGCAGTGGGCAGACTTGAAGATGCGGGACTTGCAGCTGAATTATTAATGTCAGACTCTGAAGACGAGGCAGAATTTCTCGCTGAACAGGTAGAATTCTTTAATCAAGAACGTAAAGATATTGTTGCAAAAATCACAGAACAAGCTTTAGAAATGGCTGAGACACAAGTTCAACAAGGCAATAAGTTCTTACTACTTGCCGAAAGAGATTGGCATGAAGGTGTGCTAGGTATCGTTGCATCAAAAATAGTCGAAACATATCATTTACCTACATTGATATTGAATATTGATGATATTCAAGACCATGCGAAAGGTTCAGCTCGAAGTATCGCTCAAGTTTCGATGTTTGAAATATTAAATAGTCATTCAGATTTAATTTCTAAATTTGGTGGTCATCATATGGCAGCTGGTATGACTATGCCTATTGAAAATGTAGAGCCGTTACAAGAAGCGTTAAATGCATGGATGGATCAACTTGCTGAAACAACATCATTAGAACCAAGTAAAAAGGTAGACGTGCAAATTAATGAATCTGAGATAACGATTGATAACATTCGTGATATTGAAAGGTTGCGACCATTCGGTACTGATTTTGCAAGCCCTTGCTTTGAATTACAAGATGTTAACGTACATCAAGCGAAAGGTATCGGCCAAGATAAAAGACATTTAAAACTCGTAATAGGTCAAAGTCAACTTCAAGCCCTCTATTGGCAAAATGGTAAACTCGTACACGAATTAGGGCAACAACAACCTATCAATGTTATCGGTACATTACAAATTAATGAGTGGAACGGTCATCAATCTCCTCAATTTATGATTCAAGATCTAGCAAGTAATAATTTACAAGTGTTGGATTACCGTAGTAAAAATAAAACAACCAATTTCGAGGAAAATGATACAGAAGTTGCATATTTTATCCATGAAAAAAGTGAAAAATTGGGTGAGCATTATTATTTCTATGGCGAATATGTGCCACGCGATTACGAAAAATATGTACTTAGAGATTTACCTGCGACAATTAAAGAATTGCAAGTTACTTTACAAATGATTAACGCTTCACAAATTTATCTCGTCTTAAATCATAAGCATTCAGTATATTTTGACGGTATGCCAAAGATTGAAACCTTTAAGCAATGTTATAAAGCGCTCATTGCTAAGCAAGAGACAGATTTATCGAAAGATGGGATGCAACTTTGCAATTATTTAAATATTAAGCCTGAGTTACTGAAGTTCATTCTGAAAGTATTTATCGATTTAGAATTTATCCAACAGCAAGAGGGTATAATTAAAATAAATCATTCTTCTGAAAAGACGGCGATTGAATCAAGTCAATTTTACCAAGCACGCCTTGAAAGAATTGAAGTAGAGAAAAGATTGTTGTATGAAGATTTCGGTAATCTGAAACAATGGATTAGAAATGAAATGAAAGAGAACTAGGAGGAAGTTTGTATGGATTTAAAGCAATATGTATCAGAAGTCAGTGATTGGCCAAAACCGGGTGTAAACTTTAAAGATATTACGACAATTATGGATAACGGTGAAGCTTATGGTTATGCTACGGATCAAATCGTTGAGTATGCTAAAAATAGAGACGTAGACCTTATAGTAGGTCCGGAAGCACGTGGCTTTATAATCGGCTGTCCAGTAGCGTATTCAATGGGAATAGGTTTTGCTCCAGTGCGTAAAGAAGGTAAGTTACCTAGGGAAGTCGAGCGTTATGAATATGATTTAGAATATGGAACAAATGTCTTAACAATGCACAAAGACGCTATTAAACCAGGTCAACGCGTATTAATTACTGACGATTTATTGGCAACTGGTGGGACAGTAGAAGCCACGATTAAAATCGTTGAAAAATTAGGCGGCATTGTGGTCGGTTTAGCTTTCATAATTGAACTTAAATATTTAAATGGTATTGATAAATTAAAAGATTATGATGTTATGCGATTAATCTCTTACGACGAATAATAGAAAGTGTAAATATTAATTAAAAACCAAGTGATGCCAAAGATGTTGGCGGTCATTTGGTTTTTCTCTATGCCAAATATTTATACACTAAGATGGAAATGTTTCCAATTTAGTTAAATTGCTGTAACGCATTATACAAAATGTTATTTCATCTATTGAACGCATTTATTTATTTAATAACATGTAGTATTATATAACTATTATCAAAAATTATAGAGTAAGAATTATAATGTCATATTAGTAACTTAAACCTAAGGATAATACGTATTCGAAATAGAAATTTGCATTTAGAACTTGTCATCAATCACACTTTCAAGTAACTACTAGGTGCATAATAATAAATACAGTATATGTATTTATTATTATGAAAATCGTACTTTTACTATCGTTATATGGGTAAAACAAGTAAACAATGATATCATGTTAAATTTCTTTCTTATCTTGAATTTTTGTAATAATATGACAGATAAATATTGAAATTGATGTTTAAAATAGAATGGGGGGTCTCAAATGAATAATGAATATCCATATAGTGCGGATGAGGTATTATATAAAGCCAAATCATATTTAACAAAAGAAGATTATGAGTTTGTGCTAAAAAGTTATCATATCGCATATGAAGCACATGAAGGACAATTTCGTAAAAATGGCCTTCCATATATCATGCACCCCATTCAGGTCGCAGGTATTTTGACTGAAATGCATTTAGACGGGCCTACCATTGTCGCTGGGTTTTTACATGATGTAATAGAGGATACACCTTATACATTTGATGATGTAAAAGGCATGTTTAATGAAGAAATTGCAGTCATCGTTGAAGGTGTGACTAAACTTAAAAAGGTGAAATACAGATCAAAAGAAGAACAACAAGCTGAAAATCACCGTAAGTTATTTATTGCTATAGCTAAAGATGTGCGTGTCATTTTAGTTAAATTAGCTGATCGTCTACATAATATGAGAACGTTAAAGGCAATGAAAAGAGAAAAACAAATTCGTATTTCTCGAGAGACTTTAGAGATATACGCACCATTAGCGCATCGTTTAGGTATTAATACGATTAAGTGGGAGTTAGAAGATACTTCTTTACGATATATAGATAGCGTGCAATATTTCAGAATTGTCAATTTAATGAGAAAGAAAAGAAGCGAACGAGAAGAATACATTCAAAATGCCATTGACCGTATTAATGTAGATATGACTAAAATGAAAATCGATGGTGAAATTAACGGTAGACCTAAGCATATTTATAGCATTTATAGAAAAATGGTGAAACAGAAGAAGCAATTTGATCAAATATTTGATTTATTAGCTATAAGAGTGATCGTTAATTCGATTAATGATTGCTATGCTGTATTAGGTTTAGTTCACACTTTATGGAAACCTATGCCAGGTAGATTTAAAGACTATATTGCAATGCCTAAACAAAATATGTATCAATCATTACACACCACCGTTGTTGGGCCTAACGGTGATCCATTAGAAATTCAAATTCGTACCTTTGAAATGCATGAAATAGCTGAACATGGGGTTGCTGCGCATTGGGCATATAAAGAAGGCAAACAAGTTACTGACGAATCTCAGAATTTTAATAAAAAACTGAATTGGTTAAAAGAATTAGCCGAAACAGATAATACCACTTCAGATGCGCAAGAATTTATGGAAACACTGAAGTTTGATTTACAAAGTGATAAAGTGTATGCTTTCACGCCTGAAAGTGATGTTATCGAATTACCTTATGGTGCCGTTCCAATAGACTTTGCATATTCGATTCATAGTGAAGTAGGAAATAAGATGATTGGCGCCAAAGTAAATGGTAAAATAGAACCAATCGATTATGTCTTGCAAACAGGTGATATCGTTGAAATTAGAACGAGTAAACATTCATATGGTCCAAGTCGTGATTGGTTAAAAATTGTTAAATCCTCAAGTGCGAAGAGTAAAATTAGAAGTTTCTTCAAAAAACAAGATCGTTCATCGAACATCGAAAAAGGTAAGTTCATGGTCGAAGCGGAAATTAAAGATCAAGGATTTAGAGTTGAAGATGTTTTAACGGATGAAAATATTCAAATCGTAAATGAGAAATATAACTTTACAAATGAAGATGATTTATTTGCAGCAGTTGGGTTCGGCGGTGTGACGTCGTTACAAATCGCAAATAAATTAACAGAAAAGCAACGTATTTTAGATAAACAGAAAGCACTTAACGAAGCACAAGAAATAAGCAAATCAATCCCTATAAAAGACGGCATTACAACTGACAGTGGAGTTTATGTTGAAGGTATTGAAAATGTCTTGATCAAATTATCAAAATGTTGTAATCCAATCCCAGGAGATGATATTGTAGGTTATATCACGAAGGGTCATGGTATAAAGGTACATAGAACTGATTGTCCAAATATTAGAAACGAACAAAACCGTTTAATTAACGTAGAATGGGTGCGTTCTAAAGACTCTTCACAACGATATCAAGTTGATTTAGAAGTTAATGCATATGATAGAAATGGACTACTTAATGAAATATTACAGGCTGTAAATTCTACAAAGAGCAACCTTGTCAAATTTGCTGGTAGATCTGATGTGGATAAAAATGCAGTTATTAATATTAGCGTTATGGTAAAAAATGTAAACGAAGTATACCAAGTTGTAGATAAAATTAAACAGCTCGGAGATGTGTATACCGTCACGAGAGTATGGAATTAGAGGTGCAACATAAATGAAAATAGTGGTTCAAAGAGTAAAAGAAGCAAAGGTTACTAATGAATCCATTGAAAATAGTATAAATCAAGGTTTTTGTTTACTCGTTGGGGTTGGCCAATCTTCAACTAAAGCTGACATAGAGACTTTAGCTAAAAAGATCGCTAATGCACGATTATTTGAAGATGAAAGTGGTAAGTTAAATCTTAATATTCAACAAATTGAAGGTCAGATTCTATCTATTTCTCAATTCACATTATATGCAGATGTTAGAAAAGGAAACCGCCCAGGTTTTGCTAAATCTATGCCACCACAAGAAGCAAAAGAAATGTATGAACAGTTCAATGATGCATTACGTGCTTACGGAATTGAAGTTAAAACAGGTGAATTCGGTACAGACATGCTTGTAGATATCGCAAACGATGGACCTGTGACTGTTATATACGAAAGTCAGGATGGCAAAATAATATGAAAAAAATCATCGCATGGTTAGAGAAACATAATCTTTTAAATTTACCTTCATTAATTATCGCAATTTCTTTTGTTTTCTTTGTAATTTTAATCATTGCATTATTAAATGTTAATGATAAAGATAGTAATAATATTTATGTTACAGAGAACGCTGAGTTAAGAACCGGACCAAGTCCTGTTTATCCTGAATTAAATAAAGTACACCAAGGGCAAAACTTCAACAAAGTAAGTGAACAAGGAAAATGGATTCAAGTAGAGTCATCTAATGGTAAAGAAAAAGGTTGGATTGCTGGGTGGCATACCAACCTCAATATCAAATCTGATGCTAACCCTAACAAAAAACCACTTAAGAAAAAAACAATCGTATTAGACCCTGGACATGGGGGCAGTGATGAAGGAGCTTCCAGTAATACAAATAAAAAAAGTAAAGAAAAGACTTACACTTTGAAAACAGCTAAAGAATTAAAAAAGCTTCTTGAGAAAAAAGGTGCAACTGTAACTATGACACGTAATTCTGATACATATGTGTCACTTGATGATCGAAATATTAAAGGTGATGCTTATATCAGTATACATAACGACGCATTAAAATCAGATAAAGCAAACGGTAGCACAGTTTATTGGTTTAAACAAAATCAACAAACATTAGCCCAAACGTTAAATGCGAGCTTACAGAAAAAAGCATTGTTGACAAATAAAGGTGCAAGACAACAAAACTATCAAGTTTTAAGACAAACTGATATACCAGCTGTATTAATAGAGATGGGCTATATCAGTAATCCAACAGATGAGAATATGATTAAGGATAGATTACACAGACAAATTGTAGAACGTGGCATAGTCGATGGGTTAGAAACTTATTTCTCTGGTTAAATATGTTGCAAATCATTTCAAAAACAGTTAACATATAACTTGAATTCTATATTAAAACCGTTATGATTCTTGAAGACTCACTATGAAACAGGTAGTACAATAATTGTGCGTAGAGACGTAATGCTAGGCTGAAACATTATGCTGAGTAATTTTGGGTTTAAACACAAGAACAGGTGCTTATACAAGCCGTTTAACGAACGTTATTCGTATGAAGTGGGTTACACTTTTTGTTATTGTAACCAATAAGGGTGGCAACACGGAGTTTCGTCCCTTGTATGACTGTATAGTCATGCAAGGGGCTTTTTTATTGTCGAAAAGGAGAGGTTGTTTATGATAAATATTCCTAGAGGGACACAAGATATTTTACCTGAAGAAACCAAAAAATGGCAGTTGATAGAAGCAAAATTACATGAATTAATGAAATTATATAATTATCAAGAAATTAGAACACCTATATTTGAGAGCACTGATTTATTTGCTAGAGGCGTGGGTGATTCAACTGATGTTGTGCAAAAAGAAATGTATACATTTAAAGATAAAGGTGACCGTAGCATTACGTTAAGACCAGAAGGTACAGCGGCTGTAGTACGTTCATATATTGAGAACAAAATGCAAGGTTTACCGAATCAACCAGTTAAACTTTATTATAATGGTCCAATGTTCCGTTATGAACGTAAACAACGCGGACGTTATAGACAATTTACTCAATTCGGTGTAGAAGCAATTGGTGCTGAGAATCCAGCAATTGATGCCGAAGTATTAGCGATGGTTATGCATATATATCAATCATTCGGTTTAAAACATTTGAAACTTGTAATTAATAGTATTGGTGATATTGATTCACGTAAAGAATACAATGAAGCGTTAGTTAAACATTTTGAACCTGTGATAGGCGAGTTTTGTTCTGATTGCCAATCTAGACTACACACGAATCCAATGAGAATACTAGATTGTAAAGTAGACCAAAATCATGAAGCCATTCAAAATGCACCAAAAATTAACGATTATTTAAACGAAGAATCAAAAACATATTTTGCAAATGTAAAACAGTATTTAGATGAGCTCGATATTCCATATGTAGAAGATTCAAACTTAGTTCGTGGATTAGATTATTACACGCACACTGCATTTGAACTAATGATTGATAATCCTGATTATGATGGTGCAATCACAACGCTTTGTGGTGGGGGACGCTATAACGGATTATTAGAGTTATTAGATGGTCCAAGTGAAACAGGCATTGGCTTTGCATTTAGTATCGAACGTTTATTGATGGCTTTAGAAGAAGAAGGCATTGATCTTGGTGTTGAAAATAATTTAGATCTCTTCATCGTTACGATGGGAGAAGAAGCTGATGATTATGCCGTACAATTGTTAAATAAATTACGCCACAACGGTGTGAAAGCTGATAAAGATTACATGGAACGCAAGATTAAAGGTCAAATGAAACAAGCTGATAGACTGAAAGCTCGCTATACAGTTGTTATTGGAGATCAAGAATTAGAAAACAATCAAATTAACGTAAAACATATGGAATCAGGTAACAGTGAAACAATTCGACTATCTGAAATAGTAAACTTTTTTAATTAATAAGGAGAAGATATAAATGAGTAAACGTACTACGTATTGTGGTTTAGTCACAGAAGAGTATTTAGATCAAGAAATCGTATTAAAAGGTTGGGTACATAACCGAAGAGATTTAGGTGGCCTAATCTTTGTTGATTTACGTGATCGTGAAGGTATTGTTCAAATCGTATTTAACCCTGATTTTTCACAAGAAGCTTTAGCGACAGCAGAAACAGTAAGATCAGAATACATCATTGAAGTTAAAGGTACGGTTAAAAAACGTGATCCTGAAACAGTAAATCCTAAAATTGCTACTGGACAAGTTGAACTTCAAGTTTCACACATTGAAATTATAAATAGATCAGAAACACCTCCATTTGCGATTAATGAGGAGAACCAAAACGTTGATGAAAATATTCGCTTAAAGTATCGCTATTTAGATTTAAGAAGACAAGAATTAGCACAAACATTTAAGATGCGTCATCAAACTACACGTTCAATTAGACAATATTTAGATTCTACAGGATTTTTCGATATTGAAACGCCAGTGTTAACAAAATCAACTCCTGAGGGTGCACGTGACTATTTAGTGCCTTCTCGTGTACACGAAGGTGAATTTTATGCACTACCACAATCACCACAGTTATTTAAACAATTATTAATGATCAGTGGTTTCGATAAATATTACCAAATCGTAAAATGTTTCCGTGATGAAGATTTACGTGCTGACCGTCAACCAGAATTTACTCAAGTCGATATTGAAATGAGCTTTGTCGATCAAGAAGATGTTATGGATATGGGAGAAGAAATGCTCCAAAAAGTAGTTAAAGATGTTAAAGGGGTAGAGGTGCCACGACCATTCCCACGTATGACATATAATGAAGCAATGGCTCGTTTCGGTTCAGATAAACCTGATACACGTTTTGGTATGGAATTGAAAGATGTATCTGATTTAGGTCGCTCTATGGATTTCAAAGTATTTAAAGATACAGTAGAAAATAACGGTGAAATTAAAGCAATTGTAGCAGAAGGTGCTGCCGATCAATATACACGTAAAGATATGGATGGCTTAACAGAATTTGTAAATATTTATGGTGCCAAGGGTCTTGCGTGGGTTAAAGTTGTAGATGATGGATTAAGTGGTCCGATTGCAAGATTTTTCGAAGAAGAAAATGTAGAACAAGTATTACAATTAACTGGTGCTAAATCAGGTGACTTAGTGATGTTCGTTGCTGATAAACCAAACGTTGTTGCTCAAAGTTTAGGCGCTTTACGTATTAAGTTAGCTAAAGAATTAGATCTTATCGACCAATCTAAATTAAATTTCTTATGGGTAACTGATTGGCCATTATTAGAATATGACGAAGATACTAAACGTTACACTGCAGCACATCATCCTTTCACTGCACCAAAAACAGAAGACATTGATAAATTAGAAACTGAACCAGAAAATGCTCAAGCTAATGCCTATGATATCGTATTAAACGGTTATGAACTCGGCGGTGGTTCAATAAGAATTCACGAAGCAGAAATTCAACAGAAGATGTTTAAAGCATTAGGTTTCACAGAAGAACAAGTACAAGAACAGTTTGGATTCCTAATGGATGCATTTAAATATGGTGCTCCACCACATGGCGGAATTGCATTAGGCTTAGACCGATTAGTAATGTTATTAACAGGCCGTACGAACTTACGTGATACAATTGCGTTCCCTAAAACTGCATCTGCGACTTGCTTATTAACTAATGCACCAGGTGAAGTGTCTGACGCACAATTAGAAGAGTTATCTTTACGTATCCGTCATTAGTCTAAATGTAAGTTCAAATCCTTGCTAAATAGGAATTATGTGGTATGATATTTAGCATAAGATAGTCATCTGTAGTGTTCGTAAGTTTGCTTTTTATTTGGGCCTAACGCACTTTGATCAGGGAGCTCAATAGGTTTTCTTGCAGCGCACACGCCTCTAAAGGAGGACTTGCAAAACAAGAAACAGGGCACCCACCTGTTATATAGCAGGCCGAATGATCAAGCATTTTATAACTACGGCACAGACGGACTCTATCGGTACGCAAGGCTTTAAGTCTTGCGTATTTTTTTGTTTAAAATGCAAAATTTAAATTAGATAGTTAGTTGATTTAATCTTACGTTGGCAATCATTGTTTCGTTCGATATAATACATATTAAAGCATAGTAGTTTAATAAGAATCATTATTATTTTAAGGAGTAACGATTTAAATGAGACATCAGTTTTCTAGAAACGAATTAGCATATGGCCAAGAAGGTCTAGACCTATTAAAAGAAAAAACAGTTGTCGTATTAGGTGTAGGTGGAGTAGGTTCATTTGCAGCAGAAGCTTTAGCACGTACTAATATAGGACATATTATTTTAATTGATAAAGATGATGTGGATATAACAAATGTCAATCGACAAATACATGCACTCACTACCACTGTAGGACAAAGTAAAGTTAATTTAATGGAAGAACGTATTAAATTAATAAATCCAGAGTGTAAGGTTACATCGTTACATATGTTTTATACTGAAGAAACGTATGAAGCATTATTTAGTGAGTATGACATCGATTATTTTATCGATGCGAGTGATACAATAATGTATAAAGTACATTTAATGAACGAATGTTTAAAGAGAGATATTAAAGTTATTTCAAGTATGGGAGCTGCTAATAAAATAGATCCTACTCGTTTCCAAATTGCAGACATTTCTCAGACACATACAGATCCTATGGCGAAGATTATACGTCAAAAACTTAAAAAGTTAGGCATTCGTCGCGGAATACCAGTTGTTTTTTCCGATGAAAGTCCAATTGTTATTAGAGAAGACGTCAAAGATAAAGTTGGAGATGCAAATGCGCCATCAAGAAAAGGGCAAATGCCACCATCTTCAAATGCTTTTGTTCCAAGCGTTGTAGGATTAATTTGTTCAAGTTATGTTATTAATGACATTTTAAAAGATATACCAGTCACACGTATCAAAGATAAGAGATAAAATAAAAACATTTTAGGATGATAAGAAGAGGCACCATAGGAATGGTTGAATTCATTTTCTAGAATTTTTTTACTAAATGATTTACAATTTGTACGGTATTTTGTCAGGGATAAGCATTTCAGTTTCCATCAGTAGAGTTTCTTGAGACATGTTATAAATTTATACATAAGACACCTCGTTAATTTGGTTTAGTGGTTTTTATTAAATTATACGAAAGTGTCTTATTTTTTTGTAGTAATAATATATAAGAACTAAGTGTTGTTTGCGAGACACCTGTATAGAAGTACTAGCTTCAAAATAGATATATTTTGAAGCTAGTACTTCTTAATGCAAGTGACAATGGTCACTTGTATACCACTGTGATTGGGTCGAGAACGAGGCTCGACCCAGCCCCCTAGGTAAGCGAGCAATAACAAGCCCATCAAAGATCAAAATCTTTGATGGGCTTAATGCTAGGTATTTATGTCCCGGCTTCTATTTTGTTTTAAATCATTACTTGTTTTTGTGTTGTGATTGATTAATATGTTCGAAAATTGATTTAAACTGTTGTTCTGTTTTTGAAGTTGTTTTAGGTTCATAATATATTTTATCTTTTAATTTATCCGGTAAATATTGTTGCGCAACGAATCCGTTATCATAATTATGTGGATATTTGTATCCTATTGCGCGACCTAAATCTTTTGCACCTGAATAATGTCCATCTCGTAAATGATTAGGTATTTGTCCGACGTTGCCTTTTCTAATATCAGACAATGCTGAATCAATTGCCTTAATGCCTGAGTTTGATTTAGGTGAAAGACATAGTTCAATTACGGCTTGGCTTAATGGGATTCTTGCTTCAGGAAAGCCTAGTCTTTCAGCTGATTCAATAGCAGCTAACGTGCGTTGACCAGCACCAGGTGAAGCAAGTCCGATATCTTCATAAGCAATTACAAGCAAACGACGTACAATTGTTGGTAGGTCTCCAGCTTCAATTAAGCGGGCAAGGTAATGCAATGCAGCGTTGACATCACTACCTCGGATTGATTTTTGAAAGGCACTCATCACATCATAATGCATATCGCCATCTTTATCACTGACGAATGCACCTTTTTGTAAGCAATCTTTTGCATCTTGCAATGTAACATGTCTGACGTCGTCTTCTGGTTGTGCACTTAATACTGCTAATTCTAAAGCATTTAATGCACTTCTGACATCTCCTTGACTTTGTGTAGCAAAATACTCAATTGCTCCTTCTTCAACTTGTGGATGATAAGATGCTAGACCATCTTCAGCATTTTCGATTGCACGCTCAATAGCAACTCTAATGTCATTTTCATCTAATGGATACAACTCAAATATTTGTGCTCTTGAACGAATTGCAGGGTTTATTGCATGGTATGGATTAGAAGTCGTGGCACCGATGAGTATGATTTTTCCATTTTCTAAATAAGGTAATAAGAAATCTTGTTTAGCTTTGTCTAATCGATGAATTTCGTCTAACAATAGGATTACTTGTCCAGACATCTTAGCTTCTTCTACAATGAGTTGCATATCTTTTTTTGTATTTGTAACAGCATTTAACTGTCTAAATTTAAATTGTGTGCTTCCTGCAATGGCTTTTGCAATACTTGTTTTACCAATGCCTGGTGGACCATGAAAAATCATTGAAGATAATCTTTTTGTTTCAACCATTCTCCTGATAATCCCTTTAGGGCCGACAAGATGTTGCTGTGAAATAATATCGTCTATGGAGTTTGGTCTCATTTTGGAAGCTAATGGTTCATTAGTCAAAATCATTCAACACCTTTCTAATATAATATTAACGTAAAAAATGATAGAATGTTATCATATAGTATTCGAATTAAGTGAGGTTATAATATGAAAATATCAACAAAAGGGAGATACGGTTTAACTTTAATGATATCTTTAGCTAAGAAACAAGGTCAAGGTTGTGTCTCATTGAAATCAATAGCTGAAGAAAATAATTTAAGTGATTTGTATCTAGAACAACTGGTTGGACCTTTAAGAAATGCAGGATTAATTCGAAGTGTCCGTGGGGCCAAAGGTGGTTACCAATTGCGTATACCAGCAGAAGAAATAACTGCTGGCGACATTATAAGATTATTAGAAGGTCCTATTACATTTGTAGAAAGTATCGAATCTGAACCCCCAGCACAGAAACAATTATGGATAAGAATGCGCGATGCAGTACGAGATGTATTAGATAATACGACTCTAAAGTATTTAGCAGAATATAAAGAAACGAACAATTTAGACGGCTATATGTTTTATATTTAATAATTTTCATTTTTAATAGTGAAGAACTTAAAATATAATATGATATGTTTATAATTTTTCTTAAACGGGAATGTCTAATACATAAGTATTAAGGAGGTTCTTTATCATGGCTGATGAAAGTAAATTTGAACAAGCAAAAGGTAACATGAAAGAAACTGTAGGTAATTTAGCTGACGATAAAGATTTAGAAAATGAAGGTAAAGAAGATAAAGGTTCTGGAAAAGCGAAAGAATTTGTAGAAAATGCAAAAGAAAAAGCTAACGAAACTATCGATAAACTTAAAGGTAATAACAAAGACCAATAAGCTTTATTAAAAGAGGTGTAAAACATGGCTGAAAATTTCTTAGATAAAGCTAAAGAAACTGCAAAAAACGTTTCAGACAAATTAAAAAATAGCGATAATGAAAAAGCACAACAAGCTTCAGAACAAATTGATAAATATACAGGCGGTAGCGAAGACAACACGAAAACGACAAAGAAAATGAATAGTTGTTAATTATTATAAAAGGCTTAATCCAAATGGATTAAGCCTTTTTATTTATAATAACAACTTACAGTTGTTCGACTACATTTTTTAGCTTTTTATAAGATTCAAGTTGTGCTGTTTGGTCATAGATATAACTAACAGCCATGAGCTCATCTATTTCACCATAATCGTGTATGAATTGATTAAGTTTTTGTTTAACTGTTTCTTCTGATCCAACGAGTGAGTGTTGAATACGCATTTGCGCCATTTCATATTCTCTAGGCGTTAGTAGTCCTTTTAAATCATCAGTAGGGGGTTGGACAGGTTGCATTTTGCCTCGCGTGATACTCGTCATCACTTGAGCTTGTGTTGTTGCTAAATAATGAGCTTGTTCATCAGTATCTGCGACGATCGCATTTAAACAAACAATCATATAAGGCTCGCTTAATACATCTGAAGGTTCAAATAATTCTTTGTATATTTCCATAGCTTCTTTCATTTGTTGTGGAGCAAAATGACCTGCAAATACATAAGGTAATCCCTTTCTCGCAGCTAAATGAGCAGAATCAGTAGACGATCCTAATATATATAAAGGTACATTTTTACCGATTGCTGGATAAGCACGTACATAAGCCTGTTGATTAGCAGGTCCGAAATATGTGGCTAATTGTTCAACTTCGTCAGGGAATTCATAAACACCGTTATGTTGATCCCTTCTCAGTGCGCTTGCCGTTATCATATCTGTGCCGGGTGCTCTACCTAAACCTAGATCTACACGATTAGGAAAGACCGTGGCCATTGTACCGAATTGTTCTGCTACAACGAGGGGGGCATGGTTAGGTAACATAATGCCTCCTGAACCTACACGAATATGATTTGTATGCTCTAAAGTATGTTGAATTAATAGTGCTGTCGCAGAACTTACCAAGTTTGGAGCGTTATGATGTTCTGCAATCCAATAACGATGATAATTTAATGATTCTAAATTTTGAGCTAATGTGACCATATCAGCAATAGCATCTTTATCTTCTTGACCTTCACGAATAGGTACTAAATTTAATGCTGAAAGATTTAAACGTTTCATCTCGTCCTTAACTCTCCTTATTTTAATAATATAAAGAGTATAACAGTCAAAAAGAAAGTTGCGTAAAATATTGCTCACTGTTATAATATACCCAAATAAAACGTTAGGTGGCTTAAATTAAGACGATGGATATAACTCATAAGAAACAATTAATTAATAACAATATATTAAATAAATTATGGGATATGTCTATGTCTTAAAAAGCCCGTGTTATATAAAATAACAGAATATAAATGAGTTCGTTTATGACATGTCATATCTTCGAAAGTGAGGAATAGGTATGTCATTTTATTTTGAAGAAAAACCTTTCGAGAAATATGGTAAAGAACTGATAAAGCACGTTAATATTAAGGTAGAACCAGGGGAACATATCGCAGTGATAGGTGAGAACGGTATAGGGAAGACGACATTACTGCGTTCCATTTTTAATAAATATGAAGAGACAGCTTATTTAATGGAACAAGATTTATCACAATTTCAGGAATTTACTGCTTTAGATTACATTATGTCTTGGTATCCTAAGTTGTTTGAATTGAAGCGTAAAATTACAACAGATTATGAATATATTTCAGATTATATTGAACATAATGGTTATGAAATTGAAGAACGTATTATACGAGTGGCTAAACAATTTGCATTATCTGAGGAAGATTTAGATAAAACATTATCTGTATTGAGTGGCGGACAACAAACTAAAGTAGCATTAGTGAGAGCAATGATTTCGCAACGCAGTTTAATATTATTAGATGAACCTACTAACCATTTAGACCATGAAATGATAGATGAAGTTGTAAAATATATTAACCGTAGTAATAGTAGTCTATTATTTGTGTCGCATCATCGAGGATTCATTGATTTAACTGCCAGTCATATTATTGAAGTCAGTCCGGATAGCACAAGAAAATTTGTAGGTAATTATAGTCAATACCAATCAATTATCGATGTGGAACGCCAAACAGAAGCAAGAGCATATGAAAAAAAGCAAAAGGAAATCAAAGCACTGGAATCGACTATTCAACGCGTTCAAGATTGGCATCATTCTGCTAAACAGTCGGCAAGTGTGCGTAATCCATTAGAACAGAAGCGTTTAAGTAAACTCGCTCAAAAAGCAAAAGTTAAAGAATCTCAACTCAACCAAAAGATTGATAAACTCAATACTCAAAAACCGAATGAAGATAATAGGCATTTTCATTTTGTTAATCAGCATAGTGTAAATAAGAAATTCTTAGTAACTATGAAAGATGTGTCAGTAACAATAAATAATCAAATTATTTTTAATGAGATGAATTTTGAAATAAAACATAATGAAAATATATTACTGACTGGTCCGAATGGTAGTGGTAAATCATTATTGATTGCGTTAATAAGTCAACAATTTGCTCCTGATGAAGGCGATGTATATGTTACTCCTTCATTAAAAATCGCGTATTTCGACCAAAAAAATGCTAATTTGGATTATCAAAGTACACCGCTATCGATGTTATTAGATATGGATGGTATGGCACGGAGCCAAGCGCAAACGATACTTGCTTCATTTGGATTTGATCAACGCAAAATCACTCAACCAATTTCAAATCTATCCATAGGCGAAAAAAGTCGATTACAATTTGTTCTCTTATATTTTTCTAATCCACATTTACTCATATTAGATGAACCGACCAACTATTTCGATATTGCTACACAAGATTTAATTTTAAAAATGTTAGACAGCTTTACAGGCCAAGTATTAATCGTTACACATGATGATTATTTAAAATCCCAGTTTGAAGCTACACATTGGTCAATTGAAAATAATAAATTAGTCAATGTATCATTAACGCCACAAGAAGAATCAAATGTCGATGATACATTAAAATTATTGGAGGATTATAACTCTATTGATGAAGATGGACATTTTCAAACAGACGACTAGAAAATTTAATTAGATGGTGCTATCATTGGAACATTGATAAAATTGTAAGGAGTGTCAAACATGGAAGTTTATGCGGATTATGCTGCAACCACGCCAGTTAAAGAGGAAGTTATAGATAAGATGACTGCAGTGTATCAACAACACTTTGGTAACCCCTCTTCAATTCATAGTGTTGGCAGAAATGCACGTAAATATTTAGATGATGCACGTCGTCAAATTGCTAAAGGATTAGGCGCGAAGACAAGTGAAGTTATCTTTACAAGTGGTGCGACAGAATCAAATAATACCGCTATTAAAGGTATTGCATACGCAAATAAACATCGAGGCAATCATCTCATTACCTCTAAGGTAGAGCATCATTCTGTACTTCATGTATTTGAGCAACTAGAAAGAGAAGGCTTTGACGTTACTTATTTAGATGTAGACAATGAAGGACTTATTAAATTAGATCAATTAGAAGCAGCGATGACTGAGGAAACAATATTAGTTTCTATTATGTTTGTTAATAACGAAGTAGGTACCGTTCAACCAATGTATGACATCGATGCTATCGTTTCTAAATCTAACGCGTTATTCCATGTAGACGCAGTTCAAGCTGTTGGCCATTTAGAGATAGACTTTCATGACTTCGATATTGATACTATGAGTATAACTGCACACAAGTTTGGAGGCCCAAAAGGAATTGGGGCGTTTATAGTTAAAGATGGGACTACAATAAACTTTCCGCAATTAGGTGGAGAACAAGAGAAGAAAAGAAGAGCAGGTACAGAAAATGTGCCTCAAATTGTTGGTTTTGCAGAAGCATTGAAACTAGCGAATGAACATCGAGATGCAAACAATGTTCATTTAATGAACTTAAAGAATTTATTTCTTGTATCATTACAAGAACGTTCAGTTCTATTCGAATACAATGGTTCAATGACTGATTCTACAGGTCATGTAGTAAATCTCTATTTCCCATTTATCGATGTTGAAACGATGTCGACGTTATTAGATTTATCGAATATTTATGTCTCTTCAGGGTCAGCATGTACGGCTGGTACTACAACTGCTTCCCATGTACTCGTTGCCATGTATGGAGATGAAGATAGAGCAAATCATTCCGTTAGATTTAGTTTTAATGAACAAATGACAGAACAAGAGATTAAATATATAACTACGGAAATTCATAAAATTTATCATAAGTTTAAGGAGGAAAATTAGTTGTCAAATAAAGATATACGTGTAGTTGTAGGTATGTCTGGTGGTGTAGATAGTTCAGTGACGGCACACTTGTTAAAAGAACAAGGCTATGATGTCATCGGAATATTTATGAAAAATTGGGACGATACCGATGAAAATGGTGTTTGTACAGCTACAGAAGATTATAATGATGTCATTGAAGTGTGTAACCAAATTGGAATTCCATACTATGCGGTGAATTTCGAACAAGAATATTGGGACAAAGTATTTACTTACTTCTTGGACGAATATAAAAAAGGACGTACACCAAATCCTGATGTGATGTGTAATAAAGAAATTAAATTTAAAGCATTTTTAGAACATGCTTTAAAATTAGGCGCAGACTATGTAGCGACAGGACACTACGCGCGTGTAAGACGACATGAAGATGGTCATGTAGAAATGCTACGCGGTGTAGACAATAACAAAGACCAAACTTATTTCTTAAATCAATTATCTCAATCACAACTAAAACATGTCATGTTCCCAATTGGTGATATCGATAAGAAAGAAGTTCGTAAAATTGCTGAAGAACAAGATTTAGCCACGGCTAAAAAGAAAGATTCTACTGGAATTTGTTTCATAGGCGAACGTAATTTCAAAGAATTCTTATCTAACTATTTACCTGCACAATCAGGTGACATGCGTACATTAGCAGGCGAAAAAGTAGGCACTCATGCAGGATTAATGTATTATACAATAGGCCAGCGTCATGGTCTTGGCATAGGTGGAGACGGCGACCCATGGTTTGTTGTAGGAAAGAATCTAAATGATAACGTGCTTTACGTTGAACAAGGCTTCCACAATGAAGCATTATATAGTGATTATCTAATTGCTTCAGATATTTCATTTGTGAACCCTGTCGATTTAGAAAATGGCTTTAATTGTACGGCTAAATTTAGATATAGACAAAAAGATACAAAAGTTTTCGTATCAAAAGAAAGCGATAATTCAGTTCGAGTTACATTTGATGAACCAGTTAGAGCAATTACACCTGGTCAAGCAGTTGTATTTTACGATGGTGATGTGTGTCTAGGTGGCGCTACTATTGATGACGTGTATAAACAATCAGGTCAATTGAGTTATGTCGTTTAATCATTAATGAATTAAGGTGAGAGATTAGAACAAGTGCACAACAAGAGTATTAAAGACTCTTTGTAATCCGCATCTGTTCTAATCTCTTTTTTTAAAATGAATGTTTCCACCTATATGAAAATGTTATAATAAGATGCAGAAAAGAGGTTTTTTAAGTGAATCAACAACAAATTTATGAATTAATAAAACAAGGTCAATTTGAAACAGCGTTAAAAGCATTATTTGAAAATATAGAAGCTGAACCAAAAGAGGTTGAAAATTACATAAATGCAGGAATATTATTGGCTGAAGCAGGAGAAATTGAAAAAGCTGAACGTTTTTTCCAGAAAGCCTTAACGTTAGATCCTGAAAACGGAGCAATTTATTACAACTTAGCTAACGTCTATTACAATGTGGATCAATTTAAAGACGCAATTAAGTTATATCAACAAGCGTTAAAATTTAACGTAGATAAAATTGATACGAATTATATGATAGGTATGTCTTTCAATCATTTGGAAGCATTCAAAGAAGCTCTACCATTCTTTATGACAGCTGCAGAAATGGACGATCGAAAAGATGTAGAAGTACAGTTTCAATACGGACTCGTACTCTGTCATTTAGAAATGTTTGACCAGGCAATTAAACAATTAGAGTACGTATTAACACTAGATGAAAAACATACAGATGCATTATATAATCTTGGTTTAGCAACTTATATGAAAACTGAAGACACCGACAAGGCGATTAAATTATTTGAACGAGCGGTTGAGATTAACCCAGAACATCATATGAGCCAACACGCAATCACAACCTTTAAAGCTATAGCAGAGGAGGAATAACATATGGATGACCCTACATTATTTACACAGTCGATGATCAAAGGGACTGTTGACGCCATACTTTTTCAAAATAAAGACAACTTTTATACCGTGTTGAAAGTCGACACGATTGAGTCAGACGAGTCATTTGATTCTATGCCGACGATTGTAGGGTTCTTTCCAGATGTTACTGAAGGAGATGTCTATACTTTCAAAGGTCAAGTTGTTACACACCCTAAATACGGTAAACAATTAAAAGCTGAAACATTTGAAAAAGAATTGCCACAAACTAAAGAAGCTATCATCAGTTACTTATCCAGTGAATTATTTAAAGGTATCGGTAAAAAAACAGCGCAAAATATTGTAAATACGATTGGCGAAAATGCAATCAACGACATTTTAAACAACCCAGAAGTATTAGAGCGCGTTCCAGGTTTATCTAAAAAGAAACAAAAGCAAATTGCCGATCAAATTGCTAGTAATCAGGAAACTGAACAAATTATCGTAAGATTACATGACCTTGGATTTGGTCCGAAATTAGCGATGTCCATTTATCAAGCTTATTTAGGTGAAACACTTAATATTGTTGAGAACAAACCCTATCAACTTGTTTATGATGTGCGTGGTATAGGTTTTAATAAAGCAGATGCACTAGCGAGAAAGTTAGGCATTCACTTTAATGATGTAGAAAGAATTAAAGCAGGGTTACTATACGTATTAGAAGAAGAATGTGTAAAACAAGGACATACCTATTTACCGAAAGCATATACACTTGAAACAACACAAGACATGTTATCTAATGAACCTTCCGAAATAATTGAAATAGAAGATTTAGCTCAGGTAGTTGATGATTTGGTGCAAAATGATCAGTTGATTCTACAACAAGATGAGTTAGCGATACCTAGTTTATATTACTCAGAATTAAAAAGTGTACAAAATCTTTATCGAAATTATATTTATACTCAAAAGTTAACCGAGATAGAACAATCGGATGTATTGATGGAAATTGGAGAGATTGAGGATTATAACAAAGTTTCGTATGCTGCATCACAAAAGGACGCATTACAAACTGCTATCAATTCAAAGGTGATGTTATTAACCGGGGGACCTGGTACTGGTAAGACTACTGTTATCAAAGGTATCGTAGAATTATATGCACAAATTCATGATTTATCACTAAATTACGATGATTATCAGAATAACGACTATCCAGTCGTTTTAGGTGCACCAACAGGTCGCGCTTCTAAACGTTTAGCCGATGCAACAGGATTAGAAGCGATGACCATTCATAGATTAATTGGTTGGAATCAAGATACACAACCCGAAGATTTATTAGAGAATGAAATAAACGCAAAATTGATTATCATTGATGAAATGTCAATGGTCGATACTTGGTTGTTCCATCAATTTATGAACGCAGTACCTTTAGATGCTCAAATCATATTGGTAGGAGATGAAGATCAATTACCATCCGTAGGTCCTGGTCAAGTGTTTAAAGATTTAATAGATTCTAAAGTGATTCCTCGAGTAAATTTGACGGAGGTATATCGACAACAAGATGGCTCAAGTATTATAGAGTTAGCCCACCGAATGAAACTCGGTCAAGACATAGATATTACACAGCGATTCCACGACCGAAGCTTTATTAATTGTTCAACAGAGCAAATACCTAACTTTGTAGAAAAGGTTGTCGCAAGTGCTGTGAAGAAAGGTTACGATATGAGTGATATCCAAGTGTTAGCACCAATGTATAAAGGTGCTGCAGGTATTAAAAAGCTCAATGTAATCTTACAAGATATTTTAAATCCAAAGGAAAAAGATTCAAGAGAAATCACTTTTGGAGAGGTTGTTTTTAGAAAAGGCGATAAAGTTCTGCAACTTGTGAATCGCCCGAGTGATAATATCTTTAATGGCGACATTGGCGTTATCGTCGGTATATTTTGGGCTCAAGAAAATGACTTAAATAAAGATGTGTTAGTCGTGGATTTCGAAGGTAATGAAATCACATTTACGAAACAAGATTTGATGGAACTCACACATGCTTATTGCACTTCAATTCACAAAGCACAAGGTTCAGAGTTTCCTATCGTTATTATGCCGATGGTTAAACAATATTTTAGAATGTTACAAAAGCCTATTCTATATACAGGGCTTACACGAGCAAAGCAATCCTTAGTGTTTTTAGGCGATCCTCAAGCTTTTGAAATAGGCTTGAAGACGCACGGTCAAACGAGAATGACTCATCTGTGTACATTTTTAAAGGCATACTTTAATAATGAAGAAATAGAACCTAAACTTTCAACAGCTAACACGGGCGATTCAGACGAAGAAGAGAATGAAGATGCATCGCTCGTATTAACTGAAGAAACGATATTTAAAATTAATCCTATGATTAATATGGGACAAATTACGCCTTATGACTTTGTTGAAGATTGACACGAGCTTGTAAAATAAATACAATAAAGATAACTTCAACATAAAGATGAGTAAATTGTGTTAGTCATAAAGAGATGTGCTGGTTGGTGTAAAGTACAGGTGACACAATTGAACGCTACTTTATGTCAAACTTTATACTTAACTAATTGAGTGATAAATGTGTAAATCATTGACGTTATATACATTGATGAATGTGGTTTACTTTATTTATAACTAGGGTGGTACCGCGAAACGTTCGTCCCTTTTTGAGGATGAGCGTTTTTTTTGTTTGGACAAAACGTTTAAAAATTGTTCTTATGGGAGGAAAAAAGATGAAAAATTTAAAAGCAAGTGAAATTAGACAAAAATACATTGATTTTTTTGTTGAAAAAGGGCATATGGTAGAGCCTTCAGCACCATTAGTACCGATAGATGACGAATCATTATTATGGATTAATTCAGGTGTTGCTACATTAAAAAAATACTTCGATGGTCGTGAGACGCCTAAAAAACCGCGTATTGTAAACTCTCAAAAAGCGATTCGTACGAATGATATAGAGAATGTAGGTTTTACTGCACGTCACCACACATTTTTCGAAATGTTAGGTAATTTCTCAATCGGTGATTACTTTAAAAAAGAAGCAATCGAGTTTGCTTGGGAATTTTTAACAAGTTCAGATTGGATGGGAATGGAACCAGAAAATTTATACGTTACAATTCATCCAGAAGATACTGAAGCATACCGTTTATGGAATGAAGAAATTGGTTTAGAAGAAAGTAGAATAATAAGAATTGAAGGTAACTTCTGGGATATCGGTGAAGGTCCATCTGGTCCTAATACTGAGATATTCTATGATAGAGGGAAGGAGTTTGGACAAGAAGACCCACCAGAAGAAATGTACCCAGGTGGCGAAAACGAGCGCTATTTAGAAGTTTGGAACCTAGTATTTAGTGAATTTAACCATAATAAAGATAATACGTATACGCCGCTTCCAAATAAAAACATTGATACGGGTATGGGACTAGAACGTATGGCATCTATTGCTCAGAATGTACGTACGAACTATGAAACAGATTTATTTATGCCTATTATTAAAGAAGTTGAGCAAATTTCAAACAAAAAATATCTTGAAAATAATACTTATGATATCGCGTTTAAAGTTATTGCAGACCATATCCGAACAATTTCATTTGCTATTTCAGACGGTGCATTGCCAGCTAATGAAGGTCGGGGCTATGTATTACGTCGTCTACTCAGACGTGCAGTTAGATTTAGCCAATCATTAGAAATTAATGAACCATTTATGTATCGCTTAGTTGATATTGTTGCTGAAATTATGGAACCATATTACCCAAATGTGTTACAAAAATCAGACTTTATTAAACGTGTAATTAAATCTGAAGAAAAACGTTTCCATGAAACATTAGAAGAAGGTATGGCTATACTGAATGATTTAGTGGCTGAAGCTAAAGAAGGTTCAAAGATAATAGATGGTAAAGATGCCTTCAAGTTGTATGATACGTATGGTTTCCCAATCGAATTAACAGAAGAGATCGCAACACAAGATAATTTAACTGTTGATATGGAAACATTTAACGTTGAAATGGAAAAACAAAGAGAAAGAGCAAGAAATGCCCGTCAAAATTCACAATCTATGCAAGTGCAAAGTGAAGTATTGAAGAAGATTAATACTGAAAGTAAGTTTGTAGGCTACGATGTTTTAGAAACAAACACAACTTTATCTGATATTATTTTTAATGGTGAACTTGTAGATGAAGTTGAAGCGGGAGAAACGATTCACTTTATTTTACAAGAAACGCCATTTTATGCAGAAAGTGGTGGACAAGTAGCGGATAAAGGAAATATTAGTAATGAAAATTTTGAAATTGCAGTTCAAGCCGTTACAAAAGCACCCAATGGTCAGAACTTGCATAAAGGTGAAGTACAATTTGGCACTGTAACTCAAGGCAGTACAGTGACAGCGACTGTAGATGAAGCTAATCGACGTGCGATTGAGAAGAATCATAGTGCGACGCATTTAGTTCATGCTGCATTAAAAGAAGTATTGGGGGACCATGTTAATCAAGCAGGTTCACTCGTTGAGCCAGATAGACTAAGATTTGACTTTTCACACTTTGGTCCAATGACTGCTGAAGAAATTCAACAAGTAGAAACTAAAGTGAACAATGAAATTTGGAAGAATATTAACGTTAAAGTTCAAGAAATGCCAATCGATGAAGCGAAACAAATGGGAGCTATGGCGTTATTTGGAGAAAAATACGGCGATATCGTACGAGTAGTTAACATGGCACCATTCTCTATTGAACTTTGCGGTGGTACGCATGTAAATAATACTGCAGAAATTGGCTTATTTAAAATAGTAAGTGAATCAGGTACTGGAGCTGGCGTGCGTAGAATCGAAGCATATACAAGTAAGGCTGCTTTCCTATATTTAGAAAGTATTCAAGAAAAGTTCAATACTGTTAAAGATAATTTAAAAGTTAAATCAGATGACCAAGTCAATGAAAAAGTATTACAATTACAAACGACAGAAAAAGATTTAACGAAACAATTAGAACAAAGCAATAGAGAAATTACGGCACTGAAGATGGGTGACATTAAAGATCAAGTTGAAGAAATAAATGGAATTAAAGTACTTGCTACGGAAGTTGAAGTTGCTAATGCTAAAGCAATTCGTGAAACGATGGATGACTTCAAATCAAAATTACAGGATACAGTGATTATTTTAGTGAGTGACGTCGGAGGCAAGGTTTCTCTAGTAGCAACTGTTCCGAAAGATTTAACAGATAAAGTGAAAGCTGGAGATATCATTAAAAATATGGCACCAGTCGTTGGTGGTAAAGGTGGTGGCCGCCCAGACATGGCTCAAGGCGGTGGTACGGAACCTGAGAACATCACAGAATCATTACGTTTCATTAAAAATTACATTAAATCGCTATAACTTCCTTTTGTAGTACGGTAAAATGTAAGCAAATATGTTTTATTCAAGTTAAAGGAGTGTTTATAAATGGATGGCTTCGACAAAACTATGAAATTTAATTACGAGGAAATTCCTAAAGAGGATGTAAAGACTGTACTTCAAAATGTTTATAATACGTTACAAGAAAGAGATTATAACGCTGTGAACCAAATTGTAGGTTACTTATTATCAGGGGATCCCGCATATATTCCACGTCACAATGAAGCACGAAATCAAATCCGTCGAATTGACAGAGACGATATTATGGAAGAATTAGTGTCTACGTATTTGCAAGAGTACGATAAATAAATATGCTCAAACATAAAATAATTGGTTTAGACGTAGGTAGTAAAACCGTGGGGATCGCTATAAGTGATCTCATGGGATGGACCGCACAAGGTTATGATACACTCCGCATTGATGAAAGTAATAATGATTTAGGTATTGATAAGTTAGTAGAGATTATTAATAAGGAACAAGTAGGCACAGTAGTAATCGGTTTACCAAAAAACATGAACAATTCTATTGGATTTCGCGGCGAGGCTTCGTTACAATACAAGGAGCAACTTAAAGAAACACTGCCATCTATTGAAATTATTATGTGGGATGAGCGATTAAGCACCATGGCTGCAGAACGTTCACTATTAGAGGCTGATGTTTCCAGACAGAAACGTAAAAAGGTAATAGATAAAATGGCAGCAGTATTTATCCTACAAGGATATTTAGACTCTATTCAATAAAAGGAGCGTTTTAAAATGACAGAGCATAATCATGATGCTGAATTAGAAGTTAACAACGAAGAGGAACTATTAACTTTATATGATGAAGAAGGAAATGAAGTATTATATCGTAAAGTCTTAGAATTTTATCATCCAGAATTCAAGAAAGAATACGTTATTCTTGCAGAAGAAGGCGCAGAGTCAGACGATGATGATATGATAGAATTAGTTCCAATGATTAATGACCCAGACGAAGATGGAGAGGGAGGAAAATTCCTTCCTGTTGAAACTGATGAAGAATGGGATATGATCGAAGAAGTGGTTAACACAGAAATGGATGACCATGACCACGAACATTAATTGAGTGGTAATTAAACAAATATGTTATTCAAACCTTCAAAGTATACAACTATATACTTTGAAGGTTTTTTATTATTTATGAGGTCCTTTTGAGAATTATTGGATTCAAATTTAAAAGAAATATATTCACAATTTACACTTATATTCTAACTTACTTTATGGTAAAATATATTAAGTTAAATTGTAACGTTATGGTAAATTGTAATTTTTTAAATATCAAAGACGTCGTGAAGAACGTTAAAAAGATTAACTTAATCAGTCACCTATATATGACTGATTTATTTTATTGTAGGGCGGAAGAAGAGATTATAAATTAAAGAATATCTATGTAAGCCGACCTCTGAACAGTAGATAAAGGAAGTTTTGAAATATGGATAAAAATCATCTATATGTTCTGAGTTTATTAGAACATAATAATGTAGATATAGAATCGTTGAGACCTTACGCTGAAAGGCATAAGGTCCCTATTGTTGATAAAGTCAGTTTAGAGATGATTAAACAAACTATACGCCTTCATAAACCAATACATATATTAGAAATTGGAACGGCTATCGGCTATAGTGCGATGCAATTTGCTTCTGTCGATCGAAATATTCAAGTTACAACGATTGAAAGAGATGAATCAATGATCAATTTGGCTAGAACAAATTTCAAGCAATTTGGGTATGAACAACAAATCAATTTGATAGAAGGAAATGCATTAGAACAGTTTGAGAGCGTTGAGGATAAACAATTCGACATGATTTTTATTGATGCCGCAAAGGCGCAATCATTAAAGTTCTTTCAACTTTTTACACCTTTATTAAAAACAGGTGGTGTTGTAATTACGGATAATGTATTGTACCACGGCTTTGTTTCAGACATAGATGTAGTGAGAACGAGAAATGTACGTCAGATGGTTAAAAAGGTTCAACAATACAATGAGTGGTTAATGCAACAACCTAATTTTAATACAAACTTTTTAAACATAGATGATGGTTTAGCCATTTCAATCAAAGGAGAGTCAAAATGACAGAATTACTAGTAACACCTAAATCTGTTAATCATATAGAAACTTTAATAGAAAAAGGTGCCGATGCATTTGTAATTGGGGAACAGAAATATGGACTGAGACTTGCTGGAGAGTTTAACAAGCAAGCGATGCGTGAGGCAGTTGAATTAATTCATAGTCATAATAAAAAGGCATATGCTGCAGTCAATGGTATTTTTCATAATTATCATCTAAATGGATTAAAAGCATATATTGAATTTTTACATGAAATTCAAGTTGATAGAATCATTTTTGGCGATCCTGCTGTTGTTATGTATGTAAATGAACAAGCAAATCCGATTGCTCTTCATTGGGATGCCGAAACATTAGTAACCAACTATTTCCAATGTAATTATTGGGGCAAGAAAGGTGCTAAACGTGCACAACTTGCTCGAGAACTAAGTTTAGAAGAAATAATCAATATCAAGAAAAATGCTGACGTTGAAATTGAAGTTCAAGTTCACGGAATGACTTGCATGTTTCAGTCAAAACGAATGTTATTAGGCAATTACTATACATTCCAAGAACGACAATTGAAAATAGAACGTAATCGTGAAGCGAATGAATTGTTACTTTATGATGAAGAAAGAGATAACAAATATCCAGTTTTTGAAGACTACAATGGTACACACATTATGTCGCCGAATGATATTTGTTTAATAGAAGAATTAGATGCATTATTAGAACACGGTATTGATGCGTTGAAGATAGATGGTGTGTTGCAAACTGAAAAATATATCAACGTTTGCACCGAACAATATCGACAAGCAATTGATTTATACGATGAAGATCCAGAACTATATGATGACGAAAAATTTATGTTAGTAGATCCTATTGAAGATATACAACCAGAGCATCGCCCGTTTGATGAAGGATTCTTATTTAAACATACTGTATATTAAGGGAGGCTTTATAATGAAAGTTTTAGAAGAAGTACAACCAAAATCTAAACCTAAGATGAAAAAGCCTGAACTTCTCGCTCCTGCCGGTAATTTAGAAAAACTAAAAATCGCTGTACATTATGGTGCAGATGCTGTATTTTTAGGCGGTCAAGAGTATGGGTTAAGGTCTAATGCAGATAACTTTACGATGGAAGAAATTAAAGAAGGTGTAGAGTTTGCTAATCGTTATGGTGCACAAATTTATGTTACAACTAACATCATTGCTCATGATGAAAATATGGACGGCTTAGATGACTATTTACGTGAATTAGAACAAACAGGAGCAACTGGTATTATTGTTGCTGACCCTTTAATTATCGAAACATGTAAAGAAGTTGCACCTAAATTAGAAATTCATCTATCTACACAACAATCTCTTTCCAACTACAAAGCTGTAGAATTTTGGAAACAAGAAGGATTAGATCGTGTAGTATTAGCGCGTGAAACAGGTGCACGTGAAATGCAGGAAATGAAAGACAAAGTCGATATTGAGATTGAATCCTTTATTCATGGTGCAATGTGTATTGCTTATTCAGGGCGTTGTACATTGAGTAACCACATGACAGCACGTGACTCTAATAGAGGCGGTTGTTGTCAAAGTTGTCGCTGGGATTATGATTTATTGCAAGTAGACGACGAAGGAGAACTAGATTTATTCTATGAAGATGGTGAAGTGACGCCATTTGCAATGAGTCCTAAAGATTTAAAACTAATTGAATCTATTCCCAATATGATGGATATCGGTGTGGACTCATTAAAAATAGAAGGGCGTATGAAGTCTATCCACTATATTGCAACGGTCGTTTCTGTTTACAGAAAGGTTATCGATGCATATGCTGAAGATCCAGACAAGTTTAAAATTAAACCAGAATGGCTCATGGAATTAGATAAATGTGCTAATAGAGATACCGCTTCATCATTTATCGAAGGTACACCAGGATATGAAGAGCAAATGTTTGGAGATCAAAATAACAAAAAAACACCTTATGATTTTTGTGGATTAGTGTTGGATTATGATAAAGAGAGTGGTATTGCGACAGTTCAACAAAGAAATAACTTCAAACCAGGTCAGGAAATCGAATTTTTTGGACCTGAAATAGATACATTCAGACAAGTTATTGATACGATCTATGACGAAGAAGGTAACGAATTGGATGCTGCTAGACATCCATTGCAAATTGTTCAAATCAAAGTAGATCATCCAATTTATGCTAACAACATGATGAGAAAGGAAATTGGATAATGAAACACACAACTATTATCGGCATTGCTGGTGGCTCAGGTTCAGGTAAAACATCAGTAACGAATGAAATCATGAAAAATCTTGAAGGTCACAGTGTAGCTTTGTTAGCACAAGATTATTATTATAAAGATCAATCACATTTATCATTTGAAGAAAGACTTGAAACAAATTATGACCATCCGTTTGCTTTTGATAATGATTTATTAATCAAAAACCTAAATGAGTTGAAAAATGGTCAAACAATCGAGGTGCCGACGTACGATTATTCTACACATACACGTAGTGATGAAACAATTGCATTTGAGCCAAAAGATGTTATCATCGTAGAAGGCATATTTGCACTGGAAAATAAAACATTAAGAGATTTAATGGATGTTAAAATTTATGTCGATACAGATGCAGATTTACGTATTCTTCGTAGATTAATGAGAGATACAGAAGAGCGTGGTCGTACAATGGATTCAGTTATTAACCAATACTTGAATGTTGTTAGACCAATGCACAATCAGTTTATCGAGCCAACGAAAAAGTATGCGGATATTATTATCCCTGAAGGCGGAAGCAACAAAGTGGCTATCGACATAATGACAACAAAGATTCAAACGTTAGTGAGTAAACAATAGTATATATGTAAAGGAAGATGACAATATGGAAAACCAAAAACAATATCCTATGACTCAAGAAGGATTCGAAAAACTTGAACAAGAATTAGAAGAATTAAAGACTGTTAAACGACCAGAAGTCGTTGAAAAAATCAAAGTTGCTCGTTCATTTGGTGACCTTTCAGAGAACTCCGAATACGATGCAGCAAAAGACGAACAAGGATTTATTGAACAAGATATTCAACGTGTAGAACATATGTTACGTAATGCATTAATCATTGAAGATAATGGTGATAATAACCAAGTACAAATCGGCAAAACAGTAACATTTGTTGAACTACCAGGTGAAGAAGAAGAAAGTTATCAAATCGTAGGTTCAGCTGAGTCAGATGCATTTAAAGGTAAGATTTCAAACGAATCACCTATGGCACAAAGCCTTATCGGTAAGAAATTAAACGAAGAAGTACGTGTACCACTACCAAATGGTGATGAAATGAATGTTAAAATTGTTAATATAAAATAATAAACTTAATTATAATTCATTTGTAATGAACTTTAAATTGCAAAAGTACCCATAAATGATGATTTCTATATGTATTTTTATAATAGAAATCATCTTTTTGTGTACGAATCATCTGCAATTTTCATACATTTACACAAAAAATGTAAACGATTACATAATATTTTATATACTTATTGACTGGTTTTTGGTAAATTATAAATATATCTATACATAATTTATCCTTGTGTATTTGCAAAATTTATTTTAACAAAATTGTTGGCAGTGATTACTTATAATTTATATCATTAATTAAGCAAGATTTGTACGTAGATGGTACAATAGTAGTATTACGCGTTAATGAGTATAATCTAAGTTAAATTTTTATTTTATGGTAAAGGGGAGTATTATTTTGGAATATAAGTTGATAAATGAACAGACGTTTATGATTTATTTTAATAACCAAATCGATCGTCAAACGTTCCAAAAAGTACAACAAGTTGAACAATACATAAAAGATCAACAACATGACGCTATAGTTGAAGTTATACCATCATACCGTGCTATTATGGTCAATGTTGATATTACTCAACAGAACGTTAAACAAGTTATTGACGATTTACAGCTAGATCAACTAGATGAGTCACAACTGTCAATGACTGATAGTCGCACACGAGTTATCAATCTACCAGTTGTTTACGGGGGACAATATGGTCAAGATATTGAGGAAGTTGCGAACTATAATGATATTACTGTTGATGAAGTTATTTCCAAACATACAAAGAATGCTTATTTAATCTATATGTTAGGATTTATGCCTGGTTTTCCTTTTTTAGGTGGACTTGATGAAGCATTACATACGCCACGTAGAACAGAACCAAGAACACGCATTGATGCTGGTTCAGTTGGTATCGCTAATAATCAAACAGGTTTATACCCTACAGAGTCACCAGGCGGTTGGCAGATTATTGGGCGTACGCCAATTAAAGTATTTGATTTGAATCGAAACCCTATGTGTTTATATGAACCCGGTGATTATTTGAAATTCTATGCAATCGATGAAGCGACATATGAACAAATTCTCGATGAAATGAAACAATCAGATTTTAATATTGAAAAGTGGGTGAAAGTTCAATATGAGCATTAAAATATTAAAACCAGGTTTATTTAGTACGATTCAAGACTTGGGCAGAATAGGTTATCAAGATCAAGGTTTTTCAACTGCGGGTGTGTTAGATTCATATGCATTTAGATTAGGTCAAGCATTAATCAATAATGAAGGACCTGCGATTGAATGTACCGTGATAGGGCCTGAGATTCAATTTTTAGAAGATAATGCTTTTGTTATCACAGGTGCACTATTTGATGCCAAATTAAATGATGAATCAGTGAGTAATCAGACAGTTTATTCAGTTGAACAAGGTGATGTACTTAAACTTGGCCAAGCCGTGACGGGTGCACGTGGCTATGTACTATTCGAGAAACCCTTGGATTTACCACTTGTAGCTGAAAGTTATTCAACTCATACGCGAAGTCAAATGGGTGGTTTACAAGGCCGTGTGTTAAAACCTAATGATATTATCCCTTGTAAAACAATAGAAGATCTTACTTCACACGTTGCTTACAGTTTAAATATAGATCATCAAGACTTTGAACAAAATACAATTAGAATCATTGAAGGTTCTCAAATTGATGCGTTTTCTCAAGAAGCTCAAGAAATTTTAGTTTCAAATGAATATAAGATTTCTGAAAAATCAGACCGAATGGGCTATCGATTACAAGGTGAAAATATTTCTCCTGAAGAGAAAGCAGATATTATTTCAGAACCTGTAGCTTTAGGTAGCATCCAAGTACCGAATGATGGTAATCCGATTATCCTCCTTAATGATAAACAAACAGTAGGTGGGTATACTAAAATCGCAACTGTATGTGCAGCAGATCTTTCTGTTTTAGCTCAGAAAAAACCAGGTGAAACAATTCATTTTGAGTGGTCTACAGTAGAATCTGCGATAGAAAGTTTAGAACAAAAGGAAAAATCATTCCAAGAAAGAATTAAGCAAGTAGTTGAGATGCCAACTTTTGATATAAATCAAATGCGACGTACGTCAACACGTATTAATAATTTATTAAAAGGAGAATAATAATGAACTTTGAAAATATTGAACAAGTTATCAAATTAATCAAACAAAATGATGTGAAAAAATTTAAATATAAAGATAACGAATATGAAATAGATGTTGACTTTACTGAAGCTGTAAGTCAAAGTCCAGCACCACAAGTAACTCAAGCTACGCAACAAACTGAATCTACTACTTCAACGTCAGATTCACAAAGTAGTTCTGAATCAACTCAAGGAGAAGAAGTTAAATCACCAATGGTTGGTACATTCTTCTTACAAGACGAAAAAGAATTAACTGATCCAATCATTGAGGTTGGCGATGAAGTGAAAAAAGGTGACGTAGTAGGTTATATCGAAGCTATGAAAGTTATGAATGAAGTTACAAGTGATGTCGAAGGTGTAGTCGATGAAATTCTAGTATCACACGGTACGAATGTAGAATATGATCAAGCTATTATTAGAGTGAAATAACTTTGAGAAAGGGGCGTTTGCAGTGTATCGTTGTTTAATTGCAAACAGAGGTGAAATTGCGGTTCGAATCATCCGTGCTTGTAGAGAATTAAATATTGAAACAGTTGCAGTTTATGCAAAAGGGGACGAATCAAGCTTGCACGTTAGTTTGGCTGACCAAGCAATTTGTATTGGTGAAGCGAATCCATTAGATAGTTATTTGAACCAAGATAGAATCATAAGTGCAGCAGATATTACAGGAGCGAATGCAATTCATCCTGGTTATGGATTTTTATCTGAAAGTTCATCATTTGCACAAAAAGTTGAAGAAAATGATATCCACTTTATCGGTCCTACGAAGAAAACGATGGAGTTAATGGGAGATAAAATAACAGCTCGTCAAACAGTTGATAATGCTGGTGTGCCCATTATTCCAGGTTCAACAAATGATGTTAAATCTGTAGAAGAAGTAAAAGAATTGGCTGAAGAAATTGGCTATCCATTAGTATTAAAAGCAGCAAGTGGCGGTGGCGGTAAAGGTATCCGTATCGTTAAATCAGAAGATGAACTTGCAAAATCATTTAAAGAAGCGAAAAGCGAAGGTAAAAAATACTTTGATGATGATCGTGTGTATGTTGAAGCATTTATACCTGTAGCTAAGCACGTAGAAGTTCAAGTTATTGGTGATGGAAAAGACAATTACATACATTTAGGTGAACGTGATTGTTCAGTTCAACGTAAAAATCAAAAGCTCATAGAAGAATCACCATGTGCTGCAATTTCCGATGAAATGAGAGAATCGATGTGTAACGACGCCGTTAAAGTTGCGCGAGCTTCAAATTATAGAAGTGCAGGAACGATTGAGTACCTCGTGACTGATGATGCTTACTATTTTATCGAAATGAATGCACGTATTCAGGTTGAACATACAGTCACTGAAATGCGTTCAAATAGAGACTTATTGAAAGCACAACTTTATTTACTACAAAATGGCGAGCTACCTTTCTCACAAGAAGACATAATCTTTGATGGGCATGTCATAGAAGCGAGAATTAATGCTGAAAATCCACAACGTCAATTCCAACCTTCACCAGGTAAAGTTAAAGCATTACATTTACCACAAGGTCACAACGTTCGTGTTGATAGTTTACTATATCAAGGATACATGGTTTCACCTAATTATGATTCGTTAGTTGCGAAGGTAATCGTAAAATCAGAAGATCGTCAATTAGCAATCAATAAATTAAAAGTGACACTAGATGAGATGGTCATCGATGGATTTACGACAACTGCTGATTTCTTATATGCAGTCTTATCATTCCCATTATATGCTGATGGAGATGCTAAAGATGTCGACATCAAATTCTTAGATAAACATCAAATTATCAAGGAGGAATCATAAATGCAAATAGATTTAAATTGTGATTTAGGAGAAGCATTTGGTAATTATTCATTTGGTGGCGATGCGCAAATTATCCCTCACATTACTTCAGCTAATATAGCTTGTGGTTTCCATGCTGGAGATCCAGATGTAATGAATGAAACGATAAAGCATGCAAAAGAACATGGCATTGGAATTGGTGCGCACCCAGGTCTGCCTGATATACAAGGTTTTGGTCGTAGAAAAATGGATTTATCACCACAGGAAGTTTACGATATTGTTGTTTATCAACTCGGTGCATTAAATGGTTTCTGTCGTATTCACGACGTAAAACTAAACCATGTTAAACCACATGGTGCACTTTACCAAATGGGTGCGAGAGACGCAGCTATTGCTAAAGCTATTGCACAAGCGGTATATGATTTTGATTCTTCACTAATTTACGTTGGTTTATCTAATACATTATTAATTTCAGAAGCAAAAGCAGTTGGCTTAACAACGGCTTCAGAAGTATTTGCAGATAGACGCTATGAGGATGATGGACAACTTGTAAGTCGTAAAGAAAGTGATGCAGTTATTACAGATACAGAGCAAGCAATAGAACAAGTCGTGATGATGGTAAAATCACAAAAAGTTGTTTCAAAAAACAACAAAAAAATTGATATTGAAGCGGATACAATTTGTGTGCACGGCGATGGCGCTCATGCCGTTGAATTTGTATCACAAATCAAAGAAAGATTAACGAAAGAAGGAATTTCTATTTCGAAATTAGGGGGATAAGATATATGGGAGAAAAACAAATACCTAAAGAAAATGACGCGAAGTTTACGAAAAACCATCGCAGGTTGTTATTAGGATCAGTATTCTTAATGGCAACTTCAGCGATTGGGCCTGCGTTTTTAACGCAAACAGCAGTGTTCACTGAACAATTTGCTTCAAGTTTTGCTTTTGCAATTTTACTATCAATCCTGATAGATATTGGAGCTCAAATTAATATATGGCGTGTGTTAGTAGTTACAGGGAAACGTGGACAAGAAGTAGCTAACGATGTTGTAAAAGGTCTAGGAACAGTTATTTCTGTACTCATAGCCATAGGTGGTCTTGCCTTTAACATAGGTAATATCGCCGGTGCAGGTTTAGGTCTACAAGCTATATTTGGGATAGACGTTAAAATTGGTGCAGCAATTACAGCGATTTTATCAATTGCAATCTTTATGAGTAAGAGTGGACAAAAAATCATGGACGTCGTTACGATGTTCCTTGGTATTTTAATGATTGTAGTCATTGCATTTGTAATGGTAAAAGCACAACCACCATATTTAGAAGCAGCACAACATTTAGTATTACCAGAAAAACCGCTCGCACTCGTACTTCCAATTATCACATTAGTTGGTGGTACAGTTGGGGGTTATATCACATTTGCAGGAGCACACAGAATTTTAGACTCAGGTATTGAAGGTAAGTCTTTCTTACCTTTCGTTAATAAAGCAGCTGTTTCTGGTATTTTAACAACTGGTGTATTACGAGCTTTATTATTCTTAGCTGTACTTGGCGTAGTTACAACAGGCGCAGCATTGAACGCAGATAATCCACCTGCATCAGTATTTGAACATGTATTAGGCCCAATAGGTCGTAATATTTTTGGTATCGTTTTATTTGCAGCGGCGATGTCATCAGTTATTGGTTCTGCATACACAAGTGCAACTTTCTTAAAAACTATGACAAAATCTTTAAATAATCGTACTAACTTAATCGTTATAGCATTTATTGTTATTTCTACTCTCGTATTTTTATTTATTGGTAAACCTGTAACATTATTAATCGTTGCAGGTGCGTTAAATGGATTAATTTTACCGGTTACTTTAGGAACAATCTTAATTGCGAGTAAACGTAGATCGATTGTTGGAGATTATAAACATCCAACGTGGATGTTAGTTGCAGGTATTATTGCAGTTATCATAACGATTTTTACAGGGGTATTTTCACTTCAAGAATTAGGTCAATTGTTTGGAAAATAAGGGTTTTGACGACTCTAACATTTCAACCTTGGGTTTTAAATTTTAAAACTCAAGGTTTTTTGTTTTGAAAAAGGACAAAAAAGGCAGATTTAATAAGTAATTTTTTCTAACTTTTCATCTAATTTTTTATCAATTTTTTAATCACGATTTAGAAAATGATTTTTAGATTTCATATTTACCTCAAAATATACAATCACTTATTCCAATACATTATGTATTCTTTGTTTTGAGTTTCATCTTTGGTTTCTTCTTTTATTTTAAAGTTATGATGTTTATAAAATTTAATTGCTTTTTTGTTTTGTTGATATATTTTTAGTGATAGATTATCTTTTTCAGTTTGCAAGTATTTTATTAATTTATCACCTATCCCTTGATTTCTTTCATTTTTTTCAACAAACATTCCTGCTATATAATTATCCACCAAACCGCAGAAACCTATGATTTCTTCATTTCTTGTATAAACAATAATATCAGCTTTTTTAAAGGCTTTTAAAACATTTTCATAATTACTAATCCAATATTTTTCATCGATAAAGTTATGGGTAGTTATATTTGAATTTAATCAGAGGTCTCCTAAAGTCTTTAATTTTTGTTCGTCCTTATTGTTTAATTTATAAATCATTTTTTTACCACCTTGGTCTTGATTTTTAAAGCACGTTGTTATCTTGATGTTACTATAAATTAAATTATACGAATACGCAAAAACTTACCTATTAATTTAGGTGGTTTTTAAGGGTAAAAAAGGACAGATTTAATAAGTAATTTTTTATCAATTTTTTAATCACGATTAAGAAAATGTTTTTTAGACTCTATTTTTAAAAGTTAGAGATACTTTCAAAGTTTTTAGTTTATGTCGAGAATATTTATTGATGGTGAGAAGTACCCTTAACTAAATTTGGAGACGAATGTTGGCAGAGCGTGAGCTATTAAGCCCACGATTCGACAAGTTTTGGGATTGTTAAGGGTTCCGAAGATTAATGTCAATAAAGTAAATTTTTTGGTAAGATAAAAAGAAAGGGGTTATTTTATGAAGTTGTATGTTTATGAAACTGTTAGGACAAATAATTTTGAAGATAAAGATATTATGAATAAAATTCTAGGGATGTGGGATAGCTTTTATAAAAATAATGATGATTATAATGGTAAGGTATATGCAGTTTACTATGATTATGAGTCGAATTATAAAGGCGATTACTCGTTAGCTTTGTGTACAGAAGATATTTTGGCTGATAAATTTTTCGAGGTTGACTTTGCTAAGAGTATTGAATATAAGTGTGCTGGAAAAGATGAAATTATAACCGTATGGAAACGAATTTGGGAAGATGAAGAAGAAAACAAAATTAAAAGAAGTTATGATATTGATTGTGAAGAATATAAAAAAGATGGATCAGTTGTTATACATCTATTTTAGCTTTTTGTAAAACGAGGTTCTTCTTGTATTAATCTTTCAATTAGGAATTTTGCTTTTCAAGATTTCTAGAGGTATTATAGCAGTTATCATAACGATTTTCAAAAGGGTACTTTCATTTCGAGAATTAGGTCAATTTTTTGATAAATAAAAATAGATTTAAATGTAAATAAAGAATGCGAACTTCCTTTAAATTATACAAAAGGGATTCGCATTCTTTTTTTGATATGAAAATTTTATTAATTGAAATTTGTTATTAATTTTTGTCTTGTTTTTTAGTCTAATAACAATTTGATACCTCTAACTATGTTTAATATAAATAAATAAACTGTTAAAGCTAATAATATAATAGCGATAACGATCACTAAAAAGAATAACCATCCACTATCTTGCAATAATGGACCTGATCCTACCAAAGCTAAAATGCCTAAGTAGAAACATACTACGGTTAATATATGATTTAATAATGCTTTGAAACCATGACTAGATGTTTCTCCTTTTGCTACAATACCTACAATAAGTGGTAAAATAATTGGTGCAAAAAAGAAACTTAAATAACTTATAGAAGAAAGAACATGTTCGTTTCGTTGATTCATACGTTACACCTCCTACAACTATTGAACCATATAATTTGCATAAAAGTAATGGTAATGATGTGATATAACAAAAGTGTTAGGTCGTAAGCGTTTGCACCAAATTTGATTCAACATTTTGTCATTATATTGTATGGAAAACATTTATGGGTTATTATTTTATATTTATAGATGTATGATCGAGGTATTTACATAAATATGATAAAATAATCAAGGTTAGGATTAATTTAATGAGGTGAGTGTGAATGATAGGTATCATTGGTGCAATGGAAGAAGAAATTACAATTTTAAAAAATAAATTAACAGAATATGAAGAAATAAATATTGCCCATGTTCATTTTTATAAAGGTAAGCTCGAAGGTAAAGACGTTGTCCTTACTCAAAGTGGTATTGGTAAGGTAAATGCTTCAATATCAACCACATTATTAATTGAAAAGTTTAATCCTGAAGTAATTATTAATACAGGTTCTGCGGGGGCTCTAGATGATAAGCTAAATGTAGGTGATATTGTTGTAAGTGATAAAGTAAGTTATCATGATGCAGATGCTCGTGCATTCGGCTATCAAATAGGCCAAATTCCTCAAATGCCAGAAAGTTATCAAACAAACGTTGGTTTATTGGATAAAACGGTTCAAATTATTGAACAACGTCAACTTGTTGCACAAACAGGTTTGGTTGTCAGTGGGGACAGCTTTATTGGTACACCCGAACAAAAAACACAGATTAAAAGTAACTTTCCAGAAGCGTTAGCAGCTGAAATGGAAGCTACAGCGATTGCACAGACATGTTACCAATTCAATACACCATTTATTATTACCCGTGCCATTTCAGATTTAGCTGATGGAGATGCGGGAATAACATTTGAAGAATTTTTAGGTAAAGCAGCAAAATCGTCTAGTGAAATCGTCGTACGACTCATTAATAATATATAAAAAGGTGAATGATATGGGAATTATTAAAAAAAATTTCTTGCCAAATGAATATGTTCAATCGGTTTATCAAATCGATTTTAATAAATTAGCTGAACAAGGATTTAAAGGCATAATTACAGATTTAGATAATACACTTGTTGGTTGGGATGAGTTACAACCAACTGAATCAATAAAGAAATGGTTTAAACAAGCAGATGACCTTGGCATTACGGTAACGATTGTATCGAATAATCATGAAAAGCGTGTGGCTGATTTTTGTGAAGATTTAAATGTTGATTACATCTTCGAAGCGAGAAAACCACGCGGTCGTGCTTTTAATCAAGCGATTCAACGTATGAATTTACAACCATCTGACATCGTAGTAATTGGAGATCAAATGATGACTGATGTATTTGGTGGGAATCGTCGTGGATTATTTACAATTATGGTTGTGCCAATCAAAAAAACAGACGGTTTTGTTACGAAATTTAATCGCATAGTTGAAAGAAGATTATTGCATCACTTTAAGCGAAAAGGTTATATAAAATGGGAGGAAAACTGATTGACTGAAATAGAAGAATTAAAATGTATAGGTTGTGGCGCGCCATTACAATCTGAGAATCCTGATGCGCCTGGTTATGTGCCTGAACATAATTTATTTCGCGAAGACGTCATTTGCAAGAGATGTTTTCGTCTGAAAAACTATAATGAAGTTCAAGATGTTGGATTAGACAGTGAAGATTTTCTGAATTTACTCAATGGACTTGCAGATAAAAAAGGCTTAATTGTAAATGTAGTAGATGTTTTTGATTTTGAGGGTTCATTTATCAATGCAATTAAAAGAATAGTTGGCAATAAGAAAATTATTTTAGTTGCTAATAAAATAGATTTATTACCTAAACAAATTAATAAACGTCGCGTTAAAGAATGGTTGAAAAAAACTGCACGTCGATACGGACTAGAGGCAGAAGAGGTTGTCTTAATTTCAGCTGAGAAAAATGAAGGTATTGAAGATTTGTTACAATCAATTAATCAGAATCGTAATAATGAAGATGTTTATATCGTTGGCACTACAAATGTCGGCAAATCAACTTTAATAAATAAACTGATTGAACGTAGTGTAGGTGAGAAAGACGTTGTTACTACTTCAAGATTTCCTGGAACGACATTAGATATGATTGATATCCCACTAGATGAAACAACCTTTATGTATGATACACCAGGTGTAATACAGTCTCATCAAATGACTCATCTAGTGTCAGATCAGGAATTAAAAACAATTATGCCTAAAAAGGAAATAAAACAACGTATTTATCAGTTAAATGAAGGGCAAACATTATTCTTTGGAGGTTTAGCAAGAATTGATTATGTTAGCGGTGGCAAACGACCTTTAATCTGTTATTTCTCAAATGAGTTAAATATCCATCGTACTAAAACTGAAAATGCAAATGACTTATGGCGAAATCATTTAGGTGATTTATTATCCCCACCTAATCAAACTGAAAATTTCGATTTAGAAAATATTAAAGCTGTTCGACTAGAAACAGGAAAAGAAAAGAGAGACGTAATGATTTCAGGGCTTGGCTTTATTACGATTGATGCTGGTGCCAAAGTGATCGTACGTGTCCCTAAAAACATTGATGTAGTATTAAGAAATTCTATCATGTAAGGTGTGGTATCAAATGAAATACGCAGTAATTGGTCACCCTATAGATCATTCATTATCACCTGTCATGCACAATGCAAATTTCGAATCTTTAGGTGCGTCTTCATCATATGAAGCATTAAATATACCGGAACAACAATTTCATCTCATTAAAGATATAATATCAGATAAAGGATTAGCAGGTTTTAACGTAACGATTCCTCATAAAGAACGCATTATTCCATATTTGGATGAGATTGATGACCAATCAAAAACAGTTGGCGCAGTTAATACTGTTAATATCGAAAATGGTAAGTGGATTGGGTATAATACAGATGGAATAGGTTATGTAACTGGTCTAAGACAAACCTATGAAAATTTAGAAGAAGCGAAAATTTTAATAATTGGCGCAGGTGGAGCAAGTAAAGGCATCGCGAATGAATTGCAACAATTTGTGAAACCAAAACTTACTGTTGCAAACCGTACATTAAGTCGGTTTGATAACTGGCACTTAGATATTAACAAAATGAGTCTAGCTGAAGCGGAAACTTCATTAGCTAACTTTGATATTGTAATAAACACAACACCAATTGGTATGAAAGATAACCGAGAAGTCGTGATAAGCTTGGACAATCTGTCCTCTCATACATTAGTGAGTGATATTGTTTATATTCCATTTAAAACTTCAATTTTAAAACTAGCTGAAGCAAAGGGAAATCCAATTTATAACGGGTTAGATATGTTTGTGTTTCAAGGCGCAGAAAGTTTTAGAATATGGTCGGGTCAAATGCCTGATATAAACACGATGAAACAAGCTGTATTAAAACGATTATAAAGGAGATTTATATGTTAACAGGAAAACAAAAAAGATTTTTACGTAGTAAAGCACATCATCTTGAACCAATTTTCCAAGTAGGGAAATCTGGTATCAATGACAACATGGTGCAACAACTAGTAGAAACACTTGAAAAAAGAGAATTAATTAAAATCCACGTATTGCAAAATAATTTTGAAGATAAAAATGAATTAGCTCAAGACTTAAGTAAAGCAACTGAAAGTGATGTTGTACAAGTTATCGGGTCTATGATCGTACTATATAAAGAATCTCAAGAAAATAAACAAATTCAATTACCATAATGACACAATCAATTGTATTGTACGGTGGACAGTTTAACCCGATTCACACCGCACATTTAATAGTTGCTAGTGAAGTGAACTTTCAGATCAAACCAGAAAAGTTTGTCTTTTTACCAAGTCATATGTCTCCGCTTAAAAAACATGATGATTATTTAAGTGGTGAACATAGAGTTAACATGATCAAAGGTGCAATCGAAACACTAGGTTTTGGGGAAATTTGGTTAGACGAGTTGGAAAGAAAAGGCCAAAGTTACACTTATGACACAGTAAATGATATCGTTAAACGATATCCTCAAGCACAAGTATTTTTTGTTATAGGAACTGATCAATACAATCAATTAGATAAGTGGTATATGATTGATGCTTTAAAATCAAAGATAACTTTCATCGTCGTAAATCGCGAAAAAGAAACACAAAAGGTAGAACGTGGCATGAAAGCTATAAATATTCCACGAATTGATATTAGTTCAACTTCTATACGAGAAAGAGTAAAAAATAATCAAAACATCCAAATGCTAGTTCCTCAAACAGTAGAAAGCTATATTAGAGAGGAAGGGTTATATGAAAATAGAGAAAGCTAAAAAGTTAATCGAAGATAAATTACCAGAAAAAAGATATAAACATTCTTTAAGAGTAGCTGAAACCGCGGTTAAATTAGCGGATATCTATGATGGTGATAAAGATAAAGCAGAACTCGCAGGTATTTTACATGACTATTGTAAATACGATGACTTAGGTTCAATGTATCAAATCGTCAGACAACATGAACTTAATAGTGATTTACTGAGCTATGGTTCAGAAATTTTACACGGGCCGGTTTGTGCTGTAATTATGAAAGAACAGTATGGTGTCAGCGATGAAGAAGTCTTATTAGCTATTGAAAATCACACGACTGGCCGTGCACAAATGACTAAAACAGAAAAGCTTGTGTTTATTGCAGATTATATAGAACCCGGTCGTCAGACCCCAGGAATTGAAGAAATTCGAGATTTAGCATACAATCAAGGTAGCTTAGATAATACAATTTATGAAATATCTAAGCGAACTGTCTTGCACTTAATCAGTAAGGATATCAATGTTTTTGACGCGACCATTGGATGCTTGAATTATTACAATTATAGTGACCAAAGAGTAAAGGATGATTAAATGAATTCAGATCAATTATTAAACATGGCTGTCGAAGCGACAGAGAGTAAAAGAGCAGAAGATATTATTTCTTTAAACATGAACGGTATTAGCGATATGACAGATTACTTTATCGTTTGCCACGGCAACAATGAAAGACAAGTACAAGCGATTGCACGTTCAGTAAAAGATGCTGCACACGAAGCGGGCATTGATGTAAAACGTATGGAAGGATTTAACGAAGCAAGATGGATACTTATCGATTTAGCTGACGTGGTTGTCCATATTTATCATAAAGACGAACGTGGTTATTACAATATCGAGAAATTATATCAAGATGTTCCTCTGGAAACCTATAGACAGGCAGTTTATTAATTATGGTTCAATATGAAGAAATGAGTTTATTTTATGATCAATTAACATTTGATCAACCATATGAATCATGGTTGGACATCGTAAACCATTTTTCATTGAAAAAGTCATCAATATTAGATTTAGGTTGTGGAACCGGTAGTTTTACAACATTGTTAGAAAGCTTTGATGAGGTAACCGGTATGGATTTAAGCATTGATATGTTATCCGTGGCAACTCAAAAATCTAATAACGTTAACTGGATAGAAGGTGACATGACTGAATTCAATCTCGACAAACAATTTGATGTAATTACGATATTTTGTGATTCATTAAATTATTTGCCAAATGAAGATGATGTCATAGCAACATTCTATAATGTCTTCAAACATTTAGACCAAGAAGGTACATTTATGTTTGATGTACATACAGTTCATAAGATGAATACATTATTTAATAATCAAAGCTATATTGATGAGTCAGAAGATGTATTCTTAGCATGGGAAGCTGTTAGAGGTGAAGAACCTCTAAGTGTGTGGCATGACATGACGTTTTTTATTAACCAAAGTGAGCATAACTATAAACGTTTTGATGAATCGCATTACCAACGTACATTTACTGAAGCAAAATATAAAGAAATGCTTACTCGAGTAGGCTTTTCTAAAATAGATACATTTGTAGACTTTGAAATAGAACATCATGATGATAATGCAGCTGAGCGCTTATTTTTCATAGTTAGAAAATAAATAAAGTAAAAGCACTTCTTTATACGTGTAATGTATAAAGGAGTGTTTTTTTATGCAACGATATTGGGAGAAGATTAAACCGTTTATTTTAAAGTATAAATTGATTATAGCTTTGAGTCTCACCTTAGTAATGATGTGTGCTTTATTAATATCTAGTTTGTTTAACTCTAATCATGCTAGCTCTGAACCTCTAAAAACGGATGAATTTAATTTGAATCAAACCCCGTCTTTAGCATCATCGACGAACGAATTGTCTGCACAACAAAATAAACATACGCCAAAACAGCCTCAAACTGAATCGCAAAGTACAAATGATTTTATTTATGTTGATATAAAAGGGGCAGTAAAAAAACCAGACGTCTATAAAATGAAAGCAACGGACCGAATTAAACAACTTTTAGCGAAAGCCCAAGCCAAAAGTAATGCTGATTTAAGTCAAGTGAATCTTGCTGAAAAACTTATGGATCAAAAACTCGTCTATATTCCTAAGAAAGGAGAACAAAGTAATCAAATAAGTGGAAATATTGATGGTCATCAAGAAGATGTGGCTGCTACTAGTAATGTTTCTAAATCTGAAAACAGTGAAACAATAAACTTAAATAATGCAACAGAATCTGATTTAATGAAAGTTCCTGGTATCGGACCAGTAAAAGCACAAGCGATAATAGAATATAGAGACAACGAAGGCAGTTTTAATTCTGTAGATCAACTAACTGAAATAAGAGGTATTGGTGAGAAGACATTAGAAAAATTACGAGACTATTTCACAGTTTAGTTATTGAAAAATGATTTAAATATATTTAATCTATGAGTATATGAAATTTTTGGAGGTAACATCATGAAACGAATAAAATGGGATGAATACTTTATGGCTCAAAGTCACTTATTGGCATTACGTTCTACATGTCAGCGTTTGTCAGTAGGTGCGACCATTGTTAAAGATAATAGAATTATTGCTGGCGGATATAATGGTTCAGTTTCCGGCGAAGTACATTGTATTGATGAAGGTTGTTTAATTGAGGATGGCCATTGTATAAGAACGATTCATGCAGAGATGAACGCGTTATTACAATGTGCCAAGCAAGGGGTATCCACTGAAGGAGCAACGATATATGTAACTCATTTTCCTTGTCTCAATTGTACGAAGTCAATTATTCAAGCGGGTATTACAACAATTTATTACGCTGAAGATTATCATAATCATGAGTATGCAATAAGATTATTAGATCAATCTAATATTGAGTATAAAAAAATACCTTTCGACCAGCATCACGTAGCCCAATATTTATTAAATAAATAATAATGATCTACTACGCTATCGCATTATTAGTAGGTATCTTATGGGTGCACGTTAAATTATTAGCTATATGTGTTTTTATATTATTAATCTTTGTTGCCATTAGGAAACATTTTAAATGGCAACAATATTTACTGCTTTTAACTATTCCAATAGTAAGTTATTTTTATTTTCAACACCATTATAATTTAGCAATTTCAAAGCAAACATACATAAAGACACACGAAGATTTTAATGGAAGTGTTCAATTTTTAAACCAAGCCTTTATAAAAGATAATAAATTACAAGGCACAGTCAAAGTAAATGATGATTTATATAAATATTACTATTTTCTAGATAATCAAGATTTAAGTAAAGTGCAAATGTTTCTACAACATCGCAGTTGTAACGTTAAGGGTAAGATAAAGCAGAATAATAAAGATCCAAATAGTAAACCTTTTTTATTTATTAATGATGTGGACTTCAAGAGTTGTAAAGCAACAGATAACGCAGGTTTGTTAAATCTTTTAAATCATCATAAGCAATATATTTATGAGAAGTTGAAAGGGACACAACTCAATAAACCTGAAAGAATTATTGCTCACATTAGTGGTGACACGTTGAAAATGGACGAAGACATTATTGATAAATTTAAAGAAATAGGAATATATCATTTATTAGCAGTGAGTGGCACACATATAGGCATTATAGTGGGATTATTGTATTTCATCTTAAATAAACTTAAGATACCGTTAATATTGATTAACACCATTATTGTTATGATATTGCCAATTTATGCGATTTATACTGATTTTGCTCCGAGTGCGGTACGTGCAATATGTGGGGCTATTTGTATCGTATTGTTTAAAGACCTTATCTTTAAAAATTCAATGAATATTTTAGGTTGTAGTTTTATATTTTTGAGTTTGTTGAACCCCTCGTTAATATATAATATTGGTTTCCAGTTCTCCTATTTAATCACTTTTTGTATATTATTTTCTTCACCAATTTTCACTAATACGACTCCTATTTTTGCGCTCATACATATGACGGTCATTGCCCAATTAGGGTCATTTATTATCAGTGCAATCTATTTTAATCAAATTCAATGGATAGGAATTTTTGCAAATCTATTCTTCGTCCCTTTTTATAGTTTATTATTTTTCCCGATAATTATTTTATATTTTATAACAGTTCATTTTCCTTTTGAAATAAACATTCTCACTTATTTCGTTAATATATTATTTAATTTTCATGATTTTATGATTGAGTTATTTTATTTATTAAGTCGTTTTAAATGGTTTATTCCAAAACTTAGTGAATTGTACGTAGTGATTGCAGTTTTATTGATTTTATTTATGTTGATTATTTATACTTATAAACGCTATTTGTTATTTATTATGATGAATGTTGCGCTTTATGTATTGGTTACTATTCTACCTATCCCCCATGAATATAGATTAACTATGTTAGATGTTGGCCAAGGCGATGCTTTACTATTTGAAACCGCGCATCATCATAGTATTTTAATAGATACCGGTGGAAAGGCGATGCGTCAGAAAGGACATAATAGCCATAATATAGCAAAATACCATATACTATCTACTTTAAAAAAGCATGGTCTAAATCAAATCAATTACCTCGTTTTAACACATCCACATGAAGATCACATCGGTGAACTCTTTTATTTAATTGACCATTTCTCTATTGAACATATTATTATAAATCCAGCTAGTTATAACAGTATACAATTACAACATTTAAAGCACGTCTGCGATCAAAAGCACATCAAATTAATAGACTATGTATCATTATCTTCCTTTAAATTTGATGATGCACAAATTACATTTTGTAAAACAACAATGAATCAATCGCAGGATCTTAATGAACATAGTATTACTACGTATATCCAGTATAAACACTATAAGATTTTATTAATGGGAGATGCGACTACGAATAATGAACAACAATTTTTGCAAAGATATAATATTTCTCATATTGATATTTTGAAAGTTGGACACCACGGTAGTAAAACAAGTTCAAGTGAACAATTTATAAATCAGGTAGAACCTAAAGTTAGTTTAATATCGGTAGGTAAAAACAATATATATTACTTACCAAACAATGAAGTTTTAGAACGACTTCAGCGTTTACATTCAAAAATTTTTATGACCTCAACTGAAGGTGAGACAACTGTGACTTTATCTGAGGAATTACAAGTTGAGACCGAAGCATCATAATGATTTTATCTAGTTAGAAATTATTACACATGATATAATGACGAAGTATGTATTAGCGATGAAAGGGTGCCACTTATGAGTGAAAATATAATCGTTTTATATGGGGAAGTACCTGAATTAATCGAGAAGAAGTCGGAAGAGTTGATTGACCAATATTTAGATGAACCGAAAGATGATTTCAACTTTGTTAAATTTAATTTGTATGAAACAGAAATCTCACAAATTATTGAAGAGGCCTTAACAATGCCGTTGTTCTCAACCCAAAAAGCATTACTCATTCAAAATGCTTTTGTCTTTACTGGAGAAAAGCCACCTAAAGATATTAATCATAATCTTGAAGCATTAAAGGAATTTATTGAAAAATACGATGGTGAAAGTTTAATTATTTTTGAAGTTTATAATACAAAGCTAGATGAAAGAAAAAAGCTTGTTAAAACATTAAAGAAAAATGCCCAATTAAAAAAGATTGAACAAATGTCAGAAGAAGAAATAAAAAAATGGATTCTTAATCAATTACATAATAATTATAAAGACATTAAAAGAGACGGATTAGACTTATTTATTGAGTTAACAGGCGTAAACTATAATATAGTGAAACAAGAGTTAGAAAAATTAATGCTTTTTTTAGGGGATCGTCCAACGATAAACAAACAGGATGTTAACCAAATTGTTAATAGAAGTCTTGAACAGAATGTGTTCCTTCTTACTGATTACATTCAGAAAAATAAAAAAGATAAAGCAATTCAACTTGTAAAAGATTTAATTGCGATGAAAGAAGAACCAATAAAATTACTAGCACTGATTACGAGCAATTATCGTTTGTTTTATCAAAGTAAGATTTTAAGTCAAAAGGGCTATAGTGGGCAACAAATTGCGAAAACGATTAGCGTGCATCCATATCGAGTTAAATTGGCTTTGAATCAAGCTAGATATTATCAATTAGAGGATTTGTTAAATATAATAGATAGCTGTGCAGAAACTGATTATAAATTAAAATCATCCTATATGGATAAGCATTTAATCCTTGAATTGTTCATACTTTCACTTTAAATCAAATAAAAAAAGTTCAAGCTAAGGCTTGAACTTTTTTATTATTTACTACCAGTCATCAATGATGATTTGATGCGAGCAGCTTTATTTTTGTGGATTAAGTTGCGTTGAGATGCTTTGTCAACTTTTTTCAAAGCAAAGCTTACTAATTCATCTTTGTTATCAGCGTTTGTGTTGATAGCTGAATGTGCTCTTTTAATAGCAGTACGCATTTCACTTTTTTGTGAGATATTACGTTCCTCAGCAGTGTGAGTTGTTTTAACACGTTTAATTGCAGATTTAATGTTTGGCATCTATGTCACCTCCTAAAAGTGATCTTTTCTATCAAATAGAAATTTGATTACAACAAGAAATATTTTATCAAAAGGAGCCTTTTTCTGCAATCATTATTTTACTAAAGCACGATTTAATAAATAATATGAGGTTATGCCATTTGGCATAAGCGACAATAACTACTATAATGTTAAGCGTATTAATAACGGAATTTAATAATACTTATATTACTTTAATAGAGTTCTTGAGACGTTTGCAATTGTGTTGTAAAAGCGTTATTATATCGAAGAATGTTATACATAAGATAAGGTAATAATTTTGAAAGTGGGAAGGAAAAATTACATGGATAAACAAGAACGTTTTGATAGAAGGAAAAATATTAGAAATTTTTCTATAATCGCACATATAGATCATGGAAAATCTACATTAGCTGATAGAATTTTAGAAAATACTAAATCAGTTGAAATGAGAGACATGAAAGATCAATTACTAGATTCCATGGATTTAGAAAGAGAACGAGGCATTACAATAAAGTTAAATGCTGTTCGCTTAAAGTATGAAGCTAAAGATGGAGAGGTCTATACGTTCCATCTTATAGATACACCTGGACATGTCGATTTTACATATGAAGTTTCACGTTCATTAGCAGCTTGTGAAGGTGCTATTCTCGTAGTAGATGCTGCTCAAGGTATAGAAGCACAAACACTCGCAAATGTATATTTAGCTTTAGATAACGAACTAGAGTTACTTCCTGTAGTTAATAAAATTGATTTACCAGCAGCTGAACCAGAACGCGTGAAACAAGAACTTGAGGACGTAATCGGTTTAGATCAAGATGAAGTCGTTTTAGCAAGTGCTAAATCTAATATTGGAATTGAAGATATCCTAGAGCAAATCGTTGATACTGTACCACCACCAAGCGGTGATCCAGAAGCACCATTAAAAGCATTAATTTTCGATTCGGAATATGATCCTTATCGAGGTGTTATTTCATCAATTCGCGTTATCGAAGGTGTAGTTAAAGCTGGAGATCGTATTAAAATGATGGCGACAGGTAAAGAGTTCGAAGTGACAGAAGTGGGTATCAACACGCCGAAACAATTAGCCATTGATGAATTAACAGTAGGTGACGTTGGTTATATCATAGCTAATATTAAAAATGTTGATGATTCTCGTGTTGGTGATACAATCACACATGCAGCTAGACCAGCTGAAGAAGCATTAGAAGGTTATAAGAAAATGAACCCGATGGTCTTTTGTGGTCTATTCCCAATAGATAATAAAGACTACAATGATTTACGTGAAGCGCTTGAAAAATTACAGTTAAATGATGCCTCACTTGAATTCGAACCAGAATCATCTCAAGCATTAGGTTTTGGTTACCGTACTGGTTTCCTAGGCATGTTACATATGGAAATTATACAAGAACGTATTGAACGTGAATTCGGAATTGAACTTATAGCGACAGCGCCTTCAGTAATTTACCAATGTATCATGAAAACAGGAGAAGAAATTTCAGTAGATAATCCAGCGCAAATGCCAGAAAGAGATCAAATAGAGGCGATTTATGAACCGTTTGTTAAAGCTACTATGATGGTTCCAAACGATTTCGTAGGTGCGGTAATGGAATTATGTCAACGTAAGCGTGGGAATTTTGTAAATATGGAATATATCGATGATGTACGTGTAAACATTATTTATGAAATTCCATTATCTGAAGTTGTATTTGATTTCTTCGATCAACTTAAATCAAATACGAAAGGTTATGCTTCATTTGATTACGAATTTATTGATAATAAAGAAAGTAATTTAGTGAAAATGGATATCCTCTTAAATAGTGAAAAAGTAGATGCACTTAGCTTTATCGTACATCGTGATTTTGCTTATGAAAGAGGTAAAGCATTAGTTGAAAAACTTAAAACACTCATACCAAGACAACAATTCGAAGTGCCTGTTCAAGCAGCTGTTGGGCAAAAGATAGTAGCCCGTACAAATATTAAATCTATGGGTAAAAACGTATTATCTAAGTGTTACGGTGGGGATATTAGCCGTAAGAGAAAATTATTAGAAAAACAAAAAGCAGGTAAGGCTAAAATGAAAGCAGTTGGTAATGTAGAAATACCTCAAGATGCTTTCTTAGCAGTTTTAAAAATGGATGATGAATAGAAACCTTAATTTTGGAGGTCAGGACAAAGTGCTAATAAATGATTTACCTTTCATAGGTGATTAGCACAACATTATAAAGTGTCCTAGCCTCCAGTTTTTTTGGAAAAATAGAAGTAAAGTAAGTATTATAAAGTCGGGTGAATTAATAATGGAAGTAAAAAGTGCATATATTCATATACCATTTTGCGTGCGAATATGTACATATTGTGATTTCAATAAATATTTTATACAAAATCAACCAGTCGACGAATACTTAGATTGTTTGATAGAAGAAATGGAACGAAGTACTGTACGAACACTACAAACAGTATTTGTGGGAGGCGGGACGCCAACTGCATTAAATCTAGCACAATTAGAAAAGTTATTACTTGCCATCACGAAAATCTTTAACATTAAAGGTGAATTTAGCTTTGAAGCAAACCCTGACGAATTAACTTTAGAAAAAGTAAAATTATTAAAAGCATATGGCGTCAATCGCTTATCGATGGGTGTACAAACATTTAAGCCTGAATTATTAGAAATCTTGGGACGCACTCATAATATGCAAGACATATATCAATCCGTTGAAAACGCTCGTAAAGTAGGTATCCCATCAATTAGTTTAGATTTAATGTACCATTTACCTAGTCAAACAATGGAAGATTTTAAAGATAGTTTAGATAAAGCATTAGCTATGGATATTGATCATATTTCTAGCTACGGGCTTATTTTGGAACCTCAAACTCAATTTTATAATATGTATAGAAAAGGGAAACTGAAGTTGCCGAATGAAGACGTAGGTGAAGAAATGTATGATTATTTATTGCATCGCATGGAACGATCTTCTATGCATCAATACGAAATTTCAAACTTTGGTAAAGAAGGTCATGAATCTGAACATAATAAAGTTTATTGGAGAAATGAAGGTTATTATGGATTTGGTGCAGGTGCTAGTGGTTATGTTGACGGAGAGCGTTATACAAATGTAAACCCTGTGAATCACTATATTAAAAAAATAAAAAGTAATGAACGACCGTTACTACGTTCAGAATTTCCAACAAAAGTTGAACAAATGGAAGAAGAAATGTTTTTAGGCCTACGCATGAACGAAGGCGTTAGTAAGCAGAGATTTTATGATAAATTTGGTCAAACAATAGAGGATGTATATGGTTCATCACTTACGCAGTTACTAGATCAACACTTGATTAAAGAAGAAAATAATCATCTCAAATTGACTGATAGAGGCAAGGTTGTAGGTAATCTTGTATTTGAATCATTTTTATTAAACATTTAATTTAAAATTTCGATGCTTTAACATTGACTTACTTTGACCAATTTGATAAATTATAATTAGCACTTGAGAGAAAAGAGTGCTAATGAGGTGAAAGCATGATTAGTGATAGACAATTGAGCATACTTAATGCAATTGTTGAAGATTATGTTGAATTAGGCCAACCAATTGGTTCTAAGACGTTGATAGAACGTCATAAGCTCAATGTAAGCCCAGCTACTATAAGAAATGATATGAAACACCTAGAAGAACTTGCATTGATTGAAAAATTGCATACGTCTTCAGGTCGTTCGCCTTCTGAGTTAGGCATTAGATATTATGTGAACCAATTATTAAAGCAAACATCTCATCAACAAGAGAAGAAGATACAACGGTTGAGAGCATTACTAATTGAAAATCAATACGATATATCATCAACTTTAAGTGAATTTGCTGATGAATTATCAGTAGCCTCTCAATATACAACGTTGGTCATGCATCCTAACCACAATAAAGATATTATTAATAACATCCACTTGATTAGAGCCAATGCACATTTGGTTATCATGGTTGTGGTATTTTCATCAGGGCATGTTGAGCACTTACATCTAGCATCTGATGCGCCATTATCAAATGATGAGTTAATGAAAATATCGAATTTTGTTACCGATAAATATAACGAATGGAACAATTATCATTTCGAAGATGAATTAATGTCATTCGTTAATTCCAATATGGAGAAATCATTTATCGAGAACATGCTAAATACAATCGATGCTCATTTTGATAATCAAAGTAATGGCATTTACATGGGTGGAAAGGTTAAACTAATTGATGCATTAAATGAAAATAATGTTTCGTCGATCCAACCCATTTTGCAATATATAGAATCAAAGAAAATCACCCAATTACTTGATGACATGTCTAATTCCGAGATAAATGTTAAGATTGGACATGAAATAGAATCAAGTTTGAGTGATATATCTATCGTTACAAGTGAATATCACATTGATGATAGACTAAAAGGAAAGATAGCGGTAATCGGACCGACGGCTATGAATTATCAAAATGTTATCAAAATCTTAAATACGATTTGGTAACGAGGAAATGTATTGGAGGGCAGACAATGACAGAAAAAAATGAATCAGTAAACAACCAGTTTGATGATCAACAATCAGATGATCAATCAAATTCAGACAACCAAGGTCAGACATCTGAAGAAACGGTTAAAAATACTGAAGAAACGACGCAAGAGGAACAAGACAATCTGCATGAAGACAATACAGAATCAACTGACGCAGATTTAGACCCTAAAGATGAAGAAATTCAACAATTGAAACAAGATGTTCAAGAAAATGAAGAAAAATATTTAAGATTATATGCTGAATTTGAAAACTACAAACGTCGAATTCAAAAAGAAAATCAAACGATGAAAGCTTATAAAGCACAAGATGTGTTGAATGATATTTTACCAACAATTGATAACATCGAACGTGCTTTACAAATAGATGGTGAAGATGAACAATTCAAATCACTTAAAAAAGGTGTAGAAATGGTTCATGAAAGCCTATTAAATGCCTTGAGTAAAAACGGATTAGAAAAAATCGACGCAGAAGGACAGCAATTTGATCCAAATGTACATCAGGCAGTAGTTCAAGATGAAAACCCTGATTATGAATCAGGACAAATCACCCAAGAACTACAAAGTGGTTATAAATTGAAGGAACGTGTATTAAGACCTTCAATGGTTAAAGTAAACCAATAAGAAAAAACATTAATAAAAACATAAATTTCAATAAACATACAGGAGGAATTTTATTATGAGTAAAGTAATAGGTATTGACTTAGGTACAACAAATTCTTGTGTCTCAATTTTAGAAGGTGACGAACCTAAAGTTATCCAAAATCCTGAAGGTGCTAGAACAACTCCATCAGTTGTAGCATTTAAAAACGGTGAAACACAAGTAGGTGAAGTTGCTAAACGCCAAGCAATCACTAACCCTAATACAATTCAATCAATCAAACGTCATATGGGTACAGATTATAAAGTAGATGTTGAAGGCAAATCTTATACACCACAAGAAATCTCAGCAATGGTACTACAAAACTTAAAAGGTACTGCTGAAGATTACTTAGGTGAAAAAGTAGAAAAAGCAGTTATCACAGTACCTGCTTACTTCAATGATGGTGAACGTCAAGCAACTAAAGATGCTGGTAAAATTGCTGGTTTAGAAGTTGAACGTATCATCAACGAACCAACAGCAGCAGCATTAGCATATGGTTTAGACAAAACTGAAGAAGATCAAAAAGTATTAGTATTCGACTTAGGTGGCGGTACTTTTGACGTATCAATCCTAGAATTAGGCGATGGCGTATTTGAAGTACTTTCAACAGCAGGTGACAACAAACTTGGTGGTGACGACTTTGACCAAGTTATCATCGATCACCTAGTATCTGAATTCAAAAAAGAAAACGGCGTTGATTTATCACAAGATAAAATGGCATTACAACGCTTAAAAGACGCTGCAGAAAAAGCTAAAAAAGACTTATCAGGCGTATCTCAAACACAAATTTCATTACCATTCATCTCAGCTGGTGAAAGTGGTCCATTACATTTAGAACTTAACTTAACTCGTTCTAAATTCGAAGAATTAGCTGATTCATTAATCAAACGTACTATGGAACCTACACGTCAAGCTATGAAAGACGCAGGTTTAACAAGTTCAGACATTAACGAAGTTATCTTAGTTGGTGGTTCAACAAGAATCCCAGCAGTACAAGATGCTGTTAAAAAAGAAGTTGGCAAAGAGCCACACAAAGGTGTTAACCCTGACGAAGTAGTAGCTATGGGTGCTGCTATCCAAGGTGGCGTTATCACTGGTGATGTTAAAGACGTAGTATTACTAGACGTTACACCATTATCATTAGGTATTGAAATCATGGGTGGACGTATGAATACACTTATCGAAAGAAATACAACTATCCCAACTTCAAAATCTCAAGTTTACTCAACAGCTGCAGATAATCAACCAGCAGTTGATATCCATGTGTTACAAGGTGAACGTCCAATGGCTTCAGACAACAAAACACTTGGTAGATTCCAATTAACTGATATTCCACCAGCTCCACGTGGCGTACCTCAAATCGAAGTTACTTTCGATATTGATAAAAACGGAATCGTTAATGTTAATGCAAAAGACTTAGGTACTAATAAAGAACAAAACATTACAATTCAATCAAGCTCTTCACTTTCAGACGATGAAATTGACCGTATGGTTAAAGATGCTGAAGAAAATGCAGAAGCAGATAAAAAACGTCGTGAAGAAAGTGATTTACGTAACGAAGCAGATAGCTTAGTATTCCAAGTTGAAAAAACAATTAGTGATCTTGGTGACAACATTGGTGAAGAAGATAAGAAAAATGCTGAAGACAAGAAAGAAGCATTAAAATCAGCACTTGAAGGTGAAGATATCGAAGATATCAGAACTAAGAAAGAAGAATTAGAAAAAGTTGTTCAAGATTTATCAGCAAAAGTTTATGAGCAAGCTGCACAAGCACAACAACAAGCTCAATCTGGTGAATCAGCTGATTCATCTGCACAAGATAGCAATGTAGAAGATGCTGACTTTAAAGAAGTAAAAGATGACGAAAACAAAGACGACAAAAAATAAGTTCAGTAATGACTAACAAATTGTTAATAATCAAATATAACACAATTGCTTAGCCAAAATTAGTCAAAGTCAATTGAACATTGGCTTTGACTTTTTTCTTTATTTTGAATTGCAATGAGGTCACGTTATATAATTTTCTTAAATGAGTTTATATCTCAAACGACTATAAAATACAGTAAAGGAGAGATAACTGTGGCTAAAAGAGATTATTATGAAGTCTTAGGAGTAAGTAAAGATGCTTCGAAAGATGAAATAAAAAAAGCTTACCGTAAATTATCAAAAAAATATCATCCAGATATTAACCAAGAAGAAGGTGCCGACGAAAAGTTCAAAGAGCTTTCAGAAGCATATGAAGTATTAAGTGACGAAAATAAACGTGCAAATTATGATCAATTTGGTCATGATGGTCCACAAGGTGGTTTTGGTGGACAAGGTTTTGGCGGCCAAGACTTCAGTGGCTTCGGCGGCGGTTTCGAAGACATCTTCAGTTCATTCTTTGGTGGTGGAAGACAACGTGATCCAAACGCCCCACGAAAAGGTGATGATTTACAATACACAATGACAGTAACATTCGACGAAGCAGTGTTTGGTACTGAAAAAGAAATTTCTATTCGAAAAGACGTTACTTGTCATACTTGTGATGGTGAAGGTGCAAAACCTGGCACGAAAAAGAAAACTTGTTCATACTGTAACGGTGCCGGTCACGTATCTGTTGAACAAAATACAATTCTTGGCCGAGTAAGAACTGAAAAAGTTTGTCCATCATGTAATGGTACAGGACAAGAATTTGAAGAGCCATGCCCAACTTGTCATGGTAAAGGTACAGAAAATAAAACAGTTAAAATCCGTGTAACTGTGCCTGAAGGTGTAGATAATGAACAACAAATCCGTTTAGCAGGAGAAGGTGGTCCAGGTGAAAACGGAGGACCACAAGGTGATTTATATGTCGTATTTAGAGTAAAACCATCTGACACATTTGATAGAGATGGAGACGATATATTCCATTCGTTAAATATTAGTATTGCGCAAGCAAGCTTAGGTGACGAAATTAAAGTACCTACTCTAAATGGACAGGTAATGCTTACTATTCCAGCAGGTACACAAACAGGTAAACAATTCCGCCTAAAAGATAAAGGTATTAAAAATGTACATGGATACGGATATGGTGACTTGTTTGTAAATGTTAAAGTTGTTACACCAACAAAAATGTCTGATCGACAAAAAGAATTATTACGTGAATTTGCAGAAATAGATGGAGAACAACTAGAAGAGCAACCGACAAATTTCAAAGATAAAGCTAAAAGATTCTTTAAAGGAGAATAGCAAATGAACTGGACCGAAGTATCAATTACAGTAAATCATGACGTTGTCTACGTGGTCACGAATATTCTAGAAGAGTTAGGCTCCAATGGTGTCGTTATCGAAGATTCAAATGATCTTAAACATGACTTTGCAGATAAACATGGTGAAATATTTGAATTAAATGAATCAGATTACCCGGACGAGGGTGTAAGAGTTAAAGCTTATTTCAATGAAATGAAATATACAGCACAACTTAAAAACGAAATTCAAACACAAATTAAGCAAATATCAAACCTCGATAATAATATATTTGAATTTGAAGAATCTACGATAAGAGATCAAGACTGGGAAAATGAATGGAAAAATTATTTCCATCCTTTCCGTGCATCAGAGAAATTTACAATTGTTCCAAGTTGGGAATCATACCAAAAAGAAGACGCAAATGAACTATGTATAGAATTAGATCCTGGAATGGCCTTCGGAACTGGTGATCACCCAACAACAAGCATGTGTTTAAAAGCAATAGAAACATATGTAAAACCTGATGATTCTGTAATTGATGTTGGTACTGGTTCTGGCATTTTAAGCATTGCTTCTCATCTATTGAATGTTCAACATATTAAAGCAATAGATGTTGATGAACTTGCTGTGAGAGTAGCTAAGGAAAACTTCGAAAAAAATCAATGCGTAGATGCAATCGAAATTGTTGAAGGCAATTTATTAAAAGAAGAACAACAACAATATAACGTCGTAATTGCGAATATTTTAGCTCACATTATTGATGAAATGATTGAAGATGCTTATAATACGTTAAAAGAAGATGGTTATTTTATCACATCTGGAATTATTGAGGAAAAACACGAGGCCATCGTAGAACATATGAAGCGTATTGGGTTTAACATTATTTCAATTAATCACGATAACGGATGGGTCTGTATCGTTGGACAGAAAGTGAGCGAATCATAATGCAAAGATATTTTTTAAACCAAAACGCTGATGATCATCAGCGTTTTTTTATTACAAATAAAGATGATATACATCATATTAAAAATGTGATGCGTCATCAAATAGACGATTATATTATTATTACTTTTGAAGATAAACAGGTTTATGAATGTAAAATCATTGATATGAATGACAACGGTGTTGAAATTATACTTGAGAATAAAATTGATATAGATACAGAATTGCCACAGGAGGTTACAATTTGTAGTGGTTTAATCAAAGCAGATAAATACGAGTGGTTGTTACAGAAAGCTACTGAATTAGGGGCAAGCCAATTTATAGCTACAGCGATGCAACGTTCTGTCGTGAAATTAAACAATAATAAAGTTGCGAAGAAATTGGATCGTTGGGAAAAAATTATTAAAGAAGCTGCAGAACAAAGTTATCGACTTACGATTCCTAAAATAAACTATGCATCGAATTTAAAAGAAATTTATGGTAGTATTGAAGAATATGACTATGTTCTTATTGCATATGAAAATGCAGCTAAAGATGGAGAGAATATAAATTTTAAATCGATAATAAAGCAATTCTCTTATGGTGATCGTATCCTTGTCATATTCGGGCCAGAAGGAGGGCTCACCGAAGAAGAGATTTCTTTATTTGATAATAAAGCCAATCAAATTGGTCTTGGTCCGAGAATATTAAGGGCAGAAACAGCACCGCTTTACGTATTGAGTGCTATAAGTTATGAAAAAGATTTATTGGAGTGATATTTATGTCAACTGTAGCCTTTCACACATTAGGCTGTAAAGTAAACCATTACGAAACTGAAGCAATTTGGCAATTATTTAAAGATGCAAATTACGATCGCGTTGACTTTAATACAAACGCTGATGTATTTGTAATCAATACATGTACTGTTACTAACACTGGTGATAAAAAAAGTAGACAGGTTATTAGAAGAGCCATTCGTCAAAATCCTGATGCTGTTGTATGCGTAACAGGTTGTTATGCACAAACTTCACCAGCTGAAATTATGGATATTCCTGGAGTGGATATCGTTGTAGGTACTCAAGATAGAACGAAATTAATTGGTTATATTGAAGAATATAAAAAAGAAAGACAACCTATCAATGGTGTAGGTAATATTATGAAGAATCGTACTTATGAAGAATTAGAGGTACCGTACTTCACTGATAGAACACGTGCATCATTAAAAATTCAAGAAGGTTGTAATAACTTCTGTACATTCTGCATTATTCCATGGGCACGAGGCCTTATGCGCTCTAGAGATCCAGAAAAAGTAGTTGAACAAGCTACGCAATTAGTCGAATCAGGGTATAAAGAAATCGTACTTACAGGTATTCACACAGGTGGATATGGTCAAGATTTAAAAAACTATAATCTTGCTCAACTACTAAGAGATTTAGATACAGTAGATGGTTTAGAACGTATTCGTATTTCTTCTATTGAAGCAAGCCAACTGACGGATGAAGTAATTTCTGTTCTAGAACAATCCAATAAAGTTGTTAGACACTTACACATTCCATTACAATCAGGATCAGATTCGGTTCTAAAACGTATGAGAAGAAAGTATTCTATGGCTCATTTTTCAGAGCGTTTGACTCGTTTGCATGAAGCATTACCTGATTTAGCAGTGACTAGTGATGTTATTGTAGGATTCCCTGGAGAGACTGATGAGGAATTCCAAGAAACATATGATTTCATCGTTAATCATCAATTCTCAGAGTTACACGTATTCCCATATTCACCTAGAATTGGTACACCAGCTGCGAGAATGGACGATCAGATTGATGAAAATATTAAAAATGAACGCGTGCATACTTTAATTAACTTAAGTGATCAACTAGCTAAACAATATGCTTCAAAATTCGATCAAGATGTATTAGAAGTAATACCTGAAGAAGTTGGTAGTGAAGAAGGTACTTTAGTTGGTTATGCAGATAACTATATGAAAGTGGAATTCCAAGGTGACGAATCTTTAATTGGACAAATTGTTAAAGTGAAAATCACTAAACCAGATTATCCAATGAATGAAGGTCAATTATTAAGAATTGTAAACCATGCTTCTAATAGCACTGATCAGTCTGTGTTAGTATAATGTTAAAAATGTAAATTCATAATTGACCCGACTAATAAGTTATATTATACTATTCTATACATAGTTGAATACTATGTGCTGACAATAAAGTTTCGTTGATATTTGGAGGGAGGGAAATACACATGTCTAAAACAGTAGTAAAAAATAACGAATCTCTTGAAGATGCGTTACGTCGATTCAAGCGATCAGTTTCTAAAAGCGGTACAATCCAAGAAGTTCGTAAACGTGAATATTACGAAAAACCAAGTGTTAGACGTAAAAAGAAATCTGAAGCTGCGCGTAAACGCAAATTCAAATAATTGTTTGTTTCGTTGACTCCCTCAATACCAACATTTAATTATAAATAAAAAGCCTTAGTTGTTAATAACAACTAAGGCTTTTTTCTATATTTTTAACAATAAAGTAGATTCAAGTTTGATTAAATGGTTTAGCGAAAATGTGTAAAAGTATCAATGGTCAAACTTTACAAAAAATTATGTACTAATCGACTTAATTTGTCTTCGCATTATATGGATGCGGATCATTGTTTCTTTTATTCTAAGGGTAAATGTGCGATTTATTTCCCATTCATTACTATAATATATTTTGTTTATTCCATTTGAGTAAAAGAATATTATGAAAATATAGAATTTTAAGATGTAAACGGTATAATCATTTATTAATTTCATGTATAATTGAGTGGAGAGCGAGGTGATAGCGTGTTTTCTTCGAATAATTTACATAGAATCTTTGCAACTCAATTTGTAGAAAATGACACCTGGGTAAGCCATATTGCAAATTTCATTGTGAACCCCATTGTTTCACTTATTCTTACTTGTATTATCTTTACGGGGTTTTTATATCAATTATATTCCAAAAAAGTAAATATAATTGGTATCATTGCAACTCTTGCATTGATGACTTTCTTTTTAGGATTCTTTGTTAAGGGTGATGTTAATTTTTACTCAGTATTGTTATTTATTATTGGGGCAATATTAGTCATAATTGAGTTATTTGTCATAGGTGCAGTGATTGGTATTATTGGTTTAATACTCATTACTTTAAGCATAATTACATTAGGTGATAATTTAGTTTTGATGTTAGCCAATGTCGTTATAGCATTAATTTTATCATTAATTGAGTGGGTGGTACTTGTGAAAATATTTAAACGGACAATACCATTTTTAGATAAAGTAGTTCTAAAAGATTCTACAAACGCAGAAGCTGGTTACACTTCTCATGAAGATCGCTCTTATCTAGTTGGTCAAATTGCCAAAACGTCAACAGATTTACGACCAGCTGGCATAATAACTGTTAACAATGAACGTATTGATGCTGTCTCAGATGGTTCTTTTATTTTAAGGAATAAAGAAGTCAAAATTCTAGAAGTTGAAGGTACACGTGTCGTTGTTAGAGAATTTGAATCGTAAAGGAGAGTAAATATGATACCAATTATTATTATTATTGCAGTAGTAGTCGTTTTAGCACTACTAATTCTACTTTCTTTTGTACCTGTTGGATTATGGATTTCAGCTATAGCAGCAGGTGTTAAAGTAAGTATTAGTACACTTGTAGGTATGAGATTAAGACGTGTTTCACCACGTAAAGTGATTTCACCTTTAATCAAAGCACATAAAGCTGGATTAAATTTATCGACAAATCAATTGGAATCACATTTCTTAGCTGGTGGTAATGTGGATCGCGTAGTTGATGCAAATATTGCAGCTCAACGTGCAGACATTGATTTACCTTTTGAAAGAGGTGCAGCAATCGATCTAGCAGGTCGTGATGTATTAGAAGCTGTTCAAATGTCAGTAAATCCAAAGGTTATTGAAACACCATTTATTGCCGGCGTAGCGATGAACGGTATTGAGGTTAAAGCTAAAGCAAGAATTACTGTACGAGCAAATATCGCTCGTCTTGTCGGTGGTGCAGGTGAGGAAACGATTATCGCACGTGTAGGTGAAGGTATTGTTTCAACAATCGGTTCAAGTGAGCATCATACACAAGTGTTAGAAAATCCAGATAATATTTCAAAAACCGTGTTAAGTAAAGGATTAGATTCAGGTACTGCTTTTGAAATACTTTCAATTGATATTGCAGATGTAGATATTAGTAAAAATATCGGTGCAGACCTTCAAACTGAACAAGCACTTGCTGATAAGAATATTGCTCAAGCGAAAGCGGAAGAACGTAGAGCAATGGCTGTAGCAAGTGAACAAGAAATGAAAGCACGCGTTCAAGAAATGAAAGCGAAAGTTGTTGAAGCAGAAGCCGAAGTTCCTAAAGCTATGTCTGAAGCATTACGTTCAGGAAATATTGGAGTAAAAGATTATTACAATCTAAAAAATATCGAAGCTGATACAGGCATGAGAGAATCAATTAATAAACGCACTAACCCAGAAGATAACGAATCACCAGATAAATAATTAGGGGTGATTATATATGAACATTGGTATTATAATTTTTGTAATATCTGTTGTAATTTCCATAATAAGTGCAATTCGTGATGATAACCACAAGAAAAGGAATAAAACCCCTAAACAAACACAATCGTCAAAACCGAATGGTGAGCAGCCAAAATCTAAAGGGTTTTTAGAAGAAATAGAACGTACATTTAAAAAGCTTGAGCAAGAGTTTGATGATCCTTTTGGAGAATATACAGAACCTGAGAAAAAAACGACAGAGAAAAAAGAAACACCAAAACAAAAAGAAGCGCAACCAACTCAACCTCAGCTACAAACAGCAACACGTACTGAGAACAGAGAGGTAAAACCAGAAAAGGTTAAAAAAGTACAAGACGCTAAACCTGTTCAAACTACAAAACAACTTGAAGATGACTTGATGTCTGAACTCGAACAAGTTCGATCTGAAATAGATCGGGAACATGCTAAGCGAATTGAACGAACTGAACGAAAAGCACAAGAAATTATAAAAGATGAAAACTTAAGTGAGAGAACTAAAAGGTATCGCTTAAGACAGTTATTACAATCTAATCAAAACCATGAAGCACAGCCTAAAGAGAAATTACGTTTTGACCAAGATGAAATAGTAAATGGTATCATTTGGTCAGAGGTATTAGAACAACCTAAACGTTTATAAACACTTGAACGAAAACAAATAGTACGAAACATACTAATAAATATTTTTTACAGTTTGTCGCTGAATATGTTATAAGACTGGACTTATTAAAGGTCCAGTCTTTTTTGTTAACGTGATTTTTAAAAAATGAAATTTACCCATTGAATTTGGGTCGCTTACAAATAATATTTTTGAAATCCATGATATAATGACAGTGTAAGATTTAATTGACAATGACCATTGATAGCATTCTTTGTGTTCGTCTTACATGCATTCATAAATTTTAAAGTTATATTCACTATGTGTTTTCAAATTTAAAATTTTAAATTTCGAGCGCTTCTATGCTTATATTTTAGTATTTATTTTTGTAACAGAAAATTTAATAAGATAAAATGATATTAAACTAATTTTTCAGGAAAAGGAGCACCTATATGCCAGGAATTATTCAAATTGATGACATCAATGAAGCTCAAGCTCTCATTGGAAATAATGATGAACATATCAAAGCCATTGAGGAAGGATTTGATGTCATTGTTCATGCTCGAGGACAAGAAGTTTCAGTTAAGGGAGAACGTATCGAGCATGTTGAAAAAGCAGAATCAGTACTCATTAATCTATTAAAAGTTATACAACAAGACGTTACCATTACGCTTAAAGATGTTGAAGCCGCAATTAAAATGGCTCAAAATGGTAAGATCCAATATTTATTAGATTTATATGATGATGAGATTACTAAAGATGCCTTTGGTAAGGTTATACGTGCTAAAACAATGGGACAACGCCTATACGTGAATGCGATGCATCATAATGATTTAGTATTTGGTGTAGGTCCTGCTGGTACAGGGAAGACATTTTTAGCTGTGGTTTATGCCGCTAAACAACTCCGAAAAGGGAATGTAAAGCGAATCGTGTTAACTAGACCTGCAGTAGAAGCAGGGGAATCATTAGGTTTCTTACCAGGAGATTTAAAAGAAAAAGTCGATCCATATTTACGTCCTTTATACGATGGTTTAAACACAGTTTTAGGTAGAGAACAAACTGAACGTTTTATTGATAGAGGAATCATCGAAATTGCACCACTTGCATATATGCGTGGTCGTACGTTAGATGATGCGTTTGTAATCTTAGACGAAGCACAAAATACAACACATGCTCAAATGAAAATGTTTTTAACACGTTTAGGATTTGGTTCTAAAATGATAGTAACAGGTGACCACACACAAATAGATTTACCAAAAGGTGTTAAGAGCGGATTAAAAGAAGCGATAAAAAAACTTAAAGATGTTAAAGGATTAAGTATTCACCATTTAGACCAAAGCGATGTCGTACGTCATCCATTAGTAAGTAAAATTATAGATCGGTATGAAGGAGAGAACTAAATGTTTACAATAGATTTTAGTGATCATACAAATATAGTTGAAACGGAATGGATTGAACAAATCGAGAAATTATTGAATTTTGCAAAAGACCAAGAAGGTATAGAGAGTGATGCAGAATTATCCATTACATTTGTAGATAAAGAAGAAATTCAAAATATTAATAAAATGTATCGCGATAAAGATAAAGTAACAGATGTTATTTCGTTTGCATTAGAAGAAGATGAACCAGTTATACATGATATTGACATGCCTCGTGTATTAGGCGATATTATTATCTGTACAGATGTTGCAGCTGAACAAGCCGAAACTTATGGCCATACCTTTGAAAGAGAACTAGGTTTTCTAGTATTACATGGTTTCTTACATTTACTTGGATATGATCATATGAATGAAACTGATGAAAAGCAAATGTTTGGTCGACAAGATGAGATATTAAATGCCTATGGCTTAACAAGAGATTAGGGCATTATTATGAAAAGATTTTCTTATGCATTTCAAGGTATGTGGGTCTTGTTGAAGAAAGATTATAAATTTTTGATGCATTTAATAACAGCATTCGTTGTCGTTTGTTTTGGTTTTTTCTTTAACATTTCACGCATAGAATGGCTCTTAATCATCGTTTCAATAGGTCTTGTTATCGCATTTGAAGTAATCAATACTGCTGTGGAGTATGTGGTGGATTTAGTAACTGAAGATTATCATCCTTTAGCTAAACATGCTAAAGATGTTGCCGCGTTTAGCGTGTTAATTGCTGCTATTGTGGCATTTATTGTTGGATTACTCATCTTTATACCTCACATTTTTAAGTAAGTTACTACAATTAAAACAAGGTAAGTAGAGAAAGTAATACAAAGGAACATCTCTTTTCTTTGAAACTTAGAATCTCTACTATTTATTTAGGAGTGATTTATTTGGCATATCAACAACATTATTTTGAAGCAGTAAGAGAGGCACAATCTCGAGCGTATGCACCTTATAGTCAATTTAAAGTAGGCGCTTATTTAGTTACTAAACATGGCCAAACATATTCAGGTGCCAATGTAGAAAATGCAGCTTATCCTATGGCTATTTGTGCTGAGCGTTCAAGTTTAGTAGCAGCAATATCAGATGGCGTTCAACCTGGTGAATTTGAATCAATTACGATTACTGTAGATGCAGAACAACCATCGTCACCGTGTGGCGCATGTCGCCAGTTCTTAAAGGAATTATGCGATGATGATATGCCAGTATATATGACAAATCACAAAGGTGAAATAATCGAATCAACGGTGGGTGAGTTATTACCGTTAGGATTTTCTGGAAAGGATTTAACAAAATGACAGAACATAAATCAGGATTTATATCAATAATAGGTAGACCCAATGTAGGTAAGTCTACTTTTATGAACCACGTTTTAGGACATAAAATTGCAATTATGTCGGATAAAGCGCAAACTACTAGAAATAAAATTCAAGGTGTTATGACACAAGATGATGCTCAAATCATCTTTTTAGATACACCAGGTATCCATAAACCTAAACATAAACTTGGAGATTATATGATGAAAGTTGCCAAGAATACATTATCGGACACTGATGCGATTATGTTTATGGTTAACGTCACTGAAGAAATTGGTCGTGGTGATGAATTTATCATGGAAATGCTAAAAGATGTTAAAACACCAGTCTTTTTAGTATTAAATAAAATTGATTTAGTGCATCCAGATGCGTTAATGCCTAGAATTGAACAATATAAAGAATATATGGAATTCACAGATGTGATTCCAATTTCAGCACTAGAAGGGTTAAATGTTGATCACTTTATTGAAGTGCTTAAATCATACTTACCAGAAGGACCAAAATATTACCCTGATGACCAAATTTCTGACCATCCTGAACAATTTGTCGTAAGTGAATTAATACGTGAAAAGATTTTACATTTAACAAGTGAAGAGATTCCTCATGCTATCGGGGTGAATGTAGACCGAATGATAAAAGAGTCAGAGGATAGAGTTAGAATTGAAGCCACGATTTTTGTCGAAAGAGATTCACAAAAGGGTATTATTATCGGAAAAGGTGGTAAAAAGTTAAAAGAAGTTGGAAAACGAGCAAGAATTGACATCGAAAGATTACTCGGTTCAAAAGTTTATTTAGAGCTTTGGGTTAAAGTACAGAAAGATTGGCGTAATAAAGTTAATTTCATACGTCAAATGGGATATTTAGAAGATCAAGATTAAGTTGGAAGTCGGTGAGCTATCATGTTAATCAAACAAAAAGGAATTATTATTAAAACGGTTGATTATGGCGAATCCGATAAAATCATAACGATATTAAATGAATATGGTGCCAAAGTACCTCTAATGGTACGCAGGGCAAAAAAGAACAAACAAGGGTTGCAGGCAAATACGCAACTCTTTGTTTATGGTTTATTTATTTATTCAAAATGGAAGGGCATGGGATCTTTAAGTTCAGTTGATGTAATCGAGCAAAATTATCATTTGCGATTAGACATTTATGAAAGTAGTTATGCGAGTTTATGCACTGAAGCTATAGATCGTTCAATCGAATACGACGAGATTTCTCAATTTAGTTATGATTTATTGCATTTTATTCTTGAAAAGATTAAATCAGGTGTTTCAGCTCAGTTGATGTCAGTCGTTGTATTACTGAAATGTATGTCTCGTTTTGGATTCAGTGCAATTTTTGATCATTGCGTAGTCACAGGTAATACAGACCAATCTCAGCTTGTAGGTTATAGCTTTAAATTCGATGGAGCTATTTCACAAAAGGTTATACATCAAGATCCATATGCTTTCAAAATATCTAATAAAACATTGTACTTATTAGATATATTACTTAAATTACCAATTAATCAAATGAATAGTTTGAATATACATGGTGATGTCGTAGACGAAATGTCAGAATTAATTATATTACTATATAAAGAGTACGCAGGGACGTACTTCAAAAGTCAAAAATTAATCAATCAACTTAATCGATTAGAAGATATATAAAACCCGGAAAGTGATGAAATCTCACTCTCCGGGTTTGTTGTTTATATAAGTGTGATTATGAATTAAAAAGTAACTCTTTCAGCTAGGAATGATTCAAGCTCAGAAATTGGCATACGCACTTGTTCCATTGAATCGCGATCACGTACTGTAACTTGTTGATCTTCTAATGAGTCGAAGTCGAATGTGATACAGTATGGTGTACCGATTTCGTCATGACGACGGTAACGTTTACCAATTGATTGTGATTCATCAAAGTCGATTGAGAATTTAGTACTTAGTTGTTCAAAGACTTTGATTGCTTCGCTTGATAATTTTTTACTTAATGGTAATACTGCTGCTTTATATGGTGCTAAGGCAGGGTGGAAACGTAATACAGTTCTAGCATCTTTACTACCTTCAACGCCTTCTTCTTCATATGCATCACATAAGAATGCAAGTGTCACACGATCTGCACCTAATGACGGTTCGATACAATATGGTAAATATTTTTCACCAGTTTCTTGATCATGATATCTGAAGTCTTCACCAGAATGTTCACTATGTTTCTTCAAGTCAAAGTCTGTACGACATGCGATACCCCATAGTTCACCCCAGCCGAATGGGAAGCGGTATTCAATATCAGTTGTGGCATTTGAATAGTGAGATAATTCATCTGCATCATGATCACGTAAACGTGTGTTGTCTTCGCTTAAGTTTAAGTCTTTAAGCCATTGACTTGCGAATGTTTTCCAGTAATTTTGCCATTCAATTTCTTCGCCTGGTTTACAGAAGAATTCTAATTCCATTTGTTCGAATTCACGTGTTCTAAAGATGAAGTTACCAGGTGTAATTTCATTACGGAATGATTTACCAATTTGACCAATTCCGAATGGTAACTTTTTACGCATTGTACGTTGAACATTTTTATAGTTCACGAAAATACCTTGAGCTGTTTCAGGGCGTAAGAAAAGTTCGTTAGTAGTATCTTCGGTAACACCTTGGAACGTTTTGAACATAAGGTTGAATTGACGAATGTCTGTCCAATTTGCTGTGCCACTTACTTCACAAACAATACCTTCTTCGTCAATAATGCGTTTCATTTCATCAAAGCTTAGACCGTCAGCTACGAAATCTTCATCGCCTTTTTCTTCAGCCATGTAGTTTTCAATTAATTTGTCAGCACGGTAACGAATCTTACTGTCTTTATTATCGATCATTGGATCATTAAAGTTACCTAAATGGCCAGATGCTTCCCAAGTTTTTAGGTTCATTAATATTGCAGCATCGATACCAACGTTATATGGGGATTGCGTGATGAACTTTTGCCACCAAGCTTTTTTAACGTTGTTCTTTAATTCAACACCTAGTGGACCGTAATCCCATGTGTTTGATAAACCACCATAAATGTCACTTCCTGGAAATACAAAACCTCTATGTTTTGCTAATTGAACAATCGTTTCCATATCTTTTGCCATTAAAAAACACTCCTTTTTTTACATAAAAACGCCCCAAGACCAAGAATAAGCCATAAAAGAGCTCACTCAAGGTCTTGGGACGAGTTAATTTTAAAATTTCATTAATTAAATGTATAAATGAATTATTATTTCATAACCCGCGGTTCCACCCAAATTAGTGTGTACACTCGCTTTCAAAGTCATTAAATTGTAGCCAAATATTTATGTTAAGCTCCCACCAACCTTAACTCGCTTTATATACTAATTTTAATGTATTGCTTATTTATTCGCAAGTAAATACATGTATTTGTGGCAATTTTAATTTCAATGTATAATTAATATGAACGAGTGAAAGGGTGAAGTCCTATAGAACTTAATAAAAGACAACAACAAATTGTTGAAATTGTTAAAAGTAATGGCCCGATAACGGGTGAACGAATTGCAGACCGACTCGATTTAACACGCGCTACACTTAGACCTGATTTAGCTATTTTAACAATGTCTGGTATTTTAGAAGCTCGTCCAAGAGTAGGTTATTATTATTCTGGTAAACCAAAGAATAAATTAATAACGGATGAGTTAAAGCAATATATTGTTAAAGATTATGCATCTTTACCGGTTGTAGTTAAAGACGAAATGTCGATATACGATGCGATTTGTACGATTTTCCTAGAAGATGTCAGTACATTATTTGTCATTAATAAAAATGGAGATTTTTTCGGTGTATGTTCTCGAAAAGATTTATTAAGAGCGTCTATGATTGGAGAGGATATACATACGATGCCAGTGAATATAATAATGACACGCATGCCTAATTTACATTATATTTTCGAAGATGAAAAGGTTGTTCATGCAGCAAAGTTAATGATTGATAAAGAAGTAGATTCTTTACCTATAGTTACAACTAAAGATAACGGTAAATTAGAAGTTAAAGGACGTATTTCTAAAACGACAATTAATAAAATCTTTGTATCATTATCTAATGAATAGGTGGTTTATATAAATGGAAAATATTAGAATTATTGTGGCCTCAGATTCTGTAGGAGAAACTGCTGAACTTGTCGCAAGAGCTTGTTTATCACAATTCAATCCTAAACAGTGTGAAAGAGAAGTAAGTAGATATCCATATATTGATGCACTTGAAAATGTAGACGAAGTTATTCAAGTAGCAATCGATGCAGATGCTATTGTTGTGTATACATTAGTAAAACCTGAAATTCGTAAATATATGGAAGCTAAGGTACGTGAAAATAATATTCAAGCAGTTGATATTATGGGACCATTAATGAATATTTTATTAGAAAAGTTCGATGAAGAACCCTATTTTGAACCAGGGCTCGTACACCAACTGGATGAGGCGTATTTTAAAAAGATCGATGCTATTGAATTCGCAGTTAAATATGACGATGGTAAAGATCCGAAGGGATTATCAAAGGCCGATATTGTATTATTGGGTATTTCTAGAACTTCAAAAACACCACTTTCCCAATATTTAGCACATAAAAGCTATAAAGTTATGAATATACCGATCGTGCCTGAAGTAACACCACCAGATCATTTATTCGAAATCGATCCTTCAAAATGTATTGCTTTGAAGATAAGTGAAGAAAAGCTGAATCGAATTCGCAAAGAACGATTAAAGCAACTAGGTTTAGGTGATCATGCAAGATATGCAACTGAACAACGAATAGAAGAAGAGTTGAATTATTTCCACGAACTTGTAGACAAAGTAGGTTGTCCGGTCATAGATGTATCTGATAAAGCAATTGAAGAAACTGCTAATGATATTATAAGCATCATTGAGCAAAATCGTTTTACAAATTAATACAATAGTATATAATAGTAACCCAACATTTGATAGGTGATAAATTTGAAGATCGATCAAGAGACAATTAATACGATAAAAGCGCGAACAGACATATTAGATTTAGTGAGTGAATATGTCAAATTAGAAAAAAGAGGACGTAATTATATAGGACTATGTCCATTCCACGATGAAAAAACACCTTCATTTTCAGTATCAGAGGATAAGCAAATATGTCATTGTTTTGGTTGTAAAAAAGGTGGAAATGTCTTTCAATTCATACAAGAAATTAAAGGGATTTCCTTTACTGAAGCGGTGAAAGAACTCGGTGAACGTGTCGATGTTAAAGTAGACATAGGAGACAGTCACAACAATCCTTCTCACCAAGTTGCTTCAGAAGATTTACAGATGATTGAAATGCATGAACTTATGCAAGCATATTATCATTATGCTTTAAAAAAGACAGTAGAAGGTGAACAAGCTTTAAATTATTTGAAACAACGTGGTTTTACTGATGAATTAATTGATAAACGTAAAATAGGTTATGCACCGAATAGTGCTAAATTTTGTCATGACTTTTTAGAGCAGAAAGGTTATGACATACAACTCGCATATGAGTCTGGTTTGTTATCCCGTAACGAAGAGAATTTCAGTTACTATGATCGTTTTAGGGATCGGATTATGTTTCCTTTAAATAATGCACAAGGTCGTACAGTAGGATATTCAGGTAGAACATATACGAATCAAGAACCTAAATATTTAAATAGTCCTGAAACACCGATTTTCCAAAAACGAAGATTACTTTATAATTTAGACTTTGCGAGAAGATCTGTGAGACAAAGTGACGAAATTATTTTATTAGAAGGATTTATGGATGTTATTAAGGCTGATCAAGCAGGCCTTAAACAAGTTGTCGCTAGTATGGGAACAAGCCTTTCTCAAGAACATATGACTTTCATAAAAAAACTCACTTCCAATGTGACACTTATGTTTGATGGTGACCGTGCCGGTAGTGAAGCAACGCTAAAGACAGGTCAATTATTATTGCAACAAGGTTTGAATGTATTTGTTATCTCATTACCCAATGGTATGGATCCGGATGAATACATTGAAAAGCATGGTGCAGAAGCCTTCAATTACTTCGTGGAACATGAGAAAAAATCGTTTATCCTATATAAAGTTGCTTTACACAAAGATGAAATTGAAAATAATGATTTAGCTTATGAAAAATATTTAAAAGAAATTATCAATGATATTTCGTACATGAAATCTAATATTCTTCGCAAAAAGATATTGCAAGACGTGTCAGAATTGTTTAAAGTAAGCATTGATAGTCTAAATAAGGAAGTAGGATATAATCACACAGATTACAATTCATACAATCAAACACCTACTGTCCCGCAATTTTCTAACTTATCTAAAGAGGAGAAAGCAGAACGAGCACTCTTGAAACACTTTATGAATGATAAAGATATATTTTTAAATAATCATAAATTAATTGAGTTAGAAGACTTTACAAATCAGTATTTTAAGCGTATATTTAATGTTTTATGTGATTTCTATTCTGAACATGATATGTTCAATTTAAGCGACGTGTTACCATACATCGATTCAAACGAAGTTAAAGAAGTAATGTTTTCATTAGATAATTATGTAATAAATAATGAACCATTTGAAAATGAAATCGATGATTATATCAACACTATGACGATGAATAGAAATGAAGAAACGATTGAGACGCTTAACCACAAGCTACGGGAGGCAAATAGGTTAGGTGATTTTGAACTGCAGAAGTATTATTTAGAAAAGATAGTTAACTACAATAAAAACAATAAAAATTAAATTGATAATGAATATATGTGTATATAAATGCAATATACAACATGTTCAATGTAATATATTATGAAAATTGACAATTTTACTTTTCAATTATTATTTACATGTTGATATTATATTCGGGAGGCCATTTCATGTCAGGAAATAAAGTTAAAGTAAAGAAACAAACAATAGACCCATCTCTAACTTTAGACGATGTAAAAAAACAATTGATTGAAAAAGGTAAAAAAGAAGGTCATTTGAGTCACGAAGATATCGCTGAAAAAATGCAAAATTTCGATATGGATTCTGACCAAATGGATGAATTCTTTGACCAAATCGCAGACAATGACATAAGTTTAGTAAATGAAAAAGATAGTTCTGATACTGATGAAAAATTAAATCCCAATGATTTAAGTGCGCCTCCAGGTGTCAAAATTAATGACCCTGTTCGAATGTATTTAAAAGAAATCGGTCGAGTAAATTTATTAAGCGCACAAGAAGAAATTGAATTAGCAAAACGTATAGAGCAAGGCGATGAAGTTGCGAAGTCCCGATTAGCAGAAGCTAACTTACGTTTAGTAGTAAGTATCGCCAAAAGATATGTAGGTAGAGGTATGTTATTCCTTGATTTAATTCAAGAAGGTAACATGGGACTTATTAAAGCCGTTGAAAAGTTCGACTTTAATAAAGGATTTAAATTCTCAACATATGCAACATGGTGGATTCGTCAAGCAATCACAAGAGCGATTGCCGACCAAGCTCGTACAATTCGTATACCTGTGCATATGGTCGAAACGATTAATAAGTTAATTAGAGTACAAAGACAACTATTACAAGATTTAGGTAGAGATCCAGCACCAGAAGAGATTGGTGAGGAAATGGATCTACCACCTGAAAAAGTAAGAGAAATATTAAAAATAGCACAAGAGCCTGTGTCATTAGAAACACCAATCGGTGAAGAAGATGACAGTCATTTAGGTGATTTCATAGAAGATCAAGAAGCACAAAGCCCTTCAGATCATGCTGCTTATGAATTGTTAAAAGAACAATTAGAAGATGTTCTTGACACATTAACAGATAGAGAAGAAAACGTGCTACGTTTACGTTTTGGTTTAGATGATGGTAGAACACGTACATTAGAAGAAGTTGGTAAAGTCTTTGGTGTAACAAGAGAACGTATTCGTCAAATCGAAGCAAAAGCACTAAGAAAGTTAAGACATCCTAGCAGAAGTAAACGCCTAAAAGACTTCATGGACTAAAATATAAGCTCTTTTGTACGATGATGTACAAAAGAGCTTTTTACATATATTAAAGAGGAGATACGAAAATGATTTCTTTAAATCAAAGGTTAACGCATGTGAGTCGTTATATTATAGGTGATTTTCTTGTCGATATTGGCTCAGATCATGCATATTTGCCAATTTATGCAATTGAAAATCAAATGATTGAAAAAGCTATCGCTGGTGAAGTAATCACTGGCCCATATGAAGCTTCGCAGAAAAACGTGAAACACAATCAGATGACTAATGTAATAGATGTTCGTTTAGGTGATGGTCTCTCCGTTTTGAATGGTGATGAAAAGGTAACATCAATTACAATTTGTGGAATGGGTGGCCCATTAATTGCTAAAATCTTAAATGAAGGTGCCAAAAAATTAACGCATCAACCGCGTTTGATTTTACAAAGTAATATACAATCCAGCGCAATTCGAGAATTATTACCTGAAATCAACTACCAATTAGTAGCAGAAGAAATATTAGAAGAAAAAGGACATATTTATGAAATTCTAGTATGTGATCCAACTACCACGTCGCATAATCTTTCTGCATTAGAAATTAAATTTGGTCCTTATTTGCTTGAAAATAAAGATGCTTTATTTTATAAAAAATGGCAACGTGAGCTTGATGCATTATTTAAAATAAAAGCTAATTTAAATCCACAACAACATGCCAACCGTTTAACAGAAATTAATAGAGAAATTGAAATGATACAAGAGGTGATTTAAGTGAAAATAAATCAATTATTAAATATTATAAATACTCATGTACCATTAAATACTGCTGAGTCTTGGGATAATGTAGGATTACTCATTGGTGATAATGATTCAGAAATAACCGGAATTTTAACGGGTCTCGACTGTACTGAAGAGGTCGTGGATGAAGCGATTTCTAAAAAATGCAACACGATTATATGTCACCATCCACTCATTTTTAAAGGCGTAAAACAAATTGTCGAACAAGACGGGTATGGTGCAATTATTCGTAAATTGATTGAACATCAAATCAATTTAATTGCGCTACACACTAATCTAGATGTTTATCCAAGTGGCGTAAATGCCATGTTAGCCAACCATTTAAAACTACAACAACAACGAATTTTAAATCCAGAAACAATACATTACTATAAAGTGCATGTTTTTATCCCTCAAACACACCTTGAAACGTTTAAAAATAATCTTTCTCAGCATGGTTTAGCACAAGAAGGTGAATACGAATATTGTTTCTTTGAAAGTTCTGGAACAGGTCAATTTAAGCCAGTTGGAAACGCTCAGCCGTATTTAGGAGACGTAGGAAAAATTGAACACGTTGAAGAATATAAAGTTGAATTTATGATTAACAAACATCAACGACAAACAGCTCAACAATTAGTTGAAAAATACCACCCGTACGAAACACCTGTTTATGATTTTATTAAAATGGAAAAAACAGCTGATTACGGTCTAGGTATGATAGGTGAGTTAGAAGAAAGTATGTCAGTACAAGAATTTGTTGATCATGCTAAAGATGCATTAAAAATGCCTAGTGTAAGATTTGTTGGTGATAATAAGCAGCAAATTAAAAAAGTAGCTATTATTGGTGGTTCTGGCATTGGGTTCGAATATCAAGCTGCTCAGCAAGGTGCAGACATCTTTGTAACTGGTGATATTAAACATCATGATGCTTTAGATGCAAAAATAGCTGGTGTTAACTTGCTCGATATTAATCATTACAGTGAATATGTAATGAAACAAGGACTCAAAGATTTATTGTATCTCTGGTTAGATGGCGAAGACAGTTCACTGAATATCATTGAATCAGAACTTAACACAGATCCTTTTGAATATATGTAAGCATTCAAGTAATTATTAATAAATTGAAATTTAGTTCAAAATTAATTAGTAATCCATTATAATGGATAAGATGAAGTTTTAAGGAGGCTAAATCATGGCGAATCACCCATTCGAAAGTTTTAATTTGGAACCAAGTCTGATTGAAGCTGTTAAAGATTTGAATTTTAATCAACCAACAGAAATTCAACAAAGAGTTATTCCAAAGATTATTAAAGAATTAAGCTTAATTGGACAATCTCAAACTGGTACAGGAAAATCACACGCGTTTTTACTACCATTAATGCACATGATTGATCCAGATATTAAAGAACCACAAGCAGTAGTAGTAGCACCTACAAGAGAATTAGCTCAACAATTATTTGATGTCGCAAGTCACTTAGTTGAGTACAAAAAAGATGTTTCAGTCAAATTATTTATTGGTGGTACAGACATTGTAAGAGATCGACAACGTGTAAAAAACCAACCTCAACTCGTGATTGGTACGCCAACGCGTATTAATGATTTAGCGAAAAATGGTGATCTTCATGTTCATTTAGCATCTTATTTAGTTATTGACGAAGCCGATTTAATGATAGATTTAGGTCTTATTAATGAAGTGGATTTAATTGCAACAAGATTAGAAGATAGTGCCCATATTGCAGTATTTAGTGCTACGATTCCTAAATCATTACATCCATTTTTAAATAAATATTTAGAAAACCCTGAGTTCATTGAAATAGAGAATACAACCCAGAATAAAAAGAATATTGAATTTTATCTAATTCCTACTAAAGGTACGGTTAAAGTTGAGAAGACTTTAAAACTTATAGATATATTAAACCCTTATCTATGTATCATATTTTGTAATAGTAGAGATAATGCAGACGAATTAGCAAAGCAGTTAAATGAATCAGGGATAAAAGTAGGAATGATACATGGTGGTTTAACACCACGTGAACGTAAGCAACAAATGAAACGCATAAGGAATTTAGAGTTTCAGTTTGTTATTGCCAGTGATTTAGCTTCCAGAGGTATTGATATAGAAGGAGTCAGTCATGTAATAAACTTTGATGTTCCAAATGATATAGATTTCTTTACTCACCGTGTCGGCAGGACAGGTAGAGGTCAATATAAAGGTGTTGCCATAACATTATATAGTCCTGAAGAAGAAGAAAATGTATCATTAATTGAACAACGTGGATACAAATTTGAAAATGTCGATATTAAAAATGGTGAATTAAAAGCAATAAATGCACATAATAAACGCCAAACACGTAAGAAAAAAGATGACCACCTTACAAATCAACTTAAACACAAAGTTAAACGAAATAATAAAAAGGTTAAGCCTGGTTATAAAAAGAAATTCAAGCGTAATTTAGAAGAATTAAAACAAAAAGAGCGTAAACAATACAGTAAGCAACAACGACGTAAAAATAGAAAAGGATAGGTGAACGATATGTTATTAGGATCTCACGTTTCTATGAATGGCAAAAAAATGTTACAAGGTTCTGCAGAAGAAGCTGCCCGTTTAGGTGAATCTACCTTTATGATTTATACCGGGGCTCCTCAAAATACGCGCCGTAAACCTATTGAAGAATTAAATATTGAAAAAGGTCAAGAAGTCATGAAAGAACAAGGTTTATCAAATATTGTTGTTCATGCGCCTTATATTATTAATATCGCAAATACTGTAAAACCACATGTATTTGATTTAGGTGTGGAGTTTCTACAAAGTGAAATTGAAAGAACGCAAGCGATCGGCGCGAAAGACATCGTACTTCATCCTGGTTCCCACGTTGGCGAAGGTGCAGATAAAGGTATTGCAAAAATAATTGAAGGTTTGAATGAAGTATTAACTAAAGATAATGATGTTAGAATCGCGTTAGAAACTATGGCGGGTAAAGGATCAGAAGTCGGAAGATCATTTGAAGAAATCGCTAGAATTATCGATGGTGTAAATCATAATGAACGTTTATCAATATGCTTTGATACATGCCATACACATGATGCTGGATACAATGTAAAAGAAGATTTCGATGGTGTATTAAATGAATTTGATAAAATCATTGGAGTCGATCGAATTAAAGTTGTTCATGTGAACGATAGTAAAAACGATATTGGTGCTCATAAAGATAGACACGAAAATATTGGCTTCGGTTATATCGGCTTCGATGCATTAAACTACGTAGTACATCACGATACATTTAAAGATATTCCAAAAATATTAGAGACACCATTTGTTGGTGAAGATAAGAAAAGCAAAAAGCCACCATACAAACTAGAAATAGAAATGCTTAAACAACAACAATTTGATTCAGAATTAAAAAACAAATTGTTGAATGAATAATTGACCTTACGTTTTTTCATTAATTAATTAAACTTTCATAAATAAAGTAAGAGTAGAATGTTAAATCTGTTTAAAAGCAGTTTTTGACGTTCTACTCTTTTTATAATTCGTAAAGATTACTATTTACATAATTGTATGACCCATGTATAGTATAGTACGAGGTGAAAACATGACTACACCAGTTTTTGAATTAAAAAATATAAATTATCATTTTGATAACAAACGTGTGTTAGAGAACATCAATATTAAAATAAATAGAGGTACCTTTCTTGCAATTGTAGGGCCGAACGGTGCCGGTAAATCTACGTTATTGAAACTTATACTGGGCTTACTACCTTTACAAAATGGAGAAATATTAGTCGATGGCAATGACTATAACGGTAAACAGTCGTCTTTGAAAGTAAGTTACGTTTCTCAAAAAGCTCAAGCATTTAAAGCGGGATTCCCAGCTAGTGTTAAAGAAGTCGTAATAAGTGGCTTAACTAAACGTAAAAAGCTAGGTAAATGGTTCAATAAAAATGACGAACGTAAGGTTCAAACTGTACTTAAAAGATTGAATATTGAACATTTAATTGATAAAAATATAGCCGAACTATCAGGAGGTCAACAACAACGTGTACTCGTTGCCAGAGCCTTGATAAGCGATCCAAGTGTGCTTGTACTAGATGAGCCTACAAACGGTATAGATGCAAAACATGTAAGTGAATTTTACGAAACGCTAGAAAGATTAAAGCATGAAGGTGTAACTATTATTTTAGTTACACACGACATAGGTGTGGTGGCAGATACAGCTACAGAAGTGGCATGTTTAAATAAACATTTACATTTCCATGGGACTACAGAAGCCTTTAAATCGTTGGATGAGGTTGAAATTTCGAAAATATATGGACATCCAATCCAATTTGTCGATCACCAACATGATAGGGAGTGTTGTACATCATGATTGAGGCATTATTGAATTTCGACTTCATGAGGTATTCTTTATTAAGTGGGATGCTAATTGGTTTTCTAGCTCCGTTAATTGGAGCATTTATTGTGGTGCGTAGGTTATCATTGATTGCTGATGCACTGAGCCACGTGACACTCGGTGGTATTTCTTTCGGAATGTTTGTTTTAACCATCTTTCCTGCTTTAACTTTCCTTAATCCAATGTGGTTCGGTATTTTATTTGCAATTGTCGGTGCACTGTTAATTGAAAACTTAAGAAGTATGTATAGTAATTATCAAGAAATAGCTATCCCCATCATTATGAGTGCTGGCATAGCTTTAAGTGCTATTTTTATATCTTTATCGGATGGTTTTAACCAAGAAATCGTCGGACTGTTATTCGGTTCGATTAGTGCAGTAACTCAAAGTGATTTGTTGACGATTATCGTGATTGTGATTATTGCAGTTGCATTTATTTTAATATTTTATAAAGAATTATTCATTTTATCTTTCGATGAGGAATATAGTAAAGTTATAGGCATTCCTAAATGGATTCAATTCGTATTCATTATAATCGTAGCAATGGTAATTTCTGCATCAATGCGCGTTGTAGGTATTTTACTAGTAAGTGCTTTAATCACTCTACCTGTCGCAATTGCAATGCGATTTACAAAAGGATTTAAACAATTGATTATCACTAGTATTGTAATTGGAGAATGTTCTGTAGTAGGTGGTTTAATTTTATCTTTCTATATGAATATTTCTCCTGGTGGCGTTATCGTCGTACTACTAGTATTATTATTAGCAATAACGATGGTTTATCAACGTTTAAAATTGAGATCAAATAAAGGAGCTGTTATTGATGGAAACAAATGAAGCAATTGATATTCTTAAACAAGAAGGGCATAAGTACACTGATAAAAGACGTACAATATTAGACATTTTTGTTTCTGAAGATAAATACATCAATGCGAAACATGTTCAGCAAAAAATGGATAAACATTTTCCAGGTATTTCATTTGATACAGTTTATCGTAATCTACATTTATTTAAAGATTTAGGTATTGTAGAAAGTACTGAATTTGATGGTGAAATGAAATTTAGAATTGCATGTACAAACCATCATCATCATCACTTTATTTGTGAAACTTGTGGAGAAACTAAAGTTATTGATTTCTGTCCGTTAGAAGAAGTAAAATCTCAACTTCCAAAAGTAAGTATCAATACTCACAAATTAGAGGTTTATGGTGTTTGTGAACATTGCCAGACAGTATAAGTCGAACAAACGAAGTTAAAACATAGGCCATTAGTCTGAATTCTAATGATCATGAGCCGTAAATGTTTAAAACATCGCTATTTGAGATATACTATAAATGTAGTTAAAGATGACACATAATTTTAATTGACATGCATGATAGTTTGTTAAGCATATTGATTGTTGTCATTTATATTAGTTGTTATGCTTTATTTAACATTAATTAGGAGGATGATTAATTATGGCTTTTGAATTACCAAACTTACCTTATGGTTTCGACGCATTGGAACCACATATCGATAAAGAAACTATGGAAATTCACCATGACAAACACCATAACACTTATGTAACTAAATTAAATAGTGCAATCGAAGGTACTGACTTAGAATCTAAGTCAATCGAAGAAATCGTTGCTAACTTAGATAGTGTACCAGAAGATATTCAAACAGCTGTTCGTAATAATGGTGGCGGACACTTAAACCACTCATTATTCTGGGAATTATTAACTCCTAACTCTGAAGAAAAAGGTACTGTAGTTGATAAAATTAAAGAACAATGGGGTTCTTTAGATGAATTCAAAAAAGAATTCGCAGACAAAGCTGCAGCTCGTTTCGGTTCAGGTTGGGCATGGTTAGTAGTTAACGATGGTAAATTAGAAATCGTTACAACTCCTAACCAAGACAATCCAATTACTGAAGGTAAAACACCTATCCTTGGCTTAGACGTTTGGGAACATGCTTATTACCTTAAATATCAAAACAAACGTCCTGACTACATCAGTGCATTCTGGAATGTAGTTAATTGGGAAAAAGTTGACGAATTATATAACGCTGCAAAATAATTAAATAAAGCGTCAGTAAAGGCTGGGACATGATAATGCCCCAGCCTTCTCTTATTTATATTATTATGTGTGAGATTTTGAAATCTACTATATCAGTAAGATTTCCAATCTACACACTTTTTTAATTAAAATAATAGAAATCTTTAGTGATTTAATATATCATTTGTATTGAGAACTTTTGAATAGAGGTATGTTAATGTGTTAAAAAGACTAAAGGAAAAAACAAAAGAAGAAAAAGCTAGAAATACGATGAATAAAAGAATTGGTTTTTTATTTGGCGTCATCGTATTTATCTTTGCAGTAGTTGTTCTCAGGTTAGGGTATTTACAAATTGCTCAAGGTTCTCATTACAACCAACAAATAAAAAATAGTGAAAACATAACAATGAACGAAGCTGTACCGCGAGGACGCATTCTAGATAGAAATGGAAAAGTCCTAGTTGACAATGCTTCAAAGAAAGCAATTACATATACGAGAGGTAAGAAAACCTCACAAAAAGAAGTTTTAAAAACAGCAAGAGATTTATCAAAATTAATCAAAATGGATACTAAAAAAATTACACCACGAGATAAAGAGGACTATTGGATTCAAATACACCCTAAAAAAGCCAAAGCGCTAATGAAGGAAGAAGAGCAACTGCTCAATGATGGTAGTATTTCTCAAGAAGAATACGATAAGACGCTTTATAAAAAGATAACTGCAAAGCAAACTGACAAGTTATCAGATAAAGACTTACAAATACTTGCGATTTATCGACAAATGATGTCAGGATCTCCAATGGATCCACAAACGATTAAAAATGATGATGTGTCTGATGAAGAATACGCTAGAGTAGCACAAAAATTACCTGATTTACCAGGCGTGAATACGACTACTGATTGGGATAGAAAATATCCTTATAAAGATACTCTAAGAAGTATATTTGGTGATGTATCAACTCCTGAAGAAGGTATACCGAAAGAACTCGTTGATAAGTATTTAGCTAAGGGTTATTCTCGTAATGATCGTGTAGGTAAGTCTTATTTAGAATATCAATATAATGATGTTTTAAAAGGTAAAAAGAAAAAGATGAAATACACTACGGATAAATCAGGTAATGTGGTTGATTCTAAAGTGATTAGTAAAGGTTCACGAGGAGATGACCTTGTATTAAGCATTGATATTAATTTACAGAAAAAAACTGAAGACTATCTTGAAAAACAAATTAAAAAATTACGTAGTCAGGGTGCCAAAGATATGGATAATGCCATGATTGTGGTACAAAATCCTAATAACGGTGATATTTTAGCAATGGCAGGTAAGCAAATTGATAAGGACGGAGATATGAAAGATTATGATATCGGTACGTTTACTTCACAATTTGCAGTTGGATCATCAGTAAAAGGTGGTACTTTACTAGCTGGTTATCAAAACAATGCTATAGATGTCGGTGATGAAATGATCGATACTCCATTAAAATTTGCTGGTGGATTAACGAAACGTTCTTACTTTAACAAAAAAGGCAAAGTAAAGATTAACGATAAAGAAGCGTTAATGCACTCATCAAACGTTTACATGTTTAAAACAGCCTTGAAATTAGCAGGTAAACCATTCTCGCCAAATATGACATTACCACCAGATATTTCTGATGCTGGTAAGAAATTACGTAAAGGTTTAAATCAAGTTGGTTTAGGTGTTAAGACAGGTATTGATCTACCAAATGAAACAGTTGGTCAAATAGAACCATTAACGAACAACCCAGGTAATTACTTAGATTTAGCAATTGGTCAGTTTGACACATATACACCAATGCAACTTGCACAATATGTTTCAACTATCGGAAATAATGGTTACAGAATTCAACCACACATTGGTGAAGAAATTAGAAAAGCAAATAACAAAGATAGCCTTGGACCAGTAAAAAATAAAATCAAAGGTACCGTATTAAATAAAGTCAATAATAAACCTTCGGAAATAAAACAAGTTCAAGAAGGGTTCAAGATGGCATTTAATGAAAAAGAAGGTACGGGTTATCAAAGCTTTAAAGATACTGTCGTTCCATCTGCTGGTAAGACTGGTACTGCTGAGGTTTATCAAGATGGAGAATCACGTGTTAACCAAACTTATATAGGCTATGCACCACAGAAAAATCCGAAACTTGCTTTCTCAATTGTTTATACAAACCAACCTGTTCCACCACCATGGTTAAACGGTGGCGATTTAGGTCGCGATGTAATCAATTATTATTTCAAACGAGATAAAGAAGAAAAAGAAAATAAGCAAGAAAATAAACAAGAAAATAAACAACCACAAAATAACGGCCGAAATGCCAACCAAGCCATTAACCAAAATAATAGAAACGTACAAAACGGAGCGAACGCACAAAATAATCTAGTGAATAATAATAACTAATAAAGCTTGCAATCATACGATTTTAATCAAATAGTACTTTTCATTTTTAATTGTAAATGGTATTATAAATAGGTCGTATTTTAAAAGGTAAGGAGGAAATAACATGCGCGTAAATGTTACATTAGCTTGCACAGAATGTGGAGAAAGAAATTACATTACTACAAAAAATAAACGTACAAATCCTGAACGTATCGAAATGAAAAAACACTGTGCTAGAGAAAATAAGCACACACTTCACCGTGAAACGAAATAATAACCTTAACTTAAGGTAAATTTATTGCTCAATATCACATTTATTCGAGTATATAACTAATTAATAAAAATGGGAGTGGAACAGAAATCGAATTTTCTAATAGAGTATTCGCTGTCCCTCCTCGGCAAGGATGACTAGAAATTGAAAAAGCTTGATAAAAGCGTATTTTCAATTCAGTTATATATTGCCAAATTGATTAAGAGTCTGAGACATCTATTTTTGTCTCAGACTCATTTTTAATATGTATAACTTTTGAATTATTTTGTGTTAAGTTTTGTTTTGATAGTAAAAGTAATCATGAAAAATACATAAATCAAAGTTTGATGACATCAAAAACTTAAAACGTTATAATAAGATTAGTATGGAATGCAGGAAGGTGACGACTTGGATAAGAAAAGTTTACGTAAATCAATGATTGATAAAATGAAAAAGTTTTCATATAACTCAAATAAGTCGGATATAGACGCTTATTTAGCTGACCTTTTATTTGATACTGAGGAATACTTGAATGCTCATCGAATTGGAATTGTGCTTTCGATGTCTCACGAAGTAGATACATATTCAATTATTAAACAAATTTTAGATGATGGAAAACAAGTATTTGTACCCAATACTAATTATCAAGAAAAAAGTATGACTTTTAAAAGATTACTCAACCTCCAACAAATTGATAAAGACGAAAAAGGTATATATCAAGTAATGGGAGAAACTGAATTATCCAATCAATTAGATTTAGTCGTCGTACCTGGCGTAGTTTTTAACCAAACTGGTTATAGAATCGGTTATGGTGGCGGTTATTTTGATAAATTTTTACATCAATTTAACCCTACAACACTCAGTTTAATTTATGATTTTCAACTTAGTGATTTTGAACCAGAATCGCATGATCAACCAGTGAGTAAATTGTTGGTCGCTACAACAAAATAATGGAGGTAAAGATGTATACTGAAAAACATTATTGGAAAACAATATACACATGGATAAAGTATCTTAATTATGAAGTTGTCCATAGAAATCAACAGGATGATGAAATATGGTTAGCAAATAAACGTAAACAAAGCGTCGTCGTTTTTAAAAATGGCGCCAATACAACACAAGAAGTAAGATTCTCTAAAGAACGTATTATTGATCATCAAGAAGATATTACTTCTTATTTAGATTTCGAACCGAAGCATTTTAATTTATATATATTTACAGAAAAAACCTTTGCCGATGAACATTTAGATGAAACTGACCCGATCAAATTAAAAGTTAAAGTAATAAGAGAAGAACACCAAATTGACCAGTTACTACCTAATTTCGCTATAAAACAGCTATATTCTAGACGTGAAAAGCAAACGCCAACTTTTTATAAAAATCGTGTATTACATAATGGTGAATTAGAAAAACATATGATTAAATTCGCGCCCGTTACATATAGTCTCATTGCGATTAATGTCATTATATGGCTGTTTATGATTGTTTATTTAAATCATTTTTCAGATATTAAACTGCTAGATGTTGGAGGACTTGTACACTTTAATGTCGTACATGGTGAATGGTATCGATTAATTAGCTCAATCTTCTTACATTACAATTTTGAACACATATTCATGAATATGTTGAGTTTATTTATTTTTGGTAAGATTGTTGAATCGATTATTGGTTCATGGCGAATGTTAGGCATCTTTATTATTTCTGGGATTTTTGCTAACTTTGCTTCACTTTCATTTAATACCGATACAGTGTCGGTTGGAGCAAGTGGTGCGATATTTGGTTTAATCGGTGCAATAATTGTATTTATGTATTTGAGTCAAAAATACGATCGTAAATTGATTATCCAATTACTCGTTGTAATCGCAATTTTAATATTATTATCTTTATTAATGAGTAACGTGAATATCGTAGCGCATATTGGTGGTTTTATTGGTGGTGCATTAATTACTTTAATGGGGTATTACTTTCATAAAGATCGTAATCGATTTTGGATTGTAGTAATTATCATTTTATTACTTTTTATTGCTGCACAAATACGTTTGTTTACAATTAAGGAAGTAAATATTTATAATGCCATCATTACAAAAGAAATGAAAAAGGGTAACTATTCTAAAGCAGACAAAATGGTTGATCAAACTTTCAAGAAAAACTATGCAGATGCGCAAACGTATTATTTAAGTGGATTAATTACTTCAGAACGTTCATCTAAATCAGAAGGCATGGCAAGTTGGAAACGAGGCTTAGATCATTATCCTGATTCAGGTTTACTCAATTATCAACTTGCAGTTGCGAATAGATCCTTAAACGATAATGATAAAGCCAAAAAGTACATTAGAAAAGCAGTAAAAATTGATCCAAACAATTCAGACTATAAAGATTTACAAAAAGAGTTGAGCGATTAATTTGAAGCAACAAAAGCTTGCAACATTTTATGATGTGCAACAATTATTGAAACAATTCGGCTTTATTATTTATTTCAAGGATAAAGATGATATGTATGAGATGATGAAACAAGAAATTAAATCACTTTACCAATATGATTTAATCTCAAAAAATGATTACTTACAATGTATATTAATTATTAATCAACGACAAAAAGAAAAATAATGATTCACTGAAGAGGTAGGAATCCAAGGTACCTGAGACATTAACCATTAAGTAAATGTTCAGAGCTTACTAAGGTAATTCCTTCCTCTTTTTTATTTAATTATGTGTATATGATTTATTAATATTCATGCGACTTATCGTAGTTAAACAAGTTGATTATAATTGCAATTGATAAAGTATTAATATTAAAATAGGTATAAATACAGATTCTATTGTAATTCTAATAGAAAAACCATATTCGATTTTTTCATTCAATTATAGAGCAATTTGTCTTTTTATTTAATAAGTAAAAATATTACATATTGTTTCATTTAAATATTATTTGAAATGCTTTTTAACATGTATTATTGCAACTATAATTGTATGTTTGAATCTTAATTCAAGAAGGATGAGTAATTGATGAAGAAAATTATTTTAGCAGCAGATATAGGTGGTACGACTTGTAAATTAGGTATCTTTGATGAAAATTTAGAAAGATTATCTAAGTGGTCCATAGATACAGATACTTCAGATTCGACAGGTTATCAATTATTGAAAAATATACACGATTCACTCGTTGAACATGTGGAAAAATCTAACTATACGATGAGTGATGTTTTAGGTGTTGGTATTGGGGTGCCAGGTCCTGTCAATTTTGCAACAGGTGAAGTTTACGGTGCAGTAAATTTATACTGGAAAGAAGTAGTAAATGTGCGTAACATATATGAACAATTTGTCGATTGTCCCGTTTTTGTAGACAATGATGCCAATGTAGCTGCGTTAGGTGAAAAACATAAAGGTGCTGGACAAGGTGCAGATGATGTTGTCGCAATAACTTTAGGAACAGGATTAGGTGGAGGCATTATTTCAAATGGTGAAATCGTCCACGGACATAATGGTTCTGGAGCTGAAATAGGCCACTTTAGAGTAGACCAAGATCAACGTTTTAAATGTAACTGCGGCAAATCAGGGTGTATAGAAACTGTTGCATCGGCTACCGGTGTTGTAAATTTAGTTAATTTCTACTATCCAAAATTAACGTTCAAATCATCTATACTACATTTAATCAAAGAAAATAAAGTTACAGCCAAAGCTGTTTTTGATGCTGCTAAAGCGGGCGATCAATTTTGTATTTTCATAACTGAGCGCGTGGCAAACTATATTGCATACTTATGTAGTATATTAAGCGTTACGAGTAACCCTAAATATATTGTGCTCGGTGGTGGAATGTCAACAGCAGGGTTAATTCTAATCGAAAATATTAAAACAGAATATAGAAATATCACATTTTCTCCAGCGCAAGAAGGAACGGAAATTGTTCAAGCCGAGCTAGGTAACGATGCCGGAATAACAGGTGCAGCAGGACTCATATATACTTATATATTAGAGAAGGACGGTGTTAAATAATGGCAATTGTAGACGTAGTTGTAATTCCAGTAGGTACTGAAGGTCCAAGTGTTAGTCAGTATATTGCAGAAATTCAAACAAAGTTAAAGGAATATAAAGCAGAAGGTAAAATTGATTATCAACTTACACCTATGAACACGTTAATTGAAGGGGATTTAAAGGATTTATTCGAAGTGGTACAAGCAATTCATGAGTTACCATTCAATAAAGGACTTGACCGTGTATGCACAAATATTAGAATTGATGATAGACGTGATAAATCTCGTAAAATGGATGATAAAATTCAAGCAGTAGAAAGTCATTTAAATAAAGGTGTAGATAAATAATGAGAATTTCAAAATTAACATTAGGTATTGCAGATACAAATACGTATTTTATAGAAAATGATCAAGATTTAATTATAGTTGATCCTGCGAGTGACAGCGATTTAATCATTAAAAAGGTCAATCAAATTAATAAACCGGTAAAAGCAATTTTATTAACACATGCACACTTCGACCACATCGGTGCACTGGATGATATTGCTCAGCATTATGATGTGCCAGTTTATATGCATCGTGAGGAATTCGATTTCTTAACAGACCCAGAGAAAAATGGATCGGCTAAATTGGTTCCACGTGGCTTTGAAAAAGTAACTAGCCAAGTTCAACCAAAGCCTTTAGATGAAGGGAATACTGAAATTGAAGGTTTCAAATTTAAAGTACTTCATACGCCAGGTCATTCACCAGGAAGTTTAACTTATGTATTTGACGATTTTGCAGTTGTCGGTGATACTTTATTTAAACAAGGTATTGGGCGTACAGACTTATACAAAAGTGATTACGAAACTTTAATTGATTCAATTAAAGATAAACTATTTGAACTTGAAGACGATTTGCCATTATTCCCAGGCCATGGTGAATATACTACAGCGGCAGAAGAAGAAAACAATCCTTTTATAAATGGATAAATTAAAGTAAAACAACGACCTCCTACGTGTATATATGTAGGAGGTGATTTTTTTGAAACAGTTGTTTCGTAATATAATTAATAAAGCCATTGAACAAGAAGCGAGTGATATTCATTTTATCCCGTCAGAACAAGAGGTCGCGCTCAAATTTCGTGTAAATGACCAGTTTATTGATGTAGAGACGATACAATTACAGCTTTATAAGAAATTATTAACCTTTATGAAATATCAAGCTGGTTTAGATGTTTCAAATCATAACAGTGCCCAAAGTGGTAGACACTTGTATAAATTAAAGCAATTGTATTTTTTACGTATATCAACGTTACCTTTGTCACTTGGAAATGAAAGTTGTGTTATCCGCATTATTCCCCAATATTTTCAAAAGCAAAGCCAAGTAAATAATATTGATAATTTATACCGGTTAATGAATAAGAAACAAGGATTGATATTATTTAGTGGGCCTACTGGATCAGGTAAGAGCACTTTAATGTATAACATGGTATTGTATGCGAAAGAACATTTAAATCTCAATATCATAACTGTAGAAGATCCTGTTGAAAGACTAGTGAAAGGCATAACTCAAATTTCAATAAATGAAAAGGCAGGGATTAATTATGCTTCTTCATTTAAAGCGATATTAAGGTGTGATCCCGATGTGATTTTAATTGGTGAAATAAGAGATGCTTCAATTGCTAAATATGTTATCCAAGCTAGTCTTAGCGGTCACCTCGTTTTATCTACCTTACATTCCAGTGATTGTAAAGGAGCATTGTTAAGATTATTAGAAATGGGAATCAGTAAACAAGAAATATGCCAATCTATTATAAGCATGCTTAGTCAACGTTTAGTAACAACATCTGATCAACAAAGAAAATTAATTTATGAGCATCTCACAAAGAATGATATTAAATACTTCTTCGATAATGGTTTATCATTACCTAATGATTTTCAAAACTTAACATATTACCTAAAACAAATGTCGAAGGAGGGAGTGATTTGTGAATCAACGATTGAAAGATATTTATAATTTCTTTCGCTATCGTAAATTAAATGATTATGAAAAGATAGAGATACTACAAAGACTACGCAATTTAATAAGCCATGGTTTTACTCTATCGGAAGCATTTACGTTCTTATTATCTAATATTAAATTTTGTTCTCCCCGTTTGACTGAAAATATTTTAAATGAATTAAAGAACGGTGCGAATTGTTCTGACATTTTAAAGATATTAAATTACCCTAAGACAATTGTAATGCTCATATATTTTTCTGAAATGTTTAGTGAATTAACGATTAGTCTAGCACATGCTGAAGACTATATGTTAGCAAACTATAAAGCTAAGAAAGCACTATATAAGAATCTTCAATATCCTCTCGTATTATTAGGGTTATTCCTCACAATGTTAGTTGTTTTAAATCAAACTATTATCCCTGAGTTTGAAAGTTTATATCAAAATATGGATGTACAGGTGTCAAATTTACAACTATATTTATCACTTTTTATTATGACTTTACCTAGAAATTTATTTTTAACATTTATTCTCCTATTAATACTTTCTTTACTATTACTCCTCATATTTCGCAAACTTTCAATCTATAATAAACATCGCTTTTTATTATTCATCCCAATCATTCGTCAATTTTTTAAATTATATAAAACTTATCGTCTTGCATCAGAATTTTCATTATTTTACAAGAATGGGATAAATTTACAAAAGATCGTAGATATTTATTCCAAGCAAAATGACGACCCTTACTTGTTATTTTTAGCAAATGAAATAAAGTTTGGTACTCACCAAGGGCAAAGTCTCAGTGAAATATTAATCAATATTTCTTGTTTTGATAAGGATTTAATTACCTTTATTGAAGAAGGTGAGAAAAAAGGAAAGGTTGATATTGAATTAAAACTATTTAGTGAAATGATCATGACAAGAATCGAACGAAAACTTCAAACGCTTATTAAATTCATACAACCATGTGTATTTCTATTATTAGCATTTTTAATCGTATCTTTATATCTCGTTATCATGTTACCAATGTTCGATTTGATGCAGACAATAAAATAATTTTAGGAGGCAAAGTTATGAAGAAAAATTTAAAAGTTATTAAAACTAAAGCATTTACTTTGATTGAAATGTTACTCGTGCTTTTAATTATAAGTTTGTTACTTATTTTAATCATTCCAAATATAGCGAAACAATCTAAACATATTCAATCTACAGGGTGTGAGGCTCAAATAAAAATGGTTGAGAGTCAAATCGAAGCTTACACATTGAAACATAATAAAAAGCCAGATTCGATCGAAATCCTCGTATCAGAAGGTTATATTAAGAGTAATCAAAAACAATGTAAAAATGGTTCAACTTTATCTATAAATAATGGTGAAGTAGTTGCGAGTTCTTAAAGCCTTTACTTATTTAGAAATGATTTTTGTTTTAGGTATTATTAGTATTTTACTTTTTATACAAACGCAATTTTTACACGGCGACATCAACGAAAATCAAATGCATCAACATAAATTAAAAAACATTATTGCACATTTTACTTATCTTAAGTCTCAAGCTATACGTAATCAACATTATGTATCAGTCATTTTCGATAAATATTCAAATAAAATCAAAATAATGGAACTGGAACACCGACATACACCAATTGAGCTAGGACAAGAAAGTTATATTCATCCTCGCACAAATTTAAATTATGTATCTTTTGATAAGCGAGGACATATTAATAAATTTGGTTCACTTTATATTTCAATTCAAAATAAATTATATCGAATCATATTTCATATCGAAAAAGGGCGTATGCGTTTTGAAAAAGTTAAAATGTGAAGCTTCATTATGTTTAGACGCCTTACTTTCGTTTGCACTAATAATGACAATATGCACTATTTTTATACCCATGTTAAAACAGCAAAATATGACTACACTAAATAAATTAAATGATATTGAAATGAAAAGGCGCCTAATTACGATTATTCAAAACTCTTCGAAAAATCAATTAAAATCAGGTATTTCAACAGATGAATATAAAATAAAACTAGACGCCAAAAAATTATGTATTGCTAAAAAGGGAACAAAGGATGAAAAATGTTATACGAAGAATTAATGCTTTTACGTATATAGAAGCTATTTTTACACTTTTTATCACTGTATTAATATTATCAGTAGTACCTATATTAATAAAAACATCATCTACCATCCATCAGGTTTACAATAATCCAGCTTTTGTTGAATTAGAATTTTATGCATATGATATGACTAAAGACTTGCAGTCAGCAAAAAATGCAGAATTTCATACAAACATTAGTAATGACACACTTATAATGAAAACTAAGCACAGAATAACACGTTATGAATTTAAAAATTTTAAAATCGTCAAAACGATAAATGGTGGTGGAAATATTACTATGCTTAATAATGTATTGAATGTCAGATATGAAATTAAAAACAAAACAATCGTTGTACATCTTAAATTATTAGAAAGTGGACATAAATTTGAAAAAACTATTTATTTTTAAATGTAAAGCCTACATGTATCCTTTTGTCACAGTTCTTTTTATGCTATATTTATCTTTAATTACATCGAATATTTATCAATTTTCAATGCAACAAAAAACATTAGATAATTTAGAAAAATCATATGAAAAACGACTTCATATATTAATCAAAGAGGAAGATATATTTGGCAAATAACAGTAGACATCCATTAATTTTCATCGGATTTATGGGAACTGGTAAATCCACTTTAGCAAAACATATTTCGAACAATGAACAACTTTCATTTGTTGATTTAGATAGTTATATTGTAAAAAAAGAAAACAAATCGATACCTCAAATCTTTTCAGATAGTGGTGAAAGTGGTTTTAGAAAGCTCGAAACAAAGTATTTAGAAGAATGTATTAACAAATATGATGTGATAGCTACAGGTGGGGGTATTATTGAAAGCGCTACTGCTCTAAAATTATTTGCATCACAGCAATATGTATTTTGGTTAGATTGCGATTTAAATATTATCTATGACAGGATTAAAAATGATTCTAATAGACCCAATGCTAACAATAAAAGTTATTCAGAATTAAATGACTTGTATTTGAAAAGGGTTTCAAGATATAATGAAATCGCATTCACGAAATTAGATAGTGCAAATCCAATTTCAATCTTATATGAAGTTGTGATGAATCATATTAATAGCGATTGATCAGTATTAGAGAGAATGTGGTTGGGCAAAATATCCCTAAATTTTTTGTATTTTAGGTTTTATCATTTTGTTCAATACCCATCGCCGAAGGTGCAAGTTATACGAAACTCTCAGGCAAAAAGGATAATACTGTGACGCAAACCTGAAAATTATTAACAGGGTAGGCTTTGTCTACTCTGTTTTTTTAATATCAAATGTAGGAGGGGTATGAATGTCTAGTGAATTAAAGAAAACACCTTTATATCAAAGTTTTGTTGATGCTGGTGCTAAAATTGTTGAATTTGGTGGTTGGGCAATGCCTGTTCAATTTTCAAGTATTAAAGAAGAACATAACGCAGTCAGAAACAGCATGGGTTTATTTGATGTAAGTCATATGGGTGAAGTACTCATTAAAGGTAAAGATGCATCAAAGTATGTTCAATATTTATTGACGAACGATACTGACAAAGTTACTACAAGCAAAGCTCAATATACTGCTTTATGTAATGATGAGGGCGGTATCATTGATGATTTAATCACATATAAATTAGATGAAAATGTTTATTTGTTAGTTGTGAATGCAGGCAATACTGTAAAAGATTTTGAATGGATTCAACAACAATCAGAACAATTTGACGTTGAAGTACAGAATGTATCAGATAAATACGGTCAATTAGCCTTACAGGGTCCTGAGGCAAGAGCATTCGTAAAAGAGCATGTCGACACCGACATCGATGAAATGAAGCCGTTTGATTTCAAACAACATGTTTCATTTTTTGATAAAGAAGTGATTCTTTCCCAGTCTGGATATACTGGTGAAGATGGATTTGAAATTTATTGTAATTCTGAAGATTGTGAATTCTTATGGGAAAAATTATTATCATTTGATATTCAACCATGTGGTTTAGGCGCAAGAGATACTTTAAGACTTGAAGCTGGGTTGCCATTGCACGGCCAAGATTTAACAGAAGAAGTTACACCATATGAAGCAGGAATAGCTTTTGCAGCTAAACCCTTAATTGAAGCTGAATTTATAGGAAAATCTGTGTTGAAAGATCAAAAAGAACATGGTTCAAAAGTGAGAGCAATCGGTATTGAAATGATAGATAAGGGTATCCCAAGAACGGGATATATTATATTTGATAATGATGAAAATGAAATTGGTATAGTCACTTCAGGTACTCAGTCACCTTCAAGTGGAAAATCAATTGGTTTAGCTCAAATTGACCGTGAAGCATTTGAAATGGGTAAAGAAATCATTATTCAAGTTAGAAAAAGAAAAGTAAAAGCAAAAATTGTAAAGAAAAATCATATAACTGAATAAAACAAAGGGGTGTTATTGTGAGTCATCGTTATATACCACTTACAGAAGAAGATAAAAAAGAAATGCTCAGTACCATTGGTGCGCAATCAATTGAAGATTTATTTGGTGATGTACCAGAAAATGTACGTCTGAATAGAGAATTAGCTATACCGGATGAAGAATCAGAAACTACTTTAACAAAAAGATTAAGTAGAGTCGCTCAAAAAAATGTTACGAAAGAAACACATACATCATTTTTAGGTGCAGGTGTTTATGATCATTATGCACCATCTGTTGTAGATGCTATGATTTCACGTTCAGAGTTTTATTCTGCATATACACCTTATCAACCTGAGATTTCGCAAGGTGAGCTTCAAGCTATTTTTGAATTTCAAACTTTAATTTGTGAATTAACTGATATGGATATTGCAAATTCTTCTATGTACGATGGGATTACGAGTTTTGCCGAAGCATGTATCTTAGCATTTAATCAAACTAAGAAAAATAAAATAGTAGTTTCTAAGGGGATGCATTATCAAGCGTTACAAGTCCTTAAAACTTATATAAAAACACGTAAAGAATTTGAAATTGTAGAAGTGGATTTAGATGGTACGATTACAGACCTCACTAAATTAGAAAATGCAATTGATGATGATACAGCAGCAGTAGCGGTTCAATATCCGAATTTCTATGGTTCAATTGAAGATTTAGAAAAAATACAATCATTCATTAAAGACAAAAAAGCATTATTTATTGTATATGCTAATCCATTAGCGCTCGGTTTACTTACACCACCTGGAAGTTTCGGCGCAGATATTGTGGTAGGGGATACACAAACTATCGGTATTCCTACACAATTCGGTGGTCCACATTGTGGCTTTTTTGCTACTACAAAAAAGTTAATGCGTAAAATACCAGGTCGTCTAGTAGGCCAAACAGAAGATAAAGATGGTTACCGTGGATTTGTTTTAACACTTCAAGCACGTGAACAACATATTCGCCGTGATAAAGCCACATCAAATATTTGTTCAAACCAAGCATTAAATGCGCTTGCGTCATCTATATGTATGTCTGCTTTAGGTAAACAAGGTGTTTATGAAATAGCAGAGCGCAACTTTGAAAATGCTAATTATGCAAAAACACAATTCAAACAAGCTGGTTTCGAAGTATCAGATGCAACATCATTTAATGAATTCGTAGTTAAATTCGATTCACCAATTAAAGATATCAATGATGCTTTAATTCAAGAAGGTATCATCGGTGGTTTTGATTTAGGAGAAGCTGATTCAAAGTTTAATAATCATATGCTCATTGCAGTTACTGAATTACGAACAAAAGATGAGATTGATACATTCGTTAAGAAAGCAGGTGAAATCAATGGTAAGTAAATCTAGTCCACTTATATTTGAACGTTCAAAAAAAGATCGTTTTGCATATTCATTGCCAAAAAAAGAAATTGATAATAATGCAGTTGAAGACTTATTAGATGATAAATTTGTCAGAAAAAATAAAGCAGAATTACCTGAAGTTGCAGAATTAGACTTAGTACGCCATTACACAGAACTTTCTAATAAAAACTTTGGGGTTGATTCAGGTTTCTATCCACTCGGTTCATGTACGATGAAGTACAATCCTAAAGTCAATGAAAAAGTAGCACGTATTCCTGGCTTTGCAGAGTCTCATCCTCTTCAAGATGAATCTCAAATACAAGGCTCATTAGAAATTATTCACAGTTTACAAGAAGAGTTAAAAGAAATTACTGGTATGGATGAAGTCACTTTACAACCTGCTGCTGGCGCCCACGGTGAGTGGACAGCACTCATGATTTTCAAAGCATATCATGAAAAAAACGGAGAAGGTCATCGTGACGAAGTGATTGTGCCAGATTCAGCACACGGAACGAACCCAGCTTCTGCAGCATTCGCTGGTTTTAAATCTGTAACTGTTAAATCGAATGAACGAGGCGAAGTTGACATTGACGATTTAAAACGTGTGGTAAGTGGTAACACAGCCGCGATTATGTTAACTAACCCAAATACACTAGGTATTTTCGAAAAAAATATTATGGAAATACGTAATATTGTACATGAAGTTGGCGGGCTATTGTATTATGATGGAGCAAACTTAAATGCAATTATGGATAAAGTTAGACCAGGAGATATGGGCTTCGATGCTGTTCATTTAAACTTACACAAAACATTTACCGGTCCACATGGAGGCGGTGGCCCTGGTTCAGGTCCTGTTGGTGTAGTTAAAGAACTTGCAAGTTTCTTACCTAAACCAATGGTCGTTAAAGACAACGATGTTTATAAATATGATAATGACATCAAAGATTCTATTGGACGTGTAAAACCATTTTACGGAAACTTTGGTATTTATCTGAGAGCATATACTTATATCCGTTCTATGGGGAATAAGGGCTTACAAGAAGTATCAGAAGCAGCAGTCCTCAACGCAAATTACATTAAAGCTCGCTTAAAAGATCATTTTGAAGTGCCGTACGAACAATTTTGTAAGCATGAGTTTGTATTAAGTGGTTCTAAACAAAAAGCTGAAGGTGTGCGTACACTAGATATGGCAAAACGTTTACTAGATTTTGGTTTCCATCCACCAACAATCTATTTCCCACTTAATGTCGAAGAAGGTATGATGATTGAACCAACAGAAACTGAATCTAAAGAAACGTTAGATTTCTTCTGCGATACAATGATACAAATTGCAAATGAAGCTAAAGAAGATCCAGATAAAGTATTAGTAGCTCCGCATACAACAATTATTGATCGCTTAGATGAAACTCAAGCAGCACGTAAACCAGTATTAAAATTTGAAGGATTAAAAAGCGAAAAATAAATAAACCTCAACTTTAAAAAATTGAACTAACAAAAATAAAAATAAGCGCATGAATAACATCAATATAGATGTATTTCATGTGCTTATTTTGTAGTGTCAGAAAATAAAAAACAACTGTCGAGTGTGAGACGAATGTGCACAATCGAACAGTTGTGTAAAATGATTTATAGGTTTTGTAATTATTAAAGCTAGATTTTATTTTTTCGACTTAATTTTACCAGTCCATTTTTTATATCCGCCTTTTAACATATAAACGTCAGTATAACCATTTTTCTTTAAAATTCTAGCAGCGCGATAGCTCGAAATACCATTACCATCACATAAATAGATAGGTTGATCTTTTCTCAATCCTTGGAAACGTTGCTTAAACATAGTGATTGGAATATTTCTTGCACCATTGATATGACCGTAATCATAGTCAACTTTTTCTCTCACATCTATGACTTGAGCTTTCCTTAATCCATTATGGAATTCATTTTGATTTAATTCCGTTACTGATCTTTTATTAACAAGATAATAATATAACATGTAAGCTATAATGGCAATGAGAACAGCTAGCGCTATAAACCAAAGATTACTCATCTTGCATCCTCCCTAAAATACCGATATTATATATTATAAGACTGTTAAACATATTTATCAAAAGTTTTTTACTATTAAATTGAAATAAATTACGCATAGTTACAATGAATTGTAAACGGTCTCATTGTAGATGTTTGTATTTATTAATTTTGTTAGGAGTTTTTCGCATGACTGAAACATGGAATTTTATAAATACGGGTAGTCGAGACCCGTTTTATAATATGGCTTTAGACGAAGCATTACTCAATTTTGTATCTCGTGGGGAAATTGACCCAGTGATACGTTTTTATACATGGGATCCCGCTACTTTATCTATTGGTTACTTCCAAAGATTAACGAAAGAAATAGATATAGATAAAGTAAACGAAAAGGGATATGGTTTAGTACGACGTCAAACTGGTGGGAGAGGCGTTTTACACGATAAAGAGTTAACATATAGCGTGATTGTACCGGAATCTCACCCAGAAATGCCTTCAACTATAACAGAAGCGTATAGAGTTATTTCTGAAGGCTTGCTTCAAGGATTTAAATCGCTCGGTTTTGATGCACATTTTGCGATACCTCGTACTAAAGAAGAAAAAGATAAGTTAAAACAGCCACGAAGTGCAGTTTGTTTTGACTCACCAAGTTGGTATGAACTCGTTGTTGAAGGCCGAAAGATTGCTGGAAGTGCACAAGTAAGACAAAAGGGCGTTATTTTACAACATGGTTCTCTGCTTCAAGATATAGATATAGAAGATTTGTTTGATATGTTTAAATTTAAAAATGACCGTCTTAAAGCAAAAATGAAAGAAGCATTTGTTGAAAAAGCGGTAGCTATTAATGATATTTCTGATCGACATATTACCATTGATGAAATGGAAGAGGCTTTCGAGCAAGGTTTTAAGCAAGGCCTTAATATTGATTTCAAACCATTAACATTAACTGATGCACAGCAACAAGAAGTTAATGAGCTAATTGAAAAATATAAATCAGACGAGTGGAATTATCGTAAATAAATAAAAAAGCAGTCGTTACTTTTCAAAAGTAACGACTGCTTTTTATTATAATTACTTATCTTCTACGATTTTGTCGTTTGTGTTTACGTAGGGCTCTTTTATATTTGCGCTGATCTTCTGTTAAGAAGAAGAAATAATAAATTAAATATATGATACCTACGATAATTGCTAAATTAATTAACATAGAAACAAAGCTAAATAGAAAATGATTTATATTTAATATTAAACCGACCGCAGCAACGGCCAGAACAATATAAAATAATATTTGTTTAAACATGCTTTAACACTCCCAAAACAACGTCAACTTTGTAAGTTACTTAAACTAATTTCTGACAAGGCTTGTTGTCCTTTTTTTAATTTCTTCTTGTCTTTGCCGTTATATCCGTCTCGAATATCATTCATAGCATCACTTAGTTTTTTATTTAACTTACCAATTTTTTTCTTTTCATCTTTTGTATCATCACTCATTTTTTCATTGTCGATGTCGCTTTTATAATTGTTGTACGCGGATTCCATTTTATTAGATACATCAGTTAATTTATCTTGAATTTTGGAATTCCCTTTATTTTTAGAGACATCGCCCTCTATTTTATTATATTGAGAAAGGGCTTTTGTGACTTCATTATAGTAAGCTGATGATGCTTTTAAATTAGTGTATTTCTTCTTATTAGATTTTGCTTGCTTTTCATTGTTTTTATCTTTTTCTAATGCACTAATTTTTTCTTTTTCACTATTAATGCTATGTTTTAAGTCTTGGATATTACTTTTTAATTTATGGTTTTCTTCTTGTAATTTAGTCGATTTATCTTCTAACGGCGTTAAATTTTGGCTCCCACACCCGGCTAAAAGACAAGATGCACCTAAAAATGCTACAATTTTTTTCTTCATTATTTTCTCCTAATTCAAAAACTGTAATTTTCTATATATATTATGCTATCATTTTATAGTATATAAAGAAAATGTACAAATTAATTGTATAGGGGGAGCGCAATGTCAAGAATAGATAAATTAATTTCAGAATTAACTTCAAAAGAAATTGAAGGTGTTGTCATTTTATCAGATTTTAATAGACGATACTTATCTGGATTTACTGGAACGAGCGGGGCATTAATTATTACTGAAAATGATAAGCGATTAATTACAGACTTTAGATATATTGATCAAGCAACGAGACAAGCTCCAGATTTTGAAATCGTTAACCAACAAGAAACACCAACAAATGAAATACTGAACCAATTCAAACAGTTAAATATTAAAAATATTGGTTTTGAAGGTAATTTACTAAGTTATGATATGTATGAAGCGCTCAATCAAAGTCAAACAAGATTAACAAGTGTCTCAGGCTTAGTTGAAAAAATTAGAGAAGTGAAAGACGCCTCTGAAATAGAAATTATACAAAAAGCTGCAGAAATCGTAGACGAAACATTTGAATATATATTAACTGTGGCTACAGCAGGTATGACAGAACAACAACTTAAAGCAAAATTAGAAAGTAAAATGCTTGAGTTAGGCGCAGAAGGAACATCATTTGATACGATTGTAGCTTCTGGTTATAGAGGCGCATTACCTCATGGCGTGGCGAGTGATAAAGTCATTGAAAAAGGTGACATGATTACTCTAGACTTTGGTGCATATTATAAAGGTTATGCTTCTGACATCACTAGAACATTTGCAATTGGTGAACCTGATCCAAAAATGAAAGAAATTTATCAAATTGTACTTGACGCTAATGAAAAGGCTATTGAAGCAATAAAACCAGGAATGACTGGTAAACAATTAGACGCTATTGCACGAGATTATATTGCTGAAAAAGGGTATGGAGAATTATTCGGACATTCATTAGGGCATGGTATAGGTTTAGATGTACACGAAGGTCCAATGCTTTCAAAAAGATTTGAGAATGAATTAACCATCAATAATTGTGTTACAATTGAACCTGGCATATATGTCGAAGGTTTAGGTGGCGTTCGAATCGAGGATGATGTACTAGTCACAGAAAATGGCTGTCAACGCTTTACTAAATCCTCAAAAAATCTTATTATTTTATAGAAGACCTTACAATTTAGGAGGAAACTAAATGATTTCGGTGAATGATTTTAAAACAGGATTAACAATTTCAGTAGACAATGGTATTTGGAAAGTTATTGATTTCCAACATGTTAAACCAGGTAAAGGATCAGCATTTGTGCGTTCAAAATTACGTAACTTAAGAACAGGTGCGATTCAAGAAAAAACATTCAGAGCTGGTGAAAAAGTTGAACAAGCAATGATTGAAAATCGTCGTATGCAATACTTATATGCAGATGGTGAAATGCATGTGTTTATGGACAATCAAACGTTCGAACAAACAGAATTACCAGAAGATTACCTTAAACATGAGTTGAAATTTTTAAAAGCAAATATGGAAGTTCAAATCCAAAGCTATGAAGGTGAAACAATTGGTATTGAATTACCAAAAACTGTTGAACTCGAAGTAACTGAAACGGAACCTGGTATTAAAGGTGATACAGCTACAGGAGCTACAAAATCTGCTACAGTTGAGACAGGTTATTCACTTAATGTACCTTTATTCGTAAATGAAGGTGACGTACTTGTAGTAAATACAAGTGATGGTAGTTACATTTCAAGAGCGTAAACATATCGTGCAATTTACTTTGCAATTTTTAAATCAGCCTGGGACCCCAAATTGTCTCAGGCTGAATTTGTTTTGACGGAGGTTATTCGACCATCAAAATTGTAATAATTCATTTTTAAGTAATTATATGCTTGAATTGAATATTTTGCTAAAGTAAAATACAATAGGTAAATGATTACAATCTAAAGGAGTCTGTAATATGAACTTTAAAGAAATAAAAGAATTGATTGAAATTCTAGATAAATCAAGTCTAACTGAGATTAATGTTGAGGATAAAGGAAATCATATTAAATTAAAAAAAGAAAAAGAAACTGAAATCATCACTCCACAAATCGGACAACAACAACCTGTTCAACAAGTAGCTCCACAACAAAATGCAGCTTCTGCACCAGCAGATGCACCGGCTAATGAAGGTCAATCTAAGACTGAAGTTGATGATAATTTACAAACAATCAATGCACCAATGGTAGGTACATTCTATAAATCTCCTTCACCAGAAGAAAGTCCATATGTAGAAGTAGGCGATTCTGTTTCTAACGAGTCAACCGTATGTATATTAGAAGCAATGAAGTTATTCAATGAAATTCAAGCTGAAGTCTCAGGAGTTATCGCTGAAATCTTAGTAGAAGACGGTCAAATGGTAGAGTATGGCCAACCGTTATTTAAGGTGAAATAATGAAGAAAATATTAATTGCTAACCGAGGAGAAATTGCGGTAAGAATTATCAGAGCGTGCCACGATTTAGGTTTACAAACCGTAGCGATATACTCAGAAGGAGATAAAGACGCATTACATACTCAAATTGCTGATGAAGCATATTGCGTCGGACCAACGCTTTCAAAAGATTCGTACCTTAATATCCCGAATATTTTATCTATTGCAACTTCAACAGGTTGTGATGGTATCCATCCAGGTTATGGATTTTTAGCAGAGAATGGTGATTTCGCAGAATTATGTGAAGCCTGCCAACTTAAATTTATCGGACCAAGTCATGAGTCTATACAAAAAATGGGGATTAAAGACGTTGCAAAAGAAGAAATGAAACGTGCCGATGTGCCTGTTGTTCCAGGTAGTGAAGGTTTAGTTGAAGATATTAAAGCAGCGAAAACGTTAGCTAAAAAAATTGGCTACCCAATTATTATTAAAGCTACTGCAGGTGGTGGTGGAAAAGGAATTCGTGTTGCTCGTAACGAGAAAGAATTAGAAACTGGTTTCAAAATGACGCAACAGGAAGCTGAAACTGCATTCGGTAACGGTGGACTTTATCTAGAAAAATTTATTGAAAACTTTAGACATATTGAAATCCAAATCGTTGGGGACAGATTTGGTAATGTGATTCATCTAGGTGAACGTGATTGTACAATACAACGTAGAATGCAAAAACTAGTTGAAGAAGCCCCATCACCTATACTTTCTGAAGCTCAACGTCAGGAAATGGGAAATGCGGCTATCAGAGCTGCGAAAGCAGTAAATTATGAAAATGCAGGTACAATTGAATTTATTTATGATTTAAATAGTAATGATTTCTACTTTATGGAAATGAATACACGTATTCAAGTTGAACATCCTGTTACCGAAATGGTTACAGGTATTGACCTAGTGAAACTACAATTGCAAATTGCAATGGGAGAAGCTTTACCTTATAAACAAGAAGATATTAATATACAAGGCCATGCAATAGAATTTCGTATTAATGCAGAGAACCCGTATAAAAACTTTATGCCTTCACCAGGTAAAATATCTCAATACTTAGCACCAGGTGGATATGGAGTCAGAATTGAATCAGCATGTTATACTAATTATACAATCCCACCTTATTATGATTCTATGGTCGCTAAGTTAATTATTCACGAGCCGACTAGGGACGAAGCTATTTTAGCAGGCTTACGTGCACTAGGTGAATTCCTAGTTTTAGGCATCGATACAACGATACCATTCCATATAAGACTGTTAAATAATGATATTTTCAGAAGTGGAGAATTTAACACAAACTTCTTAGAAACATACAATATTATGGAAGATTAATTTATTAGGAGGTATGTTGTCCATGGTCAAAGTATCTGAAACTACTAATTCCAATTTAGGGAATATAGAAATTGCACCAGAAATTTTAATTGTCATAGCAAGTATCGCAACATCAGAGGTAAAAGGGATACGAGGGCATTTTAAAGAAATTCAAAATAGCCGTATTGAAGAAATTAGTAAAAAGCAACTCAACAAAGGAGTTAAGATTGAAACTAAATCAGACGGTATTAAAATAGATATATATTGCCCTATCTCATATAATGTAAATATTTCAGAAACAGCTAGAGAAATACAAGAGACCGTATTTAATTCAATTGTTAATATGACTAAGATTCAGCCAAGTCAAATTAATGTGCACATTACAAATATAGAACATACTTCTTAATATTTATAAATTAATAGTAATTTCAACTTTAAAGAAATAGAGAGTACACGTTGCCGATTGCATTGATATAAAATGCATCATTGACAACTGCTCTCACATCTTTATTGTTCAATAAAATAACCATTTGAAGGAGTATAAAATGAGTCGAAAAGAATCAAGAATTCAAGCCTTTCAAACTCTATTTCAATTAGAAATGATTAATAGTGATTTAACAATCGAAGAAGCAATAAGCTTTATTAAGGATGATAATCCAGATTTAGAATTTGATTTTATACATTGGCTCGTAACTGGAGTGAAAGATCACGAAGCCGTATTAGATAAAAAAATAGAGCCACATTTAAAGGATTGGAAAATGGATCGATTATTGAAATCTGATCGTATTATTTTACGTATGTCTACATATGAATTACAACATGGTTCTACACCTCATAAGGTCGTTATAAATGAAGCAGTTGAATTAACAAAGCAATTTAGCGATGAAGACCATTATAAATTTATTAACGGTGTTCTAAGCAATATTGATTAAAAGAGTGAGATAAATGACTGAATATTTAAGTGTTTCTGCAATTACAAAATATATAAAGTATAAGTTTGATCAGGATCCCCATTTGCAATCAGTGCTAATTAAAGGCGAATTATCAAACTTTAAACAACATAGTAGCGGACATCTATACTTTAATGTCAAAGATAAAAATAGTGTTATCCAAGCGATGATGTTTAAAGGGAATGCTTCAAAACTTGATTTTTCACCAAAAGAAGGGGACGAAGTTTTAATAGAAGCACGTATTTCGGTTTATGAACGTCGAGGAAATTATCAAATCTACGTTAATAAAATGCATATCGATGGTGTAGGTAACCTATACCAAAAGTTAGAACAACTTAAGAAGAAGCTTACTAAAGAAGGCTACTTTGATCAAAATATTAAAAAAACGATACCTCAATTCCCTAAAAAAATAGCTATATTAACTGCGGGGACTGGTGCAGCAATTCGTGATATACATAGTACTATAAATAGTAGATACCCGCTTGTGGAACAAATACAAATCAATACGCTCGTACAAGGCGAACAAGCAAAAGATAATATCGTGGAAAATATCAAACAGGCGGATCAGCTTGACGTCGATACGATTATTATTGGTAGAGGCGGTGGCTCGATTGAAGATTTGTGGAACTTTAATGAAGAAGCAGTCGTACAAGCAATTTACCAATGTCGTACACCCATCATTTCAGCAGTGGGACACGAAACTGATTTCACATTAAGTGATTTCGTTGCAGATGTAAGAGCTGCCACACCAACTCAAGCTGCTGTAATTGCCACACCTGATCAATATGAAATTAGACAATATTTACAACAAACGCAATTGACATTGACACGTTTTATAAAACAATTCGTTATAAAGCAACGTAAACAATTAGAACACTTAAGTAGTTATTATAAATTTAAAACACCGTCCTTATTATATGATCAACAAATTCAAAGAAGAGATGATCTCGAGAAGCAAATAAAGTTAAATATGGAACTGAAGTTGAAAAATCATAAACAACAACTCCAATTATTAAATAACCGTATTAATCTCAAAGATTTTCAGCATTTTATCAATCGAGAGCAACGTTCTTTACAACAACAACATGTTTCTCTAACAAAAGTGATGACACAAAATATCGATCATTTAAAAAACCAACTTGCAAGAAAGCTGGAGAATTTAAATAATTTAAGCCCAACGAATACGATGTTACGTGGATATACTATTGTGAATAAGGGTAATCAAGTGGTGACAAGCGCACATGATTTAAATCAAGATGATAATATTGTGTTGACGATGAAAGATGGTTCAGTAGATGCACAAGTTAAGAAAGTTAGGTGTAATGATGACGAATGAAAATCAAAGTTTTGAAGATATGATGAAAGAGTTAGAAAATATTATCCAAAAGCTTGATAATGAGAATGTTTCATTAGAGGAATCACTCAACTTATATCAACGTGGCATGAAACTTTCAGCAAATTGTGATGAAACGTTGAAAGAAGCAGAGCAAAAAGTTAATGAATTAATGACAGAAAACAATGAGGAGCAAACAAACAGTAATGATGAACCAAAAGATGCATAATTTGACTGAAGAAATGAACACTTTGCTAGCAAATTCTATACCCAATTCTAATTTAGGTACCGATTTAGAAGAAAGCATGTCTTACTCTTTAAATGCTGGTGGAAAACGTATCCGTCCTGTCTTACTACTACTAACTTTAGAAATGTTAGAAGGAGACAAATCTAAAGGGTTAGCAACAGCTACTGCCTTAGAAATGATTCATACGTATTCTTTAATTCATGATGACTTACCAGCTATGGATGATGATGATTATCGTCGTGGTAAATTAACAAACCACAAGGTATATGGTGAGTGGAAAGCCATATTAGCAGGAGATGCTTTATTAACGAAAGCATTTGATTTAATTGCTAATGATCAATCACTTAATTCAGATATAAAAGTGAGACTCCTGCAAAGATTATCATTTGCCAGTGGACATCTTGGAATGGTCGGTGGACAAACATTAGATATGCAAAGTGAATCTCAACAAGTAAATTTAACAACATTAGAACAAATTCATCATGCAAAAACGGGCGCATTATTAAAGTTTGCTGTTATGGCTGCAGTCGATATCGCACAACCAAACGAAAATATTGCATCTTTACTAGAGACTTATAGTGAACATTTAGGTTTAATGTTCCAAATCAAAGATGATTTATTAGATATTTACGGTGATGAACAAAAGTTAGGTAAAGCTGTAGGTAGTGATATCAACAATGATAAGAGTACATACGTATCGTTGCTAGGTATCGAAGGTGCTGAAGAAAAATTAGCACAACATAAAACTGAAGCATATGAATGTTTAAAACAATTATCATCCGAATATGATACTCAATACTTAGATGCAATTGTAAAATTATTTAGTGAACGCGAATCTTAATTATCCAATTTATAAGTTATTAATAATAGAATAAAATGTTAAAATCATACTGCTGTAATGTAGTGTGATTTTTTCTATGATATGTAACTTTTTTATATTTATTCATAAGATACATATTCAATTTTTAGCTATGGAATTATGGTTATATTAAAAATGTTAATGTTAAAATTTTAATATAACGATAGTCACGCATTTTATCTCATAATATATACATTATGATTAGTAGTAGTCAAAGTCTCCATATGTTAAAATATTTGTATAAATATTCGTATATGAGGTGTATAAAAATGGCTAAAAAATCTGTGAGGCATATAAAAATTAGAGAAATCATCTCGAATGAAAAAATTGAAACACAAGATGACTTAGTAAAACGTTTAAATGAATATGAATTGAACGTTACGCAAGCAACGGTTTCAAGAGACATTAAAGAATTACAACTAATAAAGGTGCCAACACCTACAGGTCAATATGTTTATAGCCTTCCAAATGATAGAAAGTACCATCCACTTGAAAAATTAGGACGCTATTTAATGGATTCATTCGTAAATATTGATGGTACTGATAATCTATTAGTATTAAAAACGTTACCAGGAAATGCGCAGTCCATAGGTGCAATTTTAGACCAAATTGATTGGGACGAAGTATTAGGAACAATTTGTGGTGACGATACATGTTTAATTATTTGTAAGGACCAGAAAGCTAGTGAAAGCATCAAGACACGTATCTTTAATCTATTATAAGTTTTTAAGGAAGTGATTTCGTAATGTTACAAACCTTATCCATTAAACAATTCGCCATTATTGATGAATTGGAAGTTCATTTTGGCGATGGATTAACTGTGCTCAGTGGTGAAACTGGCTCTGGTAAATCAATAATTATAGACGCAATAGGTCAATTAATTGGTATGCGTGCTTCATCTGATTTCGTTAGACATGGAGAAAAGAAATCAATTATAGAAGGTATTTTCGATATAGATGAAAGTAAAGAAGCTATTTCATTACTTCACGATTTATCTATCGATATTGATGAAGATTTTCTACTTGTTAAAAGAGAAATATTTAGTTCAGGAAAAAGTATTTGCCGTATCAACAATCAAATCGTAACTTTACAAGATTTGAGAAAAGTAATGCAAGAGTTGCTAGATATACATGGTCAACATGAAACGCAATCTTTATTAAAACAAAAATACCATTTACGCTTATTGGATCATTATGCTGAGGATCGTTATTCGAAACTTTTAAAACAATATGAAGATACATTTGATGCATACAGTGCTAAAAAGAAAGAGCTAGAAGAGTTAGAAACGGCAGATCAAGCACTCTTACAAAGATTGGATTTGTTAAAATTCCAACACGAAGAATTAAAAGAGGCAAAGTTAGTTGAAAATGAAGTTGACCAATTAGAAAAAGATATTAAACGCATTCAAAATTCTGAAAACTTAAGTCTTTCGCTAAATAGTGCACATGTCACGTTAACTGATGAGCATGCCATTACTGATCGGCTTTATGAATTGAGTCAGCAACTTCAGACTATTAATGAAATCATACCAGGACAATATGATCAATTGAAAGAGGAAGTAGACCAGTTTTATTATACGTTAGAAGATGCAAAGCATCAGTTGTATGATGAACTCTCAAATACGGAATTCGATGAACAATATTTAAATACACTAGAAAGCCGTATGAATTTATTAAATAACTTGAAACGTAAATATGGTAAAAATATCAATGAATTAATCGTTTATCAAAGTAAGCTAGAAAATGAAATCAATAAAATAGAAAACTACGAAGAAAGTACTTCAGATTTACGTTTACAAATTGATCAATTATATGAAAAAGTGATGGATTTTGGCCAAAAACTTTCGAAAGAACGTAGAACTGTAGCACAGTCGTTACGTGATCATATCGTAGAAGAAATTCATAATTTACAAATGAAAGATGCAAATTTAGAAATTTCATTTAAACCGCTAGAACAACCGACACGTGAGGGTATTGAATTTGTTGAGTTTCTCATCAGCCCAAACAAAGGTGAACCTTTAAAAAGTTTAAACAAAATAGCTTCAGGCGGAGAATTATCAAGAATCATGTTAGCGTTAAAATCTATTTTCGTTAAAACGAGAGGTCAGACTGCGATACTTTTTGATGAAGTTGATTCTGGTGTGTCTGGACAAGCTGCGCAAAAAATGGCTGAAAAGATGAAAGACTTATCGCAACATATTCAAGTTATATGTATTTCTCATTTACCACAAGTTGCAGCGATGAGTGATCATCACTTATTGATAAGTAAAGCATCAGAGGATGATCGCACAACAACACAAGTAAAGGAATTAACGGGTGAAGGATGTATTGAAGAAGTGGCACGAATGATAGCAGGTGCAAGTGTTACAGAACTCACTAAACAAAATGCCAAGGAAATGATTCAACAAAATAAATAAACAAAATGTCAGCATGAAACTCAATCATTTTGTACAATTATGAAATGGAATAAGCTGCTTATTCAACATCAAAATGAGTAATAATCTTTTAAAATTAATTGCTAAATAAAATGCATTCATTTGATAAATGTAATATTAAATCATAGAATTAAAATTGAAAATGTGAAACAAAAAGTCAAAAAAAAGTTCGAACTGTAATGACTAGAATAGAATTTTATAATAAATCTAATACGCGAATTTACACGAAGTATGTATGATAAATAGAAATTGTTAGGAGTCACTTAAAATGTCAGAAGAACAATATGATTTAGTTATATTAGGCGGAGGGACGGCTGGCTATGTATCCGCAATTAGAGCATCTCAACTAGGTAAAAAGGTAGCTCTAGTCGAAAAATCATTGCTCGGTGGTACATGTTTACACAAAGGTTGTATCCCTACAAAAGCATTGTTGAAATCAGCAGAGGTTGCTAGAACAGTGAATGATGCAAGTGACTTTGGTATAGATGTGGATAGCTTCAAATTAAACTTTAAACGCATCCAAGAACGTAAAGCTGAAATTGTTAATCAAATGTTTCAAGGGGTAAACCATTTGATGCAACATAACAAAATAGATGTCTTCAACGGAACTGGTAGAATACTCGGCCCTTCAATATTTTCACCGCAAAGTGGAACAGTCTCTGTAGAATATGAAGATGGGGAATCAGAGCTCTTACCTAATAATAATGTCTTAATAAGCACAGGTTCTACACCTGCTGAGTTACCATTTTTACCGTTTGATCATAACGTTGTGCTTTCAAGTGACGATATTTTAACGATAGACGAACTTCCGCAATCATTGGCGATTATAGGCGGAGGTGTAATTGGTTTAGAATTTGCTTCCCTAATGACAGATTTCAATGTGGAAGTAACTGTGATTGAAGCAGGAGAACGCATCGTGCCAACTGAAAGCAAGCAAATAGCTAAAACACTGAAAAGTGAACTGACTGAGCGCGGTGTCAATTTCTTTGAAAACACACAACTGACTGAAGAAGATGTAACTGTTGAAGACTCAAATATTAAACTTCAACTCAACCAAGAAACTATTACTTTCGATAAAGCATTAGTTTCAATTGGCCGTAGCCCTAATACTTCAGATATTGGCTTAAATAATACAAAAATTAAATTAACTGAAAAAAATCACATTATTGTAAATGAATTCCAACAAACTGAAGATAAACATATATACGCTGCTGGCGATTGTATAGGCCAATTACAGCTTGCGCATGTTGGTTCAAAAGAAGGGATTACAGCAATTGATCATATGTTCGATGCATCACCAATTGCTATAGATTATTCTAAAATGCCTAAATGTATTTATACTGAACCAGAAGTTGCAAGTATCGGGCATAATATTGATGAGGCTAAAGCACAGAACATTAATGCTAAAGCAATTAAAGTACCATTTAAAGCAATAGGTAAAGCAGTAATAGAAAATGTACAACAACAAAAAGGATTTTGTGAAGTAGTCATTGACAAGGACAATGATGCAGTCATCGGAATAAATATGATTGGCCCACATGTGACCGAACTCATTAACGAAGTCTCATTATTCCAATTTATGAATGGTTCAACTCTTGAACTAGGTTTAACAACACACGCGCATCCTTCACTTTCTGAAATTTTGATGGAATTAGGATTAAAAGTAGAAAATAGAGCGATTCACGTGTGATTAGGAGGAAATATATATGTTTGATTATGAATCAGCTGGTTTAGACAAATCAGATCTTAAAACAATGTACAAATGGATGGATTTAGGCCGTAAAATTGATGAACGTATGTGGTTACTCAATCGGGCAGGTAAGATACCATTTGTAATTAGTTGCCAAGGCCAAGAAGCCGCGCAAATAGGTATGGCTTATGCTATGGAACAAGGAGATATTTCATCTCCGTACTATAGAGATCTAGCTTTAGTAACCTATCTAGGGATGACACCACTAGATTCTATGTTAGCTGCGTTTGGTAAAAGAGATGATATCAACTCAGGCGGAAAGCAAATGCCTTCACATTTTGGCAAAAAAGAAAAAGGCATTCTTTCACAAAGTTCTCCGGTCGGCACTCAAATCGTTCATGCAGTAGGGGCTGCACTCGCTTTAAAAATGGACAATAAACCTAACATTGCGATGACAACAGTAGGCGAAGGTAGTTCAAACCAAGGTGATTTTCACGAAGGTTTAAACTTCGCTGGAATACATAAATTACCGTTTATTTGTGTGATAGAAAATAATAAGTATGCGATTTCTGTACCAGACTCATTACAATATGGGGCTGAAAAGCTCTCGGATAGAGCTATTGGTTATGGTATACATGGTGAACACGTTGATGGCAACGACCCAATTGCAATGTTTAAAGTCATGAAAGAAGCAAGAGAACGTGCTTTAAATGGTGGCGGATCAACATTAATTGAAGCAATGTGTACAAGAATGACAGCTCACTCTTCTGATGATGATGACAAATACCGTACAATTGAAGAACGCGATGAGCTCAAAACACTTGATTGTAACTTAAGATTCAAATCATTTTTATTAGAAAATGAAATCATCGATGAAACATGGTTACAAGAAATAGAAGATGAACATAAAGCGCTCGTTAATGAAGCGACAAAAGAAGCAGAAAAAGCACCTTACCCGTCCGCAGAGGAAACTTATACGCACGTATATGATGAAGGGAGCTTAAACAATGGTTAAATTATCTTATTTAGAAGCAATTCACCAAGCCATAGATCAGTCAATGGAACAAGATGATAACGTCTTTGTATTAGGTGAAGATGTTGGGAAAAAAGGTGGCGTATTTGGTGTAACATTAGGCTTGCAACAAAAATATGGAGAAGCACGTGTGTTAGATACGCCTTTAGCTGAATCGAATATAGTAGGAACAAGTATTGGTGCAGCGATGTTAGGTAAAAGACCAGTAGCAGAAATCCAATTCGCAGAGTATATATTACCTGCAACGAACCAAATTATGAGTGAAGCTGCTAAAATGCGTTACCGTTCAAACAATGATTGGGATTGTCCTATTACAATTCGTTCACCGTTTGGTGGAGGTATCCACGGTGCATTATATCATTCACAAAGTATTGAATCTGTCTTTGCTTCAACGCCTGGTTTAACAATTGTAATCCCTTCAACACCTTATGATGCTAAAGGTTTGTTGCTCGCATCCATTGAGAGTAATGATCCTGTTCTTTATTTTGAACATAAAAAAGCTTACCGTTTACTTAAAGAAGAAGTTCCTGAAACGTATTATACTGTACCTATTGGAAAAGCAGATGTAAAAAGACAAGGTGATGATTTAACTGTCTTCACATATGGATTGTGTGTGAATTACTGTATTCAAGCCGCTGACATGTTAGAAGAAGATGGCTTTAATATTGAAGTAGTGGATTTGCGCACGGTTTATCCTTTAGATAAAGAAACAATTATTGAACGTGCTCGTCGTACGGGTAAAGTTTTATTAGTTACTGAAGATAATTTAGAGGGTAGTATTATATCAGAAGTAGCGGCGATTATTGCTGAGAACTGTTTATTTGATTTAGATGCACCTGTGATGCGCTTAGCAGGACCAGACGTGCCATCAATGCCGTTTTCTCCAACTTTAGAAGATGAGTTTATGATGAACCCTGATAAAATAAAGGTAAAAATGAAAGAACTAGCAGAATTTTAAGGAGGCTCAATTATGGAAATAAAAATGCCTAAACTAGGCGAAAGCGTACATGAAGGTACAATTGAGCAGTGGCTTGTGTCAGTTGGGGATACAATTGAAGAATACGAACCACTTTGTGAAGTGATTACAGATAAAGTAACAGCAGAAGTCCCATCGACATATGCTGGAACGGTAAAAGAAATTGTCGTCGATGAAGGCACAACAGTAGCTGTTGGTGATGTGATTTGCCATTTAGAAACAGATGAAAATGAAGCCGATACAACAGAAGAAGTTGAAAAAGATCAATTTGAGGAATCTGAAGATACTACACAACAAAACAATACCACTAATGGAGATGCCACGTCTGTTTCAAAACCTCAAACATCAAATGATACAAATTCAAAAAATAACGGTAGATATTCACCTGTTGTCTTCAGACTCGCATCAGAAAATCAAATTGATTTGACACAAGTTGAAGGTACAGGATTTGAAGGACGCGTTACGAAAAAAGATATTGAAAAGGTGATTGAGGCCGGTACTCATAAAATTGGCTCATCAACTCATGTCCCTAAAGATTCACCTCGGGTAGAACAACAAGTTAAATATAATGAGCCTTCTCCTGGAACTTCTATTCCTGTCGACGGAGTTAGAAAACAAATAGCGAATAACATGGTGAATAGTGTTAACGAAATCCCTCATGCTTGGATGATGGTAGAAGCTGATGCTACTAATCTTGTTAAAACGCGTAACTACCATAAACAAAATTTTAAAGATAGCGAAGGATATAATTTAACGTACTTTGCATTTTTCGTTAAAGCTGTCGCAGAAGGTCTAAAAGCTTATCCATTGTTAAATAGTAGTTGGAAAGATAAAGAAATTATTATGCATAAAGATATTAATATTTCAATTGCAGTAGCCGATGAAGATAAACTTTATGTTCCAGTTATTAAAAATGCCGATGAAAAATCAATTAAAGGCATTGCTAGAGAAATAAATGAACTTGCGTTAAAAGCAAGAAATCAAAAATTAAAATCAGAAGATATGCAAGGTGGTACTTTCACCGTTAATAATACGGGTACATTTGGATCCGTCTCTTCTATGGGTATAATTAATCACCCTCAAGCAGCAATATTGCAAATCGAATCTGTAATTAAAAAACCAGTTGTCATCGATGATATGATTGCAATTCGTCATATGGTAAATATGTGTATTTCCATTGATCATCGTATACTTGATGGCTTACAAGCAGGTAGATTTATGAATTTTGTAAAAACACGTATTGAACAATATACAATTGAACATACAAGTATATACTAAATGCGACAATAGATTAACTGTAGCTACAGCGTAATTCTGATATTTTAATTGCTCTGAGCTACAGTTTTTTTATTAGTAAATAGTTCAAAGTCAAATTATTGCTAATTCTGATAAGCACGCTATTGTTTATAAACTCACTTGTTGAACTATGAAGTAGATATTAGTAAAATAGGACTATCAATTCAATATGAAAGGTGTCGATAACATGGATTTAAACTTCGATTTATATATGACAGATGTTGTCAATCAAGCTAGAAATGAAATAGAAGATGCAGGGTATGAACAATTAACTACTGCAGAAGAAGTTGATAAAGTATTACAACAGCAAGGTACATCATTAGTAATGGTCAATTCTGTTTGTGGTTGTGCGGGTGGTATTGCAAGACCAGCTGCAGCACATGCACTTCATTACGATAAATTGCCAGATAGACTTGTGACAGTATTTGCTGGTCAAGATAAAGAAGCAACACAACAGGCAAGAGATTATTTTGAAGGTTTTGCACCATCTAGTCCTTCATTTGCATTAGTTAAAGATGGTAAAATTACAGAAATGGTAGAGCGTCATCAAATAGAAGGACACGAAGTCATGGACGTTATTAATCAATTGCAATCACTATTTGATAAATATTGTGAAGAAAGATAGAGAAAAGATCAATGCCTCATTTAAATCCATATCGGATCGGCTTTAGAACAATAAAAACGGCTATTGGAATGGCACTTGGAATAATGATTGCTCAATTCATGGGCTTACAAAATTTCGCTTCGAGTGCCATATTAGTAGTACTATGTATAAAACATACAAAAATTCACTCAGTTAATGCAATCGTTTCTCGATTTGTATCATGTATAATGATTTTGATACTCGGTTCGCTCGTGTTTAGTTTATTAGGACAAAATGCACTTGTGCTCGGTTTGATTGTCTTATTATTCATTCCATTAACAGTGGTATTTAAAGTTCAAGAAGGTATTGTGACGAGTTGTGTCATTTTACTTCATGTATTTAATGCTAAATCCATAGATTTACATTTATTTATAAATGAAATTCTATTATTAATTGTAGGGCTAGGCATCGCATTCTTAATGAATCTCATTATGCCAAGCTTAGATAAAACTTTAAATAACTATAAAACTCAAATTGAAGAGCAATTCACCACTATCTTTGAATCTTTTAAAATGACTTGTAATGTCCCACATGACTCATTAGATATTAAATTCAAAAGTTTAGAAAAAACAATTAGTGCAGCAAAATCGACAGCCTTTAGAGATGTAAAAAATCATTTTGTCCGAAATGAAAATTCTTACTATCATTATTTTGATATGAGGGAAGAACAACTCGAGCTGATGAAAAGAATGACTTTTTTACTTCAAAATCTTGAAACTGATGACCATATGTTAACGAAATTTGCTGATTTATTCGGTGAACTCGCTCATAATGTTAATAGCAATGATTACACGGCGTTACGTTTACATTCTTTATATCAATTACGTTTAGAGTTAAACAATTTAGAATTACCAAAAACACATGAATCATTTAGAACAAGAGCGAGTTTATTTCAATTATTAAATGAATTGGAAGAATATTTAATGATTAAATCTGAGTTTGGTTCATTAAAGTTACACAGTGATTTATACAATAAGTAATGAAATTTTAAATTATAGAAAACAGCCCACCTAAAAGGTTAAAAATAATCTTTTAAGTGGGCTGTCTTTATATTTCTATAGTCAAAAAATACGTGTCTAAACCAAATTTCGATTCAGACACTTAATTCCTACTATCCCATAATAGGTGCAACACTTGATAAAATTAATGCAAGTACAACTGCAACTAACATGACGATGATAATAATTCTTAAAACTTTATTATCCAAATTAACTCCTCCATTACTCATCCAGTTATAAGTTATATAATAAAATTAAAGGTTAGTTGGATTTATCTTTTAGGTAACTGATACCTTAGTTTATTTATGTATTATAACATATTTTCCTGTTACTACAGAAACAAAATATTGTTATCACTCGATTATTTTCAGTAAACTATATGATATACAAGCAATATAATAACGTCAACTCTTTAAGAATGGGTGATGAAAATGGTAAACAAAGAAAGAATCATTCATACATTTCTAGAACTTGTACAAATTGATTCTGAAACAGGAAAAGAACAAGAAATTCAACCAATTTTAAAATCCAAATTTCAATCTTTAGGATTAAATGTTGTTGAAGATAATGCAAATGAAGATCCTAGATTAGGTGCTAATAATTTGATTTGTACGTTAGCGTCTAACATAAATAAAAATGATATCGATAAGATATATTTTTCAAGTCATATGGATACTGTCGTACCTGGTGTCAATGTTAAACCAACTATCAATGATGATGGCTACATTTATTCCGATGGTACTACAGTGTTAGGGGCGGATGATAAAGCAGGGCTTGCTGCACTGATCGAATTAATTCAAGTAATGCAAGAACAAAATACACCTCATGGACAAATACAATTTATTATTACAGTTGGCGAGGAATCAAGTCTTTTAGGTGCTAAAGCTATCAATTCTGAACTTATTGATGCAGACTTTGGTTATGCTGTTGATGCAAGCTCTCCAATAGGGTCTACAGTCATTGCTGCTCCAACACAAATGAAAGTCGATGCAACGATTTACGGCAAAACTGCACATGCCAGCGTGCCCGATCAAGGCGTAAGTGCCATCAATATTGCAGCCAAAGCCATCAGTAAAATGCATTTAGGAAAAATTGATGAAGAAACAACTGCAAATATTGGAAGATTTGAAGGTGGTTCGGCAACGAACATCGTTGCTAATAAAGTAACATTAAATGCTGAAGCACGCTCACACTCGGATGAGAAAGTAGAATCTCAAGTCGCACATATGAAATCTGTCTTTGAAAATACTGCACAGTCATTTGGATGTTCAGCAGATGTACGTGTAACTAAAAGTTATCCAGGCTTTCAAATCGATGAAAACGATCATGTAATAGATATTGCTAAAAAAAGTGCGTCTAGTTTAGGACTTAACCCTAAAGCAGTTATTGCAAATGGTGGTTCAGATGGAAATATTTTCAATTTACTCGGTGTTCCTACAGTAATCATCGGCATCGGTTATGAAAATATTCACACGACTAAAGAACGCATTGCTACACAAAACCTCGTTTTACTAGCACAACAATTATTGAAAATAGTTGAGCTCGTCACAAATGAATCAAACTGATTAAGTGAATGTAACTTTCGCTTTATGGTACAATATAGAAGAAATTTTTAATAAGAGAGGTAAGTAATATGTCACAAGAAATCGGTGTAGTAGGTTTAGCCGTAATGGGTAAAAACCTTGCTTGGAATATTGAATCACGTGGATATCATGTTTCTGTATTTAATCGTTCATCTGAAAAAACAGATGAAATGGTTGAAGAATCAAAAGGTAAAAATATACATCCAACTTATTCATTAGAAGAATTTGTAAATTCTTTAGAAAAACCACGTCGTATATTAATAATGGTTAAAGCTGGTCCTGCAACAGATGCTACAATTGACCACTTATTACCATTATTAGATGATGATGATATTTTAATTGATGGCGGTAACACAAATTACCAAGATACAATCAGAAGAAATAAAGCGTTAGAAGAAAGTAATGTAAACTTTATTGGTATGGGTGTTTCAGGTGGAGAAGTCGGTGCTTTAACAGGCCCTTCATTAATGCCAGGTGGACAAAAAGCTGCCTATGATAAAGTAAGTGATATTTTAGATGCTATCTCAGCAAAAGCAGATGATGGTGCTTCTTGTGTAACGTATATCGGGCCAAATGGTGCAGGGCACTACGTGAAAATGGTTCACAATGGAATTGAATATGCTGATATGCAGTTAATAGCTGAAAGTTATGCAATGATGAAAGACTTACTAGGCATGTCACACCAAGAAATTGCACAAACATTTAAAGACTGGAACGCAGGTGAGCTTTCTAGTTATTTAATCGAAATCACTGGTGATATTTTTGAAAAGATAGACGATGAAACGAATGAACCATTAGTAGAAAAGATCTTGGATACTGCTGGTCAAAAGGGTACAGGTAAATGGACGTCTATCAACGCCTTAGAATTAGGTATTCCACTAACAATTATTACGGAGTCAGTTTTTGCTCGTTTTATCTCTTCAATTAAAGAAGAACGTGTAAAAGCTTCAAAACATTTAAATGGACCAGAAATTAAATTTGATGGTAACAAAGATGAATTTTTAGAGAAAATAAGAAAAGCGCTATATATGAGTAAAATCTGTTCATATGCACAAGGTTTTGCACAGATGAAAGAAGCTAGTGACAACAATGAATGGGATTTAAAATTAGGTGAACTTGCAATGATTTGGAGAGCTGGTTGTATAATTCGTGCTCAGTTCTTACAAAAAATTAAAGAAGCCTATGATAATGACAATGAATTACAAAATCTTATGTTAGATCCATATTTCCACGATATCGTTTCTAATTATCAAGATGCACTACGAGACGTTGTGGCTACTGGAGTACGCAACGGTATACCAACACCAGGTTTCTCAGCTAGTATCAATTATTATGATAACTATCGTTCAGCAAACCTACCAGCAAACTTAATTCAAGCACAGCGAGACTATTTTGGTGCACATACTTATCAACGTAAAGATCGTGAAGGCGTGTTCCATACACAATGGATTGAAGAATAAATACATTTATTCAGTACAAATTCAAAATAGCGTAAACATTAGCCAATAAAATAAAGCCCTACAAAAGGTAAAATGAAAACCATTTTGTAGGGCTTTTTTTTCTAAAAAAAAACGTATTAATTTTTCTTATTTACTGGCATCCATAATTGCACTTTATTGAAACTATCCTCAAAAGAAAAATCTAACGGATATACTTCGATATAAAGACTGTTACGTTCATATGGCAATGTCATTTGAAGTGTTGTTTCGATATAATACCATGCTTCGTTGACTACGTAATCAAGTTCACCTTGTAGATTGAATTTTGCATATTGCCTTTCTGGTAAAAACCTACTCTCTAAGTGGTCAGGATAACGTTCACTTGGTACACCAACAAATATTTCCATACCTTCATCCAAAGGACAATTAACGACAAATAATTCATGAGGACTTATATCGTTGTAGCGTTTTATATCATCAATAATGCCGTCAAATTGTAAATCTTCTAATAAATCTGGTACTTTAAATGGATCTTCTAACTCGCTAGCATCGAGATACTTTGAATATCCGACTAGCGATATACCTTCATTTTGTTCTAAGCGATAAGGATAAGGGGATTGCTCAGTAACTGATAATTTAATATACAACCTTGATTTCATATTTAATTGATCACGCTTAGTATTCACTTGAATAGGTGAAACCCCATGAAAGTCACTAAAATCATTGGCAAACGCATTGGCATCTTTATATTTATATTTCTTTGCAATATCGATTAACCGACTTGAACCATGAATTAAATCATTTGCAGCCAAGGTCATTCGACGTGCATGTGCATATTCGCTCGGTGATTGTCCGACAATCATTTTAAATGATTGATCAAGGTGAAAAGGTGAAAGGTTAACGTAATCACTGAGTTCTTGTAATTGAACTCGGTCTGGCAAATGATCTTCAATATACACAATTGCCTGTTGTATTTGTTTGATAACGTCCAATACTTTCACTCCTAATTAATCCAAAAACTTGTAAATTCATTTGTTGTATTCATATTATGCTAAATTACATTTTTAAAGTTCGAATTGTCTTCTTTAATCAGATTTATTAATAAAATCGTCATTTATCTCATTTAATAATATAAATGATACCACAAAACGACATTAATAAAAAAGCGACAACACATATGTAATTTTACACATGTGTTGCCGATTCAAACTAATTTAATTTATGCCGTCCCACCAATGATAACCATCTTTGCTTAATAATAAATCACTTTCTAATGGTCCATTTGTACCAGCTTTATAATTTGGAAATTCTGGTTCATGTTGATCCCATTCTTCTTGAATCGCATCAACAAATTTCCAAGTTGATTTTAATTCTTCCCAATGTGTGAAGTTTGTCGCATCACCATTCAGACAGTCAAATAATAAGTTTTCGTAAGCATCTACCGTATTCATTTTATCTTGAGCGCTCATAGCATAAGATAATTGTACTGGTTCTGTATCTATTCCTTGAATATTACGTTTCGCATTCAAATGTAATGATACGCCTTCGTTTGGTTGAATATTGATAACGAGTAAATTAGAATCTAACTTTTTGTCAGTTTCATAATATAAATTCATTGGGACTTCTTTAAATTCTACAACGACTTGGATTGTTTTACTTGTCATCCGTTTACCTGTACGGATATAGAAAGGAACACCAGCCCATCTAAAGTTATCAATCGTCAATTTACCGGCTACGAAAGTGGGGGTGTTAGATTGGTTATCAACCCTATCTTCGTCCCTATAACCTTGAACCGGTTGTCCTTCTATTTCGCTTGCATCATATTGACCACGTACGAAATTGTGTCTCACTTTATCATTTTCAAACATTCTTAATGACTTTAAGGCTTTTACTTTTTCAGCTCGAATATCTTCACTGTTCAAACTAATAGGAGGCTCCATCGCTAATAACGCAACCATTTGTAACATGTGATTTTGTACCATGTCTTTTAATGCGCCATTAGAATCATAATAACCGCCACGTTCTTCTACACCTAATTTCTCTGAAGAAGTGACTTGAATGTTGGAAATATATTTATTGTTCCATAATGGTTCAAACATTGCATTAGCAAAACGTAACACTTCAATATTTTGAACCATATCTTTACCTAAATAATGGTCAATTCGGTAAATTTCTTCTTCAGAAAATGATTTACGTAACTGATCATTCAATACTTTGGCAGATTCTAAATCACTGCCAAACGGTTTTTCAATCACTAAACGTTTGAAACCTTTTGTATTTGTTAATTCGGCAGATTTTAAACAATCAGATATAACTCCGAAGAATTTAGGCGCCATTGCGAGGTAAAATAATCGATTACCTTGTAATTGGAACTGTTGATCTAAACGTTCACTTACTTCTAAAAGTGATTCATAGTTAGCTTTATTTGTTACGTCTAGTTTATGGTAAAAGATATGCGTAATGAATTTATCAAGGTGTTTTGTATCTTTAACATGTTCTTGAATTGATGATTTCACTTGATTACGGAAATCATCATTGGTTAAATCTCTACGACCAATTCCAATGATAGCAATATGTTCATTTAAATTTTCTTGCTGATAAAGATGAAATAATGATGGGAATAACTTTCTGTGACTTAAGTCACCTGTAGCGCCAAATATCGTAATTAGGCATGGTATATCCTTATTTCTAGTATTCAAGATCAAAACCTCAATTCTTTTTATAAATCTGTTCTCATTATAGAACAATATTAATAATGGTTCATATAATTTTGCTTAAAAGCTTTAAAATTCGATATATTTTTGATGTTTGTATATGATAAAATATGTGGAGAAGAGGAGGCATATGCATGGAGATAACGTTTTTTGGTACAAGTGCGGGTCTACCAACTAAAGAAAGAAATACGCAAGCCATAGCATTAAATTTAGAACCTTACGCGAACAGTATATGGTTGTTTGATGTCGGAGAAGGTACACAACATCAGATTTTACATCATTCAATAAAGCTAGGTAAAGTAGACCATATATTTATAACGCATATGCATGGTGATCATATATTTGGGTTACCGGGAGTGCTAACTAGCCGTTCATTCCAAGGTGGAGAAGGTAAACCACTTACAATTATAGGTCCTAAAGGGATTAAATCCTATATCGAAACTAATTTATCATTATCTGAATCTAAATTAAACTATCCGATTACTTACATAGAAATAGAAGATCATTTATCATATCAACATAACGGTTTTAGTGTTACAGCGCAAATTTTACATCATGGTATACCATCCTTTGGATATCGCGTAGAAGTACCTTACACTTCAGGTAAAATTGATGTAGAAGCACTTAAAGCGATAGGTCTTCAACCAGGTCCGAAATATCAAGAAGTTAAAAACAACGAAACATTTGAATATAATGGTTTAATTTACGACTCAAATCAGTTTAAAGGTGATGCAAAAAAAGGACCTGTGATAGCTATTTTTGGAGATACAATGCCTTGTATTAATGAAAAATCTATCGCTCAAGATGCAACAGTAATGGTGCACGAAAGTACATATATAGAGGGTGATATGACTTTAGCTAAAAGATATCATCACAGTCACATTAATCATGTATTTGATTTAATTGACGAAGCAAATGTTGACTATAGTTTGATTACACATTTAAGTAATCGATACACTTTAGAAGAAGTTGAAGAAATAGAAAGTGAGATTAAATCCAGACCAGAAACACCACCATTTGCTTTCGTAAAAGACTTCGATTCATATCAATTTTAAAAAACTATTAAAAATTAACAGAAAAATAAAAGCCAACCCAAAAACTTAATTTCAATTGGGTTGGCTATTGTTTATTAACATTTCAATGTGAAAACTTACTTACTTTCATCATCTTGATTTGATAGTTCAACACTTCTATCTACTGCAGATTTTAAACAATCTTCGAAAATACTTTCTAAATCATATTTAGATAGTGTATTTAATCCCGCTTGTGTCGTGCCACCTTTAGAAGTAATATTTTTACGTAACTGATCCATGCCGAGATCTGAACGCTCAATCATTTTACTTGTCCCTATAATTAAATTACGAATAGATTCTTCGACTTGTGATTTTTCCAAACCTAATCGTGTTCCAGCAGTAACATACTGCTCAAATACATGATATAAAAATGCAGGTCCACTACCTGTAATTGCTGTAACTTGGTGTAAGTTATCTTCGGATACTTCAACAGTTGAACCAAATGAATTAATGAGTTCATCAACTTCATCTTTTGATTTAGGTCCGAAATTATTAGAATAACTAATACCAGTGACTGAATGTCCTACGTGAGCATTTGTGTTTGGCATAATTCGAGCAATTGGATTATCTGATTGAAGTTGTTCTCTAATATAAAGTATAGGTAGACCTGCCATTATAGAAATGAACTTATTATCGCTTTGAATATAAGGTCTGATACGTTCAGCAAGTAAGTCGAAATCATATGGTTTTGTCCCTAAAAATATATAATCGGCGTCCTTTAATAGTTCTTGATCATCATAGCTATAATTAACCCCTAATTCATCAACATATGATTTAAGTGCCTCTTCATTTGAACGGTTAGTTAAATAAATATCTTTTGGGTCTACCATTTCTGATTTCACTATGCCAGAAAAAATGGCGTGTGCCATATTACCTGCACCATAGAATACTAATTTCATGACTTAAACACGCTCCCTCAAAGTTTTATGATTCTATATTAACATAGTATAAAAACTTGGCTAGTCTTTAAAAGGGACAATGACAATCGTGTTTACTATCATATATAATATATCTAACTATTTAATATAGAAAGGGGTGTGCACAATGATAGGGAAGCATTATGTACTAACTGGTGGTACGAGTGGTTTAGGGTATGCTATTTTAAAGCAATTAATCGGAAAAGGGGCACACGTTACAGTATTAGCGAGAAATCCTAACAAATTAAGACAAATAAGTAGTAATCAAGTCACATTCATCAAATGTGATTTACAATTAAAACAAAATATTGTTGATTTAAAAACACATTTTTCTAATCATAAAATTGATGGCATTATTTATAGTTCAGGTGTAGGATACTTTAAATCTATTGAAGAACACAGTGAAGAAGAAATGATTGAGACTTATACATTAAATGCAATACATTTTAATTTATTACTTTCAACTTTAAGACCTTGTTTATCTCAACATCCGACTATTGTAGGTATAGGAAGTCAATCTGCATTTTTAACACAAGCGCATGCAGCACATTATGGCGCAAGTAAATCAGCATTTAACCAAATATTAAATGCATTACGCATAGAACACCAAGACTATCACGTATTAACAGTAAATACGGGTCCAATCGCTACACCTTTTCATGAAAAAGCAGACCCCACTTTAAATTATGCTAAAAAATATCAACATATGATGCTCGATGCAGATGATTTAGCAATTAAAATAATTCAAGCAATGATTCATCATAAAAAAGAGATAAATGAACCTAAATGGATGCATATCATGTTAAAGGTATATAATATTGCGCCACGATTTTTCGAAAATAATTTTACTTTCTTATTCAACAATAAAAAAAGGGAGTAGGACCGAAATCGAATTTTCTGTTAGAGATTTTGTAGTCCCATTAATTGAAAAAGAGTCTGAGACATTTTTTTGTCTCAGACTCTCTTTTTTAATTTATTTTAAGTGTTGTGTATATTCTAAATTTTTAACGCGTGCACGTGCTGCTTTTACTTTTTCACGGTTGAGTTTTTTAGAGAATTCGTAGTTTTTAATATTTTCATCTAATTGTTCTACAGAGCTTGCACCTACAATGATTGCTCCTAATGCATCTTGAGAAGCTAGATAGTTAAACGTTAAAGCAGTTAAATTATTCTCAATTTCTTTAACTGATGCAATTGTTTCTCCTAGTTCTTGATAATTATAATCAAAAATACCGTCAGCAAATTTTGAATCTAGTGCATCATTACTTTTTGATGTTAATAAACCTTTAAATACAGGTCCTCGTGCAAGTAGTTTTACATTTTTAGCCGCTACGTCTTCTAATAATGATTCTGGGCGATTATCAATTAAATTAAATTGGGACATTAACGTTTCTATATCACTATGTTCTAAGTAATAATTGATTACATTTGGGCGAATAGATGAGATTCCGTAAGCACGGATGGTACCTTCTTGTTTTAATTCATCGAAGGCACTAATTGTTTCATCCATTGGATCGTCAATAGTACCACCGTGTAGTTGATATAAATCTATATGATCTAAATGCAATTTACGTAAAGACTCTTTAACTGAATCTTTAATATGGGCTTTAGATGGATCCCAAAATGTAGAACCATCATCTTGTAAATGATTACCAACTTTAGTTCCTATAACGATATCGTCTCTATTTTGATATTTTTTTAAAACATCTCCGACGATTTCTTCATTTACACCTTTATCATAAATATCAGCTGTATCAAAATAAGTGATGCCATGATCGATTGCTCTTTCAATTATTGGTTCAGCCTGTTTTTTATCTGTACCTAGGCTCATGCAACCAAGACCAACCTCTGAAATTTCAATACCACTTTTCAAAACATTCTTTTGCATGTCTTTTCTCCTTTCGATACACTAAAATCATAAAGATTATTTAAATTTGTTTACCATTTTATTGTACCTGTTTATTTCGCCAAGAAAACATTATATAAATACATAATTTGATTATATAATCTGCCTCCATAAAGCGACAACATATTAATTTTAACAATAACATTAAATAAATAAAAGGAACGTGATGACAATGGAACTCTTCGAAAAAACTTTAAAACGTACACCTATCTATCAAGGAAGTATTATAGATTTAGAAGTACATGATGTAGCTCTACCAGATGGCAAAGAATCAAAACGAGAATTAATATTTCATAATGGGGCAGTTGCAGTTTGTGCGATAACTCCTGAATCTGAGGTTATATTTGTAAAACAATTCCGTAAGCCAGCTGAGAAACCGTTGTTAGAAATACCTGCCGGTAAATTAGAAAAAGGCGAGGAACGAGAAGCAGCAGCAAAAAGAGAGTTAGAAGAAGAAACGGGATATATTGCAGAGAACTTAGAACTCATTGCGGAAATGTATGGGTCTCCTGGATATTCAAATGAAAAAGTAACGATTTATTTAGCGAAAGATTTAAAAACAGGTGAAATGCATTTAGATGAAGACGAATTTATCAACTTAGAAACATATTCACTTGAAGAATTAAAACAATTATTAGATGACAATGAAGTGGAAGATGCTAAAACCATCATAGCTATTCAACATTTATTGCTTAATTATAATCATTTTAAATAAAAATAGGCCTGTACTTGATAATCTTATCAATTACTGGTAATTTATAGTTATAAATCATTCGACAAATTAAAATGATTATAATTATTAGTAGAGGTGAAGCTTCCGTGGAAGAACGTTTAAATCGCGTGAAGCAACAATTACAGCAGTCATCTTATAAATTAACGCCACAAAGAGAGGCGACATTAAGAGTCTTAATTGAAAACGAAAAAGATCATTTAAGTGCTGAGGATGTATATTTGAAAGTAAAAGATAAAGCGCCTGAAATTGGCTTAGCGACTGTATACCGTACACTTGAATTACTTGCAGAACTAAAGGTAGTCGACAAGATTAATTTCGGTGATGGCGTCTCTCGTTTTGATTTAAGAAAAGAAGGTGCGAAGCATTTTCACCACCATCTCGTTTGTATGGAATGCGGTAAAGTTGAAGAAATTGAAGAAGACTTGTTACCTAAAGTTGAAGAAAAGGTCGAACATGATTTCAACTTTCGTATAACTGATCACCGTTTAACATTTCATGGTGTTTGTTCAGATTGTCAATCTAAAGGAAAGTAAATACGATGAATAAGGATAGGATAGAGACTCAAATTACTCATGACTACTCAGTGTGGTAATCACGTGGTTAATTATCGTCCAACCTTATCATCTATGCTATAGATTTGAAGTATAATCCAAATTGAGAATTGCTCTAATTGGTAAAGGTGAGGCGATAACGTGAATGTTATTATAGAAGAATATTTGAAATTTATCCAATTGGAAAAGGGATTGAGCGCAAATACAATCGGTGCATATAAAAGAGATTTAAAAAAGTATCAGTCTTTTCTAGAAGAACAAAATATTAGCCATATCGATTTTGTTGATCGACAAACGATTCAGCAGAGTTTAGGTTACTTGCAAGACCAAGGTATCTCAGCAAAATCACTTGCACGTTTTATTTCGACGATACGTAGTTTTCATCAATTTGCACTTAGAGAGAAATATGCTGCGAAAGATCCTACTGTTCTGATTGAAACGCCTAAATATGATAAAAAGTTACCAGACGTATTAGAAGTAGACGAAGTACTCGCATTGTTAGAAGCTCCAGATTTATCTAAAAATAATGGCTACCGAGATCGAACGATGTTAGAACTACTCTATGCCACAGGTATGAGGGTGTCAGAACTCATCCAAATAAAAGTTGAGGATGTCAATATTATTATGGGATTTGTTAAGGTCTTTGGTAAGGGAAACAAAGAACGAATTGTTCCATTAGGTGAAACAGTGATAGATTATCTTGAAACTTATATGGAAACAGTGAGACCACAGTTGTTGAAAAAAACAGTAACCGATACATTATTTTTAAATATGCATGGGAAACCCTTATCAAGACAAGCTTTGTGGAAAATGATTAAACAAAACGGTATCAAAGCACAAATTTATAAAACACTTACACCACATACCTTAAGACATTCCTTTGCAACTCACTTATTAGAAAATGGCGCAGATTTACGTGCCGTTCAAGAAATGTTAGGCCATTCTGATATTTCTACAACACAATTGTACACACATGTATCAAAATCACAAATACGAAAAATGTATAATGCTTACCATCCACGTGCTTAAACACAGATTCGTCCAGTAAATAACGAGTCTGTGTTTTATTGTTTAGATTTTCAGTTGAACCTCATCATTCATGCAAATATTACTGTTTATCTAAGCCGTCATTTATTATTTTGGCGGTTTTGTTGTCTTTCCATCAAGGCGTAATGACGCGCACGATGTACTTCAGTTCTATCACGCTCTAAATGGTGGTTTATAATATAACTATCAACAGCCGGTTCCACATTAAATGTAAAATCAGGATAATGTTTTATAATTAAACAAACCATATCTTCTGTTAGAGGCAAATGCACGGGTTCGAATGGTTGTTTACGCTCGATATTAAATATAAGTTGCTGAATCTCGCTCCGATATTCCTCTAACTTTAATCCTAAATGTACTTCTTTATCAAATAGGTTGATGATGCTCAATGCTTTTTGTGCCGATCTTTTTGCGCCAACTGTATTACCTCTTCGATAATGATAACAAGCAGTTGAAAATAAGATTAAACTCACCACATCATCTTCTTTACTATATCGAGGTTGCGCTTTCCACGCTTCTTCTAATATATCGTGACATAGAAAGTAATGTTGATTGATATGAAATTGATAATAAAATTCTATTAATGCTTGTTCCATTGTTAAACCGCTCCAAATTTAAATGTTTACTATAAACATGCTATAATATTTTAGTGAAAAACGCACATAACTAGTAATTTGAGGTTGATAAAATGTATGAAGTCAAATTAGATGCCTTTAATGGACCTTTAGATTTATTATTGCATCTTATACAAAAGTACGAAATTGATATTTATGATATACCTATGAAATCTTTGACAGCGCAATATATGCAATATATACACGAAATGAATCATCTAGAAATAAACATAGCTAGTGAATATTTGGTCATGGCATCTGAATTATTGATGATTAAAAGTAAAATGCTTCTACCTCAAATGGCTGAAGCCGAAGACCTTGAGGATGACCCTCGTGAAGATTTGGTCGAAAGGCTAATTGAATATCAAAATTATAAGGAATATACAGAAATATTACATGAACATCGCTTAGAACGCGAACACTACTATTCAAAACATCCAACAGACTTATCTGCTATTGAAACGACCGAACAATGGGATGAAAATCAAACTATTGATTTGACTGAACTTATCATCGCTTATCAAAAAGTTAAAAATAGAGTTGAATTTAATAAGCCTAAAACAGTAGAAATACACAAAGAAACATTTACGATTCAACAAGCAACATCACAGGTTCATACAAGATTGAAAGAAGAAGCTTCCTTTAATTTTTTCAGTTTGTTTAACTTTACAGAACCCATTGAATTTGTAGTCACACACTTTCTAGCTATTTTAGAAATGTCAAAATCAGGCATCGTAAATATAGAACAAGTGAAGAGTTTTGAAGACATCAATATCGTTAGAGGAGTTAACTATGGCATTGAATGACACAGGTAAATTAGAAGCTTTATTATACACTGCAGGTGACGAAGGTTTAGATGAAACCCAAATATTAGATATACTAGAAATAGACCAACAAATACTAACTGAATTGGTTGAAGATTTTACATCTCCAGGTCTATGTATACAACATTTCGGAAATACTTATGTATTAACGACGAAAAAGGAAGCTTCAAGTTATATTGAACTTCTCGTTCAACAAAAAGCCAAAATGAAATTATCACAAGCTGCGATGGAAACTTTATCAATAATTGCTTACAACCAGCCTGTTTCAAGAAGTGATGTAGAAATGATTAGAGGCATTAATTCTGATGGCGCTGTAAAAACTTTGATCGCAAGAGGTATGGTAGAGGCTAAAAATGAAACTGACTCCAGAAGTCAGCAACTTTATACTACAGAATTATTCTTAAATATATTTGGAATTGAAAAACTAGAAGATCTCCCTACAACTGAAGAAGATGAAGCAGAAATTGAAGATTTCTTTAGTAACTTAGTAAATCAAAAAGGAGAAAATGATGAATAAAGAACAAGAAAGATTACAAAAACGTATTGCAAATAGTGGCTATACTTCACGCCGTAAAGCAGAAACTTTAATAGCAGAAGGAAAAGTTAAAGTGAACGGGCAAACAGTAACAGAATTAGGTACCAAAGTACGTCCATCAGACACTGTTGAAGTTGAAGGCGTGAAAATTGAACAAGAAGATAAAATTTATATTTTATTTTATAAACCGTCACAAGTTATAACAAGTGTCTCAGATGACAAAGGTAGAACAGTAGTCACAGATTACTTTAAACAACTCGAAACACGTATTTATCCAGTGGGTCGTTTAGATTATGACACTTCTGGATTATTGCTACTTACTAATGATGGAGATTTCACAAATTTAATGACGCACCCACGTTACAAAATTCAAAAAAAATATGTTGCAAAGCTGAAAGGTTATTTAATGCGTGAAGAAGTGAAATCGCTAGAACGTGGCATTCAATTAGAGGACGGAATGACACAACCAGCAGCAGTAAAAATTAAAAGTCAAGACAAAGAAAAAAATACGACGCTGGTTGAAATCACAATTTCTGAAGGAAGAAATAGACAAGTGCGTCGTATGTTTGAACACTTTGGCTACCAAGTATCAAAATTGCAGCGTATTGAATTTGGACCTTTAAATTTAAAAGGTTTAAACGCCGGTGATGGAAGAGTTTTAACACCACATGAAGTAAAGATTATGCGTCAACTTGCAGAGCATGGAAATAAGTAGAGAAATATTGAGAAAAAATTCACAAACTTTCTATAGAAACCACTTTTTTGAAATAACCTATGATATAATTAAGTAGAAATAGAAAGTTAGCACTGTGGGAGGGCATAAGTTATGTCAAATTTAATATTAATCGTCGATGATGAAGATCGAATCCGCAGATTAATGAAATTATATTTAGAACGAGAATCTTTTGAAATAGACGAAGCAAGAGACGGAAACGAAGCTTATAAAAAAGCGATGGAAAATGATTACGCATGCATTTTATTAGACCTTATGTTACCAGAAATGGATGGTATCATGGTTGCTTCCAAACTCAGAGAGCATAAAGACACTCCAATAATTATGCTAACTGCTAAAGGTGAAGAAACGAATCGTGTTGAAGGATTTGAATCAGGGGCAGATGATTATATCGTTAAGCCATTTTCACCTCGTGAAGTAGTGCTACGTGTTAAAGCACTTTTACGTCGTACACAAGTGGGGCATACTGAACAAAGTGAACCACACGCAAGAGATTTAATTGAATTTGAACACTTGACGATTGATAATGATGCGCATCGCGTTTTAGCTGATGAAAAGCAAGTCAATTTAACACCTAAAGAATACGAACTACTCATTTATTTAGCTAAGACACCAAACAAAGTATTTGATCGAGAACAATTATTGAAAGAAGTTTGGTACTATGAGTTCTACGGAGACTTGCGTACTGTAGATACTCATGTTAAAAGATTAAGAGAAAAATTAAATCGCGTGTCAGAAGACGCTGCTTCAATGATACAGACCGTTTGGGGCGTCGGTTATAAATTTGAGGTTAAATCAGATGATGAATCGCTTGAATAATGTAGTAATTAAACTGTGGTTAACTATAATTCTTATAGTAACGACAGTTTTAATTTTACTCAGTGCCGCGCTTATAACTTTCATTCAATCTTATTATACGCAAGAAACTGAAGATACTTTGACGAAAGATGCGAAAAGAATTAGTCACTTATTAGAGCATTCAAAAGATAAAGAAACAGCAATTTCTCATAGCCGTAAGCTTATCGAAGGGCCTGTCGGTCTTATTATCATGAACGATAAAGATATGAAAACACCTCACGATAATTCTACCAAGAAAAAGATGTTGGAAGAAATTAAAAAAAATAAACAATATGAGTTCGTATTTGATAAACAACAAAAAATATCCAATCATGTCACTTTAGATATAAATGGTAAAAAAAGAAGTTATGTACTGATTGGTTACCCCACAAAAAACCTTAGCTCACACAAAAAAGAAAACGGTGGCGTTTTTATCTACCAAGATTTAAAAACAACAGAAGATACGAGTAATTTAATTACGGTTATCATATTAGCGATTGCTGTAATTTTCTTAGCAATTACTACAGTATTTGCTTTCTTCTTAACTTCGCGAATCACCAAACCTTTACGTAGTTTAAAATCTCAAGCAATGAAAGTTTCGAAAGGTGATTACACACAAGTCGTACCAGTTAATTCTCGTGATGAAATTGGTGAACTCGCACGCACATTTAATACGATGAGTACAGAAATCCAACAACACATCGACGCATTATCATCTTCAAAAAATATTCGAGAAAGTATTATTAATTCAATGGTTGAAGGCGTTGTAGGCTTCAATGAAAGTGACGAAATTATACTATCAAACAAAGTAGCACAAGACACGCTACAATTGTTAGATGAATATGCGAAAGATAAATTATATAAGCAACGTAAAAAAACATTCGAAAGTAAACATACACAATTTGAAGAATACGAAATCAATACACGTTACTTTGTCATTATCACTAGTTACATTGCGCAAATTCAACCAGACGGTCGAAGTGGTATCGTAGCTATTATTCGTGATATGACGAATGAGCATAATATCAATCAAATGAAAAAAGACTTTATCGCTAACGTTTCACATGAGTTAAGAACGCCAATTTCATTGTTACAAGGTTATACTGAATCAATTGTTGATGGGGTTGTAACCGAACCCGATGAAATTCATGATTCTTTAACTATTGTATTGGACGAAACGAAACGCCTAAATAGACTAGTAAACGAATTATTGAATGTTGCGCGTATGGATGCTGAAGGTTTAACTGTTGAAAAAGTGGCACAACCAATCCAACCATTATTAGATAAAATGCAACGAAAATATGAACAACAAGCAAGCGATTTAAAGTTGACGATGCATTTAAATCCAAATACGCATAATCAAACTTGGTATTATGATGCAGATCGAATTGAACAAGTATTGACGAACTTAATTGATAATGCAACGAGATATACCGAACCAAATGACACACTTTCAATTGAAGTTGAAGCATCTAAAACGGTAGATATTTTATATATTTCTGATACTGGTACAGGTATTGCGCCAGAACATTTACAACAAGTTTTTGATCGCTTCTACAAAGTAGATGCCTCTAGAAAGAGAGGTAAGCAAGGAACTGGTTTAGGTTTATTTATTTGTCGTATGATTATTGATGAACATGAAGGCACAATAGATGTTCAAAGTGAGCTTGGGGAAGGTACAACATTTATTATTAAATTACCTAAGCCACCAAAACATGAGTTAACTCATTAAGCATTCATCACGTTCATCTAACATCTAGTTAGTAATTTTTAAATTTATATTTTTCTATAGAATTTAAAAATGCGAATAACCTTAAACTCATAAACAATTTGATTGTATTAAATCAAAATTTAAGGTAAGATATTTTTACTAAATTTAACGATTTCATCTTCGGGGTAGGGTGCAAATCCCAACCGGCAGTAAATAAAGCCTGCGACCTGCATTTGAAAAAATGTGGCTGATCTAGTGAAACTCTAGAGCCGACAGTATAGTCTGGATGGGAGAAGATGGAGGTTTTGTGTTGTTACACCAATCCTCCTATTCTTAAGTAAGATGAATGGAAGGAGAACATTGAAATTGCAACAACAAACCAAAAGATTGATTACGATAAGCATGTTGAGTGCTATTAGTTTCTTACTCATGTTTATCAAAGTACCAATTCCTTTTTTACCACCATATCTCACTTTAGATGTGAGTGATGTTCCAGCATTATTGGCTACATTTACAATGGGCCCATTTGCCGGAATTACAGTAGAATTTATTAAAAACTTATTGAACTTTTTCGTTAATATGTCAGATCCAGTAGGACCTTTAGCTAACTTCTTAGCAGCTACAAGTTTCTTATTGACAGCATATTATTTTACTAAAAATAAAAACAATAATACATCTCTAATAATTGGATTAAGTATAGCTACGATAGTCATGACAATCGTATTAAGTATCCTCAATTACTTTGTACTATTGCCATTGTATGGCACGATAATGAATTTAACGAACGTGGTAGAAAATTTAAAAATCATTATCGTTTCCGGTATTATTCCTTTTAATATTATTAAAGGAATTGTAGTTTCAATCTTATTTATGCTACTTTATCGTCGATTGAAAAACTTACTCCCTAGATAATTTTTAATATAAACTATTCAAATTGATTTTGAATATAATAAAACCCTCAGATAAAAAATATCTGAGGGTTTATTACATCATTATCAGTAGGTTTATGACTACTACATAATGTTACATATTTATATTGAATTGAATGTTCTATATCTTAAGATGAATTTGTATCGGTTAGATAAATAACTCCACGCAATGACAATTCATCATTTTATCGAAATAAATTTATTCAAATTTTAATGCATCGCCATCGAATGGTTCTTCTTCGATTTTGATTGAATCAGTCGGACAACCTTCTAAAGCATCTTCCATGTCTTCGTATAATTCTTCTGGTACTTCAGCAGTACCTTGGTTGTCGTCTAATATAACATATGCAATACCTTCATCATCATAGTCATATATATCAGGAGCAGCTGCACCGCATGCGCCACATGCAATACATGTATCCATATCTACAATTGTATATTTAGCCAATTACTTCGCCTCCTTTAGATAAAAATGCTACAATAATAACAATTACTATTGTAATCACTGAAATATATTTTTTCAAATGTTATTGATTTACAAAATGAGGGAATATGAATGAATCACATTATCCACCATGCATATCATCATGCACATCATTATAAATCAACAAAGAGTATCTATAATATACTCATTGGTAAAAAATCTCATCAAACTTTCTTTGATGCTTGTAGTCAAAGCTTATTATCATTATATCATAGCCTACCACAGTTAAAATATCCGTCATTTGAACGATGTATCAAACAACCACCACAATCAACTTCTACGATAATGACACATCCTCGTTATACATATGACAGCATGAATAATACCTTTAAAGCCATGCAATTATTAATCCAAACAATATCTAATACGCAACATGATGTCTATCAGTTCACGCCGATTACTCAACAACGTTCAATACATAGTAAAGTCAAAGCGGTTTACCAAAAACTGAAAACTTCAGAAAATATTGTTGCATGCCAGCAAGAAATTGAGAACTTATTTTATTCTATTAAGGATAAAAACGGATTTACTTATCTACATTACTACTTACAAGGCTTTGAAGAAAGTATGTATACGCGACAACAAGTAAGCCTTATTGAAGGTGTTTCTCAAATAGAGTTATTTGAATATGAAATGATGGATTTAGTGCAGATGCTTTATGAAATAGAAGATAGCGAGAAATACCCTATATTGCATCAATTAATTGTCTTACCGAAGTTATTAAATAAAACGAGGCTATCCTATAAAGGTATATTAGAAGGTAAACATATGGATCAACTCGCGCAAGAACAAAATGTAAAAATAAATACCATTGAAGACCACGTATTAGAACTTTTTATTAAAGGTTATTTAACCAATTACGATAATTATTTAGACACAAATAAGTTTGACACATTTTCTCAATATTATATTAAAAATAAGAGTGAAAAATTAAAAATATACAAAACATTAACCCCTGAGTTAAGTTATTTTGAAATTAAAATGGCAATTGTAGGTATCGAAAGAGGATTTTTCGATATTTGATTTCTTTATCTCATGATTTTTATTCGGCAGGTGAAATATATGTTACATCAAGAACTAGATAAATGGTTTGGTTTTACTTCATTTAAACCAGGACAACAAGAAGTCATACAAAGTGTAATCGATGGGCAGAACACATTAGGAATCTTACCAACGGGTAGTGGGAAAAGCTTATGTTATCAGTTAACCACTTATATAAAACAAAAGCCCACACTTATTATTTCCCCATTAATTTCTTTAATGGATGATCAAGTCATGCAGTTGAAGATACAAGGTGAGAAAAATGTGGCGTGTATTCATTCAGGTTTAGATGAAGAGGAAAAGCGATTAAACATTCAGGCCCTTACTTCTAGTAGGTTTATTTTTCTTAGCCCAGAATTTTTATTACAACCACATAATTTTAATTTAATTAAAAGTTTAAATCTCGGTATGATTGTACTTGATGAAGCACATTGTTTATCTGAATGGGGTTATGATTTCAGACCGCATTATGCATTAATCGGTAGTATCATAAAACTCTTTCCTTCTGCGACAATACTCGCTTTAACGGCTACAGCACCACCGTATTTAACTCAAGATTTATTTCAAATGTTACAAAAAGAATTTAAAGTTATTAAGACGCAGATGAATCGAGATAACATTCGTTTTTCACATAAAAATTTCAGTGATGATGATGAAAAAAATGCATGGTTATTACCAACATTAGAAACTTCTGGTCCTACGATAATATATGTATCATCCAAAAAGGTCTGTTTATCATTGGCCAAACAAATTTATCATTATGGGTTTTTAACTGGTATTTATCATTCAGATCTTTCTTATCAAGAGCGACAAACAGTACAACATCAATTTATAAACAATGAAATCCCAATTATTGTTGCAACAAGTGCATTTGGCATGGGTATCAATAAAAAGGATATTCGAACTGTTATACACTATCATTTACCTTCTAGCCCCTCTAATTATATACAAGAAATAGGGCGAGCAGGACGTGATGGCAATCCAAGTCAGGCTATTAGCATGTACCAACCTGATGATCAATATTTATTAGAAACGTTATTATTTACAGATATAATCACTGCTGAGGATGTAAATGATTTTGAATTAGGTGGGTTTGTAGATCCTTATAAACAAGAAATATTAAATTTATTATCGTCATATTACTCATTTTCTCAACTGAAATCCATTTTCGAAAAAACCTACCAACGCAAGTATCATGGCTTTATTAGAATGTTGGGGTATAAATCGTTAGATCAATGCCGTCGTGCGTACATGATGGAGTTCTTTGGAGAAACCTTACTAAATAAACCTGACCCTTGTTGTGATAATGATAGTAATATTCAACCGTTTAACTATTTCAATCGCAAAAAAGTTAAAAGAAAGATAGAATATCAAGAAAAGTTAAAAAATTTATTCAAATAACTTACTATTACTTTACTTAACTTTTTCACACAGGCTATAATACGCATATGGTTATAGTAAGAAATAATATTCAAATTTATAAAATGTACATATTTACCGCTTTTTTGGGTAAAACAGTATATAATTAAATAAATTGAATAAAGAAAGGATGATGAATTTGTCTAAAGATAATTATAAAGATGATTTCGAAAAAAATCGTCAATCCATTGATCCAAAAGAACATCTAGACAAAGACCAAGAGACACATGATGGTGTTAATAATGCTGTCGATAACGAAAAAGAGGAAGTTTCTCGTCATAGTAAAGAACAGTTTCCTCCAAGAAACGCACAAAGAAGACGTCAACGTAGACGTGATGTAGCGACAAATCAAAATGAACCAAATGAACGTAACAACAATCAAGACGTTCGTGGAGAAAGACATCATGACAACGATTCATCATCAGATAGATTCAATAATGATGAAGATCGTCGTCAATTTTCAGAAGACGAACGTCATCGACATAATACAGAAGATGACCAACATCTTCAGGATCGTGATTTAGATGATCGTCACCATGATGAGGACAAAGGCTCTAAGAAGAAAGGCGCTGCAGCAGCTGGTGCAGCAGGCGCGGCTGGAGCTGGTGCTTATGCAACTAAGAAAAAGAAAGATCATGACCATAAAGAACATGATCGTGACCATGCAGATCGCGATCGAAAAAATGAAAGCCGTGATACATCTAAGAAGAAAGGTGCAGCAGCAGGTAGTGCAGCTTCAACACGTAAAAACAATGTAAGAGACGATGATTATGAATATAACCATCGCGATACGAAAAAAGGTGGCTTATTAGGTAAATTATTACCTATCATTGCAGCAATATTATTATTAGCTATATTAGCTATTATCGGTGGTATGTTCTTAAATGGTGGTAAACATGACGAACATAAAGAAGATGATAAAAAAGTAACTGATGATGCTAATAAAGATAAAGCAAACAAAGATAAGAAAAACAATGACGACGCTGACAAAGATAAAGCTGACAAGGATGCAGACAAAGATAAAGCAAGCAACGATACTAAAGAAGATAAATCATCTGAAGATTCAAGCAATAGCAGTGATTCTAGTCAATCTAGTAACGACTCAAACAGTAATGACCAAGCTACAAATGGTGCAGCTGGTTCTGCAGGTAGTCAAGGTAATTCTAATAGCAGTGGTGCTTCAGATAAACAACAAGGAACTAGCCAGTCAAGTGATCAACAAGGTCAAAGCAATTCAAGTCAATCACAAGGTAGTTCATCAAGTAATTCAGGTCAAAGCTCATCATCAAATAGCTCAAATCAATCACAAGGTTCTTCATCAAATGGTTCTGGCCAATCATCAAGCAACAGTGGTCAACGTACAGTAACAGTACATGATAAGAACTTATACAGAGTAGCTATTAAATATTATGGTGCAGGTACACCTGAAAATGTTGCAAAAATTAAAAAAGCTAATAACTTAAGTTCAAACACTATCCATGATGGTCAACGTTTAGTTATTCCACAATAATAGTGTTATAGGACAAACAATTTATTAATAACAAACCTTGCGCATATATTTGCGTAAGGTTTGTTTATTTTTATCAACAGACTTCTATTGATTTAAATAATCATTTTATGAGAAAGGCATGCATATTTAATAAAATATTATCGATTGATTAAAAATTGTCCAAAAAACTAAACCTTCAATTATTTAGTTTTCAACTAACTCTTGATATAATATATAGGTGGTTAAAGGAGGACAGTAATAAATGCAAACAGTAGAAAGTATCATAATCGGCGGCGGCCCATGTGGATTAAGTGCCGCAATAGAACAAAAGAAAAAGGGAATTGAAACGCTAGTAATCGAAAAAGGGAACGTAGTTGATGCGATTTATAACTATCCAACCCATCAAACGTTCTTTTCATCGAGTGATAAACTAAGCATAGGAGATATTCCTTTTATTGTAGAAGATAGTAAACCGCGTAGAAATCAAGCGCTTGTGTATTACCGTGAAGTCGTTAAACATCATCAACTGAATATTAATGCTTTTGAAGAAGTCCTCACTGTGAAAAAGATCAATAACCGTTTTACACTTACAACGACTAAAGATGTTTACCAGTGTCGATTTTTAACGGTAGCGACAGGTTATTATGGACATCATAACGAACTAGAAGTCGAAGGTGCAGAATTACCTAAAGTAAAACATTACTTCAAAGAAGCACATCCATACTTCAACCAAGACGTAGTGATTATTGGTGGTAAAAATTCAGCAGTCGATGCAGCATTAGAATTAGAAAAAGCTGGTGCCAACGTCACTGTACTTTATCGTGGCTCTGTTTATTCAAAAGCAGTAAAACCTTGGATCTTGCCTAACTTTGATTCTTTAGTTAGACATGAAAAAATAGATATGGCATTCAATGCAAATGTAATAAAAATAACTGAAAGCTCTGTAGTATATGAACATGAAGGCCAAACGATAGAAATACCTAATGATTATGTATTTGCTATGATTGGATATCATCCAGACTATGAATTCTTAGAATCTATAGGTATCGAAATCAATACGAACGAATATGGAACAGCTCCCGTTTATAATAGAGAAACTTACGAGACAAATGTAGAAAATTGTTATATTGCAGGAGTTATTGCTGCAGGTAATGACGCAAATACTATTTTCATAGAAAATGGTAAATATCACGGTGGAATTATTACACAAAGTATTCTTACAAAGAAACAAACACCATTAGAATCATAGAATAAAAAGAGTGAGTCACAAATAGTGACTCACTCTTTTTATTTATCTAACTTTTTAATTTAATAATCAAAGTATTTCGTTAATGCTTCTTTATCTAGGTGATTGCTCAATCCTACGAGTAATTTCAGACGTGCTTTAGGACCATTCAATCCGTTAGAAAAAATAACGCCTTTTTTAAATAACTCAGCACCGCCACCTTCATAATCATAAATAGGACCAACGATACCATTAAATGATCGTGAAACAAGTACTAGAGGAATGTCATTTTTAATACAATTGTTTAAACCTTCTAAACATGTCGGTGGTAAATTACCTTGTCCTAATGCCTCTATTATAATTCCATCAACATGATTATTACTATAAAAGTTTAATATGTCACTATCCATGCCCATATATGCCTTTACAAGAGGGATATTTAAGTTAACATCAATATGTTTAAGTATTTGATTAGAAAATGGTCGGTGGTGAAATTGAACTCTATTTTTCGTTAGAACACCAAGTGGGCCATGGTTTGGACTTTGAAATGTATTAATATTCGAAGTATGTGTCTTCGTTACATTACGTGCGGTGTGAATCTCATCGTTAAAGACAACCATTACACCCATGTTTAGAGCTTGATCAGAGGTTGCTACATTTATAGCTGAAATATAATTATATAGACCATCAGAGCCAATTTCATTTGAAGAACGCATCGCACCTGTAATTACGACAGGTTTTGAAATATCTAATGTTAAATCAAGTAAATACGCTGTTTCTTCTAAAGTATCAGTACCATGTGTAATGACAAAACCATCATATATATCTTCTGAAACTGCTTGTTCGATAATTTCTTTGAGTTTTACGACATATTCTGTATTCATATGTGGAGATGGAACATTAAATGGTGTTAATTCGGTAATTTCAGCATATTGTTGAATAATATCTTGATGTTGTGAAATTGGATTATCATCATTAGTCGTAACTTGGTTTGTTTCATTCTGAGACATACTAATCGTACCACCAGTATGTATAACGAGAAGTTTTTTCATGTAGGCATTCCTCCTATTAATGTAATACTATTTTATGATAAAATATTATTCATCAAACAACAAGGAAGGTTTATTGTAATGAAGCTAATCAATATCGCGCTCGATGGTCCTGCAGCAGCAGGGAAGAGTACAATCGCAAAAAGAGTAGCAGAGCAATTATCTATGATTTATGTAGATACAGGTGCGATGTATCGTGCGATTACATATAAATATTTAAAACAAAATAAAACAGATGACTTTGAAGCACTTATAAATTCTACTGAACTGTATTTGACCTATGATAACGAGAAAGGCCAACGTATAATACTTGATAATACAGATGTAACTGATTATTTGAGAGAAAATGATGTAACACAAAACGTTTCATACGTTGCTTCAAAAGAACCCGTACGAACTTTTGCTGTTAAAAAGCAAAAAGAACTGGCTGATAATAAAGGCATCGTTATGGACGGTAGAGATATTGGAACAGTTGTGTTACCAAATGCTGAGCTGAAGGTTTATATGATTGCCTCTGTTAAAGAACGTGCCCAACGTCGTCAAAAAGACAACGAATTGAGGGGTATTGATTCGAACTTAGAACAATTAAAAGAAGAAATCGCAGAACGTGATCATTATGATATGAATCGTGAAATTTCTCCTTTAACTAAAGCTGATGATGCAGTTACTTTAGATACTACTGGAAAAAGTATAGAAACAGTTACGGATGAAATTTTAACGATGGTGAAAAATATTTAAAATTATTACATGACGCGTAAGTCGAATGCACATCTATAAAATCTTTTTTAGTTTTGTATAAAAACGTTAGAATAGTAACAAAAAGGGTAAATAAAAAATGCATATTTTAAAACATATAGTTATGTTGCATGAATAATATGTTTGTAAAATTAAAGTAAAAAAATTTAATTTTAGCTAAAGAATCAACTGTGATTTAACACTAAATTTACATTGATAAACAAGCTTATTCAATCAAAGGATAATTTCTTGACAATTGTATCAGATTATTAGATGTTATAATTATGTAGTGTAATAAGGAGGCAGACAAGATGACTGAAGAATTTAACGAGTCAATGATTCATGACATTAAAGAAGGGGACAAAGTTACTGGCGAAGTAATTGAACTTGAAGAGAAACAAGTAATTGTACATATCAACGGTAGCAAATTCAATGGAATCATCCCTATAAGCCAACTATCAACGCATCATATTGATAACCCAAGTGATGCTGTTAAGGTAGGCGATGAAGTCGGTGCTTATGTTACAAAAGTAGAGTATGACGAAGAGAATGAAACTGGGAATTATATCCTCTCTAAACGTCAACTTGAAACTGAAAAATCATATGAATTTTTACAAGAAAAGCTAGACAATGATGAGACAATCGAAGCAAAAGTAACTGAAATTGTGAAAGGCGGTTTAGTTGTAGATGTTGGTCAAAGAGGTTTCGTACCAGCTTCATTAATTTCAACTGACTTTATAGAAGATTTCTCTGGTTTTGAGGGAGAAACACTTAAGTTGAAAGTAGAAGAGCTAGACCCAGCAAATAATCGCGTTATTTTAAGCCGTAAAGCAGTTGAAGCAATTGAAAATGCTGCTAAAAAAGAATCATTACTAGATTCTCTTAAAGAAGGCGACGTAATCGATGGTAAAGTAGCTAGATTAACAAACTTTGGTGCTTTCATTGATATTGGTGGCGTAGACGGCCTTGTACATGTATCTGAGTTATCTCATGAGCATGTTAAATCTCCGGAAGATGTCGTTAATATCGGTGAAGATGTGAAAGTTAAAGTTAAATCTATAGATAAAGATTCTGAACGCATCTCATTATCTATTAAAGAAACTTTACCTAGTCCATTTGAATCTATTGAAGGTGAAATTAGCGAAGGCGACACAATTGAAGGTAAAGTCGTAAGATTAGCTGATTTTGGTGCTTTCGTAGAAATTAAACCTGGTGTTCAAGGACTAGTTCATATTTCTGAAATTAGTCATAAACATATTGCGACGCCAAGCGAAGCATTAGAACCTGGACAAGAGGTTAGAGTTAAAGTTCTAGGTGTAGATATTGAAAATGAACGTATTTCATTATCTATTAAAGCTACAGAACCTAAAGACGATGACAGCAACAACCAAGGTCCAAGTGATGAAGAATCAACAAACTCTTACATCGACAATGCAGCTGATGATGAAGACAACCCTACATTAGGCGATGTATTTGGTGATAAATTAAAAGATTTTAAATTTTAATATTAACGTTCAAACATTTATATAACCTTGTCTTATTCTAATGAATAGGACAAGGTTTCTTTTTTACCTATTAGAATTTTATAGAAATACATGTCTCAAACACTTAAACTTTATTATTTGGCACTCTATCGCTTATTTTTAAAACAATAAAATTCAATTATTCTTTTGAATTTATTTCCCGTATGATAGAATTATATAGATTAAAAAAGAGAGGAAGTTAGTTATGACTAAACCTGTAGTAGCAATCGTAGGTAGACCAAACGTAGGTAAATCTACAATTTTTAATAGAGTCGTAGGCGAACGTGTTTCTATAGTAGAAGATACACCAGGTGTAACACGTGATCGTATTTATTCTTCAGGGGATTGGTTAACACACGATTTTAACATCATTGATACTGGTGGAATTGAAATTGGTGATGCTCCATTTCAAACTCAAATAAAAGCCCAAGCTGAGATTGCAATTGACGAAGCAGATGCAATAATTTTTATGGTGAACGTAAGGGACGGCTTAACCCAAGGCGATGAATTAATTGCCCAAATGTTATATAAATCCAAGAAGCCAGTCGTACTTGCAGTAAATAAAGTAGACAATCCAGAAGCACGCAATGACATTTATGACTTTTACTCATTAGGATTTGGGGATCCATATCCAATTTCAGGATCACATGGTTTAGGTTTAGGTGATTTATTAGATGAAGTGGTGAAACACTTTAAAGAAGATACACCTGATCCCTACGATGAAGACACTATTCGTCTTTCTATTATCGGAAGACCTAATGTAGGTAAATCAAGTCTCGTAAATGCAATTTTGGGAGAGAAACGAGTTATTGTTTCAAACGTTGCTGGTACAACAAGAGACGCTATCGATACAGAATATCATTATGATGGACAAGATTATGTACTCATCGACACAGCAGGGATGAGAAAGAAAGGTAAAGTATATGAAAATACTGAAAAATATTCAGTATTGCGTGCATTAAAAGCAATAGAACGATCAAATGTAGTACTCGTCGTTATCGATGCAGAAGAGGGTATTATCGAACAAGATAAAAAAGTAGCTGGTTATGCACATGAAGAAGGTAAAGCAATTGTGATTGTTGTAAATAAATGGGATACTGTAGATAAAGAAACAAATACCATGAAAGAATTCAAAGACGAAGTACGCAAAGAGTTTCAGTTTCTAGATTATGCGGAAGTGGCCTTTATTTCTGCCAAAGAAAACCAAAGACTTAAAACGTTATTCCCATATATTAATGAAGCGAGCGAAAATCATAAAAAGCGTGTTCAAAGTTCGACATTGAATGAAGTCATCACTGATGCGATTTCTATGAATCCGACACCGACAGATAAAGGTCGCAGACTAAATGTGTTCTATTCTACACAAGTTGCAATTGAACCACCAACCTTTGTAGTGTTTGTAAATGACGTAGAATTAATGCATTTTTCTTATAAGAGATACCTCGAGAATCAAATTAGATCTGCGTTCGGTTTTGAAGGCACCCCTGTCCATATTATACCGAGAAGAAGAAACTAACGAGTGGAGGAGATACTATGACAAAAATTACTGTTTTTGGAACTGGTAGCTTTGGTACAGCTTTAGCCCATGTACTTGCAGATAATAGTCACCAAGTTTTGATGTGGGGAAAAAATGAACAGACAATTAACGAATTAAATGATAGCCATAAAAATAGCAAATATTTAAAAAATATCGAGCTAAATAAACAACTTAAAGCAACAGGAGATATAGAAACTGCAATTAATTATGCAGATGTCTTTTTAATCGCATTACCAACTAAAGCGATTCGATCTGTAGTTTCAGAAATCGACAGTAAACTAACTACTAAAAAGACTTTTATCCACGTTGCCAAAGGTATTGAAAATGATACTTATAAACGTGTTTCAGAAATGATTGAAGACACATTAGATCCGTCACATAATGCAGGTATTGGCGTATTATCTGGACCAAGTCATGCAGAAGAAGTTGTTGTCAAGCAACCAACAACAATTGCAGCATCTTCTAAATCTTCAGAAGTAAGCTTACTCACTCAAGATTTATTTATGAATGATTATTTACGTATTTATACAAATGATGATTTAATCGGTGTTGAGTTAGGCGGCGCTTTAAAAAATATCATAGCCGTCGCAAGCGGAGTACTTTCTGGTCTTGGTTATGGAGATAATGCTAAGGCGGCACTCATGACTAGAGGTTTAGCTGAAATTAGTCGTTTAGGAGAAAAACTCGGCGCAAATCCTCTTACATTCCAAGGTTTAGGAGGAATCGGTGACTTAATCGTCACATGTACTTCTACTCATTCTCGTAATTATACGTTGGGATATAAATTAGGTGAAGGAAAGTCATTAGATCAGGCTTTAGAGGAAATGAATATGGTCGTTGAAGGTATAAATACTACGAACTCAGTTTATCATTTAGCACAATCACAAGGTGTGGAAATGCCAATTACTGAAGCATTATACAGTGTTTTATTTGAAAATAGACCCGTTGAAGAAAGTGTTAAAGATCTAATGGGGCGTGGCAAAAAGTCGGAATAAGTTTGCGACTTTTACACTTTTTAATTAATTTATTACAAATTAAGGTCTAACACCCTATTATTTCAAGGTCTTTTACACATAAATCGTTGCAGTTCAAGTTCTCGTTGTGTTAAAGTCATAGCATAATGATATTGCGATATCATTATAAACCCTAGGGGAGGTGAATTCATAATGAACAAAACAGATTTAATCAATGCTGTTGCTGATCAAGCAGACTTAACTAAAAAAGAAGCTGGTTCAGCTGTTGACGCAGTATTCGAATCAATTCAAAAATCACTTTCTAAAGGTGAAAAAGTACAATTAATTGGATTCGGTAATTTCGAGGTACGTGAACGTGCTGCTCGTAAAGGTCGTAATCCTCAAACAGGTAAAGAAATTGACATCCCTGCTAGCAAAGTTCCAGCATTCAAAGCTGGTAAAGCTTTAAAAGACGCAGTAAAATAATTCTTTACGTAAAGCCCTTTTAAAAGGGGCTTTTTCTTTTTATCTCATATTAAATTAAAACATAACATATCATAAATATATTTCTATATCGTATTATACATAATAATAAAACTAACGGAAATCAACCCGTTAAACTTAAAATACGAACACATAATTAAACTTTCCAAATAATAAGCAAAGTTCCAGCCGAGCAAAATAAAATTTCATTAATAACCGTTGATTTTATTTTTCTTTATATAATGTTAAGATATAATTGGATTATGACGTGAGGTGTGAACATGGAAACAACTGTAAATTTACTAGAAAAACAAATATCAAATAGACTTCATGGAGTGAATCATTTTGAATCAATATACATTAACCCTGTATTAGGTGAAATGCTTGATTCATTCGATATACCTAAAGAAGCAAAACTTGCTTGCCTCACAATAGATACTGCCATGCGTCATTTAGACGCAGTTGAATCAACGCTAACTTCAAAGCAATCAATTTTAATCGGTGATTTGTTGAGTGCACATTTTTACACGATATTAGCTCAATTAAATGACCCAATTTTCCAAAAAGAAATTTCAACTGCTATAGTTAAAATAAATGAAATAAAATCATCCATACATAATGATGAAATACCCAAAGCACAAATGGGTCATAAAATACTTTTAGCAGAAAATACATTTCCTTTCATTACTTTAAAAAGATATGCTCCAAACTTTAATAAACAAGCATTAAACCGTCTTTTACTTGAGCATATCCAACAAAAAAGACCCGCATATTTAAATAAATATTCTAATGAAGATATGCAACTGTTTATATCAAATATAAAAACAGAAATAGATGATAAATGAGGTTAAAATTATGAAAGATAATAATGCAAAAAAAGAACAAGTACACAATGTATTTCAAAATATTTCAGGTAAATATGATCGTCTCAATAACATAATTAGCTTTGAACAGCATAAGATTTGGCGTAAACAAGTGATGTCTGAAATGAAAGTGAAACAAGGAAGCAAAGCTTTAGATGTGTGTTGTGGCACTGCCGATTGGTCCATTGCATTAGGAAAAGCTGTGGGACCCAATGGTGAGGTTATCGGTTTGGACTTTAGTGAAAACATGCTCGAAGTAGGTAAATCTAAAACCAAAGATATGGATAATATTCAACTCGTCCTTGGAGATGCAATGAATTTACCATTCGAAGATAACTCATTTGATTACGTTACAATAGGGTTTGGTTTAAGAAATGTTCCCGATTACTTGGCCACGTTAAAAGAACTAAATCGTGTACTTAAACCTGGGGGAATGGTTGTATGTTTAGAAACGAGTCAACCAACTGCACCTGTATTTGCGCAAATGTATAAAGTTTATTTTAAATTTATAATGCCTATTTTTGGTAAAGTTTTTGCAAAATCAAAAGATGAATATGAATGGCTACAACAATCTACTTTTGATTTCCCTGATAAGGAAAAACTGAGAAGACTATTTGCCCAAGCAGGATTTAGTCATATTAAAGTTCGTAGCTTCACAGGTGGCGTTTCAGCAATGCACCTTGGCTATAAATAATTATGAAACAACCAAAGGTGATTAGCGTGTCAAAGTTAAATTTGAATTCTGAGATAAAGAAAGTTGAAAAACAAATAGCCCAAGCCATTAAAAGTGAGGACCCTGTGCTAGAAGAAGCTTCATTTCATTTACTATCATCAGGTGGAAAACGTGTACGTCCCGCATTCGCAATTTTGAGTAGTCAATTTGGTGATCATAAAAATGAAGACGTCTATCGCGTTGCAGTTTCTCTAGAACTCATACATATGGCGACCCTTGTGCATGATGATGTAATTGATCGTAGTGATCGCCGTCGTGGTAGACTCACGATTTCTAAAAAATGGGATCAACCGACAGCAATTCTTACAGGGAATTTCCTGTTAGCATTAGGATTAGAATATATTTCCAATATAGAAGATAACCGTGTACATGAAGTTATTTCTAGTGCGATTGTTGATGTGTGTAAAGGGGAATTATTTCAATTTCAAGACCAGTTTAATAGCGAACAATCGATTATAAATTATTTGAGAAGAATCAATAGAAAAACAGCGCTATTAATTCAATTGTCTACAGAAGTAGGTGCAATTGCTGCAGGTGCAGATAAACGAACTGTACATCAACTTAAAATGATAGGGCATTATATTGGAATGAGTTTCCAAATCGTAGATGATATTTTAGATTTTACAAGTACAGATAAACAATTAGGCAAACCATCTGGCAGTGATTTAATGAATGGTCACTTCACATTACCTGTACTTTTAGAAATGAAAGTTAATGAAAGATTTAAGAAGGAAATCCAACAGCTCAATGCATCAAGTAGTAAAGAATCTTTTGATTACTGCATCGAAACGATAAGAAATTCAGATGTCATTCAACAATCACAACAAGTAAGTGATAAATATTTAGATAAGGCTCTAAAACTTATTAATCAGTTGGAAAATGATGAGGCAAAACCACTCTTTAAAAAGATAATTAAAAAAATGTCTAAAAGAAAGACCTAACTTTACCAAAACTATTGAAAGCGCTTTACAATACTGTTATTATGATAGTTGTTCTGACAGTTATTCATGTCAGTTACACATAATAAAATATTTGTTTATTCAAGCTTATATACATAACAATAGGGGGATACAATCAAGATGGAACGTACATTTCTAATGATTAAACCAGATGCAGTACAAAGAAATTTAGTAGGGGAAATTATTTCACGTGTTGAACGTAAAGGACTTAAATTAGTTGCTGGTAAATTAATGTCAGTACCAAAGTCATTAGCTGAAGAACATTATGGTGAGCATAAAGACAAACCATTCTATAATAGCTTAATTGACTTCATCACTTCAGCACCTGTATTTGCAATGGTAGTCGAAGCAGAAGATGCAGTTAGCATTTCTCGTCATATTATTGGTACAACAAACCCAGCTGAAGCTGCACCAGGTACAATTAGAGGAGACCTAGGTCTTACAGTTGGCCGTAATATTATCCACGGTTCTGATTCTGTTGAATCTGCTAAAAAAGAAATCAATCTTTGGTTCAAAGAAGATGAATTAGCTGATTATGAAGGTAACAGCGAAAACTGGTTATACGAATAATCTTATAACTTTAACAAACACCTGTTAATATTTAATTAATAAAATAAAGAGTTTTTAAATGATGATTTTTATTGTTTGCGCAATAAGAATCATCATTTTTTATTTGGATAATTTAACAAAACGACTAACTGTAACAAATGAAATATGAGATGTTACAATATAATCACTTATTATTCTAATCATTCAAAATAAACAATTATATTCATATATCACTATTAATTTGATTTTATGAAAATGATAAGTTACATTATATATACTAATTTAAAGCACTAAAGAACGGAGTGGTAAACAATGAGATATTTAACTTCTGGAGAATCACATGGACCTCAGTTAACAGTTATTATAGAAGGCGTACCCGCAAATTTAGCTATTACAGCAGAAGAGATCAACGAAGAAATGTTTAAAAGACAAGGTGGCTATGGCCGTGGTCGTCGTATGCAAATTGAAAAAGATGCAATCGACATTGTATCAGGTGTGCGCAATGGCTATACATTAGGTAGTCCAATCACGTTAGTAGTTACGAATGATGATTTCACACATTGGAGAAAAATCATGGGTGCTGCTCCGATATCAGAAGAAGAACAAGAAAATATGAAACGCGTGATTACAAAACCACGCCCGGGACATGCAGATTTAGTCGGTGGGATGAAATATAACCACAGAGATTTAAGAAATGTACTTGAACGTTCATCTGCAAGAGAAACCGCTGCACGTGTAGCAGTTGGTGCTGTTTCTAAGATTTTATTAAAACAACTGGATATTCATTCATATAGTAGAGTAATAGAAATTGGTGGCGTGAAAGATGAAAACGAATATGACCTCGAAACAATCAAAGCGAATGTCGATACAAATGATGTACGTGTGATTAATGAGGACATCGCTCAACAAATGCGTGATAAAATCAATGAAGCGAAGAAGGCTGGCGATTCAGTTGGTGGTGTTGTTCAAACAATTGTAGAAGGTTTACCAGTCGGCATTGGAAGTTATGTACAATATGATAGAAAGTTAGACGGTAGAATAGCTCAAGGTGTTGTGAGTATCAACGCCTTTAAAGGTGTAAGTTTTGGCGCTGGATTCACGGCTGCGAGTAAACCAGGTAGCGAAATTCAAGATGAAATTTTATATGATGCAACAACAGGTTATTACAGAGGCTCAAACAATTTAGGTGGCTTTGAAGGTGGTATGTCCAATGGTATGCCAATTATCGTCAATGGCGTAATGAAACCTATCCCAACTTTATATAAACCATTAAACTCTGTGGACATCAATTCGAAAGAATCATTTAAAGCTTCTATTGAGCGTTCAGATAGTTGTGCAGTTCCTGCAGCAAGTGTTGTAGCCGAAAACGTAGTAGCATTTGAAATCGCAAGAGCTGTATTAGAAGAATTTCAATCTAACCACATGGAACAGCTTAGCGCCCAAGTTGAACAACAACGTCAATTGAATATCGAATTTTAAATAAACAAAATAGACATGACTGTAAGGTGAGTTTATGAAATTAGAAACAACTTATCAATCTAATAATTATCCAATCATTGTAGAACACCATGCTTTAGAGCAATTACACAAATATATAGATAGCTATAAAGATATTGTCCTTATCATTGATGAAACCGTATATCAACAATGGGAGCCTTCTATTAAATTTTTATCGGCAGAATACGAAGCACATCAAATTATTATCCCATCAGGTGAAGCGACAAAAACGATGGCTTTCTATGAATCAACAATTGAACAATTATTAAGTTATCAACTCACACGTAAAACTTGTTTAATAGCAATAGGCGGTGGTGCTACTGGTGACTTTACAGGATTCCTCGCTGCAACGCTATTACGAGGTGTAGATTTTATACAAGTACCAACTACAATTCTTGCGCACGATTCAAGCGTAGGTGGGAAGGTTGGTATTAACTCTAAGCACGGTAAAAATTTAATTGGTGCATTTTACCGACCTAAAGCTGTAATATATGATTTAGATTTTTTATCAACATTGCCGTATTCTGAAGTGATTAGTGGTTATGCCGAAGTATATAAACATGCACTGTTAACAAATCAACAAGCCCTTGATGAAATAGAATCACATTTTCCTGATCAAAATAGTTTATCTTCACTAAAAGGTATAGATTACTATCTATTTAAAGGCATTGAAACGAAATTAAATATTATTATACAAGACGAAAAGGAAGCAAATGTACGTAAATATTTGAATTTGGGCCATACATTTGGTCACGCAGTGGAGTATACTTTAAAAATTCCACATGGTCATGCTGTGATGATTGGTATTATTTATCAATTTATTGTAGCGAATAAAATATTTAATCATAACAATGATATCAATCATTATATAAAATACTTCGAATCATTAGGTTATCCATTATCGTTGATAAAGAAATTAGACTTTGAAGATTTATACACATTGATGCTTAAAGACAAGAAAAATGATCAAAATGGCATACAGATGGTGTTATTAGAAAGTATCGGTCAACCTGTTGTAAAACACGTAGATTATGAAATATTATATTCTGCATTTACATCGTTATTATCACATTTGAAAAAGTAGGTGTTTGAAATGGTAAATAATAAAGTTATTCAAATTAAAGGTCCTCTAAAAGGAGAATTAGAAGTACCTGGAGATAAATCCATGACTCATCGTGCAATTATTCTCGGTTCACTTGCTAACGGTGTGTCTACCATCCATAAACCGTTATTAGGTGAAGACTGTTTACGCACAGTTGAAATCTTTAGACAATTAGGGGTCGATATCACTGTTGGAGAAGAGAAAATTGTCATTAACTCTCCAGGATATCAACATTTCAACACACCACACCAAGTCTTATATACAGGTAATTCAGGAACTACTACGCGTTTAGTGGCAGGGTTATTATGTGGCTTAGGTTTAGAAACTGTTTTGTCAGGTGATGAATCAATAGGCAAACGCCCTATGGACAGAATTATGAAACCTTTGCGATTAATGAACGCAGAGATTTCTGGAATTGACAATAATTATACACCACTTATCATTAAACCATCTATAATTCGTGGTGTGACATATGATATGGAAGTCGCAAGCGCCCAAGTTAAAAGTGCTATTTTGTTTGCAAGCTTATTTGCACGAGAGGAAACTCGAATTAATGAAATTGATATCACACGTAATCATACTGAGACAATGTTTCAACATTTTAATATACCTATTGAAACACAAGAACAATCGATTTCAATGCCAGCAAATGGCATTCAACATATCAAGCCATCTGAATTCCATGTACCAGGAGATATTTCATCTGCGACTTACTTTATCGTAGCTGGGTTAATTACACCAGGAAGCGATATTACAATTCATAATGTAGGTGTAAATCCAACACGTTCAGGTATTATTGATATCGTTAAACAAATGGGTGGTAACATCCGCTTACTGAATTTAACTGATGATCCAGAACCAACCGCTTCGATACATGTTACATATTCTCCAAATATGAAAGGTATCCAAATAGATGGTAGTCTCGTTCCTAGAGCCATTGATGAAATCCCTAGTATTGCACTTTTATGTACACAAGCTAATGGTAAGAGTATCATAAAAAATGCAGAAGAACTTAAAGTTAAAGAAACGAATCGTATTGATACCACTGCAAATATGTTAAACTTGTTAGGTTTCGCATTACAACCTACAGACGATGGGATGATTATCGAACCTTCTACATTAGTTAATGAAACAGAGGTCGATAGTATGACGGACCATCGTATTGGTATGATGCTAACTATCGCTAGCCTGTTGACGAATGAATCTATTACGATTAAACGCTTTGATGCAGTTAACGTCTCATTCCCAGGCTTTTTAGAAAAACTACAACAATTACAAAATGGAGGCTAAAGCATGCAAGATATCTACAAACTTATTGATGATATCAACTTGCAAAAGTTAGATAACTTAGATACACGTGTCAATGATGCATTAAGTTCTACAAACGACGATGCGTTATTTATACTTGGCGAAACTTTATACAATTATGGTTTGACGCCTCAAGGTCTTGAAGTCTTTCGAACGTTATATCATAAATATCCCGACGAACCGGAACTATTGATTTATTTTATCGAAGGGCTTATTTCTGAAAATCAAACTGACGATGCATTAGAATATTTAAATGAAGTCGAAATCTCACCTGAACGACTCATGTTAGAAGCAGATTTATATCAACAACTTAATATGATGGAAGTCGCAATCGATAAATTAGTGGAAGTAATCGATTTAGAACCTAACGATCCAATTACGCATTTCGCACTTGCGGAACTGCTCTATTATGACGGCCAATATCTAAGAGCGACTCATGAGTATGAAACTGTATTAGATACTGGTGAATATGAAATCAATGGCGTTAACTTATTCTCACGCGTAGCTGATTGCAGTCTCCAAAGTGGTAACTACACTGATGCAATTAAAATGTTCGACGAGATCAGTGAAGATGAAATGGTCTCAGAGGATTACTTGAAAAAAGCCATTGCTTATGAGAAAAATGAATTAACTCAAGAAGCGATTAAACTCGTTCAAGAATTGTTATCTAAAGATCCTGATTTTATCCAGGCTTATTTATATTTGCAACAACTATACGAAGATGAACATAATCATGCAGATGCAATAGAAATTGGTAAAGAAGGTTTACGACTCACGCAATTCTATAAAGAACTTATGGTTTCAACGGGTCGCATTGCGATCGAGCATGGAGACGCTAACGAAGGCGTCGACTTATTAATCCAGGCGTTAGAAGTAGATCATGCATATCATGAACCACTACTTATATTAAGTGAATTATATCGTCGAGAAGAAGATTACGAAGCAATTATAGGTCTGTTAAAATATGTTGATGAAGAAGATTTAGATCCAATTTATATGTGGCATTTAGCTTATGCTTTAGGACAAGAAGAACGAGACAAGGAAGCACAACATTTCTTTGAATTGGCATATGATACATTGAAAACACAGTCAGCATTTTTAGGTGATTATTATTTCTATTTAATTGAAATTGGTAAAACTGAGAAAGCAAGAGAAATATTAAATAAATTACTCGAAATGGACCCAAATAATGCGACTTGGCACGACGAATCTGAACGACTCTCATTATGATAGTTGAGTAAGGAGGGCATTATGACTGATTCTATTAACAAAATGAAAGTAACGTTTATAGAATATTTGCTATTTCATTATCATTTTAAATCACGAATAAGTATTTGGGTATTAAATTATATAAAGTCCTCTGAAGAAACGATTAAGCATATTCACTTCGTCGATGAACTTGTACCCGAACACAATACGTTAGAAATTGCTTTTTCCGAGTCACATGCCCATGGAATTCAACTAACTCTGGATCATACTGTACTTATTAATACAGATGAAATTTTTCATCACATTGTAAAACAGGGGATAAATTTTGATATTAAAATACACTTCCCTGAATCACAAGAGAGAGAAACTAAATTAGATGATTTATTAATCGCGCAGTTAGTTCACTCGCCTAATTATATGTTGTATATCCAAGATATATATAGCATACCTTTATCTCAGCAAAGTGAGTCTTCAATTATCCAGCACTTACAAGAAAATATTGACTTAAGTTTACAACTTCACGACAAAACATTATTTTATCAACTTTCACAAATACTCAATACGTTCAAATTGAGAAACGTTAATAAATAACAATGAAGGACGGACATGATGAATATAAAGTCGCTATGGAATTTAATCATTTATAATAAAGCTATTTTGATATTTTTATTAGTTTGTAACGCTCTAGGTACAATATATGGTTATATTTGGTATGGAACACAATTATTTGTTACACCTTGGTACTTCATTCCTTTCGTACCAGATAGTCCAACAGCCACATTATTTCTATGTATCGCTATCATCGCTTTGCTATTCAAGAAAAACTTACCAATCATTGAATGTCTAGCATTTGTCACTTTGATTAAATATGGTGTCTGGGCTGTATTAATGAACATTATATTGATGTTTGTGAATCACGAAATTTCAGTGATGAGCTGTATGTTAATACTGTCTCATGGCATCATGGCATTACAGGCATTTATTTTCTATCCAAGATTTAAAGTAACTTTAGTCGCATTTATTGTTACGATGGTTTGGGTATTCCATAACGACTTAATTGACTATGTCTTTATGCAATATCCTGTATATGATTTTATAGAAAAAAATGTCCCAACTGTTGCTTATATCGCATTTATATTAAGTATTATTTCTTTAATTCTTTATTTATTTTTAAATCGATTTAAACGGTCTAAAATAATTGACCTTTCTTAACGTTCACAGTAGAATAATACTAAAGGAGTGAGGATTTTTGTCTTTTATCTATATGATTATATACTTTGTTATTTTAATGATTATTCCTTTATGGGCCCAACACAAAGTTAAATCTAATTACGAGAAATACTCTCAAGTTAGATCAACAAGTGGAAAGACAGGCCAAGAGGTTGCACTTGAAATCTTACATGCCAATGGTATTCACGATGTAGACGTCGTTAAAGGCGACGGTTTTTTAACTGACCATTACGATCCTAGAAAGAAAGTATTAGTACTATCACCAGCCAACTTTGATAGACCTTCAGTTGCTGGTACCGCAATTGCAGCACACGAAGTAGGCCATGCTATCCAACATGCTGAAGGTTATTTCTTCTTAAGATTTAGAGCTGCACTCGTACCATTAGCTAACGTAGGAAGTTCAATCGGTTACTTAGCTGTGACTGCTGGAATCTTCTTAACTATCTTCCATAGTGCTCTTGGTAGTACAGCGTTATGGATTGGTGCTGGATTTATGTCACTTGCAGTATTATTCTCAATCATCACGCTACCGGTTGAATTTAATGCCAGTAGCCGAGCGATGAAACAAATCACGAGTCTCGATATTGTAAACGAAAAAGAATACAGACATGCTAAGAAAGTACTTTCAGCAGCAGCAATGACATATGTTGCTTCTACTGCAGTAGCATTAGCCGAACTAGCACGAATCGTCCTTTTAGCTAATTCAAGTGAAGAATAAGAACATATTCTAACTGTATTGCTAATATAAAATACAACAAACCAGATGCTTTATTAAGCATTTGGTTTGTTTTTTTGTGGAAATTTCTTTAAAACAAAAATAATCATTTGAAATTGTTTATATAATACTAAACGTTCTACCTGATTTAAGGTATAAAACAATGTGAATGTGTTGCAGTAACAATGCATGACCCGTAAAATTAAGATATACTATAATATGTCGTAATAAGAGAGGTAAATTATGAAATCTATGAAAATGATGCAAACTGAAGTAGATGAATATATTAGCCAATTTAAGGCAGGTTATTTTTCCCCATTAGCAAATCTTGCGCGACTAACGGAAGAAGTCGGCGAGTTATCACGTGAAATCAATCACGTATACGGTGAGAAAAAGAAAAAATCTTCGGAAGCTGACAATACAATTAAAGCCGAACTCGGAGATAACTTATTTGTATTACTATGTATTGCAAACTCATTAGATATAGATATGACCGAAAGTTTCAATGAAACAATGGATAAATTCAATACTCGAGATAAAGATCGGTTTGAAAGAAAGTAATTCACCATAACAAATAGGGGGAATGGCACTATGAAAATAGGAATCACATGTTATCCGTCGATGGGTGGTTCAGGAATCATAGCTACTGAATTAGGTATCAAGTTAGCTGAACGAGGTCATGATATCCATTTCATTACTTCAAATATTCCTTTTAGAATACGTAAACCGCTACCTAATATTACTTTTCATCAAGTGGAAGTCAATCAATATTCAGTGTTTCAATACCCGCCATATGATATTACACTCAGTACAAAGATAGCTGAAGTTGTAAATGAATACGACCTTGATTTATTACATATGCATTATGCAGTACCACATGCAATCTGTGGCATTCTTGCAAAACATATGTCTGAAAAAGATATTAAGATTATGACAACGCTCCATGGTACAGATATAACTGTCTTAGGTTATGATCACTCTTTAAAAAATGCAATTAAATTTGGAATTGAAGGCAGTGATATTGTGACGAGTGTAAGTCAATCACTTGCAGATCAAACGAAAGAAATCATTGAAACTGACAAAGATATCGTCCCAATTTATAACTTTGTTAGAGAAAATGAATTTCCTACAAAACCAACTATACCTACTGAAAAAAATGAAAAATTAAAATCCTGCTATGGCATTAAACCTGAGGAAAAGGTTTTGATTCATGTTTCTAACTTTAGGTCTGTTAAACGTATCGATACGATTGTAGATACATTTGCTAAAGTGCATAAACAAATACCATCCAAACTATTGCTTCTAGGAGATGGACCTGAACTCATGAACGTGAAAAAGCAAGCGAGGTCACTGAATTTAGAAGATAAAATTTTATTTTTAGGTAAACAAAACTGGGTAAGTGATTTCTACCAAATTTCAGATATAAAGTTACTCCTAAGTGAAAAGGAAAGTTTCGGTTTATCATTGTTAGAAGCAATGAAAACTGGCGTAGTACCAATTGGTTCCACAGCAGGCGGAATAAAAGAAGTAATCAAACATAACGAAACAGGTTACATCGTAAATGTTGGAGATAGCGAAGCTGCAAGTAAATATGCGATTGAATTGTTAACAAAACCTGAGCTTTATAAATCCATGCAAGAAAAAATGCTAACGGATGTATCAGAACGTTTCTCATCTGAATTGATTACTGACCAATACGAGTACTATTACAAGAAAATGTTAGAGGGATACAATGACTAAAACTTTATTTGAAACAGCAAAACCGATTCTAGAACAATTAATAGACCATCAATTTCAAGCATTTTTTGTAGGAGGGTCCGTGAGAGATTATCTCATGGGAAAGTCTATTCATGACATAGATATCACGACAAGTGCAACACCCGATGAAATAGAAAGCATATTTCCTAGAACTGTTCCTATCGGTCGAGAGCATGGAACTATTAATGTTATATTTGAAGACGACCAGTACGAAGTGACCACCTTTAGAGCTGAAGGTCAATACAGCGATCATCGTAGACCAAATGAAGTATATTTTGTGAGGGAATTGTACGAAGACGTTAAACGAAGAGACTTTACAATGAACGCAATCGCAATGGATATAAATTACCACATTCACGATTACTTTGAAGGTTATAAAGATATAAAAAATAACATCATCAGAACGGTTGGCGATCCAATAGAGCGTTTTACAGAAGATGCTTTACGAATCTTAAGAGGTTTACGATTCCAATCACAACTATCATTTAATATTGAACCCTCAACCTACGAAGCGATGAAAAGAAGTATTCAAGATATATCACATTTGTCGATTGAGCGTATCGTAGTTGAATTAACAAAGTTAACGCAGGGCACAAACGTAGAACAAAGCTTTGAAAATTTAAAGTCGTTTAATGCTTTTGAATATATTCCTTTCTTTAAACAATACGATTTAACGAAAATTGAGTTAACCGAATCAACAGATTGGTTACTATTTCTAGCAATTTTGAAAGCACAACAACCACAGGTAAATGCAAATTTATCCGAATTAAAAATAAGTAATAATGATAAAAAACAAGTGAGCCATTATAAAAGTTTAATCCAAGCTTTACCTAAGGTTCAATCTAAAAATGATTTGAAAGTGTTTGTCTACGATTTCGGTAAAGCAAACATCCTTCATGTGTTATCTCACCATACGCAACTAAATAAAAATAATATTGCAAAGTATTCACCACTGATTATCAACAAAGAAACGATTGAGGAAATTGCAGCACAATTACCGATAATGCAAAGGAAAGATATTGATATTAATGGTAAAGATATGATTGAATATACAGATAAAAAAAGCGGACCGTGGATTAAAGATGCACTAAGACAAATTGAAATAGCAATTATTAAAGGCGAAGTAAAAAATTTAAAAAGTGATTTATTAGAATGGGTGAAAGTGAATGTCAAAATATCTTAAGGATGTTATAAATATTTTGTATAAACAACGGCCAGATTATGTTTCAGGTCAATATATTGCAGAACAACTAAAAATTTCACGTACTGCTGTTAAAAAGATTATTGATCAGCTCAAAAGTGAAGGTTGTGAAATTGATTCAATTAATCATAAAGGGCATTGCTTAAATACGCTACCTGAAAAATGGTATAGTGGCATTGTTAAACCAATGTTACAAGCAAATAATGTATTTGATCACATTAAAGTGTTAGAAACTACACCATCTACACAGATTGAAGCGAAACAAAAATTAGTTGGTAATTCAGACACATTTTTAATTTTAAGTGATGAACAAACAAAAGGGAAAGGGCGTTTTAATCGACCTTGGTCCTCATCTAAAGGTAAAGGCTTATGGATGTCAATTGTTTTAAGACCTCAAGTACCTTTCAATATGCTTGCTAAATTCAATCTTTTCCTTGCACTTGGCATTCGTGATGCAATTCAACAATATAGTGATCATCACGTTTCAGTAAAATGGCCAAACGATATTTATATTGATGGCAAAAAAGTATGTGGCTTTTTAACTGAAATGGTTGCAAATAGTGATGGTATTGAAGCAGTAATATGTGGAATTGGTATTAATATGAATCATTTACCAGAGGATTTTACTGGAGAACTACAACAGAAAGCAACGAGTGTGAAAATACATGCTCAATCTGAATTTAATCGTTATGAATTTCTCAATACGTTAGTAAATAATATAGAATATCGATATAACCAGTTTTTAGAGGAGCCTTTTGCGACGATAAGAGATGAATATATTAATGCTTCCAATATATGGGGCAGAGAACTGAAGTTCACTGAAAATGACAAACAATTCTATGGTGAAGCTAAAGATATAGATGAAGATGGATTCTTAATTGTGATTGATAAAGATCACAATCAACATCGATTAATTAGCGCTGATATTGATTGGTAATAATAGAAAGGAGGAATAAACATGAATAAACCTTGTTATGCAGTGATAGATTTAGAGACAACAGGTAACCAACTTAATTATGACGATATTATTCAAGTTGGCGTTACTTTCGTCCAAGACAACAAGATTATAGATAGCTATCACTCTATGATTAAAACTGACCTAGAAATTCCTCCTTTTATACAAGCTTTAACGTCTATTGAAGAAGATATGTTAACACAAGCACCATATTTTAAAGAAATAGCCTCTGAACTCTATAGTAAAATAAAAAATTGCGTGTTCGTTGCACACAATGTATCGTTTGATCTTAACTTTTTAAAGAAAGCTTTTAGTAATTGTCATATAAAATATCAACCACGAAAAGTATTAGATACTTTAGAGTTATTTAAAATTGCGTTCCCTACTGATAAAAGTTATCAGTTAAGTGAATTAGCCGAAGCTCATCATATTCAATTGAATCATGCTCATAGAGCTGATGAAGATGCTGAAACAACAGCACAGTTAATGGTTAAAGCATTTAATAAACTAGAAGCTTTACCGACAGATACTTTAAAGCAACTTTATTATTTAACGAAAAACTTAAAATATGACTTAAATGACATCATTTTTGAAATGGTAAGAACGCAGCCTCAACAGTTATTAGGGGATAAATACGAACAATTTGAACAAATTATATATAAAAGACAAACCGATTTTAAAGCACCCATTTTAGATTTCGATGGCACTTTAAAAGATTTATACACTCTGATTACTGAAAAGCTCAACCTTACATATCGTCCTCAGCAGTTATATTTATCTGAAATCATACTTGAACAATTAATGCATAATGAAAAAGCAATGATTGAAGCACCATTAGGAAGCGGTAAATCATTCGCATATTTATTAGCTGCCATTATGTATTATATTGAGACAGGTAAACACGTGATGATTTCGACAAATACGAAATTATTACAAAATCAACTTTTAGAAAAAGATATACCTGCATTAAAACAAGCGCTTAACTTTAAAATCAATGCCTATTTAATCAAAAGTCGAAGAGACTATATTTCCTTAGGTATGGTAAGCCAAATTTTAAAAGAAGGCTCAAATAACTATGACGTTAATTTATTAAAGATGCAATTACTCGTTTGGTTAACCGAAACTGAGACAGGGGATATACAAGAATTAGGGTTAAAAGGCGGCCAAAAAATGTATTTTGAACAGCGCTTAGACACATATGTGCCTGTGCGCAATGATTTGCATTATTTCAATTTTATAAAACGAAACACACAAAATATACAAATCGGTATTACGAATCATGCACACCTCATTCATGCTATGCCTGACAATGCAATATACGAATTGTTCGATGATTGTATTATTGATGAGGCACATAGACTGCCTGACTATGCATTAAATCAAGTCACAAATGAACTGAGTTATTCAGATATAAAATACCAACTTGGCTTAATCGGTAAAACAGAACAAGAAAAATCATTAAAATTAATAGACAACCTAGAGCAACAACGCATATTGGAGAAACTTGACATCCCACCTATAGATGTATTTGGTCTTAAAACGATGATAAATGAAGTACATGAATTAAATGACCGTTTATTTAATTCATTGTTAGAAATTGTTCAAAAATCAAATGTTTATGATGATGAAATAAATAGGGAACATTTTGTCTATCAATTTGACGTCAATATTATTATCGAGCATTTACAACATATTATTCATAAATTAAATGTTACGTTGGAGTTCTTCAATGGAATGAGTCACCCAACAATTAAAACAGTCCGTAAACAATTGCTTTATATTAACGATCGATTTAAAGCGATTGAACAGAGTCTCACAAATGAACATGTTAGCTATTTATCAATTAAAAATTTAAATCAAAAATCAACAATTAAGTTGCATGTAAAAGACTACGAAGTCAAAGATATTTTAACAAAACAAGTGCTAAACCAGTTTAATTCACTAACATTCATTTCAGGGACTTTAACGTTCAATCATTCATTTGATCATTTTAAACAGTGGTTTACAGAAGACATAACTTTTAATACTTATGAATTAGATCATAAAATGACATCTTCGAATCAAACTACGGTATTCTTGCCAAATGACGTAACATCATATAATTATAAAAATACGGAAGCATATGTATCTTCAATCGTTAATTATATCGTTGAATACGTAAATGTAGTTGAATCAAAATGTCTCGTACTTTTCACGAGCTATAAAATGATGTATATGGTTCAAGAATTATTGTTCGACTTACCTGAACTTGATGATTATGTGATATTAAGCCAGCAACAAAATCAAAATTATAAAATAGTGCAACAATTTAATAGTTTCGATAAATCTATATTGCTCGGTACAGGAACGTTCTTTGAAGGCTTTGACTTCCAATCTACGGGTGTGAAATGTGTAATGATTGCAAAATTACCATTTATGAATCAAAATAACGCGAAATATTGGTTAATGGAGTCAGAGTTCGCCTCAACATTTAAAGAATATATTTTACCTGATGCTGTGACTCGCTTCCGACAGGGCTTAGGTCGCTTAATACGTAATGAAGATGATAAAGGTATTATTATTTCGTTCGATGATCGATTAATTAGAAGCAATTACAGACAATTTTTCAAACAAACATTAGAAAATTACCAACAACGAAAAGGAAATATCAAACAATTTACTAAAATATTAGAGAAATTAAATAAATCCTAGTTTTAAATATTTCCTTTCAGTGAATCAACTAGAACTTAAATACGTATTTTGTTAAAATAAATAAGTGTTAAATGAAGAAATAAAATTAGGAGTTTGGTTATGAATACTACAATTAAACAAGCAAAACAGCATCTCAATGAAGAAGTAACAATCGGAGCGTGGTTAACGAATAAACGCTCAAGTGGGAAAATTGCTTTCCTACAACTTAGAGACGGAACAGGTTTTATGCAAGGAGTAGTTGTAAAAAATAATGTTTCAGAAGAAGTTTTCCAACTTGCAAAAGACATTACGCAAGAAACTTCTTTATACGTGACAGGGGAAATAACAGAAGATAATCGCTCAGATTTAGGTTACGAAATGCAAGTTAAATCAATAGAAGTCATTGCTGAAGCGCATGATTATCCAATCACACCAAAAGACCATGGAACAGAGTTTTTAATGGATCATCGTCATTTATGGCTACGTTCAAAGAAACAACATGCCGTTATGAAAATTCGTAATGAAATCATTCGAGCAACTTACGAATTCTTTAATGATAATGATTTCACTAAAATTGATCCACCGATATTAACTGCAAGTGCGCCAGAAGGTACAAGTGAATTATTCCATACAAAATATTTCGATGAAGATGCGTTCTTATCTCAAAGTGGTCAATTATACATGGAAGCAGCAGCAATGGCACATGGTCGTGTATTTTCTTTTGGTCCAACGTTCAGAGCCGAAAAATCAAAAACACGTCGTCACTTGATTGAATTTTGGATGATTGAACCTGAAATGGCTTTTTGTAATCATCAACAAAGTCTAGAAATTCAAGAACAATATGTAGCTCATGTCGTTCAATCAGTATTGAAGAACTGTAAATTAGATTTGAAAGCATTAGATCGAGATACTACGAATCTTGAAAAGGTAACAACACCTTTCCCACGTATCACTTATGATGACGCAGTAGAATTCTTAAAGGAACAAGGTTTCGATGATATTGAATGGGGCGAAGATTTCGGAGCTCCACATGAAACTGCGATTGCCAATCACTATGATTTACCTGTATTTATCACAAATTATCCAACGAAAATTAAACCATTTTATATGCAACCTAATCCAGATAATGAGGACACAGTGCTTTGTGCCGATTTAATCGCACCAGAAGGATACGGTGAAATCATTGGTGGTTCAGAGCGTATCAATGATTTATCTTTACTAGAACAACGTATTGATGAACATCAGTTAGATGCAGAAAGTTATAGTTATTATTTAGATTTACGTCGTTACGGTAGTGTACCGCATAGTGGATTTGGTTTAGGTCTAGAAAGAACTGTAGCTTGGTTAACAGGTGTAGAACATGTAAGAGAAACTTCACCGTTCCCACGTTTACTAAACCGTTTATATCCATAAACAGTACGACTAACATTACGTCCAGTCTGATTAAAAGACTGGGCGTTTTTCAAAATGTAAACCATTGAGGTGATTAAATTGAATATAGAATTTTTAAAAAGTAGACCCGTCATTATCCATAAAGAACTACTTGAGCACTATAATGAGTTCGGATTAACAGAAACGGATCTCGTTATATTGATTAAACTCATATATGCTTCTGAAATTTCAAAAAAGCAACCTACAGTAGAGTCATTACAGCAAGGTACAACATTAGATTCGCGTGCAATTACCTCAATTATCCAAAATTTAATTCAACTTGATTTATTAGATTTAAATGTTAGCAAAGATGAAGAAGGTAAATTCACTGAATACATGAATCTTGATAAATTTTATGAAAAACTAAATGAACTATTTGAGCAACTTAATGTGAAAGAAGCATCAAATCAAGATAAGATTGCGTTTCAAACGTTATTTCAGCAATTTGAACAAGCATTTGGAAGACCATTGTCACCGTTTGAAATAGAAACGCTCAATCAATGGATTGATTATGATCAACATAGTTTAAATATTATTCAAGCTGCACTTGATGAAGCAACGATGCAAAGTAAAATGAGTTTCAAATATATTGATCGTATCTTATTAAATTGGAAGAAAAATAATGTGGAAACCATTGAAGATTCTAAAAAAGTAAGTCACCAATTTCACAAACCACAAATGAAACATAATGTGAAGAAAGTTCCGAAATTTGATTGGTTGAATGGAGAGAATTCAAATGATAAGTAATAAAAAATCCCTTGAAATGATAGACATCATTGCAGATATGTTTCCAAATGCACAAATTGAACTCGTACATGACAATGCATTTGAACTTACAATTGCTGTACTTTTATCTGCACAGACTACCGATAATTCAGTCAACAAAATAACTAAATCTTTATTTAAAAAATACAAAACACCCCAAGACTATATTGATGTAGATATTTCAGAATTAGAGAATGATTTACGCACAATCGGTTTATATCGAAATAAAGCCAAAAATATAAAAAAATTATGTCAGTCATTGTTAGAAAAATTTGATGGAAAAATACCAAATACGCACAAAGAATTAGAAAGTTTAGCCGGTGTAGGTAGAAAAACGGCAAATGTTGTAATGAGTGTTGCCTTTGATGAACCCTCATTAGCCGTTGATACACATGTAGAACGTGTTTCAAAAAGGTTAGGTATTTGTCGTTGGAAAGACAACGTAAGACAAGTAGAAGATAGATTATGCAAAGTTATTCCTAAAGAACGTTGGAATAAATCACATCATCAACTTATTTTTTTCGGACGTTATCATTGTTTAGCTCGAAAACCAAAGTGTGATATTTGTCCATTATTAGAAATGTGTAGAGAAGGACAAAAGCGTATCAAAGCTGAAGCAAAATAGTTTAAAACAGTAACTAAGAGGTGTGAATTAAACATGACGGATAAAGATCGTTTTACACAACTTGAAGAACAATTGGATAAATTTGCACAAGCCAAAAAATTAAAAACTCCAGAAGCAAAAGATTTATTAGATCAATATTTCGACTTAATTATCAATTACTTTAAAGAAATAAATGATGTCGCTTCAATCGATTTTGATCAAATGGAAGATTATCCAGTTGTACCTATGAATTTCGAAGAACGTTATCATTATATGATTGAACGTAAATATCACTTCATGGGCTATAGACAAATGAAAACTTTAAAAACGGAGTTAGTTAAAATGAACGCCTCATATAAAATCCGTTCAAAAAATAAACATTCATAATACAGATTAAGTAAGCTACATTTACAAAATTAAATTGATAAGAAAAAAAACCCGATTCCATATTGGAATCGGGTTTTAAACTAACTTAAGATGCTTTATTATTACCAAAAATTGCATTTAAGTTAAATAAACTACTTAAAGCGTTTGAGCCACTAGAACCATTTGAACTGCTTGAATTTTGTTGGTTAGCACCAGCATTTTGTTGGTTATTACCACTTGCATTACTAGCACTACCATTTGTTACAGTTCCACTATTTGATGTACCACCGCTCGAGTTATTGCTTGATGATCTAGATTGTGAAGATGAATTGCTACTTTGTTTATCATCATCTTTTTTGTCTGAGCTTGAAGAACTGCTTGAACTACCTTGTCCTTCTGGTTTATCACTCGTTGTATTGTGGTCTTCATGACCTTTAACAGATAATGAATCTTTGTCAGATCCTTCAACAGAATCTGGTTTCTCGAAGTCTTTACCATTTTTAGAAGCAATGTCACCCATAACATCTTCAAGTAAATATTGTGGGTATTCTTGTTCTTTGTGTCCGACGAATGAATTTGTTCCACCTTGTTTAACTTGGTTGAAGCCCATCCATACAGACATACTGTATTTAGGAGTGAAACCGTTAATCCAAACGTCTTTGGCAGCATCATCAGGTAAGTTATATTGTTTATAAGTTTGGTCGCCATACGTACCAGTACCTGTTTTAGCTGCAAGGTTAACACCAGAAACGCCATGTCCATAAGCAGAACCATAAGGTTCAAATGTACCTTTTAATACTTCTGCTAACATGTAAGCTGTGTAATCTTTCATAGCTTTCTTACTTGTATGTTCATATTCCACAGTTTCACCGTCGTCTTTAACAACTTTCTTAATTGAATGCGCGTTGTTATAGTCACCGCCATTGGCAATAGATGCAAAGGCTGATGCTAATTGAGTAGGTGAGAATTCTGAAGATGAACCACCAAGTACTTCAGAAGCGCCGATTTTACTTTGATAATCTAAGCCAACATTCTCGGCAAATTTCTTAGGTGCATCTTCGCCTGCATCTTCTTTAGATGCTTGCCAAGCTTTAAGCGCTGGAATGTTGAAACTTTCACGTAATGCATCGTATAATCTTACATTTCCGTGACCATTACCATCGTAGTTTTTGAAGCCTACACCATCAACTTGATAATTGGCCTCATCTTGGATTTCATGGTTTGTTGCCCATTGCATATTTTCAATCGCTGGACCGTATGCTAAGAATGGTTTTAATGATGAACCAGTAGGGTGAGGATCCGTTGCTAAGTTTCTATCTTTAATATCTTCGTAGTCACGACCACCAGATATCGCAACAAGTCCGCCACTCTCACTATCGACAATACTTGAACCTACTTGTTGGTCACCGTTTTTATAGTAATTACCATTGTCGATACGGTTTTGCAATGTTTTTTGAACATCTTTATCCATGTTTGTGTAAATCTTAATACCGCTGTTTAATACATCGCCAAGTTTTTCATTTTTGAATTCTTTGTTGTTCATTAACTCTGACTTAACGAAGTTGATGTATGAATCGTATTCTTTATTAGATTTATCTTCAGTAACTTGACGTTGTTTATCAGTACGTTTTACTAAAGTATCTTGTAAAGAAGTTTTTTGTGCTTTTTCTTTTTGTTTTTCAGTAATTCTGCCATGTTTGGCCATTAGATAAAGCACTGTATCTTTACGATTCTCAGCTTGTTTTGGATGATCATAAACATTGTTTAGGTTCGGAACCTGTGGTAAACCTGCAAGATAAGCTGATTCTGCTAAACTCAAATCATCTAAATCTTTGTTGAAATAATATTTAGCAGCAGCTTTAACACCTGTCACACCATCAGAGTAATAAATTTTGTTCAAGTAAATTTGGAAAATTTCATCTTTACTATATTCTTGCTCTAGACGGTATGAAAGATATGCTTCTTGAGCTTTACGGCCGATAGATTTTTGGTCATTAAGGAAAGTACGTTTAACAACTTGTTGTGTTAACGTAGAAGCACCTTGTGAACCAAATCCACCTGTAACGTTTTTAGCTACAGCGCCAAATAAACGTTTGTAATCAATTGCTCCGTGTTTGTAGAAACTGTTATCTTCAGTTGCTAATACAGCATCTTTCATCTGTTTAGGTACTTTGTCAATGTCAACGTGCTCTTGTCTGGCACCATTATCAAGTGTCTTAACTAAGTCGCCATCTCTGTCATAGATTTTAGCTGGCTTGTTATCACTTAATTTTGCATCTGTAAATGCAGGTGCTTTCCAAGCATAATATGCAAAGAGCAAAATACCAATAAGAGCTAATGCAATAAAGGCGATTACAAGAAAACCAAAGATTTTGATAATCGTTCGCTTCACATTTCTATTATTCTTTTGTCCGGACTCACTACTTTTATTAGTATGTGAAGTCCCTTTCTTTTCCGTCATACGCGGTCCTCACTTTCATCTAATATCAACTTATCAACAGCATTGATGTAATTCAAACGTGGTTGATACTGATAGGGAATATAGTAACCATTTTTTTTAATTTCTTCAACCGTTATAGACTTTTTAATTCCATTTAAATATCTTTCCCAAAAATATTTAAAATTAGCATAAGGCAAAAGATAAACTTCATCTAATGTTTTAAATCTAATGAGTAAAAACACAACTCCATTTTGATTGAAACATGCATCCATATGTTTAACTTGATGTTTATGCATATTACTTAATGGAAATGAAGTTTTATTTTTCGTCTCTTTTGCTTCAAAGTCTAAATAATACCCATTATAAATTCCATTATAATCGGTAGTTGAAGGTGTTCTGAAATAAGCCTCGTTTATGACAGCCTTACTTCTCATGGGGTAATGAACATTTACTATTTGCACTGGGGTAGGTTTCTTATGAATGACAGCGATTTCGTTATCCAAATAATATTTGTTCGATAATTCTATGTCTTTTTCTAATGACATACCTCTACCACCGTAATTAATATTACTAGATTGCGTGGTATTTGTACGTCCGACCTGAGTCTTATTTCCTTTAAATGGTCTTCCATTAGGATAATTCAATGTATTATCACCACTTTTTGTTTGGTTTACAAAACCTTTTCCATTATAACCGAAGTCAAATGGAAATACCAAACTACAAATTAATGTATTTAATGGAGTATAAATACATTAGTTATTATTTTAACGTGCTTTCTCTAAATAAACAATAAAGATTGTAAGAACTAACATATATGTTAGTTTTAGATACGCAAAAAAGATTTAAGGCTTGTTATCTGCACCCGATATATTAGCACTACTTTTCGACTCTATTTCTAGAAAATGCTATTCATTTATGCCAGACAACAAACCGAAATCAACTTATTAAAGTTTTATAGTTGATTGCCACACTTAAAATGACTAACAACTTTTTTTATGATAAATTTAAGTTGTAGGAGGGAACTTCATGCATACCCTTATTTCTCAACTTTTACATAAAGTTCAGACGATGCAGGAACGATACGAAGAAGTAAAATCAACAAATTCGGATTATGATTTTTATAATGACGTCGTTCCGTTCACACAAGAAATAGATGCACTTCTAAAACAGTTTATGTATTATAAAACAAGTATCATCGACTTACCTTATATGAACTTACAAAAGTATCAATTATTAATATCAAACATTGAAGAATTATCCGTTGAATGTCATTTCCAACGTACGAGCCGCAAACTATTTACTGAAAAATTAAAAGCCGTTCAGTATGATTTATCATATATACAAAGAAGTGAAACTCAATTATGATTAAGACAGTTTATGTAACAGGTTATAAGCCTTTTGAACTTAATATATTTAAAGAAGATATTCCAGAAGTGGCATATCTTAAACAATTTATTCGCCACAAATTAATTTTACTGATTGAAGAAGGTTTAGAATGGGTATTAATACAAGGTAAGTTGGGTATAGAATTATGGGCAGCAGAAGAAGTACTTGATTTAAAAACTACATACCCGGAGTTGAAGTTAGGTATTATTACTCCATTCTACGGGCATAGCGAACAGTGGAATGAGCAAAACCAACTAAAATACCAAAAGATTTTACAGCAAAGTGATTTTGCTGAAAGTGTATTCCACTCATCATATGAAGGGCCTCATCAATTTAAACAAACTGATCAGTTTATGTTAGATCATACAGATCAAACATTATTAATATATGATGAAGAACAAGAGGCGAGCCCAAAGTATTTTAAACATATGTTAGTTGATTTTATGGACAAAACAAATTATACTTGTGACATTGTTATGTTTGATGAATTGACTGAGTTTATCAACGATTTACAGTGGTCTCAAGATCAAAGTTTCTAATGAGGTGAAAAAAATGGCAGATGTTTCTTTAAAATTATCAGCAAAAGATATTTATGAAAAAGATTTCGAGAAAACAATGACACGTGGTTATAGAAGGGAAGAAGTTGATGCCTTCTTAGACGACATCATTGCAGATTACCAAAAAATGTCAGATTTAGATAGCCAAGTCGTTAAATTATCAGAAGAAAACAATAAACTTAAAAAAGAACTTGAAGAATTACGTTTACGTGTGGCAACTTCACGCCCACAAGAGAATAAAAACTTCTCATCTAACAACAATTCAAGTAATAATGTTGATATTCTTAAAAGAATTTCTAACTTGGAAAAAGCAGTTTTCGGTAAGTAATACCACTTTTAATATTGCAATATCGATTTAAACAAGTTTTGTTTTCAAACAAAACTTGTTTTTTATTGTTTCAATCTAAGAAAAATGATACAATTCTAAAGATGGTGTTTCGGGTAATCGCTATAGCGATATAGAGGAAAGTCCATGCTCACACAATCTGAGATGATTGTAGTGTTCGTGCTTGACGAAACAATAAGTCAAGGCATTAAATTGACGGCAACGAAATAACCTAAGTCTTTTGATATGGTTAGAATAGTTTGAAAGTGCCACAGTGACGTAGCTTTTATAGAAATATAAAAGGTGGAACGCGGTAAACCCCTCGAGTGAGCAATCCAAATTAGGTAGGAGCACTTTTTTAGCGGAATTCAACGCATAATTAAGCCATTCTTTAGTGAAGAATGGAGACAGATGATTACCACCTGCGTACAAGTGTGACTAGTGCACGTTCGTAGTACAATGGTACAAAACATGGCTTACAGAAATACCATCACTAGACCCAAGCTCTCCCATTTCGGAGAGCTTTTTTAATTTTAAAATATTACAACTGAATCTACACATATCTATTTAAATGAACTTTTGATAAAATAAATACATAATTACTTTTAAGAAGGAGACATAACATGTACCAACTACTAGCCGTATGCCCAATGGGATTAGAATCCGTCGTGGCAAAAGAAGTCCAAGAATTAGGGTACGAAACAACTGTCGAAAACGGTCGAATCTTTTTCGAAGGTGACGAAGAAGCTATCGCAAAGTGTAATTTGTGGTTACGTACTGCAGATAGATTAAAAATTGTTATGGGACAATTTAAAGCAACAACATTCGATAGTTTATTTGAACAAACAAAAGCGTTACCTTGGGAGACAATTATTGAAAATGGTGGAAACTTTCCAGTTCAAGGACGAAGTGTAAAATCCACTTTATATAGTGTACCTGATTGCCAATCTATAGTTAAAAAAGCAATCGTTGAACGCTTGAAAGAAGCATATCAACAAAGTGGTTGGTTAGATGAGACAGGAGCGAAATATCCAGTCGAAGTAGCCATATTAAAAGATAAGGCATTATTAACAGTCGATACATCAGGTTCAGGTCTCAACAAACGTGGATATCGTATGGCACAAGGGGAAGCACCAATTAAAGAAACACTTGCTGCAAGCCTTATTCGGTTAGCTAACTGGACAGGCGATACACCGTTAATAGATCCCTTCTGTGGTTCAGGGACTATTGCCATTGAAGCTAGTTTAATTGCACAAAATATAGCACCTGGCTTTAATCGTGACTTTGTCTCAGAATCTTGGGACATGATGCCTGACCAACTCTACAACGAAATGCGTGACGCAGCTGATCAACAAGCAGATTACGATAGGAAAATTGAAATTTACGCTTCGGATATTGATCCTGAAATGATAGAAATTGCGCGTCGTAATGCCGAAGAAGTTGGACTTAGTGATATCATCAACTTTAATATTAAAGATGTAAATACATTAACTGTTGATAAAGATAAACCCGTTGCACTCGTTGGTAACCCGCCTTATGGTGAACGTATCGGAGACCGCGACGAAGTAGAAGAAATGTACCGTTATATTGGTAAATTGCTTAATGAAAACCCATATTTATCTGCATATATACTAACAAGCTATTCTGAATTCGAACATTTAGTAAATAAAAAAGCTACAAAACGCCGTAAATTATTTAACGGCTATATCGAGTGTACTTATTTCCAATATTGGGGTAAAAAACTGCCTAAAAAAGATTAATAAAAACGTAAACATCAATTCATACGACGAATCAGTTTGTTGCGACAAATGTATTCGTCGTATTTCTTTTTCAGTAAACTTAATCTATCTAAAAATTTGAAACTTACACATTTCATAACTTAATTTGATTCATGCGACTTTAAGCGTTTATCATTAGAATAAAAGGTCAAACTATAGTAGTGTGAGGTAAAAGGATAATACTTTCTTTTATAAAACGCTAAATTTATATTAATCATCAATAAAAGAAAATAAATGTTTAAGATATAAAATTATAAATAATTACAGATTAGGAGTGATTAAATGGCAAGAGTGTTAATATTAGGTGCAAACGGAGAAGTTTCAAAAGCTGCAATAAATTCATTTCTAGAAAATACATCGTTCACTTTAAGACTATTTTTACGAGACGCAAATCGATTACCTGATTATGCTTCTGATAGAATTCGAGTTCGTGAAGGAGATGCAACAAATTATGAAGATGTAAGTCATGCAATGAATGATGTAGATATTGTTTTTGCAAGTCTCTCCGGAGAATTAGATAAAGAAGCGCAATATATTGTAAAAGCAATGAAAGAGAAAAATGTAAAACGACTTATTTTCGTTACAGCTTTAGGTATTTACGATGAAGTTCCTGGTGAGTATGGTGAATGGGTTAAACAACAAATTGCGGAAATGTTACCTATTTATAAAAAGGCAGCGGACATCATTGAACAATCAGGCTTAGATTATACAATCTTCAGACCTGCTAAATTAACACAAATGAATGAAGTTGATTATGAAATAACACAAAAAAATGAACCATTTAAAGGTAAAGAAGTTTCAAGAAAGAGTGTCGCTGAAGTCGCAGTGAATATCGCTAAAAATCCAGAATTACACCTTAATAAAAACATAGGTATTAACAAACCGATAAAAGAATAAGTTATAGAAATTTAGAATAATAATAAAAAATAATGATGCGTTTCGGAAACTTTGAGTAATAGTGATTTACGTTCAAAAGCCTCTAGTTATTAAGTTTCCGACCTATACAAAAGGAATGAACTAGGAGTGCAAGCTAAGTATTAGCACATTTTCTATCCAGCTACCTACTGCCTAGTCGACAAAGAGTCTGAGACATATTTTTGTCTCAGACTCTTTTCTCGTTTATTTAGGAAGGGATATTATATTCTTAAAACGTAATATTTCAATGATTTGTTCATTTTTAAACAACTTAATCAATAATGTTTCATAAATATGTATAGTCTTCCTTTTGACAGAGAGGAATTTATTATACAATGTATGTAATTACATAATCAGTAATAAAAGGGGATACAATAATGAATTACACGCAACAACTCGATATATTATATAAATTAAAAAAGGAAGTAGAAAAATCAAATAATGATAGGCTTGTTCATATTATTAATCAAGTTATTAAAAAGGTTTATTTAGAACAATATACTGTCACATTTGTAGGACATTTTTCTGCTGGTAAATCGACTTTAATCAATACACTATTAGAAGAAAGTATCTTACCTAGTTCACCTGTACCGACAACGAGTAATACAGCAATCGTTTCAATTACTGATGAAAAAGGTATTATCGCTAATTTGAGCAATAAAAAGTACACTGAGTTGAACAACTACGATGAAGTAAAACAAATGAACAGAGAGAATATTGATGTTGAATCTGTGGAAATAAAATCAACTTCTAATAAATTTAACAATGGATTCACGCTACAAGACACACCAGGCGTTGATTCCAATGTAGCAACGCACCAATCAAGTACCGAAGAATTTATGTATACAAGTAATTTATTATTTTATACCGTTGATTATAACCATGTTCAATCTGCCCTTAATTTCCAATTCATGAAACAACTGAATCAAGCCGGAGTACCAGTAGTCTTTGTAATCAATCAGATAGATAAACACAATGACGATGAAATTAGTTTTGATACATTTAAATCACGTGTCGAACAATCAATTAGCGAATGGGAAATTGATCTTGATCGAATATTCTATGTATCTAAATTTGAACATGAACATAATGAAATTAATGCTCTGTCAGATTATTTAATTGAAAAAGATAATAATAGAGAGTCAATTGAATCTTATGTGGACAGAATTGTAAATTTCATTACTAAGGAACAATTATCTTATATCCAAGACGAAATCCATGACACTTTAGACGAGCTAGATATTAAAGAAGAAGATTTTGACCAGGCTTATATTAATTTCCAACAAAATCAAGAAGTGAGCGAAGAAGCGAAGTTATTAAATGATCCTGAAAAACTTTATGAATTTTTAAAGCAAAAACGTAAAGATATTTTAGAAAATGCTTATATCATGACGCATGATACGAGAGAAAAAATTCGTTATTATCTTGAAAGCCGAACAAAAGACTTCAAAGTAGGTGGATTGTTTAATAAAAAGGCAAAAACTGAACAAGAACAACAACAAAGACTTGATGCAGTTGTTGAACAGTTACAAGAGAAAGTGAATCAAGAAGTTCGCCAACCATTACGTAGTGACATGGCATTTTTAACACGTTTCATCAATTCTTCTGAAATTAAAAATGAAATTTTAAATCAGCATTATACGATAAAGCCTGAGTTAATTACAGATTTATATCAAATGCAAATTAGTATTAGTAATCAATATGTACTCACATTTTCAGACGATTTAATGAAATCTCTTAAACAGTATATCGGTAAAGAATCAGATCCGTTATTTAAAAAAGCGATAAGCCATTCAGAAGCTTCAGATATGTCTGTAGAGCAGCAAGAAGACTTTAATGACTACGAGAAATTTATGCAATTACGCAATTTAAGAGAATCTCTTGAAACTGAAAATTATCAGCATTATTATATCCATATTGATGATTCATTAGATAAATTAATCGGTAGAACACAAATTGATTACACACCTAAAGCCCATGAGGAACAAGAAACACAACGTCGTCAAACACAAAAAAGTGAACTGAATCAACTGACAGACCAAACACCTCGCATAGAAAAAGGTTTAAAACTTATAGAAGATGTGCCTTTATTCGTACAGACGAAAAAAGATATTAACGACACGTTAGAACGACTTGAAAATAAAGTTATTAAAATTGGTGTGTTCGGTACATTCAGTGCAGGTAAGAGTAGTTTGATTAACGCATTATTAGGTGACCATTATCTCGTAAGTTCACCAAACCCAACAACTGCTGCCATGACGGAGTTAACTTATGGTCATGAAAATCAAATAACATTAAAATCAGAAGATCAACTATTAGATGAACTTAACCAAGTCTTCCAATTTGAAAATAAATCGTTTGATAGCGTGGCATCATTTTTACAAAAAAATACGAAACAACTTAAATCTAAACTAGAAAAAAATAAATTAGCATTTGTCAATGCTATTGAACAACATTTCGATATGTACCAATCAATGTTGAACGACGGTCTAACACATACAATTTCTAAAGATGATGTGAAAAAATGGAGTGCCGAAGATGCTTATGCGACATTCGTAAATACCGTTCACATTAAATTACCTTTAGAATGGTTAAAAGATAAAATCATCGTCGATTCTTTAGGTTTACACTCAAACAACCAACGCCATACAAATGAAACTGAAAAAGTGCTAACTTCATCAGATTTAATCTTGTATGTAAGTTATTTCAACCATTCATTCACAGAAAATGACAAACTCTTTATTGAACATATGAAAGAAATGAATCAACTGAACGAAAACCAAGCATTCAAAATGATTATTAACGCTACGGATTTAGCAGAATCCGAGGAAGACTTAAATGCAGTTACAGACTATGTGGAAGACGCATTAGCAAAAGTGAATATGCAATCACAAATCTTCCCCGTATCTAGTAGAGAAGCCTTAAAGTCAGGAGACGAGGGCATAAAAGAATTAACGCAAAGTATAGATTACTTTGCTGAAGTTGAATCAAAAGATATATTACAAAGTCAAATGTTACAACAACTTCAACACATTTCAAATGCATATGAGCAAATGATAGAGGACGCACATAATAATAAAGCCCAAATTGAAAAACGTAACCAACAGTTAAAGCGTTATGATGAATCACAAATTATTGATCCAAGTATTTTACAAACGGCAGAACAAAGAACGAACAATGAAGTCGAAGACCAAGTTTATCATTTAAATGAACGTTTAAAAATTCAACTATTGGATGAAGTAAAATCAATTTATAACGGACAGATGACGAAAAATAGTAACTTTAAAGAAGAAAAACGTCATTCAACGCAAATTTATTTAGATCAAATACATCAACGTCTGTATTTAGAACAAACATTATTATTAGAGCGTATTAAAAAATACTACCATGAACAATTACATGCAGAAATTGCACCACTTAAGAAAGATTTAGCACATTTACATGTCTTTTTCGATCCAGAATTTGATAGTAGTCAAATTGAAATTAATGAACCATTATTAAAAATTGAATTAAATCAAATGGTAGATCAATTACCTAAATCATTATCTAAGAAAAATATTTTACAACCTAAAATGCAAAGTGAAATTCAATCAAAAATAAATGAAACAACTATTGAATTACTTGCTCCAGGTATTAGCCATTTACGTGAAACATTGTCTCAAATCGTTGAACAAATGGACGATAATGCTCAAACAAGATTTGATAATTATGAAACAGACTTACATGACCAAATTAAAGAATTGTTATCATTCGATTTAGACGAAACACTGATAAAACAATTAGAAGACACGAATGCTTCATTAAAAGAACTCGTGTAAAAGAAAGAGGTACAATATCATGGCAAATAGAATTTTACTCGTGGATGGTATGGCTTTGTTATTCCGACATTTTTATGCAACGAGTATTCATAAACAATTTATGCGCGATAGCTCTGGTACTCCAACGAATGCAATCCAGGGCGTACTGCGCCATGTTTATACAGCAATACACGAAATAAATCCAACGCATGTTGCTATTTGTTGGGATATGGGAAAAGTGACATTCAGAAATGATATGTTTGAAGGTTATAAACAAAATAGGCCTCAACCACCGGAAGAATTAATACCTCAATTCGACAAAGTGAAAGCCATCACTGAAGAACTAGGTTTCGTTAATATTGGTATAGATCATTACGAGGCAGACGATGTCATAGGTACTTTGGCACATGAATATTCTACGTCTAATGAAGTTTATGTCATTACCGGTGATCGAGATATCTTACAGTGTCTAAACGATAATGTAGAAATATGGTTAACTAAAAAAGGATTTAATATATACAATCGTTATACATTAGATCGTTTTAAAGAAGAATATGAACTTAATCCGAAACAACTCGTTGATGTTAAAGCGTTTATGGGTGATCCTTCAGATGGTTATCCAGGTGTGAAAGGTATCGGTGAAAAGACTGCGATTAAATTGATTCGCCAATATGATACTGTTGAAAGCGTACTAGATTCACTTCATGAGCTTACACCAGGTCAGCGTTCAAAAATTGAAGCAAACATAGAAGATTTAAAATTATCAAAGACTTTAGCACAAATTCATCTTCACGTACCAATCTCAACAACACCATTATTGGAACGTATGGACTATAAAAATCATAAATCTTTAGCCGAAATTCTCAACATTTGTGAAAATCACGAATTAAAAGTTACGCATAAATATTTGGTAGCGAACTTTAAATAACTTAGCAAAAGAACTTTCAACAAATTAAACAAAAAACATCTTAGAATAGAGATCTCAAATTCTTTATAAAAAGCCATGGAAAAGATTGTTGTAACAATCTTTTCCATGGCTTTATTTATATTCTCACTTCGAATTATATGCGAACTCAGACCTATATGTTAGAAAAGTAAGACAAATAATACGCCGTTATTTATTTAATGCTTTTTTGAATTGGATTTCGTAAACTTATATAACGCGTTTTTTGCATGATGGTTTGCTTCTTTATTTTTATTGCGTGGAATCCAATTTACAAAAAATAAATCAAACTGCTGAGATAACTTGATGGCTTGATTAAAATATGGTCTGAACTTTTCAGATTTCACTCTACCTCTTTCAATACTATCTTCTACTAATTGTGAATCAGTATAAATAATTGCAGTATCAATTTGATGTTTGATTGCACATTCCATAGCATAAATCAAAGTAGCCCATTCTGCACTATGATTATCGAGTGTGCCTAATGATTGTTCATAATGAAAGCGATTATCTTCCGTAATAATTACCACTGCTCCAAAACTTTCACCTGGATTGCCAGCAGTTGCTGCATCAAAATAAATTTTCGCCATAAACTTCACCTTTATGATTAGTACTACTCTAATATTATCAAAGCCATAGATATGATACCAATTATCGTAATTTTAATATAAAGAAAGGTTTACCAGATACTGTTAGATATCCAATAAACCTCTTAAAGTTATATATATTATAAATTAATAACCTTCGTCTAAGTGTTTAATTTTACCTTTACGGTACAATGACTTCGCCCAATAACCAAAGGGCACATTAAATACTGTTGAAACCATCTTCAATACATATGTTGTAATAAAGATTTCAAACACTGCTCCTAATGGCATTGTACCTAAAAATGCAATCGTTACGAATAAAGCTGTATCTAATATATTACTAATAATCGTACTTCCATAAGCTCTTAAAATAAATGTTTTATCCGAATTAAATGTTCTCTTAATTAATGAAAAAATAAAGACATCTAAATGTTGCCCAATAATATAAGCAATAATTGACCCAAGTGCAATTCTTGGAACTAGATTAAAGATTGTATCTAAAGCTGATTGAGATGTATCGATATCAGCAGGAATAAAATGTAACGACATTTGCATCACAATAATCATTACTAAAGTTGAACTAAAACCTAACCAGACAGCACGTTTAGCAATCTTTCTTCCATAAATATCATTTAATATATCAGTAGCTAAATAAATTGATGCAAACATCACATTACCCAATGTTGCGGAAATGGTGAATATATCAATTGTTTTTATAACTTGAATATTGGCGATTACTGTTCCAAGTGCAATCCAGACAATCAAACCTTGTTTCCCAAAAAGTCTGAACATCGTAACTAACAATAGAAATGTTACAATAAAGGTAAATATGCCAAAAATTTCATTAAACAATTTAATTACCTCCTAAATTTTGTTACAGCGGGTGTTTAGAAACCGCAATTTCGACAACTTTGTTATTCTACCAAAAAAGTGCGTTTTTGCATATAGTTTATTTTATATTTATAATTATTCTAATTCATTCGTAAATTTAAAATCATATATTAAACAAAGTTTGGTTCAGATGCTATAATGTGCTCAAGTGCATTTCAAATTAATTTTAGCATTATAGGAGTGTGGCTGTTATCCTAACTTATTCTGAAAAAGAAGCAATCAATGCGATTGATCATTTGATGAACACATATTGTAACCAATGCTTATTAAAAAATCATTTACGCAAAACAGAAGGAAAAACACACGCACACCATTTTTGTATTAGTGAATGTTCCATTGGTAAACAAATCAAACAATTAGGTAATGAATTACAATAAGGAGGAACTATTTTGGATTATAAATCAGTAACATCAACACCAAGTCCGGATACAATTAAAATCGTTTTAAATAAAGAGAGAGAAGATAACCAATCAACAACTTATACAAAGTCACAAGAAGGCCAACCTCTATTTATAAATGAATTGCTTCAAATTGAAGGTGTAAAATCAATATTTTATGTGATGGATTTTATCTCAATAGATAAAACACCAGAAGCAAATTGGGATGATTTAACTCCTAAAATTACTGAACGACTCACTGAATTATAAAGGAGGTAAGCATATGGAAATCGTTCGCGTAGAACCAACACCAAGTCCAAATACAATGAAAGTCGTGTTGGACGAAAAGAGACAAGATAATCAATCAAACACTTATAATAAACCTCAAGATAATCAACCACAATTTATCAATGATTTATTATCAATTGACGGAGTAAAATCTATTTTCCATGTGATGGATTTCTTAGCGATAGATAAACAACCAAAATACGATTGGGAAGATGTATTACCTATCATTACTTCAACTTTAAATGATGAAAGTGAATCAGCTAAAGATGAGCCGGTACCTGATGAACACTTTGGTGAAGTTAAGGTTGAAATTTTAAAATTTAAAGGTATCCCATACCAAATCAAACTTACTGATGCTGAACACGAAGAGCGTCAACAATTACCAGAAAAGTTTGTCGATAGTATGTTGTCTGCTCAAAAAGAACAAGATAATGTAGTATTTTTACGTAAATGGGATGACTGGGGCGTTCGTTACGGTGAAATGGACGAGATCATGAATTCAATTGTTGAAGAAATTCATGCTATTTATCCAGATCAAACATTAAAAGAACTTGTAGATAAAGCGTTGTCTACTGATATCGTGATGCCAGAGGATAAATATGTTCACGTGACACTTGAAGAATATAGAGCTGCAGAAGATTGGAAAGCTCGATTACGCATGTTAAAATCATTCCCAACACCTACTGAAGATGACATTCCGTTATTATCTGAAGCATTAGGGGAAAGTAAAGTCCCGCTTAGACGTGAAGCGATTGTTTTAATAGGTATGATTGAAGATGAAAGCATATTACCTTACATGTATAAAGGTCTCAATGATCCAAGCCCAGCAGTGAGACGTACAGCTGGAGATTGTATTAGTGATTTAGGATTTAAAGATGCTTTACCTGAAATGGAAAAGGCATTAGATGATCCACAAAAAATCGTACGTTGGCGTGCAGCGATGTTTATGTTCGATGAAGCTGGTCCGGAACAATTAGAAACATTAAAAGCGCATGCTGATGATTCAGCATATGAAGTTAAATTACAAATTGAAATGGCCATTTCACGTATAGAAAATGGGGACGAGGCTTTAGGATCAGTTTGGAAACAAATTGCAAATAGAAATAAATAAATCACATCGTGAATTGGAGTGTTAAAATATGAATGCTTATGAAGCTTATATGAACGAATTAGCAAATGAAATGCGAAACGAATTAACGAATAGAGATTTTAAAAGTTTAGAAACATCAGATCAAGTTTCTGACTTTATGAACACAGTCGGTGAAGAAGAAACGACTTTTGTTGTTGTTAACTCTACATGTGGTTGTGCTGCTGGCTTAGCAAGACCTGCAGCTGTAACTGTAGCTGAACAAAACGATAAAAAACCAGATTATAAAGTAACCGTGTTTGCTGGTCAAGATAAAGAAGCAACAGAAGAGATGAGATCATTTATCCAACAAGTACCATCAAGTCCATCTTATGCATTATTCCAAGGTCAAACTTTAAAACATTTCATCCCACGTGAACATATTGAAGGTAGAGACATTCAAGATATTTGCATGGATATTAAAGATGCATTCGACGAACATTGTAAGTAGACCTCCTTTAAAACTTAATCGTTTAATATTTAACACAACTAGCGATTTTTTTAAAAATCGCTAGTTTTTATTTTACTAAACTTACTCAAACAATCATTATAAATTGAAATAAATGTGCAAATGAACTCATTCAATAATTGCTTTTAATAATCTTACTTATTGCGAGTGCAAAAATATAAATGACTGTGACCCAGGAGTGGGTGGTTATATGTTTATAACTGCCTATCTTTTATAGCAGATAGCAGATTCTTGAATAAGTTTGTTTATTATATCTTTAGAAAGTGAGTAATCACTTATAATTTAAACATTTAAAAAAATAGATGTTACATACCGAAATAGAGTCCTTGAACTACTAGGAAAGTACAATACTTTATTTACAGATTGACATTACGTGAATGATGGAGAGCCTGTAATTCTCTTATTGATGATATACCTGACAATGATTAACTGTTACACTGTAGTTAATTAGGGAGATGATATAAATGGAAAATATTCGGTTAGATGGCGAAATGACTTATGATGAATTAATGGCAGAACTTGAACAAGGTCTTAAAGATGCAAAAGAAAATGAGAAACTAATTAAAGAATTAGAAGAAAAAGAACGAAAAGAAAAAGATAGAGGATCTAAAAAATGAAACCATTACAATTAGATGGAGAATTATCCTATGATGAGGTAATTGCAATACTTGAGCAGACTATTGAAGATGCAAAAAAAGAATCTAAAGAGTGAAATTTATTTGTGTATAATTGTATAGTAATAAGGTGGGATAAAATGAAACTATGGGAATATGTAGGTAAAAAAGTTAGAGTATATTTTAAAGATGGAGATATTTATGATGGTATAGTTATAGATTTTGATCACGATTATGATACTTATAACGGACAAAATGCCATATTATTAAGAACAGATGACAGTATGTTTAGTATTGACGAAAACGAAATTGAATCAATTAAAGTAATTGAATCCGAAGAATAACTTTTTTATTGTGTATAGCACAAAAGTGTATTTTTATATTTTTATTTAGAGGCTTAGCCCCTAATACCTATTTTAAAAGTGTTTCAAGCTTGATAACAATGTTTTTAGCAATGTCTGTTATCAACTTAAATTTGCGAAAGTTCAGTATTACTATAATTATAAATACTATAACTTTTATGTAATACTTATTTCCCCATCTATTAAGTTAGGTGGGGTTAGTTGCGTACTGAGAGGTCCTCTTTTGTACAGTGATATTTGTTGGTACATTGTTCGTTATAAATAAATCATTACCCCGATATAATTAAAGGGTGGCGTATTAGTTTTTATTTTTCCTTAACTACTGAATACTTAATTGTATTCAGTAGCTTTTTTATTCTATAATGTAGATTACGTATGTTAACGAATTATACAATATATAGTTAATTGTACTTTTACAATACAATTTTAAAGGCAAAAAGGACAAGAAAATAAATATAATCAAAATATAGTTATAACCCTTGATATATAAGGATTTAAGAAGATTTATAAAAGTTCTAGATATTTAAATACAGTACAATAATTGGAGTGTGAGTAATATGTTAAATGATTTCGATAAAGTGTATCATGACCTATGTGAAGAGGTATTAGAGATAGGGAATAAACGAAATGATAGAACAAATACGGGAACTATTTCAAAGTTTGGCCATCAAATGAGATTTGATTTGAGTAAAGGATTTCCTTTACTTACTACAAAGAAAGTATCCTTTAAACTCATAGCAACCGAATTACTTTGGTTCATTAAAGGGGATACAAATATTCAATATTTACTTCAATATAATAACAATATTTGGAATGAATGGGCTTTTGACAATTATATTCAATCTGACGATTACAATGGTCCGGATATGACTGACTTCGGTCATAGAGCTCAAGTAGATTCAGATTTCAAAGAACAATATCAATCACAAATGAAACAATTTAAAGAAAAAATATTAAATGATGACGCATTTGCACAAAAATACGGGGATTTAGGTAATGTTTATGGTAAACAGTGGCGAGATTGGATTGATCAAAACAGTAATCATTTTGACCAGCTCAAAACAGTAATTAACCAAATCAAAACTAATCCAAATTCAAGAAGACATATCGTTTCAGCATGGAACCCAACTGAAATTGATACAATGGCCTTACCTCCTTGCCATACGATGTTCCAATTCTACGTTGAAGATAACAAACTCAGTTGTCAGCTTTATCAACGTAGTGGTGATATCTTTTTAGGTATTCCTTTCAACATAGCAAGTTATAGTCTATTAACACACTTAATCGCTAAAGAATGCGGTCTAGAAGTAGGTGAGTTCGTCCACACAATTGGTGATGCACATATTTATTCCAACCATATTGATGCCGTGAAAACGCAACTCGAACGTAGCAGTTATGCACCACCAAAACTAAAAATTAATTCTGATGCTTCTATCTTTGACATCAATTATGAAGATTTAGAAATTGTAAATTATGATTCCCATCCTTCAATAAAAGCACCTATAGCAGTTTAATTTTTAGATATCATTTAATATACTGCTGAATTTATTATATAATGGGCGTTATATAAGTATTAAATCGTTTTCATAAATTAGTTTAGGGAGGTAAATCATGACGCTATCAATACTTGTTGCTCATGATCAAAATCGTGTTATAGGTAAAGATAATCAATTACCATGGCATTTGCCAAATGACTTAAAGCACGTTAAAGCTTTAACAACAGACAATACTTTAGTCATGGGAAGAGCAACATTTGACTCTATAGGTAAACCATTACCGAATCGTAGAAATATTGTATTAACTAGAAATAAGGCTTTTAAACATGAAGGCGTTGAAACGATACATTCTATTGATGAAATTTATCAATTAACCGGTCACGTTTTCATATTTGGAGGACAGTCATTATTCGAAGAAATGATCGACGAAGTTGATGATATGTATATTACTGTAATTGAAGCAAAATATAACGGTGATACATTTTTCCCTAAATATACCTTTGAAGATTGGGATGTAATATCATCTGAACAAGGTCAATTAGATGATAAAAATACGATTCTTCATACTTTTTTACATTTAAAACGAAAGTAACGTTAACAGGAGGATAATTATGCCGATTAAAAAAATAGTAACTGACTCGACATCTGACTTATCAAAGGAATACTTAACTTCAAAAAATATACATGTCATTCCATTAAATTTAACAATAGATGGTCAATCATATGTAGACCAAGTAGATATTTCATCAGAAAGTTATATAGAAAAATTAGAAGCAGGCGCTGATGTTAAGACCAGCCAACCATCTATTGGTAAGTTTATTGAACTATATGATGAACTTGGTGCCGATGGTTCTGAAATTATTAGTATTCATCTAACGTCTGGTCTCAGTGGTACGTATCAAACAGCTTTGCAAGCGAGTCATATGACGGATAGTAATGTAACGGTTATTGATTCAAAGTCCATTTCTTATGGACTCGGTTATCAAATTCAACACATCGTGGAGTGGAATGAGGCCGGAGAATCAACAGCAACGATATTAGAAAAAATCAAACAATTACAACAAAATATTAAGCTATTTGTCGTTATTGGCCAACTGAGTCAACTTATTAAAGGTGGCAGAATAAGTAAAACAAAGGGTCTCATTGGAAATATGATGAAAATAAAACCAATAGGGACATTAGTAGATGGAAAAATTGAACTCATCCATAACTCAAGAACCCAAAATGCGAGTGTTCAATATTTAAAAAAAGAAGTTAATGCTTTTGTAGAAAATAGCAGCATTAAATCAATTGGTATCGCGCATGCAAATATTCTAGAATTTGTCGATAAAATTAAAAATCAATTTTCTACTGAATTTAACGTTACTCACTTTGATACTAATATTACTTCACCTGTTATATCTACACATACTGGTCAAGGTGCCATTGGACTTGTTATACTAAAGCACTAAACATTAATAGGTAGAGTTACAAACTCAATTAAAAATTAGACATAAGTCAATTTAATAGAAGAATTGATATAATAATGATACATTTATTATAAAAATAAGTATAAGGAGGTTGGTTATGGCTTACGCGACTTTAGCTGGTGGATGTTTTTGGTGTTTAGTTAAGCCGTTCACATCTTTCCCTGGCATTAAACAAGTTGTATCAGGTTATAGCGGTGGTCATACAGAGAACCCAACTTATGAAAGTGTTAGTACAAATCAAACCGGACATGTAGAAGCTGTGCAAATCGAATATGATACTGAAACAACTTCGTTTGAAAATATATTAGATGTATATTTCAAAACATTTGATCCTACAGATAATGAAGGGCAATTCTTTGATCGCGGTGCACATTATCAACCAGCTATTTTTTATCATGATGAGCATCAAAAAAAAGCTGCTGAAGCTAAGATACAACAACTTAATGAACAAAATATTTTCGAAAATCCAGTTATCACACCCATCAAACCATATAAAAATTTCTATCCTGCAGAAGAAGCACATCAAGATTTTTATAAAAAGAATCCAATGCATTACGAGCAATATCAACGTGGTTCAGGTAGAAAAGCTTTTATAGAAAAACATTGGGGGAAACAAAATGATTAAAAAAGATAAAAATGATTTAACTGACATGGAATATCTCGTAACTCAAGAAAATGGAACTGAACCTCCATTTCAAAACGAATATTGGAATCATTTTGAAAAAGGTATTTATGTTGATAAAATATCTGGCAAACCATTATTTACTTCAGAAGAGAAATTTGAATCTGATTGTGGTTGGCCTAGTTTTTCCAAAGCATTAGATGACGATGAAGTCATTGAATTAGTAGATAAGACGCACGGAATGATTCGAACTGAAGTCCGTTCTGAGAATGCCAATAGCCATTTAGGTCACGTATTTAATGATGGCCCTAAAGAATCTGGCGGTTTACGCTATTGCATTAATTCAGCTGCGGTTCAATTCATTCCATATGACAAATTAAAAGACTTAGGCTACGAAGATTTAATATCACATTTTGAGAAATAATAAGGAGCGAATGACTTATGTTTAAAAAATTATTTGGTAAAGGTAAAGAAGTGAAAAAAGAAAGTGAAATTTATGCACCAATGACTGGTGAATACGTTAAGATTGAGGATATTCCAGATCCAGTATTCGCTCAAAAAATGATGGGCGAAGGTTTTGGTATTAAACCTACTGAAGGTGAAGTTGTATCACCAATCGAAGGTAAAGTTGATAACGTGTTCCCAACAAAACACGCAATCGGTTTAAAAGCTGATAACGATCTTGAAATTCTTGTTCATATCGGTTTAGATACAGTTCAATTGGACGGTAAAGGCTTTGAAATCTTAGTAGAAAGTGGCGATACAGTTAAATTAGGTGACCCACTTGTAAAATTTGATTTAGATTATATCAACGAACATGCAAAATCAGTTATTTCACCAGTAATTATTACAAACTCAGATAGTTTAACTGATATTAGTAGTGCAGAAGTTTCATCATTAGTAAAAGGTGAAACGAAAGTTATTGATGTGACAATTAAATAATGAAAGATTATTCTTTTTATCAATTTGCACTAGCTGTACGGGGAAGAAAAGATATAAAAGGCGAATTTGCAGAGCAAGTTTTCAATGATCTTTCTTTCCCTAAGCATGAAAAGGATTTTAATGCTTTGTCAGATTATATTGAAACACAAAGCGATATTACAATTTCAATGTCAGTGTTCGATGATTTATACGAAGAATACTTAGAATGGTTAAAATTCTAATACATGTTTTATTTGTGCAAAACTTATGAATTATATTAAAATAAAATGTATCAGTATAGATAGCTAGGGTTAATCCAAAACGATTCAATCCTAGCTTCTTTTATTTTTACTGTTTAACCACAAACCAATTTATTTTCAGTGGATACATTATACATATGTTTTAGGAAGTGATTAAATGTCAGAGGATAATAACCTCAATAATCAACAGAAAGAACATCAAAGCCAACCGTCTCATAAAAAAATTCATTTTAAACGTCGTAATTTTATATTATTACTTCTATTAACAATTTTAATCACCGTTATATTAACTGCCTTTCTAACCATGGCAGTATTAAATTGGAAAAGCGGATTAAATAAAGACCAAAGAGCTGAAATGAAGAAAATTGAGAATGTCTACAAAACTTTAAACGATGATTATTATAAAAAAACAAGTTCTGAAAAATTATCTAATGCCGCGATTAATGGAATGGTTAAAGAACTCGGTGATCCATATTCAGACTATATGACGAAGAATGAAACTAAATCATTTAATGAAGATGTTTCAGGAGATTTTGTAGGAATTGGTGCAGAAATGCAACAAAAACATAATAAAATAGAAATTACGAGTCCTATGAAACATTCTCCAGCAGAAAAAGCAGGCCTTCAACCGAAAGATGTCGTTAAAAAAGTCAATGGCAAATCAATTAAAGGACAACCACTTGAAGCCATTGTTAAAAAAGTTCGTGGTAAAAAAGGAACTAAAGTAACTTTAACAGTAGAACGCGCACATCATGAACATGAGGTTACGATGAAACGTGATACGATTCATGTGAAAAGTGTCGAATACGAAAAACATAAAAACGTCGGAGTCTTTACAATTAATAAATTCCAAAACAGTACAGCTGGAGAACTGAAATCAGGTATTTTAAAAGCACATAAAAAAGGTGTACGAAAAATTGTCATTGATTTAAGAAATAATCCAGGTGGATTATTAGATGAAGCAGTTAAAATGGCAAATATATTCATTGATAAAGGTAAAACAGTCGTTCAACTTCAAAAAGGTGATCATAAAGAACAGATTAAAACTTCAAATGACGCTTTGAAAGAAGCAAAAGATATGGACGTTGCTATATTAGTAAATAAAGGTTCAGCAAGTGCTTCAGAAGTATTTACCGGAGCGATGAAAGATTATAATAAAGCAGATGTTTATGGATCTAAAACTTTTGGTAAAGGAATCGTACAAACAACTAAAGAATTTGGCGACAAAGCATTATTAAAATATACGAATATGAAATGGTTAACACCTAAATCACATTATATTCATGGTAAAGGAATAAAACCTGATGTAAAAATAAGTGAACCTGCTTATCAATCTTTAACTGTTATTCCAAATGATAAAACTTATCAGTTGGATGACAACAATAAAAATGTTAAAACTATGAAAGTAGGTTTATCAGCTTTAGGTTTTAAAGTAGATGATCAATCAAATGAATTTAATCATTCATTAAAAAATGCGATCACCTCTTTCCAAAAAGAAAATAACCTACAAGAAACAGGTACTTTTAACAAGAAAACAAATGAAAAGTTCACTGAACAACTTGTCAAAAAAGCGAATAAAAATGACACTGTACTCAACAAATTGCTTAAAAAAATACAGTAAAGGTCAAGAGGTGTATAATAATGATTAGAAATGGTGAAATTAAAGATATCCCTAAAATTATTCAGATCGTTGATGAAGCTAAGAGATTAATGAGAGAAGATGACAACACACAATGGGATGAATATTATCCTGTTGAAGAACATTTTGAAGAAGATATTAAAACCAATACACTCTTTGTCCTAGAAGAGCAATCAGAAGTTATAGCATTTATTGTTGTCGACCAACAACAATCAGAATGGTATGATTATTTTGAATGGCCAATAGATAGAGAAGGCGCATATGTTATTCATCGATTAGCTGCACTTCCTGGTTATAAAGGAGCTGCAACACAATTATTCGATTTTGCTGTTAATATGGCACTTGAACATGATATTCATGTCATGTTAACTGATACATTTTCATTAAATAAACGCGCTCAAGGTCTATTTACTAAATTTGGCTTTACTAAAGCAGGTGAAGCTGAAGTTAATTACCATCCTTTTGATAAAGGTAAACCATTCTATGCATATTACAAAACAATTAAGGAGTAGTGGGAATTGATGACGAAAATTGCATTTACTGGTGGAGGCACAGTCGGTCATGTCTCTGTTAATTTAAGTTTAATTCCAACCGCCTTGGAACAAGGTGATGAAACATTTTATATAGGATCTAAAAATGGTATTGAACGTGAGATGGTTGAATCACAATTACCTAATGTTAAATACCATGCGATTTCAAGCGGGAAATTGAGACGCTACCTTTCATTCGAAAATGTGAAAGATGTCTTCAAAGTACTAAAAGGCATACTAGATGCACGTAAAGTACTGAAGAAAGAAAAACCAGATATCTTATTTTCAAAGGGTGGATTTGTCTCTGTACCTGTAGTAATAGCTGCTAGATCTTTAAAAATTCCTACAATTGTACATGAATCTGATTTAACACCTGGTTTAGCGAATAAGATTGCACTTAAATTTGCTAAAAAGATTTACACAACTTTCGAAGATACTAAGCAATACTTACCTGAAGGCAAAGCAGACTTTGTCGGAGCAACAATTCGTGAAGATTTAAAATCAGGTAACAAAGATCGTGGCTACCAACTGACATCTTTCAAAGCGAATAGAAAGGTATTGTTAGTTATGGGTGGTAGTTTAGGAAGTAAAAAGTTAAATAGCATTATTAGAGAAAATTTGAAATCATTACAAAAAACGTATCAAATTATTCATTTAACTGGTAAAGGTTTGTTAGATACAAGTTATAATGAAACAGAAGGTTACGTTCAATACGAATTTGTAAAAGATGATTTAACTGATTTACTCGCAATTACTGATACCGTAATTAGCCGCGCTGGTTCAAATGCAATATATGAATTTTTAACTCTTAAAATACCAATGTTATTAATCCCATTAGGTCTTGATCAATCAAGAGGAGATCAAATCGATAATGCTAAAAACTTTGAATCAAAAGGATTTGGCCGAACAATTCCTGAAGATACACTAACTAAAGATCAATTAATTGATCAGTTGTATGATATTGAAAAAAATCGTCAAGATATCATTAATCAAATGAAAACGTATAAAGAAAGCTATACCCGTCAAGAACTATATAATAAAATAATTCAAGACGGTCGAAGTTAATTGGAGGTTGTGCAATGAGTCGTTGGAAAAGAATTTCATTACTAATCATATTCACTTTAATATTTGGCCTCATTGCATTTTTCCATGAATCAAGATTAGGAAAATGGATAGATAATGAAGTATATGATTTCATTTATTCTACGGAAAGTTTCATTACTACAACCTTCTTTCTTGGTGTCACAAAGATAGGTGAAGTTTGGGCAATGATTTGCTTATCATTAATGCTTGTCGCTTATCTTATGTTAAAGAGATTGCATATTGAAACATTATTTTTTGCAATCGCTATGATTTTATCTAGTACTTTAAATCCATTATTAAAAAATATCTTTGATAGAGAAAGACCTACGTTATTACGTTTAATAGATATAAGTGGATTTAGTTTCCCTAGTGGCCATGCTATGGGTTCTACAGCCTATTTTGGCAGTATTATGTTTATAGCGAATCGATTAATGAAAGGGAAGTCAAAAGGCTTTATGATTGGCCTTTGTGCGCTCTTTATTTTAATGATATCAACATCAAGAGTATATCTAGGTGTACACTATCCAACTGATATTATTGCAGGAATTATCGGTGGCGCATTTTGTGTTGTATTATCAACATTAATACTCAATCAAAAATTACAACAATAAATATAGAAAAAACGAGCAGATTATTAAGGAATCTGCTCGTTTTATATTAGATTGAATTTACACCTAATTAAAAGCTAGGAAATTATTTTTGCGTTAGACGGTTTGATAACCATACCTTACATAACAAGTATAGAATTTAATTCTAATCATTATGCATAAGGACTTATCTTCCTATCATGCTTAAAATTTTGGTATCCGCAAACAAAATAATTAAGCAACAAATCATGTAAGTATCCGCATTTAATAATTTCCATAACTTACGTATCTAAGGGCATATAAAAAAGGGGATATTTCTGAAAACGATTCTTCCAAATAAAAGAAATTAAATGTGGGGGGAATATCTCTTAAAGGAATGATAATCATTTTCAATTACTATTATACATCGTTGAGAATGATTGTCAATTAAAAATTAAAATTTTCATTCTTATTTTTTCTTAACAAGTCTTTGTCTTCTTTAAATGTAAGATAATTGCTTGTTATTAATTTATCAATGAAATACTTTCTTGAAGTGATATTTTAATTTATTATAGTAAGTGAGGTGCATCCAATGACAAAGATATTAATAGTAGAAGATGAACAAAATCTTGCTCGATTTATAGAACTTGAACTTAAACATGAAAATTATGATGTCGACATTGAATACGATGGTAGACCGGGGCTAGACAAGGCTTTAAACCATGATTATGACTTAATATTACTAGATTTAATGCTACCGAATATTAATGGTTTAGAAATTTGTCGACAAATACGCCAAGATAAATCTACACCTATTATAATTATTACCGCTAAAAGTGATACATATGATAAAGTGGCTGGTTTAGATTACGGAGCAGACGATTATATTGTTAAACCATTTGATATTGAAGAATTACTAGCTCGAATCCGTGCAATGCTACGTAGACAACCTCAAAAAGATGTCATTGATATCAGAGGCCTACAAATTGATAAAGAAGCATTCAAAGTAACTGTCGATGGCGTCCAACTTGACTTAACGAAAACGGAATACGACTTATTATATTTACTTGCTGAAAATAAAAATCACGTCATGCAAAGAGAGCAAATCATTACTGATGTATGGGGCTTTGACAGTGAAGTCGAAACAAATGTTGTTGATGTCTATATACGATATTTGAGAAATAAACTTAAACCATTTGGCAAAGATAAATATATAGAAACAGTCCGTGGTGTAGGTTATGTGATTAGACAATGAAACAGAGAAAATTAAGAACACAATGGATGTTAATTACAACGACAATCACTTTTTTAACAATTTTCTGTTTCAGTATTATCATTACTTTTTTTCTCAGTAGTTCGTTACGACATAGTGAATTTAACGAGGCTCAAAGAAGTTCAAATGAAGTTTATAAGTTATTTCAAACGAAACAATTTAATGAAATTACACCGTTAGATTTCAATGCTTCTTTAGGTAATTATCAAAAGGTTTTATTATTTAATGATCACGGTAAAAAATTATTTGAGACTTCCAATTTGGATTCTATAGATTACTCGCCACCATTTTCAAAGGATGAAGTCGATAGAGTCACAATAAAAACACATCATAATAAAGAATATTTAGTAATTACAGAACCTATTAATGCTTCCAACTTCAAAGGTTATAGCATCATCGTGCATTCATTAGAAGAATACGAAGCACTTGTTAATTCGTTATATTTGGTAGCTTTAATATTTGGAATTATCGCTACTTTAATTACGACAATTATAAGTTATTATTTTTCTTCACAAATAACAAAACCTTTAGAACTCATGTCGAATAAAATGCAACAAATCAGACGAGATGGTTTCCAGGAAAAGGTCGAACTTACTACAACTTATGAAGAAACTGATAATTTAATTATTACCTTTAATGCAATGATGTCACAATTAGAAGAATCCTTTAATCAACAACGACAATTCGTTGAAGATGCATCACATGAATTACGTACACCATTACAAATCATTCAAGGGCATTTAAACTTAATTCAACGTTGGGGTAAAAAAGACCCTGAAGTGCTTAAAGAGTCATTAGATATTTCTCTTGAAGAGATGTCGAGGATTACAAGATTAGTAGAAGAATTATTGATGCTAACAAAGGAAAATAACAATCTTCAAATCAATGAGCAAGAAGATGTAAACATCAATCAAGAAATTGCTGCACGCATTAAATCACTGAAACAATTACATCAAGATTACACGTTTGAATTTGAACCATCGGCTAAACCACTTAATTTAAAAATAGATCGATATCAATTCGAGCAAGTGTTAATTATTTTCATAGATAACGCGATGAAATACGACCAACAAAATAAGCATATTCATATTCAAACAAACCTTAAGAATAAACAAATCTCCATTGAAATAACCGATCATGGTGTAGGAATTCCGAAAGAGGATATCGACTTTATCTTCGATCGCTTTTATCGTGTTGATAAATCACGTTCAAGAAAATTAGGTGGAAATGGTCTTGGTTTATCTATTGCCAAAAAGATTATCGAATTAAATCATGGCACAATAAATGTGGACAGCGAAGTAGGAAAATATACAACATTTAAAATTACTTTTTAACAGTGATTTTACAACATATATAGTTGTTAATTTACGCTTTTTGTATGTTACACTATCATATGCAATGGAACAAAGCAGAACCACCATTAAAATGGTTCTGCTTTTTCATAATCTAACGCTTTTCGTACTTTAATTTAAACAAGTTTAATGCTATTATTTACTTGTAAGCGTTTCAACTATTTTGTGGAGGGTGTAATATGAGCAACGATAAACAGGTTTCCGAGGCACCTGTGAACTTCGGGGCAAATTTAGGATATGTTTTAGATTTATATGATATTTATCTACAAGATCCTTCATCTGTACCTGAAGATTTACAAGTCCTTTTTAGTACAATAAAAAACGGTGAAGCTCACATCGAATCAAAAGCAACTACTCAATCAGATTCTGGTAAAGGTGATAGCACGATTAAACGCGTTATGCGCCTTATCGATAATATTCGTCAATATGGGCATTTATTGGCAGATATCTATCCAGTAAATAGACCGAACAGAGAACATGTTCCAAAATTAGCAATTGAAGATTTTAATTTAGATAAAGAAACGCTCGAATCTATCTCTGCTGGTATTGTTTCTGATCACTTCGAAGATATTTACGATAATGCATACGAAGCCATTTTACGTATGGAAAAACGCTATAAAGGCCCAATTGCCTTCGAATATACACACATTAACAACAGTAAAGAACGTGTGTGGTTAAAACGTAGAATCGAAACACCATACAAAGCTAATTTAAATGACGAACAAAAGATTGAATTATTCAAAAATTTAGCACATGTAGAAGGTTTCGAAAAATATCTTCATAAAAACTTTGTTGGAGCGAAACGTTTCTCAATTGAAGGTGTAGACACACTTGTTCCAATGCTACAAAAAACATTAAGACTTGCAAGTGATGAAGGAATTCACAATATTCAAATTGGGATGGCTCACCGTGGAAGACTAAATGTCTTAACACACGTTTTAGAAAAGCCATATGAAATGATGATTTCTGAATTCATGCACACAGATCCAATGAAATTCTTACCAGAAGATGGCAGTTTAAAATTAACTTCTGGTTGGTCAGGTGACGTGAAGTATCACTTAGGCGGTGTGAAAACTACTCAATCATATGGTATTGAACAACGTATTTCACTAGCTAATAACCCAAGTCATTTAGAAATCGTATCTCCTGTAGTACTAGGTAAAACACGTGCAAACCAAGATGATACAGATCATGCTGGCGCAGTGACTACAGAATACAATGATTCTATGCCAATTATTATTCATGGTGATGCAGCATACCCAGGTCAAGGTATTAACTTTGAAGCTATGAACTTAGGCGACTTAGACGGCTATTCAACTGGCGGTTCATTACACATCATTACTAACAATAGAATCGGCTTCACTACTGAACCTGAAGATGGTCGTTCTACAACATATTCATCAGACGTAGCCAAAGGTTACGACGTGCCAATTATGCACGTAAATGCTGACAATGTAGAAGCAACGATTGAAGCTATTGAAATTGCTATGGCGTTCAGAAAAGAATTCAAAAAGGATGTCGTTATTGATTTAGTAGGTTACCGTCGTTATGGTCATAACGAAATGGATGAACCATCAATTACTAACCCAATACAATATCACAATATCCGCAAACATGATTCAGTTGAATTATTATATGGAAAGCAATTAGTTGAAGAGAATATTATTTCTGAAGATCAAATGAATGAAATTCTTGATCAAGTCCAAAAAACATTACGTGCAGCACACGACAAGATTGATAAAAACGATAAAATGGACAACCCAGAAATGCAAAAACCTGATACCCTTGCAGAACCATTACAACCAATTGATTCTGACGTAAGTTTCGATCATTTAAAAGAAATTAACGACGCAATGCTTTCATATCCAGAAGGCTTTAACATCTTGAAAAAACTTAACAAAGTATTAGAAAAACGTCGTGAACCTTTCGAAAGTGAAGATGGTTTAGTAGATTGGGCACAAGCTGAACAGCTAGCATTTGCTACAATTATGCAAAACGGCACACCAATCCGATTAACAGGACAAGATACTGAACGTGGTACATTCAGTCATAGACATGCGGTCTTACATGATCCAGATTCTGGCGAACAATATATTCCGCTTAATCATGTTCCTGATCAAAAAGCTACGTTTGATGTTCATAATTCACCATTATCAGAAGCTGCCGTAGTTGGTTTCGAATATGGTTATAATGTTCAAAATAAATCTTGTATGACGATTTGGGAAGCACAATACGGAGACTTTTCAAATATGGCGCAAATGATATTTGATAACTTCTTATTCAGTGCAAGAGCTAAATGGGGAGAACGTTCAGGCCTTACATTATTCTTACCACATTCATACGAAGGTCAAGGCGCAGAACACTCATCTGCACGTTTAGAAAGATTTTTACAACTTGCTGGCGAAAATAACTCCACTGTTGTTAATTTATCAAGCTCAAGTAACTACTTCCATTTATTACGTGCACAAGCAGCAAGCTTAGGCACAGAATCTATGCGTCCTCTAGTAGTAATGTCACCGAAGAGTCTATTACGTAATAAGACAGTTGCTGATACAATTGATAAATTTACATCAGGACAATTCGAACCTATCTTACCTGAACCAAGTAATAAAGATAGCGTGAAGAAAGTTATTCTAGCATCTGGTAAAATGTTTATAGATTTAAAAGAATATCTAGCTAAAAATCCTGATGATTCTATTTCACTAATAGCAGTGGAAAGATTATATCCATTCCCTGATTCAGAAATAGAAGCAGTATTAAATGAGTTACCAAACTTAGAACATGTTGCTTGGGTACAAGAAGAACCTAAAAACCAAGGTGCATGGTCATTCGTTTATCCTTATCTGAAAGATTTAACGACAGATAAGTATGATTTAAGTTATCATGGACGTATACAACGTTCAGCTCCTGCTGAAGGAGACGGCGAAATTCATAAACTCGTTCAAAATATGATTATAGAACAAAGTACAAAATTAAATTAGGGGGAAATTAAGCATGCCAGAGGTAAAAGTACCAGAATTAGCAGAGTCAATTACAGAAGGTACCGTTGCAGAATGGTTAAAACAAGTAGGAGATAGCGTAGATAAAGGTGAAGCTATCTTAGAATTAGAAACTGATAAAGTTAACGTTGAAGTTGTTTCTGAAGATGCAGGTGTATTACAAGAACAACTAGCTGAAGAAGGCGACACAGTTGAAGTTGGCCAAGCAGTTGCTAAAGTTGGTGAAGGTAGCGGTAACAATTCAGAATCTTCTTCTAGCCAAGATGATTCAAAAGAAGAATCTAAACAACAAGATTCTAAACAAGAATCTTCATCTGATTCACAACAATCAGAATCTAAATCAGATTCAAGCTCATCAGATGACAGCAATAATCAACGTATAAATGCAACACCATCAGCACGTAGATATGCTCGTGAAAAAGGTATTGATTTATCAGAAATTGCTCCTCAAACGAATGATATCGTAAGAAAAGAGCATGTTGATCAAAATCAATCACAACAACAATCTTCACAATCTTCTTCATCTAAAGAAGAACCTAAACAATCAGCACCACAAAAACCATCAAAACCAGTCATCAGAGAAAAAATGTCACGTCGTAAGAAGACAGCTGCTAAAAAATTATTAGAAGTATCTAATAATACAGCAATGCTTACTACATTCAATGAAGTAGATATGACAAACGTTATGAACTTACGTAAACGTAAAAAAGAACAATTTATTAAAGATCATGACGGTACAAAACTTGGATTTATGTCATTCTTCACAAAAGCATCAGTTGCAGCATTGAAGAAATTCCCTGAAGTAAATGCTGAAATTGACGGCGAAGACATGATTACTAAACAATTCTATGATATCGGTGTAGCTGTATCTACAGATGATGGTTTACTTGTACCATTCGTAAGAGATTGCGATAAGAAAAACTTTGCTGAAATTGAAGATGAAATTGCTAACTTAGCTACTAAAGCTAGAGATAAAAAGCTTGGTTTAGATGATATGGTAAATGGTTCATTTACAATCACTAACGGTGGTATCTTCGGTTCAATGATGTCAACACCAATCATCAATGGTAACCAAGCAGCAATCTTAGGTATGCACTCAATCATTACTCGTCCAATTGCTGTTGATAAAGATACAATTGAAAACCGTCCAATGATGTACATCGCATTAAGCTATGATCACAGAATCATTGATGGTAAAGAAGCAGTTGGATTCTTAAAAACGATTAAAGAATTAATCGAAAACCCTGAAGATTTATTATTAGAATCTTAATCCACAACACAAAATAGTTTATTAATCCAAACACAACGGCGCTCAGCGTCGTTGTGTTTTTATGCTTTGGTGTATTTTGAAAAAGCAACCCAAAATCCCCCATAACATTATTATTTCTCTTTAATATTCATTAAAAAAGTGCCTAAATTATAGACACTTATTACTGTACTAATCTTTAATTATTATATCCGTAATTATTAATAAACTCTTCGTCATATTCTTCTAATTCATAAATTAAGTTTTCAGCCATACTATCTGTAACGTGTGTATAAATTTTTAGAGTCATATTCCTATCAAAATGACCTACGTGCTCAGCACTTGTATTGCTTTTAATGGTATTACATGCTGTTAGTATTGAACTATGGGTATGGCGGCATTGTATGCGCGGTTACACGCTTTGTGATACTGGTAATCTCCGACGCTTCTTTTAAGATATAATTTATCTTATTATTTGAAAGAAGGTTACCTTTTTATTTGTGAAAATAAAATCTCCTTCTAAAAAGTCAGGAACAAATTTATTGAATTGTTTATAAAAGAACAGTAAAATGATTCTAAAGATTTTGACAATAAAACCTAGAAAAGATAAATCGTTCCTTAAATGAACAAGGATATTAAATTAAATATTTTTTATGTATTTGTACAAAATGTAACACTATGTATTATTTACAGTGTTACTTATTAACAGAATATAAGTGGGTGTAACACATGAAAAAGAACAGGCATAGGCAATTAACTTTACATGAAAAATGAGCTTTAGACGGCGAGGCTATACGTAAATCAAATCCTGAAAAATACAATGGAGAAACAACAAACGAAGAAGTAAAAGAATTTGCTAAATTTTTAGACATGTTAAAAAGTAAGAGAGAAAAAAGGAATATGTATAATTCCAAAGAAATGACTAGAGATGAGCGACAGGCATTAGCAGATGAGTTTGAAAAGTTTAAAAAGTGAAAGAAGAAAAAGAGGATATGAATAATAACATTAGCTTATAATCGTTGTAGAAAGCAAAGAGACAAATTAAATAATTTTTATATGTATGCATAAATCGTTTTATTTTGTGTATCTTTGCTATTATCTGTATTGTTATTTATTTCAAAAGATGAGAGGGATTAGTACATGGATAAAGATAATAAAAGACCTTTAACCTTACATGAAAAATGGATTATAGACGGTAAGATTATAAAAAAATAGGCACCAGAAGAATATACTAAAGAAATGACTAGAGAAGAACTACAAGCTTTCGCTGATGAATTAGAACAGTTAAAAAGTGAAAGAAGAAAAAGAGGATATGAATAATAACATTAGCTTATAAACATTTTAGAAAGCAAAGAGACAAATTAAATAATTTTTATACGTATATAAAAATCGTCACATTATATAGTATCTTTGCTATTATCTGCATTGTTATTTATTTCAGAAGATGAGAGGGATTAACACATGGATAAAGATAATAAAAGACCTTTAACCTTACATGAAAAATGGATTATAGACGGAGAGATTATTTCTAAATTAGAGCCAGGAAAATACGATAAAGAACTGACTAAAGAAGAGATACAAGCATTTGCAGATGAATTAGAACAGTTAAAAAGGGACAGAGAAAAAAAGGGTTATAAGTAATTCAAATAGCTTATAAACATTTTAGAAAGCAAAGAGACAAATTAAATAATTTTTTTACGTATATAAAAATCGTCACACTATACAGTATCTTTGCTATTATCTGCATTGTTATTTATTTCAGAAGATGAGAGGGATTAACACATGGATAAAGATAATAAAAGACCTTTAACCTTACACGAAAAATGGATATTAGACGGAGAGGCTATTAAAAATGCCGCTCCAGGAAAATACGATGAAGGTTTGAGTGATGAAGAATTCCAAGACTTTAGTAATCGATTAGAAAAACTAAAAAGCGACAGAGAAAAAAAGGGTTATGAGTAATCACAATAGCTTACAAATATTGTGTGAAACAATTAAATAATTTTTTGCATTTGTACAAATAATACATTAGGTACTATGTATTAAATATGTACATTCTTTAGCATTATATTTATTTACAATAAAGGAGCTACTAAACATAGCACAAGACAGTACTATACATCTTGTGCAGACTTTGAAAGATTGTATAATAGTAGCAAGCAACGACGTATTGAGCAACAGTCAGACAGTTCTTATTATGTTAATCGTAACCGGACTAGCTTTATCGCATTTGATTGAGTATTTAAAGGATTCTAATGATTATATCAAGGAAATTAAATACTAAAAGTCATAGCGATTTACTAATAAAGTAGTTCGTTTTTTTATGATTGTATTTAGGTAAAAAAAGGAGTCTGAGACAAAAATAGGTGTCTCAGACTCTTTATTAATGACCGAAAAATTTTATTTAGCTAATAAAGCTATAATTTCAACAATAACTAAGATTAAAAATAGAATAAAAATAATGCCGTAAATTTTATTTTGTTTTGCTAACTTTTCGTTATTATTTTCACCTTTATTTTTCTTACTGGCATTTGTAATTAAACTGATTGCTGCATACACTGCAACAAGTACGGTGATGGCGAATATAATCCATGTACCTGACATATGTGACACCCTCCTAAATTGAACATAAAATGATTATTTAATGACATTTTATAGTTATATTAATTACAGTTTAATATATTTCGTTGTTATATCCAATGACGAAAAACCAAAAATTAATAAAGTCGTTTTCTTTCGGAGTTCATCATATAAATAATAACGAAAATACGTTATAATGGTTGCAAAGACATAGGTAGAGGGGTTATTAACATGAATGGTCTTAGAAGTGTTACGACAGGTACAAATGATTTATTCCAAACTAAAAAGATTTTTAATGAAATAATTGGACTCAACGTTAATGAAATGGGAAACGCATTACGATTTGGTGATGCAGAACTCAGTTCAGGAACGCGATTACATTTTGTTGAAATTCCAAATTATTCAATTGAAAATAATAATATAGATGAAATCAGTGTACGTGTACCTAGTGATGAAGGTTTAATTGAATATAAATCTATTTTAGATAAACTTGAATATAACCATAGTGATATTGCAAATTTGAATGGACATTCATATTTTAATTTTCAAGATCAAAATGGACAAACATTTAATATTTTTTCAAACGAGCACAATACTGGTGCACCATTAGGAATGCCTTCTTTTGAAAGTTCAGTCAATCCGTTACATCAAGTTCAGGGACTAGGGCCAGTGTTAGTAAAAGTCAATCAATTACTAATTACGCAATCAATACTTACACAAGTCTTCGGACTAGATCACTTTGCTGAATATACTCCTTCAAGTGAACAATCTAAAGCAATTCAAGTATTTCGTATTGGTGATGGTGGACTAGGCGGAGAATTACATATTTATGAGGTTGAAGAAGAATTAAAAATGCCTGAACATGGTATTGTAGAACAAATTGAATTTGCAACTGAATCAAAAGAGCAATTTCAAAACGCCATGCAACAACTTGAATCTATAGGGATTAAGTACCAAACATTGGATCAAGGCGGAGAACAATCTTTAAGAATCACTGAAAATAGTGGGCTAACATTTATTTTAACTTTGGAAAATAATAAATAATAGAAAGGTCGATTCAAATGTTACATGAAACTTGGAAGGATAAAGAACCAGTTAAAAAAGTTGAAGTTGTACATACGGATGCTCAAAAGTTTAAAGTTTCCGATATGTTAACAGTAGGTAAACAATATGATGTTGTAAACGAAACAGAAGAATATTATCAAATTATAGATAATTCAGGCTTAGTAGGCGGATACTTTAAAACTTATTTTAAAGAAGTTTAAACCATTATACATTTACACCTTAAGTTTAGATTAAACAATACAATACTAAAATAAATGAGTGGGTGGGACAAAAATTCAATTTTCTAATAGAGTTTTCGTATTCCACCCTGGCAAGGATGACTAGGATTAAAAAGGCTTAATACAAGCGCATTTTCAATTCAGACATCTACTGCCAAGTTGCCAAAGAGTCTGAGACACCTATTTTGTCTCAGACTCAGTCTATTTTAAAAAGCGTTAAAAATGTAATTAACTAAAGGAGTATAGATATGGATCAAGCGCGTTATATCAATAAAGATGAAACAGTATTTAATGATGCACAAGCGTTAATGCAATTAAATAAAAACTTATTATTAAAAGGGCCGACAGGTTCAGGTAAAACAAAATTAGCTGAAACATTGAGCGAAACGTTAAATCGTCCTATGCACCAAGTAAACTGTTCAGTAGATTTAGATGCAGAAAGTTTACTAGGCTTTAAAACGATTAAAACAAATGAAGAAGGTTCACAAGAAATTGTTTTCATTGATGGCCCAGTGATTCAAGCTATGAAACAAGGTCATATATTATATATCGATGAGATTAATATGGCTAAACCCGAAGCATTACCAATCTTGAACGGTGTATTAGATTACCGAAGAAAATTAACTAACCCATTCACGGGAGAAGTTATTGAGGCTGCCCCTGGTTTCAATGTCATCGCTGCAATTAACGAAGGTTATATTGGTACTTTACCGATGAACGAAGCTTTAAAAAACCGTTTCGTCGTAATTCAAGTGGATTACATTGATGGAGAGACATTATTTGACGTTATTAAAAATCAAAGTAAATTACAAGATGATACACTTATTAACAGTATTATTAAATTTAACGAAGATTTACGAACAATGACGAAACAAGGACAAATATCAGAAGAAGCTTCAAGTATCAGAGCGCTCATTGATTTAAGTGATTTAGCAACAGTGATGCCTATAGAAAGAGCGATTAAACGCACAATCATTGATAAATTAGAAGATACACGTGAGCAACAAGCAATCGTGAACGCAGTAGAATTGAACTTTTAGTGAGGGATATGTATGAGTGATCGTTTTATTAAGTTTAATGACGAACAAGTAGACGCCAAACAAATCATGATGTTACAAGATTTAGCGCGTTTATTGCTAAAAAATGAACAAACACAAGTAAAAATACAGAAGTTCCCTTATTATGATCCAATTTCTAATACGTTGGTAACAAGTTCATTTTGGTCCCATAGGTCAGCTCAAATAGAGCAACTCGGTTTAAAGTCCGACATCATGTTAGCTGCTTATGGTTACTCTATGATGGATCAGAGCATTGTTAATCAGGTCATCCATGAAACTGAATTTGGACATCGTAGTTTTTATCAACAATTATTTAAATTACTCGAAGATCAACGTGTACTCAATGAAATAATAAAATTACGCCCAGCGAGTAAACCTATGATTCAAACACGCATCAACGCACGCCTGAAATTTAACCAAAGTCAACTTAATGTCTATAAAACAAAAATGACCTTCACTGATTTAGTCTTTTTATATATAGAGCGCTCATTTTTACTAGAAAATTTCTATGACGCCCCACAAGTACATCCACAAATAGATGATGTATTAGTACAAATGTACCAATACTTGCCTAATTTCTTCTATAATGAGTCATCAGAAGATAATATGTATTTGGCACAAAGAATGATGTTTCAAATAGATGATTTACTCAAAGAAGATATGCTCAATGAATATTACCATTTGCCTAAAAAGGTTTACGAATCGATTGAAGCACTACAATTTGAAGATATAAAACGAACGGATGCCAGTCAAACCGATGGAAAATCAGAAGAATCTAATGACGATGATGTAGTTTCAGAACAAATGGAATCTAAAAATCAAGATAGTGCATCAGAAGGCGGGGCTTATTTAGAAATGGAGCTCCATGAAGGTGAAAATAGCGATAACGCCATTGATGAGGAAAACGCCCGAGAAGGTGATGCCAGCGATGATATAACAGATGTTCAAACTAAAAAAGGTAAAGGATCTACACAACAATTAGATAGTGATGAAGGTGAAGCAACGGGTACTCATCCAGCACTTACATTATCTGGAATAAATAAAAACGTTGAAATTATATGGAATACACCTGTAATCCAAGACCAAGATATTATTAAATATGAAGACTTTGTATCTCATGTGCAATTTGAAATAAAAGACCTAATACAAATTATTAAAAAAGCCATAGACCGTGCACATCAAGATGAACGTCGTAATTTAACTAAAGGGCGTTTACAAAGAAATCTAATCAATTGGTTTATTGACGACCAATATAAGTTATTTTATAAAAAACAAGATCTAAGCCAAACATTCGACGCTACATTTACTTTATTAGTGGATGCATCAGCAAGTATGCATGATAAGATGGAAGAAACTCAAAAAGGGGTCGTACTCTTCCATGAAACGTTAAAGTCGTTAAATATTAATCATGAAGTACTTGCCTTTAATGAGGATGCATTTGATGCTGATGATAAAAAGCAACCAAATATTATCGATGAAATTATTACTTATCATCATTCTACCTTTGAAAAAGATAGCCCTAGAATTATGTCACTGACGCCTCAAGATGATAATCGAGATGGCGTTGCAATTCGAATAGGGGCGAACAGACTAATTCGTCATGCACATAAACAGAAATTCTTGATTGTCTTCTCTGATGGAGAACCGTCTGCCTTTAATTATGCTCAAGACGGTATATTAGACACTTATGAAGCTGTTGAATCAGCACGTAAACTTGGAATTGAAGTATTTAATGTATTTTTAAGTCAAGAACCGATTACCGAAGATATAGAACAGACGATTCATAATATTTATGGTCAATATGCACTCTTTGTTGAAGGTGTAGAACATTTACCAAGTCATTTATCTCCATTATTAAAGAAATTATTACTAAAATCATTTTAAATGTTTAAAAATCTCAAACTAAACAAATACTTATGTATCTTAAATATTTAGCATACAAAAAGAAGCACGAAATCTAATTTTTTAATAGATTTCGTGCTTTGCTTTAATATTTATCTGTTATACGATGTTGTTGTTTCACATCGATGAGGTGCTCTTGTAATTCTGATTCTAACGATTGTAAATCAGATTCAGCTTGTTTTCGTTTATTTCTACCATCTTCTTGGATTTTTAACGTTTGTTCTATCGTTTCAATAATATCACTTTGCGTTGTTTTTAAAGTTTCAATATCTACAATACCACGCTCATTTTCAGTGGCAGTTTCAACCGCATTTTGCTTTAATAGCTCTGAATTTTTCAATAACAAATCATTCGTCGTGTCAGTAACTGCTTTTTGAGCAGAAACTGCATTACGTTGTCGCATCAATGTTAGGGCGATTGACATTTGATTTTTCCATAAAGGAATACTAGTTAATATTGAACTTTGTATTTTTTCAGCAAGTGCTTGATTCACATTTTGAATCATACGAATTTGTGGGGCAGTTTGAATCGCAATTTGTCGAGATAATTGTAAGTCATATACACGTTTATCTAATCGATCTATAAATTGTTCCATATCAGATGCAGCTTGCACATCCATTTGGTTCCCCGTAGATTTTGCTTTGTCCATTAATTTAGGCACTTCTTCTTCTTTTAATTGTGCCTGCTTTAACTTAGCTGCTTCGATATATATAGACAACTCATTAAAATAATCTTTATTCATATCATATAGTTCATCTAACATTTCAACATCTTTATTTAAATTGCGTTTATGCTTATCTAATTCAATAGAAATGCGATCAATTTGAGAGCCGACAGATTGCATTCTAGAAAAAATTTCATTTGCCGATGCTTTCGTACGTTTGAACAATCTTTTTAATTTTGATTGGTTTTGCTGATTGAGTTCATCAGGGTTTACAGACTTTAACTTACTCATTAAACCATTAAGTGATTCACCGACCGGTCCAACGTCTCCCGTTTTTACTTCATTTAATATACGATGAGAGAAATGTGACATACCTGATTGAGCTTGTGTACCATAATTTAATAATCCTTCGTTATCCATTGGTTTTATACTTTTACTGAGTTGTTTAATTTTTTCTTGTTCTTCTTCTGAAAATTGTTGTCGCTGTTCTATAATATTTGAATTGTCATTTGAATTATTATCAATATATTTATCCAATGGGTGTGAATTTAATAAGTCGTGTTCATCTGGCATCTTTCTATCACTCCGTATAAATATTATTTGTGTCGTTTTTGTTCCATTTTATTTACTTCAATTTCAACGTCTAATTTATTAAAGTCGCTTTCATTTACTCTTTTTAAATCGGCTACCATCGTTCTTCTAACTTCTTCTAAAGTAATACGTGTTTGTTCGAGCTTCTGCTTTTCTTCTTGTGATTTTTTTGGGGATTTAGCTAATCTCGTATATGATTCTATTAAGATTAAAGCATTATCAATATGTGAATAGAAAAAGCTTTCCACATTGAAAAATATAGCCGGTTGTTGTTTCACTGATAAGAAAATTGCACGTGAAATTCGGTATATATCATTAATTTGTTTAAAGTCTTTTAACGATCTTATATTGACAAATGATTTTAAAATGCGCTTATTCTTTTCTTGAACTTGCTTTAATTGATTTTTAACAAATAGGTAATCTCTTCTAGATAATCCAATTTCTTTTAAATACTTTCTTGAAGTTAAGCGTTGGGTAGGGAAATAGACGAATAAAAAAGTTAATGCTGAAATTAAAGCATCAAAAACCATTTGAATTTCAAGTGCAAACACACTAACAATCCAAGCAATTATTGCAATAGGAAATCCAATGATTACTCCCAAAAGTCGAGAAATATTATATCTCAATTGTCATCTTCCTTTATATCGATTTAAATTTTGTCCATGAATTTGTCGTATCCAATACATCTATCGTATAATCCTTAACTTTAGAAACGGGTGAAGCTCCATTTACAACTGCATCTATAAATGCATTTAAGTCTTCCTCTTCACCTTGAGCATATATTTCAACGTAATTATCTACGTTTTGTACTGTACCTACAATTTGATATCGCTTTGCAATCTTAGCAGTATAATATCTAAAACCGACACCTTGTACAGTACCAAATACTTTAATATGCTTACATTGCATATAATCACCTCTTACCTTCATTATACGAAATTTAACAGTTCAACACTAATAATTGCGTTTATAAAGTATCTAGGCATCCGTCAAAAGTATGAGCCGTAAAACTTGATTTTACATTGTATGTCGTTACAATATAAAACATAATCTAATGGTATCCGTAAATAACGAAATGATAAACAATTTGATTAATTATAATTGAATAATGAAGTAACAAGTCAATTCTCAAAACTACCAAGTTGACTTTGCGCCGAATATGAAAGGGTGGAAAAAATGTGGACTGTAACAAAAATTCGCGCAGATTATGAAGGATGGTGGTTATTCGATAATTGGAAAGATCAGATTATAGAATATTACAACTTCGAAACGTATAACGAAATGATAAATAAATATATTGAACTCATTGAGTTAAGTAAAGATAAATATGATAATCATTTAGTTGGCAAACACAATATTCATGCATTTTTTAACAATTGTGATTTAAAATTTTGTGAAGACTGTGATGAAGATCTTCAAATATTTTATAGTTTTATAGTTCTAAAAAATAATGAAGTTTATTATAATTTGCCTCTTTATTAAAAATTACTTTTTTAATATTTGTATTGCATTTCACCTCAAAATGCCTTATAATACGTATTAAGCAATTGTTTTATTCCATATTGCAAAGAATATTGTGTGACAGATAATAGCTGTGAAATTGTATTTTTTGTAATATGCGAATAACGCATATTGAATGAATTTTAGTCTTGGAGGTTTCACAGTTATGAAACAAGGTACAGTAAAATGGTTTAACGCTGAAAAAGGTTTTGGTTTTATCGAAGTTGAAGGAGAAAACGACGTATTCGTACACTTCTCAGCTATTAACCAAGAAGGTTACAAATCATTAGAAGAAGGTCAATCAGTAGAATTTGAAGTAGTTGAAGGCGACCGCGGTCCTCAAGCTGCAAACGTTGCTAAACTATAAATATAAATTGAAATATTGATTAGACAAAGAGCCTTCTTTAAGGTTCTTTTTTTATTATAAATATAAACGTTGTCAATTTATAATTTAGATACAAATTTTTTTAATTGACAAAGAGTCTGAAACATTTTTTGTTTCAGGCTCTTTTTAATATATATTGCTTCATATCAATCTAAATACTATAGGTACATAAATTCGTACTATGTTAATTAATATTGCCTTCTTCAAATCACAAACTTACTATATTACTATCTCATTTATCAGATTAAATAAAGAAGGGTAGATATATGAGAAATAGAGTAAGTGACATTTTAAATATTGAAAAACCTATTATTCAAGGTGCGTTAAATTCTTTAACAAATCCAGAATTTGTTGCCGCAGTAAGTGAAGCAGGAGGCCTCGGTATTATGGGGCCTAATGCTGGAGAAGCAAGAAATACGCGTTCGGCAGTTGAAACAACAGAACGGATGAGAAAGGAAATTAGAAAAATTAAAGCGCTAACTGATAAACCTTTTGCATCTACAATTATGGTGAATACACGTATGAACTTTACTTATCGTATTGTAGATATGCTAATCGAAGAAGAAGTCCCTGCAATTTTAGTGAATGAAATACTAGATGAAACAATTTATAATAAAATTAAAAAACATAACATCAAAATTATATACCGTCCGATTACTCCTACAACCGAAAAAGCCAAAGCTGCAGAAAAACTAGGTGCAGATGTCTTTGTAGCAACAGGTTTTGACGAAGGCGGTTCTGTACCAGAGCGAATTATCGGCACATTCTCAATAGTACCGATGATTGCCGATTCGATTGATATTCCAGTAATTGCTGCTGGTGGGATAGGTGATGTTAGAGGAGTTAGGGCTGCATTTGCACTCGGCGCTGAAGCAGTATATATAGGTAGTGCCTTTATTCCAACATATGAAAATCCAGCTGCTAAAAATGTAAAACAGTATATCGTAGATTCAAAAGCTGAAGACATTCTTCTTTTTAGAAGCGAACCTGCTTATTATCGTTCACTTCCTGGCAAATTGGCACACGAGTTGGTCGAAATGGACAAAGCTGGTGCGACAAATGAAGAATTAGCCAAACATATGGGTGCAGGTAAAAAAATGCGACTAGGCATGGTAGAAGGTGATACAGATAACGGTTATGTTTCTGTGGGTACCGGAATAAGTCCAATAAAATCTATTCGAAGCGTTAAAGAAGTAGTAGATGATTTGATGCAGGACTTTAACGATTAAATATAGAGGTTGAGTTGAATTGTTAAAACCCATGAAAAGTTTTATAGTAACATCTTTTCATGGGCTTATTTTATATTCATAATTCAATCAATAAATGTATTTTATATTTATTTTGTATCATTAATAATTAATTGGCGAAGTGATTGACGCTTAATAACTTCTCTAGCTTTACCATCCTTAATAAAGAAGACTGAAGGCTTTTGCATTTGATTGTAATTTGAAGCCATAGAATAGTGGTAGGCACCTGTTGATAATATTGCTAAATAATCTCCACGTTGAACAGAACTTGGTAACTTCGCATCTTTAATAATAATATCTCCAGACTCACACAATTTACCAGCAATCGTTACTGTTTCATCCGCTTCCTCATTTCTATTTACTAATAATGCTTCATACTTTGCATCATATAGTGCAGTACGAATATGATCACTCATACCACCATCAACGGATACATATTTATTTACATTCGGTATTTCTTTAATAGTACCAACCTCGTATAAAGTAATGCCCGCTTCACCAACAATTGATCTTCCTGGTTCAATACCAATTTCTGGTACAGGATAGCTTAATTCTTCTGTAATTTGCTTGATTGCATCTGTGATTTCAGCAATACCTTCTTCGATAGGGAAACTAACATCACCCTTGACATATTTAATACCGAATCCACCACCTAAGTTAAGTAAATCAACTTCAATGTCATTTTCTTTTAACCATTGTAATACTAAACGGGCAGTTTCTATCATTGCTTCCGTTCCTTCAATTTGTGAACCAACATGGAAGTGCACACCTTTTAATGATAAGTGCTTAGAAGTTTGAACTTGTTCTACAGCTTGTTGTGCTAAACCATGCTTAATAGATAAACCAAACTTGCTATATTCCTGACCAGTTTGTATAAATTCATGTGTATGTGCTTCCACACCAGGATTCAAACGAATAACAACATTCGTAGTTTCACTCGCATAGCTATCAATTAAAGCTATTTCATCTAATGAATCAATAACGATATAACCGACTTTATTTTCTAAAGCATAGCGGATTTCTTGTTTCGTCTTATTGTTACCGTGGAAGTGAATATGTTGAGGGTCAAACCCTGCAGCAAGTGCTGTATATAATTCACCTTCAGAAACGACATCAAGTTCTAATCCTTCTTCCTCAACTAATTTCACCATTTGTAAACATGTAAATGCTTTAGATGCATATGAAATATTATATTTTAAACCACTTTTCTTAAATGCATCGTGGTAACGTTGCATCTGATTTCTTATTTCTGTCTCATCATAAACAATTGTTGGTGTACCAAAACTTTGAGCGACTGTTTTAAGGCTTGTACCACCCATTGTAAGTTCACCGTTATTATTATATTCAGTTACCATAATTTATCTATACTCCTTTATTAATGAATCGTGATTCATTGCACTTAATTGTTCGGAATTTGCACCTACACCTTTAAAGGTATATTCGTCCACGCGTATGTCATTACTGTATAATGTAACTTCATCTTGCGCTTGAACTTGCTCATCAACTTCGACAAACATATGGCTCATCATCAAGGCTCGAATAGGGTAGCGTTTGCCATTGATAAGTGCTTCATGTTTAGCTCTTGATTTTAAAATGCCATCGCCATAACCAACATCAACCACCGCCAGGCGAGTTTGATCATTTTGCGCTTCAAACGCAAAGCTATATCCACAAAAATCTCCGGCATTAACTTCTCTTATTTGAATAATATTACCTTTGACGGTTAGAGACTGGCGAATCTCGTCTTCGTTTATTGTACTATACGGTCTTGAACCATACAAAGCAATACCGATTCGAGCATGTGTGTGATGGGGGAGGACGTCATTTTCTCTATAATAACTGGCGCTATTTTGGGCATGTATCATCTCAAATTGATAGCCTTCACTTAATAAAGTTTCAACTACATCTAGCCATGCTTGACGTTCAATTGAATATTCAGGTACATCAAATTCATCTGCATAACCGAAATGTGTCCATAAACCTGCAATTTTCATTTTATGTACATTATTATTTTGAGCATGATGTTCTAACACTTCTTTAATTTCTGAAAGAGATTTAAACCCAGAACGATGTAATAGATTTTCAAATTCTAAGTGTACATGAATATCACGTAAATCTTCTAAATGTTCATAGTAAAATGATAGGGAAGGTAAAGTCATGTGAATATTATGTTCACGTACCTTGTCAAACTCGTAAACTGCATTCATCAAAAATATTGTTGCATTTGGTGCTAATGCACGCACACGAATAGCCTCTCTTAAAGATGTCGTACTAAATGTATTGATACCTGCTCGTAAAAACTGTTGTACAGCAAATTCTAAACCATAGTGATATGCATTATTTTTAACTACAGCCATAATAGAATTTCCTTTAACAACGTTTACTGCATTTTTATAAAATTGTTCTGTATCTACCGACCAAATCGCAGTCATTAACCATGCACCTCATCATAAGTTGATAATATTTGTTCATAATAATCTGCTATACGAATGAGCATATGCTCATTAAAATTCAATGTAGCAGTATGGAGACCTGTTACAAATCCTTTTTCTTCATCTCTTGTACCTACAAATACAAAGTAACTTGGAGCCATACGTTGATAAAAGCTAAAATCCTCACCGAATAAAAATGGAGTTGGTTTATCAATGATTTCCAAGTCTGAGCTTTCTAAACCTCGAACCACATGTTTACGTAAAGAAGGATCATTATACGTAGGCGGATAACCTTCTGCAAATTCTACTCTACATTCAACATTAAATAGCAAAGCAACACTTTCAGAAATTTTGTTCATTTGATTTTTAACAATTTCTAAATCCTTTTCATCATAAGTACGGATTGTGCCTTCTAAATAACCGTGACTAGGGACAGTATTAATCGCTTCACCCGCTTCAAAGTGCCCCATGTGTACAATGTTACGTTTTAATCCATTTAAATGATATTGTTGAATTTGTCCTACTTGAGTCAACACGTGTTGTAACGCTTCACCACATGAATGACCTTGTTCTTTATCAGCTACATGACTAGATAGGCCATGTAAGTAAAAACGGTATTCTGTTGCACTTGCAGTAATTTCTTCATCTCTAATTACAACTTTTCCTTCATTTTCAAATGGGTTAACGTGAACACCAAACACTGATTCAATAGGATACTTATCAAATGCGCCTGCTCGAATTAATCGATTCGCGCCGCCACCTGTTTCTTCAGCTGGTTGAAAGATAAAAACGACATTTTGCGGTAATGTACCTTGATCTGCCATAGCTTTACAACGTTTAACAAATAACATTAACGCTGTAGTATGCCCATCATGACCACACGCATGCATCACATTGTCTGTTTTACTTTTATATGGCACCTCATTTTCCTCAAATATAGGTAGCGCATCTATATCTGCACGAAAAGCAATAGTATGGGTACCGTTTCCTGGTAAATATGCGATGAGACCTGTTTCTAATGGTCGTTCATATTCGATTCCGTATTCATCTAAAAATTTGGCAATATATGTAGTTGTTTCAAATTCATGCAAGCTCAATTCTGGATGTTGATGTAAATGACGTCTATGTTTAGTTACAAATTCTAATTCGTTCATGGTTATCAGATCCTTATAAAATAATATTCAATTGAAAATAGGTATCACGTTTAATCAATACCATATTTTTATGTATAAAAATTTAGAAGCCAATAGGGTGGGGCATTTAAAAATAAGTCATTGCTTATTTTGGATTAGAGTCCGCCCCGACCTCAATTGCTTCTAATGTGTTTTGACTTTAGCTTAAAGTATTAGTCATTTAATTTTCTTAATGCAGATACAATTTCACGTTTAGAATCTTCCACTTCGTGAGATTGCTTGATAACTTTAGCTGGCGTACCTGCAACAACTGCGCCTGCTGGAACATCTTGCGTTACAATAGCACCCGCTGCAACGATGGCACCTTCACCAACTGTTACACCTTCAAGTATTACTGCATTTGCTCCAATTAATACATTATCTTCAATAACAACAGGAGAGGCACTAGGGGGCTCAATCACACCAGCTAATACTGCACCTGCGCCAACGTGTACATTTTTACCAGTTGTCGCACGACCGCCTAAAGCAGCGTTCATATCAACCATTGTACCTTCACCGACAACAGCACCAATATTAATTGTTGCGCCCATCATGACTACAGCACCATCTTCAATGATTGCTTGTTCGCGTATGAATGCGCCTGGCTCAATACGTGCATTTGTATTTGTTAAGTCTTTTAAAGGAATTGCTGAATTACGACGATCCATTTCGATTTCTAAATCTTCAATAACGTTTTGGTTTGACTCATAAAATGCTTTCCAATCATCTGATTCACAGAAAATAACTTTCGAGTTATCTCCACCAAATACTTTGAAGCTTTCTGGGAATTCAACGCTTTCAAAGTTCCCGTTTGCATAAACTTTAAGTGGTGTAGATTTTTTTGCATCACTAATATATTGAATAATTTCCTCTGCTGATAAATGTTGTACCATAAATTTAAACACTCCTTATTATTTTATAAATTATCAAATGTGTAATATGCATTAGGTTTATTTACTAATTTCTCTGCGGCACCAATGGCACCGTTTGCAAAGATGTCTTTAGACTGCGCACGATGTGTAATTTCAATCGTTTCATCAGTACCTGCGAACAATACATCATGTTGGCCTACAATCGTGCCACCACGTACTGCATGAATACCGATTTCGTCTTCAGTACGTTTATCTGTTTTTTCGTGACGGTCATACACTGGCGTAGATTGTTGTCTCAGTTCCTTTATAACATCATATAACTTCACCAAAGTGCCACTTGGTGCATCTACTTTTTTATTGTGATGCGCTTCAATTAACTCAATATCAAAGTCTTGTAATAGAGGAACTGCCGCTTCTAAAATCTTCGTTAACGCATGTACCCCGTAACTCATATTCGCACTGAAGAACACTGGCATATCTTCACTTAATGATTTTAATTTATCGATTATTTGTTCTTTTTCTCCAGTAGTAGCAATTACTAAAGGTAAGTTAAATTCTTCTTCTAACAATGGTAATAATAATTCTGGGTTTGAAAAATCAATCGCCACATCAGCATCTTTAGCATCTGCTATGTGTTCAACAGTAGGGTAAGGATATGATTTAGAACTATCCCTAACAATAATACCTACAATTTTATGACCATTTTCTTCTGCTAAACGTGCAACACGTTGGTTCATTGCACCATATCCGATTAATAAGATATTCATCCATTGTCACCTGCTTTATATTGTTCGTATGCTTGTTCTAATTGTTGACGCTCATTATCTTCTAATGGAACAAGTGGAAGACGTAATTCATAATTGCCGAATCCTTCTACTGTAGTTAATACTTTGATCGGAATAGGGTTCACATCGACAGCAAGTGCATCTAACAGCGTTTCAATCGGTTTAAAGTCTGATGCTATATCTTTACCATTTTTACTATCATCATAAAGAGATTGGAATGCTTGAGGAATCACATTTGCGACCACCGAAATTACACCGTGTCCGCCTCTGTTATAAAACTCAACAACATTGTCATCATTTCCACTTAATAAAGTGAAGTTATCTAAATCTACACGTTTTTTAACATCTTCTAGGAACTCAAAATCGTTCGTAGCATCTTTTATCGCAACAATATATTCATTTTTACTTAGAGTTTCTACAGTTTCAGCTTCAATTGTCATATTCGTTCTTGAAGGCACGTCATATAATACAACTGGTAATTTCACAGCATTTGCAATTTTTGTAAAATGTTCAATTAAACCGCGTTGATTCGTTTTATTATAATAGGGTGTAATTAACATAATGCCATCTGCACCTAACTCTTTAGCACGAATTGATGCTTGAATTGACTTTTGTGTACTGTTTGTTCCTGTACCTGCGATGACTGGTACATTACCATTGACTTCGTTTACAACAACTTCAAGAATGCGATCTTTCTCTTCATCTGACAAAGTTGGATTCTCTGCTGTTGTACCATTGACAACGATTGACTTTGCGTTATTTTCTAATAAGTAACTAACGTGCTTTCTTAGTGCATCATAATCAACCTCATTATGTGTAAATGGTGTAATTAACGCTACACCTACGCCTTCAAAAATGTGTCCCATATTATTTTACTCCTTTCAAACTCTTTACTTGTTCAAGTATTTGTACGGCATTGAGTGCTGCACCTTTCAATAAGTTGTCTGAAGTACACCATACATGGAAAGTATTATCTAATGATTCATCGCGACGAATACGACCTACAAAGATTTCGTCTTTACCTGTTGAGTGAATAGCTAATGGATATTCATTTTTCACAGGATTATCGATGAGAACAACTCGATTATCTTTTTCAAATAATGATTGAATTGATTCAACCGTGGCTTCATTATTCAAAGTTACACTCATGTGTACACTGTGACTATCTTGTACGGGTACACGTACACACGTTGCAGTCACTTTTAAATGATCATCGTGTAAAATTTTGCGTGTTTCGTCTATCATTTTTTGTTCTTCTTTTGTATACCCATCTTCTAAGAAAATATCTATATGTGGTAAAACGTTATTATAAATAGGGTGTGGATACGCCTGTGGTTCTCTACCATTTGCTCCTTCAGCTAAGTCCTCTTTACCTTTAACCCCCGAGCCTGATACCGCTTGATACGTCGTATATGCAACACGTTGTAAACCGTATGCCTCTTGTAACACCTTTAACGGAACAACTGATTGTATTGTTGAACAGTTGGGGTTAGCGATAATCTGTCTATCAAGTACGGGTTCATTGACTTCAGGTACGATTAAATCAATACCGTCTGTCATTCTCCATTGACTTGAATTGTCAATAACTATAGCGCCAGCTTGCTCAAAAATAGGGGAGAAGTGTGCACTTGTACTACCACCTGCACTCATTAATACATAATCAAAATGCTCACTTGCTGCCTCATCTGTTAGTTCTTGTACAGTATATGTTTTTCCTTGAAACTCTATTTCTGTTCCTGCTGATCTTGCTGATGAAAATAATACTAATTCATCATAAGGAATATTTTTACGATCTAATGTTTGTAACATATTTCTTCCAACTAAACCTGTTGCTCCAGCTACTGCTAATCTTGTCATAGTTCTACACTCCATTTTCTATTATTTAATTTTGTTGAAATTAGGAAAATTCAGATTTCGAAAGCTTGATATAAAGCACTGACAGCACGTTTACCATTGTCAGCATCAATTACACACGAAATACTTATCTCTGAAGTTGTTGTTTGGTAAAACTCAATATCGTTTTCAATCAATGTGATAAATGCTTTTGATGCAACACCTGACATATCACGCATGCCTGAACCTATTAATGAAATTTTTACATAATCTTCGTTAATTTTGAAATCTAAAGCGTTAAATTGTTCAGTTAATGATTCTAAAATTTTTGTTAATTGAATAGCATCTGTATCTTTAAATGTGAATGACATTTGCAGACCTTCTAAATTAACAATTTGCGAAATCATGTCGACGTTGACGGCGCCTTCTTCTAATTTATTAAATAATGCTGTTAATAAGCGATCATCTGGTAGGGGATAACTAATCGTAACATGCATCATATGTGTATCTAATGCAACCCCTGTAACGGCTTTCTTTTCTAATAATTCTGTTTGAGACATAATCCATGTTCCTTTCACATTTGATAAAGTTCTGCCTAAATATAGCGGTATATTATAATTATGAGCGAGTTCGACGCTTCGTGTTTCTAAAACACCTGCACCTAAAGCACTCATTTCCATCATTTCTTCATAAGATACGTATTCAAGTCGTTTCGCATCCTTATAAACACGAGGGTCTGTAGCATAAACACCATCAACATCAGTGTAAATTTCACAAGGTGTATTATTACTCGCTGCTAAAGCTACTGCTGTTGTATCTGAACCACCACGTCCAAGCGTTGTAATTTCCATATCTTCGTTAACACCTTGAAATCCTGCAATAACCAATACATCATTGTCCTCAAAAGCTTGATTAAATGTTTCAGGATTTATTTCTGCAATTCTACTCTTTAAATGATGTCCAACAGTTTTGATACCAGCTTGATATCCGGTCATTGCTCTTGCATTAACGCCGATATCATTTAATACCATCGACATATATGAAACTGTTTGTTGTTCTCCAGTCGTTAAAAGTAATGCAAGTTCTTGTTCCTTAGGTTGAGTCGTTAATGAAGAAACATTGTCCATAAGTTGATCGGTCGTTTTACCCATCGCACTTACAACGACAATGAGTTGCTCGCCATTTTCGACCCTTTGTTTTAACATACCAGCGATATTTTTAATTTTTATAAAATCACTTACAGATGATCCACCAAATTTCAAAACACTTCTTTCCAATTACATATCCTCCTCATATCAGTAGGGGAGAATCACAATAATATAAAAAAAGAACATGTTCGGAATGCGAACCTGTTCTAAAATTTATATACAAGTGATGCACTCCATTATTTAACAATAATGACAGACTCTCAGCTCTTAACCATAAAGTCCAACATGTTATAAACTGCTATTATAACTGTTTCGGCATCTCACCCTTTCAAAATTAGCTGCTAGCAGGCAGATACTTCTAAAATTTACTCATGATTGATGCGCCTCATCAATAATTATTTAATTGTTATTTATGGTACTTATTATACATACAGGCTATAGTACTGTAAACTGATTTGAGCAAATTTTTTAAATAAACTGAAAAATTTGTGATTTAAAGTATGAAAGTGCTCAAAAGGTATATATTGTATATGCGGATCAATGGATTTGCTTTTAATCCATGCGAAAAAAGTGGGGGAAGTACTTATAAAAACATGATTTTCGTATCATTTAGTAAATAAAAAGACAATTTCTATACATTTAAATAGAAATTGCCTTTAAATTGGTCAAGTAACTTTATTTCCAATACTGAAAGAGATTTAAAATTCTTCGTAAGTAGCAGGGTCTTGACCTTTTCGTCGACCATCAGCTTTCGTTAATTGATCAATTTGAGCTAAATCCTCATCATTTAAATAGAAATCAAATAGGTTTTTATTTTCCAATTGTCTTGAAATAGACGTCGCCTTAGGAATAGGAACAACACCATTTTGAATATGCCATTTTAAAATAATTTGCGGAACAGATTTATTATACTTTTCAGCAATCGTGACTATTGTTTGGTCATGCATAACATCCGAAGCACGACCAAGCGGGCTCCATGCTTGTGTAATAATACCTTTATCATTATGGTATTGAATCATTTCTTTTTGATTAAAGTAAGGATGTAATTCAATTTGGTTTACAACAGGTAACACACCAGTTTCTTTTTCTAACCTTTCAATATGCTCTGGAAGGAAATTACATACACCAATAGATTTTATTAAACCTGCTTTTTGAGCTGCAATCATCGCTTTCCATGCTTCTACATATTTTCCTTGCTTAGGATTTGGCCAGTGAATTAAGTATAAGTCAATATATTCAACATTCAGACGGTATATAGATTCTTGAATCGCAGTGAGCGCTTCATCATAACTCTGATAACGACCAGGAAGTTTAGAAGTAACAATAATTTCATCTCTTGAAACGTGACTATTTGCGATAGCACGTCCAACCGTACCTTCATTTTCATAATTATAAGCAGTGTCTAATACAGAATAACCATTCTTTAATGCATTGCTAATTGCGTGCATTCCATGTGTCCCATTTAACTTATATGTACCGAAACCAATTTGTGGCATTACTTGTCCATCATGCATAAAATAATTTTCCATTACTACATTCCTCCTATTTCAATTCAATACTTATTATAAAAAGTCATCTAATTAAATTCAAAATATTAAGCACTGTCACAAAAGCATTCGTATAAAAAAGTGGGGCAGAAACCTCGCTTTTAGCTGTAGGTTTCTACCCCAAAATTTAAATATATGTGTTATAAAATTATGATGTAAATTTAAGCATTTGCTTGTGTTAACACACCAGTTTCTTTTAAGTACTCTTCATAAGAAATTTCTTTAGATAATGTACCTTCTGGATTTAGATCAATGACACGATTTGCGATTGTATTGATAAATTCGAAGTCATATGAAGTGAAGATAATTGAACCTTTAAATGCTTTCAAACCATCATTTACTGCAGTAATACTTTCTAGGTCTAAATGGTTTGTTGGTTCATCTAGTAATAGGACATTTGCACTAGATAACATCATTTTACTTAACATACAACGCACTTTCTCGCCACCTGATAAGACGCTAGCTTTTTTCTTAACTTCTTCGCCACTAAATAACATACGTCCTAAGAAACCACGTAGGAATGTTTCTGTTTGTTCATCTTCAGGAGCATATTGACGTAACCAGTCAACTAAGTTCATATCAACGCCTTCAAAGTATTCTGAGTTATCTTTCGGTAAATAACTTCTTGAAGTTGTCACACCCCATCTTACTGTTCCTTCATCTGGTTCCATTTCACCAGCTAAAATTTTCAATAGAGTTGTTTTAGCAATTTCACTATCTCCTACAAGTACAGCTTTATCGTTAGGGAACATAGTGAATGAAATGTTATCTAATACTTTTTCGCCGTCGACTGTTTTAGAAACATTTTCAACGAATAGTAAATCATTACCAATTTCTCTTTCAGGCGTAAAGTTTACAAATGGGTAACGACGTGAAGAAGGCTGGATGTCATCTAATTCAATTTTTTCTAATTGTTTTTTACGACTTGTTGCTTGTTTAGATTTTGACGCATTCGCTGAGAAACGTGCAACGAAATCTTGCAATTCTTTAATCTTTTCTTCTTTTTTCTTGTTTTGCTCTTGCGCCATTTTCATTGCTAATTGACTTGATTGATACCAGAAATCATAGTTACCAACGTAAATTTTAATTTTACCATAGTCTAAATCAGCTATATGCGTACACACATTATTTAAGAAGTGTCTATCATGTGAGACAACAATTACAGTATTTTCAAAATTAATAAGGAAATCTTCTAACCAGCTAATTGCAGGAATATCCAAACCATTGGTAGGCTCGTCGAGTAGTAATACATCTGGATCACCGAATAGACTTTGAGCTAATAATACTTTCACTTTTTGGTTGTTTTCTAGTTCAGACATTGTTTTATCTTGAAGATCAGCACTAATACCTAATCCTGAAAGTAATGAACCAGCATCAGCTTCAGCATTCCAACCGTTCATTTCGGCAAATTCACCTTCAAGTTCAGCAGCTTTGATACCATCTTCATCACTAAAATCAGGTTTCATATAAATTTCATCTTTTTCTTTCATTACCTTAAATAAACGTTCATGACCTTTAATAACTACATCAATCACGCGTTCATCTTCATAAGCAAAGTGATCCTGTTTTAAGATAGCCATACGTTGATCTTTACCTAACGAAACGTGACCAGTTTGGGCATCAATTTCTCCAGATAATATCTTTAAGAATGTTGATTTCCCAGCACCATTCGCACCTATAAGGCCGTAGCAATTGCCATCAGTAAATTTTATATTTACATCTTCGAATAATTTACGATCACCAAATCGTAAACTTACATCAGTAACTTGTAACATGCATTTTCTCCTTTTCCGTTATTCTAACGGTCAAATTATAACACACTTACTTAGCTCTTTCGACCAAAGTTAAAGTAGTCAATGCCATAAAACAATTTGCATGTTATAATAGGAAGAAACTAATGTGCGAAGGAGAACAATATGGCTCAAGATGAAAAAGATATTGTAGGTTCTATAGAATTTCTACAAGTAATGGGTGTAGAAGGGTCCACATACAAATTAAAGGGACCAAATGGAGAAGACGTAAAACTCAATAAATCAGAAATTAATGAAGAAGACGATTTAGAAATAGGAGAAGAGTATAGCTTTTTCATTTATCCAAACCGTTCAGGTGATTTGTTTGCCACACAAAATATGCCTGATATTACAACAAACAAATATGATTTCGTTAAAGTATTGAAAACAGATCGAGACGGCGCTCATGTAGATGTAGGTTTACCGAGAGAGGTATTAATCCCATGGGAAGACTTACCTAAAGTAAAAGAAATTTGGCCAACTCAAGGCGATGAACTACTTGTCACACTGCGTATAGACAGAGAAAGAAATATGTTTGCACGACTTGCAACTGAAACAATTGTTGAGCAAATGTTCACGCCAGTTGACAATGACGAAATGCACAATCAGGTTATTGAAGCTCGTCCTTATAGATTATTAAGAGTAGGTAGCTTCCTTCTATCTAAAGATGGTTACAAAATCTTTGTTCATGAATCAGAAAGAAAAGAAGAACCACGCTTAGGTGAAAATGTCTCAGTACGTATAATCGGTTACAACGAAAAGGGTGAACTTAATGGTTCTTTTTTACCACTAGCACATGAGCGATTGGATGAAGATGGTCAGCACATATTTGATTTACTTGTCGAATATGACGGAGAATTACCTTTTTGGGATAAATCCAGTCCTGAAGCTATTAAAGAAGTGTTTAATATGAGCAAGGGTGCCTTTAAACGTGCAATCGGTCATCTATACAAACATAAAATTATCAATATCGAAACAGGTAAGATTACGCTAACTAAAAAGGGTTGGAGTAGAATAGAAGAGTAATCTATCTTAGTAATTATTTAGTAGAAAATAACTTCACATGATTTAAGTTGAAACATAAATATTAGCATTAAGTCCATCAATGGTTAAAAACTTTTGGTGGACTTATTTTTTATACCAATATTCATATTTTGAGTTTCTTCTATAATAAAGAAACAAATATACATCAATTTATATAATTTGATTTTAATGTTCAGTAACAATAAATAACAAATACATAAATCTAGTGAAATACAGTCTCAACCTACAAATACCAACAAACATTAAAACAGTTATCTATTCAGTTGCTGGCCAAATAATAAGAAAAATATTTCGTTGGCAAGCTATCTTAACAAAATATTTACATTAAAGTCATTTGTAATTAATATACGATGTGTAGTATAAGGGTTGTAAGAAATACATATAACTTTTTGGGTTATTTATTTATTAGGAGGATGTTTCAATGAAAAAATGGCAATTATTTGGTACTACAGTAGTTGGTGCTTCACTTTTATTAGGAGCTTGCGGAGGTAACGGTGGCTCTGATTCAGGTTCAGGAGAAGGTAAAGACGTTAAAGGAGAAGTTAAAGGCGATGGGTCATCAACAGTAGGTCCAATCATTGAAAAATTAAACGAAAAATTCAACAAAAAATTTCCAAATGTAACTGTTTCAAATGCACAATCAGGTACTGGGGGCGGATTTGAAAAGTTCATTTCTGGAAGTACTGATTTTTCAAATGCATCTAGACCAATAAAAGATGACGAGAAGAAAAAATTAAAAGACAAAGGTATCGATTATAAAGAATACAAAATCGGCCAAGATGGTGTAACAGTTACTGTAAACAAAGATAATGATTTCGTTAAAGAATTATCTAAAAAACAATTGAAAAAAATCTACTCTGGCGAAGCTAAAACTTGGAAAGATGTTAATTCTAAATGGCCAGACAAAGAAATCAAACCATTCTCACCTAACCAATCACATGGTACTTATGACTTCTTTAGTGAAGAAGTAATGGACAAAGGTGATATCAAAGCTGATAAGAACTCAGATACAAACCAAATCGTATCTAACGTAGACAAAAACAAACAAGCTATCGGATACTTCGGTTATGACTACTACAAAGAAAACAAAGACAAATTAAAAGTAGTTAACATCAAAGACGAAAAAGGTAAACTTACAAAACCTTCAGAAAAAACTATCCAAAATGGTTCATACGTATTAAGTAGACCATTATTCATCTACGCTAACGAGAAGAAATTAAAAGATAACAAAGGTTTACAAGAATTCTTGAAATTCACATTAAAAGATAAAGGTAAATCAGCTGAAGATGTAGGTTTAGTTGCATTACCTAAAGACAAATACACTAAACAACTTGATAAATTAAATAAATTTATCGACAAAAATAGTGATAGCAAAGACAGCAAAAAAGACGACAGCAAAAAAGAAGATAAGTAAACATAGCTTTATTTCTTAAAGGTTGGGAATTTGGAAGTGGGGGGCGAAAGTGACAGTTTTAAATGTCACTTTCCTCTACATTCCTTGTTCTGTAAGACTAATGTATACAAGTGCTATCCATTTCGCTTGTATGCAATTAGTTAACAGAGACTCCCAACCTTTTTTAATAATTTGGGAGACAAATAAAGAAGGAAGGTATTGAAATGGCGAATTCGCAACCATCAGTAGGTGAGATGATTAAAAAGAATAATGCTAAAAAGAAAGGCCTTAGTGATAAAATTGTACCTTTAATTTTAGGTATCATCGCATTATTCTCAATATTAGCTACAATCGGTATTATTGTTACGTTATTGACAGAGACAATTACATTTTTCACACGCGTACCAATCACACAATTTCTATTTAAAACACAATGGGATCCAGCAAGTTCAGAACCTAAATATGGTATATGGGCATTAATACTAGGTACTCTTAAAATCACATTTATTGCAACAATTGTTGCAGTACCTTTAGGTTTAGGTGCAGCACTTTACTTAAGTGAATATGCTTCAAGTCGTGCAAGAAGAATTATTAAACCTATTTTAGAAATATTATCTGGTATTCCGACTATTGTATTTGGTTTCTTCGCAGTATCATTCGTAACTCCTATATTAAGAGCAATCTTCCCGTTCATTGATAGTTTAAACTCTATCAGTCCAGGGATTGTTGTAGGTATTATGATTATTCCATTAATTTCAAGTATGAGTGAGGATGCAATGTCATCTGTACCTGACAAAATGCGTGAAGGTGCACTTGGTTTAGGTGCTACAAAATTTGAAGTAGCAACAAAAGTTGTGTTACCAGCAGCAATTTCAGGTGTTATGGCATCAATTGTATTAGCGATTTCTCGTGCTATCGGTGAAACTATGATCGTATCGTTAGCAGCAGGTAGTTCACCAAAATTCGATTTAAGTCTTACTAATTCAATTCAAACTATGACAGGCTACATTGTAGAAATCGCATCAGGTGATGCAACATTTGGATCAGACCAATATTACAGTATTTACGCTGTTGGGTTCACATTATTCTTATTCACATTAATCATGAACCTATTATCACAATGGATTACGAAACGCTTTAGAGAGGAGTATTAATTATGAGCGAGTCTAATAATAAAACACTAGTCGATCAAAATACTGTAGACAACAAGCTCTCTGGCAGACTTAATAAGAATAAATTCAACAAAGCAGCGTTTTTCGCTTGTACATTAGTTGGTTTAATCGTTCTTGCTGCTTTAATTATCAATACATTAATCCAAGGTGCAGGGCATTTAACACCTAAATTCTTCACAAGTTTCTCATCTTCTACGCCATCAATGGCCGGTATTAAAGGAGCGTTAATGGGAACACTTTGGTTAATGATAACTATCATTCCAATTTCAATCATCTTAGGTGTCGGTACAGCAATCTATCTTGAAGAATATGCAAAAGATAATGCTTTTACAAAATTCGTAAGACTTTGTATTAATAACTTAGCCGGTGTACCATCTGTTGTATTCGGTTTACTTGGTTTAACGCTTTTCGTAAGAGGTATGAATGTTCCAGCTTTAGCTATGCATGAAACAGTTATTGCAGCCGCATTAACAATGTCATTACTAATTTTACCTGTTATTATCGTATCTAGCCAAGAAGCAATAAGAGCGGTACCTAATTCAGTAAAAGAAGCTTCATATGGTTTAGGTGGTAATAAATGGCAAACAATTCGTCGTGTCGTATTACCAGCAGCCATCCCTGGTATTTTAACTGGATTTATCTTAGCTTTATCAAGAGCATTAGGTGAAACAGCGCCATTAATCTTGATTGGTATTCCAACAGTTTTATTACACGTACCAACAAGTATCTTTGATAAATTCCAAGCATTACCAATCACGATTTACAACTGGGCAAAAATGCCTCAAGACGAATTCCAAAACGTTGCAGCAGCCGGAATTATAGTATTATTAGTAATCTTATTATTAATGAATGCAGTTGCAATCTTCTTACGTAATAAATATAGCAAGAAATATTAATGAACTTTTCATATAAACAACAGTGAATTGATGGGGAAATCACTTAAACAAGAGATATAAATGAGTTCAAAAAGGAGTTTTAATTATGGATAAAAAAACAATCTCAGAAGATAAAAAAGAACTTGAATCAACAACTAATGAACAGTCAGCACCAGCGACTACAATCGACACAAATAATACAAACAAAAAAGAAAGCTCAATTCCAGATAGCCAAAAAAACATTGTTTATTCAACTAAAAATTTAGACTTATGGTATGGTGAAAATCATGCTTTAAAAAACATTAACTTAGATGTTTTAGAAAACACAGTTACTGCAATTATCGGACCTTCAGGTTGCGGTAAATCAACTTACATCAAAACATTAAATCGTATGGTTGAATTAGTACCTTCAGTTAAAACAGCTGGTAAAATTATGTATCGTGATCAAAACATCTTTGATGATAATTATTCAGTTGAAAAGTTAAGAACAAACGTAGGAATGGTCTTCCAACAACCAAACCCATTCCCTAAATCAATCTATGATAATATTACTTACGGACCAAAAATTCACGGTATTAAAGACAAAAAGGTTTTAGACGAAATCGTAGAAAAATCATTACGTGGTGCAGCAATTTGGGATGAATTAAAAGATCGTTTAAATACGAACGCATACAGTTTATCAGGTGGTCAACAACAACGTGTTTGTATCGCTCGTAGTTTAGCGATTGAACCAGATGTAATCCTAATGGACGAACCAACATCAGCTTTAGACCCTATTTCAACATTAAAAGTTGAAGAATTAGTTCAAAACTTAAAAGAAAATTACTCAATTATTATCGTTACACACAACATGCAACAAGCAGCACGTGTTTCTGATAAAACAGCATTCTTCCTTAACGGTTATGTAAATGAATATGATGATACTGATAAATTATTCTCAAATCCTTCTGATAAACAAACAGAAGATTACATTTCAGGTAGATTTGGTTAATACCGAATGGTAATAATTCGAGAAAAATATGAAGGCCAATTAGACGATCTTGTTAAAGATTTACGTCGACTTGGCCTTTACGTTTATCAGCACATATCATATGCCCTACAATCGTTAAGCGAAGAGGACCGTAATTATGCACGACAAACAATTGAGAGAGATAAAGTTATCAATGCTTTAGAAACTGATATTAACGAAAAGGTCATCATGCTTATAACAAAGCAACAACCCATTGCTACAGATTTACGATTAATGATGGCCTCTCTGAAAATCGCGAGTGATTTAGAAAGAATTGGCGATAATGCAGCAAGTATTGCTAAAATACGTTTGCGTGCAAAAATTACCGATCACTATGTACTAACACGACTTAACACGATGGGTAAATTGGCATTGTTAATGCTTAAAGATATGAGAGATGCAGTAAAACACAACGACATCACGTTAATTAAAGAAATTATAGAACGTGATAAAGATATTGATGATTTATATAAAAACATCGTAAATACAACGTATTTAATTGACAATGACCCATTTGTGGCAGGACAAGCACATCTTGCAGCACGCCATTTAGAAAGAGTAGGAGATCACATCGGTAATGTTGCTGAAAATATTTACTTTTTCATTACTGGTGAACGATACGAAACATACAATAAATAAATTAAATGCTTACAACCCAAAATATAAAAGGATCAATCAGACCAAGAGAAGGTTATGATTGATTCTTTTTAATGTTTAATTGTATTTTAGTCGTGTATGATAAAAGAGTAAAATTTTTTAGAGAAGGTGATGACATGGCAGAGAATAAAAACTTCGATAATCAAAACAATTCCGATTTATTAACACAAAAAATGTTAGAAACGCGTACGGTTATTATTTCTGGTGAAATTAATGATGAAACGGCGTATGACGTAGCAAATAAATTATTATTATTAGAAGCAACGAGTGATGAACCAATCAACTTGTTCATTTCTACTCAAGGAGGCCATGTTGACTCTGGTTTCTATATTCGTGATATGATTAACTTTATTAAACCAAAAGTGAACATTATTGGTTCAGGTTGGGTAGTAAGCGCAGGTATCTTTATCTTCTTGTCAGGAGAAAAAGAAAGACGCTATAGTTTACCAAATACACGCTTTATGATGCATCAACCGAGTGGTGGTGCACAAGGTCAATCAACTGAAATTGAAATTACTGCACGTGAAATCGTAAGAACACGTAAACGTATCAATGAAGTTATTGCTCAAGAAACAGGTCAAAAAATTGAAAAAGTTGAAGAAGATACGAACAGAGATTATTGGTTAAGTGTGGAAGAAGCCGTTGAGTATGGAATTGTAAATAAAATTATAAGTAGCAGAGATGAACTTGAATAACTCAAAAATAAATTAATATATAAAAACGGACTGAGTAATAACAGTCCGTTTTTTATATATTGAATTACTCACTTTGTTCAATTTCATCAGTTAACTTTTCTAATTCATCCACGAGATGACCAATATAGCGAATTGTCGAACGTAATGGTTTATCTGTACGAATATCAATACTAGCGGTATCTGCCAAGTCAATTGGTGATTGACTACCACCAGCACTTAAAGTCTCTAACCATTGATCCACAGCCTGTTGGCCTTCTTTTTTAATTTTTTGAGACATCACTGTCCCAATCGTTAACCCTGCTGAATACGTATACGAGTATAATCCCATATAATAATGAGGTTGGCGCATCCAAGTTAATTCGACGCCATCTGATAATTTAACCGCATTTCCGAAGAATTGACCATAAACATCACGCATAATTTCATTAAGTACAGGGGCTGTAAGGGATTCACCATTATCTACCTTATTATATACTTCTCTTTGAAACGCTGCTTCTAACAAATGCGTTACCATATTATGGTAATAAGTTCGTGAAATAATAGAACCGATTACCCATCTTTTGAATTTTGGGTCGTCACTTGAATCGATTAAATAATTAGCCATTAACATTTCATTCATCGTAGAAGGTGCCTCTACAAAGTACATAGATGGTTCTGATTCTAAATAATTTTGATGTTTTTGAGCCAGCGTAAAATGTCCTGCATGACCTAATTCATGTGCCAGAACAAAAGTTTCTGTCATCTTACCAGTCCAAGAAATAAATACATACGAATGCGTAGCATAGGGACTAGCACAATATGCACCCGTCTCTTTACCTTTATTTTGTGCAAAATCAATCCATCTATCTTTATAAGCACGTTCAACCATATTTAAATAATCTTGGCCAAGTATTTTTAAAGCGCCAAAGATATACTGTTTTGAATCTTCAATTGAAATGGATGGTTCATAATCAGGGTCAATCGATACTTGTAAATCTTCAAAACGCATCGTATCTTGTCCATGAACACGTTTTAGTAACTTTGCGTATTTCTGCATAATTGGCGCCAGGTCACTCATAATAACATCGATTTGACGGTCAAACATTTCACGTGTCACTTCTTGCTCTGATAACAAATAGTCGATAACAGAATCATAACCTCTAAGATTTGCTTCAATTTTTTCTTGTTGAACATGCATATTATATGTAGCCGCAGTAGTATGTTGGTATTTACTGATTGCATGACTAAAATATTTAAAGCTTTTTCTGCGGAATTCTGTATCTGGATCATCCTCATATTCATTTTCAAAAGTTGTATAATCCAATGGATAAGTTTGGTCTTTATATTTAAATGTACCAAAATCAATATCTAACATTTTTGTAATGCCATACAGCTCAAAAGGACTGTCAAAAGTAGGGGATAAACTAGCTAAAGTACTTTCAACTTCAGGTGATAATTGATATTGTTGCTTATCTTTCAACTTTTTTAAATAATGTGGATATTTACTGTTTTCAATTAACTCATTGATTAATGATTCAGGTTGTTGCAAAATTTCTGATTCAACAAAAGTTAGTTCACTAGCAATTTTCCCATTGTAATTAGTTAGCTTTGAACTTAACGTTTGTGCTGCTTCATTTGTAACATCAACACTTAATCTTAATTCTGCATAGTTACTCATTCGATCAACATTTATTAGTATTTCCACATATGTATCTAATGCATGTTCAATCGTTTTTATATTATTGAGCGTGTTATAAAATTGCTTGTGGAAATCCTGGGCTTGTTTTAATGTGATATCTAACATTTCATAGAATTCAGCATCTGTTGCAAATAATTCTGTAATATCCCAAGTTTCTTCTTGAGGGACATGTTTTCGTTTTGGTAAAGATTCGACCATACAATCACTCCTTAAGCATACTTTATATCATTATTCACTGTTAATTATACTAGAAAACACCACAAAAAATACACTACAGGGCTTACATTTCATCGCTAATAGAGCATCAATATTAAATTTATCTAAAATACAATAATTATTTTCGATTGTACAGCTAAAGACTGAATGAAAATCTTAATAAATTTAGTATAATAATATTAAGATTAATTATGCATACTATAATATTAAGGAGCGCTAAAGATGACATTAACCGATTTACCACACTACTTATGGATTACTGTAATTGCTGTCATATTATTAACTGTATTTAATACACTCGTGTTGCATAAATGGTTTGCTACACCAATCATTACATTTCTTATATTAACTATAGCAGCATTTTTCATTCCAATATTCTATGATATATCTTATAAACCGTTATTCGGTTATGCGATGTTCATGTCTATCATAAGCATAATTATAAGTTTCTTAATATGGTTCTTTACGAGAAATTGGCGACGTCAACGTGAACAAAAGAGAATTGAAAAAGTTATACGAAAGCATCATCATTATTATGGCCAAAATCATTATCCAAGAAATGATTTCAATCATCATTATCGTTACTAATAGAAACTCAATTACAAGATTTAAAGTTCAGTGCATAAGGTACTGAACTTTTTTATATACACGATTAAACGAAATGAACATAAATCTCATAAATGGGGCACCTTTTTTTAAATATATATAACGTCCTATAATATATATTATGTAAACTAAAAAGAAATTGAAAATCTATACTCAATAATTCAGCATTATTTATCATGCATTATCAATAAATTACAATTTGTAAGTTGTCATGCATGTATCCATTAATCATTTCGTAAGATGCATCAATCTATAAACTTTCTAATCACTATGGTTATGAAATTTGCACTGAGCTTTATACTGATATGCAAAATCATTTTTCGATGCAACTCACGTTAAATCTCAGCATTACTCCTAATATTTAAATTAAAAATTTAATATCAGAAACCTGTATATATGCAAATGGCTCAAGATTTATTAGAAATAATTATATAATTAATAGAATCAACAATATAACAATAAACTTGCTATGAAATAGTACTAATAAACTCATTATTTTATAAGTAATCCTTAATTACAGTAAGTTTCAATTAAAATAAATATATATAGTTTACATAATATTTCTATAGTTAATTTAATTCCTACTAAAAGAAAAAGCTTATAGGCATTTTCATATACCTATAAGCCTTAAATATAATATCTAGAACTTATGTTATTTCTTAATTTTCTTTCTTGCTTTGTTTAATGTATTGAATAACCAATATTTTGTTTTCTTAATTGGTTTATAGAAGTCGCCGATAAGTTCTTCGATTTGAACATTGAAACCACGTTTAAAGCGATATACGCCGTAGTCTTCACTGTTTTCTGTGAAATCTCCTGATAAACCGTAGAAATTGTAACGTGTATATCCATGCTCGAAACAGTAATTAATCATGAACCAATGCATCATATATGGTCCCATATATTGGTTATACTTTTCTGAAGAACCGCCAGAGAAGTAGTTCACTTCATAAGCATTTGTAAAGTAAACGCCTGATGCTAGGTTTAAGACTGAACCGTCTGTTTGTCTTAACTCACTCGCTTGTAACAATTCTTTCTTGTCATGTTCAATTTGTTTATCGAGTTCAGCAATTTTCTTTAATTGTTTATCTGATTTATTTTCTTTTGCCATCATTTGATCACGACGAGATTCTTTATCGTTTAATGACTCTTGTGTGTTGTTAATATATTCATCTAAATCGATATATGCTAACGGTATTAATGCTTTATCTCCGTAATTATCGATAAAGTTATAGAAATATTCGTCTGTTTTTGAAACGAAACCAGTACGTGCTTCAGTTTCACGATAAAGCTCTAAAAATTGATCAAATTCATCACGTTTAAGGAAACGAACTTTTACGCCGTAGTTAATTGCTTTATTGACATTACGCTTTCTTTGGCTATCAAATTGCTTTTTAAGTGAGGCTGGTGTTTCATTTTCTAAGTTTAACACGCCCATCCAACGAACTTGACTTGAACTATCATACTGAGTTGTGAATCCGTGATGCGTATAGCCATGTGATTTAAACAAGTTCACTAAGGCGTCATTTTTATCTCGATCTGGGAATTGATTAATATCTTTATCATAAATATTGTAAATCCAGTATGGGTCTAATTTTACATATAAGCAGTTATGTTGTTGTAAATAACTATCGAGTTCACGTAAGTAGAAATCGATTAATCCTAAATCATTATAATCCATCACAGGACCACGGTTAGAATAATAAACATAGCTACCCATAGTAGGAATTTTTGAGAAAAGACTAGCTGCAATAACTTGATTATCATCATCTTTTAAGCCCAGTAATACAACTTGAAATCCATCATTTTCTCTTGTCGCAATATTTTCTTTCACTTGGAAATAATGACTTTCTAACGCTGGATTCTGTACAAAATTTTCGTATTCTTTGACAGTTAACTCAGTAAATTTCATTCTAGCTTAGTTCCCTTCTATATATGTTTACTTTTTGTCCTTAATATCTTTTAATTTCTTATAAATGTTATAAATAGGTTTGTTAATCGGTTTAATAAAGTCACCAACATATTCTACAACGTCTGCGTTATAGCCTTTTTTAAATTTAACAACTCCCGCATCTTCTGCATCTTCTGAAAAATCACCAGTAATTCCATAGAAGTTATAACGATTAATTCCATGTTCTAAAGCATAGTTAATCATTTTCCATTGAATTGCGTAGCTTCCTGCAAAGTGTCTAAACTCATTAGCTGTACCACCAGCATAATATACAACTTCAAATGGATTAATTATGAAGAATGCAGCCGATATTGGTAATTCATTCCCATGTTCTTCTTGTAATGCTTTCGCTTCGTCAATTTTTTGTTGATTTGCTACAAGTTGTTTTTCTAAATTGTCTCGCTTATTGTACGACTTTTTATTGTCTGGTCGTTTTTCGATATCTTTTAATGCTTTATTAATATCTTTAGTTAAAGCTTCTCGATCAAGTTTCAACTCTTCGATGTATTCATCAAAGTCCATGTAAGCTAATGGTACTAAGACACGATCCTTATAATACTTCAAACGATTGTAATAGAAACTATCATTTCTATCGTCGAAGGCTTTCGTCTCAGAAGTTTCTTCCATAAATTGGCGGAAAATCGGTAATTCTTCTTTATTTAAAAATCTAATCTTAACGCCATTTTTCTGAACTTTTTTAGTATTACGTTTTCTTAAACTATCCATTCCTTTTAAAACGTCTTTTTCAGTTTTATCTGTTAAATCTAAAACAGAATGGAACCGAACTTGTTTGTCAGAATGGAAACCTGTGAAAAATCCTTGGTGTTTAAATCCAAGTTGCTTCATCTTATCAAAGAACCAATCATTTCCTGCATTTTCAAGTACGTCACCCTCGTGGTTACGATACTGATATGCTAAATATGGATCTACTCTTAAATAGATTGCATTATGTTTTTTTGCATATTGTGCCAATTCATTAAAGAAAAAATGAACAAGTTCTTTATTATCAAAATCTATAACAGGTCCTCTGTTCGTATAGAAAGATTTGAAAAAACGCATTACAGGTATTGCTGTCATTAAACAAGCTGCAATAACTTGATTATTATTATCCTTTATACCTACTAAATGCGTTTCAGCACCTTCTGCAACCTTTAATTCATAGTTCGCAGTCATTTGAGTGAAATGACTGTTGGGCATTTTATCTGTAAATTCCCCGAATTCTTTAGCGGTTAAATTTGTAAATTTCATTTTTTAATAAACTCCTAATTGTCTATAGTACTTTGATACAATGTTTGCTCTTAATCTCGATTATTATACAATAATCGTTCATAAAACAAAATCAATACCTATTTTGTGCATCGTACCTATCACTTTTATATAACATAAACAGATTTTTCCACTATAAGTATCTTTATATCCTTTATTATATCATTCATACAAATTTATCAAAGAATAAACTATTATGAATATGACTTATCTTTATTTCAATTATTACTTTAAGCATCATTATTTAATTAAATTGTAAAATAATACTATAATTGCTATTTTAAATAATACTGACTATGTACATAGGTCAATTGAAAAAATAAAAACTGGAAAACACTACGTTCTCCAGTTTTTTATAATACTTTTAGCTTAAGCTTCAACTTTCATATTATTTTAAAGCATCTCTTAATGCTTCACCGATTGCAACGCTTGATTGTGGATTTTGACCTGTAATAAATTGTCCATCTTTTTCCACGTGTACTGAGAAGTTATCATCGGCAACAAATTTAGCACCTTGGTTTTCTAATTCCGTTTGAGTTAGGAAAGGTACTTTTTCGTCTAATTTCATCGTACGTTCTTCATCATCTGTAAATGAAGTTAATGTCACGCCGTCAACTAAGAAATTACCATCGTTGTCTTTGGCACCTACAAAAGCACTTTGACCATGACAAACTGATGAAATATACTTACCTTCACCTTTAAATTGTGCAAGAATTGCTGCAAGCTTTTGATTGTGTGCATAATCAAATACTGTGCCGTGACCACCAGGTAAATAAACAGCATCGTAATTATCAACATTAACATCATCTAAACTAGATAATTGTTTAATTTTTTCAACGAAGTCACTATATTTATTTAATTCATCGTTTTGAGTAGAATTAGGGTCAATCGGTACTTCCCCACCGTTGATTGAAACAAGATCTACATCAACACCTGATTCCGTTAAAATATTATAAGGTTCACTCGCCTCTTCTAACCATAATCCTGTAGGTGTACCGTCGTCATATTGATCTCTGCTTGTTAAAACAAACAATACTTTTTTAGTCAAAATTGTCACCTCTATATAATGAATTTGAAATTAGCTTAAGTTATTACTATACATGCGCTTTTTATTACTTAGCATGATGCTAATTTCTCTTCAAAGATTCTAATGATACTTTACCCGTATTATTTATATGTTATTCATTTTGATCTAGAGGTTTATCTAACGCTTGTCGAATAGATTTTAGAAATTGTATAGTTGTTTCCACATTATCATTTTCAAAGCGTTTGACAATTTCACTCCCCATAACGACACCATCTGCTACACTCACAATATCAGTAACATGTAACGAGTTACGAATGCCGAAACCAGCTACTACTGGTATATCTGTTAATGTTTGAATGTGTTGAATCGTACGCTTTAAATCTGGATGGAATTTACCATTTTCACCCGTAGTTGCATTCATCGTCACTGTATACATGAACCCTTCAGCGTCTTTCGCAATTTGTTCAATTCGTGATTCAGAAGTAGTCATCGCAATTAAAGAAATGATATTTACAGTACGATTTGGATGACGTTTCTTCAATTGTTGTATGAGTTCATGTGGTAAATCTGGAATGATTACACCATAAATACCAGCTTGCGCACATGCGTTGAAAAATTCAGTTTCGCCATAATGTTGAATGATGTTGTAATAGGTCATTAGCACATAGTTACTCGTAATTTCTTCTTGATGTTTTTCTAATTGATCGAAAATATACTGTACATTCACACCTTCTTCTATTGCTTTAGCCCCAGCATCCATAATTACCGGTCCATCAGCTACCGGGTCCGAGAAAGGCACACCGATTTCCACAATATCGGCTCCAACTTCATTTAATGTCTTTAAATTATCAATAAATGACGTATTTCCCATAATGTATGGTATAAATAGTTTACGCATCGCCTTCACCACCTTTATTCATATATGCACGGATTGTATCCATATCTTTATCTCCACGACCAGATACAGTTACTACAATAATTTCATCTTCGCTCATTCGAGGTGCAAGCTCCTCAACGTAACTTAAAGCATGCGCACTTTCAATAGCTGGTATAATACCTTCTGCTTTAGTAAATCGTACAAGTGCTTCCATTGCTTGATTATCACTCGCCGTCACATAATCTACTCTTCCAATATCATGATAATACGAATGTTCAGGACCAACCCCTGGGTAATCTAACCCTGCTGAAATTGAATGTGCTAGTTGAATTTGACCATCTTCATTTTGTAACAAATACATTTTAGTCCCATGTAGCACCCCGACTTTGCCTTGCGTGATTGCTAATGCATGACGATCCGTTTTTACACCTTTACCAGCAGCTTCTACACCATATAATTTAACGTCGTCTTTTATAAATGGATAAAACGTGCCTATCGCATTGGATCCTCCACCTACACAAGCAACGATTGCATCAGGTAAACGCCCTTCTTTATCTTGTATTTGACCTTTGATTTCTTCTCCGATGACACTTTGAAAGTCTCGTACCATTGTTGGAAATGGATCAGGTCCAAGCGCAGAACCTAACAAGTAATGCGTATCATCTACGTGACTCACCCAGTATTGTAGTGCTTTATTTACAGCATCTGACAACGTGCCTTGCCCTTCAGTTACTGATTTAACTGTCGCACCTAACAATTCCATTCTAAATACGTTTAGCGATTGTCGTTTAATATCTTCTTCACCCATAAATACAACGAGTTCCATATCAAATAACGCGGCAACAGTTGCACTCGCAACCCCGTGCTGGCCTGCACCAGTTTCTGCTACGAGTTTCTTCTTGCCCATGCGTTTTGCAAGTAAAGCTTGTCCTAATGCGTTGTTGATTTTATGCGCGCCAGTATGGTTTAAATCTTCTCTTTTCAAATAAATTTTTGCCCCACCTAATGTTTCCGTATAAGATTTCGCATACGTTAACGGTGTTTCTCGCCCTACATATTCTTTTAAATAATACGTTAATTCTTCTTTAATTTGTGGGTCTTCTTTCGCTTTGTTATAGGCTTGTTTCAGTTCTTGAATTGCTGGCATTAACGTTTCTGGTACAAATTGTCCCCCGTATTCACCGAAAAAACCAAATTCATCTGCTTGCGTTTGAATATTACGTTGCATCATATTTTTTCTCCTTTACTTTTAAAATAATGTCTTTCATCTTATTTATATCTTTAACATCTTCACTTTCGATTCCACTCGCAATGTCGTATCCACTATGCGCTAATTCTAATTGCTCTAGTTTGTTAATATTTTCAAGATCAATTCCGCCTGCAATCAAAAATTCAATTCCTGTGAGTCCTTGCAATATTTCCCAATTATAAACTTTACCTGTACCACCATAACTTTCTGAAGGTGTATCTATAATAAATAGGTCGATATCAGTGCGATAATATTCAATCGCGTTTGATAAAGCATCTTTGTCTTAAGCGGGCAGTGCTTTAATTAATTTAATGTGCGGAAAAAGTCGTTTTATTTGTTGAATGAATTCTATACTTTCTGAACCGTGTAATTGTATAGCCGTTAATGAAGTCGATTCGATAAGGTTTGAAATTGTATCAAAATTAGGATTAACGACTACCACAACCTTTTCTATATGCTTTGGAATTATATCCGTAAACTGTTTGATTGTCGGAACGTCGACATATCTTTTACTTTTGGGATAATGTATAAACCCAATTGCGTCAATATTTAAATCTCTAACTTTAGCAACATCTTCCAACGTACGAAATCCACAAAATTTTAATTTCATCGTTGGACCTTCTCTAATTTTAAACTTGGTAAAAATTGACTCAAGTCATCGCAAGTCATCAATGATTCCCCTATTAACATTCCGCTTATACCTGATGCTACAATATTTTCAACATCACTTCGGTTACGGATTCCACTTTCTGAAATATAATTCACATTGGGTTGATAATCTTCTAAAATTTCGTTTGTATGCAATACATCAGTAACAAAACGTTTTAAATCCCTATTATTAATACCGATTAATTCAGCACCAAGTTGATGTGCTCTCTTAAGTTCTGCTTTATCATGCACTTCAACTAACACTTCTAAGTTTAAAGATCGTGCGTAATGATAAAGTTCCTGTAATTCTTCATCATTTAATACGTTTACGATGAGTAATATAATTGATGCGCCAGCCTTGCGTGCAACATCAATTTGTATTTTTTCAACTATAAAATCTTTACATAACACCGGTAAATTCGTCTCGATAGTTAACTCTTGTAACCTTTCAAAACTACCTTCAAAATACTGTTCATCTGTAAGTATTGAAACTGCATTCGCACCATATTGTTCATATTGCTTAACCTGTTGTATTAAATTTCTTTCAGGTAATCTATCAATAGATGGACTTTTAGATTTTATTTCAGCAATGATGGCTAATTCTTTTGAAGACTTTATTTGGTCGTTTAATGTTTGTTTATGTGAAACGTCAACGGCTGTTAAAGTTTTTAATTTATCTTCGTAATATCCTTGTGCTAATAAATCTCTTTTATAAGCTACAATTTCATCCAATATAGTCATATTGATGTCCTCCCATTTTGTTATATTGTGCTAATGCTGCTCCATCATTTATTAATTTACTAGCTAAATGTACGCCTTGTTGAATCGAGTCAGTTTGTTCAGCTACGTACAAAGCGATACCTGCGTTTAACACGACGACATCTCGTTTTGCACTTTGTTCTTCACCATTAAGAATACGTTTAGTGATTGATAGATTATCATGAGCCGAGCCTCCAACGAGATCGCTATTCGGTGCATAGTCAAATCCTAAATCTTGTGCGTTAAGCGTATAATGTTGGATTTGTCCATCAGATGTTAGTTCATAGATAATATTATCTCCTGATAGAGTGGCTTCATCCATACCATTGGCACCATGCAATACGATTGCCCGTCTTCTACCTAAGTCTGAAAGCGTTCGAATGATTTTTTCTAACTTTGAAGGTTCATACACGCCCATAACTTGATAATCTAACTGGAACGGATTAATCATCGGGCCTGTAATATTAAAGATAGTTGGTTTATCGATGCCTTTTCGTATAGGTTGAATATGTTTCATCACAGGATATGTTTCAGTCGCACTTAAAAATGCTAATCCTTTCTCTCTCACTTGTTCTATCGTTTTTTCAACCGAGGTCGTTTTGATGTTCATCGCTTTTAACAAATCGGTACTCCCTGAAGCGGAAGTTATGCTCTTATTACCATGTTTAATAACAGGAACACCCGCACTTGCAACTACGAAAGATACCGTTGTTGAAATATTGAAACTATGCGATTTATCTCCTCCTGTACCACACACACAAATACTATTAGGAAACTGAGGTTGTTGTTCATACATTGTCTGAATTAAACTGTTTGCGATATAAGTTAATTCATTTTGGGTAATTTCTTTATTTGAGAACGTAGACAATAACTGCTTTTTTGTCTCTTCCTTTGCTGTTTCATCTAGTAAAAAGGTAATAAATTGATTCATTTGTTGTTGATTCAACGGTTCATGTTGATTAATTTGTTCTTGAAGTCGCATCATGTTTCACCTCTTGGGTTATTTTTAAGAAATTGATAATGATTTGAGTGCCATGTTCAGTTGCAAATGATTCTGGATGATATTGAATACCAAAGTGCGGTTTCATCTTGTGTTGTAAGCCTTGTATACAATCTGGCGTTTCTGCCGTCACGATTAAAGATGTTGGTAATGATTTAGGATCAGTAATTAATGAATGATACCTCATAATTTCTGAATATTCTGTAATATTTTCGTATAGTTGCGTTCTTTTTACAATCTTCATTCGATCTGTTTTACCGTGTTTTATATTTTCACCTTGTATGACTTCCCCACCATAAAAACATGATAAAGCTTGGGAACCTAGGCATACTCCTAATATTGGTTTATGTTGATAGTGTTCAATAATTCTCATCAAGAGATTGGTATCTAACGGATGACCTGGACCAGGCGAAATAATAATGCCGTCAATCTCATTTTGATAGTCAAAAACTTTAGGGTCATCAGGATACTTCACTATAACCTCTGTTTGTTGCGCAACCATATCAACTAAATTATAAGTAAACGAATCATAGTTATCGACGATGAGTATCATGGGGACACCTCCAAAAGACTTTTAGCTTTAAGTTGGGTTTCTTGGAATTCTTTCTCTGGGACTGAATCATACACTACGCCACAACCTGCTTGAACATTGATATTGTGCTCATCTATCATCATTGTACGTATTGCTAAGGCGAAATCTAACTCATGATTACAATTGATATAGCCTATTCCCCCACTATAAACACCACGTTTATGAGGGTAGTTTTCGTAAATACGTTGAATTGCTCTCAGTTTCGGTGCGCCTGACACTGTGCCAGTTGGTAATAAACTTGCAATGACCGACATAGGAGAATAATTATCAGGAACTTTACCACTTACTTCACTAACGATATGCATGACATGTTCGTAACGCTCAATTGCCATTAACTTTTCTAACTTTGAAGTCCCTGTAAGACTAATTCTATGAATATCGTTTCTTCCTAAATCCACTAACATACGATGTTCGCTTATTTCTTTTTCATCATTTTTAAGTTGTTGTTCATTAGCATAATCTTCTTCTTCAGTTTGCCCTCTTTTAATTGTTCCAGCGATTGGGTTGGTTACGACTTTCTGATCTTTAACTTTTACAAAGCTCTCAGGCGAACTTCCTACAATAATAGGTTGATCTATATTCAAGTAATACATATAAGGACTAGGATTTTGTCGTTTTAAATTTTGATAGAGTTGATATGACAACTGTTGTAATTTACTTCCAAAGTGATGTTCATAACTATAAATGATTGATGGGACTACTTGGAACATGTCCCCTTGTCTAATGAGTGATTTCATATTTCTAACCGTTGTTTCAAATTGTTCTGGCGTAATATTAGACTTAATTTGTTTATCGTTATTTTCATAATTTATTGTTGGCGGATAAATGTTAATTTCTTTTAATTCTTCAACTCGACGATCAATTCTAGCTTTCAACTGTGCTTCATTTTGATTTGAAAATAAATTGGTCGCAATCACATATAGGTGTTCTTTATAATGATCAAATACGTAAACATCCTCGACCATGTGTAAGCGCACATCGTGTTGCTGATGATCTTCAAGGGGGTGTTGCTTTAACTTTGGAAATTCATGTCTCACTAAGTCAAAGCTACACGTACCCACAAACCCAGAAATAAATGGTAAATCTGCGAGCGACTCTTCTTGAATATTAACTTTATAACGATCAATAAACTGTTTTAATTTGTCATACGGTTGGTCATTTTCTACGATTTGTTTTTCGTTCTTTTCAATCGTCAATGTTTCGTCATCTAACGTGATAGAACCATACGTATCAAATATCACCATAGAATAACGGCCCTTCAATTTAGATTGTTCCGAACTTTCTAATATGATTTTATGTTTTTTAAGTCTTGCTAGCGCTTCAGGTGTAACTTCGGCGTGCAATTTTTTATATTGTATCAACATCTGATTTGCCTCCCTTTTGAAAATTAAAAAAACAGCATCCTTAAAATAAAGGACGCTGTTGCGTGGTACCACCTAAATTAGCAGAATATTAAACTCTACTCACTCAAATCATTTTATAAAATTATGATCCAACAAAACCCAATTTCAGTATATGTGCGTGTTAGTTTACATCAACCACTAACTTTCTGAGACTACGTTTACATAACTTACTACATTTTGTTTTCTTTAAAAATTTCCAAATAAAAAGCACCACAATAACACGTACTATAAGGACGCGTTACCGTGGTGCCACCTTAGTTAACATTCTTCATGTTCACTTTCAATTGCTCTATTTATAGTGACGTTTAAAAGCCCAATTCACGATATATGCAGTGCTAATTTCCATCAACCATTAGCTTTCTGATTAACTACTCAACATATACGCTACTCATACTTTCAACATTTAACTTCAATTTCTGAAGTAGTAATTAACTAGTATAGTACAAGCAACATTCTCTTTTGTCAACAATGAATTCTTATTTTTCTAAATATTTCAATATCTATACCTTGTGTATAAATTCTATCTCCATGGTTACATTCTGTCAAAAACTTCTTTTACGTGGCCTGCCAATTTTATTTTATAATGTTCTATATTTGTGTGTTTCACGACGTTATAAATTGCAAATGTTGGCAGTGATGTCATACCAATATATTGATTCATTTTGTGTAAGTGTAACATCGCCTCATCTAAAGAACGTCCGTCATAAAATGCCTCTTTATTATCAAAAATGGCCTCTGGCGCATTCCATGTTAATGAAAGTAAATATTGTTTATCAGTAAACTGTCCACCTTGTCCATATTGATCTGACCCTTTAAAGAATATGCGATCCATATATACTTGATCGATATATTGCTTGAACTTACCAGGTATACTAAACCAATATATTGGTGTCTGCATTATAATTATGTCTGCACGCAACCATTTTTCAATTTCCTCATCTACATCATATCCTTGATCTACTATCGTTGTTTCAACATTAAATTTATCTTTTAGTAATCTTTCCCATTCTTCAAAAATTGTTTGGTTCAACTGCCCTTTTGATTTTTTATAGTATTCGTGACCATTAATGATTAATATATTTTTCATTTTCTTTCCACCTTCGTGTTTTATTATGTATTAAAATTATAAATTGATAGTATCTTTTTGAGAAGTACGCACTTTTTTGTACTATAGGCACATTTTAGTAACTATTGCGCTACGCTTTTAATTGAACTACTTTAAAAATTAATTTATTTAGAGGTTTTACCTACTTTTTGTACATCTCAAAACGTCATTCCACGTTTTGCTTCTAACAAATGTATTAAACTATTATTGCTAATTATCTATCGCTCATTTACAATATAAATATTCTGAAAAATTAGACAGAGGTGATCGTTAATGCAAAACATTTTATTTGTAGGTTTAGGATTAATTGGCGGAAGTTTAGCTAGCAATTTGAAATACTATCACGATGATATTTCTATTACTGCCTACGATGCAGATACGACACAATTAGATAAAGCTTTATCCATTGGGATTATAGATCATATTTCTACAGACTATAAAATGAGTGTGCAAGAAGCAGATATGATTATATATGCAACACCTGTTAAGCAAACTGTTCAATATTTACAATCGTTACCGCACTATCAAACTAAAAGTGGTCTAATCGTTACTGATACAGGTAGTACGAAATCCACAATTCAACAATTTGAAACCTCACTTTTACAACACAACATTCATTTAATTGGTGGGCACCCTATGGCTGGTAGCCATAAGTCTGGCGTACTTAACGCTAAAAAACACCTATTTGAGAATGCCTTCTACATTCTTGTGCACAACGAATCTGACAATGACGAGGCCTCTACTGTCGTGAAAGAATTATTACAATCTACTGCAGCTAAATTTATTACTACAACTGCGGATGAACATGATTTTGTAACGAGTATCGTCAGTCATGTTCCTCACATTATTGCGTCGAGTCTCGTTCATCTAAACGCCAATCACGTTAAAGATTCATCTTTAGTTAAGACACTTGCAGCGGGAGGCTTTAGAGATATCACTAGAATTGCTAGTAGTAATCCAATTATGTGGCGTGATATCACCCTTGAAAATAAACATATCATCTTATCTATGTTACAAGAATGGAAATCACAAATGACTGAAGTCATACAATTAATTGAGAGCGACCAACCAACGGCGCTCCATGATTTCTTTAATGAAGCTAAACTTTATCGGGATGAACTTCCCCTTAAATCACAAGGTGCCTTATCTATCGAGTATGATCTATACGTTGATATCCCCGATGAACCGGGTATGATTAGCAAAGTTACAAACATTATAAGTTTACATAATATTTCTATTAGCAACTTAAGAATATTAGAAGTACGTGAAGATATTTATGGCGCCTTGCGTATTAGTTTTAAAACGCCTGAAGACCGTAAAAAAGGTGCGCTTGCCTTAGAAGACTTTGATACGTATATTGCTTAACCCATGCATACACAATAATAACCAGTAAATAAACAACCTTATGTTTATTTACTGGTTATTTAAATACATGATTGTATTGTAGTTATTGTTTATATTACATCTTATGGCCAGCCATTAGTCCTAAACGGCCATTCTTCGTTCCTGCGTCTGTATATGAAACCGCCCGTGATACAATGCCTTTACCATATTTTGAATGTAACTCGTCAATCGTTTTCGCTAACCGTTCTTTTCTCTTTCGTTCATACTCATTAATAAATAAATTCAGTTGACGATCTTTCTCATCGATAAATTGCGTTAATGACACACTTACTGTTCTATAAAGCGCTTGCTTATCACATAACTTATCTGCAAAATGTTCAATTACTTTAAATATATTCTCATCTAAATTTGTCGGATCTTCTAATGTATATTGTTTGTTAACCCCACCATCATCACTATAACCAAATGAAAAATGGATCGTTTTTGCTAATTGATTTCTAGCTCTTACACGACTAGCCACATCTTCAATTAACTCTCTCATAACCACTTTTGTTTCCTCAAAACGGTAATCTCTCATCAAAATCTGACTTTTACAAATGGAAGGATTTACTACTTCATATTTATCTCGTATTTTACTCTTGTCTATTCCATTCGCATGTAGATGTAAATCTGTACCTATAATGCCAAAATCTCTCTTTAAATATTGATGAGGATAATTAGCTAAATCACCTACCGTAAAAATACCTCGTTTATTTAATTTGGCTTCCGTACGTGAACTAATACCCCAAAATTCACTCAACGGTTGAATGGGCCAAAGTTTTTGAGGTACATCATGGTAACGCCATTCTGCAATCATACTTGGAGAATGTTTCGCTTCTACATCCATCGCAATTTTACTTAGCAACATATTCGAACCAATCCCTATCGAACAATCGATATCGGTTTCTGCCTTTATTTCAAATTGAAGCTTCTTACAAAATGATTGGATTGTCGTGCTAAAACGATGATAACTATCGGTTACATCTATAAAGAACTCGTCGATACTGTATTGATGTAAATCTTCCGGAGGGACATAACGTAATGCAATCTTAGAAATAGCGATTGAAACTTCTAAATACTTTCTCATACTTGGATTAATAATATAAATGTCATTTCTATGAGGGATTTCAAATAATCTAGAGCCTGTTTTAATTCCTAGTTTCTTTAACGGTGCCGTAGCTGCTAATACAACTGAACCTTGTCTCTTTGTATCTGCAACGACTGCTAACTTCTCTTCTCTAGGGTCTAATCCTTTCTCGACACAAGAGACGCTAGCAAAAAAACTCTTCTGATCCACACACAATATATCTCTTTCTTCCACTAAATTATAATCATACATCCCAGCAAACCTCCTTGATGATTTAATTATATACGAACACTTGTTCTTTTTCAATACCTATAAGAACACTTGTTCTATTCTGAATTTTTGTAATATTATAAAAATTAATGGTATAATCATAATCAAATAATTAAGGAGGAAAACAACATGCCGATTGTAAATGTTAAATTATTAGAAGGCCGTTCTGACGAACAATTAAAAGATTTAGTAGCTGAAGTTACTCAAGCGGTTGAAAAAACGACTGGAGCAAACAAACAAGCGATACAAGTTGTAATAGAAGAAATGAAATCAACACATTATGGCGTTGCCGGTGTCAGAAAGTCAGACGAAGCATAATAAAAAGAGGTTGGACATCGTGTCCAACCTCTAAATTATGCTCATAAATGATTTAATGCTACCCATTTTTATTCTTCTAAGAACTTTTCGACTTCCTTTTTATTGGTAGCTTGATCAATTTGTAAAGCACTACCATCAGCAGGTGTTTGAATATCATGGTATGAACCTTTAACCGGTAACGTAGTAGATTTAATATTTTTATCCCCACGTAATCCGAAGCTCAATCCTGTTTGCATCAACGTTTTATCTTGCATGTTCGTATTCATATATCCTCTTAATATACCTGCTACTTTTGGTAATTTTGGTAAAGTACTGAAACTTACAAGTTCATGTTTCAATGCCTGCATCACTTGTTGTTGTCTACGAACTCTTCCAAAGTCTCCTTCTTCATCATGACGGAATCTAGCGTAACCAAGTAACTCTTTACCATTTAATAAACGATGACCTTTTTTCAGAGATACACCGATGTTTTCAGACATATTCTTTTCAACATCCATAGGTACACCATTAGGTTCTAATTCGTCTACCATTTTTTCAAAACCTTTAAAATCCAAAATAGCGTAATATTCAGGATTTATACCTAAGTTTTTATTTAAAGTTTTTCTTAATAATTCTGGTCCGCCCATAGAATATGCAGAATTAATTTTATGTTTTCCTTTACCAGGAATATCTGCATAAATGTCACGCATGACTGACATGATTTTCATTTTTTTATGAACGTAATCATATTGAGCAATCATAATTGAATCCGTTCTTGAAATGCCACCTTGCTCTTTATCGGCCCCTAATACCATAATGGTTAATTTACCGTCATTTTTTACTGGGCCATTAAATTTATGTTCTTTCATTGTTTTACCCTGGTCTTTCGCATATTTAATACCAGAGTTATATCCATGAATGACATAACCAATCAATATTGCAAAAACGATTAAAATACCCAAAATTATAAATGGAAACTTCTTAATACGTCTCTTTGTCGAACGACGGTTTGATTGGTCTAGATTGTCTTCATGATTTGCATAATCTGTGTTGTTTCTCTTTTGTCTCTTCACTTGTATCAACCTTATATCTTCAAAATTGCACATGTATGTACTATAATTAATATATACTAACTTATATAAAAACTGTATAAAAATCAAGTCTAAACTGAATAAATCAGACTAAGGTCCAATAATGAAAGGAAGTTAAACATGAATATAAATAAAGCCTATTTCGCAGGTGGTTGCTTCTGGTGCATGGTAAAACCATTTGATACATTTGAAGGCATAGAGCAAGTGACTTCAGGATATATGGGCGGACACGTAGACAACCCTACATATGAACAAGTCAAAACGGGTGAAACTGGCCATTTAGAAACAGTTGAAGTTGAATACGATGTGGCCCTATTTTCTTACCATAAATTATTGGAAATTTTCTTTTCTGTAATAGATCCGACAGATTCAGAAGGCCAATATCAAGACAGAGGATCCCAATATAGAACAGCAATTTTTTATACGAATGAAGATCAAAAGGAAGTTGCAGAAACTTATATTGAGAAGATGAAACAAACTATCGATAAAGATAAAGCAATCGCCACAAAAATCTTACCTGCGACAAGTTTCTATAAAGCAGAAACAGAACACCAAAATTTTTATAAGAAAAACCCAGAACGATATGCAGAAGAACAAAAACAACGTGAAGCATACGCAAATAAAATGAATAAATAATAAGACATAAAAAGGAGTGGAACTGAAATCGAATTTTTTAATAATGATTTCATAATCCCACCTAATTGACTAAGAGTCTGAGACATCTATTTTTGTCTCAGACGTTTTTTATTTATTTCAATGTTCACTTTACAGATATTGAAAGCGTTTTCTATTAGTGTTATATTAGTTGAGTAACTTAATTACATGCGTATTTAAGTTCAACTCTTTAAGTCAATGATATTTAAAAAGTTTACGTTAGTTTATTAAGTAACTAATCACTTCTCCTTTAATTAGTTACAACCTTATATTAATTAATACTCCTAAGCAAAGAGGTCGGGAAAATAGTGCTAATCAGTGTAGAAATCACTTAGCTATTTAATTCCCACCTCTTATTTTTAACTCCAAATTAAAAAGGCTGCCAATGAACTCAACTAAGGTTTCACTGACAGCTGTTTTATTATAAGCATTTAACGAATAACTTCTTCATCTTTAATTTCATATTCGCCCGCATCATTACCATAATATTTATTATATCTACGTTTATATAATAAGAATAAATGTGATACAAGTACTTTTAATATAGCATAACCAGGGATACCTAAAATCACGCCTACAACACCTAATATATTTCCTGCGCTTAATAAGATAAATATAATTGTTAAAGGATGAATTTTTAAAGTTTTCCCCATTACATTTGGTGAAATAAAGTGTCCTTCCACAAATTGTACCAAAGTCCAAACCACAACTAATTTAAGCAACATTATAGGTGAAGTGATTAAGGCAATAATGATTGCAGGTGAAATGGCAATTGTGGGACCAAGATAAGGTACAACGCTTGTCACTGCTGCAATACACGCTAAAATTAATGAATAATCTAAACCGATAATACTATATCCAATAAATAAAAGAATACCTATACAAAATGAAACGATAATTTGACCTTGGATATAAGAACCAACTTGTTCACTCATTTTATCTAATAAATCGTGATAATCTTTTCGGAATTTTGGAGGTATCATATTTGTAGAAAATTCTTTAAAACGATGCCCATCTTTTAACATAAAGAATAACACAAATGGTGTGGTAACGATCACAACACCGATGTTAACTAATGCTTCCGCAAAGACTTTAACTTTAGAACCAAAATCATTAAAGTAACTTGAAATCATAGATGGTATCTTCTTAGCTAACGTATCTAACTGATCTTGAATTTGACCATAAAAATTTGAAATAACAGAGTTTTTAGTCACACTATCAATAAAATCATTTATTTTATCAACGTATGTAGGGAAATTATTACCAAAACTCTTCAACTGTGTACTAATTAAAGGGATAAGTAAATTAACGGCTAGCGTAATGACCCCTATAATTAATAAGAATAAAATCGTTACGCCCCACACTCTTGCAATGTTATATCGTTCCATCAAGTTCACTAACGGGTTAAATAAATAATATAAAATGAGAGAAACGACAATAGGTGCAGCTATCGTATTAAAGACAATGATGAAAGGTTTAAAGATATAAGATACTTGGTCAAAAATAAATATCGCAACACCTAGCAATATAAGGATTATTAAACCAAATATTATATCTTTACCTCCTAGAAACTTCATAAAGCGGGTTTCTGGAAAACTCAAAGGTAATTTTCCTTTTTTACCTTGTTGATCTTGCTTTGTTTCGTGTTCAGTTGTCATCAAATTCACCAATCCTTAAATAAATTCTTACTATTACGTCAAAGCAAGGACAAAAGTAATTTAATTTTAGGCTCCGAAAATGGTGCACATATCACAAATTTCAAATGTCCTAACATCAATATGCTTATTATTTAACATATTTATTAATACACATTCGTATATAAATCTAAACTGACTATTGTAAGTATTATACACTGTAAAGGTTATATTTAAAAGTTCTATTATAAAACCTTAAACAAACTACGTGGGCATAAACGCCTTAGTCATACTCATTAACGATTTCATTTTTGTCATTTCTATATAATTAAGCTAAATGGTCAAAATATTATAAAAAAAGCGGGATAGAAATCTATATAAAGCCATAGATTTCTAAATCCCGCCAATTAAACTTTATTATTTTTTCATGCCCCAACTTTCAATACCAAATAAATTTATTTCTAAATTTTCTGGTCTAAAGACAGGCTTTCTACCTGCTTTACGTTGTTTGTTGTAATCTTTCATCACAGCAAATGCAATATTGGATAGACCTATAATTGCGACTAAGTTCACTATAGCCATTAGACCCATAAATAAGTCTGCAGTACTCCAAACAACTTCAGTTTTAACGACTGCACCAATAAATACTAATACTACAACTAGACATCTGAAAATGAATAGGATTACTTTATTACCAGACAAGAATTCAATATTTGATTGTCCGTAATAATAATTACCAACTACAGATGAAAACGCAAATAATGTAATTGCAACGGTTAAGAAAATACCACCGCCACTACCTAAATGCTCATTTAAAGCTGATTGCGTAACGGCTACACCTTGTGGTGCTTTTTCACCGAACTTCAATCCAGAATATAGTAAAATCATAATCGCTGTTGATGTACAAACAAGCATAGTATCAAAGAATACACCTAAAGATTGAATTAAACCTTGTTTTACAGGGTGTGGCACTGCTGCAGTTGCTGCTGCATTAGGTGCAGAACCCATACCAGCTTCATTTGAGAATAAACCACGTTTTACCCCTTGTAATATAGTAGCACCAATCGTACCACCTGTTACTTGTTCTAGACCAAATGCGCTCTTAATAATAGTTAAAATCATAGGAATAATTTGGTCAAAATTTAATAATAAAATAACGACAACGATTAAAATATATAAAAGTGCCATAACAGGTACGATTACGGATGATAATTTAGCAATACTTCTTACACCACCAAAAATTATGATGGCAGTAAATACTGCTAAAACAATACCAGTGATAAAAGGACTAACGTGATATTGTGTCTTTAATGACTCTGCAATTGTATTAGACTGTACCGTATTAAAAACAAACGCGAAAGTAACAGTAATTAAAACCGCAAATACAATACCTAACCATTTTTGATTTAAGCCTTTAGTTATGTAATAAGCAGGGCCTCCACGGAAACCACCATCTTTGTCAGGTACTTTATACACTTGTGCTAAAGTTGCTTCAATAAAAGCACTGGCTGCACCAATTAATGCAATAATCCACATCCAAAATACAGCCCCAGGTCCACCTAGTACAATTGCAGTTGCAACACCGGCTATATTTCCGGTACCAACACGAGATGCTGCACTGATTGCGAACGCTTGGAATGGAGCAATACCTTTCTTACCATTGTCTAAAGTTTCCGGTTTCTCACCCACAGCACGGAACATTTCTGGAAATGTTCGAATTTGAACAAATTTAGAGCTGATCGTGAAAAATATCCCTGCTGTTAATAACAGACCAATGAGGTATTGCGACCATATTAAATCATTCCCGACTTGGACAAATGCTTTGAACCAACCAGGAATTAAACTATCAAAATCTTTCAAGTAAATCCCTCTCATCTCTTCATTTAAATTTTTATATAAGCAAGAGACTTAAAGCTATTAGGTAAATCGTCTTAAGATAACATACCTAATATAAACAAATTAAAAATCTACCGTCATTTAAAACGTTCAGAATTTAAATTTATTTCCACACTATAAATCTCTTGATTTCTTAAATATAGATGTACTTAAATGATATTTTATCACTAAATCAGTGTATTGACTAATTAATTTTTAAAAGCAACTATTTTACGGTTAATTGTTCAACTTCTCCAAATTCATTTATATCTACAACAAAGCTACCATTCGTGTATTGTTCAGAAAGATGAATGCTATTAATTTCGCCTGTTTCTTGTTGATCTTTAGAGTAAAGTGTATACTGCGTATGCTCAGGAGTAACAACTTCAGCCGCAACAATTCTATGAGGCGCTTTCTTTAACTCTTTCAATAACGTAATACCACGTTGGGCACGTTTAGCGACTTGTAATACTTTAAAACTTATACGTTTCAGCGCACCGCGTTGTGTCGCCATTAAAATAGTTTGTCCCTCTTCTACTAATTGTGTCATCACTACATGGTCGCCATCCTTTAAATTAATAGATTTAACACCAGCCGCTCTTAATCCAGTATCAGACAATTCATCGCTCATATATGTGAGTGACATACCTTTGTTCGTGAGCACTGTAATCAATTGTGATGAATCGATACGCATTACATTGAGCAATTCATCACCTTGCTTTAATTTCATTGCAATAAGTGGTTTATTAAAACGTGATGTTTTAAACATTGAGACATTGCTTTTCTTAATCATGCCATTACGTGTCGCAAGGATATAATATGCATCTGTCTCAAATTGACGTTCAAACTGCATATCAATGACGTATTCGTCCTCGTCTATTGAAACGATTTGTGAAACGTGTTGACCTAACTCTTTCCATTTTACTTCAGCCAATTTATGCACAGGAATAAACAAATAACGTCCTTTATTCGTAAATATTAACACAGTATCTAGTGTGTTCACTTCCGCATGTCTAAACAATGCATCACCAGATTTAACACCTACCTCTTCAACACCACTGGCATTGTAACTGCGTAAAGAAGTACGTTTAATATAACCATGATTTGTCATACTCACGATTACGTTTTCACTAGGAACCATAACTTCTTTATCGATTTTAATTTCTTCAATTTCAGCTTCAATTGTTGAAAGTCTGTCTTGTTTAAAACGCTTTCTAATATCAGAAAGTTCTTCTTTGATAACATTTAATAATGCGTCATGATTATCTAAAATATTTCTAAGTTTATCTATTAATGCCTTTAGTTCATCATGTTCTTCTCTTAGTTGAACAATATCCGTATTTGTTAAACGGTATAATTGTAACGTTACAATCGCTTCAGCTTGTGCGTCTGTAAAATCAAATTCATCAACTAAATTGACTTTAGCATCTTGTTTATTTTTTGAATTTCTAATAATGTGAATCACTTCGTCAAGTACAGATAAAGCTTTCATTAAACCTTCAACGATGTGCATTCTACTCTCAGCTTGATCTAGTTCATGACGAGTACGTCTTGTAACAACATCAATTTGATGATTTAAATAACTATCGATGATTTCACGAATACCCATTAATTTTGGTCGTCCGTCACTAATCGCAACCATATTAAAGTTATATGCTACTTGTAAATCAGTATTTTTATACAAGTAATTTGCTACGGATTCACTATTTACATCTTTTTTCAATTCAATAGCGATACGTAACCCTGTGCGATCGGTTTCATCTCGTACTTCAACAATGCCATCAACTTTTTTATCCGCACGGAGCTCATCAATCTTTTTAACAAGGGAACTTTTATTAACTTCATACGGAACTTCAGTCACTACTAATTCTTTTCTACCATTTCGTAATGTTTCAACATCAACTTTAGAACGTACGATAATCTTACCTTTACCAGTTTCATACGCTTTCTTAATTCCATTTACACCTTGAATAATACCACCAGTTGGAAAGTCTGGTCCCTTCACATATTTCATTAATTGATTAACAGTAATGTCAGGGTTATCAATATATTTTAACGTCGCTTGAATAACTTCAGCTAAGTTATGTGGTGGAATATCTGTCGCATACCCAGAAGAAATTCCTGTACTACCATTAATTAATAACTGAGGTAGTCTCGCAGGTAATACCATAGGTTCAGTTGTCGTATCATCATAGTTAGGCATAAATGGTACAGTATCTTTATTAATATCTCTTAGCAGTTCAGCAGAAATTTTACTTAATTTAGCTTCAGTATAACGCATCGCTGCAGCTGGATCGTTATCAATACTACCATTGTTACCTTGCATTTCAATTAATACATGACGTAGTTTCCAGTCTTGACTAAGACGTACCATTGCATCATAAACAGATGTGTCACCATGAGGGTGATACTGTCCGATAACATCACCGACAGATTTCGCACTTTTTCGGAAACCTTTATCATACGTATTCCCACTTGAATACATCGCGTATAAAATGCGTCGTTGAACAGGTTTAAGTCCATCACGGACATCAGGTAGTGCACGTTCTTGAATGATGTATTTACTATATCTACCAAATCGGTCGCCTATGACATCCTCTAGCGACAAATCTTGAATTATTTCACTCAATTTACTTCCTCCTCATCGGAACTGTCCTGTTCTAAAATTTCCACTGCTTGATTATCTAAAATACTTTGATCTTCTTGTAGACCAAATTCAACGTGTTGTTCAATCCATTCACGACGTGGTGCAACTTTATCACCCATCAATGTAGTCACACGCTTAGATGAACGCAAATCATCTTCAACTTGGACTCTTATTAAAGTACGAGTTTCAGGATTCATCGTTGTTTCCCATAGTTGGTCTGCATTCATTTCACCAAGACCTTTGTAACGTTGTAATGAAAATCCTTTTCCAAGTTCTTTTTGTAATTTCTCTAGTTCTTCATCTGTCCATGCGTATTCAATCTTTTTAGATGCACCTTTACCTTTTTCGAGTTTGTATAAAGGAGGTAACGCAATAAATACTCTTCCGGCTTCAACGAGTGGTTTCATATATTTAAAGAAGAACGTTAAAAGTAATACCTGGATGTGAGCTCCATCCGTATCAGCATCGGTCATAATAATGATGCGATTATAATTACTATCATCAAGTTTAAATTCGTGTCCTACACCGGCACCAATTGTATGAATAATTGTATTGATTTCTTCATTTTTGAAAATATCATCAAGTTTAGCCTTTTCAGTATTGATAACTTTACCACGTAACGGTAATATTGCTTGATATTTACGATCTCTACCTAATTTGGCAGAACCACCTGCTGAATCCCCTTCGACTAAATACAGTTCTTTTTTCTCCGTATTTTTACTTTGCGCTGGTGTTAGCTTACCAGATAATAACGTATCTTTACGTTTATTTTTCTTACCTGAACGAGCATCTTCACGTGCTTTACGTGCAGCTTCTCTCGCTTGTTGTGCTTTTACTGCCTTTTTAACGAGTGATTTGGATAGCTGGCCTTTCTCTTCGAGGTAATAAGGTAATTTTTCAGCAACGACTGAATCTACAGCACTTCTTGCCTCTGAAGTTCCTAATTTAGATTTCGTTTGTCCTTCAAATTGAAGTAATTCCTCTGGAACACGAATAGAGATAATTGCTGTTAAACCTTCCCTAATGTCGCTACCATCTAAATTCTTATCTTTCTCTTTTAATTCATTAATGCGTCGCGCATAATCATTAAACACACGTGTCATAGCCGTTTTAAAACCTGACTCATGTGTTCCACCATCTTTTGTTCGAACATTATTTACGAAACTTAAAATACTTTCAGAATATTGATCGTTGTATTGGAATGCAACATCTACTTCAATACCGTTTGCTTCCCCCACAAAATTCGCAACATCATGAAGAACCTCTTTACCTTCATTGACATAACCAACGAAGGCTTTAATGCCATCTTCATAGTGGAATACATCTTTACGCTCTTTCCCAGATCTGTGATCTTGTAAGACAATTTTTAAATCCTTTAATAAAAACGCTGATTCTTGTAAGCGCTCACTTAATGTTTCATAATTAAATTCAGATGCAGTTTTAAAAATTTCATCATCCGGTTTAAATGTTACATTCGTTCCGGTACGTTTTGTTTTTCCTTGTTTAATTAAGCCTGAGGCAGGTACGCCTCCATTTTTAAATTGTTGACTATATTTATAACCATCTCTATGGATTTCTACTTCTAACCATGAACTTAATGCGTTTACTACAGAAGCACCTACACCATGCAATCCACCTGATGTTTTATAGCCACCTTGTCCGAATTTCCCACCTGCATGAAGCACAGTGAAAATGACTTCTACAGTTGGCTTTCCTGAAGCATGAATTCCCGTTGGCATACCACGGCCATTATCTTCAATAGTAATACTTTCATCTTTATTAATACTAACTGTAATTTCATTTCCGAAACCATTTAATACTTCATCGACGGAATTATCGACAATTTCATACACTAAGTGATGTAAACCACGTTTATCGGTAGATCCAATGTACATTCCTGGTCGTTTTCTAACTGCTTCAAGCCCCTCAAGCACTTGAATCGAATCATCCGAATAATTATTTTGTTTATTCATTGTCAATCGTTTCGCCCTCCTACAAACGTACGTTCGTTTTTAAAACCATACAATAGTTATTTTTATATAAAACTTACTAAAATGCAAGCATCAAATTAATATTTAAGTTAAACTATAAAATGTGAGAAATTTATTCGTATATCGTCGTTCAAATGTGATAAAATGAATTTAATGTCATTAAAGGATGTGTGATTAAATATGATGATTGCAGTCATGTTAATACTCAGTTACCTCGTTGGTGCTTTTCCAAGTGGCTTTGTTGTAGGTAAATTATTTTACAAAAAAGATATTAGACAATTGGGGAGCAAAAATACAGGTGCAACGAATAGTTTCAGAGTACTAGGTAAACCGGCAGGATTTTTAGTGACTTTCCTAGATATGTTTAAAGGTTTTATTGTAGTATTCTTCCCTTTATGGTTCCCTATACACGCAGATGGCCCAGTTAGTTCATTCTTTACAAACGGACTTATTGTTGGTGTATTCGCTATTGCGGGACATGTTTATCCTATATATTTAGGATTTAAAGGTGGTAAAGCAGTTGCAACAAGTGCAGGCGTAATATTCGGTGTTAATCCAATATTATTATTAATACTTGTAGGTATATTCTTTATTATTCTATATTTAACAAAATACGTTTCACTATCTAGTATTACCGCAACGATTTGCTGTGTCATTGGCGCATTATTAATTCGAGACTATATTCTAGTACTCGTTAGCTTTGGCGTTGGATTGTTATTAATCATACGCCATCGTACAAACATCGTTAGAATCTTTAAAGGTGAAGAGCCTAAGATCAAATGGATGTAAATAAATTTAAAGATATTAACAGAGAAAGTGCATTGAGCACGCATCTAATTATGGCTGGAACATATATTTGTTCCAGCTTTTTTGTACTCTATAAGAAATAAATTAAAGGTCAGGCATAAAACCAATAAGTTACTATTAACCAATCTAAGTTCAATACTTACCACTTAATAATACAAAAATTATTTTATAACTTTTCCTTTACATCAATTATACGCCTTTTACTTTTATAAAAACAAGATAAATTTATTTTATTATTAATAATCAAGTTGAATTGACTTATTATAAAAGTGCACAATTTTAATGTTAAAATAGTTCATAACGGGTATGGATATAAATAATGTATTTCATATAGTAAGTGTTCAAAAATATTACGCTACTATAGCGAAAGGAGACTGTATAACGTCATGAATATAGAATTATCAGATGAAGCAGTAAAATGGTTCAAAGATGAATTAGAATTGCCAGAAGAAGGTAAAGTGTTGTTATTTTACGTAAGATACGGTGGCGAATTCCAGTTAAAACAAGGATTCAGCCCAGCATTCACTGTAGATAAAAGAGAAGACATTGAAATTGGTTTTGAGAATGAATTTAATGGGTTGAACATTGCTATTGCTGAGAAAGACTTATGGTACTTCGAGGACAATCACCTTTATATAGATGTAAATGATTCCATTGATGAAATTGCGTATAGCACTAAATAATAAATCTTAAGAAAATATAATTGATCATATAAAGAGGAGCTGGATAGAATCTTAAATTTTTAAGATTCTATCCAGCTCCTCATTTTACAGTTATTTTGTTACTTCGTAAGTTTCCCCTGCTTTGTTTCTTTTTTCAATTTCCTGGTATTTCTCATGCCATTCAGGGAAATATTTATCTAGTCGAATAGGTTTAAAATCACTTTTCTTAATACATGTAAGCGTCGTTGAACCTGTTGTAGCAAGCTCCCCTGCTTCATTATATATTTCATAGCGATAGCAGGATCTCAAACGAGAATATTTTTCTACCCATGTTTTTATTTTGACCTTTTCAGGATATGTAATGGATTTAATATACTTAATATCTAAATCTGTTACTGGTGAAATAATGCCACTATCTTCCATGTCTTTATAACTAAATCCTAATTTATAAATATAGTCTGTTCTAGCTACTTCAAACCAAGTAGGATAGTTACCATGATAAATAAACCCCATTTGATCCGTTTCCTGATAACGAGATTCAATTTCTGTAATACTGTAAATCATCATTTATTCCTCTTTTCAAACATCTTTGCTATTAGCAATATTAACATACAACGTGAAAAATACAGAAACTTTATCGCTCACATAATAAAATAAAGGCTAGGACAATGTTTGCCCTAGCCTTATTTATAGATATAATTTCAAAATATATCTTATGAGTTAGCTAATTTCTTTCTTAGAACAAGTTGTAAGATACCACCGTGACGATAGTAATCTAATTCAACGTTTGAATCGAAACGAGCAATAGCTTCGAATTCTACAACTTCACCACTATCTTTCTTAGCTTGGACTTTAATTAAGTCATGTGGTTTCACATCTTCAGTAATTTCTACTGAGATTTCTTCTGTACCGTCAAGGCCTAAGCTATCTGCTGATTCGCCATCTTTAAATTGTAATGGTAATACACCCATCATAACTAAGTTTGAACGGTGAATTCTTTCATAGCTTTGAGCGATAACTGTTTTAACACCTAATAAGTTTGTACCTTTAGCTGCCCAGTCACGAGAAGAACCCATACCGTAATCGTTACCAGCTAGTACTACTAAACCAGTGCCATCTTCTTTATATTTCATAGCTGCATCGTAGATAGGCATTTGTTCACCAGTTGGCCAGTAAGTAGTAAATCCACCTTCTGTACCTGGAGCTAATTGGTTCTTAATACGAATATTAGCAAATGTACCACGTACCATTACTTCATGGTTACCACGACGTGAACCATAAGAGTTGAACTGACGAATAGGTACATTGTGATCTAATAAATATTTACCTGCTGGTGTATCTTTACCAATCGCACCTGCTGGAGAAATATGGTCAGTTGTCACTGAATCACCGAATTTACCCATTACACGTAAACCATTTAATGGTTCGATAGTGCCAGGTTCTTTAGACATATCTTGGAAGAATGTTGGGTTTTGGATGTAAGTAGATTCAGGATCAAAGTCGTAAAGTGGACGATCAGTAACATCGATTTCATTCCACATTTCGTTGTTGTTGTATACAGTTTCATATTCTTCTTTGAATAATTGTGGTGTAACTGCATTATCAACTGTATCTGCAACTTCTTTAATTGATGGCCAGATATCTTTAAGGTAAACATCTTCGCCGTCTTTACCTTTACCTAATGGTTCGTTTTGTAAGTCGATATCTACAGTTCCCGCTAAAGCATACGCTACTACTAATTGCGGTGATGCTAAGTAGTTCGCTTTTACTAATGGATGGATACGACCTTCGAAGTTACGGTTACCAGATAATACTGAAGTAACAAGTAAGTCTTCGTCAGCAATTGCTTTTTCAATTTCTTCCATCAATGGACCTGAGTTACCGATACAAGTTGTACAACCGTAACCAACTAAGTTAAATCCAAGTTGATCTAAATAAGTTTGTAAACCTGAATCTCTTAGGTAACCTGTAACAACTTTTGAACCAGGTGCTAGTGATGTTTTTACGAAATCAGGTACTTCTAAGCCTTTTTCTACAGCTTTTTTCGCTACTAATCCTGCACCTAACATTACATATGGGTTAGATGTATTAGTACATGACGTAATTGCGGCAATCGCAATGTCACCTGTTTTCATTGTTGAAGTATGACCGTCATTGAATTTGATTTCTGCAGTCTTATCAAATTCTTCTTCTGTTAATCCATGTCCTTGGTTACCAGCTGGAGCTGTAACTGATTTTTCGAATTCTTCTTTCATATCACTTAAGAAGATTAAATCTTGTGGACGTTTTGGACCTGATAATGAAGCTTCTACAGTAGATAAATCTAAATCAACAACGTCAGTATATTCTGGTTCGTCATTATCTACAGTAAAGAACATATCATTTTCAGTTAAGTATGTTTTTACAAGATCGATTTGTTCATCAGAACGACCTGTTAAACGCATATATTTTAATGCTTCTTCATCAACTGGGAAGAAACCACAAGTAGCACCATATTCTGGAGCCATGTTAGCAATTGTTGCACGGTCAGCTAATGGTAAGTGTTGTACACCAGGACCGAAGAATTCAACAAATTTACCAACTACGCCTTTTTTACGTAATTCTTGAGTTACGCGTAATGCTAAGTCAGTAGCTGTAGAACCTTGTGGTAATGCGTTAGTTAATCTTACACCAATAACTTCTGGAATTGGGAAATATGAAGGTTGTCCAAGCATACCTGCTTCGGCTTCGATACCGCCGACACCCCAACCTAATACACCAAGACCGTTAATCATAGTTGTATGAGAGTCAGTACCTACAAGTGTATCTGGGAAAGCAACTGTTTCACCTTCGTCTTCACGTGCGTGAACAACATTTGCTAAATACTCTAAGTTAACTTGGTGTACGATACCTGTTGCAGGTGGTACAGCGCTATAGTTATTAAATGCTTTTGTAGCCCAGTTTAAGAATTGGTAACGTTCATAGTTTCTTTCGAATTCTAATTTCATGTTACGTTCTAATGCATCTGGGTTTGCGTAACTATCAACTTGTACAGAGTGGTCGATAACTAAGTCAACTGGTACTTCTGGGTTGATTTTGTTTAAGTCCCCACCTACGTCGTTCATAGCTTTACGTAATGAAGCTAAATCAACTACGGCTGGAACACCAGTGAAGTCTTGTAAAATAACTCGTGAAGGTTTGAATGGTACTTCGCCCTTAGAACCCTCAGCAAAGTTAGATAATGATTTAATATGTTCATCAGTAATTACAAAGCCATCTTCTTGTCTTAACACAGATTCTAAAAGAACTCTGATTGAATATGGCAATTTAGAAATTTTAGTCAAACCTTGTTCTTCTAAAGTTTTTAAATCATAGTAAGTATACGATTTACCATTAAGGTCGAACGACTTTTTAGCTTGTTGCTTAATATTAGAAGCCATAATATTCCCCCTGAAAATTTTTAAAATATAAAGTTGTTACCTAAATTGTATAATTATATAACGTTTAAAACAACTGAATTACCTAAGAAACTATGTATTTTTGTATTTGAATTTTAAATAGGTACATATAACAAAAACTTATCACTAATCATGTGTGTAATAAGTTATTATTATTAATTGATAATCATTTTCAGTTAAATAATAAATGATGCTGCTTTAATTTCTTTGAAACTGAACTTTTACATTTTGATTTTTGATTATTTTAAGTATTGGTATAAAAAAATCCTAGAAGATTAAAGTAATCTTCTAGGATTTCTCTATTAGAATCTAGGATCTTCCCAGTCTCATTAAGTTATTATTTTTCTGAGTGTTCTTCGTATTTTTCTGCATTTCTTAATGAACTACGTCTTTCAATAATATCATCTTCATAATCATCTTGTTGATGTTGAACGTAATCTTGTAAACGATGTTTATTCGGCGTTAGTGTTAAGCCTAAGAATTTACGTTCTTGGTTCGCATCTTTATAGAATGATATCATCATCATTATTACTACAAAGGAGAACGGCAAGGCACTGATAATCGCAGCACTTTGTATAGCGTTTAATGCTTTAGTACCATCTCCGCCACCAGCTAATAATAATACGAATGCGATAAGTGATTGAGCAATACCCCAAGTTACTTTGACAACATTAGATGGTTCTAATGATCCGTAACTTGTTTGCATTCCTAATACGAACGTAGCTGAATCGGCTGAAGTAATAAAGAATGAACCAATTAATAGTAAGGCAATAATTGATAAAATCATGCCTAAAGGTAAATGATGGAATACCCCGAATAATTGAGTTTCTGGTGTCATTTCAAATAATTTAGGGTGTTTTTTACCTGATTCAATACCAAGTACACCAAACACACTGAACCAAATGAAACTTACGAGAGCTGGAACTAAAAGAACACCTGCGATAAACTCACGAATTGAACGTCCTTTTGATACACGTGCGATGAAAATACCAACGAATGGGCTCCAGCTTAACCACCAACCCCAGTAGTATAATGTCCAACTAGACATCCATTTTTGTTTCTGAGGGTTTTGTGCGGCAGTATCAAATGTATTTAATAAAAATGAATTTAATAGACTACCTGTTGAGCTTGTCATCATGTTTAAGATTAATACTGTAGGGCCGATAATTAATACCGCAATCATTAAAATGGCACCTAAGCTGATATTCAAGTTACTTAAATATTGAATACCTTTACTTAAACCAGACCAAGCACTCATTAAGAATAAAATTGTAACAATTAAAATAATGATGGCTTGTACCCATACATTGTTTGGGATATCAAATAAGTAGTTTAGTCCACCATTGATTTGTAATGCACCCATACCTAGTGATACGGCTACACCTACGACTGTAGCAAATACTGCTAAAACATCAATGATTGTCCCTATTGGACCTTCTACTTTATTACCTAAAATAGGGCGTAATGTTCTTGAAATCAGTCCTGGTTCTCCCTTTCTAAATTGTGCATAAGCAAGTGCTAATGCTACTACACCATAAATTGCCCATGCATGGAATCCCCAATGGAAGAAAGTTGAACGTAAAGCTTCAGTGTACGCCGCTTTAGTTTTAGGATCTGCACTTGGAGGTGCTGCGAAGTCTGACATTGGTTCTGCAGCGCCATAGAATACAAGTCCAATTCCCATACCTGCACTGAATAACATTGCAAACCATGAAATCGTGTTAAACTCTGGCTTGTCGTTCGGTTTACCGAGTTTCAGCTTTCCAATTGGGCTAAAGATTAGGAAAATACAGAAGAATACAATAAACGTAGTAAGAATTAAGTAATACCATCCAAGGTTAGTAGTAATCCATAGCTTAATCTTGTTAGTAACTGTGTCGAATTGAGTTGGTAAAAAAGCACCAATCAAAACAACAATCGCAACAACGATTGCACTATAGATAAAAACAGGAGATATCTTCTTACCGCTTACTTGTTTATCAGAAGAATTCATAATTAATTACTCCCTTTCTTATTCATATGAAATTTTTTAAAATCTAAGCAGAAAAATTGCAAACACTAAACAATTCTACTTTCGATTAACCATTAATTAGAATAACAAACCGAAGTATTATAATCAAATTTAGGTAAAAAAACTATTTTCTTAATATTTCATATGTTGTATAATCAATTTTATATTTTTTAGTTAAGAAAGGATCAGTGTATGTTTAAAGAATTCAAAGAGTTTGCATTTAAAGGTAATGTATTAGAATTAGCAATTGCGGTTGTTATGGGGGCTGCCTTTAATAAAATAGTGACAGCTTTAGTTACATATATCATCATGCCTTTAATCGGATTAATATTTGGTACAGTTAATTTTGCTAAAAGCTGGTCATTTATGGGCATTAAATATGGGATGTTTGTGCAATCTATTATCGATTTTATCATTATTGCTTTTGCATTATTCATCTTCGTAAAAATTGCTAGTACCATTATGAAAAAAGAAGAAGAAACTGAAGAAATTGACGAAAATACAGTGTTGTTAACTGAAATTCGTGACTTATTACGAGAGAAAAATAATTAGAGGTAAAGCGGGAGTGGCACAGAAATCGAATTTTCTAATAGAGATTTCGTAGTCCCACCCCAATAATGATGTCTAGGATTGCAAAAAGCTTGATCTAAGCGTATTTTCAATTCAGACATCTACTGCCAAGTTGAAAAGAGTCTGAGACACCTATTTTTGTCTCAGACTCTCTTTATTTTATATAAAGGAATATTATTAAATCACTGCATTTTGAAACGCGTTGTACTATGATATTGCTTTGTTTCTACTTCTAAAATCAATGGGATACGTTGTTTTAATTCGCTAACATGAGATATGATGCCAACCATTCTACCTGTTGATTTTAAACCAACTAATGTATCTAAAGCTGTCTCTAGTGTTTCTTGATCTAAAGTACCGAATCCTTCGTCAACAAACATTGAATCAAGAGATATACCTCCCGATTCCTCTTGGACGACTTCACTTAGCCCAAGCGCTAAAGCTAAAGAAGCTTGGAAAGTTTCACCGCCTGATAATGAAGTAATATGACGTGAACGATTTGAATGATTATCAAAAACATCAATTTCTAACCCACTGTAACCTTGAGAAACTTGTTGACGTCTAACTAACTGATATCTTTGTCCTGACATTATAGCTAAACGTTTATTAGCTTGAATAAGTATACGTTGTAAATAATGAATTAAAACGTAATTTTCTAAAGTTAGCTTTTGTGGATTCTTTCCTGATAATACTTCTGACAATTGGAATATCTCTTGTTGTTCTTTTAAATCTTCTTCTAACTTTTCCACCATTTGTTTAATAATTTTTATTTTTGTCTCATTAAATTCTACTTTATATTCATGTTGGCTGAGTTGTGAGGCAATTTGTTCATATGATTGTTGCTGTTCTTGTAGTTGTGATTTTAGTTGAGTAATATCTTCTAATTGTTCATTTTCTGTTTGTTTTTTCAATTGCTCAATTTCTATTTCAAGCGTCTGTCTATTCTTCTTATATTGTTCAATTGTGCGTTCCAATTTATCTTTTTCAGGTAAACGTTCCATTACGATTTTTATCTGATCAATAGAATCAAAGCCAATTTTTTTCATCTCTGAATTGATTTGGTTATCCATTTGTTTTAATTCTGCTTTTGTTTCAGAAACGTTTTGACTTAGAAAATGAACATTGTTCTGTTCAATTGATAATTTGTTAGTTAAATTTTGCACAGTGCGCTCTAGTTCAGATAAGGACGTGTCATAGTCTTGTACAGTTTTCAACTCGTGCTTATAATTTTGTACAAATAACGTTACGTCTTGGTATTGTGTTGTTTTTTCAAAATCTTGTATAGTAATTTCGTTTTGTTTGATTTCATGATCGATATTTTTTAATTTCAATTGTGAATCATGTTCAGCTTGATTAAGTTGTTGTAAATGCTCTTTGAGTTGCTCGACTTGTTTATTTTCTTCATTTAACTGCCGTTTCTCATTTTCTTTATTTTGAAGTTGATTTTCTAAGTCATCAGTTTTTGTGTCTGTTTTGATATCTGTTTCGAACTTTGATAGTTGCTCCCTTTTTATACGTAATTCACTCTCGTATTGAATTTTTTTATTTTGTTGTTGATTTAATAAATTTTCTAATTCTGCAATCTCTTGATGTCTTTTCGATATGTCTTCAAAATCAACATGTTGTTCAACTTCTGTTACTTCATGACCACAAATAGGACATTGCTCACCTACTTCTATAGCAGATTGTATATTGGCTATAATTTCTTGTTTATTATTTAAATCAATATTAGATTTATCAATTGATGCATATTTATCTTTTAATAATTGGATTTCATTTAAACTTTGTTCTAATTTTTCTTCAATTTGTATTGTTTCTTCTGCTAATTGTTGATGTTCTTCTTTTCTTTTATCTATTTGTTTTAATTCATTAATATGGCTAGTCAATTTATAAATCTCTTCATTTAAACTTTCAATTTTCGAATAATCTGCTTTCCTATTATTCAATTTATTTTTTTGCTCATTCAATTTATTTTGCTGTTGCTGATACTTATTCGCCATTTCATCATATGTTTCAGTTAATTGTTTTAAGCTATGATATGATGTTTGATATTTTTGAGCATTTTCATAAAATAATTTGCACTGATTTAAAAATTCTCTTTTTTTCTCAATTTCCTCATTATTTGTCTTATATTGATTTAATTCTATTGAATGCGTTTCTAGTTGTTTCGAAATATCAATAACAATATTTTGCTTTTCTTCTAATTCAGTTGTTGTCTTTGCAGTTTTGTCTAATAACTTTTGCTGGGTATCAACAAGTGTTGCAATAGGTCTTACTTCGTTAAGTTCTTTAACTAATTTTTCTTTTGTCTTTATCTCTGATTCTTCAGTTATTAGTTTTTCGTACTCTTCATTTTTAGTTTTTAAATTTTTAAATGCCTCTTCTAACTTTAAATTTTTTTCTAATTTAATTTCAGCATCTTTAAGCATTTTACTTTGAAAGTCTTTTTGTTGTTTTAATTCGTTCTTAATTGAGTGACCTATTTCAGTATATTCTGGTAATAATTCTAGTATTTTTTGTGTCTGTCTAGCTGTGATTTGTTTATGCGCATTCAGTATTTCATTATCAAAAGTATTGATTTCTTGCCAATTTGATTCTAATAATTGATATTGTTGTTCGATATGGGACTTTACTTCATTAATGTCCTCAGATAATTTATTTTGAATATCTACGAATCGTTGACTATTAAATAACGTTCTTAATATCTCTTGTTTCTCTGAACTTTTAGAAAGTAAAAATCTCTTGAATTCACCTTGAGGCAAAATAAATAACTGACGAAATTGTTCAACGTTAACACCTAACAAATCAATTAGATAGCGTTTTCCACTACTAATTTTGCTTTCTATCAATTTATATTGATTATCCACCAATTCATAAATTGATAATTGACCTAATGTTGGGCTTTTATTTCCTTCTTTATGGAAAGCACCTTGGCGAATGATTTTAAATTGTTGATTTCTAATCTTAAACTCGAATTCTACTATCATTGGTGATTTACCATCTGCGAAATGACTGCGTAATTCTCCTTCTTTTCTATCTTTAGTTGAGGCCTCACCAAATAATGCAAACACAATAGCATCGAAAATCATTGTTTTCCCTGATCCAGTCTTTCCACTAATTAAAAACAAATGATTTTCTTGTAACTGTCGAAAGTCTATCGTTTCATTTAAAAAAGGGCCAAAGTTTTTTAATTTAACAACTAATGGTTTCATTTACGCGTCACCTCCATTAAGAAAGTCATTTAATATATAGTTTAATTTATCGTTTTGAGCAGACGTTAACGTTTCATCCGTTATTTCTTCATAAAACTTTTTAATAATCGTTTCGTCTTCAAACTTTTGAATTTCTTCATCTGATTGATAAATAGAAGTATTAAATTCGAATGATTGGTTTGTTAATGCTAAAGTATTTTTATAAATTTGCTTTAAGTGCATCATTGGATCAGTCACATGAGACATATGCTTTAACTTAAAATGCAAATAATTTTCTTTATTTTTTATAGCAAGTCGCTCATGTATAGCATCTTCATAATCACCTTCTACAACTTCCAGTTCTCTCCTAGGTTTTAATGGTATAAACTGATCTTTGATTTGATGTTCCTCTATTTCAACACGTCGATAACCTTTCGCTTGGTTAACTTCTGAAAAAGAATATTGAAGTAAAGAACCACTATAATTAATAAAATCAGAATTAATACTAAATGGATGATGTAAATGACCTAACATGACTTTATCAAACATGTTAAAAGTGTCCTCTTCAACGGATTCCACAGTGCCAATCGTTAAAGGTCTTTCTGATTCAGACCTAATGCCGCCTTGCACTGTTAAATGTCCAATTAATATATTAATATTTTCGTTATTAATTGATTGTTGTATGTATTTCAGGCATTTACTTACTGCTTGTTGATGTGTTGTTATCGAATCATCACTAAAGTAATCCTGAATTTCGTTTATTGTTGCAAATGGCATTGTATAAAAATCAATACCATTTATAGAGATAGGCTTATTCATATCTTCTAGTCGCGTACGAATATAAAATTGTGATCTTTCAAACCAACGTGAACCATAATCTAGTCGTTCTTTACCATCATGATTACCACTAATAATGATTAAAGGAATATGCATTTCTAAATTTAATTTGTTTATTGTTTTTTCAAGCAACTGTATAGCTTCTTTATTTGGATAACTCGTGTCGTACAAATCCCCCGCAATAACAATTACGTCAGGTTGCTCATTGTGCATAGAATTTATAAATTGATCTAAAATATACGCTTGGTCTTCTAATAAAGATTTACCATTAAGTATCTTACCTAAGTGCCAATCACCTGTATGAATAACCTTCATCTTTTCACCTCTTATAGAACGTTTGTTCGTATTAATTTCATTTTATAACATTTTCTTACTCGTTACAAGTACTATATCGAGTTTAAACAAAAAAACTACCAGCCATTTAAGGCTGGTAGATACATCATTACATCTGCTGTTTATTATTTAACTAATGATTTCTTTACTTTTTTAAATTTATAAAGCATGGCTAATCTCCAAGGTACAATCATACAAAATGCTAATAAGAAAAACATACCTGCAACTTCGCCAGGTTCAATTTGGTTACTGACAAAGATTTTAATAACAGTTCGAATTACTAATAAAGAAATTAAAATAATTGGAAAAGCTTTAGAGCGTTTCATATAAATTTCTGTACCGTCTGTTTCAAATCTTGAAGTCCAAATAAGTACAATAGAAAATAAAAATCCTAAGATAATACATTCTAAAATTTCTAAACCTGTTAATCTAAAATACGGAATTACATACATTAATGCACCTGTGGCCATAAAAAATGGTGGTAAAATAATTTTCTTTTCATTGACTGGAAATTTCTGTGCTTTCATACGAATGATTACGACACCAATCCCCATTAAAAAAGCAAAGACAATCGAAAAGACTAAATAGAGCATGCTACACCTTCTTTAAATTTCTATATGTTAAATCACTTTGTTAGTATATCACTTTACACTTTTTAGGTCAGTACCTACTTACTTTATTTCACTATTTACTCACAAATTCACTCTAATATAATTAAAATTTTTCATAGATTAATTTAAAAAGAAAACCTTTCATAGCTACCTAATTTCTAGGAACTGTGAAAGGTTTAATCTCAAAATCAAATTTCGGCTAAATTGATTTTATTATATATTTACATTGTTTGCGTTACATCGTTAGAATTGCATACATCATTTAATAAGTCTCTTAAATAATCCATGTCATGTATTTGCATGGCTTGATGATATTTCTTGAATGAGGCTTCATTAGAAAAATTAATATGCATGTTTGCAAGACGATCTAAAACTTCTTTATCATGCATGGTATAAGCGTCTTTCACTTATTACTACCTCCTTTATGGTTAATTATTATATCAAATATATACTCCGATTTAAAATAATTATTCTGAATATTTAAAATTAAAAAAGCTCGCCGTGATTTTAAACCACGACGAGTCTTATTTCAGCAAATTAATCTCAACATTTTATAACTTTTTTATCTTTATAAAAGGACTTTATTTCAAACTAGTCTAAATCGTATTTACTTAAATCTAAATAGCCTGCACTTTCATATGTTGCAGGTGTAGTATCACCATAATAAACTTTACCAGTATTTTTCATAATTTTAATTTCATACATACCACCAGCGCCAGCTGAATTAGCTAATGAAATTGAGTAATAATCACCTTTATCTACCATACCTTTACCTAATACATCTACGTTCCCGTCTAAATGGAATTCTGTTTCTACACGTTGTAACGCATCATTTTGTAATTCATTTTCACCTTGTGTAGATGCTTGTGCTGGTTGATTAATAAGTAACATCGCTCCTGCAACTAAACTAGCTCCAATTAAACCAAAATTTTTCTTAAACATGTAACATGTTTCCCCTTTCACTTATTTTGTAATCTAAATGTAACATTCTGTAATATTATAGTCAACTAAATGTAATAAATTTATATAAGTTGTATTATTCTGATTAATTTTACACTCAATTAATGATTAATTAAATTTATTTACGAGAGATATTTAATTCTATTCATGAATATACATTAGGCCATTTATAGTTTTAAATGTCGAGTTCTAATTCATTTATTTACAAAGTGAAATTAAACTTGATATAATACTTGGGGTCAGTATATATGATTGGTTTAACCCTTGAAAAAAGGTATAACTTTTAGTAAAATTCATATCGATAGGAAAGTGGGTGAAACAATGCCAGTATGGATCGCTATAATTATCATCGTTTTAGCACTTATTTTAGGATTGGTCGGTGGATTTTTCCTTGCTAGAAAATACATGATGGATTATCTTAAAAAGAACCCACCAATTAACGAAGAAATGTTACGTATGATGATGATGCAAATGGGTCAAAAACCATCACAAAAGAAAATCAACCAAATGATGACAATGATGAATAAAAACCAAGATGCACAATTTAAAAAGGCTAAATAGTCTATGAATAAAGGGATTGAGTGAACTTAAAAAAGTTCGCTCAATCCCATTTTTTTGCCTTAGTAAAAATTTATTTAGCTACATGAAAAATATAATGTATATTATCATTACAATACTGATAGCACTTATAAAATTATTGAAAAATGTTTGTAGTTTTAACTTTTGTATTTTCGTCACTTCTTTTGTCTCTTTTCTGTTAGTGACATATTTTCTATTAATTACATTATATAAATTTATCCAATATTTGTGTATAAAAAAACGATCCGATAGTAAATATCAGACCGTTTTTCAACTTAATTTAAAGTTTTATTTTATATTAATTAAAATGTTTGAATTTGGTTTAATACATTTTCTTTAGTAAAGCCGTATTTTTCTACGACTAAATTGCCTGGAGCACTTGCACCAAATCCATCGATACCAATCACTTTACCTTCTGTTCCAACGTATTTATGCCAACCTAATGGTGATGCCATTTCAATTGCAACACGTTTAGTGATTGAAGAAGGAATGACTGATTCTTTATATTCATCTGATTGTTGATCAAATGCGTGCCAGTTTGGCATTGATACAACACGTACACCTTTTCCTTGAGCTTCAAGATCTTTAGCTGCTTCAATCGCTAAATTAACTTCAGATCCTGTCGCTAATAATAAGAATTCAGGTTCTTGTTTTGATTCAAATACTGTGTAAGCGCCCTTTCTTACACCTTCTTCAACTGTTTCTTTAGATAAGTCCATCGTTGTAAGATTTTGTCTAGTTAAGACAAGAGATGTCGGAGTGCCTTCAGATTCGAGAGCAACTTCCCAAGCAACACGTGTTTCATTACCATCTGCTGGACGGATAACATTCATATTTGGAATTGCTCGTAAACCTGCTAATTGTTCAATAGGTTCATGAGTTGGACCATCTTCACCTACTGCAATTGAATCATGAGTAAAGATAAATGTTGAATTTAATCCCATAATTGATGATAAACGAAGCGCAGGTTTTAAATAGTCACTGAAAACAAAGAATGTAGCCGCATAAGGATGTAAACCACCGTGAGCAGCCATTCCATTTACTGCTGCGCCCATCGCAAATTCACGAACACCAAACCAAATATTTTTACCTTCTGGTGTATCTTTATCAAAGTCAGTTGCTTCTTTCACGTTAGATTTATTTGAACCTGCTAAATCTGCTGAGCCACCGAAGAATGATGGAACTGATTTACTTAAAGCTTGAATAACTTCACCTGAATCAGCACGAGAAGCACCACTATGACCTGCTTCAAATTCTGGTAATTCATCTTTGTAGTTTTGAGGTAATTTACCACTAATAGCTAATTTGAATTCTTCTGCAAGTTCTGGATATTGTTTACTGTATTGTTCTACAAGTTTATCCCAATCATCTTCTTGTTCATTAGCACGTTTTAACATTGTTTGCTGGAATATTTCATAAACCTCATCTGGAACATTAAAACGTTGTTCAGGGTCTAAACCATATTGTTCGAGTGCTAATTTTCTTTCGTCTTCACCTAAAGGTGCACCATGTACCCCATGTGTACCTTGTTTGTTAGGAGCACCAAAGCCGATAACTGTTTTTATTTCAATCATTGTTGGTGCATTTTGTTTTTTAGCTTTTTCAATCGCCTGATCTATCGCATCAATATCGTTACCATCTTCAACTAAAATGTGTTCCCAACCATATGCTTCAAAACGACCTTTAATATCTTCAGAAAATGCTTTATCTAAGTCGCCATCTAAAGAAATATCATTTGAATCATATAGCACAATTAATTTGTCTAGCTGACTATGACCTGCTAATGAAGCAGCTTCATGAGAAATACCTTCCATTAAATCCCCATCAGAAGCAAGTACATAAGTATAATGATCTACAACATTTGCATCTTCTTTATTAAATTTACCTGCTAAATGTTTTTCAGCCATTGCCATACCAACAGACATAGCGAAACCTTGTCCAAGTGGACCCGTTGTAACTTCTACACCGTCTGTATGCTTATATTCAGGATGTCCAGGTGTTTTAGAACCCCATTGTCTAAATTGTTTAAGCTCTTCAAGTTCTAAGCTTCCTGAAACATGCAATAAACTGTAAAGTAAAGCCGATCCATGCCCAGCTGATAACACAAAACGATCTCTATTAAAGAAATCTTTAGATTGTGGATTAAAGTTTAAATGGCGTGTCCATAATGTATATGCCATAGGAGCTGCGCCCATCGGAAGTCCAGGATGCCCTGAATTCGCTTGTTCAACTGCATCGATACTCAAAGCTCTTATTGTATCAATCGCTAATTGATCTTTCTCTCTATTCATCTATATTACTTCCTTTCTACTTGCAAATTTCATAATCATTATACACGATTGATCTTATCTTTAACAAAATAATGTTTATGTTAAAATGCTATCTATTTTTTTGAATCTAATTTTCTCTTAACTTTGTCAGGAGTAACGTCATTCCCTTCTGGGTCAATAACGCGGGTATTTTCAATTTGTTGTTTGAAACTTTTTCTAAAAGAATCTAAATATGCCTTTCTTAATTTAGATTGTTCTTTGGCTTCAGTTTCTGTTAATCCAGTTTCTTTTTTCTTTTTTGCTAATTCATTTATTCGTTTAATATCTACTTGATCTTTGTTACCCATTGTTAACCTCCGTCTTTCATAATATAAAAAATATAACAAAAAAGTGAACGAAACTAAATAGTTTCGCTCACTATCTCCCCAATCCTTAATAATCAAATTGACTTAGAAAAGTTTTAATTCACAGCTAACATCATAGAATGATGATCATGTTCGGTTTCTTTCTTCTCATCTATCGATAATTGATGTTGCAATGAATCTTGTTTAGACACTTGATGATCTTCTAATTCGTACGGATGTTCTGTATTTGCATTATGGTATGCATTTAAGATAAATATACTAAAAATGACCATAGTTACTATCATTACAATTAAATAATTCATAATTTCTTCTTTATATATAGAAAACATTTAACTCACTCCTAGAACGTTTGTTTGTATTTTTAATATACCAGAACGAATGTTCTAAGTCAACACCAAAACGAACAAACGTTTGTAAAAGGTGTTTAAGCATGCTATAATGAAGACAAATTAAATTAGGGAGTGCCTATTATGAAAGAATTAACTAAACGTCAAACTGAAATTTTTGATTTTATTAAGCAAACTGTACAATTAAAAGGTTATCCACCAAGTGTGCGTGAAATTGGAGAAGCAGTCGGATTAGCATCAAGCTCAACTGTACATGGCCATCTATCTCGACTTGAAGAAAAAGGATACATTAAGAGAGACCCGACGAAACCTCGTGCGATAGAAATAGTAAGCGAACAGTTAGGCGAACCAATCAACATGGAAGAAACAATTCATGTTCCTGTTATTGGTAAAGTCACTGCCGGTATTCCAATCACTGCAGTAGAAAATGTTGAAGAATACTTCCCGTTACCAGAACACTTCACATCAACACATAACAGTGATATTTTTATATTAATTGTCATAGGTGATAGTATGATAGAAGCTGGAATTTTAGATGGAGATAGAGTAATCGTTAGAAGTCAAACAATCGCTGAAAATGGTGATATCATAGTGGCTATGACAGAAGAAAATGAAGCGACAGTTAAACGTTTCTACAAAGAAAAAACACGCTATCGTTTACAACCTGAGAATTCAACGATGGAACCAATTTATTTAGAACAAGTGACAGTATTAGGAAAAGTAGTAGGTCTCTTTAGAGAAATGTAATACTGCAAATAAGATATAAAGACACTCTCAAAAAACAAAGAGGTTGAGCGTTATGCTCAACCTCTTATTTTTCATCTTTAATTTCTAAAACTTCTTTTACTTTTTCTAATATATCTTCTGTTTTTTCTTCTTTGTTTGTAGACATATCTTTCTCATCCTCACAAAAGAAATGATACCCATTCAAATTTTCATTTAAACATTAACCGGTATAATCTTCAGTCCAATATGGCTGACGCTCATCATTAAAGTCACTGCCTACCCCTAATGTTTTAAACTTACGATTTAAGATATTTTTCCTATGTCCTAATGAGTTCATTAAGCCTTGATGAGCAAATATACTACTTGTTTGGCCATATGCTAAATTTTCTCCAGCCGTATTAAACTCATGGCCATCCGCTTCCATTCGGTCAAATGGAGATTCTCCTGATTGATTATCATGAGCAAAATATTGATGCTCTGCCATATCTTCACTGTGTTTTCTCGCAGTATCAGATATGCCTGAACTATAATCTAATGTCGAAATACCATGTTGTACTCTTTCCGCATTTACGAGATCAAAGTTCTGTAATTCAAAGCTTTTAGCTAAATTATCTGAAGGTGCACCATATTGTTGTTGTAAACGATTTTCCATTTGATCACTCACTTGGAGCATCGCCGTTAAATTATTGTCATTATGTTCATCATAAAATGCAGTTGTATAAATTTTATTATCATGGAATGTATCATATTCTTTATCTTTTATTTCATATCTTACGAAACCTTTTCTCTTGGCATCTATCGGTTGACCTAACCTATTTCTCACTTTGTCTTTCGGTGTACCATACTTAATCTTTGATTTAGAAGAGATGACATTCTGATTACTATATAAAGCGTTAACTTTATTATCTATATAACTTACCATCACAAATGAACGATAATTATCGTTATAGTAAGTATACCAATTTGTACCATATTCATTTGACGTTACGCGTTTAGCTTTACCTAAATTACGTTCTACTTTACTTTTCGACATATGCATTTGAATATTGTTAAAAGCAAATGCTTGTTTTTCAGGTACTTTTAAAGTCTTTTGAGGTTCTGACGTATCTGATGTCCAACTTGCCACATGAGACTTCACTTGTTGTTCAAATGATTGAATTGGTTTAGGTTCCTTTATAGGTATAATTAACACAATGAGTAACAATGCGACTACATATAATACAAACTTTTTAATCGTTTACACCTTCTCTATGGAATTAGTCTCTATCCCCATTGAAAATTGAATTACGAACAATTACATAGTCTACTTTTCTAAGTGAATTTAAATCTTTCCCACCTGCGTATGAAATTGAACTTTGTAAATCTTGTTGCATTTCAATTAAAGTATCATTTAATGAACCTTTATGTTCAACAAACATTTTTTTACCTTCAACGTTTTTATGTTCACCTTTTTGGAACTCTGATGCACTACCGAAGTATTCTTTATACAATTTTCCATCTAATTCAACAGTTTCACCAGGTGATTCTTCATGCGCGGCAAATAGTGAGCCAATCATTACCATTGAAGCTCCGAAACGAATTGATTTTGCAATATCACCGTGTGTTCTAAGACCACCATCAGCGATAATTGGTTTACGAGCTGCTTTACTACACAGGTTAAGTGCAGATAACTGCCAACCGCCTGTTCCAAATCCTGTTTTAATTTTTGTAATACAAACTCGCCCTGGACCGATACCTACTTTCGTTGCATCAGCACCAGCATTTTCTAGTTCACGAACGCCTTCAGGTGTACCCACGTTACCTGCAATAACAAAACTTTCTGGAAGATGTTGTTTAATATGTTTAATCATATTGATTACAGAATCTGAATGACCGTGGGCGATATCAATTGTAATATATTCAGGCACTAAGTTTTCACTAGCTAATTCTTTAATAAAATCAAATTCACGTGCTTTTACCCCAACTGAAATTGAAGCAAATAATCCGTTTTCTTGCATTTCTTTAATGAAATTATTTCTTTTATCTTCTTCAAAACGGTGCATGATATAGAAATAATCGTGTTCAGCAAACCATTTTGCTAGTGATTCATTCATAACTGTTTGCATATTTGCAGGTACTACTGGTAATTTAAATTTTCTTGGACCAAACTCTACTGTAGTATCACATTCACTTCTACTTTCAACGATACATTTATTTGGTATTAATTGTATATCTTCGTAATCAAATATTTTCATAGTATAGAAACCCCAATCTCTTAATTATTAATATTGTTTGGCAAATTCGTTCAATTATTTATTAATTGTCGCTCAGTCTTACACATTCTGGCTCAATTTCTAAATAAAACTATATCTCTTCTTAACCATTAGATAATATACATTGTTTTTGAACAAATGTAAATGGACTAAGGTTGTATCATCGTAACAATATATTATGAAAACAAAATTAATGATTTCATCTTGTTACATTCTATTTTTTTATGACTCATGGGGTTATACAAATAAAAAGGGCTGTGTCATTATTTCGAGTCACAGCCTTTACTATAAAATCATAAATTTACCAGCTTGATTTCTTAACGCCAGGAATTTGACCTTTGTGTGCATAATCTCTTAAAGCAATTCTTGACATGCGAAATTTACGATAAACACCTCTTGGTCGACCAGTAACTTGGCAACGTCTTGTTAAACGTGTCGGTGATGAATCTCTTGGTAGCTTTCTTAAAGCTTCATAGTCACCTTTTGCCTTTAGTTCTTTTCTTAATTCATAATATTGTTCAACCAAAGCTTGGCGTTTTTGTTCTTTAGCTATTTTTGATTTTTTAGCCATTCCATAAAACCTCCTCTATTAAATCGTAATGATTACGTTTTATTATAGTAACACACATTTTTATATAGTCAAATAGCACATTGAAATATTTTTCTTATGTATTTCTTTGATTGCTATATATGACTATGCAACTTTGAGCAAATATAACTTGTTTCTACTATTGTAATGTCTAAAATTTCAAATTAATTACACATCTACCTATAAACCTTTTATTCATTGTTAAAAGTTTAAAGCTATTATTTATAAAATGTAAAAATGGAGTTGATTCCCTTGTCACTATATGCTAAAATTTTAAAACGTAATCATTCCTGTTAAGAAAGAGGTGTAAACATTGCGCGTAAATATCACATTAGCATGTACAGAATGTGGAGATCGTAATTATATTTCTACTAAAAATAAAAGAAATAATCCTGAGCGTATTGAACTTAAAAAATACTGCCCTAGATTAAATAAATATACATTACATCGTGAAACGAAATAATCTCCTCCAAATAATAACTTTTAAAATGCGACATGTTTTAAAATTAAATTTTAATAAAGACCGACTACGAACGCATTACAATTGCAAACACTCGTAGCCGGTCTTTTTATTTTACTCTGGTGTAATAACTAAAATGTAATTAAGGATAAAGTGTATTCAACGTTAGAAACGTACTAACGTAAGGTAAATCGCTTCGCTTAATCAGGTAGGTTTAAATCCACATTACTAATATCAATACCTAAAGCATTAGCAACACCTTTACCGTAATCTGGATCTGCTTTAAAACAATGTCGAATATGACGATGTTGAACTTCTAAAGTTGTACCTTGCATTTCATCAGCTGTATTTTTAAAGATACGTTCTTGTTGTTCTTTCGATTGTATACGGAACAGTCGTCCAGGTTGTTCGAAGTAGTTGTCATCATCTTCACGATAATTATGTTCATATACATCGCCTTCTACTTGTAAAGAAGGTTTCTTATATTGTGGTTGATCTTCAAAGGCACCAGTACTATTTGGATAGTAATGTGTGCTGCCACCTTGATTATCATCTAAAATTCTCATTTGTCCATCTCTACTAAATGGACAGATATTTTCTACGCCGACCCCTTTAGGTTGGTTAACAGGTATTTGCCAATGATTAACACCTAGTCTATAACGTTGGGCATCCCCATATGAGAATATTCTACCTTGCAACATTTTATCTGGTGAAAAATCAATACCAGGCACAATATTTGTTGGTGCAAATGCCGCTTGCTCTACATCTTGGAAATAGTTGTTTGGGTTACGATTAAGTTCAAATTCTCCAACTTCTATTAATGGATAATCTCCTTTGTACCATACCTTAGTTAAATCAAAAGGATTATCTTTATGATTTCTTGCCTGTTCCTCAGTCATAACCTGGATATACATTTTCCATTTAGGAAAATCACCACGTTCAATTGCTTCAAATAAATCACGTTGAGAAGACTCTCTATCATTCGCAATGACTTGAGCCGCTTCATCTTGTGATAAATTTTCTATACCTTGTTGTGTTCTAAAATGAAACTTCACCCAAACACGTTCACCTTGTTCGTTATACATAGAATATGTGTGTGAACCAAAACCATGCATATTTCTAAACCCTTTAGGTATACCGCGGTCAGACATTAATATAGTCACTTGATGCAATGCTTCTGGAAGTGACGTCCAAAAATCCCAATTATTTTGTGCACTGCGCATATTTGTTCTTGGGTCGCGTTTAACTGCATGGTTTAAACTAGCAAATAGTTTTGGATCTCTGAAGAAGAATACCGGAGTATTATTTCCAACTAGATCCCAGTTCCCTTCATCAGTGTAGAATTTTAAAGCAAAACCACGAATATCTCGCTCTGCATCAGCAGCGCCTCTTTCGCCAGCTACAGTTGAAAAACGTGCGAACATTTCAGTCTGTTTTCCAACTTTTGAAAAGATACTAGCTGATGTATATTGCGTGATATCATTTGTCACTGTGAATGTACCGAATGCACCTGAACCTTTCGCATGCATTCTTCTTTCTGGTATGACTTCCCGATCAAAATGAGCCATTTGCTCTAAGAAATACCAATCTTGCATTACAAGTGGACCTCTAGGCCCAGCAGTCATACTATTTTCTCTATCTGAAACTGGAGCTCCGAATAAACTAGTTAAATGTCTTCTATTACTCATATAGGTTCCTCCTCAGTTGTCCTCAACTATAATTATTATAATCTAGCTTAATAGTAATCTATCGCCTCCTTAAAATCAACAAAATAAACTAGAATGATTATAAATTTCTGAATATTCTAATTTTAATTCCTAGTTCATTAAAAAAGCATTGCCATAAGGTAGTAAAAGCATTAAAATGTAACTTATATAAATTTTAAGAATATAGGAGACGCATACATGACAGAAAATAAAAATAACATGAAACGTGGTCTCAGTTCTCGTCATATTTCGATGATTGCTATAGGAGGTGCCATTGGTACAGGTTTATTTGTAGCAACAGGAAGTGTTATTGCTCAAGCAGGACCTGGTGGCGCAATACTGGCTTATTTAATTATCGGTGTGATGTTGTATTTCCTTATGTCTTCGATTGGAGAGCTGGCAACCTTTTACCCTGTATCGGGTTCGTTCAGCTCATACTCCACTCGATTCGTAGACAGTTCCCTAGGATTTACAATGGGCTGGTTATACTGGTTGATGTGGTTACTTGTTTCAAGTGTCGATATTATCATTGCAGCAAACGTATTAAATTATTGGGACGTATTTCACTTTTTTAATCCAGTAATTTGGAGCATAATCTTTTTAGTTTTATTATTTTTACTCAATATCTTTTCAGTTAAAGCTTTCGGCGAAACTGAATTTTGGTTATCTTTAATTAAAGTAGTAACAATTTTAATATTTATCGTCGTCGGTATTTTAACAATTGTAGGTATTTTAGGCGGAAAAACTTATGGAACACATAATTTCATAACGGGGGAAGCTCCTTTTGTTGGAGGATTTTCAGGATTTTTAGCTGTGTTACTTATTGCTGGTTTTTCTGTCGGTGGTACAGAAGTTGTGGCAGTCACAGCTGGGGAATCATCAAATCCAAATAAGTCTATGCCAAAGGCAATTAAACAAGTATTCTGGAGAATATTGTTATTCTACGTCCTTTCTATCGCAGTGATTTCGGCAATTATCCCTTATAATGATTCATTATTATTAAATAAACATGAATCAGTTACACAAAGCCCGTTTACAATTGTTTTTGATCGTATCGGTATTGCATTTGCTGCCTCTGTGATAAATGCTGTTATATTGACCTCACTATTATCAGCTGCTAATTCAGGAATCTATACGACAAGTCGACTGTTATTCTCATTAGCTGAAGATAGCCAGGCACCTAAAGTCTTCGGCAAACTGCAAAAAACAACGAAATTACCTATATTATCTATTTGCATGAGTTTTTTAGTGATCTTTACAGTTATTATAATCGCGCAATTTAAGTCAGATATTGTCTTTTCGTTATTAAACATTATTGGATCGCTAGTCATCGTGGTTTGGGGATCAAGTATTTTAGCTCAAATCAGATTACGTCGAGCAATTAAAAAGCAACACAAAAACCCAGATGATGTTTTACCTTATAAAGCACCATTTTACCCATTGGGTCCAATTATTGTTATTGTTGCTATACTTATCTTATTTGTAGGTAACTCAGTCGGAGCAATGATTTCAGGTGACTATATGGCAGTATTACGTAATGTTTTACCGATAATAATTTTAATGCTCGTTTATTTATCGCATAAATTTATCAAAAAAACTAAAGTTGTGAAACTCAACGACATTAATTTAGAGCAACATAAATATTAATCAATATTGCATTGAAATAGACAAACTTAAATTGTCTGTTTCAATGCATTTTATTTTTTGGGAGTGGGACAGAAATCGAATTTTCTAATAAAAATTTCGTAGTCCCATCCAGGCAAGGATGACTAGGATTGGATAAGCTTGATATAAGCGCATTTTTATTTCAATCATCTTCTGCCTCATTGACAAAGAAGCTGAGACAACTATTTTTGTCCCAACCTCTTAGTTGAAGTCCCTTTATATATTGCGATTAATTATTTTTCACGATGTGCAAAGTATGATTAATTATTTTTCACGATGTGCAAAGTATAGTATAATAATGTGCAAGAGCAACATATTTTAGAGGTGGAAATTATGATTGGGCAAACAAATTTATTTGATGATGTATTAGAAACTGAAGAACGTTTCGTTATAGTCGTACAATCACTAGAAGAAAAAAATAATCGCCTTATTAAACGTACATTAAGAGAATACAGTGGTTTAGATCATTCCCAAATGGAAAGTCTATTTGAACATTTAAAAGATTTATTTTTAGAAGAAGAGTTCGAAGAAAATCAATCAGCATTTTCAATTACGATTTATACTAATTTAGATTATGCAGCAGATCATGTGTATGCACTTGTTAAACGTCACCGAGGTAAAAATGAATGGACACATACAGCTAAATAACATTATATGTACATAGAAAATCCCATCAGTTATATAACTGATGGGATTTTTTTATTTATTTTAAATTATAAAATTTGTTTAAGTGCATATGGGATACCATCTTCATCATTACTTAAAGTAACGGAATCTGCTACTGATTTTATTTCATCGTTTGCGTTAGCCATTGCGATACCTTTTCCTACTTCTTGTAGCATTGATAAATCATTGGAACTGTCTCCAAACGCTATCACTTGTTTGATATCGATATCTAACTGTTCACACAAACTTGAAACTGCATTTGCTTTAGAAACACCTTTAGCCATAAATTCTAAAAAGATTGGCTTATTTGTAGTTACATCTACCTTATCATTAAATTGGTTACCTAATTCATCGAGTAATTCTTTAATATGTGATTCGTAATCTACGCCCATCACTTTAGGTACATCAGTTTGAATATACTCTTTTATATCGTCAACTTGTTTCATAGGTAAACCAGTGAGTTCAGATTCTTTGTTCATATATTCATGTTCACCATCATAGACAATATAACCATCATAATAAGTAAGCGTAAATAATTCATGTTCTCGACAATAATCTATAATATTATCAAATTGCTCTTTCGGTATAGTTCGACTCGTTTCTACCTTTCCATCTTGTACGCGAGATGTTTTACCTCCGTTATAACTAATAATATAACTGTTAAATTCATCTAATTTTAGTGATTGAGCTGTAGGTAGCATGCCGTCTGTAGGACGACCTGAAGCAAGAATCACGTGATAACCTTGTTGTTGAATTTGAATAAGATAATCAGCTGTATCTTTACTTACCTTGTTATCGGAAGTTAATAAAGTGTCATCCATGTCTAACACAATGTATTGATATTGATTCATGTGGTCAAACTCCTTTCAACGCCTTGTATTATAAAGTATCACACTTTAATCGCGTTGGTAAAGTATCTTTGATTTCACACCTGTTACATTAATTGTTACTAATTCAGAGCTACAGTCATTAAATTCACGTTTTAAAGTTCTTACAAGTTCACCGCTTTTTTCTGGTGCAATTAATGTCAAGATTGTTGGTCCAGCACCGCTTATAACCGTGGCGTATGCTTGAAATGACTTAGCCATAGCTTTAACTTGTTGGAATTGAGGTATAAGGTGTTGACGATATGGCTCATGAAAACCATCTTGTTCCATCATTTTACCTGCAAGTGAATAATTATGTTGAATTAATGCACTAATCATTGTATTACTGATTGCACTGTATTGTACTGCCTTTTTATGTGAAAAATTCGAAGGTAAAGCTTCACGTGACGCTTCCGTCTTTAACTCATATGAAGGTATTGTCAAGATACAATCTACTTGTGGGATATCGATGTATGAAACGTCAGTGACATTTGTTTCAGGATTATAATATCCAAGCACTAGTCCCCCATAAATGGTTGGTGCTACATTGTCAGGATGACCTTCAAATTCTGTGGCAAGTTGTAATAATTCATATTTAGACAATTCTATATCACCAAAATAATTAGCGATATAGAGAGCGCCCACTAATGCTGATGCTGATGAACCCAAACCTCTAGCTAATGGTATTTCGCTTCTCATTTCTATATTTAAACCAGGCAATTGAACATCAAATTTCTTCGCAACTTTTTGTGCTATTTGATAAATGTAATGTGTCGTATCGGTAGGCAAACCTTCCAAGTTAGGACCGATATGATGAAACTGCCATTCATTTGTATCATTTGTGGTAACGTCTAAAAATAAAAATTTATTCAAAGCCATACCTATTGAATCAAAACCAACACCTAAATTAGCTGTTGATGCAGGTATTTTCAAATGAAGCACATCTTTCATAATTAAAGTTTCTCCTTAATATACTTTAAAATACTTTGTTTGTCGTTGGCTAATGGTTGGATAGGATTGTCTAACAATGAAATTGCTGTGTCTGGATCTTTTAAACCGTTACCCGTTAATACTGCAACAATTTTTTTACCTTTAGGTAATTTACCCGCACGATGTAATTTAATTAAGCCTGCAATAGAAGCATTACTTGCTGGTTCACTAAACACGCCATCATTACGGGCCATCATTTGATAAGCCTCTAAAATTTCATCATCTGTAACACTATCAATATAACCATCAGATTCAGCAAGTGTATGTTTGGCTTTATCCCAACTTGCTGGATTACCAATACGAATCGCAGTCGCAACTGTATCGGGATTAGTAACTACTCTATCTTGAACAATTGGTGATGCACCTTCAGCCTGGAATCCATACATATTTGGCAATTGCGTGCCATGACTATCATGGTATTCTTTAAAGCCTTTCCAATAAGCAGAAATATTGCCCGCATTACCTACAGGAATTGCTAAAATATCTGGCGCCTCTCCACCAAGTTGTTCGATAACTTCGAAGGCACCTGTTTTCTGGCCTTCAATTCTGTATGGATTGACTGAGTTCACTAGTGCTATTTCACCATTTTGAGCTACTTCCTTCACAATTTCTAAAGCTTCATCAAAGTTACCATCTATAGACACAATTTCCGCGCCATACATTACGGCTTGAGATAATTTACCGAGAGCAATTTTGCCTTCTGGAATAACAACAATGGCTTTTAACCCTGCACGTGCAGCATAAGCAGCTGCAGATGCAGAAGTATTACCAGTTGAAGCGCAAATGACTACTTTTTTGCCTTCTTCCTTTGCTTTAGCCATTGCCATAACCATTCCTCTATCTTTAAATGAACCAGTTGGGTTTGCACCTTCATATTTAACATGAAGTTCAATACCTAAATATTCTGACATTTTTTCGCAATAAATCAGTGGCGTTTGCCCTTCTTGCAATGTTAATTTAGGTGTATTTTCATTTACTGGTAAATGTGACTCGAATTCGCTGATTAAACCTTGCCATTGTTTCATATTTATTAAACCCCTTCAACTGGATAAATTTTTTGTACTTCAAAACCAGAATCATTTAGTGTTGATGCTTGTAATTCATCTATATCTTCTACGATAACTGCTACAGTATACGTATCTCGACCACTTAATTGCAGTGATTTATGAAGTGGAAGCTTGGATTTTAATTCGTCTTCTAAATTATTCAAATCTTGATCTTTAGTATTAAGTACAACGTAGTAACTTAATTTTTCTTTGATTGCCACTTCACTTTCATCTTCCATCATTTCTTTTGTTTCATCAGTTTTTAATTCAAAATGTGGTGGTAGTGTATGCAAGTTTGATTCAAACTGAAGCGTTACATTCAATAAGTCACTTACAACAGCACTACCTGTTGCTAAACTACCTGCACCTTTACCATAAAACATCGTTTCTCCGACAGCATCACCAATAACATAAATGGCATTATACTCGTCTTCAACAGCAGCTAATTGATGTTGTTTACTAATTAATGTTGGTTCTACTGAGGCACTTACTTTGCCTTTTTCATACGTACCTTTACCAATTAATTTAATTTTATAGCCTAACTTATCTGCAACTTTGATATCTGATAATTCAATATCACGCATACCATGAAGTTCAACATCTGATAAATTAATAACTTGATTAAAAGTTAAATAAGAAGTGATAACAACCTTTCTAGCTGCATCAATACCTTCAACATCATCTGTTGGGTCAGCTTCAGCAAAACCTAATTCTTTTGCTTCAGAAAGTGCGTCTTCGAATGTTTTTTCATTTTTAGTCATTTGGCTCAATATAAAGTTAGAAGTACCGTTTAAAATACCCATAAATTTAGTAATATTGTTTGCATTCAAACCATTGTTGATCGCATTAACAATAGGTATTCCTCCTGCCACACTTGCTTCATATTTCAGTGCGACATCGTTTTCTTGTGCTAAATCTTCTAATACGTTTAAATGTACTGCTAATAAGTCTTTATTGGCAGTAATGACATGTTTCTTAGAATTAAGTGCACGTTTTAACCAATCTACAGTTGGTTCAATACCACCCATAACCTCAACGATAATATCAATCGTATCATCATTTAATATTTCATCTATATCTTCTGTTAAATGATACTTTGAGATATTAATTGGTCGTGATTTTGATTTGTTACGTACAAGAATGTGGCCAATATTAATATCTTTGTCCATCGTATCTTTAATTTGTTGTTTATTTTCTTCAATTATTTTAACCACACCAGAACCTACAGTTCCTAAGCCTAACAAGGCTACATTTAATTCTTTCATGTCATCATTCCTCCGATTGTTTTTCTTAAAAATACAATTGTACAGTTGAAATATACTGAGATATGGTATAGTATAAATTCATTCCTTCTTTTTGTAAAGGACGAAACAAAGCGTATTTATATATTATCATTCAGAAGATAAAAACTAAACTAAATTTTCAGATTTTTGTGAAAGGTTGTATGACACTATGAAAGTAGCGAAGTTCGGAGGAAGTTCTGTTTCCAATGCAGAACAAATCAAAAAGGTATTAGACATCGTAAATGCGGATAAAGATAGAAAGATTATTATTGTATCTGCACCAGGCAAACGACACAAAGAAGATGTAAAAACGACTGATTTATTGTTGCGTCTTTATGAAAAAGTCCTCGCAGGTATTGATTACACTGCAAAGAAACAAGAAATTATTCAAAGATATGCGGATATTATTAATGATTTAGAAATGTCAGACGATTTACTGGAGCAAATTGATGATACTTTAGAATCATTTATTAAACAGTTGAAAGATAAACCTGAACGTTTACAAGATGCATTGTTGTCTTGTGGTGAAAACTTTAATGCACAACTCATCGCAACCTACAATAATAGTCGTGGTATTCCAACACGTTACATTTCACCTGGTGATGCGGGTATTACAGTCACTGATTTACCACAAAACGCACAGGTCCTCGATCAATCCTATGAAGCTTTATACAAACTGCGTGATTATGATGAAAAGTTAATTATCCCTGGTTATTATGGTATGTCACGTCAAAATTATGTAGTCACCTTCCCTAGAGGTGGGTCAGACATTACTGGCGCAATTGTTTCTCGTGGTGTTCGCGCTGATCTTTATGAAAACTTTACAGATGTTTCAGGTATTTTTAGAGCAAACCCTACTATCGTTCCAAATCCACTCTCTATAGATGAGATTACATATCGTGAAATGCGTGAATTATCATATGCTGGATTTGGCGTATTTCATGATGAGGCATTACAGCCACTTTATAAAGATAGAATTCCAGTTGTAATTAAAAACACGAATCGTCCAAATGATACAGGTACTTTTATTCGACATGATCGTGAAATAAATTCTAACAATGTCGTCAGTGGTATTAGCTGTGACAAAGGATTTACGGTATTAAGTATTAAAAAATATTTAATGAACAGACAAGTCGGTTTTACTCGAAAAGTATTAGGAATTCTTGAGGATTATAATATATCATTTGATCATATGCCATCTGGAATTGATAATATCAGTATTATCATGCGCTCAAAAGAGATAGAAAATGTTGAACAAAAAGTGTTAAATGATATCCGTCAAAGATGCGATGTCGATGAATTAAGTGTAGAGCACGATTTAGCTATTTTAATGATTGTTGGCGAAGGCATGCATCGCATAATTGGTACGGCTAATATGATTACGCACGCTTTAGCAGAATCAAAAATCAATTTAAGAATGATGAACCAAGGTGCATCAGAAATCTCAATGATGTTTGGAATTGACGTAGATGATGCTGATAAAGCCGTTAAAGCGACATACGAATATTGTTATAATGGCGAAGCACTACAAATATAAAAAAAATCCTTCAAATCTTAAATGCTATAACTAACGTTAACATCTTATGATTTGAAGGGTTTTTATATTACTCTTTTTTCAAAACGAACAGCTTGATTAATGCGATCGTCTCCTACAATTGTACGTAACGTCATAAATTGATAGTAACTTAGAGCATCTAACACCGATCTATAATTAGGTATTTGATGGTAGTTTGTAGGTTCTAATAGCTCATACATCAATACAATTTCAGGTTTGATATAATCTACATCCCATTTAATTGAGTGAAAATAAATGTGCTTTTCAGGGAGTCTAATATTATGATTCCATCTAAACATCCACATTTCATCTTCGACATCGTAAACGATGATGGTCATGATGAGATTATCTTCCTCGAAAATATTTGCGTGTTGAATAGTTGAGAAGTCGGCTTCATGAAAATTTGTTGTCGTGCAATGTTCATCTACTAATTCAATCTTAAGTGAGTCAGGAATATACTTTAAAATTTCACCTAAATACTTTCTTTCTGCACTGATATCTACACGACCTTCTATATTAAAACCATCAGTTAAAAATAATTGCTTAGCAATTTCACCGTGGTATTTAAATAGATTTCCAACTTTCTCATTTAAATTGGTAACTAATGATTTTATTGTACTCTCTTGGCGATTATCCACGTAAGACCTCCTTAGGAAGTAAGCGCTTCCATTAATATCTATTATATAATTTGTGCATGGATATTTCAATGTATTACTTTTACTTAAATGAAATGGTGCATATTAATACAGCTCTGATATCATATGGTATTCATTTGATGAGCTAACATTTACTTTTTCTGGATTGTTTATAACTACAAACTCAGTCGTCTGGTTAATTAATGCGCGTTGTATTGTCGCCACTTCTGGCATTGTATGTAATAGGTCGTTGCCATCTATGTATGGTATCACTGCAAAATAAAATTGGATCTGATATTTTTTATATGTATTGGTCTCATTAATTCCTGTGATAACGTGAAATGCATGATTAACTTTTCCATTTGGTAAAATGAGATTAAAATTTGTATACTTTGCTACATATTGAATAACATCGGTAGAAATACTAATAATTGATACTTTTTTATTTTCATTTTTTAATGTATCAATTATATAATAAGCCATTGGATCATTATCCAAAGCAATAATATCTCCTTTATTTATTTCTTTTATTAATTTGTTAAAATAATCCTTTTTAGAACTCATTTACTGTTCCTCCATATTTATCATGCATTTGAATCGCTTACTTTCTATTTTTACCATACTTTTAATGTAAATTATATATTAATATAGCTATTTATAAGTTTAATTTTTACAGAAACGTACAATAATTATAATGGGATGTGTTTTTGTCTAAAGGTATAAATATATTTTATTAGTTAGCACTTGATTAATTAATTACCCATCATTGATTACGTCTAATGATTAAGTAAAACTAATGAGAATTTTTTGATGCCTTTACGTATAAGTACACAAATTATTAACGATGAGGATGATTTTTTATGGTATTAGTCAATTCATTAATAGTTGTCATAATTATTCTAATTGCGGCAATTTTCATTAACAAACATTTTTTACAACGACGTATTGATGCAGAAAATTACGCCAATAATCAAATGGTGGCTAGACTCAGTTCAATTAGAAGAGAAAAACTATCGCTTAAAAATCAGATGTTACATTTTGATGGGAATACAGATGTACATCATCATGGTTTACGCAAAGCAAAGCACGTATTAAACGATATCTTTTCTGAGTATAAAGATAATCATACGATTGAACACTTTGAAATTATAGGCACTGATAAACTTGCAGTAAAGCACCCTCTTTTTGAAAATATGAGACCTTTTGATTATGTTGTTATTTCTGACAAAGGTATTTTCAATATTGATGTGAAAAGTTGGAAACAGAAAACATTTTACCACTTTACAATTGATCCTAAAGCTGACCTACCACCAGAACGTATCGATTTAAATCAAATTGTTGGGCGTTATGTTGCTACACAATATCATAGTCAATTCCAATCATCACGCCCATCAACTTATACTTTCACCGAACAAATTAAGCAACATTCTGTTATTTATGATTTTTACGATTATGATCCTTATGAAACAGCAGCTGTTAAAACAAGAGAGCTTGAAAATAAACTCGATCAAAATTTATCATCTAAAATCAAGAGTGTCGGATTAGTTTACTTTACTGATGGTAGTGTAAATATTATTGAAGGACCTAAAGAAAAAGAAAACAATGCCGAAACAGTTTCTTCAAAATCATCATTAAGAAACGTAATTGGTGAAACAATTAATCAATCAAAAACAGGTCTATCTAATGAAGAATTTGATAATATCGTTGCACAGTTTCATTAAGTATAAGTGACTAATAAAAAACCCAATCTCATATAGTGAGGTTGGGTTTTTTATACGCACAAACTGAGGATACTGCATTATCGAATCAGTTGTCGTATACTATCTCTTCTTCATTTACACAAAAGCCTTTGTGAAAAATTGTTACTTATTATGAAGCCCAGATGTTAATATTTTTTTGTTGAGCATGGCGTTCTTCTTTTTCTAACAGACTTCTATATTTATTATTCGGCGCATAGTATTTTTCTCGAGCCAGTCCTTTTTCAATTAACTCTTGATTATACATGTTCTTTTTATCCATCCACACGTAAGCTAACGTTCGTCCATACTGGTCATGTTTCTCTTGATCATATTCTAAGTATACATTCTTGTTTGTTAGATGTGATTTACTATAATTAGACGCCTTCTTACCATATGGTTGAACAGCTGTATGTGGTTTCACTGTCTCAGGTGTATCAACTCCAATGAGTCTCACTTTAAGTTTATGATGTTGTTGGTCATGCGCTACAAAAGTATCACCATCTACCACTCTGTCCACATGAACGCGATCCATTGACTTTTTGTCTTTTGTGCCAGTATGATTTCCTTTAAATGGACCAGAATGGTTAATAATTTGGAAAAATAATACACCTACAATGATAATTAAACTAACAATTGCTATTATTTTTTTCGAATTTTTCATTTTTACTCCTCTTTAAAAAAACATTCCAAATTATCATAAATAAATCTTTTTTATACGTCAATAACTAATAACTTAACCAATCAACTTTCGATTAGTCTAAAATAGACTCGCTTTATTTCAATAATATCTTCATATATAATAGTTATGTTAGGAGTGAACGTGTTAATTATGAAAAATGAAAATTTAGTTTCTACTATTGCAATTATAGTTGCAATTATTATTGGAATCATATTACAAGTACAGTTTCAATTACCTTTATTAGTTTCTGCTGTTGTTGCAGTTTTCTTAGGGATTTTCGTCGGTTTTATAATAGTAATGGTGCAATCGATTATAAAAAAAGAACAATAAATAAAGTTACAGCGATGCCAGAAATCATTAAAAAATAATGGATTTCTGGCATCGCTCTTTTTATCTCTTTATTTTTATTTAAGCTTCTTTCACAAATGTTAGAATCGCATTAAATTCTTGTTCTTCAGCTGAAAACTTAGTGATACTTTGTTGATTAATTGTAGAATCTAGTAATTTATAATTTGAAAGTTCTTCTTGTCCGAGCATTTCATTTATCTTTTGCTCTAATTGTGTAAGTTCACTAGCATTTACTGTCATTAATTTAACTTGTTGCATATGGCACGTCTCCTTTATTAAATTTTCATTATAAAAAATACTATTTTTATATGAGTCTAAGACAAAAATAGATGCTTCAGACTCTTTAACATTGAGTGGGAATACGAAATCTCTGTCCCATTTCTTAATTTAATTTCACTATATAGTTATTGTACCCATTTTGCACCCAAATGACTCCAAAATATATGTGGGTACAAAAAAACGATTCCCATTATCCAAATTGAATAACACGAATCGCTTATTATCAGTAATTTTCCCTCTTGTTTAGCACCTAGTATTGTTTAATATATTGTTCTCTTTCCCATTCAGAAACTTGAGTTCTGTAATAATCCCATTCGATTGATTTTGAGTTAACGAATTGATTATAAATATGGTTACCTAATGCATCTTTAATAGATTCATTGTCTTTCATAGCTTTAATTGCTGTATATAAAGTAGAAGGTAAATCTTGGATACCAACCGCTTCACGTTCTTCACGATTCATTTCATAAATGTTTTGATTTACTGGTTCAGGTACTTCTAATTTATTTTTAATACCGTCTAGACCTGCTTTTAAGATAGCTGCAAGTGCTAAGTAAGGGTTAGCTGCTGGGTCTACTGAACGTACCTCAACACGTGTTGATAACCCACGAGAAGATGGTACACGAATTAATGGAGAACGGTTCTTACCACTCCAAGCAATGTAACAAGGTGCTTCGTAACCAGGTACTAAACGTTTATATGAATTTACAAGTGGGTTACATACTGCAGTGAATCCACGTGCATTTTTCATAATACCAGCTAAGAAGTGGAATGCATCGTCTGTCATTTGCATGTCGCCATTTGGATCGTAGAATGCATTTTCATCACCTTTGAATAGTGATACGTTGAAGTGCATACCACTACCGTTCACACCGAATAATGGTTTTGGCATAAACGTTGCATGTAAGTTATGTTGACGCGCGATTGTTTTTACAACTAATTTGAATGTTTGGATGTTGTCACAAGCTGTAATTGCATCAGCATATTTGAAATCAATTTCGTGCTGACCAGGCGCTACTTCGTGGTGACTTGCTTCGATGTCGAAGCCCATGTCTTCTAATTCTAATACGATATCACGTCGACAATTTTCACCTAAGTCTGTAGGTGCAAGGTCGAAGTATCCACCGTCATCGTTTAATTCTAAAGTAGGTTCACCTTTTTCATCTAATTTGAATAAGAAGAATTCTGGCTCAGGTCCAAGATTGATATCTGTGTAACCTAATTCTTGCATTTCATCTAAAACACGTTTTAAATTAGCACGAGGGTCACCTTCGAATGGTGTACCGTCAGTTTTATAAACATCACAGATTAAACGCGCAACTTTACCTTGTCCAGCTGTCCATGGGAAGATTACCCATGTATCTAAATCTGGGTATAAATACATATCTGATTCTTCGATACGAACGAAACCTTCAATTGAAGATCCGTCGAACATCATTTCGTTGTTTAATACTTTATCTAATTGACTTACTGGAACCTCTACATTTTTAATGATACCTAAAATATCTGTAAATTGTAGACGTAAGTATCTTACGTTTTCTTCCTTAGCAAACTTTTGAATATCTTCTTTACTAAAAGTACGTTCTGGCATAATCTATGTCCTCCAGTCTATTTTTTGATAAAACGTGATAAATCACCACGATTTATCGGAATCGCTTCTCGTTGCGGTTTCTGTGTAGCTTCTACTATCATTTTTTTCCGTGTTAGTTGTTCATCGTCAGAGAGATGTTCTTGTTCATTATGTATGATTTGTTTTATGCCTCTCATATTAAAGCCTTTTTCAATGAGGCTTTTTATTTCTAAAAGGCGTTCCAAATCATTTAATGAAAAAAGTCGTTTATTCCCTTCTGAACGTTGAGGTTTAATTAGTTCATGTGTTTCATAGTAACGAATTTGTCTCGCAGATAATTCGCTTAACTTTGTGACAACACTCATAGAGAAGACAGGCATATTTCGTCTTAATGTATCATTGGACTGCATTCCTATCACCTCTACTTTTGAACTTGTATTTAATTTAGCACATTCAACATGCAATTTCAAAAATATGTCAGGTTTTCTAACATCATTGCCAAAACGTTGATATAACTGTGATTCAAAAGCTAATTTTTATTTCAGATAAAAAAACAACCGAAAGTTATGTTAAAAAATTAAAAAAATCCATATTCATTCACGAATAATTAACGTAAATTTTTCGTGAAAATATGGATTTTACATCTGACATTATAATACGTTATTAAATTAATTGCTCTTTTTGAAGTCTTTCTGCTGCTCTAGATACTGCAAGTTTAACGTGTTCATATGTTAAACCACCTTGTACGTAGGCTTCATATGGTGGTCGAATAGGTCCGTCTGCCGAAAGTTCAATAGAGGACCCTTGCACAAAAGTACCTGCAGCCATAATGACATCATCTTCATATCCTGGCATATAGGCAGGTTCAGGGCTAAAGTGTGCATTAATTGGTGAAGCATGTTGTATGCTTTGGCAAAATTGAATCATTTGTTCTTTTGTATCAAATTCAACCGTTTGAATTAAATCGGTTCTCGGTGCGTCATATTTAGGGTTTGTTCGCATGTTCATTTTCTCTAATAATAAACTTGTGAATAGTGCACCTTTCAAACTTTGGCTTACAACGTGTGGCGCTAAGAAAAATCCTTGATACATTTCTTGTAATGAATTCAATGAAGCACCTGCTTCTTTACCTATACCTGGTGCTGTGAGGCGATAGCCACAACGTTCGATTAATGATGCTTTACCGGCAATATAACCCCCAATTTTAGCTAACCCGCCACCTGGATTTTTAATAAGTGAACCAGCAATTAAGTCAGCTCCACATTCAATCGGTTCACGACGTTCTACAAATTCTCCATAACAATTATCTACAAAGATAATAATATTAGGGTAATGTGTCTTGATTTTTTCTATTGCCGCTTCAATTTCATTTAACCCTATTGATGGGCGTTGATCATAGCCCTTTGATCGTTGTATGGCAATCATTTTAGTTTTGTCATTTATCGATCGTAATACACGGTCAACATCAATGGTACCCTTGTTTAAGTCAACTTTGTTATAGCTCACACCGTGTTCCTGCAAACTTTCAATACCATTACCATTTATACCGATGACTTCTAATAAAGTATCATATGGATCACCAGTGATATATAATAATTCATCACCATATTTCAAAGTGCTTTGCAAAGCAATAGTAATCGCATGCGTGCCTGAAATAATCTGAGGTCTTACAATCGCATCTTCAGCTTTAAAAGTACGAGCATATATTTCTTCTAAATGATCACGGCCGAGGTCATCATAACCATAACCTGTTGTACCTTGTAAGTCACTTTCTGTTGCTTTCACTGCATGGAATGCATCTAAGACCTTTTCTTGATTTTCATATGCGATTGTTTCTATCTCTTTAAAATACGGTGCTAATGTTGTTTCAACTTCATTTATTAACTTCTTTATTTCAGTCATGATGTATAACTTCCTTTAATCATTTTTATAGCCTTTAATAATAAATTGTTCATTATCTTCATCAAAGTTTAACTCACTCACTAAAGTATGTTGCTTTAAATAATACAATCTTTCGGCATCAGCACTTGCTACATGTTCTTCATAGTATGTGAGCGTTTGTTTAATTTGCTCGAATAAAAAGTCTTTCACTTTTTGAATATCTTCTTGATTTGTAGTAGAAACAAAAATAGATGAAGGAGAAGCTGGAGGCTCTACCTCTGTACATAAATCCTTTTTATTGTATATCACCGCTTGTGGTATATCTCCCATATCTAGATCTTTAATAATTTCATTTACCGTTTCATATTGAATACGGTATTCTGGATGACTGCGATCCACGACATGTAGCAAAAGATCAGCATCTTTCGCTTCTTCCAATGTAGATTTAAACGCGGCAATTAATGTTGTTGGCAACTTCTGAATGAATCCAACCGTATCCGATAAAATTAGATTGAAACCTTCATTAATTTGTATTTGACGCGTCTTAGGATCAAGTGTAGCAAATAGTAAATTCTTTTCATATGTTGATTCGTTTGCCAATACGTTAAACCAAGAAGATTTACCTGCGTTTGTATAACCAACTAACGCTATCTGATAAACATTGTTTTTTTCTCTGTGTTCTCTATAACGTTCACGATGATCTATGACTGTTTGAAGCTGATGTTTAATTTCGTTCATTCGTGTTCTAATATGACGTCTGTCCATTTCAAGTTTCGTTTCCCCAGGACCACGTGTTCCAATACCGCCGCCTAAGCGAGATAAACTACGACCATGTCCTTGAAGTCTTGGCATAAGATATTCTAATTGTGCTAATTCAACTTGTAATTTACCTTCTTTACTTCTCGCTCTTAAGGCAAATATTTCTAATATTAACTGTGTACGATCAATAATTTTTACATTTAAATTACCGTTTAAAGTTTTCGATTGTGCTGTCGTTAATTCATCATTAGTGACTACTACGTCAACATCATGATGTTGAATATAGGCTTGTATTTCTTCTAATTTACCTTTACCTACATAATATTTATGATCGACTTGATGTCGATTTTGTGAAAATTGTGTTTGCACGTTTAGTTGGCAAGTCTTTGAAAGTGATTCAAGTTCTACCATTGTCGAATCAAAGCGATTTTCATCTTCTGATTGCACATGTACGCCAACGAGTATGGCTGTTTCGTATTGTTTATCTGTAGAATGTAATTTTTGTTGGGTCATCATATGCACCTCGTTTCATAGTTTTCTTAGCCATTCTATCATAGTGTGTACTTCAAGACTATAGGCTTCAATTGTGTTAAATTTAATTTAAGAGGTGATGGAAATGAATATTTATGATATTGAAGTTCAAAAAACAAATGGAGATACGTATCAATTAGAGGATTACAAAGGACAAGTAATGTTAATCGTTAACACTGCGAGTGAATGTGGTTTCACGCCTCAATTTGAAGGTTTGCAACAACTGTACAATGAATATAAAGACCAATCGTTTGTTGTTTTAGGATTCCCATGTAACCAATTTGGCGGTCAAGAACCAGGTACTGGTGAAGAGGCCACACATAATTGTAAAATCAACTACGGTGTTACCTTCCCTATGCATGAGAAGATTGATGTTAAAGGCGAGCATCAACATCCTTTATTTAAATTTTTAACTGAAGCACAAAATGGCTTTTTAAATGAAAAGATTAAATGGAATTTCACAAAGTTCTTGATAGATAGAGAAGGTAACGTTGTTAATCGTTTCGCACCACAAAAGAAACCTGAACAAATTAAGGCTGAAATTGAAGATGTACTTTAATCGTAAATTTTGAGACAAAATTTTATATTAAAAATAATGAGAGTCTGAGACAATAAATTATTGTCTCAGACTCTTTTTCATTAAGTGGGACTACGAAATGTCAGTTAAAAAAATCGATTTCAGTCCCATTCCATCGTTTTGTTTTTAATAATTAATTATTCTTCAGCATCATCAATGGTAAATGTACTAATAGCATGCTTATAAATCAGATGTTGTTTTCCTTGTGATTGTAAGCAAACTAAGTACTTGTCATAATCCTCAATGATTCCTTTCATTTGGAAGCCATTGATTAAAAAAACGACGACTTTCGTTTTTTCATCCCTAAATTGGCCTAGGAATTTGTCTTGGATGCTTTCATGTTTAATCATTCTTTGTGTTACTCCTTTGTCTTTATTAGGGCGGAAACTTCTTCTAACATTAATGATAGTGAACGCTGCTCTTTATCTAACCATACAACATCTAGTTTATTTTTAAACCATGTCATTTGGCGCTTTGCATAATTTCTTGAATGCTGCTTTAAAATAACTGCTGCATCCTCTAAATCCATCTCGCCTTTCACTACGGGCACCATTTCTTTATAGCCAATCGCTTGCATACTTTGACATGATTCGTATCCTTGGTTAACGAGCTGTTCAACTTCATTTAATAATCCGCGTTCCAACATTATATCAACGCGTTCATTTATGTTTTGATATAAAGTATTACGCGACATTTCTATCCCTAGTAATAATGTATCATAAATTAGGTCGCCATGTTGCATTTTCTTGCGAGAACTTAAAAGTTTTTTTGTTTTTAAATAATATTGTATGGCTCTTACTACTCTTTTTCTATTATTAGGGTGAATATCGCGTGCCGAATCTTTATCAAATGTTGCCAAATATGCATGAAGTTCATCATTAGACAATTGTTCTAGTTGCTTTAATTTCGCTTCAACACGTTCGTTCTCTTCATCAGAAATCGTTTCATCATCGAAGTCGTAATCATAAATTAATGATTGAATATACAAGCCAGTCCCACCTGCAATGATGGGTGTACGACCTCGCTCAGTAATTTCAGATATGAGTCGTTGTGCTCGTTCTTTAAATGCATAAGCTGAAAAGTTATCGTCTGGTTCTAAAATATCAATCATATGATGTGGTACAGTATTCATTTCTTCCTTAGAAACTTTGGCAGTACCTATGTCCATCTGTTTGTATACTTGCATCGAATCGCCACTAATAATTTCACCATTGAAACGTTTTGCAAGTTCGATACTGAAGTCGGACTTCCCCACAGCTGTCGGGCCTACGACAACTATGATAAAAGGTTTACCGTCTCTCATATAAGTCAACTCTCTCTATCTTTTAAAATTTGTTTCTCTATCCATTCATACATATGTTGCCAAGTTGTTTCACAATCATTTTCCAACAATATCTCATGTCTCTTATTTTTATACAATTGAACGGTAATATGTTGAATACCAGCTTGTTTATAAATCTTGCCTAATCGACGGATGCCATTGCCATATTCACCTAATGGATCTTCTTTCCCTGATATAAGTAAAATAGGTAAATTTGGATTCAACTTTTTCATTACTTTAGTTTTGCTTGTAGTAATTTGTTGTTTAACAACTTGGTATATTAATTGGTTGGAAACAAGAAATCCTGAGTTAGGATCCTTTTCATAACGTTTTACTTCATTTCTGTCACTTGAAAGCCAATCATTATCTGAATGAACGTTTTTAATATTTTTATTAAACGATTTATACATAGAATTATTTAACCATTTCATGCGACGATTTTTGCCGCAGAAAATTGTAATTAACTTTAATGCAATCATAGCCGGAATACTCTTTAACTTGGAATGTTGCATTGTACCGATGAGGATTAATCCCTGTGCAGCATGAGGATATCTATAGGCAAAAACTCGTGCAACCATGGAACCCATTGAATGACCTATCACAATATAAGGTATATCATTATAACGTGTGCAAATCGTTTGTGCGATTTCATATGTATCGTCAGCAGCTAACTCTAAATTTTGAATATGTCCTTTTTGCTTTTCATCGAGGTGTTTACCATGACCTCTATGATTATGCCTAATAACATCGTAGCCTTGCTGATTCAATGATTTTATTAATTTATCGTATCTACCCATATGTTCAGACATTCCATGCAGAAAATGCACAACACCAATTGTGTCATGCTTTGCTTTGTCTCGTTTAACTTCTAACATGGTCCCATCTGAAACTGTGATAAAAAATTCATTCTCATTCATTTCTTTGCCCCCAAAAACAAATGTCAATTCATATGTATTGTATGTTCAATATACCTTTAAGATACTATGTTATCAAATAGTTAGCAACAAGTTAATTGATTTAAAATTTTCTAATTCGTTATCTTAACACTCAAAAAAGCCAATCAGAGTAAAAACTCTGATTGGCTAACCATATGCAATATTTCAAACTACCATTCATTATTAGGTACAGAAGCTTTATTATTCTTTAACAGCTGGTTGGTTGTTACCTGATTGAGCTTCATCAATAGCTACTTGTAATTCTTTAGTATATTGAACTTTCTCGATGTTTGAGTAACCTAATAATTCAGTCATAATATCGATTACTCTATCTTTATATTCTAATACGTCATCGATTTTGAAGTATAATTTACCTGTACGACGGATAAAGAAGTCAGTTGGACGATAAACCATTTCATTTTGAATTGAATAAACAAGTTCTGTATAAATATCTAATGGAATACCTGACTCTTGATATTGTGCCGTTTGTGCGATCTTGAATAAATCTTCAGCATTTGAACCGTATTTTGAAGCGAAATGACGAGCAATATCTTCATCGATTTGATAAGCTTGAGCATCTTTTACTTTTTCTTCTACAAAATGTTCAAAGTTTTTACTGCCGCCAACATCTCCGCCTGAAATTGGTAAGTTTTTAGTTTCACATTTTTTGAATTTTAATCCATATTCTGATTTTAAGCGTTTAGAAAGTAAGTCAACGATTTCTAAAGCCATGTGACGATAGCCAGTTAATTTACCGCCAGCGATTGTAAGAAGACCTGATTTACCTTCCCAAACTTCGTCTTTTCTTGAAATTTCAGAAGGGTCTTTACCTTCTTCTAAAATTAACGGTCTTACACCAGCCCATGATGATTCAATGTCATCATCAGTAGCTTCAACTTCTGGGAACATGTAATTGATAGCATCAATTAAATAATCTCTGTCTTCTTGTGTTGGTAGTGGTGATGTTTTGTCATTATCATAGAATGTGTCTGTTGTACCAACATATGCTTTACCTTCACGTGGAATCGCAAAGATCATACGGCCATCTTTTTCAGTATCAAAGTAAACTGCTTGACCTAATGGGAATTTAGATTGATCGATAACAATGTGAACACCTTTAGTTAAACGTAATTGTTTATTGTTACGAGCATAGTCTCCGCTACGTACTTCATCTACCCATGGACCACTTGCATTAATTACTTTTTTAGATTTAATTGGATAAGTTTCACCATTGATTTGGTCTTCTACATGAATACCATTAACTTTTTCATTTGTATCATAAGTGAAATGTACTGATTTAGTATGATTAAGAATTGTCGCGCCTTTTTCTTCAGCACGTTTCATAACTTCGATTGTTAAACGTGCGTCATCTGTACGATATTCAACGTAAGAACCGCCACCTTTAAGACCATCTTTTTTAACTAATGGTTCTTTTTCTAAAGTTTGTTTTGAGTTTAACATTTTCTTACGTTCAGATTTTTTTACACCAGCAAGTCTATCATACATTGCAAGGCCAAGTGATGTTGAGAATTTACCGAATGTTCCACCTTTATGCATAGGTAAAAGCATACGTTCTGGTGTAGTTACGTGTGGACCATTTTCGTATACAATCGCACGTTCACGACCTGTTTCAGCTACAACACCAACTTGGAATTGTTTTAAGTAACGTAAACCACCGTGTACTAATTTAGTTGAACGAGAGCTTGTTCCTTGTGCAAAGTCTTGCATTTCTACTAAAGCTACTTTCATACCTCTTTGGCTAGCATCTAAAGCAATACCAGCACCAGTAATTCCGCCACCAATAATGACAACATCATAAGTTTCGTTTTTTAAATCATGCTTGATTTGTTCTCTTTTTAAAGTTGATAAACTCATACCTTTGCGCCTCCTAATATATTAAAAAAAGAGAGACCCTTCCCATACATATATAAATTGTACGAACAGAGTCTCTCTTTTCTCGTGTCTTATTATTAACTTACCCTTATTATAGCATAATTAACAAGAAATAGTCTAATTTTATTATTCTTCAGGTTTGAATACTTGTGTAGCTTCTACTGCTTTCTTCCAACCTTTATATAATTTTTCTCTTTCTTCTTCTTGCATTTCTGGTTTAAATTCTTTTTCGATTTTTCTACGATCTTCAATTTCGTCTTTATTTTCCCAGAATTCAACTGCAAGTCCAGCTAGATATGCTGCACCTAAAGCAGTCGTTTCATTAATCTCAGGACGTTCAACACCTACATTTAATAAATCTGATTGGAATTGCATGATGAAGTTATTTTTAACAGCACCACCGTCAACACGTAAACTATTTACTTTGATGCTTGAATCTTTTTCCATTGATTCTAAAACGTCACGTGTTTGGTAACAAAATGATTCCAATGTAGCACGGATGAAATGTTCTTTTTCAGTACCACGTGTTAATCCGAATACTGCTCCACGTGCTTCAGCATCCCAATATGGTGTACCTAGACCAACAAATGCAGGTACGACATATACACCTTCAGATGATTCTACTCGCTCTGCATAATTTTCAGATTGTGGAGCTGAATTAATCATTCTTAATCCGTCTCTTAACCATTGAATTGCTGAACCTGATACGAAGATTGAACCCTCAAGTGCATAATTTACTTTTCCATCTAATCCGTATGCAATAGTAGTTAATAATCCACTTTCTGAGGCTACTGCTTCTTCACCAGTGTTCATTAACATGAAACCGCCAGTTCCGTAAGTGTTTTTAACGTCTCCACGGTCGAAACAAGCTTGACCGAATAATGCAGCTTGTTGGTCACCTGCGATACCTGCGATTGGTACCTCTTGACCATAGAAATGATAATCGATTGTGTTCGCGTAAACATCACTTGATTCTTTAACTTCAGGTAACATTGATTTAGGGATGTCTAATATTTCTAATAATTCGTCATCCCATTCTAAATCATGGATATTGTAGATTAATGTACGGCTAGCATTTGTATAGTCTGTAATGTGGGCTTTACCGCCTGATAACTTCCATACTAACCATGAATCAATTGTACCGAATAATAAGTCACCATTTTCAGCTTTTTCTTTTGCACTGTCAACATTGTCAAGAATCCATTTAACTTTTGTTCCTGCAAAGTAAGGATCTAGTAAAAGACCAGTCTTTTTACGGAATTTATCTTCCAATCCTTTATCTTTCAACTCTTGGCAAATACTTTGTGTCTGACGAGATTGCCATACAATCGCATGATAAATTGGACGGTTTGTCTTTTTATCCCAAACTACTGTCGTTTCACGTTGGTTTGTAATACCGATACCTGCAATTTGATCTGCACCGATATTTTGTTCATTTAACACTTCAGCAATAACCGCTAAAACTGAAGTCCAAATTTCATTCGCGTCGTGTTCAACCCAACCTGATTTTGGAAAATACTGCTTAAATTCACGTTGCGCAACGCCTACAATTTCACCATCTTTATTGAATAAAATTGCTCTAGAGCTTGTTGTACCTTGGTCAATTGATAAAATATACTTTTCCATCTTCATACACTCCCTATTACTTCTGTTTGATGACACAATCTTATATGTAGTAATCAGACATCAATTACAAATATTACACTCAATAATATATTCCCATCAAGTTTTTTAATCAAACTTTTACTAGAATGATTGATTGTAACTTACTAATGTTCGACATACCCAATAAAATTAATAGACAGATTCAATATCTTTATTTTTTTTAGATTTATTTAACACAACGCCTAGAACTAACGTTAAGATTAATACTACAATCCCTACAACTGACATTGCATCAAATGCACCTTTATAAAATAATCTATAAATTACCGCACCGATCATACCACCAGCAATAGGTCCTAATACCGGTACAATCGCATAGCCCCAATTTGATTCACCTTTACCTGCGATTGGTAAGATAGCATGTGCAATACGAGGTCCTAAATCACGAGCAGGGTTAATCGCATAACCAGTTGGTCCGCCTAAACTTAAACCAATTGCTACGATTAATCCACCAACGATTAATGGGTTTAACCCATCAGCAATTTTATTTGTTCCAATGAAAAGTAATCCTAATGTTAAAATTGCAGTCCCAACAATCTCAGTTAAGAAGTTTGCAAAGTAGTTCTTAACAGTCGGTGCTGTAGAGAAAACGCCTAATTTAGCATCTTTATCTTCTGTATGTTTCCATTGTGCTAAATACGCTAACCAAACTAGAAACGCACCAAAAATACCACCAAGAATTTGACAAATAATATAACCTGGAACCATTGACCATTTCAATGCTCCATCCATGGCGAATGCTAACGTTACAGCGGGATTTAAATGTGCACCAGATACGCCACCTACCGCATAAGCTCCCATAGTAACTGCAAGTCCCCAACCTGCAGCAATAACAATCCAATCAGCACCGTGTCCTGCACTTCTCTTTAAGTTAACGTTCGCACAGACACCGCCACCGAACAAGATCAGAATTGCTGTTCCCAAAAATTCAGCAAAAAATACATTCATTTATATTCCTCCTAAAAAGAGACAAGGAGATCCCCACAATTGTATCCAGTGATGAACAACCGTTCTCGATACTGTAGAAATCTCCTATCTCTGTTCTAATTATTAACTTGATTTTATATTATACTTTCTTTGTAAGCGTTGTCAACATCTTTTTTATTTTCTCTCTCATTTTAAAAATTAAAAACTTTATCTTAATATTGGTTTAGTTTGTTTTTATAAAAATTGAATGATGTTAAATTATTTGATAAACCAAGCGTTTTCAAATGATTTAAAACTCATTTATACATATTTAATTACCAAATTGATGATGTTTATTTTAAAAATAAATCTCAATAATAATAAAAAAAGCGCAGAACTTTATGTTTTACCATAAAGTTCTTGCACTCGTAGTAATATATCTCGCACCATTTTCAATGGCTAAATCCACTTCTTCTACTTCATTTATTAAACCGCCTGCGATGACATCTGTTTGGGTCTCTTTATTAATGATATTTATAGCTTTAGTAGCTATTCCAGGTAACACTTCAACGAGATCAGGCTCTACGCGTTTAATAAGTTGAATGCTGCGTTGTAACGCTTGGCTATCTAATATAAATACGCGAAAAACTGTAGTAGTGCCTAATGATTTGGCTTTATTTATTACTTTCGTCTTTGTAGAGATGATGCCCTTAGGTTTATATGTTTGAATTAAATATTCACAAGCAAATTCGTCGTGACTCATACCTTTGATCAAATCAACATGTAAATAAAATCCTACATGATGTTTATTTAATAATTCTATAATGCTTTTAACATGACCGACATGCATATCCAACAAAACACAAGAAGTATAATCCGTTTTGATTAGCTTTTCTAAATCTTTCATTGACCTTACAGCTGGTAAAATATGGGGTTTCACTTTTTTCATCTCCTACATAATTCGTTTAAAGAGTCGTTCCAATTCATAATTTGAAAAGTTAATAATAATCGGTCTACCATGCGGACACGTAAATGGATCTTCAGTTTCACGTAATTGATCAACAAGATCTGACATTTCATTATTTTTCAAATAGTGATTGGCCTTAATTGATTTTTTACAGCTCATCATTATAGCCGCTTCTTCACGAATCCTTTTAATATCTACCTTTTTATGTTCTAATACATATTCAATCATATCTTTAATGATTTCTTCTACTTCAACACTTGGAAACCATACAGGATAACTATCAACGATATAATCGTTGCCACCAAACGGTTCTAAATGCACGCCTACTCGATCTAATTCATTAATATGTTGTTGAATTATGAACATTTCATCTTTTGAAAAATGGAAAGTTAATGGTATCAATAAGTTTTGTACTTCGTTTGAAACTTCCCCAATTTTTTCACGGAAATATTCATATTTGATTCGTTCTTGTGCTGCGTGTTGATCAATCATATACATGCCATTTTCATTTTGTGCAATGATGTAAGTCCCATGAACTTGCCCAACGACTTCCATATATGGTACACGGCGAGATGGATCTTTACTTATAGCACCTTTGATATCTGATTGTTCAGCAATATCATCATTTTTTTCGTCTAATTGTTGATGTTCTAAGTCATACAATATTTCGCGTTGAGATTTAGTATATCCGTCTTTATTCGATAATTGTTCTTGTATTTTTGAGTCTTCTTTTGTTGTTGATTGATATGACATATTATCGGAATCTTCATATTCCATGCCTGATTTTTTAGCGTCGTTATTTTCTGCATCACCTTGCTCATCATTTTCCTGTTGTTGAGCAACCTTGGTGTCATTTAAATGTGATTGTTGTTGTCTTTTTTCAAAATCAATCTTTTGTTGTTCAAATTGGTCGAGTACTTTATTTTTTTGTGCTATTTTATCCATATCATTGTGAGGGATTAATATACGATCTTTAAAAGCTTCCCTAATTTTATCCACAATAAGTTCAAATAATTGATCCTCTTTTGATAATCGTACTTCTAATTTAGTCGGATGCACGTTCACATCAACTAATATTGGATCCATCTCAATATTAATATAACAAATCGGATATCGACCAATCGTTAAAAGCGTATGATACCCTTCTAAAATTGCTTTATTTAACAAAAAGTTTTTAATGTAACGGCCATTAATGAAAATAGAAATATAATGTTTGTTACTTCTAGAATGTTCAGGTTTAGCAACAAATCCTTCTAAATGGTAGTCACTTGTATCACCTGAAATGTGAACGAGGTCTTTCGCAACCTTCATACCGTAAATTTCAGCCATAACCTCGTTTGTTCGACCTGAGCCATTCGTTTTGATGATTGTTTTGTCATCAGAAACAAGCGAGATTCGAATATCTGGATGACTCATTGCCATGCGATTAACGATATCAGTAATTTTTCCTAATTCTGTATATAAACTTTTAATATATTTTAAACGCGCGGGTGTATTATAAAAGAGCGATTCAACTAAAATATCTGTGCCTCTTTTAGCTTTTGCTGGCTTGCGTTCAAGTATTTGACCATTTTCCACATAGATCTGTTGTCCTTCTTCTTCATCAGTACAAGTTTGTAATGTAACTTTAGCTACTGACGATATACTGGCTAATGCTTCACCTCTAAAACCTAAAGTCCTTATATGAAATAGGTCATCGTCAGCGTCTAACTTACTCGTAGCATGACGATGAAAGACTAAATCCAAATCATCTGATTGAATACCTGTTCCATTATCAACGACACGAATAGATTGTACACCCGCTTCTTTTACTTCAATATTAATTTCTGTTGCTTTCGCATCAATCGCATTTTCAAGCAATTCCTTTACGACAGAACCGGGTCGCTCAACGACTTCACCGGCTGCGATTTTATTTGCCAAAGAGGTTTGTAATTCTTTAATTTTACCCATGAAACTTCACCTCTATTTTAATTCTTTTTGTAATTCACTCAATTTTATTAATGCCTCAATCGGTGTCATATTTGAGATATTTAAAGACTTTATTTCATGTTCAATTTCACTATATTGTGCTGGTTTATCAAATAAATCAAATTCTGGTTGTTCGAATTGATTTTCGTAATTATGTTCGTTTGCGTGGTTTTCAGTTTGATTTAGGCGTGCATTTTGAAGGTTTTGTTGGTTAACATTTTCAGAAGATGCATCAGTTTCAGATTGAAGTTGATGTACAGCAACATCAGTTTGGTGTTTATCTTCGGTTTCAAATGCTTCTAAAATGACTTGTGCTCTGTTAATAATTTCATCTGGTAAATCTGCTAGTTTAGCTACTTGAATACCATAACTATCATCTACAGCCCCATCTTTCACTTTATGCAAGAAGATTAACTCTCCATGATATTCGTTCGCTGCGACGTGTACATTTTTCAAACAAGGTAATGACTGATCTAATGTTGTTAATTCATGATAATGTGTTGAGAATAATGTCTTAGCATGAGAAGTGTTGGCCACATATTCAATCATCGCTTGAGCCAATGCAAGACCATCATACGTTGATGTACCACGACCGATTTCATCAAAGATAATTAAACTATCTTCGGTCGCATTTGCAAGTGCTTTCTGTGCTTCTATCATTTCTACCATAAATGTACTCTTACCAGAAACTAAATCATCTGCGGCACCGATACGTGTAAATATTTGATCGAAGATAGGTAAAGTGGCGTCATCACATGGTACAAAAGAACCCATTTGAGCCATAATACTTATAATTGCCACTTGTCTCATGTACGTAGATTTACCCGACATATTAGGACCAGTGATTAAGTAAATAAAGGTTTCTTGATCTAAAGCACAATCATTTGGTACATAATCATTATGATCCATGACACGTTCAACAACAGGATGACGTGAATTGGTTAAATTCAAGGTCTTATCTTCACTAAATGTAGGACGCGCGAAATTATATTTTTGTGCTATTTCTGCAAAGCTTTGTAAACAGTCAATTTCTGAAATAACTTTAGCTTGTTGTTGTAATTGACTCGTATATGCTTTAATTTGTTCTCTTAATTGTACAAACAATTGATATTCTAATTCAATCGCCTTATCTTCTGCACCTAAAATAATATCTTCTTTCTCTTTTAATTCATCCGTGATAAAACGCTCAGCATTTGAAAGTGTTTGTTTGCGTTGATAACCATATTGAGTTGGGTCAAAACCTTGTAAATTTGCTCTTGTTATTTCAATAAAGTAACCAAAAACCTTATTAAAACTAATTTTTAGTGATTTTATACCTGTGCGTTGTCTTTCTTTCGTTTGTAATTCTGCTAACCAACTTTTACCATTTTTAGACGCTTCTAGAAATTCATCTAATTGTTGATTAAACCCATGTTTAAAGAGGCCACCATCTTTAACAGAAATAGGTGGTTCTTCAACTAAACTTTCTTCTAATAACGAAAGTAAATCGTCCAATGGCTCCAATTGCTGAAATTGAGTTGTAGTTTGAGAATCGAAAGTATCAAGTAATGATTTAATATTTGGTATTTCAGCAATAGAATGCTTGAGTTGAATTAAATCACGCGCATTGACATTCCCATAACTTACGCGCCCAACAAGACGTTCAATATCATAAACTTGATTTAAATATCCTCTTAAAGTATCACGTTCAATAAAGTGATTCATGAATTGGTCAACAGTTTCTAAACGTGCATTGATTTGTTGCTTATGAATTAATGGGCGATCTATCCATTGTTTAAGACGACGTGCTCCCATTGGCGTTTTCGTTTCGTCCATTAACCATAGCAATGTTCCTTTTTTACTCTTTAAACGAATACTTTCAGTTAATTCAAGATTACGTTTTGCATAGAAATCCATTTTCATAAAGTCAATGGCTTCATATTTTACAACATCTTCTATATGTGAAAGATCTCTTTTCTGAGTATGATGAATATAGTCTAATAAAATTTGTGTTGCTTTATACATGACGCCATCTTTAGATGTATTGACCTTATACATAACATCTGATATTTCAGGTGTCACAGTAATCGTCTCTGTTGTTAGACTGATTTGTCGTTTTAAGGCTTCCGTCAACGCTTCATGTACAACAATTTCATTCGGATTGATCGTTGTGATCTCATTCATTAAAGTTGCTTCGTCTTTAAAATGAGTCACCTTTAATTCACCTGTTGAAACATCACAATAGCTTAATGCGTAATCCTCATTGCTTTTAATAAAGCTTAAAATATAATTGTTTTGTTTTTCATCGATACCATTTTGATCCATTACTGTACCTGGCGTTATGATGCGAACAACTTCACGATGTACCATACCTTTGGTCTGTTTAGGATCTTCCATCTGCTCGCATATCGCAACTTTATAGCCGTTTTGGATTAACGTTTCTATATAACTATCTGCTGAATGGTAAGGTACACCACACATTGGAATTGGGTTGTCTTTTTTAGCATCTCTCTTTGTCAAAGTAATTTCAAGAACCCTCGCTGCTTCTTTAGCATCTTCAAAAAACATTTCATAGAAATCGCCTAATCTAAAAAAGAGTAAACAATCTTGATATTGTGATTTGATCTTCAAATATTGTTGCATCATTGGCGTTTGGTTTGTCATTATCTATTTCACAATCCTTCTGAATAGTATAGTATAAGCATTTTTAATTTGGGTTATGTAATGCTTTCTATATTAAAGTGTTACAGTAACACTAATTATTTCGTTTGATATTCATACTTATTAAATGTTGAAATTTTATTTTTTATCCCGTACACATTTGGAAATGAGGCAGAAATCGACTTTTCTTTTAGAGATTTCATAGTCTCACTCCGTTTGTAAAAAATCTGAGACATCTATTTTTGTCTCAGACTCTATTAACTATTAAATTTTAACATATGTTAAATCTCTAGCCCATTTATTTATTTTTCAGCAATGTTTATTTTGTTTACTAATATAGCCCTCATTTTAATAAAACCTATATGCTAAACACAAAAAGCACGTTTAGACTCATTCACCAATCTAAACGTGCGCTTTCAAATTATAAATAACGTTGTAATATGCCTCGACGTTTCAATATCATTAATATCATATAACTGATGATTGCACCGATGACACTTGATACGACGAACGCTAACATTAATGGTTTAATTGCGACATCACCGAATCCTAACACCCAAGCCAATGGGATACATAAAATACTTCCGATGATGCCAGTACCAATGATTTCACCTACTGCCGCCATAAATATATGCTTTCTATAATGATAAAAACCACTTGCAAGTAGTACACCGATCATACTACCTGGGAATGCAAACACACTACCTGTACCAAAAGTGATTCGTAAAATCGAGGAAATCAATGCTTGTGCAAGTCCAAACCATGGCCCGACAAAGACCGCACATAATACATTGATTAAATGTTGGATTGGTGCAGCTTTAACGGGTCCTAACGGAATGACTACAATGCTACTTAATACTACATTGAGGGCAATGAATATTGCTGTAAATGTAAATTTTTTCATTGGCATGTGTATCATTCCCTTTCTCTTAAGTATTTTCAGTCATTCTTTTCTTGTTCTATATTTAATCGATCAGCCATTGTGTCGATCATCATTTGTAATAATTCATTCGCTTCTGCCTGTGATTCCCTAAATTCTTCTACAATTGGCATTACGTTGATGTTTTCTTCTATATCTTGAATTTTATTTTCTGATTGCTTAAGTGCTTCAAGCTTACCGTAGTTTTGTAAATTAACTGATTGCTTTTGGTTTTTCTTTAAATCTTTCATACGGTCAGCAACCCGTGGATTGTTGTGGATTTGTTGTTCAACATTTTGATAGGCTTTAACTGTTTCTAACGCTTCAATTTGCTTGCTTAAATCATCCGCCGCTTTAAGAATTTCATCTTTTTCATACATTATACTGTCACCATGTTGCTTTCGCTTTCACGCAAATACGTACCATTTAATGAGTATTGTTTCGCTTCATCAACTTGAACTTCAACAATTTTACCGATTGCAGACTTCGGACCTTCAAAGTTAACTAATTTATTTCTTTCAGTATAACCTGCAAGTACATTATCGTCTTTCTTACTTGTACCTTCACACAATACTTTGACTACTTCACCATCGTACTGTTGGAGAGCTTTTTCAGAGTAATATGAAACCTTTTTATTTAAGCGCTGTAAACGTTCTTTTTTCACGTCTAATGGTACATTGTCTTTCATTTTAGCGGCTGGCGTACCATCTCTTTGTGAATAAATGTAAGTATAAGCATGTTCGAATTCAACTTCATCATACAATGTCAATGTTTCTTCAAACTGTTCTTCAGTCTCATTTGGATAGCCAACAATTATATCAGTTGTTAAGGCAACGTTAGGAATCTTAGCTTTAATACGTGCTACTAAATCTAAGTAACTTTCACGTGTATATTTACGTCCCATAATTTTCAATACGGCATCATTACCTGATTGTACTGGTAAATGAATATGAGGAACGATGTTGCCGCCTTCAGCAATAACATCAATCATATGGTCTGTGAAATCCCATGGGTGACTCGTTGTAAATCTAACGCGTGGAATATCAATTTTACTAATATCTTCTAATAAATCTCCTAAACCATATTCTAAATCATCAATATCTTTACCGTATGAGTTAACGTTTTGTCCAAGTAGCGTAATTTCTTGATAACCTTGGCGGGCTAAATCACGCACTTCTTCGATAATATCATGAGGACGACGGCTACGCTCTTTACCACGTGTAAACGGCACTATACAATATGTACAGAATTTGTCACAACCGTACATGATATTGACCCAAGCCTTTATGTTGCCTTCTCTTACTTTAGGAAGATTTTCAATGACATCCCCTTCTTTAGACCATACTTCAACGACCATCGCTTTAGAAAGATATGCTTCTTCTAAAATTTCTGGTAAACGATGAATGTTATGCGTACCGAAAATCATATCGACATTTTGGAATGACTTTAAAATCTTGTTTACGACAGACTCTTCTTGTGACATACAACCGCAAACGCCAATAACTGTTTCTGGTTTTTCTTTTTTTAAATGTTTTAAATTACCAATTTCACTGAAAACTTTATTTTCAGCATTTTCACGAATCGCACAAGTATTGATCAATATAACATCAGCTTGATTAATGTCATCAATTGGAGTATAACCTAGAGCACCAAGTATACCCGCCATAACTTCTGTATCATGTGCATTCATTTGACAACCATATGTTTTTATTAAAAATGTCTTACCTTTACCCATATTGCGATATTTCTCATCGATATGGAAATCATGATTATATTTAACTTCTTCTTTACCACGCTTTTTAGCTTGTTTTAAATTAGGTGGCTGATAAACGTGTTCAAAGTACTTACTATAATCTTTTTCTTTTTTATCACGTTCGGCTAAAATGTCGATCGAAGTACCTTTTCTTTGTTCTTCATTCACTTTACAAAATCCTTTCTATATCATAAAAAACTAAACATATCCCTTAATATGATCTATTTATATATGCAAAATTATTATTAATTCTGTTAATTTCTATGCGTAATCATTACTACATTATATTAAATATTTAGCTAAAGTGCAAAATGTCTTTGAATATGTACGTGATAGATAAATAGAAGTTCAGTAACAGATAACAATATATAGAGAGTGCACTAAAAATAAAACACTATCTACTCCTTTAATGAATAGATAGTGTTTTCGACATAATGTGATAATCTAAAAATATTTTAGTTTTCGTCATATTTCCCTGTTAATATTTCTATTGAGATACCTTCAGGAACGTGATAAAACTTCACTTGACTAATGGTACTTGGAACTTCTAATTCAACCATACGATCATGTAATTTTTGAATAAGTATTAGGCACTCGCTCATTTCACCTTGAACCGTTGTTTCTAAAGCCCCTACTCTATACTTTAACCCAGATTGATCAATAATTTTAATTGCTTCATCTACATAAGGAATAACGTCTTCACCGTTAGCTGGTTTTGGGATAATTTGAATACTCATTAATGTATCATGCATATAAGACATCCTTTACTTTAAGTTTATTTGCTCAATTAATTATTTCTTTCTTAATATCATCATATGCATATTATCTTTCTTGTTCAATAGCTTTTATAAGTGCCTCTGCGAAATCAAACATGAAATCGTCCCAATTATCTTCATTTTCTCTATGATGTAGGCTGAACTTTTTATTTTTAAAGAAATCTTTTCTTAATTGTTCTGTTAACTCAAGTTGTACGCCTGCACCTTTTTGACAACGATTTACAAAATTTGCTTTCCCTTTACCATCAATGTGACGCGGCGCTGGCTTAACTACAACTTCAATTTCGGATAAAGTTTGCTCTATTTTTTCAATAAGTGAATCATCATTGCCACCAATATAAACTTCAGGTTGATCTCCTTTACAACCATGCAAAGAAACAGCAATGTCGTTTTGCTCTACCATTTCATTTAAAGTCGGGTCATCAAAGTGTTCAGACGTAACATGTAATTCATTATTTTTATTCTTTCTAATACCTTTAAAAGTGTAAAAGTTGTAATCTCCTTTGTCACTTACACAACGTCCTAGTTCAGTCGTCCCTCTCTCAATCGCACCACCGTGTACAGCAGTTATGAGAATAGGTTGATCTGACTTACGTACTTGAACTTCCCAGTCTACGCCTTGTTCCATTTCATCAAAGAGTTCAGTCATCGATTTAAAACGGTCTACCATTTAAAACGCTCCTTTAAAGTTTAGTAAAACAAAAAATAGTCGACACTACACAAATATTTCGTTTATATCTGTATAGTATCAACTATTTAATTAAGTTAGTAGTTTAACCGTTTATATAAATTGTTTTTTCAATTCTTCAAATTGATTTGCTTCTAACTGAATATCTTTTTTAGCTAACGGTTTGCCTTCCATTTCAGCAATTTGTGACTCAAATGAAGGGGTTTCTTTATCTTGATATACAATGCCTTTAATTAACGAATCATATTCAAGTACTTTTTGAGAAGCTACTGATTTATCTGTAACATCGTATCCTTCAATATCCTCGATATCAGTTAAATTTTCTTTAAACCAATCATACGTATTCACTTTATTGTATGTGACACATGGTGAGAATACATTCACAAATGAGAAACCATCATGGTTTATAGCTTCTTCTATCATTTTCGTAAGTGCTTTAATATCACTTGAGAAGCCTTGTGCTACAAATGTTGCTCCAGAAGATAGTGCAAGTTCTAATGGTGCGACATTTTGCTCGATATTACCTTTTGGCGTAGATTTAGTCACGAATCCTTGCGCGGAAGATGGTGAAGTTTGGCCTTTTGTAAGTCCGTATATCTGATTATCCATTACTATATACGTAATATTCATATTTCTACGTAAGGCATGTATCGTATGTCCCATACCTATTGCGTAACCGTCACCATCGCCACCTGATACAATGACATTTAAATCTCGGTTAGCCATTTTCACACCTTGAGCTAGTGGAAGTGCACGACCATGAATACCGTGCACGCCATAAGCATTCACGTAACCTGATAAACGCCCAGAGCAACCGATACCTGTAATTAATGCAACTTCTTCAGGTTCTAACCCTACATTTGCTGCTGCTTTTTGAATTGCTGCTTGTACTGAGAAGTCACCACAACCAGGACACCAATTCGGTTTAACATTGTTTCTAAAATCTTTAAATGTTGCCATTTATACCAACTCCTTTAGGTCTTTGGCAATTTCTAATCCCTTTGTCTCAATTTCTTTAGGAAGGAATGGCGTACCATTATATTTCGTTTGGTTTACTAATTTATCGCCTACATTGACATTCATCTTAATTATATTTGCAAGTTGTCCTTGGTAATTGTGTTCAATGACAACCACTTTAGATGCTTTATCTATTGCTTGTTGAATTGTTTCTTTCGGGAATGGATGGATTTGTCTAATTTGTAAATGGTTCACACTTACACCTTGTTGCTCTAATCGTTGCTTACCTTCTTGAATCGCACCTTTAGTTGAGATAAATCCGAGATATAAAATATCTGCTTCGTCGTGTTGCGTATCTGCTTCTACTGGATCTTCTATGAGTAAATGCTCAGTTTTACGCATACGTTTTTCCATTTGTTGTTGTCTATTTTCTGCCGCTTCACTCGTTTTACCTTCTTCATTGTGTTCAACACCTGTTACATGGTGAATACCACCTTTTGTTCCTGGAACAGGACGTGGTGATATACCACTTTCAGTTAAAGCGTAACGTTTAAAGTATGCTTTATCTCCTTCATCTCGTTCAATTTCTGAATCGATAAGTTCACCGCGGTTGATTGAGATTTTATTATAATCTAAATCTTCAACTGTTTGTTTACCTAATGATAATTGTAAATCACTTAAAATGATTACAGGACACTGATAAATTTCAGCTAAGTTAAATGCCTCTGTTGTTAGATAAAATGCATCTTCTGCATCAGTAGGTGCCACAACAATCTTAGGTATATCACCATGTGTACCATAAATCATTTGCATTAAATCAGACTGTTCTTGCTTAGTTGGAAGTCCAGTAGATGGTCCACCTCGTTGTGTATTAACGACAACAAATGGTGTTTCAGTCATCCCCGATAATCCGATTGCTTCCATCATTAATGACAATCCTGGTCCAGCACTCGCTGTAAAGGCACGAACGCCTGCATAGTTTGATCCAATTGCCATATTAGCAGCAGCAATTTCATCTTCAGTTTGTACGACCGTACCACCAACTTTAGGTAGATTTTCAATCATATATTCCATGATTTCTGAAGCAGGTGTAATTGGGTAAGCAGCCATAAATCTAGCACCGCCTGACAATGCACCTAATCCTATCGCATCATTACCTATCATATAAAGATGAGGTTGCTTCGTCGTTGCTTCAAGTTCATAATCACCTTTGATTGTTTCTAGATGCTCAGTCATTAATTTATATCCTTCATGCAGCGCTTGTATATTCATCTCTACAACTTTTTCACCTTTTTTACTAAACATATTAGTGATGAGAGATTCAAAATCTTCAGTTTCTAAATGCATTACTGCACATGTAGCACCTATAGCAACCATGTTTTTCATTAAAGCTGTGCCGAGTTCTTTTGCGGTTGCTGTAAATGGTAAATCTATTAATTGAGCCTGACAGTCTTCTGGTTTTTCAGGCTTTGCTTTACTATCCGCGATAATAACACTATCTGATCGCATTTCATGGTGGTTAACTTCTATTGTTTCTTGATCAAATGCAATCAATATATCTAAGTCGTCACTTATTGCATGAACGGGTGTTGTAGATACTCTAATTTTATTATTGGTATGTCCGCCTTTAATTCTACTTGAAAAATGACGATAACCATATAAATAGTATCCTTTACGGTTCATTGCAGTTGCGAAGATTTCTCCTGTTGATTCGATACCTTCACCTTGTTGACCGCCCACTTTCCATGATACTTGTGATTTCATATCATCTTGCCTCCTAGTGGTAATTTCTTTTATATTTAATGATATCAAAATAAACCACCTTTATACTACGATAAAAGTGGTACAATACTAAACTCATACTAATGGACGATACTATGTTAAAGGATGATCGTCATTAATTAAAACACGTTCAATGTGTTTTGTCTTACCGTTTTTATCAAGGTCAATAATTACACCTGATAATACACTACGACCTGTGTCAGGTACGACATGTCTTTGTGGTAAGCTCGTTAAGAATCGGTAAATCACTTCGTCACGATTAATACCTAATATACCATCATAATAACCAGTCATTCCGACATCTGTAATGTAACCTGTACGACCTGGTAAGATTCTTTCGTCCGAAGTTTGTATATGTGTATGCGTACCGACAACGGCACTCACTCTTCCATCTAAATACCAACCCATTGCATTTTTCTCAGATGTAGTTTCCGCATGAAAATCCACGAAGATGTAATCCGTTTCTTTTTGAGCTTCTTCAATTAGTGCATCCGCTTTTTTAAATGGATCATCTATATCTTGCATAAATGCACGGCCTTGTAAGTTAATAACCGCTAACTTTATATCGTTAATTTGGACAAATCTCATTCCCACTCCCGGTGCTTCTTCCGGATAATTTGCTGGACGTACCATACGTTTTGCTTCATCAATAAAATCATATATCTGACGTTGACCGTATGTATGGTTGCCCATCGTCATAAAATCTACGCCTTCGCGTAATAATTCTTTATATATTTTTTCAGTGATACCTTTACCGTGGGCAGCATTTTCAGCATTTACAATTGTAATTGTAGGTCTATGTGTTTGTTTTAATTTGGATAGATAAGTTGAAATGGCTTCTCTACCAACCTTACCTACGATATCCCCAATAAATAATATTCTCATTTATAAGTTCATCCTCTCTTACTGCTAGTTTAAAGTAAATGAGATATGAAGAAAAGTATCTTCTAAAAATATCTAAAATAAATATAAGTTTTAATCATTGTTCAAGTGGTATCAATAATAGTAGATTAAAATTTTTCTAAACCAAAACATAGGAGTTGTAATATATGTCAATTAACATTGATCCACAACATTTTGCTGATTTAGTAGTTACAGCAAATCCATCTAAAAGTGAAGACGCAGAAGATATCGCTAAAGAAAGTTTAGAACTATATATCAATGCGTACCGTTTAGCTGAAAGATATGCTAACATCGCAACTAATTGTTATGATACTGCTGAAATCATTCAAGAAGTAAAATCTGCAGACTTAGAGTTAAAATAAGTTAAATATAAATTGAATCTCATTTTTGAATAATAAGTAGATTAGAAATATATTTAAATTGAGAAAGAGGCTGGGACAAAAATAGTTGTCTCAGCTTCTTTGTTAACTAGTGGGACTACGAGATCTCTATTAGAAAATTCGATTTCTCTCCCACACCCATTTTTCATAGAATTTATGTACAAATAAAAAAGCTAGCCCGAATTGGCTAGCTGATTATTTTGCATATTCAATTGCTCTCGTCTCACGAACAACTGTCACTTTTATATGACCTGGATATTGAAGTTCATCTTCAATTTGGTCTTTGATATCTCTTGCTAAGCGATGAGATTTTAAATCGTCGATATTGTCTGGTGATACGATTACACGAATCTCTCTACCAGCTTGGATCGCAAATGCCTTTTCAACACCATCATAGCTTTCAGATAATGTTTCCAATCTTTCCAATCTTCTAATATAATTTTCTAACGTCTCTTTACGAGCACCTGGTCTAGCTGCAGATAATGCATCGGCTGCTGCAACTAATATAGAAATAATAGAAGTTGGTTCTACGTCCCCGTGATGTGAATGAATAGCGTTAATAACTATTTCTTTTTCATCATATTTCTTAGCTAATTCGACACCAATTTCAACATGGCTACCTTCGACTTCATGATCGATTGCTTTACCAACATCATGTAATAAGCCGGCTCTTTTAGCTATTGTAACGTCTTCTCCTAGTTCAGCTGCTAACATTCCACTTAGGTGAGCAACTTCAATAGAATGTTTTAAAACATTTTGTCCATAGCTTGTACGATACTGTAATCGTCCTAAAATTTTCACTAAATCTGGATGCATATTATGAACGTTAATTTCAAATGTAGCTTGTTCACCAGCATCTCTAATAATATCATCTACTTCTTTACGGGCTTTATCGACCATGTCTTCGATGCGACCCGGATGTATACGACCATCTGATACTAGATTTACTAAAGCTGTTCTAGCAATTTCTCGACGAATTGGGTCAAATCCTGAAAGTATTACTGCTTCAGGCGTATCATCTATAATTAAATCAATGCCTGTTAATGTCTCTAATGTTCTAATATTACGGCCTTCTCTTCCAATAATTCGACCTTTCATCTCATCATTCGGTAAGTTTACAACAGAAACGGTTGATTCCGTTGTATGTTCAGCTGCTAATCTTTGAACAGTAGTAGCTAATAATTCTTTCGCATTTTTATCGACCGCTTCTTTAGCTTCTCTTTCTTTTTCCTTAACAAGTACTGCAATATCTTGTGACAATTCATCTTCGACTCTTTGAAGTTGCTCTTGGGCAGCTTCTTCTTGAGTGAGACCAGAGATGCGTTCTAATTCTTGTTCATGCTTATTTATTAATGATTGAACACTACTCTCTTTTGCATCTACTTGTTGTTGTTGTTCTTCAAGTTCAGATTCTTTTTGCTCTAAAATCTCATCTTTTTTGTCTAAGAGATCAGATTTTCGATCTAGATTTTTTTCTTTTTGAAGAAGTCGGGTTTCTTGCCTTTGAAGATCACCACGTCTCTCACGAAGTTCATTTTCACTTTGTTCTTTTAAGAATTGATTTTCTTCTTTAGCTTCTAAGAGCTTTTCCTTCTTAATATTATCTGCTTCTTTTTTACCGTGAGCGATAATATCTTCGGCAGTTTGTCTTGCTTGTAATTGCTTTTGATGCAATAAATTACGGGCTATCATATACCCTACAACAACTCCGAGAATAATACCTAGCAAAACGAGTAGGAGGTTTAATAAATCCACACAAACACCCCCTTTTCTAGGATTTTTGCTCTTTATATCAAATTCAAATATGATTATATGAAGTTATATAAGAATCATACAACTACAATTGTACGGTCTTAAGTAAATAAGTGTCAAGGTTTCCATTTCAATAATTTACCTACTTATAACAACACTTAAATACAACTTCATAATTCAAAAAATAAGATTTATTCTAATATAAAAAGAGCGTATACCTTATATATACGCTCTAACTATAGAATATCATATATAACTATTATATTGGTGGTTAAACTCTAATTTTATTCATCAAAAAGTGTTTCAGGAGTACTTTCTTCTTCTGACTCTTCTACATCTCCATCAAAAATACCCAATTTCTCGCGTAATTTCTGATCGATGTCGTTTTTCACTTCTGGATTTTCTTTCAAGTAAGTTTTAACATTTTCCTTACCTTGACCCATACGGTCACCATTATATGAATACCATGCACCTGATTTATCAACAATATCGTTTTCTACACCTAAATCGATAAGCTCTCCTTCTTTAGAAATACCTTTACCATACATAATATCAACTTCTGCTACTCTGAATGGTGGAGCAACTTTGTTTTTAACTACTTTAATCTTAGTTCTATTACCAACAATATCTTGACCTTGTTTCAATTGTTCAGCACGGCGAACTTCAATACGAATAGAACTATAGAATTTCAATGCACGACCACCAGGTGTTACTTCAGGGTTACCGAACATAACGCCGACTTTTTCACGTACTTGGTTGATAAAGATTGCTGTAGTATTAGATTTAGAAATAGCTGCAGATAACTTACGTAGTGCTTGTGACATTAATCTCGCTTGTAAACCTACGTGCGTATCGCCCATTTCACCTTCAATTTCAGCCTTTGGTGTTAATGCTGCAACAGAGTCAACTACTACAATATCAACAGCGCCACTTCGAACGAACGCTTCTGCGATTTCTAAACCTTGCTCTCCGTGATCTGGTTGTGATAAGTAAAGATTATCAATGTCGACACCTAAGGCTTGAGCGTATACAGGGTCTAATGCATGCTCAGCGTCGATAAATGCTGCGATACCACCATTTTTCTGAACTTCAGCGATAGCGTGTAAGGCAACTGTCGTCTTACCAGAACTTTCTGGACCATAAATCTCAACTATACGGCCTTTAGGGTAACCACCTACGCCTAATGCGTTATCTAATGTTACTGACCCACTTGATACACTTGAAACTCTGCGACCTTTATTATCACCGAGTTTCATTACTGCACCTTTACCAAATGATTTCTCCATATTCTTTATAACTGTATCTAATGCTTTTTGACGATCGTTATCCAATGCTGGACCTCCTATACGAGAATAATCTCTGTAAAATATCTTACTCATACTATACCTTGAATTTAAACATAGTTCAAGTATTTTACGAATATTTGTTCGTTAATTTTATAGGCGAAAAGACTCAAAAGAGAACAAACGTGCTATTTTTGAATTTTGTAGTCAATCATCTATTTAATTTAGCCAATTTAGTAATCTGATGAGTACATAGTTTTGTGTTCTAGATTTTTGTAATTTGTTCCTTTTTGACATTTTAAATGTTTGGATTTTAAGTTTACCCTTTTCTAAAATACCTAAATACACATTTTCGTCTTTATTTAATATGGCGATACCTATATCAGTTTTATATAAATCTTTTACAATTGTCGCTCCAACTGACAATTGTCTCTCAATCGTTGCATCATCTTGAACAAATTGTGTGTGATGCGGTAACATGCCTTGTAATTTATAATCCTCGTTAAAGTTTTGTAATCTTGAATATAACTCTCCATCAGTGACACCATCATAAATCGCAAATGATTGTTTCATTTCGTTCATAAATGCTTGTTCGATAACAATGTCATCTGAACCATAATAATATTTACCCACACGTGAAAGTATTTCTTTTTTTATAGGCTTTATTAACTTTTCACATTTCTTAACTGAAGTTGCATTTGCAGTAAGACGTAAATTAACTTCGTGAGCACCCGCTAAAGGAGCAAGCGTCGGATTCGTCTGTTCATCGATAAGATCAAGCAGCTCAGTCTCCAACTTAGATTCTCCAATACCAGCAAATCGTAATAATTCTGAATGTATTATACGTTCGTCATCCATGAGATGTGGTAACAGTTCTTCCTTTGCCATCGGTTGCATTTCTCTAGGCGGTCCAGGAAGTAAGGCAATCTTTTTATCATGATGATCTACAAGCATACCTGGTGCCATACCAACTTTATTCGTTAATACGTGTGAACCTTCTATGACAAGTGCTTGTTGACGATTATTCGCAGTCATCTCAACTTTTTGATCGTTAAAATATTGTTCGATACTTTCAAGTGCCGTTTGATCGGTAACAAGTTCACGATCTAAACATTTGGCAATTGTATGTTTCGTTAAATCATCTTTCGTTGGTCCTAATCCTCCTGTAAATATTACAGCATCATGATTATTCAGTGCATTGTTAAAGACACGTTCTAATCTTTGCGGATTATCACCTACTACAACGTGTTCAACAACACTATGCCCTATGCCGTTTAATAATTTAGATAGATATTGACCATTTGTATTTACAATTTGTCCTAGCAGTAATTCTGAACCAACAGCAATAATAGATATTTTCACTTTATGCCTCCTTACGCTTCTTATATAAATTTATAACTATAAAATTTCTACATTCCTTATTATAAAGCGAGAAGCGTATAAAAACTAAAATTTCGTTTTAACTCTATTAGTTTTTGAAATTTTATATAAAAAAAGGATGGGACAGAAATCAATTTTTAATAGAGATTTCGTAGCCCCACCTCGGCAATGATGACTAGGATTGAAAAAAGCTTGGTATATGCACATTTTCAGTTCAGACATTTATTGCCTAGTTAACAAAAGTCTGAGACATCTTTTACTGTCTCAGACTTTTTAATGAATTATTGATGTTTCGCTTTAAATACATCGCGACCTTTATAGAAATACTCAATACCAGATAAAATGGTGAAGAATACACCGATATAAAGTAAAACTTGTCCTATAGGGAAGCCAATCCAATGTGCAAACGGATCTCCGAATAAAATCCATATAATTGCAACCATTGTAACAGCTGTCTTCACTTTACCTAATTGACCTGCAGCACTCACAAAGCCTTGTTCAATTTGTAATAGACGTAAACCTGTTACTGCAAATTCACGTGCGATAATAATAATCGCAACAACTGAATTAGATAAACCAATTTCAATAAGTACAATCAGTGCACTTGAAACTAATAATTTATCCGCTAGAGGATCTAAAAATTTCCCCATATTTGTTACAAGTTGCCATTTTCTAGCTAAATAACCATCGACATAGTCACTTAGTGATGCAACTACAAAAATAATACCACTGATTAATAATTCAATTCTAATTTCGTATCCACCTAAAATCGATACTGTACCAAATCCAAAATTACATAACGCAAATAAAATAAAAAACGGAATCAAGATAACCCTAAACAGTGTTATCCAATTCGGTATATTCATACTAAATCCTCATTTCTATAATAACTTAAAACAGCAATACTGCTATAATCCACAAGATAACCGTGATAATGACAACAAAGCTCATCGTAATTGCTAACTGCCATGGTTCATTGTCTTTAGAGCGATATGTAGGTTTCTCATCTTTAGAAAAAGCTGATAGTGTTCGATCTAATTTATGATTACTATCGGGAATTTCGTCTCTATGCGAATCAATTAATTGATTCGCGTCAACATTAACCGCATTAGCATATTTTTTAATAAAGCCTTCAGCATAATTTTCGTTTGTTAAAGAAGAAAATTGATTTTGTTCAATTAAAGTTAAAGTACTGCGTTTAATCTGCGTACGTGATTCTAATTCATATAACGTCATGCCTAAGCTTTCTCTATTACTCTTTAATGTTTGACCAATCGACTTCAAGATGTAAATCCTCCTCAACACTTATCAAATATACTATTCTAATAAACCAAAACCGTCACCGAAACCATCGCCAAAGCCGTCACCACTAAAGTCCAAGTTATTTTTACTCTTGACTGTTTGTTGCTTCATCGCTTCGTATTGAATTTCTTGGTTTTCATTTTCTCTTAATTCAATAATATAGTCAAAGTCGTTCATTTCATAATCACTCGTCTCTACGAATAAATCAGGGTGTTCTACTACCTTAACAGCAGGTAAACTCATAACTTCTTTAACGAGTTCTTGGTGTTTTTGGCTTGATTCTCTTGCTGTCACAGCGCCATCGATAATGTAAACATGATCTGAATCATATTCCCCTTTGATTAATGAACTTCTCACAGTTTGCTTAATTAAAGTAGAACTGATAAATAGCCATCTTTTATGCGCACAGACGCTGCCTGCAACTATAGACTCAGTCTTACCAACACGTGGCATACCTCGAATACCTATTAACTTATGTCCTTGTTCTTTAAAGATTTCAGCCATAAAATCAACAAGTAAACCTAAATCATCACGTTCAAAACGGAATGTCTTTTTATCATCAGCATCTTGTTCAATATATCGCCCATGACGTACTGCCAAGCGATCTCTCAATTCAGGCTGACGCAACTTCGTGATAGAAATATCTTCAATTTCTTGTACGATTTTTTCAAATCTTTTAACCTTTTCTAAATTATCTGATTTGATTAATAAACCTCTACGGCCTTCATCTATACCATTTATCGTAACAATGCTAATTCCCATCATACCAAGTAAACTAGATACATCCCCTAAAAGACCAGCACGGTTGATAGAAATTTCATATTCAAGATACCATTCTTTTTTTGTTGCAACTGCCATACAGCTTACACCCCTTCGTTTATCCAATGGTTATATACTATTATAATAGACTTGTAAAAATAATACGTCTAGCATTTTTAAAAATTTAGTGTAAAAATCATTTAAAAAACAACCAAACTAACCATTCAATATAAATTAAATCAGCGTCTATCGTTTATAAATACCAAGCGCCATTTACCTTTTGAACAGTGCCCGTTATGCTTTGTGACATAGGATTACACAAATAACTACAACAATGTGCGACTTCTTCTGGTTGAATCAAACGTTGTTGCGGTAATTCTTGTATCATTTGTGCAAGTTCGTCTTCTGACCAAGCTTGCGACATTGCACCATCCACGAACCCTGGGGCAATTGCATTTACTGTAACTCGTGTCATCGCTAACTCCTGGCTTAATGCTTTTACAAAGCCTATTTGAGCAGCTTTCATAGCTGAGTATACAGATTCAAAACTCGCGCCTGTTTCACCCCAAATTGAACTGATAACTATCAACCTTCCAGTGTCACTTTGTCGCAGTATATCTACAAAATACCTACATATTCTAATTAACTGCCGAACATGAATATGATAACTTTGGTCAATCTCGTCATCAGTCATATCTTGTATCATCCCGTATAAAGCCGTTCCAGGTGAATAGATTAAACAATCCAACTGTTTTATAAAACCAAAATCATGTGCTAAATCGATTGACTTATGTAAATCACTCTGTACGAACTGAACCGGTTGTTTTTTATAAGTTTCCTTTAAATATTCAATATCAGCAGTATGGTAGTGAACAATAACTTCATAACCATCTTCTAATAACCGTTCTACAATTGCTGAGCCGATTGTACCTGAGCCACCGAGAACTAACGCTTTCATAGTTTATTTCATCTCCAGACGACTATCTACCATTTGATCTATATCTAAGCATAACTTAGCTGTTTCATTGACACTTTCCAACGTAATACTTTCTACAATTTCTAATAAATCGAAGAAACTGACCCCTTCAAAGTAAAGCTTAGTATATTGATTGGCGATATATTCAGGCGAGTTCAGTCCTGAAATAAATTCTCCTATAAATTGTTTTTTCAATAATTCAAATGCTTCTTGATCATTTAACTTGCCTTGATACTGCTTTAATTCATCTAATAACAGCGTCTTTAATTTGTCAGGCTCTTCAGTGGCACTCGTAATTAATGAAAAACTATACGATGGTTCAAGCATAAATTGATAACCAAACGTTTCATCTATGAGTTGCTGATTTAATAGGGTTTGGTAAAATTCAGTTTCTTCGCCAAACACAAGTTCAAAAAATAAAGTCATCTCTAAATCACGTTTTACAAATTGTTCAGCATGGATATCATCCATAACTTGGTTTTTAAATCCTAACATAAGACGTGGTGATTGTATCTTCATCTTTTCACTAACAAAAGACTGATTAACCTCTCGTTTTTCATTTAAAGGGTCACGCACAATCTTTGGTTGATTCGTTTTATTTCTATTATTTTCATGATCTGCAATAACATTATAAATATGCTCTGGATCAACATCGCCTACGACAAATAACACCATATTAGAAGGATGATAAAATGTTTCATAACATAAATATAAATCATCTTTCGTAATATTATATATACTTTCTTCGCTTCCAGCTATATCTACACGTATTGGGTGTGTCTCATACATTGAACGTAACGTATTAAACATTAATTTATAACCCGGTTGTTCTTGATACATTTTTATTTCTTCAGCGATGATACCTTTTTCTTTATCAACGGTTTCCTTAGTAAAGTAAGGCGTTTCCACCATCTTTAATAAACGTATGATATTACGTTCTACATGATCCGTTGCACTGAATAAATAGCTTGTGCGATCAAAACTCGTAAACGCATTCACTTGTGCGTTATCTTCAGCAAATGCTGTAAATAAATCTTCGTCTTCATTTTCAAATAATTTATGTTCTAAAAAATGAGCTACACCATCTGGTACGTTCACATACTCATCACTACCGTGTGGCTTAAAACGACTATCAAGCGAACCAAACTGCGTTGTATACGTTACGAATGTTTTTTGGAAACCAGGTTTAGGGATGATAAATACTTTCAAACCGTTATTTAATTGGTCATCATATACGTGTTCATCTATTTGTTGGTAGTAGGTTTTATTCACTTTGTTCCCCTCCTTGCGTCAAGACATATACTGTATCCAATATCGTTTGTTTGGCCACTTCCGTCACGTCTTCTTTAGTCACTTGTTGAATTTCTTTAATAATCATCGATTCCGTAAGTGGTTCATCGAGTAAAATATTATTATTTAAAATTTCGATCATACTTTTTGGACGGTCTTGGGATTCTTGGCGTTGAGAAATAATAACTTTTTTAGCTAATTCTAATTTATCTTCAGAGAATTGGCCTTGTTGTAATTTCTCAAATTCTTTAATAACCGTTTCCTTTGCAGTTTGCACTTTATCTACGGAAACGCCACTTAATACAAACATGTAACCATTTTTAGCATCAATTTGAGAGTGAATTGAATATGCTAAACTTTGTTTCTCTCTAACTTCGTTAAATAGAATTGAAGAAGGGTCTCCACCAAAAATCATATTTAACACAGCAATTGCAAAATATTGAGTATCCCCGAAAGTTGCCGGTAATTTATAACCAAAGTTAATTTTAGCTTGGTCTACTTCGTCATATTCTTCTATTTCCTGAGGTCTTTGATGTTCTTGCAATTGTGGTGCTTCAAGTGATAATGCATATGATTTAGAATTAAGATTAAAATATGTATTAACCTGTGATTTCACAGTTTGTTCATCCACATTCCCTACTACATAAACCGCACAAAAATCATCTTGCAACATAGATTGATATGTATGATATAAATTCTCAGCCGTAACGTGAGGTATGTAATCCACTTGTCCTGAAGATAAATGTCTATACGGTTGTTCACCAAACATGTATTGTAGTAAATTTAAGAACGAAATTTGTGATTTATTGTCTACAATAGATTGTAACTTTTTTGTTAGTAATGCTTTTTCTTGAGTAACAAACGTTTCATCGAAGGCTTCGTCATTAACTAACGGGTTCCAAATCATTTCTTTCAAAAGATTTAAACCTTTTTCGAATAAAGGCGTTTTATCTGTTAAGTATTTTTCGTTTACTAATTCTAATGTAAACGTAATGACATGTTTATCTTTAAATTTGGAAACATAGCTATTTACGTAAGCACCATATAATTGAGATAGCTCCTTACTAAATACTTTATCGGAAGGCCATTGTTTCGTAGCACGTATTAAAACTTTGCTTAATATCGACCTTGCCGTCATTGTTTCACTGTCCATAGGTGCCATGAATTTTAACGCTATGGTTGTAGTTTTAAATTTAGATGTAGGCATAACTTTTATATGTATATTATTCTGCGGTTCAATATTCAAATGAACTTGCCTCCCTTGACTATATGGTTATTTATAATTTCTTTCTTACCGTTTTAAATTTCACTAAACTACTTTTAAAATAATTAAATGAATAAAATATAGGTTGATTCAATTCATCATAGTGTATGATTTTTAAAAGCATTAAACCTTCATGAGGTGAAGCGTCTAATAAATCAGAAATATGCGGCTCATAACTGATTGCTTCCAATTCAGTCTCAGCAAATTTAACACGTTTCTCTGTATGTTGTTCAATCGCTTCTATTAAAGATTCGTCACTATTCTGATATTGCATACATGTTATAAAATCAGTTGGCACTTTATCTAAACAGTAAACTAATGGCATTCGGTTTGCAGTTCGAATGCGTTCTATAATCGTCACATAAGTTTTATCAGGTACATTTAATTTTTTTGCATCCAGTGAAGTGGCTGGCTTTTCGTCAAAACTAATGAACTCTGTACCTGCACGATAACCATGTTGTTCAATCATATCACTGATACTGACAAGTTCCCCTAAGGGATAGAAGAATGGGTGCTGTGATTTAACGCTCGCACCCTCTTCTAAATGATTTGATAATACCTGCTCAGTAATTAGCTCATCAATTGCATCAAACACATCGTCTGTTTTAACTTTAAGTTCACGTGCAATTGCGAGGTGGCTCGGTAGTTGCGCACCGTCTTGAAGCTCGCCTTGATTGATTTGTTGTAAAATCCATTCTTTAACTTTATAAACAGATGTAAGCTCCACAATTACACCTCCTCGTTATTTAAATCGACTAAAATTTGTCTTGGTTTACTACCTTTTTGTGGGCCAATAACTTGATTACGCTCTAAATCATCCATGAGTCTAGAAGCTCGGTTATATCCGATCCTAAACTGACGTTGTAGTAATGAAGTACTCGCTTTTTGTTTCTCAATAACGAATAAATATGCTTCATCGTATAAGCTATCTTCACTTTTCATTTCAGATTTTTCTACTGGTGCGTCAGGTTCCATTTCCTTAACGTAATTGGCTTTTTGTTGTTCAACCACGAAATCCACTACATTCTGTACTTCTTTTTCACTTAAGAATGCACCTTGGACACGTGTTCTCGTTGAACCACCATTCGCAACGTATAACATATCACCTTTACCGAGTAATTTATCAGCACCCGCACTATCTATGATTGTTCTTGAGTCAGTTTGAGAACTAACTGCAAAGGCAATTCTGGTTGGGATATTATTTTTAATCAATCCAGTTATCACGTCTACAGATGGACGTTGTGTGGCAATAATTAAATGAATACCTGCAGCACGCGCAAGTTGAGTGAGTCGTTGAATAGAATTTTCAACTTCTTTTCCAGCTACCATCATTAAATCTGCCAACTCATCGACGATAACTACAATATAAGGTAATTCTGGCTGTTTTTCATCAAGTTCTTCATTTTGACGTCTAATGATCTCATTATACCCTTCAATATTCTTAGTAGACGCATGGTGGAATAAATCATAACGACGTTCCATTTCTGCCACTATTTTTTCTAGTGCTTGTGATGCCTTATGTGGGTTTGTCACCACGGGTATCAACAGATGGGGAATACCATTATATACGTTTAACTCAACCATTTTAGGGTCAATTAACATGAGTTTGACTTCATGTGGCTTCGCATTTAATAAGATACTGGTAATAATACCATTGATACAAACAGATTTACCACTCCCTGTTGAACCAGCGACAAGTAAATGCGGCATGTTATTTAATTGTACTGTGACTGGATTTCCCGAAATATCTCTACCTAACCCAACTTCGAGTTTATTCTTAGCTGGGAACTTTTCATCTAATACTTCTTTAAGTGAAACAAGTGATATTTTGTCATTAGGTACTTCGATACCTACAGCCGAACGACCAGGAATCGGTGCTTCAATTCTTATATCTTTAGCTGCTAAAGCTAACGCAATATCGCTGTGCAAGTTAACTATTTTACTTACTTTCACACCTTGTGCAGGTTGAACTTCATACTGCGTCACAGCTGGACCAATTTTAATTTGAGTTACACGTGCATCTACACCAAAGTTCTTCAATGTTGTCTCTAACAGTTGGCCTTTTTTCTGAACTTCTGTTTTAGAGGTCGATTGTTGTTTTGTAGGTTGGTCAAGTAAATCTAATGGTGGAATCGTATACGATGCATTACCTACCTCTCCTGCACCTTGAATAGAACTATTCGAAGTATCCGATTCATTATGTTCCTCATTTTTATCAGGCTCAGCGTTGTAAGATTGTGCATGACTATTAGTATTTCCCACGTTTTCTTCACCAAAATTGCGTTTCTTACGTGTACGTTTCGCAGTTGATGAAGCTTGCGTTACATTTGAATCTTCACTATCACCGTGACCATAAATCGGTATATTAGATTGTTGTTCTTTATCTGTTATTTCAGGAAAATCTGAAACATCTTTTACATTGTCTTGTTCTTCTTGTTGTTGTTTAGCTTGTTGCTCTCTTTCAGCCTTTTTCTCTGCTCTCACCCGGGCTTTGGCATCTCTTTTCACTTTATTATGTTTACGTTTTTCTTGTAGACTTTCAGATGCATCTTGCCCTTTCGTTTTCATATTTTCAAAAAAGATTTTAGATACATCACGGTGTTTTTGTTTCATGAGTAAAATAATGCTTGAAATAAACAATAAAAGTGTCATGAAAATAACGCCTGCGATTGAAATAAGCGGAATACTTAAACTTAAAAGATAATGCCCGAGTAAACCACCACCGAAATTTGGGAAGTAAGTATCTTTGTATGAGTGATATACATGAGATAGCACCGGTTCTCTTTCGGCTTTCGCTCTATGTGTAAAGTAAAAAACGATATGGGAAACAAGTAGAAGTACTACTTGTAAAATAAATGCTCCGACCGTTCGTCGCGTTTTTGGTAAAGCTTTAAAATAAGTTAAGAATACTGTACTGATTAAGATGAGTACGTATGTTAAGTAACGACTAATCCCAAATAAATAGTTGAAGAAACTATCTACCATTGTACCTACAATGCCTAGTTGAAAAGCACCTAACACAATTAATATAAATATAATAATTGCGACTATATATCTAATTGGGCTATCTTTTTGGTTTTTCTTTCGATTTGTCATCTTTTTCTTTCTAGTTGGTGTTTTTCTTTTGGTGTTCGTTCTTTTTTTAGTTTGGGCCACATCTTGCACCTTCTTTTCAAATATAATTTCTTTGTATTGTAAGTATGTTTAACTAAAAAATAGTACGTTTCAATTTTTTATTCTATTGTCTTCGTTATATGTATCGTTCACCATTTTATTGCAACGACTTTATAACAATTATCATATCATATTGAACAAGTTAAAATGTTTAAAATTTAAGTTTCTATGTAAGTGCTATATGCTTATCATAATATCATAAAAGAGGTAAAGACAATGGGCGCTTTTAAATATAAGTTTAGTAGATTAATGCAGGTTCATCATCTACTATCATATATTTACCTAAGCGTTTGCCTTAACCTCTTTGTTTATTAATTATTGATTTAAATTTCAGAAATAACTGGAATAATCATTGGTCGACGTTTTGTGTTTTCAAATAGTAATTTACTAATTTGATCACGCATATTTTGTTTTATTTCTGACCATTCAATTCTTTTCTCTTGCAGTCCTTCTTCAACAATTTCTCGTACTTTTTCTTCAGCTTCGTTTAACAACTCTTCGCTTTCACGAACATATACGAAACCTCTTGATTGAATTTCAGGGCCTGCACAAATGCGTCTGTTTTTCGGATCTAACGTTACAACAGCGATAAATATACCATCTTCTGCTAATAAATGACGGTCTCTTAATACGATGTTGCCTACGTCTCCAACGCCGATACCATCAATGAGTACGTTACCTGAATTAACCTTTTCGTTTAAAATCATTTCCTCGCCGTTATAATTAACTACATCGCCTTTTTCAACTAAGAATATTTTCTCAGGTGAAACGCCAGCTTCATTTGCGAGTTTCGCATGAGCGATTTGCATCTTGAACTCACCATTAACTGGAATGAAATATTCAGGTTTCATCATATTAATCATCATTTTTAATTCTTCCATGCATCCATGACTAGATGCGTGGATTTTCTTATTATTTGGAATGATTTCAGCGCCAGCACGCACTAATTCATTTAGTGTATTACCAACGATTACTTCCATATTTGCTGAAGCTGTAATCGCTAAAAATACTGAATCTCCTGGTTCAATGTTCATAATTTTATGTTTTTGTTGAGCCATTTGATTTAATGCTTCAACCGGTTCACCTTGCATACCCGTTGCAATGATAATCACTTCATTTTTAGGATAATTTTCAACCTCATTAATTGGAATTAATAAATCTTTAGGTATATCAAAGTATCCCATTTTACGAGCAATGTTAAACGAACTTTCTAATGAACGACCAAGGAATGATACCTTTCTATTCAATTTGCTCGCTAAATTTAACACTTGTTGGATGCGTATAAAGTTTGATGCGTAGCAAGATACTATTAATCTTCCCTTAACTTTTGTAAATGCATCATGCATATGTGACTCGATAACATTTTCAGGTGTGATATAGCCAGGTTTCTCTGCCTCTGTAGAATCACTGATTAATGCAAATACACCATCTTCACCAATTTCAGTCATTTTCTTCAAATCCGGTGCATAATGCTCATGTAAACTTTGATCAAATTTGAATTCACCAGTATAAACAATGGCACCATATGAAGTATGAATACAAACACCTAAACTGTCAGGGATACTATGTGTCGTATTAAAGAATGTCACATTTACACCTTTAAAACGCATAATTGACTCATTATTAACTGTATAATATCTAATCTTTTTGTTGATATTACGTGCCTTCATATTCTCTTTGATTAAGCCAATCGTTAGCTTTGAACCATATACAGGTGCATCTACCTGTTCTAACACGTAAGAAACCGCACCAATTGCATGTTCGTGCCCATGTGTTAGGAAAATTCCTTTTAATTTTTCTTTATTATCGATGACATACTGAATGTCAGGTATTACGATGTCTACACCTAGCATTTCGTCTTCGGGAAACATCAAACCTGCATCTAACATAAACATTTCATCGTCTACTTCAACGATATACATATTCTTCGCAATTTCTCCTACTCCGCCTAGAGGGATGATGCGAATATTTTTATTCTTTTTCTTTATTAAACTCAAAATGTTACCTCCTATGTAAAATCCCCGTCCGTAATAAACTCATATTTCATTATAAGTTAAAATATGCCTTATGTACACTATTAAAGTAATAGCTATCAACTTCGTAAAATTATTAATATGGCCCTTATTTTTCAAAAGATTGCCAGGGCTTTTTTTATACCGCATTAATAAAATGAGCTATTCGCAATGTTTAGTATTTAAACACTGCGAATAGCTTAAAAATAATTATTAAATTTACTTATATAAAGACATTAATCATTTAAAAGCACTTTATGAGATGCGTTCACGCGACCTTGTTTATCGATTTCAGTCACTTTCACTTTAAATGTGTCGCCTACTTTTAATACATCTTCTACTTTATCAATGCGCTCTTTAGCAATTTGTGAAATGTGTACTAAAGCATCTTTACCTGGGAATAATTCGACAAAAGCACCATATTTTTCGATACGTTTGACTTTCCCATCGTACACTTGACCTACTTCCGCTTCACGCGTGATATCTTCGATAATCTTACGCGCAGCTTCTATTGCTTCTTTATCTACAGCACCGATAATAGTCGTACCATCTTGTTCAATGTCTAATTTAACGCCAGTTTCATCGATGATTTCATTAATTTTCTTACCACCAGGTCCAATAACGTCACGAATTTTATCCGGTTTAATTGTCATCTTTTCTACTTTAGGTGCATACATACTTAGTTCAGTACGTGGTGTATCTATCGTTTGCATCATATGATTTAAAATCGTCATACGGCCTTCACGTGCTTGATCTAAGGCTTCTTGAATAATCTCTTTCGTTAAGCCATCAATTTTAATATCCATTTGAATCGCTGTGATACCTTTAGAAGTACCTGCAACTTTAAAGTCCATATCTCCTAAAGCATCTTCCATACCTTGAATATCTGTTAATATTGTATAACTATCATCACGTGTCACGAGACCCATCGCAATACCAGCTACAGGTGCTTTAATAGGAACACCAGCGTCCATTAATGCTAAAGTAGATCCACAAATTGATGCTTGTGATGAGGAACCGTTTGATTCTAATACTTCACTTACAACTCTCACAGTATAAGGGAATTCAGTAACATCAGGTATAATATGTCGTAGTGCACGTTCACCTAATGCACCGTGTCCAATTTCTCTACGACCTGGTGAACGAACAGGACCTGTTTCACCAACTGAGTAATTTGGGAAGTTGTAATGGTGCATGAAACGTTTTTGTTCTTCTTCACCAAGTCCATCTAAGATTTGATATTCACTCATTGAACCTAAAGTTACAACAGATAACGCTTGAGTTTGTCCTCTTGTAAACAATCCTGAACCGTGCGCTCTTGGTAATAAGCCTACTTCAGTATCTAGTGGTCTAATTTCATCTGTTTTACGTCCATCTGGTCTGATTTTTTCTTCAGCAATTAATCTTCTTACTTCTTCTTTAACAAGGTCATTTAATATGCTATGCACTTCTTCGATTAAAGATTCATTCTCTTCGTCTTCTTCATCTACGAATTCGGCAACGACTTTATCTTTAAGGTTATCGATATTGTCATCGCGTTGTTGTTTATCAAATGTAAGCACCGCTTCTTTTAATCCATAAGATTCAGTAAGTGATTGTACTTTTTCAAACAACGTTTCATCTTGTTCTTCTGGAATGAATTCTTTCTTCTCTGGTTGAAGATTATCAATGATTTCTTCTTGGAATGCCACTAAGCGTTGAATTTCACTATGTCCAAAGAAGATTGCATCTAACATTTCTTCTTCTGTAATTTCACTTGCGCCAGCCTCTACCATGTTGACAGCATCTTTATGACCCGCAACTTCTAAATCTAGTAATGAAACTTCTTTTTGTTCAACAGTTGGATTAATGATATATTCACCATCAATATATCCAACATTTACACCAGCGATTGGGCCTTGGAATGGAATGTCTGAAACACTTAATGCCATAGATGAGCCAATCATTGCTGCCATTTCTGGTGAACAATCTGGATCTGCACTTAATACAGTATTCATTATTTGAACATCATAACGATAGCCATTTGGGAATAACGGTCTTATCGGTCTGTCAATGAGACGAGCAGTTAAGGTCGCTTCATCACTTGGGCGTCCCTCACGCTTTTTAAAACCACCTGGTATTTTACCTGCAGCGTACATTTTTTCTTCGTAGTTTACCATTAATGGGAAGAAATCACCTTCACGTGGTTCCTTAGAAGCAACTGCCGTAGATAATACGACTGTATCACCATATCGAACGAGAACTGCACCATTTGCTTGTTTAGCTAATTGACCAGTTTCGATTGTTAATGATCTATTCGCCCATTCGGTTTTGAATACTTTTTTCTCTTGAGACATTGCGAATCTCCTCTCATATATCTAATACATCTATCATATCATTTATTACTTTATTTTTATAATGGAACTTATTATTTTTGGTCACAATTTGATTATATTAAAATGTAGAGTGCATAACTGTATAACTCGTGAATAAATGTAGGTTTTCTCTACATTTCGAATTCAAATTTAAACGTATTTTGAATATTGATACAACTAACTCTTCAATACATTTTTCAGTTCATTATGTATATTATAACTAACAACTTTTTATCGTAGTTTCAATTTAATATTTTCAAAAGGCTCATAATATAGAATTAGCCTGAGACACACGTTGATGCCTCAGGCTTAATTAAATATCCGTGTAGAATTAACGACGGATGCCTAATGATTTAATTAATTCACGGTAACGTTGAATGTCTTTCTTACGTAGGTAGTTAAGTAAATGTCTACGACGACCTACCATTTTTAATAATCCACGACGTGAATGATGGTCTTTTTTGTGAATACGTAAATGATCGTTTAATGCACTGATTTCCGCAGTTAAAACAGCTACTTGAACCTCTGGAGACCCAGTGTCTGCTTCGTGTGTACGGTATTCTTTGATTAATTCATTTTTACGTTCTTGTGAAATTGCCATAATCAATTTCCTCCTTAATTAGTTTTTACGTGCCTCAATCTGAGCAAAACGTCGGAGTCTCGAAATGCCAAGATAAAGGTCCTATATGTCATTTAAATACTGACTTAAATATTATATGATAAATCATCACCAAAATCAACCGCTAATAAATACTTTGCACGCTCTTTATCTTTATTCATTTGTTCAACAAGTGGATCAATACCATCAAATTTTATTTCTGGTCTTAAAAAATGGTGCCAGTAAACAATAACTCGTTCACCGTAAATGTTTTCATCGAAATCAAACAGGTTAACCTCGATAACGATTTGTGCTTTGGCTGGATCATGGAATGTTGGCTTAACCCCTACATTTGCTACGCCACGATACAATTTAGATTCGGGACCAATTTCCATCGTTACAGCGTATACGCCCTTTTTCGGTAACACGTAATCATCACTTGGTTCTACGTTAGCAGTAGGAAATCCAATAGTACGACCGCGTTTTTCTCCTTGAACTACTGTACCTTTAATTCGATATCTATAGCCTAGAGAGTCATTCGCGTCTTGTAATTCCCCTTCCTTAAGCGCCTTACGTATATCCGTAGTTGAAATTTTTTCAGATTCTCTTTCTTGTTTATAAACAGTCGTAGTATTAAAGTGTTCAACTTGATCGAGAATCATCATATTGCCTTTTCCATACTTTCCAAAGGTAAAATCAAAGCCAGCAACACATTCTTTAACATGGTTGTTGATGATATAATTTTCAATAAAATCTTCCACACTGACTGATGCAAATTTGGAAGAAAAATTAATAATTAAACAATAATCTATACCATACGACTCCATAATTTCTACTTTATCTTGTATCGGCGTTAAATAATCAGTACGTTTACGCTCAGGGTTCAACACTACAGAAGGGTGAGGATCAAAAGTCATGACAGCTTTCTTTAAACCAGTTTCTTCTGCTCTTTGGTTTAAAGTTTCAAAAACTTTGGCGTGGCCTCGATGCATGCCATCAAAAAAGCCAAACGCCATCGCCACATCTTCTTTAATATATTGATCTTCCTGTATTGGATGTGTGATTTCAATCACTTTCATGCTACATTCTCCTTTAATTAAATACCTTTTTCGGTTTGATTTCATTGTTTTTTTCAGGATGGGGTTCATATATCGCGTATACTTGTTTAGTTTGTTGATCCACCATGACTACATCAGTAGTAATATTGATATCAAAATCGGTTTTATTAAATTTCTGACCATGTTGGATTTTAAATTTCATTGTTTCATTATCAACGAAAATATGCGTTAACCCTTTCAAACCATATTCTATAGGAAAAAGCTTCTGATGTAATGAACCTTGCTCATGTAATCGACCTACATCTTCCAATGTTAAACTTTCATCGATTTGAAATCCCCCACTTGAAGTTCGTGTGAGCTGAGACATATGTGCAGGTAATGTTAGTGCTCGACCAATATCTGTTGCTAAAGTTCTAATATATGTACCCTTTCCACATTCTACAATGATGTCGAAATGACATAAGTTATCTTCGAAACGAAGATCAGAAGTACGTTCAATTTGATAAATGTCCACTTCTCGTTCTGGACGCTCTACTGTCTCATTATTACGAGCGTATTCGTATAGTTTTTTGCCGTTTACTTTTACTGCAGAATAATACGGAGGAATTTGCTTAATCGTCCCTTTGAATTGCTTAAGTATTTGATCTACTTGGGAGGCGGTTAAATGGTTAGAGGTAACAGATTGACGTTCCAACACTTCACCTGTTTGATCTTCTGTCGTCGTACTTAACCCTAACGTCACTGTGGCACGATAGGTTTTACCCATCTCCATAATGTAGTCACTGACCTTGGTTGCTTTCCCTATACATATCGGTAGGACGCCTGCCACTTCGGGATCTAAAGTACCTGTGTGGCCTATCTTTTTTAATTTTAAAATCTTGCGTAATTTAAACACAATATCATGACTTGTAAAGCCTCTGTCTTTATATACTGGTAAAATGCCATTGTACATTGCTATGATGCCACCTATCATTTTTGTTATTTAATTAATATCTTATCATGATGACGAATGATATGACATAACGAAAAAGCCGAAACATAAAATCTCATCGTTTATGTTCCAGCTTTTAATAAATTATTGATCTTTTTTGTGTAAATCTTGGATAAGTTTTTCAATTTTATTACCGTAATCGATGGACTCATCATATTCAAAGTATAATTCCGGTACTACACGTAATCTCATACGTGAACCTAATTCTGATTTTATATAACCAGTTGCTTTTTCTAATCCTTTAAACGTATCATCAACTTGTTTCTCGTCTCCAAGGACTGTTAAATATACAGTTGCCATAGACAAATCATTCGTTACTTTAACATCAGTAATTGTGAGAAATCCAATACGTGGATCTTTAACTTTGTTATTTGCAATATCCATGATTTCTTGTTTCATTTGTTCTCCAACACGTTCTGCTCTCATATTCATTGTTATTCACCTCTTCCTTTTTCGTATCTCTTTCAAATTTCTTCTTATACACACCATACGAATTATAAGACATTGTATTTAAAGACGTCAACGATAATAGTTTTATATACATGCTATATGCGTTGTTTGAAACATTAATACAAAATATTTTCAATTTCAACACTTAGGCATTATTTTATTTCTTAAGTGTTTTGATACAATTCGAAAATGAAATAAATACAAATAAAATATACCGTCCAATTCCTAACTGTCGTATTATAGTTCTTAATTGTATTGATTCATACATTTTTTGTAACAATATTTGATTGAACGTAGCATTAATTTCATTTTTGAAAAACGAAAACCATGATTTTCAGCTAGATTGTGAAAATCATGGTTTTCAATGACTATAATTGATAAGCTACTATCTTATCTTTTAATTTCAACCATTTCAAATGCTTCAATAATGTCGCCTTCTTTAAGGTCATTGTATTTTTCAATTGTAATACCACATTCATAACCTTGAGCAACTTCTTTAGCATCATCTTTGTAACGTTTTAATGTATCAAGTTCGCCTTCGAATTGTACAATGCCATCGCGGATTACTCGAACACCAGCATTTCTTGTAATCTTACCATCAGTCACGTAACTACCAGCGATTGTACCGACTTTAGAAACTTTAAATGTTTGACGTACTTCAGCTTGTCCAATGACTTGTTCTTCATATTCTGGATCAAGCATACCTTTCATTGCCGTTTCAATTTCTTCGATTACGTTATAGATAACACGGTGTAAGCGCATATCTACACCTTCTTGTTCTGCAGCGCGTTTAGCACCTGCATCTGGACGCACATTAAATCCAATGATAATACCATTAGAAGCATTTGCTAATGTAACGTCTGATTCGTTAACTGCACCGACAGCAGTATGAATGATACGTACGTTTACACCTTCAACATCAATCTTCATTAATGAAGCGGCTAAAGCTTCTACTGAACCTTGCACGTCACCTTTAATGATAACATTAAGGTCTTTCATTTCACCTTGTTTCATTTGCTCGAATAAGTTATCTAGAGAAACATTTTTACTCTCTTGTCTTTGTTGTAAAACGTTTGTTTCACGACGTGCTTCACCGATACGACGTGCTTGTTTTTCATCTTTAAATACTACGAAACGGTCACCAGCTTGTGGTACATCATTGATACCAGTAATTTCAACCGGTGTTGATGGGCCTGCTGATTTAATACGCTGACCTAAATCATTAACCATTGCACGAATACGGCCATAAGTATTACCGACTACTAGTGAGTCACCAACATTTAATGTACCGTTTTGAACGAGTAATGACGCAGCTGGTCCACGTGATTTATCTAATTCTGCTTCTATCACTGTACCAACAGCATGTTTACTTGGATTAGCTTTTAACTCTGAAATTTCAGAAGTTAATACAATCATTTCAAGTAAATCGTCGATACCTTCACCACTTAATGCAGAAAGCGGAACAAAGATTGTGTCGCCGCCCCAATCTTCTGGGATTAAACCGTGTTCAGTAAGTTCTTGCATCACTCTGTCAGGGTTTGATGTTGGTTTATCGATTTTGTTTACTGCTACGATTGTAGGCACATCTGCTTCTTTAGCATGGTTAATCGCTTCAATTGTTTGAGGCATAACACCGTCATCGGCCGCAACAACTAAGATTGTAATATCTGTGACTTGGGCACCTCTGGCACGCATTGTTGTAAATGCTGCGTGACCTGGTGTATCAAGGAATGTGATTTTTTTGCCGTCATTTTCAATTTGGTAAGCACCGATATGTTGTGTGATACCACCTGCTTCACCGGCTGTTACTTTTGTATGGCGGATTGAATCAAGTAAAGTTGTTTTACCATGGTCAACGTGTCCCATGATAGTAACTACTGCTGGACGTTCTACTGTGTTTTCTTCATCGTCCTCGTCATCGAAATAAACTGATAAATCTTGTTCATCGACAACAACTTCTTTTTCCATTTCAACGCCATAGTCATCAACGATGAGTTCTAATGATTCTTCATCAAGAGATTGGTTAATATTAGCCATTATGCCTAGCATAAATAATTTTTTAATGATTTCAGATGAATCAACATTTAATTTTTCAGAAAGTTCACCTACTGTGATGCCTTCTTGGTACGTAATTTTAGATGGCATTTCTTTTGGTTCTTCTGACTCTTGTGGTTTATTACCTTTGTTGTTTTTATTATTCTTTTTGTTGTTCTTCTTATTTTGTTTATTATTCTTTTTATTTTGATTACCTTTTTGTTTAGGTTTATTTGAATTTGCTTGTTGTTTATTTTGGTTGTTTTGTTTAGATGGTTGTTCAGATGATTTTTGTTCATTTGATTTATATTTTTTGTCTAATGCTTTAATTTGATCATCTTCTAAAGCTTGCATATGGTTAGAAACTTCAACGTCCATTTTTTTAAGTTCGTCAATAATTTCTTTACTCTTTAAATTTAATTCTTTTGCATATTCGTAAATTCTTTTTTTACTCATATAGTCACTCCTTACGATATTCATCTATCATTGATATCAGTTTCTTTGAAAAACCATCATCAGTGATTCCTATATTCACACGTTCTTCCTTGCCTAAAGCTTGGCCTAATTCTATTCTCGTTCCAAAAACACGCAAAGGTACGCCATAACTTTCACATTTATCTGTAATGGTTTTAGTTGAATTGACAGAAGCATCTGTAGCAATAATGACAAGTTTTAATTTATTCTTCTTTAAGTCATTTAATATGACGGATTGACCTGTCTTCACTTTTCTTGCACGCATTGCTAAACCTAAAAAATTTACGATTTGAAATTTGTTCATTTAGGAATCTCTTCACGATATATGAGACGTATAATTTCTTTGTAAACGGGTTCTAGCGTCTCTTGACTCGCTTTAAAATATTTTTCTAACACTTGTTTTTGTTGTGCTTCTTCTACTAATTTAACATTTTTAGAAACATATGCACCGCGACCTTGTTTTTTACCAGTAGCATCTGCAAAGATCTCGCCTTCTTTGTTGATGACTACGCGTATTAAATCTTTTTTAGGATGCATTTCGTTAGAAAGTATACATTTACGCATTGGAATTTTTTTCTTTTTCATAAAGCAATCACTCCAAATTATTTCTCAGCGTTTTCATCTTGATCAGTAGCTTCAGCTGTTTCGTGCTCTTCAGTTGTTTCAGTGTCGTCATTCGCTTGCTCTTCTGTTAATTCTGACTCATCTGATTCTGAGTGAATATCATGAGATGATGCAAATGCTTCGCTTTCGCTGTCTTCCATTTCTAACTCATCGTTAGGATAAATCCCTTCTTCACGTGCATCTGATTCTGATTTGATATCAATCTTCCAACCTGTTAATTTTGCAGCTAGTCGTGCATTTTGACCACGTTTACCAATTGCTAATGATAATTGATAATCAGGGACAACAACGATTGTTGATTGATTTTCTTCATCAACAATGACTTGTAATACTTGGGATGGGCTTAATGCATTTTTAACGAAAATCTTAGGATCATCATTCCATTGAACAATATCAATTTTTTCGCCACCAAGTTCTTCAACAACCGCTTCAACGCGTACACCTTTTGAACCTACACAAGCACCTACTGCATCGATGTCTGGGTTATCTGCATGAACACTTATCTTAGAACGGTCTCCAGCTTCACGAGCTACAGATTTCACGATAACAGTACCATCAAATATTTCTGGTACTTCTTGTTCAAATAAACGCTTTAACAAACCAGGATGACTTCGAGACACATAGATTTGAGGTCCTTTTGTTGTTTGTTCTACTTTATTTACATAAACTTTGATTCTTTCATTCGGAATGTATTTTTCATTTGGACTTCTTTCCGCTTCTGATAATACCGCTTCTGTACGGCCTAAATTTACGTAAACATAGCGGTGGTCAACTCTATCAATTAATCCAGTCATGATGTCTTCTTCTTTATCGATAAATTCATCATAAAGAATTTCGCGTTCAGCATCACGTAAACGTTGCATAACAGCTTGTTTCGCTGCTTGAGCACCGACACGACCAAAATCACTTGGTGTAACGTCTTCTTCATAAATATCTCCTACTTCATAAGCAGGGTTACGCACTAAAGCAGTACTTAAGTCAACCTCATCACGATTGTCGAATACTTCTTCAACGACTTCTTTTCGTGCGACAATTTTGAACGTACCTTCATCCATGTTTAACTCAACACGTACGTTTCGCGCACTATCATAATTTTTCTTATAGGCAGTAATTAACGCTGCTTCAATAGCATCGATTAACACTTCTCTTGGAATTTTCTTCTCTTTTTCTAAATATTCAGTAGCTAACAATAATTCATTACTTGACACAATTAATCCTCCTAATCACGTTAAATCATAACAGCATGACGTGCTTTAGCGATTTTATTTCTTGGAATTGTAACTTTTTTCTTTTTAGATTTCTCTTTAACTTCCATCACAATTGAATCGTCTTCAACTGATTGCAGAATACCTAGCCACTCTTTTGCACCTTCAATTGGAGCATATAATGAAACATATACAGGGTTATTGACTGCATTTTGAAAATCTTTTTCCTTTTTAATAGGTCTCTCCGCACCTGGAGATGCTACATCAAGATAGTACATCTCTTGAATTGGATCTTCAGCATCCATGACTTCACTAATTTTTTCAGATGCTAAAGTACAATCATTTAAATCTACGCCGCCTTCTTTATCAATTGCTACACGTAAAAAACGATCTTTTCCTTCTTTTGTAAATTCAACATCAACCAATTCGAAATTCAATTCATCCAACACTGGTTCAATCATTGCTTCAATTTGCTCAGTTAATTTATTCATGCTGACCTCCTTTTATGGCAAATAGAAAAGAGCGGGAAAATACCCCACTCTTTCTGCCTGAGTCTAATTTTTTAAGCACGTTTATTATATCACATGTTATTGCGCTGTACAAATGCGCACACGATCTATGATAAAACATGTGCTTTTTATCTACATATCAAAAATAGAAAGTTGTGCTTTCTCAGGTAAATCTGGTAATGAACCTAGTTCATCTAAATAATCAATAACTTTTTGTGACAGACCTGCTTTTTTATTTAATTCCTCTTTTGATAAGAATGGTCCTTCGTCTCTCGCATCTACAATTCTTTGTGCAACATTTTCACCGAGACCAGGAACTGCAATAAATGGCGGAATTAACGTATCGCCTTCTATGATAAAGTCATACGCTTTACTCTTTTCTAAACTGATAGGTTGAATACGAAATCCACGTTGTGCCATTTCATTCACTAATTCAAGTACGGTTAACGTGTCTTTTTCCTTTTTAGATAAATCCATATAACGACCATACATCTCTTTCACAGTGTTACGGATACTTTCTTTATCCTTTATCATTGAAATAAGATCAAAGTCAGAAGCACGCACTGTAAAATAACTAGCATAATAATAAAGTGGATAATGCACTTTGAAATATGCAATACGTACAGCCATCAATACATATGCAGCCGCGTGGGCTTTAGGGAACATGTATTTAATCTTTCTACATGAATCGAGATACCAATCAGGAACATCATTCCCTACCATGGCTTCAACCATTTCATCAGTTAAACCTCTACCTTTACGTACGAATTCCATTGTTTTAAAGGCTAACGGTGGTTCAATTCCATTATACATAAGATATACCATAATATCGTCACGACAACATATAACGCTCGATAAGTCACAAGTGCCTGAGCGAATAAGGTCTTGGGCGTTACCTAACCATACGTCTGTACCATGTGATAACCCTGATATACGTACCAATTCAGAGAAAGAAGTTGGTTTCGTATCTTCTAACATTTGACGCACGAAACCTGTACCGAACTCAGGTACACCAAAAGTTCCAGTCTTACAAAGTATTTCATCTTCTGTAACACCTAAAGACTCTGGAGAACTGAAGATGCCCATTGTTTCTTTATCATCTACCGGTATTGTCTTTGGATCTATACCAGATAAATCTTGCAACATACGAATCATAGTAGGGTCATCGTGTCCGAGTATATCTAGTTTCAATACGTTGTCATGAATAGAATGGAAATCGAAGTGTGTCGTTTTCCATGCTGAAGATTGATCATCAGCAGGATATTGTACTGGTGTGAAATCATAAATATCCATATAATCAGGTACAACGATAATACCACCAGGGTGTTGCCCAGTAGTTCTTTTGACGCCTGTACAACCTTTAACTAATCGATCAACTTCAGCTCCACGTTTATGAATGCCTTGATCGTTGAGATAGCCTTTTACGAAACCAAATGCCGTCTTTTCAGCTACTGTACCTATCGTACCAGCTCTAAACACTTTATCTTCACCGAATAATTCTTTCGTATAATTATGAGCATGTGGTTGGTATTCACCACTAAAGTTTAAGTCGATATCAGGTACTTTATCTCCTTTGAATCCTAAGAACGTTTCGAAAGGAATATCTTGCCCTTCTTTAATTAATTCAGTACCACATGTTTCACATTTTTTATCAGGTAAATCAAAACCTGACCCGACAGAACCATCGTCAAAAAATTCACTCGTTTTACAGTGAGGACATATATAATGTGGTGGTAAAGGATTGACTTCTGTAATTTCAGTCATCGTCGCTACGAAACTCGAACCAACCGAACCACGAGAACCAACTAAATAACCATCATCTAATGATTTTTTAACCAGGCGTTGTGAAATTAAGTAAATAACTGAAAATCCATTTCCGATAATACTTTCTAATTCTTTCTCTAATCGATCGATAACGATTTGTGGTAAGTCTTCACCATATAGTGCTTTCGCATTAGAATAACTCAATTCACGAATTTCCTCGTTTGCGCCATCCATTCTAGGGGTGTAAAGTTCATCTTTAATCGGAACGACACGTTCTATACGATCTGCTAAAGCATTCGTATTTTTCACAACGACTTCATTTGCTTTTTCTTCACCTAAGAAATGGAATTCATCTAACATTTCATCTGTTGTTCTAAAATGTGCGTCAGGTAAAGTTGTACGGTTCAATGGATTACCTGGTTGAGATGCAATTAAAATCTTACGTGCAATAGCATCATGTTCATGTAAAAAATGCGCATTCCCTGTAGCAATAACTGGGATATCATTGACGCTACCCGCTTCGATTAATCGATCATAGATTTCATGTAATGTATCAGTATCACGTACGAGTTCGCGGTCAATTAAATCTTGATAAAGTGCAGGTGGTTGTATTTCTATAAAATCATAGTATTTAGCAATGCGTTCAACTTGAGATTGATCTTTTTGCATCACTGCAGTAAACACTTCACCTTCATCACATGCTGAACCTACAAGGATACCTTCACGATATTCATTCATTAATGAACGCGGTATTCTAGGCGTTCTATAATAATATTTAACTAATGAATCGCTGACGATTTTAAATAAGTTCTTCAAACCTTGTTGGTTTTGGACAATGAGATTGACATGGGTAGGACGAGCACGCTTATAAGCATCTTCATTCGAAAGTGACTGATTAATGTCTTGGTGATTGTATACTTCAAGCTCTTCTAACTGTTTAAGCATTTTGATAAAAATGTATGCTGTCGCTTCCGTATCATAAATCGCACGGTGGTGTTGCGTAAGTTCTACACCGTATTTCTTAGCTAAGAAATTTAATCCATGTTTACCAAACTCAGTGTTTATCGTACGTGATAGCTCTAACGTATCGATAACTCCATTTGTCGATTCACCAAGGCCAACACTTTCATATCCTGTATCTATAAAGCCCATATCGAAAGAAGCATTATGAGCTACGAAAATGGCATCGCCAACCCATTCCTTAAATTCTGTTAACACTTCGTCAATTTCTGGTGCATCGACTAGCATATCGTCTGTAATATGCGTTAAGTTTTTAATCGTTTCAGATAGACGTTCGTGTGGATTACTAAAGCGTTCGAATTTATCTACTATCTCACCATCTTCAACTTTAACGGCTGCGAGTTCGATAATTTTGTCGTATTGGTTGGATAAACCCGTTGTCTCGACGTCAAAAACAACATATGTTGCTGATTTCAGGTTACGGTCTTTGGGCTTATAGGCAATTGGCACGCCGTCGTCAACGAGCATACCTTCCATACCGTAAATCATTTTTATATCATTTTTTTCAGCTGCTGCATGGGCATCTGGAAATGCTTGAACAACATTATGATCCGTCACAGCTATTGCCTGGTGGCCCCATTTAGCTGCTTGCTCAACGTATGAACTGATATTCGGTATACCATCCATTTGACTCATTGAAGAATGCAAGTGAAATTCTACGCGCTTTTCTTCAGCCTTATCTTGTTTAGGATTTTTCTTTATTTCCTCAATATCAGACATCATCATCACGAGATCACGCACGAATGTATCTTCTTCAATACGTCCTTGTGCACGTACCCATTTTCCTACACTCAGTGCTTTGAGATGATCTAAGTCATCTTTATTTTTACGTGTGAACATTTTTAATACGAGTGAGTCCGTATAATCAGTAACTTTAAGTTCTACAATATGACGTCCACTTTTTAGTTCTTTAAGATTAATATCAAAAATAACACCTTCAACTGCTACTTTAAATTCTTCTTCTAAGATAGACTCAATCGGACGTACATTTTCAATTTGAATTGGTTTTCCAATCTGACATTTTGATACTGAACTTTCGTTATTATCTTGTTGTTTGGCTTTTTCAGCTTTCATTTTTTCTAATTTCTCAGTTGCTTCGCGGGCACTTTTTTGATCTTCTTCTTGAATATGTGCTTCTAGTGATGCTAAATTTTCGTCATTTTCTGTATCATCTGTTTCAAAAATAACTTGGTTAATGTCAAAACCACACTTCTTATAAGCATCTGTTAAATGACCATTACATGCTTTATCAAAATGTTGACGTTCGATATCATTTTGACAAACAACCTTTAAAACATTTCCAGACATGATTAATTTCTTTTGTTTTAACTGCCCTTTCACTTTTGGTGACAGTTGTGTTTGATCGATACAATGACTGAAATATTTTATCGCTAGCTCATCTTGAGGTGTCGTATCACGTACAGAAATATTATAATCAACTTCCGCAATTGGACTGAACTCTTCTTTAACTGCATGGGTAAACAGTAAATAATCTTCTACTGATAAAAAATATGGAAACACAAATTGAAACAGCCATGTGCGTTTAGATGTCGACACATCTACACGTGTTAATTCGCTCTGTTCGATAAATGAGGCATCTAACTGATTTTCCATTTTAATTTGATCTACAAGTACTTTAAATTTTTCCTGATTTGTCATTGTCATGACATGAACCACCTAACTTTCAATAACACTACACTTTTTCAATATTTGTATGGGTCTCGGCTATGTATTTATACAAGTTCTATAATATTATGTTTATTTCTAAATATCTAATAGTTAAACTTAAGTTCTAATTTCGTCCACTTTTCAAAATAGTAAGAGGTTAGGACGATAGCATTGTATTCAAACTATACGGTGTTTGAATCAATTTGCAGAACTTTGTCCCAACCTCTTAAACCTGTTCAATCTAGATCACAAAATGAATTTGAATATTAAATTTGAGTATATAAATTTTAGATATAATTTACTAATTGATCCACATGAACATCTTCGCTATCACCTGTATCACGTCGTTTCACTTCCACGATACCTTCTGAAGCATTTTTTCCAACAACGATACGGATTGGTAATCCAATTAAGTCTGCGTCATTGAATTTCACACCTGCACGTTCTTTTCTATCATCATAAAGTACTTGATAACTTTCTTTAATCTGTGCATAGAGTTGGTCTGCTAATTCACGTTGATCATCTTTTTTAGGGTTAATAGTGATTAAGTGCACATCATATGGTGTCACTGATTTTGGCCAAATGATACCATTTTCGTCACTGTTTTGTTCAACAATGGCACTTAATGTTCTTGAAACCCCAATACCATAACAACCCATTAATAGTGATTGAGCTCTTCCTTGATTATCTAAAATCGTAGCATTCATTGACTCAGAATATTTTTTACCTAATTTAAAGACTTGGCCTACTTCAATACCTTCTGCAAAATGCGCTTCACCTGAACCATCTGCGAGAGGTTCACCTTCTAAAATAAATCTGAAGTCTCCAAAGGCTTCTACCTCAAAGTCTCTTCCAACATTCGCATTCAATAAGTGATATCCATCTTCATTAGCACCTACAACGATATTATTTAAGTCTTGTATATAGTTATCAGCGTATACTTTAATATCTTTGTCAAAGACTGGACCTAGTGATCCAGGTTTCGCACCTAATAAGTTCACTATTTCATCTTCAGTAGCAAATTCGATATTATCAGTTTCGAAATAACTCTTAAGTTTCACATCATTTATTTCATGGTGACCACGAATTAGGACCATAATAAATTCTCCCTCGACTTTAAACACCATTGATTTTGTCGTTTCGTCTAATGGTTTTTCTAAAAAGTCTGCTAGTGCTTGTGCTGTCTTCACGTCTGGTGTTGCTACTTTAGTTAACGATTGGATTTCATCGTGTTTTTCATTTGGACTATAAACAACTTCCGCTTTTTCGATATTCGCAGCGTAATCACTTTGCTGACTGTAAACGATGGTGTCTTCACCGATTTCACTTAATGCCATAAATTCATGTGTATGACTACCTCCAATTGCACCTGAATCAGCTACTACAGGTCGTGCATTTAATCCAACTCTACTAAATATACGTTTATACGCATCATACATTTGTTGATAAGCTTCATCCAATGACGTTTCGTCAGCATGGAACGAATAAGCATCTTTCATAATGAATTCTCTACCACGGAGTAAACCGAAGCGCGGACGTTTTTCATCTCTATATTTAGACTGGATTTGGAATAAAGTTAATGGCAGTTGTTTATACGATTTAAGTTCATCACGTACGAGTGACGTCACGACTTCTTCATGTGTTGGACCTAAAGCAAATTCACGACCATTGCGATCTTTTAAACGCATAAGTTCAGGACCATATGCATTCCAACGCCCTGATTCTTCCCAAAGTTCAGATTGTTGTAATGCCGGCATTAATATTTCTACCGCATCAATATTTTCCATTTCTTCTCTAATAATTGCTTCAATATTGTTTAACACCTTTGTAGCGAGAGGTAAATAACTGTAAATACCACTCGTGCTTTGTTTAATAAGTCCGCCTTTTAATAATAAACTGTGACTTCGCGCTTCTGCACCAGCTGGTTCTTCTTTCATAGTTGGTATAAACACTTTGGATTGTTTCATGCTTATAAATCCCCTTTCTTATAAGAAATAGCGTTGGATATCATTCCATGTTACGAGCACCATTAAAATTAAAACGAATATTGCGCCTACAGCAATAATGGCTGTCTCGGCCTTTTTGTTTAATGGCTTTCTAAATATAGCTTCATAAAATACGAATAAAATACGTCCACCATCTAATGCTGGAATTGGTAATAAGTTCATTAAACCTAAGTTAACACTTAATAATGCTGTCCAAGAAATTAAATTAATAATACCTGTTTTAACGACAGTGTCTACATTATGATAAATACCTACTGGGCCATTCAACATATTCAGTGAGAAGTGTCCCGTAAAGATACTAGCAATCATACCTACAATAGCCGTTAATACGATTTTTACTGCGAAAATCGTTCTATTAAATCCATCAACGATTGGTTTAAATAATGTATGTTCAGTTGAAGGTTGATAACCTAATAAATATTTTGTTTCTTTTTGTGTTTTTGATAATTTCACTTCTTCTTTCTTAGGTTTTACGTTAAATGTTTTTTGCTTACCGTCTCTATCAACCGTAAGTTTTACTTTATCACCTTTGCTTTTCTTAAGTGCGTTACTAATAGCGTCTTGATCATTTGTCTTTTTGTTATCTATTTTAACAATCTTATCTCCTGATTTTAATCCTGCATGTTCGGCTGGAGAGTCTTTACCTACTTTATCCACGCCATTCGTAGGAGTACCTTGGAAATAAGCTAAACCAATAAATAAAACGAGCGCTAGTAAAAAGTTAAATAACGGACCGGCAAATAGTGTTAAAAATTTCTGGAAAGGCTTTTTGTGAGTGAATTGACGATCTCTTGGGGCAATTTGAATCAAACTACCATTTTCTACATAATACGCTTTCTTAGCAATTGAATAATGATGTCTTTCTTGGTCATATGACGTGACACCTTCCACAAATAAATCATCTTTAAAATCACATGATTTCACTTCGATTGCTTCAATTTGTTGGAATTTGTGTTGATCGTCTAAAATAATATGAGTAATTTCATCTTTATCATTAACTTTGATTTTTACGTGCATACCTGGTTTGACGAGTGGTTCTTCTAAACCATCACCAGCCATACGTACGTAACCACCTACTGGTAATAAGCGAATTGTATATAATGTTTCATTCTTTCTAAAGCTAAATATTTTAGGTCCCATACCAATCGCAAACTCTGGACACATAATCCCTGCGCGTTTAGCGAAAAACATATGCCCATATTCATGCACTGATACAAGCAAACCAAAAACAATAATAAAAGCAACAATTGTTACAAGAAAACTCAATTAAATACACCTCATATTTTATATTAAACTTGGCAATTCGTTAAATTGATATATTCACCAATAAACATACCATATTTTATGTAAATATCTGTAGTTCATATATACATGAATTCATTTCAATTTACTACTAAAAGCTATCTGAAAACTCTATTTCATTTAACAAAAGGAGTTAAGAGACAAATTCAATTAATATTTAACAGTGAAATTATCCCATTAATTCCTATATAAAATCATATCTCATTGTATTGTTTATATTACATTTGTATCAATAGAATATTTAATAGTGGTAAAACGAACATAAAACTATCAAATCTATCTAATATCCCACCATGACCTGGCAATAAACGTCCTGAGTCTTTAACTCCAAAATGACGCTTGAAACCAGATTCAACGAGATCACCCAATTGACCAAACATACTTAAAATAATTGTAAAAATAATTAACAACCAAAGAGGAATATTAAAATCTACAAAAATAATCATTACCAATGGTACGGTAATACTACAAATTAGCCCACCAATAAAACCTTCAATCGTTTTATTTGGACTAATCACAGGCCACAATTTATGTTTCCCCATCAATCTACCAAAGATATAAGCACCTGTATCCGTTAACCACACTACTAGGAACGCAAACAATATGTATTGTAAACCTTCTTCACGTGTTTCATAAAAATACATGAACCCTATACCTACATAGGCAATTGACATTAAACAGAAAGCCGCATCCATAAAGCTAAATCTATTTTTCGATAGCACTGTATAACTTAACAATACAAAACTCATTCCTATAAGTCCCTTTAATTGTAAGTCACTTACCCATTCGCCTGCATGTTGAGGTAACATAATAATCAACACACCAAGTGCACTTATAATACCTGGAATAGATAAAAATTTAATCATATTCATATTTAAAAGCTCTTTTAACCCAATAAAAGCGAGTAAATATGAGAATAAAATTAAACTGATGCCTCCCTTCAATAAGAAAGGAAGAAAGACGATAAGTGCAATAATTGCCGTTAAAGTTCTAACTTTCATACTTTTCTCCTCACTATTATAATCCACCAAATCTTCTTTGGCGTGATTGATAGATTTTAATACAATCAATTAAATCATGTTTATCAAAATCTGGCCATAATTTTTCATTAAAAATAAATTCGCTATAAGATGCTTGCCAAATTAAGAAGTTACTTATACGTTGTTCTCCTGAACTTCTTATTAAAAGGTCAGGATCTGGATAATTATGCGTCATTAAATGTTCGTTGATCATATCTTCTGTTATATCATCACTAGACATTTGATTGGCAGCGAGTTTTTCGTAAATTGATTTTACACTATGTACAATTTCTGCACGTCCGCCATAATTGAGTGCAAAGATTAATTTGAGTCCCGTATTATGTTGCGTTTCTACTTTCGCTTTATTAATCGCATTTAAAGTTGAATTAGGTAAGTCTTCAAGAAATCCAATTGTTTCTACTTTTACATTATTTTCAATTAATTCTGGTAAAAATGTTTTTAAAAAATCGACCGGTAAATTCATTATGTAATTAACTTCACTCTTAGGTCGCGTCCAATTTTCCGTTGAAAATGCGTAAAGTGTTAAATATTTAATACCTAAATCACTAGCTTCACGTGTAACTTTTTTCACCGTTTGCATACCTTGATAATGCCCTTTAATACGTGGTAGCTTTCTTTGTTTTGCCCAACGGCCATTACCATCCATGATAATTGCGACATGTTGAGGTATATTATCTAAATCTAGTTCAATATTGGAGTGATCTGATTCATTTCTTTTTTGCTTTCTTGACTTTTTAAACATGGTATTTCCTCCGAATGTGGTCCTAACTGTTTATTATAAAAAGTATATAATACATTTAACTATCATTTTATCATAATAGAAATCGTGGTTGAATAAACAAATAAAAAACTGTACCAAAGTATGATTTGATACAGTTCAGACAAAAATTTGGAAATACTTTTATTCTTACATAAAGCTGAATAAATATTCGCCATATTAAACGTAAGTAAATCCGTTGACCACTTTAAACTGACATAATATCTTGCTCTTTTTCTTCTAGTAATTGATCAATTTCTTTAATTGAATCATCAGTTAGTTTTTGAACATCATCAGTTTGTGATTTTAAATCATCTTCAGTGATGTCTCCGTCTTTTTCTTGTTTCTTAAGTGTATCGTTAGCATCACGACGTACATTTCTTACTGCTACTTTCGCATTTTCACCAGTTTTTTTAACTTCTTTAACTAACTCTTTACGGCGTTCTTCTGTTAATGCCGGAACACTAATACGAATTACTTCGCCATCACTTGTAGGATTAACACCTAAGTTTGCTGCATTAATTGCTTTTTCAATTGTTTCAACGGAAGATTTGTCATATGGTGAAACGACAAGTAAACGTGCTTCTGGTACGTTAATGCTTGCTAATTGTTGAACTGGTGTTGAAGCACCGTAATAATCAACATTTACACCATTTAATAAATTAGAGTTCGCTCTTCCTGCATTAATGTTTGCTAATTCTCTTGATAAATTATCAACAGATTTTTGCATTTTTGATTTAGTATCATTCATAATGTCACTCATTGTCATACACCTCTGATTATTTTGTAATTAATGTTCCTATTTTTTCACCCGTCACTGCACGTTTGATGTTACCTTCTTCAGTAATAGAGAATACATTCAATGGAATATTGTTATCCATACAGAATGATGATGCAGTAGAATCCATAACTTGTAATCCTTCTTGTAACATTTGGATATGTGTTAAATGATCATATTTAACTGCATCTTTATCTACTTTAGGGTCTGCTGAATATACACCATCAACATTATTTTTACCCATCAAGATTACATCAGCTTCAACTTCTGCTGCACGTAATGCTGCTGTCGTATCTGTTGAGAAATATGGATTTCCAATACCTGCCGCGAAGATAACTACGCGACCTTTTTCTAAATGTCTAATTGCACGGCGTCTGATATAAGGTTCAGCTACTTGTTTCATTTCGATTGATGTTAACACTCTTGTATCACATTCTAGCTGTTCTAAGCTATCTTGTAATGCTAATGCATTCATTACAGTGGCTAACATGCCCATGTAATCCGCAGTACCACGATCCATTCCTAAATCGCTTCCTGTCTTACCTCTCCAAATATTTCCGCCACCAACGATAACTGCAATTTCGCAATCCATTTTTGATACTTCTGTTAACTGTTCAGCAATACTTTTGATGATGATTGGATTAATACCAAAACCGTCATTTCCTGCTAGTGCTTCGCCACTTAATTTTAAAACAACACGTTTGTAATTAGAAGTTTGAGCCATTGTCTTATCCTCTCTATTGTAAAAATATGTAAATGATACAAGTAAAGAAGACACAATAGTGATTCCGATACAAAAGCGTTCCTCTCATATGGATTACAGAAGGTGTCTTCTTTCTTGTTCTAATTATAATTAATTATTTCATTTGTCCTTTAACTTCATCAGCAAAGTTTTCTTCGCGTTTTTCCATACCTTCGCCTACTTCGTAACGTACGAAGTCAACAAGTTTACCGCCTTTAGATTTTAAGAAACCTTCTACTGTTTGGTCAGGATCTTTTACAAAGTTTTGGTCAACTGCACAAATTTCTTGTAAATATTTACGTAAACGACCTTCAACCATTTTTTCTACGATGTTTTCAGGTTTACCTTCGTTTAATGCTTGTTGTTTTAATACGTCTTTTTCATGTGCGATTTCATCTTCGCTAACTTGCTCAGATGATACATATTTAGGGTTGATTGCAGCGATGTGCATTGCAACATCTTTAGCGGCATCTGAATCATCAGTACCTTCTACTACTGATAATACACCGATACGTCCACCCATGTGTAGGTAAGAACCGAATGCATCATTGTCTGATTTAGTTCTTACTGCGAAACGACGGATGCTAAGTTTTTCACCGATTGTTGAAATCGCTTCTTTCATGCGTTCGTCAACTGATTTACCATTTGGTAATTTAGTTTCTAATAAAGCTTCTACAGTTTCTGCTTTAGTTTCTAGAACTTGAATAGCAATTTCTTTAACTAACTCTTGGAAACCTTCGTTTCGTGCTACGAAATCTGTTTCAGAATTGATTTCTACGATTGCTGCCTCGTTACCTTTTTGTTCAACATGTACTAAACCTTCAGCAGCGATACGGTCTGACTTTTTAGCAGCTTTAGCAATACCTTTTTCGCGTAGGAAATCTACCGCTTTATCGATATCACCATCAGTTTCTGTTAGCGCTTTTTTACAGTCCATCATACCTGCGCCAGTTTTTTCACGTAATTCTTTTACAAGTTTAGCTGAAATTGCCATTACATATTCCTCCAATGTTAATAATTTTCAATGTATTTATTTTAAAAAAAGGTGATAAGCCTTTTTATCTTATCACCCATTTTACATTATTCTTAGTTTGATTCAACAGAAGTGTTTTCTTCAGTTGTTTCTTTATCAGTAGCTTCTTCTGAATCTTTCATATCGATGTTCTGTTCTGCAGCTACTTCTTCATTTGATACACCTTGTTGACCTTCTAAGATTGCGTCTGCCATCTTACCAGTTAATAATTTAACGGCACGGATAGCATCATCGTTTGCAGGGATAACATAATCTATTTCATCAGGATCACAGTTTGTATCCACGATACCTACGATAGGGATGTTTAATTTACGTGCCTCTGCAATTGCGTTGCGCTCTTTACGAGGGTCAACAACAAATAATGCTTCAGGCATTGATTTCATATCACGAATTCCGCCTAAGAATTTGATTAAGCGATCGTATTCTTTTTTAAGTTCTACAACTTCTTTTTTAGGTAATACTTCGAATAAGCCATCTTCTTCCATTTTTTCAATTTCAGAGATGCGTTTGATACGTTTTGAAATCGTCTTGTAGTTAGTTAAAATTCCGCCTAACCATCTTTGGTTAACGTAGAATTGACCTGAACGTTCAGCTTCTGCTTTAACTGACTCTTGAGCTTGTTTCTTAGTACCTACGAATAATACTTTACCGCCATCTTCTGATAATTGCTTAACGAAATTGTAAGCTTCTTCTACTTTCTTAACTGTTTTTTGTAAGTCGATAATATAGATACCATTTCTCTCAGTGAAAATGTATCTTTTCATTTTTGGGTTCCAACGGCGTGTTTGGTGACCGAAGTGAACACCTGCTTCTAGCAATTGTTTCATTGAAATTACTCCCATGATTAAATTCCTCCTATTGGTTAATTACCTCCACAAAAAGCTCATATAAACACGATACATTTGTACCGCACCCTTTATACTTACACTCTTTGTGTGTGTATTGGCTTTATAGCCGTGAACTAATATACCACATTTATGTGTTTTCCGCAAGCATTTCATTTTCACATTTATAAATATTTTTGAAACCCCCGGAAAATTATTTGAATTTCAACTATTACATAAATTATTTATAAATAACATACCCTCTCAATTTTCTAGGACTTTATCTGAGAAAAAAATTAGCCTATAAATTCACAAAAATAATGGAAAAAACAATCCCTATATGTTTTCAATAGAAATTGTCTTTTCCACTCATAAGAGAACTTTAACTCCTAAGCTCAATTAGATAAAAGTAATTGTCAGCATTTATATATTAATTCATCAACTTAATTTACGATTAAAAATTATTTATTTCGTTCTAACTCATCTAAAAACTTATCTTTTTTAACTTTAATGAATGTACCTTTCATACCTAATGAACGTGATTCAATGACACCAGCACTTTCAAGCTTTCTTAACGCATTTACGATTACTGAACGTGTGATGCCTACTCTGTCAGCTACTTTTGAAGCGATAAGCAAGCCTTCATTACCACCTAATTCTTCGAAAATATGTTCAATTGCTTCACTTTCTGAATATGATAATGAATTGATAGCCATGTTGATTGCTGCTTTGTCACGTGCTTCTTTTTCTACTTCATTATGTTTTTCACGTAAGATTTCCATACCGATAACTGTTGACGCATATTCACCGAGTACTAAGTCGTTTTCAGAGAAATCATCTTGCACTCTTCCAAGTACTAAAGTACCTAAACGTTCTCCACCACCTAAGATTGGGAAAATTGTAGTTCTACTATCAATGAAAAAGTCTCTATTTTCAGGTGGAAAAACAGTTAACACGTTATCGATATCGATATTTGATTGTGTTTCTTTAACATCCATTAATTGGTCTGTATATTCCCCTGGAATATGACGATTTTCTAGCATTTGGATGATACGTTCATGCTTTAAAAGTTCATTTAAACTTGACCCAAGTATTTTACCTTTTCTTGATACGATGAATACGTTAGTTACAGTAACACTACTGATTGTTTGGGCAACATCTTTAAAGTCAACCGCAATTCCTTTGTGCTTTTGTAAAAGTGTATTTAGTTCTCTCGTTTTTGATAGTAAACTCATATTCCTTCTCCTTTGTGATAAATTTTATAAGATAAATGCACTTAAATCTTTGTTGGTTGAAATTGATTTTAATTTGTCATCAACGTATTGTGGCGTAATGTCAACAGCTACGTCTGGCATGCTTGGTGCTTCAAATGACAAGTCTTCTAACATTTTTTCTAATATTGTATGCAATCTACGTGCACCAATATTATCAGTATCTTGGTTAACTTGGAAAGCTATTTCTGCTAAACGTTTAATCGCTTCATCAGAAAAGTTAACAGTTACTTGTTCTGTGTGTAGCAGTGCTTCATATTGTTTAATTAATGATAATTTAGGTTCAGTTAATATTCTTACAAAGTCATCTACTGATAGACTTTCTAATTCTACACGAATTGGGAAACGACCTTGTAATTCAGGTATCAAATCACTTGGTTTCGCAACATGGAAAGCCCCTGCTCCGATAAATAGCATATGTTCCGTATTTACAGTACCATATTTAGTTTGGATCATGCTACCTTCAAGTATAGGTAAAATGTCTCTTTGAACGCCTTGCCTAGAAACATCTTGTCCTGAATTTTGGTTGTTCGTTGCAACTTTGTCAATTTCATCAATGAAGATGATGCCCATTTGTTCTGCAAGCTCTAACGCTTCTTGATTTGCTGATTCATGATCAATTAATTCATCAGCATATTGATCAGTTAAAATCTTACGCGCTGACTTAACTGGGATTTCTTTTTCTACCTTTTTCTTTGGTAAAAGTTGATTCATCATATCTTGCATTTGTTGATTTTGATTTGTTCCTAACATACCCATAGCACCTGGGTCTTGTTCAACTTTTATTTTCACTTTTTCATTTTCTAGCTCGCCTTGTTCAAGTTGTTTTTTAATTTCTGAACGTTTTGTTTTAATTTCTTCTGTTGGAGGTTCTTCTTCCTCATCATTGTTTTGACCAAAGTTTGGCATTGCGCCACCGAACAGTGATTCAAGTGGATTACTACTATTTTGACTCGCTTTCTTCTTCATGCTTGGAACTAATAATTTTACTAACTTATCATTGGCCTTAACTTCAGCTTCATCTTGTACGACTGCTTTCTTTTGATCTTTGACTAAGCGTACAGCAACATCAACGAGATCTCTCACCATACTTTCAACGTCACGACCAACATATCCCACTTCGGTAAATTTCGTTGCTTCAACTTTTATAAAAGGAGCACCTACGATTTTCGCCATACGTCTTGCTATTTCTGTTTTACCTACACCAGTTGGTCCCATCATTAATATATTTTTTGGTGCAATTTCTTGTTTTTCTTCTTCAGATAATTGGCTTCTACGATATCTATTACGTAACGCAATTGCGACTTTACGTTTCGCGTCATCTTGACCCACAATATATTGATTTAATTCGGAAACAATATCTTTTGGGGTTAAACTTATACCTTTCGTCTCCATTATAAAACCGACCTCCGATTTTTAATACTTACTTCTTATTTAAATAAATCTATAACTTTAAAATAATTGTATTATTTTCCCTAAATAGCGAATGACTTTCGTTATAACTCTTCTACAACAATCTGATCATTTGTAAACACACAAATATCAGAAGCTACCTTTAGACTTTCATAAGCCATTTCTTTAGCGCTTAAGTTCGTAGCATGTCGTTTCAATGCACGTCCTGCACTTAATGCATAATTACCGCCTGATCCTATTGCAATAATATCATCATCAGGAGCAATCACTTCACCTGTTCCGCTTACTACAAGAATAGCATCTTTATCCATGACGATAAGCATCGCTTCTAATTGGCGTAATTGTTTGTCACCACGCCATTCTTTAGCTAATTCAACAGCTGCTCTTTCTAGATTCCCGCTAAATTGTTGTAATTTCGTTTCGAACTTTTCAAATAACGTGAATGCATCTGCAACACTACCAGCAAATCCAGCCAGAACTTTATCATTATATAAACGTCTAACTTTTCTAGCTGTCTGTTTCATTATAACTTGTTCGCCTAATGTGACTTGCCCGTCGCCAGCCATCGCTGAGTGGCCATTATGTTGCACTGCGTAAATAGTAGTTGCATGAATTGAAGTACTCATAATTTAATTCTCCTTTTTAGCACGTGGATGTGCGTTTAAATAGGTTTTACGTAATTGTTCATTTGTTACATGTGTGTATCGTCCTGTAGTTGATAAATTAACATGTCCTAACAGTGACTGGACAGTTCTTAAGTCTGCACCTTCGTTCAACATGTGTGTTGCGAAAGTGTGGCGCAACTTATGTGGATGAATATCCGTTACGCCTGATGTTCGCTTAACGATATCATTAAGCACGTAACGTACCCCGCGTTCAGTAATAGGGGCACCATTCATATTCACAAGTAAATAATTGTGATCTTGGTAATTGAGTGGTGAGAACATCGATTGATAACGTTCAATACTTTGTTTACAAAACTCCCCAAAAGGAATAAAACGTTCTTTACCGCCCTTACCTAACACTTTAACGCCTGGTAAATTCATATCCAAGTCAGTAATTTGTATATTCACTAATTCTGAAACCCTGATACCAGTAGCATAAAGTAATTCTAAAATCACTCTATCGCGTAAACCTTTTTTTGCGTCTTTTTCAACGGTTTCAAACAAAGCTTGCATTTCGGCTTCGTAAAAGAAGTGCGGTAAATACTGTTCTTTCTTTGGATGTACAAGTTGTACGAACGGATTAACGATCGTGTCATCTTGCGTCATCCAATATTCATAAAAACTTCTTAGCGTAGAAATTTTACGAGAAACAGTAGTTCTTTTCAAGCCTTTTGAATATAAAAAACTCAAATAGTTTCTAGCATCTTTGTATTGAAATGTATTCAAATTTAAAAGTTCTTGTTCTAAAAAAGTATTAAACTGATGTAAGTCGTCATGATATGACTTTAATGTGTGTTGAGAAAATTGTTTCTCTGTTTTTAACATATATAAATATGATTGTTGGATTTCTTCCAAAAAAATCCCTCCATACAATATGAATTGTAGCATATTGATAGAGGGAACTGCGAAAAATAACTATAAAGTTGTATCATATTTTCAAAATATTATAATCAATCTGTCGCAAACGTTATATTAAAGTGTTTTCTTGAAATTATCTAAATAATCTAAAGCACGATGAGCTAATTTTTCATAGCGTTCTTTTTTATCTTTAATTCGTTTTTCAAATGCAGGTAGTAAACCAAAGTTTGCGTTCATTGGTTGAAAGTTCTTATCATTTTTGGCATTTGCAATATAGTGAGCCATACTTCCGAGCATTGTTTCTCTAGGGAATATAACTTCACCTTTTTCTTGTAGTTTGTGTGCTAAGTTGATACTAGCGATTAAACCACTTGCTGCACTTTCAACATAACCTTCTACGCCAGTCATTTGACCTGCAAAGTATAAATGCTCGTGACCCATTAATTCGTATTTCTCGTTTAACACATCAGGTGAATTGATAAATGTATTACGATGCATCACGCCATATCTTACAATATCAACATTTTCTAATCCTGGAATGAGATGAATAACTTCTTTTTGTGCGCCCCATTTAAGGTGCGTTTGGAAACCTACGATATTGTATAACGTTCCAGCTGCGTCATCTTGTCTTAATTGAACAACTGCATAAGGTCTTTCACCTGTTTTAGGGTCTTCTAATCCTACCGGTTTCATAGGTCCAAAGAGTAATGTTTTACGACCACGCTCTGCCATAACTTCAAATGGCATACAACCTTCGAAATATTTCTCTTTTTCAAACTCATTAACGGGTGCAACTTCTGCTTCTAGTACCGCATCATAAAATCGATTGAACTCTTCTTCTGTCATTGGGCAATTTAAATATGCTGCTTCGCCTTTATCGTAACGTGATTTTAAATAGACTTTATTCATATCAATGCTATCTTTCTCAACAATTGGTGCAGCCGCATCATAGAAATACAATTGATCTTTACCGGTAATGTCTACAATTTCTTGTGCTAAGTTTTCAGTAGTTAACGGACCAGTTGCAATAATTGTATAACCTTCTGGTATATGATTAACTTCTTCATTCAATACTGTAACGTTTGGATGATTCTTTAAAGTTTCCGTAATATATCCTGCGAAATCATGACGGTCTACCGCTAATGCGCCACCAGCAGGTACACGCGCTTTATCCGCTGCACTTATAACAAGCGAATCTAATCTTCTCATTTCTTCTTTTAAAACACCTACTGCATTCGTTAGAGCATTACCTCTTAATGAATTTGAACAAACAAGTTCAGCAAATTTATCTGTGTGATGCGCTGGTGTTTGTTTCACCGGTCGCATTTCTATTAAATTTACCTTTATTCCTCGTTGCGCTAACTGATAAGCTGCTTCTGAACCAGCTAAACCAGCACCAACGACGTTAACAGTTTCTACCATAAATTTTCCTCCATTTCATTAAAAAAGCAACTCAGACACGTTTATAAGTAAAATCCACTCCTACTTTATAATCTTCGGCCTGAAGTTGCTTATCATATTGTTTATTTAAAAGCTTGTCATACATAACAGCTTAAATGATATAAAATTATTTTTGTTCTTCTTCCTTGTAATCGCAGTTTGAACAAACCACTTGGCTCTTTCGTCTTTGTTTTTTCTCAACTAAGTAATGTTCACACTTAGGACAAGATCTTCCTACTGGTTTATCCCATGTAACGAAGTCACATTCTGGATATCTAGAACAACCATAAAATACTCTGTTTTTCTTAGATTTTCGTTCTACGACTTCACCTTTGTGACATGTTGGGCATTTTACTCCAATTTCTTTTACAATCGCTTTAGTATTTCTACAATCAGGGAAATTTGAGCATGCCATAAATTTACCATAACGCCCCATTTTAATTACCATAGGGGAACCACAAACTTCACAATCTTCGCCTGCAGGTTCATCTTTTATTTCAATTTTTTCCATCTCTTCTTCCGCACGTTCAACGTCTAGTTTAAAACTACTATAAAAATCAGAGATAACTTTCTTCCAACCAATATCACCAACAGCAATTTTATCTAAAAGCGTTTCCATATTGACAGTGAAATCTACATCGATAATTTCAGGGAAATAATCTTTCACTTGTTCATTTACGATTTCACCTAATTCTGTTGGTACGAAACGTTTACTTTCATTTTTAACGTAATTACGTTTCTGAATTGTATCAATTGTTGGTGCATATGTTGATGGTCGTCCGATCTTTAACTCTTCTAATGTTTTGACTAAACGTGCCTCTGTATAGCGAGGAGGTGGCTGCGTAAAGTGTTGTGAAGGTTCAATCTTAGTTGCTGTAACCATTTCGCCTTCTTCGATATTAGGTAATTTATTTTCTTTACCATTATCATTATCATCTTTTGATTCTACATAAAGCGTCATGAAACCTTTAAATTTAATCGTTTGACCATTAGCTCTAAATTTAATGTCGTTTTGAGTTAAATCTAACGCTACAGTATCTAGTATAGCTGGTGCCATTTGACTAGCAACGAAACGTTCCCAAATTAACTTGTATAATCTATATTGATCTCGAGTTAAAAACTGTTTCATTTCGCTTGGCGTACGATTTGAACTTGTCGGTCTAATCGCCTCGTGCGCATCTTGATCGCCTTGTCCTTTAGCCTTTCTACGGGAGACATAAGATTTTCCATAAGTTTCCTCGATGAAGGACTTAGCTTCTGCTTTTGCTTGATCTGAAATACGTGTAGAGTCTGTACGCATATACGTAATTAAACCAACTGTACCTTTACGTTTCAAATCGATACCTTCATATAGTTGCTGGGCTAACATCATTGTTTTACGTGCTTTAAAATTCAATTTTCTTGCTGCTTCTTGTTGTAATGTAGAAGTAGTAAATGGATTAGATGGTTGACGCGTCTTTTCTTTTTTAGTGACTTTCGTTACTTCAAATTGGTCCCCATCTAATTGAGTCGTAATTTTATCTACTTCATCTTTATTTGGTAATTTAAACGGTTTATCTTTTAAATGTAAAAATTTAGCATTGAATTTAGAACGTTTATATCTAAATTCACCTTCAATTTTCCAATATTCTTCCGGATTGAAGTTTCGAATTTCATTTTCACGATCAATCACTAATCGTAGTGCCACTGATTGTACACGTCCGGCAGATAAACCTTTTTTAACTTTTTTCCATAAAACCGGTGAAATATTGTATCCTACAAGTCGATCTAGCATACGACGTGCTTGTTGTGCATCTACAAGCTCCATCTCAATGCCTCTTGGATGTTTAAAACTATCTTTAACTGCGTCTTTTGTTATTTCATTAAATACTACTCTGTTTTCTTTTGAATCCTCAATGTTTAAAATATTCGCCAAATGCCAAGCAATTGCTTCACCTTCACGGTCGGGGTCACTCGCTAAATAGACTTTTTTCGCTTTTTTAGCATGTCTTTTTAATTCTTTAACAACTGGGCCCTTCCCACGTATTGTAATATATTTTGGTTCATAATCATTTTCAACATCAACACCCATTTGACTACGAGGCAAATCTCGGACGTGCCCCATCGATGCGATGACTTTATATTTTTTACCTAAATATTTTTCAATGGTTTTAGCTTTTGCAGGCGATTCAACTATGACTAAATTTTCTGCCAAAGTAGTTACCCCCTTGCATTTCTAATTACAAAGATAAATGATAAACGTTGTATTTTGATTTTGTCAATATTTTTAACGTTTATTATATCAAAACTAATACGATGGCAGTAGAAATTTTAAAAAATTTTCATAATTTTTTTGAGATATTTATAAAAAATATCAGTGAAATCTAAGTAAAAAATCTTCTAGAAAATCATTTTCTTTAACGATGATTTTAGCACCTTGTTGTGCGCAAAGTAAATTTCCTTTAGTTAATGGATTGAACAGAGACCCTGGCAACACATACACATCTCTATTTTGATCTAATGCAAATTGAGTTGTGATACATGTCCCACTTTTTTCAGTTGATTCTGTGATTAATACGCCTCTTGATAAACCACTGATGAGACGGTTACGTTCTGGAAAGTGATGTTTTAATGGCTTTTCATATGGTGTATATTCACTAATAACTAAGCCATCTTTTTCTAAGTGGGTTCTCAAATGTCGTGTTTCCTTTGGGTAATGGTTCAAATGACCAAAGCCTAACACAGCAATCGTCTTCATGCTAAAATCGAGAGCACATTGATGCGCCATTTGATCAGCGCCTTTTGCTAAACCAGATATAATTGTGAAATGATGCATATTAAATGAAGGAAATAGCTTATTGAGTGCACGTTGAGTATAATTAGTTGCCTGTCTTGAGCCGATGATTGCTAACGTTCTCTTTTCATTAAATAATTGAGGATTACCTTTGTAGAATAAAATTAAAGGTGGATGATAAATTTCTCGCAATAAAGTAGGATATGTAGATTGATAAATTGAAGTATAATGGATTCTCCATTTTTTTAATGATTGCTCGATGTCTTCATTTGTACATTGTATAAATTGATTATGTATTGCTTCCTTATACTTTGATTTAATTCGATTGAGAAACAAACTTAATAAGTACTGACAACGTTTTTCACTCATTTCTAGAAAATTGGGATATTCAGATAGGAGTTGATAAATACGTGTCGTAGTTAATCCAGCGAACCTTAATCTTAGTAAACATTTTGTTTTCATATAAATACGCCCTTTCACACGTATTATACAGTGAATAAGGACATTGTTCCTTTACATAATGGTGTCAAAAATTCTATTAATTTAATGGATTTTTAAAGAGTAAAATTAAAATCCAAAAATAAGTTACTTACAAAAACAAAATGAAACAATGACAAAAAGCACAAACCCTAAATAAGGGCTTGTGCTTTTTCATTTATATCAATCTAACCAATTATTTTACAGTTAATAATTCGTCGTAGATGCCAGCTTTTTTAGCAGCATCGATTAATGTAGTACCGATTTCTGATGGTGTATCAGCTGTTTCAACACCACAATCGTTTAAAGTTTTGATTTTTTCAGATGCAGTACCTTTACCGCCTGAAATAATCGCACCAGCGTGTCCCATACGTTTACCTGGAGGAGCTGTTTGTCCACCGATAAATCCAACTACTGGTTTGTTCATATTTTCTTTAATCCATTGAGCAGCTTCTTCTTCGGCAGTACCACCGATTTCACCGATCATAACAACTGCTTTAGTATCGTCATCTTCATTGAATGCTTTCAATACATCGATAAAGTTAGTACCGTTAACTGGGTCGCCACCGATACCAACAGCAGTAGATTGACCAATACCTTCTTCAGATAATTGATGAACTGCTTCGTAAGTTAAAGTACCTGAACGAGATACAACACCTACGTGACCTTTTTTGTGGATATAACCAGGCATGATACCAATCTTAGTTTCATCAGAAGTAATAACACCTGGGCAGTTAGGACCAACTAGGCGAGTTTTCTTACCTTCCATGAAACGTTTAACTTTAATCATGTCAATTACTGGAATATGCTCTGTAATACAGATTGCTAAATCTAATTCAGCGTCTGTACATTCTAAAATTGCATCAGCAGCAAATGGCGCTGGTACATAAATTACAGATACATTAGCACCAGTTTCTTCTTTAGCTTCTTGAACTGTATTGTATACTGGCACACCTTCAACAACTTGTCCACCTTTACCTGGTGTAACACCTGCTACGATTTGTGTACCATATTCTAACATTTGTTTTGTATGGAAAAGGGCAGTAGACCCTGTAATACCTTGTACGATTACTTTTGTATTTTTATCAACAAATACACTCATTATTGTGCTCCCATCCTTTCCTTACGCTTCGTTTACTAGTTTAACAATTTTTTGAGCGCCTTCAGCCATAGTTGAAGCTGATTCGATTGCTAAACCAGAGTCTTGTAAGATTTGTTTACCGATTTCTACGTTTGTACCTTCAAGGCGAACAACTAAAGGTAAATCTAATTCTACTTCTTTGACTGCCGCTACAATACCTTCTGCGATGACATCACAACGCATGATTCCACCAAAGATATTTACGAAAATACCTTTAACGTTTTCATCACCTAAGATGATTTTGAAAGCTTCTGTAACCTTTTCTTTTGTAGCACCGCCACCAACGTCTAGGAAGTTAGCTGGGTTTCCACCGAAGTGGTTGATTGTATCCATTGTTGCCATTGCAAGACCTGCACCGTTAACCATACAACCGATATTTCCGTCTAATGCAATGTAAGATAAATCATATTTAGATGCTTCGATTTCTTTCGGATCTTCTTCGTCTAAGTCACGTAATTCAACGATATCTTTATGTCTGAATAAAGCGTTGTCGTCGAAGTTGATCTTAGAGTCAAGCGCTAAAACTTCACCTTCACCTGTTGTAACAAGTGGGTTAATTTCAACGATTGAACAATCTTTTTCCATAAATACATTGTAAAGACCCATTAAGAATTTAGCTGCTTTACCAACTGATTCTTTAGGGATATTAATGTTGAAAGCAATACGACGTGCTTGGTATGGTGAAAGACCAACAACTGGGTCGATTACTTCTTTAAAGATTTTTTCTGGAGATTGTGCTGCTACTTCTTCGATTTCTGTACCGCCTTCTTCAGATGCCATTAAAGTGACTCTGTCAGTTGCACGGTCGATTACGAAACCGACATAGTATTCTTTTTGAATGTCGCAACCTTCTTCGATATAAAGACGTTTAACTTCTTTACCTTCTGGACCAGTTTGATGCGTAACTAAAGTGTGACCTAATAATTCTTTTGCATAAGTCTCAACTTCAGAAAGAGATTTAGCGATTTTAACACCGCCAGCTTTACCTCTACCACCGGCATGAATTTGAGCTTTAACTACGTAAACCTCTGAGTTTAATTCTTTTGCCTTTTCAACTGCCTCTTCAGCAGTAAATGCTACGCGTCCTTCTGGGACAGCAACGCCCATAGAACGAAAAATTGCTTTACCTTGATACTCGTGGATATTCATTCTCCATCCTCCTGTTTCTTAGGTTAAGTTCATATTTAATTATAAGTAATGAAAGCGCTATTGTAAACTGATTTACTATGTTATTTTAAAATATTTATTAATCAAATATTCTTATAAAGAGATCGAATTGGTTCAAATGACTTTCGATGATGTGCAAGGACACCTTGTTGTCTAATTGCTTCGAGGTGTTGTTTCGTGCCATACCCCGCATTTCGTTCGAAACCATATTCGGGATATCGCTCGCCTAAATCACGCATATAACGATCACGATGTTCTTTAGCTAATACACTCGCAGCCGCAATTGAAACACTTCTTGAATCACCTTTTATAAGTGATTGCTGTTCAATTTCAACATCTAATTCCATTGCGTCAATAAGTAGATGCGTTGGTTGTATTTTTAAACTATCAATAGCACGTTTCATTGCTACTTTTGTAGCTTCATATATGTTCATTGAATCAATCTCTTCTACTGATGCATAGCCGTAAGCATAATCACGCAATGTCTCCGTAAGTTGACGCTCTAAGTGTTGGCGCTTTACGTGAGAAAGTTTTTTCGAATCATTTAAACCAGTATATGCATGATCCTCATTCAATATGACTGCACAGGCAACAACCGGACCTGCAAGCGGGCCTCTACCCACTTCATCTATACCACAAATCAATGCATTTTCATCATTTTTTAAAATATTATTCTCAAATTGCGACATTGTTTCATATTCTTCAAGTAATCGTTGCTGTTGTTCTAGTTGCTTAACTCTTGATTTAATTGCTTGTTGTACACCTTTTCGTTGGTCGTTATATATTGATAACTGTTGAATTTCATTTATTGTATATACAGATTGTAATAAACCTTTAATTTCCTTAATCGTCATCTTGTCATTCAAAGTTACACGTCCATTTCATCATATAAATCAAAGGTATACGTACCAACTTTTGCATTGCGTACATCATAAATAATTGCGTCTATCACCGCTTCATAATCTACTTCGTTTCCTTTTTGTAGCATACCTCTTCTTCGTCCAATAGCTTCAAACCAATCTAAATTTTCATCTTCGTCAGATAAATCAACATCAAAGTGTTGTTTCAGCCCTTCAATATCATGCGCTTTTAAAAAGTCTAAACCGTATATCGCGACTTCATCTAAATGCACGATACTATCCTTAATCGCACCTGTTATACTCAATTTCTTACCAATTGTTTGATCTTCGAACTTAGGCCACAATATACCAGGTGTATCTAATAGTTGTAATGATTTGCCTACTTTAATCCATTGTTGTTGTTTCGTCACGCCTGGCGTATTACCAGTTTTTGCGATTGATTGCTTGGATAATTTGTTTATGAGTGTTGATTTACCTACATTTGGTATACCGACAATCATCGCTCTAATCGCTCTCGGTTTTAAACCTTTCGCTTTTTCTTTCGCAAATTTTTCTTCTGTTGCTTTAGTTGCGGCTTGCTCTACTTGTTTTAGTCCTTTACCGTGTTTCGCGTCTATTGCGACTGGAAAGTAACCTTGTGCTTTAAAATAAGTTTCCCACTTTTCCAGTTCTTTTAAATTAGACATATCTTTTTTATTTAAAATTACGACACGAGGCTTTTGTTGGATTACTTCATCTATTACAGGATTTCGAGAGCTATATGGAATACGTGCATCGACAAGTTCAAATACAACATCGACCTTTTTTAATTGTTCGGCAACTTCTCTTTTGGCCTTTGCCATATGGCCTGGATACCATTGAATTACCATTTTTATCACCTTTCTATATTCAATTAAACACATTTACAAAATCACTTTTTTCACCATTGCATCATAACATGTGATGCGAACGTGTATAAATTTTGTAGAGAAAGTTTGTTTATTACTTATTATTATAAATGAATTTCTTACAAATAACCTCACTTTTCATAACTCTATTCCTTTTTTAAGGTTAGACTTTTACTCATGGTGATTTTCAAAAATACCATTTTCTTTGCATTGTTACTATTAAAAACGATAATTTTAAATGAGGAATACATATTTTTAAGTAGATTTTAATATTTTATTTTAACTTAATTAAAGAAACATAGTTAAAATGATTATATATCTAAACTTTTAGGAGATCGCATATGAATCGTAACAAGTTATATATATTTTTATTCTTATTTTTAGCTATCATTGGTCACGGATATATCATTTATCGTTTTTTCCATGATGGCGTTCTTTTCACAGGACCCAATGATGGCATGGAACAAATGGTTCCGATTCAAAAATATTTATATAACCAATGGTCGCATGGCAATTGGTTTTACTCTACTGATTTTGGCTTAGGTGGCGATTTCTTTACTGACTTAAGCTATTATTTCACCACTAACATATTATTTATTATCAATGTCATCATCATTGCATTTTTAAAGATTTTTATTCCGTTAGATACATCTTCTATGATGTTCTGGATGACGAATGCGCTTATAGTTTCAGTCATCAAATCAGCAATTGCAATGTATGCAACGTATCTATATGTAAATTACATTACACATAATAAAAAAATATCACTTTTCACAGCATTTATTTTTGTTGTTTCACCTTTATATTTCCGATTTACAGTCTATTGGCCATTTTTCAGTGACATATTTATCTTATTACCATTATTACTATGGTCAATTGAACGTTATTTAAAAAACGGGAAAATTGGTTGGTTTATAGTTATCAGTGCACTTTCATTGGTAAACAATTTTTACTTTGCATATTATCAATTACTTACAGGTCTCATCTATCTTATTGTAAGACTCGTCTTTAAACATAAAGATGATATATTACCTAGGCTTAAAGCACTGAAAACAATAACAATTGCAGCAATATTAGCGTTAATCTGTAGTTTATTCACCTTTTCACATGGAATTCAAAGCTTTTTAAATAACCGACGCGTACCATTTCGCGGACATGTGGATATGTTTGAAAAATTTAATCAAAATACAGATATTTTTTATGATAATTATTTAATCGTCATATTATTCGTCACTGTACAAGCATTGTTGGCTTTCAAATTGTATAAACATTACTATTTTAGATTATTTGCGGTACTTACTATTATTTCAATCATCGCGAGTTTTGTACCATTTGTTGATCAGTTATTTAATGGTTTATCAGCGCCTCAAAAGCGTTGGCATTACTTGTTAGCATTTAATTCAGCCATGCTTATCGGCTTATACGTTAAACATTTTCGTTCAGTTTCAATAGTAAATTATGTGGTAACGTCTATTCTTGGTTTAGCTATTATCTTCATAAGTGCGTGGCGTTTCGATAATTATGTGGCATGGCTATGGTTTGCACCCGTTGTGACATTGGTCGGTTTATTAGTTTTACTTGTTAACCATAAAAATGAACGTAAAAAACTAAGTTATTTTTATGCAATTGCAATTATGATACTTACTGTTTTTGTTTCAATCGTATTTACACGAAATCAAATTTTCTTCCAAGATCACGTAGAACGTGCGAGCAAATTTTATACGAATGCGAGTAAGTATAGTACGCCATTACAACGACAACTCGTGTCAGAAATGAAACACGATAAAAATGAGGATGAACGCATAGATTGGCGTGTAAACGAACAAGATAATACCCCAATGTATCAAAACTTTAAAGGTTTAAGTCTATATTCAAGTATTTTCGATCATAATATACTTGATTTTTACTACGATGCTATGAAGATCAACTTAAAGAACGAATCACTCAGCAGGTACCAAACTACTAATGGACGTCAAAATATAGCAAGTTTGTTCTCTGTACGTTATTTAATGTTGAAAGAATATCAACATAACGTTCCTGAACATTTTAAACAGATAAAATCATCAGGTCAGTATAGAGTGTTTGAAAACACATTGAACTTACCTGCCGTTTCTGTAACGAATAACGTATATAATGCGCAAAGCATACATTCTGCCATAGATAGAGAGCATGCTATGATGGATGGCGTTATTATGGAAAATCAAGGTAAAAAATACGATGATCAATCACCTAACCTTTTTAGAGAGTCCAAAACAACGTACGAAGATATGAAAAAAATTAGCCATGATAAATATCAACTGAGTAAAGCTGAAGGCCGTTTCAAAATCCATATCCCTAAAGATGTACGTAAACGTTATGAAGATTACTATGTGACTATGAAAATAAACCGCGGTCAACCAGATAGTAATTATACTGTCAATGTTAATGGTTATCTCAATAGTAGACTTTTCAACAATTCTACTTATCGCACAGGGGTTGATACACAACTTTATAGAACCAAACCAGATAAAAATGGTAATATATATATTGAACTGAGTCCTAAAGGCACATTTGATGTGAAGTTTCTACGCCTTGATGGTGAAAATTATAAAAAATTAAAACAAGCGAAACAAAAGCGAACGCAAGGTCATCACTATCACGATATTAAAAATGGCGTTAAAGTCAATTTAAAAGAACATAACAAGGGTACAGCAGTAGTTAATATTCCTTATCGTGAAGGGATGGTCGCTTACGTTGATGGAAGAAAAGTCTCACCTAAAAAAGTCAATTATATGATGACGGGCGTGCCAGTTTCATCAAAGGACAAAGAAATAATCATTAAATATCGCCCTAAACTTTGGTATACAATGTTAATTGTTTCTATAATCGGGATCGTTGTTAGTGTAATTTGGGTACGTCGTCGAAAGGACTAACATTCATATGTTAGCTAAATTTAAATTAATAAAAGGAGAATTGCAGTTATGAGGTATGACCATGTTAAATAAGATCTGGTCTAATAAATTTACAAGATTGCTAACCATATTAGCATTAGGGGTCGCCGTAAGCTTTATGGCTTACGCCCCTTATATTTATCGTTACATTACTCAAGGCATTGTCTTTAGTGGATCTGGTGATGGCTATCGACAAATGATGCCTTTCCAAATGTATTTATATGAGCATATTTCCCAATTCAAGAGTTTTTATGATCATTCATTTGGTTTAGGCGGCGATTACATAAAAGATTTATCATATTATTATGCCACATCACCATTTACTTACATTAATTTTATTTTTGTGTGGATTAGTGAAACAGTATTTCATGCTAATCCGCATTCATTACATTTCTGGGCGACAAATCAACTCATTGTTTCATTTTTTAAAGGTGTCGCAGGGTTTGTTATAGCGTTCTATTATTTTAGATATTTGAGATTTAAATTTGTTACCACTTTTATAAGCGCTATGCTATTTGGCGCTTCAACGACAATGATACATTTTAATTTTACTTGGTCTTATTACGGCGATTTATTTATTTTCTTACCTTTATCTTTATGGGGATTGGAACGCTTATTTAAAGAAAGAAAAGCAGGATTATTTATTTTCGCTATTGCTTTAACACTATTTTCAAATTTCTATTTCAGTTACTACGAGGCTATAGTTGTTTTAGCATATTACATATATAGATGTGTTTATCCTCACCCTCAAGATAGCATTACACGCAAACAAAAATTATGGGTTATACCAATAGCGGTGTTCATAAGTACATTAATAGGTATTTGGGGATTCTATACTGGTGTTTCTTCATTTTTAAATAATGATCGTGTCAGTAATCCCCATTTTAAAATTGAAATGTTTACAAACTTTGCTAGACAGAAACATTTCTTCAGTAATGGTTTTTACATAACCGTTTCAATTATTGCCGTCGTAGCACTATTATCGTTTAAGCTATACCGTCATTACTATTATCGTTTATTCGCTGTTGCAACATGGATTATGTTAATTGGTTCATTAACGCCCTACTTCGATAGTATGTTTAACGGTTTTTCAACACCAGAACGACGTTGGGTTTATATCTTAGCATTAACGACGGCTGGTCTGATTGCATTATTTATTCAACATTTATCGGAACTGACATTTAAAGATTATGTCTATGCCTGTACACCAACACTACTCATCATGTTTGTCATGTCATTAGTTGTTAAAAATGAAGTTATGACATGGATGTACGTTTGCTTAGTTCTCATGTTGTTTATCGGTTTGATACTGTTCAAACGTAAACTAATGACGAAACCTTGGACTTTAATAACATTAGTCGCCCTATTACTAATTCAACAAATCGTCATTTTAAGTAATGATCACCATAATAATGTAGTAAGATATGAATCAACTTTAAATAATATGAATGATTCAAGTTATAAAAGTAAAGCACTCAATCAAAGCATTAAACAAGTCAATGAAAAACACAGTGACGATCCTTTATCACGTATAGATTACATGTCGGCATATGGATTGAACTCACCAATGATTTATCATTTTGATGGGATTGCACTATATTCAAGTATATTTGATGGAGATATTTTGAAATACTATGATAAACAACTTCAAATTAATATGCCGGTGGATAAAAATAGTACCTATCGATTAATGTCAAATAGAGCTAACGAGATGGCTTTATGGGACGTCAAAGACCGCTTTAGAAGACCGAATGATTTAAACATGTCTTATGGGTTCAAACAACACGATATTGTAAAACACTCAGATAAAGAATCATTTATTCATTCAACAAACCAAATTGACTATCCAAGTGCACATATCGCACATAAAGTTTACGATAAAGATGAACTGAAATCACCGCTGGACCGTGAACAAGCTATGTTGAAGGGTGTCGTGTTTAACGATAATAAACATAAAGCAAACAGCCATTTAAAATTAAATCAAAATTTATTAAATAAAACTAAATCTGAATTACACAATGCACATCGAGATGATAAAGGTCATTTAATCATCGAACAAGATAAAGGCGGCGTTTCTTATCACCTTCCATCTTCAATTGCTAATAAATATAAAGATATGTATGTTGAGATGGATGTAGAGTTACTCTCTCCTGACAAACAACATGATGTAGCTGTAAATGAATATAACCAACACCGTAATGAACTTTCTTATAAATATAGACGTTTTGTATCGCCTGTAACTATGCGCGTTAAAGCGAATCAAAATTTAGATATTAAATTATCTAAAGGACAATACCGCTTTAACATTAAAGGCATTTATGGTGAAAATTATCATACATTAAAACAAGCTACACATAGGCTAGATAAAGTAGATGTTAAGCAAACACGTTCAGGTTATACAATTCACAAAGATAAAAATGATCATGGTTATATCGTGTTGCCAATGGCCTATAGAGAAGGTATGCATGCACAAGCAAATGGTAAGCAAGTTCCAGTACAACAAGGTAACGGTATAATGACCGTGATCCCAGTAGAAAAAGGACAACAAACGATTAAACTCAGTTATACACCACCACACACACTTTTATTAATTCTCCTAAGTAGTATTGGAATCATACTCAGTATTGGTTTCACATGGTGGTTGAGACACAAGTTAAAAGTTAAAAAATAATTACGTAACAATCCATTTAATTGTTCCGTATAATAAAAAAAGGACGAGTCTGAGATAAACATAGGTTTCTCAGACTCTTTATCAACTTGGCAGTAGATGTCTGAATTGAAAATGCGCTTATAATAAGCTTTTTTCAATCCTAGTCATCCTTGCCGGGATGGGACTGCGAAATCTTTAATAAAAATTCGATTTCTGTCCTACTCCCACTTTTTTATTAACAATTTCAAAATTTGTTCATACATCTATATTTAAACTGACTATTATCGTTTTCGTCTCGATTTCATCAAGTCATCCTTCACAATAAAATGTACATCATAAAATGAAATTTATTATTATACAAAAAAGGTCTGAGACACTGAAAATGTCTCAGACCTTTTTTATATCGTAAATTGCTTAAAACTGTACTTTGTTTAAACCTTATTTGCTGATTAACGAATTTCTTTGATTCGAGCAGCTTTACCACGTAATTCACGTAAGTAGTATAATTTAGCACGACGTACTTTACCACGACGTCTAACTTCGATTTTTTCGATTTTAGGTGTGTGTAATGGGAATGTACGTTCAACACCTACACCTGAAGAAATCTTACGTACTGTGAAAGTTTCTGAAATACCTCCACCGCGACGTTTGATAACTACACCTTCGAATACTTGGATACGCTCACGGTTACCTTCAATAATACGTACGTGTACTCTTAAAGAGTCACCTGGACGGAATGAAGGGATATCTGTGCGTAATTGTGATTGTGTAACTGCTTCGATTAATTTGTGATTACTCATAATTTATTCTCTCCTTCAGCCTATGTTCTTGCCTCGACAAAATATAGCAGCGGACCATAGTGATTTTTCGTGCTTCGCACACTTAAAATATATTAGCACACTGCTATTTATTTTTCAATTGCTTTTTGTGATTTTCCAGTATCTTTTTATCATTATCTGAAAGATCATAATGCTCTAATAAATCAGGACGTTTCTCCCATGTTCTGATTAACTTTTGTTCGTGTCTCCAAGCATCTATATGGGCATGATTTCCTGATAATAACACTTCAGGCACTTCCATATCATTATAATTTCGAGGACGTGTGTATTGAGGAAATTCTAATAAGCCGTCTTGAAAAGAATCATCTTCATGTGACTGTTGATTACCTAGCACACCTGGTAATAATCTTACGATAGCATCTGTCATTACCATTGCCGGTAATTCTCCACCTGTTAATACATAATCACCCATAGAGATTTCATCGGTTACTAAATGTTCACGTATACGTTCGTCATAACCTTCATAATGACCACAAATGAACACAAGATGATCTGATTCACTCAATTCTTGAGCAATTTCTTGACTGAATGGGCGGCCTTGAGGGCACATTAATATAACACGTGATTCAGCTGTTTGTTCAATGTGCTCTAAAGCATTAAACATTGGTTCAGGCTTCAATACCATACCTTGACCCCCACCAAATGGATAATCGTCTACCTGATTGTGTTTATTATTAGCATAGTCACGAAAATTATGCGTATGAACTTGTAATAATGATTTATCTTGCGCTCTTTTTAAAATTGAATGATTTAAAACGCCATCAAACATTTCTGGAAATAATGTTAAAAAATCTATTTTCATTAGTCTAATAACCCTTCCATTGGTGTAATTGTAATACTTCTACCTTCTACGTCTACATCTTTCACCACATCTGCAATATATGGGATTAAATATTCTTTCTCACCTTTGACAATCCAGACGTCATTTGCACCCGTTTCCATAATATTAATCACACGTCCAATTGGCGTGCCCTCATCGTCAAACACAGTACAACCAATAATATCAGAATAGAAGTATTCATGTTCCCCTAATTCGATTTCTTCGTGATCGCGTTCTTGTAATAAAGTTTCGCCCTTTAAATATTCGATATCATTAATATTGTTTACACCTTCAAATGTAACTAAATGAAATCCTTTATGTACTCGGTGTGAAGCGATTGTGAATTCGATAGGTTGTTGATCTTCACGTTCGATTGTCACAATTTCTCCTGGTTGAAAACGTGTATCTGTAAAATCTGAATTTGATTTTATTTTAATTTCACCTTTTACACCATGTGTATTAACGAATTTACCTACTTCAACTTTCATATTCTGTCCCTCCGCTTTTTAAAATTCACACGGATACCCATTACTGGCCATGTTCCAAACTCACTATATTATAACACGTATCATTACTCAAAGTATTACCTAAATCATAAGCTATAGTTAGATCAACCATAGCAATTTCTAAAATTTAACTTACTAAGTAAAGAAGGCTGAGACAAAAAATGTCTCAGCCTTTAAACTTGCTATACATATCAAACTATTTTAGTTCGTCGAATTTTTTCATAATACCTTGTTTAGATAAGATATTGTGAACAGTGTCAGTTGGTCTTGCACCTTCTTTTAACCATTTTAATGCTAGCTCTTCGTCGATTTTAACTTCTGGAGCTTGAACATTATTTGGGTTGTAAGTACCAATTTGTTCAATGCTACGACCATCACGTGGCGCACGAGCATCAGCTGCTACAATACGGTAGAATGGATTTCTTTTAGAACCTAAACGTTTTAAACGTAATTTAACTGCCATTTATATTCTCTCCTTTAATATGTTTTACTTTTTATTTTCTACAAGAAGTAATGATAACAGTTAAATATCTACTTGTAAAGAGTTTATTCTTTACCATTTCAAAAAATATTGTTTTGTATCATGTCAGGCAGTTAGTGCTATGGAATAATGGATCGAAAGGTATTAACTATTTACCCATGACACTAGTCTTCAATTTTAATTTTACTTTTCGCTACAAAGTAAGATAGAAAACTAAAGACAAAACCAGCTATAAATGAAGAAAAGAGAGTATAACCTTCAATTTGCAGCTGTTTAGTTATGCATAGATTGAATACTATGCTAAATATTAAATACGTAAATACAATGAATATACCGGAAATAAAACATTGAAATCGTATCTTTTTCAATAATTGTCGATATTCGTGCTGAGAAGTAACTAATTCATCTCTTACATCTTCCTTTCTCAAGGAAATCATAACTGTCAATGTTTCTACAAACCCTAAGACCATGAGTAAAATGCTACCTAAAGAAATTTGCTTGAAGTAAGCATCAAAACAAATACTTATAAATGCGAATAAAATTGTGAGATAAAATGAAATAAAAAAGACGCTTACTATCTTTGAATAAATGATTTGTAATTCTCTCTCGTCCTTATCATTAATGAAACCGAGAAAACGTTTCATATGCTTCTGATTGTTTTCATTCATTTTAATTACTCCTCCCAAAAAATATCGTCTAATGTTGCGCCTAATGCTAGACAAATGTTAATACATAAATTTAATGAGGGATTGTACTTATTATTTTCAATTAAATTAATTGTCTGTCTTGAAACATTTACCTTTCGAGCTAATTCTAATTGAGATAATTGATTCTTTTTCCTATATTCATTAAGTTTATTCAAGCAATCACACCTCAAAAATGTCATATATATTGTACATTAACGATAGTATATACTGATGTTGATGTCAAATATATATGACAAAAGGACATACATTCTATTTCACAAAGCTTGACACAACAGTCGATTAACTTTACATTGAAGTTAAATTAAATAAATAGACACTAGGGGTGTTTTTAACTGAGATGAGCTTTAGCTCAAACCCTTCGAACCTGATTTAGTTTGAACTAGCGTAGGAAAGTGTGGATGATGTTATCGTTGATTTAGAATTAAATTCTATTGATATAAACATGAATTTCTCATACACAACTTTCTTTTTATGAAAGTTGTGTTTTTTATTGATTAAATATTTTAGGAGAGATGTATATGCGTAAAACAGTATTAGTTACAGGTAGTAGCCGTGGATTAGGTGCAACTACTGTTAAAACATTGGCTGAGCAAGGACACAACGTTGTAATTAATTATTTTCAAAGTGAATCAAAGGCTCAACAGCTCGTGGAAGAAATCGGTACAGATCAAGCGATTGCTATTCAAGCCGATGTAACAAAAAGAGATGAAGTAGAAGCATTAGTTCAGAAAGCGTCACAACATTTCGGTCAAATTGATGCTATCGTGAATAATGCACTCGTTGGTTTCAAATTTGACCCGACACAACAAAAGGCATTTAAAGATTTATCTTGGGAAGATTACCAACAACAACTTGATGGTACGTTGAAATCAGCTTTTAATGTGATACAGAGTGTATTACCTCAATTTATAGATAGACAAGATGGTGCAATTGTTTCTATCGGTACTAACTTATATCAAAATCCTGTTGTTCCCTATCATGAATATACAACAGCTAAAGCAGGTCTCATTGGTTTAACTCGTAATGTATCCGCTGAATTAGGTCAACAAGGCATACGAGCTAATGTAGTTTCTGGTGGGTTACTAAAGACAACAGACGCAAGTGCAGCGACGACGCCAGAGGTATTCGATATGATTGGCCAAACTACGCCTTTAAGAAAGGTTACAACACCACAAGATGTAGCAAATATGGTAGCTTATTTAATTTCTGATCAAGCTACAGGTATAACAGGTCAAAACTTTACAATTGATGGCGGTTTAACGATGAATTAATTTTTCTTATGTATGAGGTGTGAGTTTATGAATAATGAAGAAACAAAGGAAATCAATATAGGGATATTAATCATTGCATGTGGACATCATCAAGCAGCATGGTTAATGCCCGATTCTAGTATCGAACGTGTAGGAGATATGACTTACTATCAAGAATTAGCACAAATCGCAGAACGCGGTCTATTTGATGCGGTATTTTTTGCAGATAATCAAGCTTTCCCTGCAAATTCAGATAGCGATATGCCTGCGTTTTGGTTTGATCCTATTGTCAGTTTATCTGCCTTATCTCAAGTAACAAATCATGTGGGACTAGTTGCAACCATTTCGAGCACTTTCTCAAATCCATTTACCGCAGCACGCCAAATATTGAGTTTAGATCATATTACTGGTGGGCGTATCGGATGGAATCTTGTGACTTCCATGACAGACTTAGAAGCATGGAATCATAATTTACCTGAACTTCCTGAACGTGCTTCACGTTATGAAAAAGCAGATGAATTTGCAGAATTAATGAATAAGTTACTCGTTTCATGGGATGAAAAAGACTTTATACATGATAGACAAAATCAACGTATCATCAACTCAGACGAGATTAATGCGTTTAATCATCAAGGTAAGTATTTTAACGTTAATGGTCCTCTGACTGTTCCAAAAAGTCCTCAACAAAAACCAGTTGCGATGCAAGCAGGTGCATCAAAGCAAGGTGTAGCTTTAGCCACTAAATATGCAGACGCAGTTTATTCTGTATCATGGAACTTAAAGCAAGCAAAAGCCTTTCGTAAAAAACTAGATACCCAAATAGAAAATAGCGATGTAGAACAAAGACATATTAAAATCTTCCCCGGTTTAGTCACATATGTAGGCGAAACGACGGAAGAGGCCTATGCTAAAAAGGAACGATTAGATCAATCGCTACCAATTGAGGCAGCTTTAAATCAACTCAGTTTCTTTATACAACAAGATTGTAGCGACTGGAACTTGGATGAACCTGTACCACCCTTACCGCCTGTAGAAGAATTCACGGGTCCAGTTGGGCGTTATGAGACAGTTTTAGAAATTATTCGTGATACCGAACCAACATTACGTGAATTACTCGGTTACCTTAGTGCAGGTGGCGGTCATTTAACACTTATCGGTACTCCTAAAGAAATTGTAGATACGATGCAAGAATGGATTGAACTTGGTGTGGCTGATGGCTTCAATTTAATGCCACCAGTTCTCCCTAATAGTTTAGAAGATTTCGTAGACTATATCATACCTGAATTGCAAAGAAGGGGCTTATTTAGAACAGCTTATGAAGGTTCTACGTTTAGAGAAAATTTAGGCATTTAATTTACGATTCCGTAAATCTTAACTTATCCCACTTTTTTTAAAAATAGATGCAAAATAAAAACACGGTAGCTCGCGCATTGCGATTACTACCGTGCTTTTTTATATCTTTATTGCTTAGAATGGTAAATTCATACCATTAAGCATGTTTTCCATTTGTTTACGTTTACCTTTTTTACCTTTGCCGCCACCAGTGAATTGTTTCATCATTTTCTTCATTTCATTGAATTGTTTCATAAGACGATTCACTTCTTGTAATGAACGGCCAGAACCTTTGGCAATACGTTTCTTACGAGAGACATTAAGTGTTTCTGGATTGCTACGCTCAGTCGCAGTCATTGATTGAATAATTGCTTTAATATGGTCTATCTGTTTGTCGTCCATTTTAAGATTGTCTAGACCTTTCATCTTATTCATACCAGGAATCATTTTCATAATGTCATCTAATGGTCCTAAGTTCTTCACTTGGTCTAATTGTTCAAGGAAATCATCTAGGGTAAATGATGAAGTTCTCATTTTTTTCTCAAGATTTTTCGCTTTTTCTTGATCTACATCTTGTTGTGCCTTTTCAATGAGACTAAGAACGTCTCCCATTCCGAGTATACGTGATGCCATTCGTTCTGGATGGAATAGTTCTAAACCATCTAATTTTTCACTCACACCGACAAATTTGATAGGTTTCTGCGTTACAGAACGGATTGAAAGTGCTGCACCACCACGTGTATCACCATCAAGTTTTGTTAATGTTACACCAGAAATTGTGAGTTGATCATCGAATGATTGTGCTACATTAACAGCATCTTGACCTGTCATGGCATCAACGACTAACATAATTTCATCAGGTTTCGTAATTTCTTTAACGTCACTTAATTCTTGCATCAATGCTTCATCTACATGTAAACGCCCAGCAGTATCAATAATTACGAAATCTAAATGTTCTTCTTTTGCATGTTTAATCGCATTGTCCACGATTTGTTGTGGTTTAACTTGGTCACCTTCTGTATATACTGGAATGTCGATTTGTTTACCGACAGTTTCCAATTGGTCAATTGCAGCTGGTCGATAAATATCTGCTGCAACGAGTAATGGCTTTTTATTATATTTTTTACGCATTAATAGTGCTAGTTTACCAGCAGTTGTCGTTTTACCTGCACCTTGTAAACCAACCATCATTACAACAGTTGGCGGCTTGTTAGCCATCTTTATGGTAGAGTTCTCCCCACCCATCAGTTGTGTTAGTTCGTCTTGTACGATCTTGATGACTTGTTGACCAGGTGTAAGAGATTTCATTACATCTGAACCCAAGGCTCTATCTGATACAGTCTTTACAAATTCTTTAACGACTTTAAAGTTAACATCGGCTTCTAATAACGCTAATCTTACTTCACGCATCATTGTTTTAATATCAGCTTCAGTTACTTTACCTTTGCCTCGAATTTTTTCCATCGTTCCTTGTAAACGATCGGATAATCCTTCAAAAGCCATATTAATTCCCTCCTTTAACTAATTTATTCTAAATCCTCAAGTTGTTGAATGTATGCATTCATTTTATGTGGATCATTTGTATATTTTTTCATTTCATCATATATCAATTTTCGTTGTTCAAAGCTTTTATACAATCCCAATTTGGCTTCGTAATCTTCTACTAAATCGCCAGTTCTTCTTATGTTATCATACACTGCTTGTCGACTCACTTCAAACGTGTCAGCAATTTCACTCAGTGAATAATCTTGAAGGTAGAATAATTCTAAGTAATTGCGTTGTTTCTTTGTGAGAAGTGATTGATAAAAATCAAACAGGTAATTCATGCGAATCGTTTTAATTAAATCATTTTGGCTCATGGTATTGACCTTCTATCTCATTATCAGTTGACTCTGATTGTTCCTCATTATGGTCAATTTCAGATTCATCTACATTTTGTTCTATCATATCAGCGAATAATCCATAGACATAACTTTCTGGGTTAAACGGTTGTAAGTCGTCTAGTTTTTCACCTAAACCTACGTATTTAACTGGTATGTGTAATTCATTTCGAATTGCTAATACAATACCACCTTTAGCTGTACCATCTAATTTAGTTAATACGATACCTGTTACATTAGTAACTTCTTTAAATGATTTTGCTTGTGATAAGGCATTTTGACCCGTTGTTGCATCTAAACATAATAATACTTCATGTGGTGCGTCTGGTACTGCACGACCAATGACACGTTTTACTTTCTCTAACTCATTCATCAAGTTAGCTTTATTTTGTAAACGACCTGCAGTATCGCAAATTAATATATCTGCACCCTTACTCTTCGCAGCGTTAATCGCATCATAAATGACAGCAGCAGGATCTGAACCTTCACTTTGACTCGTTACTTCGACACCGACACGGTCTCCCCAAATATTTAACTGTTCAATTGCACCTGCACGGAAAGTATCACCGGCAGCAAGCATAACTTTTTTACCTTCTGATTGGTAACGGTGCGCTAACTTACCAATTGTCGTTGTCTTACCTACACCGTTTACGCCTACCATTAAAATCACATTTAATCTACCATCTTCTAAATCCATTGCTTCTGAATTTTCTTCATCTTGATGGTAAATATCAACGATTTTTTCAACGATAACTTCACGTAAATCTTCTGTTTCAGTAATATTACGTTTTTGCGCTTCAAAACGTAACTCTTCCACGAGTTGCATCACTGTATCAAAACCAACATCCGCAGTGATTAACATTTCTTCTAGCGCTTCGAAAAAGTCTTCGTCAACTTTACGGTAACGTGCGATTAAGTTATTTAATTGTTCTTGGAAATTTTCTCTCGATTTCTCTAAACCAGCTTTAAATTTAGCACCAATTTGTTGCGCTTCAATTTCTTCAAAATCTTCAATCGAAATTAAGCCATCTTCATCAAAATCAGCTTCACTTAATTTTCTAGGAGCTTTCTTTTTCGGTTGTTCTTCTTGGTCATCTTCTAGAGGTTGTTCCTCATCTGAATCTAACGGTTCTAACTCATCTTGCACGTCTTCTGGTGTACCAGAAAATTTATCTTTTAATCTTTTAAAAAAGCTCATGCTTGATCCTCCTCCATCACTTTATCTATCGTATTTAGATTAACACTGACTAATTTTGAAACACCTGATTCTTGCATAGTCACACCATACAATCTGTCTGAAAATTCCATTGTGCCTTTTCGATGCGTAATCACAATGAATTGTGTTTGATCTGAAAGTTGCCTTAAATATTGTGCATATCTAATCACATTCGCTTCGTCTAAAGCCGCTTCCACTTCATCTAAAATCACAAATGGTGCTGAACGTACTTTTAACATTGCAAACAACAATGCAATAGCACTAAGCGCACGTTCTCCTCCACTTAATAATGATAAATGTTGTAACTTTTTCCCTGGGGGTTGAACAATAATATCCACGCCTGCAGTTAAGTAATTATCATCCGTCAAACGTAATTCAGCTTGTCCACCACCAAAAAGAGATTTGAAAACTTGAGAAAAATGGCCTTGTACAGCATGGAACGTCTCTTTGAAACGATCTTTTACTTCCTGATCCATTTCATCTATGATTTGTTCTAATGTCGCTTTGGCTTCTCTTAAATCAGTACGTTGCTCGTCTAAAAATGTATAGCGTTCATTAATTTCTTCAAACTGTTCAATCGCATTTAAATTCACTGGACCGAGTTCTTCAATTGACATTTTAGTGAGCTTGACTTTCTTACGCAAATCTTCAATTGGCTGATCTAACTCATATTGCTCACGTGCACGTTCAAAAGTTAAGTGATAATCCTCACTTAAATGATCTATCGCATGATTGATTAATACATCCAAACGAGATTGCTCTGATTTAATGTCTTGGTAATGATTTTCTATTGATAGTATATCTTGGTTTGCTTCTTGGAGACTTTGCTCTGATGTTTCAATTGTATCATTCAATTCTATTCTACGCGATTTAATTTCTTGGAGTGAATGAGATAATTTTTCTTTTTCAGATTTACTCTTGTTGATATTATTTTGAATTGTATTAAATGCGGTTTCGCCTGTCATTTCTTCTGAATTAAATAATTCTATTTGTTCTTTTAATCTCTGTTGTTGTGACTCAATCTCATTGAGTTGTTTTGTTAATCTTTTTTCGGATTGCTTTTGTGAACTTAATCGTTCTTTAATCACCGCTAAATCCGATTGTTGTTGATGTAATTGTTGTTGTTGCTGTGTTGTATTTGCTTTACCTTCTTTAGATAGTTGTGTATAACGATTGATCTCTTCTTCATATTGTTTTAAAGCGTCTTTAATTTCAGTTAATCTTTGTTGTTTTTCTGCTAAAGTCTGTTTACTTGTTTCACTTTGGTAACCGTCATTAAGTTCAAATTCAAATTCTTCATGTGTCTCTTTAAGTTCCATCTCACTTTTTTTCAATCGCTCAATTTCAAATTCTTCATTGCGCACACTTTGTTTTAATGTATTTAAGGATTGGCTCGTCTCAAAATAGCGTTCACTTAAATGCTCTGCTTGTTCTTTAACAGATTGACATTGCTGTTCTAAGTTACGTGTTTGTTTTTGATAAGTCGCAAATTGTTCACGCATCTTTGATAATTCATCTTTTTGAGCTAAAATGCTTTTAGATTTACGCGAGCCACCACCAGTCATAGAACCACCTGGGTTCACGATGTCACCTTCTAATGTTACGATTCGCGTACGGTAGCGTATCATTCTTGCTAGTTCGTTTGCATTTTTTAAAGTATCAACAATTATCGTATTACCTAGTAAGTTTTGAACAACGTTTTGATATGCTTTATCCGCTTCTACCGCTTGTGCACCTATATTGATAAAACCATCGGCATGTTGTGCAGACATTAATATGTCATTACTCAACTGTCTCGGCTGAATTACATTTAATGGTAAAAATGTTGCTCTACCTAAACCTTGTTGTTTTAAATATTGAATCGCTTGTCTACCATCTTTCTCTGTATCAACGATGACATGTTGTAAAGAAGCACCTAAGGCAGTTTCTATTGCTTTAGTCAAATCTGAAGGTACATTGATAACCTCAGCTACTGCACCATGAATCCCTGAAAGTTGCTTGTTCTTCGCTTTGAGAACATGCTTTACACCATTGAAGAAATAACTATAATCCTCTTCTTGAGTAGCAAGACTATCAATACGTGTTTTTAATTTTTCGTTATAACGATATGCTTGGTGTAATTGATCTTCATAATTTGTCTGTTGTTGTTTAAGTGACTTCATTTGTTGTTCATATTCGTTTAATTGTTGTTGCACTTTATTGAGTTGATCTTTTTCAGATTTGTAATGTTGTTGCTTAACACCTAAATCATTTTGAATCTGTTTCAACTCTTCAAAAGCTTCAACCAAACGGGAATCTAAACGTGATTTTTTGGAGTCATTCTCTTTAATTGTATGCTCTAAAAACCGAATATCATTGTTAACATCCGATTGTTCGGACATAAGTTGATAATAGTGATCTTTAATGTTTTCTAATTTTTCATCATGATCCTCATCAGACATAACTAGCTGTGATTCTAAATCCTGAATACTTGAAGTTAACGTGTTTTGTTTTACTTTTAAAGTATTAATTTGTTCACGTACTGTTTCACGTTCTTGAATATACGTGCTATGTTGATCGTCTAAACTGGCTTGTTCTTCTTCAAATCGCGCATTCGTTTCTGATTGGTTTTTCTTTCTTTCTTCCAATACGTTGAGTTGACCTGAATACTTTTCAACTTCTTCCGTTGCTTTAACTAATTGCGCATTGAGTGATTCGATTTGCTCATCAATTTGCTGTCTTTCAGCTTTATATTTGTTTAAAGCTTTTGTAAGAGTCGTTTGTTCAGCTTCTTTATTTTGTTGTTGGCCTTTTAATTGATTCAACTTACGATCGAGTTCATGTATATGATTATGATATTGTTCAATATCATAAACTGTGACTAAGACATCACTCTTCTCCATTTCTTGAGACAGATGTTTATATTCTTTAGCAATTGCTGCCTCTTCTCTTAATGGTTCAACTCGTCCTTCTAAATCATATAATATATCTTCGACACGATTAAGGTTATCTTCTGTTTGATCTAACTTTTGAACTGACGTTGCTTTTCGTTTTTTATATTTTAAAACGCCTGCAGATTCTTCTAAAATTTGTCTACGGTCAACAGGCTTTGCATTTAAAATCTCATCTACACGCCCTTGTGAAATAATGCTAAATGCTTCCTTACCCAGACCTGAATCTAACAATAATTCGGTAATGTCTTTTAAACGTGCACGATCATTATTAATATAATATTCGCTTTCGCCACTTCGATACAATCGACGTGTGACTATCACTTTTGAAGCGTCAACTTGCAGTAATCCTGAACTATTATCTAATTCTAACTTCACTTCCGCAAAGTTTTGAGCGGATCTATGTTCTGCTCCGGAAAAAATAATGTCTTCCATCTTAGTGCCTCTAAGTGATTTGGCTGATTGCTCACCTAGTACCCATTTTATTGCATCCGTTATATTACTCTTACCACTACCGTTTGGGCCAACTATCGACGTAACGCCTTTATCAAACTGGACATTGGTGTGTTCTGCAAAAGATTTAAACCCAACGGCATCTATTGACTTTAAATATACCATGCTATTCTCCTTAAATTTACATTCCCTATCAGAGATTGTGACAAGATCATTTAATATAATACGTTAAAATAAATCTAATTTTCTTCTTTTTTCATTTCTTTATATGCACTTTCTGCTGCTTTTTGTTCCGATTCTTTTTTGGTTTTGCCTTGTCCTTTTGCTACCGCAATTCCTTCTAACAAGACTTCTGAAGTAAACAATCGATGATGTGCAGGGCCTTCCTCATTAATTAAGCGATAGGTTACTTCACCTTTATTTCTTTGATGCATATATTCTTGGAATTGAGTCTTAAAATCTACGACCCCTTCTAATTCATTTTCTTCTACGTAAGGGAAGATAATTTTTTTAGCGAATGACCATACTGAATCTAAACCTTGATCTAAATATAATGCGCCAATAAATGCTTCAAACGCATCTGAAACTAGGGATGGTCTCGTACGTCCACCTGTTTTTTCTTCACCTTTACCTAGTAAAATAAGTTCATTAAGTTGAATTTTATTTGCAAATATTACAAGTGAGGGCTCACAAACAATTGTTGCACGCATCTTCGTCAAGTTGCCTTCTGGTAACTCTGGATACTTATCAAACAAATAACGTGAAACCGTCAATTCTAATACCGCATCTCCTAAAAATTCTAAACGTTCATTGTGATCTAACCGATTCATATTGAAATCATTGATAAAGCTAGAATGTGAAAAAGCTTGTTGATATAATTCAATATTATCGTGATTTAATTCCAAGGCTTTCATCTTTTGTTTAAAATGCTTTTGGAATTGTTGTATCATCTCTTCTTTTTTTAAATTGGTCAATCTATGTCCTCCTAAATAATTCTGAAAATGTACGAATACTATTATATTTTACGTGATTTTACTACAAAACTAAAGAGAAAACCTACCATTTTACACCTACGAAATGAGTTATATTTTGGACAGGCGTGTAGTTCAGTTTTCTCACGTTTAACATTAAATTAAAAAAACTGAGCCGTTGTAAAAACGACTCAGATATGAATTTATTATTTTTCTAAGTTATTGATAAATTGAACTGCGTCACCAACAGTGTTGATTTTTTCAGCTTCTTCATCAGGAATTTCAGTGTCAAATTCATCTTCTAATTCCATAACTAATTCAGCTATATCAAGTGAGTCAGCGCCTAAGTCATCTTTGAAAGATGCATCTTCAGTTACTTTGTCAGCGTCAACACCTAAACGGTCAACGATGATATCTTTTACTTTGTCGAAGTTTTCCACGTCGATTCACCTCCTTTTAAAAGCAAGTTAAAGACTTTTACATTTTCCCATTTTCTGAAATGAAATACAAGTACTATTATTGATGATTATTATACATGACAAATAGTATTGGTTACAGGAATAATATTATGGGATAAAGTCTTCTCACTTGTTGAGAATATTACATGTACATACCACCATTTACATGAATTGTTTGGCCTGTGATATATTTTGCTTTATCTGACGCTAAAAATGCTACTGTATTTGCGATATCTGTATCTTCACCAAATTTAGCAAGTGGAATTTGCTCTAGCATTTGATCTTTAAGTTCGTCACTAAGTGCATCTGTCATATCTGACACGATGAAACCAGGAGCTACAGCATTCACGGTAATGCCACGAGAAGCTAATTCACGTGCAGATGATTTAGTTAAACCAATTACACCCGCTTTAGTTGCTACGTAGTTTGCTTGACCTGGATTTCCTACAGCACCAACGACACTAGATAGGTTGATGATTGATCCGCCTTTTTGTCTTAACATTTGTGGTGTTACCTTTTGAATACAATTGAATACACCTTTTAAGTTTGTATCGATCACGTCATCCCATTCATGTTCTTTCATACGCATCAATAAGTTGTCTCGAGTGATACCTGCATTGTTTACAAGCACATCTACAGAACCGAATTGGCCTACAACCTCTTTAATCATTGCTTTAACTTCATCGCCATTCGCAACATTTGCTTGAATTGCGAAACTGTCTACACCTTTTGCTTTGATTTCTTCAACTACGGCTTCCGCTTTTTCTTTATTTCCAGCGTAGTTAACTGCTACATTATAGCCTTCTTCAGCAAGTTGAATCGCAATACTACGTCCAATACCTCTTGAAGCACCTGTAACTAATGCACTTTTACTCATTTTCATTCCACCCTTTTACATCTTCTAATGTTTGAATTGAAGTTACTTTAACATCTCTGTTTATTTTCTTAATGAGTCCTGATAATACTTTGCCTGGTCCAATTTCTATGAAATGATCCACACCTTGTTCAATTAACCATTGTGCAGATTCAATAAATTGAACTGGAGAATATAATTGCTCTATCATATGTTGTTTAATTACTTTAGCGTCTGTTTCGCCTTTTGCATTAACATTTTGAATCACTGGAAATTGTGCATCTTGCCATTCAAATTGATCAATAAATTGTGAGAAATCTTCTTTAATAACTTCCATCATTGAAGAATGGAAAGGACCTGATACTGCAAGTGGTAATACACGTTTAGCACCAAGTGATTTTCCTTCTGCCACTAACTTATCGATTAGCGTTTTGTGACCTGACACAACAATCTGACCTGGAGAATTGATATTTGCAGGTTCAATAATTTCATCTTCTGTAGATAGCTTTTTACAAATATCTTGAACATCTTCTAAATCCAGACCTAATATTGCTGCCATACTGCCTACACCATCTGGGAAGGCTTCAGCCATCAATTGGCCACGTTTACGTACAATTTTCACAGCGTCTTCAAACTTTAACACGCCACTCGCAACGAGACTGGCATATTCTCCTAAGCTATGTCCCATTGTATAATCTGACTTTATGTCATTCAAACTATTTAGTAATGCAATACTATGAGTAAGTAATGCAGGTTGTGTATTCTCAGTCTGACCTAGTTTACCTTCTTCATCTGTAAACATTGTTTCTAATAAATCAAAATCCATTTGTCCTTGCGCTTGGTTTAGTATGGCTGTCGCGCTTTCTGATTCGTTGTATAAATCTTGTGCCATTCCTACTTTTTGTGAGCCTTGTCCTGGGAAAATAATTGCTGTTTTACTCATTTTTTCACCTACCGTGTTTTTCATTATAGATACGATATTTTGCTCGCCAGCGATTTTTGCTTGTCTAATTGCTGAATAAAATGCTTTAGCACTTGAACTACCATGTGCTTTTACTACAATACCATTTAATCCTAATAAAACCGAGCCACCATATTCGGCATAATCTACTTTTGACGTTAACTCGTCTAAATCTTTTCTTAATATAAGCGCTGCAATTTTATTTTTAAAGTTACTTAATAAAGTAGATTTAAGCATTTTTCCGATTGATTTAGCGACACCTTCTAAGTTTTTAAGCACCATGTTACCAGTGAAACCATCCGTAACAATAACATCTGAAACATCGTCCATTAATCCTTTGGCTTCTACATTACCAGTAAACCGGAAACCATTTTGTTCATTCATAAGTTTGTAGGCTTTCTTAGTTAAAGCATTACCTTTAGCATTTTCAGTACCGATATTTAATAAACTTACAGATGGGTTATCTATCCCGCGTATTTTTTGAGCATAAATATTACCAAGTTGACCATATTGCAATAAATGCTCCGCTTTTGCGTCAGCATTAGCGCCTACATCCATAAAGACAAAGCCTTTACCTGAAATCGTAGGTAAAGTAACAACTAAGGCCGGGCGTTCAACGCCTTTAATTCTACCAACGATGAATAATCCAGCTGACATTAAAGCGCCTGTATTCCCTGCTGATACACAGCCATCTGCTTCACCTGATTTCACTGCCTCTGCTGCGCGAACCATTGAGCTATCTTTTTTACGTTTAATCGCTCGAACGGGTTCATCTTCCATTGAAATTGTTTCTGTGCAATGACGTACTTCAATACGTGAATGATTTAGTTGGCATTTATTTTTATCTCCAAATAAAATCACTTCTAAATCTTCAAAATCTTTCACCGCTTTTTCAACTGCTTCTAAAACGATGTCAGGTGCGTTATCTCCGCCCATCATATCAATTGCAATTTTAACCATTCTCTTCATCCTCACTTGTATAATACATTTTGAATGTACCTCTAAAAACTAACGCATTTTTTACATACGATTCCACTTTGATCGTAAAGTATTTGTTTGTTATATCAAGCGTTTGTGCTTCAGCTCTAACTGTATCATTTAGTTTTACAGGTTGTAAAAATTCCACCTTACTATCTCTCGTTAAAACGATTGGTCTATGTATAAGTGCAACGCATAATGAGTTCGCTTGGGCAAATAAAACGTGTCCTCTGGCAATTTTATTTCTCGTAAAGACAGAGTCTTCATCTACTTTGATAATAGACGTTGCATGCTTATCAGGACTAACGTTAATAACATCCCCAATTATCTCACTACCATCTATTGAGCGAATGCGTTCGTGATTTTTTCTAGCTACTGTTTTAATGCGTTTTCTTAATTCAGGAATATTTAAGTGTGTGCGGTCCAGTCTAATTGTTTGAATGCTTACAGAAAATAGCATACTTAAATCTTGATCAGTAATAAAAGGGTTTTTTTCAATTTCTTTTTTAATTGCATTTCTACGTTCTATTTTACGTAATTTCATTTTATAACTCCCTTTTTTAGTACCAAGTCTTAAACATTCCTCAAATATAATAACACTTTCTATTAAATATGCTCAACAAATAACATTGATTTACGGTATATTAATTTAAATTCAATCTTAGGAACGTGAATATCATGTGTCATTTAATTAAGAATTTCACAAATCTTTAATCAAAATTCATGTGTAATAAATGTGTTTCTATAAATGTTCTTAACCGATTGTATTGATCGTTAAAGAATTCACCTGATTGTATGAGCTCAGCAGCTTCATCACGTGCCACTTCGAGCATTTTATAATCTTCGACGATATTTGCAACAAGAAAATCAGGTAACCCACTTTGTTTTACACCGAAGAAATCTCCTGGACCTCGCATCTCTAAATCTCTTTCACTTAACTCGAATCCATCAGTGGTTTGTGTCATTATATTCATGCGTTCTATACCCGTTTCTGTCTTTGGGGAAGCAAGTAATACACAATAACTTTGATGTTCACTACGACCAACGCGCCCTCTTAACTGGTGTAACGTAGATAAACCAAAGCGATCTGCATCATAAATCATCATAAATGTTGCATTAGGAACATTGACTCCAACTTCAACCACTGTCGTAGAAACAAGAATATCAATGTCATGGTTACTAAATCGATGCATGACATCATCCTTTTCTTCAGAACTCATCTTTCCATGTAACAATCCGACACGATCAGGTTCATAATATGCTTGCAACGATTCATAAAGCGCAACTACGTTTTGAACTTCTTCTAAATGTTCAGAGCTTTCAATGAGTGGACAAATAACATATGCTTGTCTTCCTTTTTTCAGTTCTGTGGTCATTTGATTGAGGACTTGTTCATAGGCTTCATGCTTAGACCAAGTCGTAATGATCTGTTTACGGCCTTTTGGTAATTGTTTGATGGAAGAAACATCCATTTCACCAAATACTGAAATAGCTAACGTTCGTGGAATAGGCGTTGCTGTCATAAATAACACATTGGTCATTGCACCTTTTTCTCTCAGTAATTGACGTTGATTCACACCAAATCGATGTTGTTCATCAGTAATCACTAAACCGACATTATCAAATTGAACATCATCTTGATTAAGTGCGTGTGTCCCAACCACACAATCGATTTCATTTTTATGTAATTGTTCTAGCAGTAATTTTCGACGTTTCCCTTTCACCGAACCTGTCAGTAAGGCAATATTCATACGATCACCAAATAGTTCTGATAAACTTTCTGCATGTTGTTCGGCTAATATTTCAGTAGGTACCATTAATGCCGATTGATAGCCAGCAGTTTTTAATGCATACATACAAATCGCCGCTACAATTGTTTTACCTGAACCAACATCACCTTGTAGTAAACGATGCATACGTATTGGTGCCTTTAAATCTCTAAAAATTTCATTAACACTTTGCTTTTGAGCATCAGTCAACTCAAACGGTAATTCACTAATAAATTGTTTCACTAGTGGCAAATCATAAGCTACTTCAATTGCTTCGTCAGAAGTCTTCTCTAAACGATTGAGCCATTGCATACGCAATTCAAACATAAACAATTCAGTAAATGCGTAAGTACGACGTGCATGTAACAAAGATGTCTTATCAGGGGCAAAATGTAAGGCGTTAATTGTGTTAGAGAGTGATTCTAACTTATATTTATTACGTAACTCATCTGATAACCATTCGTGTATCGTAACATGGTTCAAAGTACTTCTAATCATATCTCTAAGCGGCTTTTGTTTAATGCCTTCTTTAATTCGATAGACAGGCTCATACTGTTCCTCTTCAGATGATTGTTTGTTAAAGAACATACGATTACCATTTATTTCTTGTTTACTCCGATTCCATTTACCTTTTATAGTCACCGTGTCATGTAATGTTATTTTCTTTTTCAAATAAGGTTGATTGAAAAATATACATTTTACAGCGATTTGATTGACCATTAAATGCACCGTTAATTTAGATTTATTTCTACCAAAAAAAGCGACAGTTGGAGTTGAGTAGACCTCGCCTTCAACTGTCACTGTCGCTTGATCTTCAGCCTCATTTAAATTGACAATCGTATTATCTTCATAACGAATTGGAAAATATAAAATTAAATCTTCAACGGTGTGTATATTTAATTCATTCAATACAGATAATCTCTTGGGCCCTAAACCTTTTATTTGAGATAAAGGGAATGGATTATCAATCAAATTGACTTTAGACATGTTAATCACCAAATATTTCTTGTTTTAGTTTCTGTCCTGTAGGTGTACCTGCAAGTCCACCACGTCCAGTTTCACGTAGTGCAGATGGCATTGTTTGACCAATCTTATACATTGCTTCGATAACTTCATCAGTTGGAATTCTTGAAGTTACACCAGCTAATGCCATATCAGCAGATACGATTGCATTTGATGCACCTGCTGCATTTCTTTTTACACATGGAACTTCTACTAAGCCTGCAACTGGGTCACATACTAACCCGAGCATATTTTTTAGGCAAATCGCAAAGGCTTCAGATGATTGTCTAGGTGTTCCACCTGCAAGTTCCACTGTCGCTGCTGCTGCCATTGCTGCCGCGGAACCAACTTCGGCTTGACAACCACCGGCTGCACCTGAAATTGAAGAATTGTTAGCCACTACATATCCGAATGCACCAGATGTTAATAAGAAGTTTAACATATCTTTACGTGATGGTTCTAAACGTGGTTTAAGTCCAAATAACACGCCTGGTACAACACCTGCTGAACCTGCTGTTGGTGTAGCACAAATTTGTCCCATCGCTGCATTCACTTCATTTGTAGCAACGGCTTTACTTACAGCATCTAACAACGTTGCCCCAGCTAATGATTTGCCTGTTTCTAAATATTTCTTAATTAATACTGCATCTCCACCAGTCATACCAGTCTTAGAAGTTACACCATTTAATCCATCTTCTAAAGCTTTTTCCATAGTTTGTAAATTATGATCCATATGGTCATAGATTTCTTCTTCTGATTGACCTGTAACTTCTTTTTCTTGTTCCATCATTACTTCATGAATACTCATATCTTTTTCTTCACATAAAGTAATTAACTCTTCAACACTTTTAAACATTAGTAAACCTCCATTAGGCGTTATCCATAAGTGAAACAGTCTGTACGCCTTTTACGTTTTTTATTTTATCGATAATTTCATCGTTAACATTTTCATCTAATTCGCAAGTCATTAGTGCTTCATCGCCTTTTTCTTTTCTTGAAACTTGCATACTCCCAACGTTTATATTTGCATCTCCAATAATGTTTGCAACTTTACCTATTGTGCCAAACGTATCTTCATGGAAGACGAGTAATGCTGGGTAATTTCCACTAATCGCAATATCAAATCCATCAATCGCTGAAATTTCGATTTTCCCGCCACCGATTGATACACCTTCTACTGATATTTCTTTATCATCATCTTTCATATTAATCGTAGCTGTATTTGGATGAGATTTTTCTTCTGACATCTCTATGAAATTGACTTTCATTCCTTCTTTTTCAGCCGTTTCTAGACTATTTCGTAAACGGTCATCATCAGTGTCGTACCCCAATAAACCACCGACTAAAGCTACATCTGTACCATGTCCTTTGTATGTGTCTTTAAAAGAACCATATAAATATATATCTGCCTGTTTTGGTAATGTGTTAAATAAATTTCTTGCCACAAGTCCAATTCTAACTGCACCTGCTGTATGTGAAGATGACGGACCTACCATTGTCGGTCCAATAATGTCAAATACTGATTTAAATTTCATAATTTTACCCCACTCTTATTTATAGTGTTTCTAATGTGTTGCGCTTACATTACAACATTTTATATAGTATAACAACTACACAGATGTTTATAAACCATTATAACTGTTTTAAAAGATTTCATAATTTTGTAAAATTAAGTTAATTATTAATTCTAAGTTGTTATATCACTGTTATTAAATCTAACTTTAAAAAATACCATTTAGAAAAAAGATAAAAAATTGATGGAAGTTATCATTTCCGTAAAAAACCTATCAGTTACCTTTCGATAACTGATAGGTTAAATGTAATCATATACTCAAATAACTACAATTTATTCAACAGAAAATAAATATTGATATACTGGTTGGTTACCCTCGTGTTGTTCCACTTCAATATCTGGATAATTGGAATTCATCCATTCTTCTATATGGGAAGTGACAGAAGCTTCTGCATCTTCACCCACAATCATTGTCATGATTTCACTTTCATCTTCAACCATGTTCTCTAATAATGATTTCACTGTTTCAAATAAATCTTGCTCACTAGTGACTATTTTTTCATTTTTCAAACCAAGGTATGAATCTTTTTTAATATCAACGCCATCAATCGTCGTATCACGCACTGCATGTGTCACTGCACCAGAAGTCACCAACTCGATTGAATCCAACATGCGCTGTTTATTGTTTTCAAGAGAATCGCTTTCATCATAATTAAATAATGCAGCAATACCTTGAGGGATTGATTTTGTCGGAATCACAATGGTTTCACATTTAACGATTTTCGCTGCTTGTTCACTTGCCAGTATAATATTTTTATTATTTGGTAAAATAATCGCACGTTTACATTGTGATTTTTCAATGACTTTAACGATATCTTCAGTAGAAGGGTTCATCGTTTGGCCACCACTAATGATGTGTGTGCCGCCCATTGATTTGAATAAATCTGATATGCCTTCACCCATTGAAATTGTAATAACTGCAGTTTCTACCGTTTGAGGTTGTTCTTCTGCTTTGTTTTGATCTTTTGATTGCTCGCTTTTTTTAACGACTTCACGGTGCTGTTCACGCATATTTTCTGCTTTCACTTTAATAAGTTCACCATATTGTTGGCCATAGTTAAATACATTACCTGGCGTTTCAGTATGAACGTGTACCTTTACAATTTCATCATCATTTATCACTAACAATGAATCACCGAACTCGCTCATATCTTTTCTAAATGTTTCTTCGTCAAATTGGCGTTTGTTTTTACCAAAGCGCACCATCATCTCTGTACAATAACCGTAAACGATATCTTCGGTGTTAATTACACCATGAAAATCATGCTCGTCATTAACGAATGATTCAGTATCTATTTTTTGTACTTTAGTTTCTACTTTTTCACCTTTAAGTGCTTTAAGGAAACCTTCGTATACTACGACTAATCCTTTACCACCACTATCGACAACACCAACTTCCTTTAATACTGGTAAAAGATTCGGTGTGTTTTCTAGTGAATCTTCTGCAGCTTTTAGCGTTGCTTCCATGAGTTCAATGCAGTTGTCTGTTGATTTTGCTGTTTCAACAGCAGCTTTGGCCGCATCTCTAGCTACAGTTAAAATTGTTCCTTCTACGGGTTTCATAATTGCTTTATATGCAGTTTCAACGCCAGCGTCAAAACTTTCTGCTAATTGTTGGGTATTAATTTCATCATATGTTTTTAAATTTTTGCTGAATCCTCTAAACAATTGAGAAAGAATGACACCTGAGTTACCTCTTGCCCCCATAAGTAACCCTTTAGAAAATGTCTTTCCTAATTCACCTATGTGTTGAGATAAATTACTTTCCACCGCTTCTTTTCCTGAAGTCATTGTTAAATTCATATTCGTTCCAGTATCGCCATCTGGCACTGGATACACATTTAATGAATCCACCAATTCTGCATGATTTGATAAATTTTGCGCCCCTTGAATAATCATATCCGCAAATAATTTACCATTTATATTCCTAACCATTTCACAATGTCCTCCTAGTGTTTCGTACCATTATTAACACGTACGCCTTGTACAAATATATTTATTGAATTCACTTTAACCTTTAATGTTTTCTCTAATGTATATTTCACTGTTGATTGTAAATTACTTGCTACTTCAGATATTTTTGTACCATAACTTACTATGATATACATATCAACATTGATAACGCCGTTATTATCTTTTACTATTATCCCTTTTGAATAGTTTTCCTGCCCTAAAATTTCAGCAATTCCATCTTTTACTTGTTGTTTAGAAGCCATACCTACAATTCCATAACATTCTACTGCTTTGCTACCTACTACAGATGCAATCACTTCATTTGAAATGTCAATACTGCCGTAATCATTCGTAATTTCTAATGTCATTTTATTAGGGCCTCCTAATTAATGGTTGTTCCACAATTTTCTATTAATATTTATTCTTTAAGTAAAATACACTATTTATTCGGATTTTACAATTATATCACATATTAATTTTAACAAAAGTTCTAGCAATGTAAACTAAGAATGTATTTTCATGTTGAAATCTTTCCCTAAATGTGGTACATTATTCAAGTATGTAGTAGATACGTGTATTTATATTTATTAAATTAAAGGAGGTACTTTCATGGGCAAACAATGTTTCGTAACAGGTCGTAAAGCCTCAACAGGAAACAATCGTTCACACGCTTTAAACTCTTCTAAAAGAAGATGGAATGCTAACCTTCAAAAAGTTAGAATTCTTGTAGACGGTAAACCTAAAAAAGTTTGGGTTTCTGCACGTGCTTTAAAATCTGGTAAAGTTACTAGAGTTTAATAAATATAATGCACGCATAAAAGACCAGTCCTTATGTGGAGGACTGGTCTTTTTAATTTATTATAATTTTAAATTGATTAATCCTTACTGCGTATCATCAACACACTACCTTCGATGATTTCGACAATACCTTCTTTCTCGTTCAATTCATTGGATATTGTTAATGTCGAGCCTTGATGTAATGTTTCTTGTTCCAAATTATATTTGAAGTTTGATAAGCTAATCGTCGTTTTATCATGTACTGGTATAAACGAAATATAGTGATAAATATTAGAATAAGCGACTTGATTTATAGTGTCAGTTAAATATTGTATTTCATTTTTATCATCAATTAATTTAATCACGACATTCATTTCTTGATATTGTGGTTTTTCTAATATTTGTACAGCACCTAAAAAATGATCTAAACGACCACCCGTTGCGCCATACACATCAATTTCTTTATAACCACTTTCAACTGCTTGTTCTATACCTAAAGCTAAATCAGTATCGTTTTTTTCTGGATTTAAAGGGTTTAATTTTAACTGATTTGACAATTTACGTTGTTCTTCCTCATCTATAGAATCAAAATCCCCTACAGCAAAAAGTTGGTGTATGTCATGGTTATATAAAATAAGCGCCCCTCGATCAATACCTATCCACGATTCAGACTGTTTTTCTTCCAAAATATTATCCGGTAGGTTACGGTTTCCACATAGTAAATTTACTTTCATCAGTTTCAACCTTTCAGTGTTTGTGTAGCTACATTAAAGTCATCATGATTAAAATAATATGAGCCTGCTACTGCCATTGTCGCCCCTGCTTCAACGACTGAGTGTATCGTTTGATCATTAATACCACCATCTACTTCTATATCGAATTCTAAATTTGATTCAGCTTTGATATGTGATAAGTGTGATACTTTTTCAAGACAATTATCGATAAATGTTTGACCACCAAACCCTGGATTCACTGTCATCACTAACACATAATCTACCATTTTCAATACGGGTAAAATTGAACTTACAGGTGTACCAGGATTTATAACAACTCCAGCTTTTACATTTTCAGCTTTGATTCGTTCTATTAAGCGATGGATATGAGGTGTTGCTTCAACGTGTACAGAAATCATATCTGCACCATGGTCGGCAAACATTTTAACGTAATCTTCTGGCTTTTCAATCATTAAGTGTACGTCTATCGGCAAAGAGGTCGCCTTACGAACCACATCTAGAATAGGGATGCCTATTGAAATATTCGGTACAAATTGTCCGTCCATAACGTCAAAATGCACACCATCTACCCTTGCATTTTCTAAGTTTACCAATGTTTGTTGTAGGTTTAAAAAATCTGCTGATAATAAAGATGGATATAATTTGACCATTTTAATATCGTTCCTTTCTCTCTGCTATTTCATTGTAAAGTTGCAAGTAATGGTCATAGCGAAAATCAGCTATATTTCCGTTTTCTAATTCAGTTTTTACGTTACAATGAGGTTCTTTCACGTGATTGCAATTTCGGAATTTACAATAATCACCATATTCGTTTATCTCCATAAAGTAATTTTTTACTTCATCCTTTTGAATATGATTAAAATCTAACGAACTAAACCCAGGTGTATCCGCAATATAACCATTTGCACGGGGATACAACTCGACATGTCTAGTCGTATGCCTACCACGATTTAATGATTGTGAAATATCTTGGGTTTCGATGTGTAAATCTGGGAATAATTGGTTAAGCAATGTAGATTTACCTACGCCCGACTGCCCACTTAAAACGGCTAAACCTTCTCCCCACTGATTACATATCAATTCAATGTCATCATTCATACTTACAAATTGCGTTTGGTAACCCATAGATTGATATACATCTAAAATTTGTTCGATTTGTTGAATTTTTTCATCTGATGCTAAATCTTTTTTGGTTACCAGGATTCTAGGGCGTAAATGATAGGAATGAGCAATAACTAAGTATCTGTCTAATAATTGCGTTGAAAATTCTGGTTCAACTGCACTCATAACAATAATCAAATGATCAATATTACTAACGGGAGGTCGTTTTAATGCATTTGTCCTTTCGTGTACATGATGTATATAACCTTCTGTAATATTTTCTACTTCGAAATCAACAACATCTCCCACTAAAGGAGAAAATTTCTTTTTACGAAATAACCCTCTAGGTTTCGTATCAAATAATTCTCCATCTACTTCCACTTGATATACTCCGCTGATTAATTTTATGATACGTCCTGTTTTCACTGAAACACCTCTTTTCGTTGTTGCATATATTTTCTTGTTTAAAATAAAAGACTTAAAACTATTTTATATTAAAAAATCAACTTCGTCAGTTACTATAGCTTAAAATTAAAAACGATTACATATGTAAAAGCTGAGACAAAACAACTTCATTTAATTAGTGTTTACATCTATATTAAATGAAACCTACAAGTCTTGTCTCAACTTTAGTATTATTAATTAAAATTATATAGGGCGTTTATCGTAAAGCTGCACGAATTTTATTACCAAATTCAACATAACTCTTAAGACAACTTAACATATAAACCCAACCTTCTTTTTGTCCTAAAATGAAATCCACATTATTATCATCTAAACCTTTTTCAGTTGCAGTCACAAGTGTTTGTCCTGATTCCTCTTCAAATGAAATAACAATTGTGCGCCCGTCCCATTTAAATTCTATCAATTCATTTGGAACCACTTTTGTAATATCTAAATTAATTACTGCATCATACTCTTTATATTCAACAGTCACTGTTTTACCTGTTTCCCATCTTTCAGAACTAGATGAAAACCAAAATCCACCTATTTGTTCCGGATCAACAATCGCTTCAAAAACCTTACTTGCATCTGATTCAACAACCATTTTTGTATCTATTTGCACTAACCAACACTCCTTTGTCTTTTGCTTTTAATTATAGTAGCCACAGTTAAGATTTCAAAACGTTTAAATCATCTGACACCTTCAAACAAAAAATGGGAGTGGGACAAAACTCAATCTTTCTAATAAAGATTTCGTAGTCCTGCCCCTGCAAGAATGGCTAGGTTTGGTAAAGGTTAATATAAGTGCATTTACAATTCGGTCATCTACTGTCTAATTAACAAAGAAGCTGAGACAACTATTTTTGTCCCAGCCTCTCCTAGTTTTATTTTATGATAAAATTCATCTTTTATTCATACGGAATGTCTTTATCGGCAACAATATCTCCGTCTACACGTACGGTATAACCAGCAGTTTTACCTTTCTCAATCGTCATCGGAATCTTAATCGTTTTATCCTTTTTAATTTTGAAAGTTTCAGCCGCAGAAGTACCATCATTATCTTTGTCTCGAATATAAACTTTTACTTCTTGACTATCATCGTCTTCTCCTGTATACGGCACATCTACAGATTCGGTATATTTTTTCGTGTCCGTATCGTCTGATGATTTTTCTTTCTCTTCATCAGCACTCGCTTTACTATCAGCTTTGTCTGGCGATCCTGTCGACACAGTCAATTTAACTGTAGAGCCTTCTTTCACCTCTTTATCTTTAGGTGTTTGGCTAATGACATTATTCTTTTTAATATCTTTATCCGCTTGTTCTTTATCAACAACTACATTTAAGCCTTTTTGTTCAAGTTCAGATTTAGCTTTATCCACTGGCTTATTGACATAGTCGTCTACATACACTTTTTTAATACCTAAAGATTCAGTTAAAGTAATATTACTATCATTAACTTTAACTCTTTTACCTGGATCAATATTTTGCTTTTCAATCAAGCCTTTATCTAAATTATGCGTCGTATAACTTTGTTCAAAATTGATATCATTTATACCTAGGTTTTTCAGTTTATTTATAGCTTCATCTTTCTTTATACCATAGAGGTTTGGCATATCGACCATTTTAGGGCCTTTAGATAGAACGATATCAACTTTACTACCTTCTTCTAGTCGTTCACCTTTTTTAGGGTTTGTTTTAATAATTTTATTTTCCGGATACTTGTCACTATATGCTCGTGACACATTACCTACTTTTAAATTATTTTTTTCTAAAATATGTTGACCTGTTTTTTCTGTTTTACCTACTATGTCAGGAGAAACCAAGAATTTGTGACCGAACATACCTATCGCTAAAAATGCGATGAGTGCTAGCAATAATAGTGTCACAATAGTAGTATAGAGAACTATTTTTCGTTTTGATTTTTTTTGTGGTTTTTTTGGACGTTGATGTGATTCATCTGATTGAAATTGTTGTTGATTTACAATAGGAATCTCCATCGTTTTTTTTATATTTTTGCCTTGTGTTTCTTTCTTTGTTTTTTCGTTAATTTCTGATTTATTAATCTTCACAGTTTCAGCACTGTCATCAGAAGAATTATAAACCTTTTCATTTTCACGTTGTGTTGACAATACAGTATCCAAATCACGTTGCATTTCTTCAACCGATTGATAACGATCTTCTTTATTTTTCTCAGTAGCCTTTAAAATGACATTACTTAAAGCTTGAGGTACAACATGTCGTTTCTCTGTAGCATTTGGCATTGGCGTTTGTAAATGTTTGATTGCTATACCGATAGCAGTTTCTCCAGTAAATGGCGGTTTACCAACTAACATTTCATACAACACAACACCAATTGAGTATATATCTATACCATTATCTGTTGTTTCACCACGTGCTTGTTCAGGAGAAAGGTATTGAACCGTTCCCAATACATGGTTCGTTTGTGTCATTGTGGTTTCACTTAACGCCTTAGCAATACCAAAATCTAATATCTTTAACGTCTGATGTTGATCAACGAGTATGTTTTGCGGTTTAATATCACGATGGACGATTTTAGTGGCGTGAGCATGTTTAATACCTTCTAATATTTGGTTAATAAAGTTCAGTACTAATTTTAAGTCTAAAGGTTTGTGTTTCTGAATATACTCAGACAATGTTAAACCTTGTATATATTCCATAACTAGAAAAAAGTTGTCATCGTTTTCCGTCACATCAAACACGTTTACAATGTTCGGATGTGAAAGTTGAGTTAGATTATGGACTTCACGCTCAAATCGCATGATTGTGTCATCTTTTTCATTTGCGGGTATATTGATGGCTTTCACAGCTACTTTACAATTTAAAATTGTGTCATTCGCAAGGTAGACTGTGCTCATGCCACCGCCACCAAGTTTATTTAATATTTCATATCGGTCATTAATCACTTTGCCTATCATACTTTATCACCTTCAATTTCTGCCAATATCAGGCTGACATTATCATTGGTGTCAGATGATTTAGCAAGTTCGATTAAATTTTGACCTTGTTGGGCTAATTCATTTGGTTGTTGCAATGCCTCTTGAATCGTTTGATCATGTACAAAATCTGTTAAACCATCTGTATTTAATAATATATAATCGTAAAAATTAATTCTTTTTACAAAAATATCTGGTGTTACTAATTTGTCTGTCCCCATCACTTTCGTAATGATATTACGTTGTGGGTGGTTAAATGCTTCTTCCGGTGTAATTTGTCCCATCATAACGAGATGATTTACAAATGAATGATCATTAGTTATTTGTTCTATTTCTCTGCTGTTAATAATATAAGCACGAGAATCACCGATATTAGCCACTACGGTAAATCGATCGTAGATTAAAGCACAGACACAAGTTGTCCCCATACCTCTGTATTCAGGGGTTTCTACTGATTTTTGATACAACTCTCGATTAATCGACTTTAAGGTTGCGCGCAACCAATTTTCAGCTTGATCTGGCTCTATAAGGTTTTCTGATTCAAAATATCTTTGCAATTGTTTCGTTACGAATTGACTCGCCACTTCTCCTGCGCGATGATCACCCATGCCATCACACAAGACGAGTAATTGTTGATCAGTTTGATTATAAAAAACGCCACCAGCATCCTCATTCTTTTCTCGAAATTGACCTGTATCAGTAAAAAATTGTGCTCTTAGCATATCTCTACCTCGTTTCTACTTGTCTTTCCTTAGCACGTAATTGACCACAAGCAGCATCAATATCTGCACCTTGTTCACGTCTAATTGTAGCATTGATTCCTAAACGTTTTAATTCCTTTTCAAAGTTAAATATATCATCTTTTGGTGTCTTAACGTAATTTCTTTCAGGTACGTGGTTGACTGGAATTAAGTTGACGTGACAATTTAAGTGTTGGATTAGGTGTGCTAATTCACGCGCGTGTTTAGGTTGATCGTTAACGCCTCCGAATAACCCATATTCGAAAGTGATACGTCTATTCGTTTTCTCTTGATAATAATTAATTGCTTCCATTAGTTTTTCTACATTATAAGCTCTATTGATAGGCATTAAACGAGAACGTATTTCATCGTTTGCACCATGTAAACTTACAGCAAAGTTTATTTGGATGTCTTCTTCCGCAAAGTCATATATACGAGGAATGATACCCGATGTTGATACAGTGATATGACGTGCACCAATATTTAATCCATTATCATCGTTAACAATTCTTAAAAAGTCCATCATTTCATCATAGTTTTCAAATGGTTCGCCAATGCCCATAATAACAATTTGTGAAACACGCTCTTCAGTAGCGTCAAGCGCTTTTTGAACTGTTAATACTTGAGAGACAATTTCACCTGCTTCTAAATTACGCTTTAAACCGCCTAAAGTAGAGGCACAGAATGTACAACCGATACGACAACCAACTTGGGTTGTCACACATACTGAATTTCCATATTCATGACGCATTAAGACAGTTTCAATCGTATAACCATCTTGAAGTTCAAACAAGAACTTAATCGTACCGTCTCTACTTTCTTGTTTAACAACTGTTGAGAGTGTTGTCATAGCAAAGTTTTCTTTCAATAATTCTCTTAAATCCTTAGATAAGTTTGTCATTTCATCGATGTCATCTACACGCTTTTCATAAAGCCATTCAAAAATCTGCTTTGCTCTAAATTTTTGTTGACCCTTTTCTACTAACCAATTTTGCATTTCATCGTATCTTAACGAATAAATTGATTGCTTTTCAAAATTTGGCAAGAATTTATTCTTTTTCTTCTTTTCTGAGGTAATCATGTATTAATTTTCCTTTCTTTTAATTCTAGTTATAAAAAATCCATCAGAGTTAAAGTCTTGGGGTAGTATTTGCATCGTTTTTACAAGTTCACCAGTAATAGGATGAACAATAGGATCAAATTCAAAGTCTTTATTAGCTTTTAAAAATGTATAAATAACGTTCTCATTTTCCATTTGTTCTATCGTACAAGTTGAATACATTAACGTGCCACCTGGTTTCACGCTATCTTTGACATTGTCTAATATAGCTAACTGAGTTTCAACAAGTGAATCAATGCTTGTTTGTGACTGTTCGTATTTAATTTCGGGTTTATGGCGTAATACACCAAACCCACTACACGGAGCATCAACTAAAATCTTATCATATACTTTAGCGTACTTTGTAGTAGCATCATGTTCAAAAGAGGAAATGTTAGATAATCTTAACTTTTTAATATTAAAGTCGATTAAATCTATTTTGTGTTCGTGAATATCTGTCGCACCAATATAACCTGTATCATTTAATATTTCTGCCATATGGCATGCTTTACCACCCGGTGCACTACAAGCATCTAACACTTCATCGCCCTCTTTAAGATCCATTAGATGCGCCACAAACATCGAACTTTTATCTTGAATCGAAATCAAACCGTCTTTAAACAGACGCGATTCAATAATCGGCTTACTACTAATATGGAGACAATAAGCTAAATGTGGATCGACCTGCACACTATAACCTTCTTGTTCTAACCTTGATTGTGCTTCAGATACCGTAATTCTTGTGAGATTTACCCGCACAGTTTGATCTACCTTTGTTAACAGTGACTGTGCGATTGTTTCAGTTTGTGGTATATCGTGATGAGTCACCCAATGATCGACTAACCATTTTGGTAAACTATACTGTAAGGCAATTCTCTTCTTATCATCAGTGATCTCTGAAAAGTCGGGTAACTCACTACGCATGATTGATCGCAGTATACCATTGACAACATTTCCGTTATGCGGTCCACCTTTTGATTTAGCGATTTCAACAGCTTCATTGATAATCGCATGTTCTGGCACTTTATCTAGATAGACATATTGATAAATACTCATCCATAGTAACTGACGTACCCAACCTTTCAACTTCGTTTGAACAAAGGGTTTTAAATAATAATCTAAGGTGAACTTTCGCTTTAAAGTTCCGTAAACGAGTTCTGTAAATAAAGCTTTATCTGAGCGATTTAATTCATTATTTGAGAGCACTTCGTTAATGACGATATTACTATAGGCTTTATCGTTTAAAATATCTTGTAAGGTTTCAAATGCTAATGATCTTACTGTAACGTCTAATGTCATGTTAATTCCTTTCCTACGAGTGAGTCTTGAACGCCACTCAAGTAACTTGCAGCTAACATGCGTTTCTTACCGGCAACTTGAATATCTGTTAATGCAATCGCATCATCAGAGCCTGTAGCTACAATAATAGCCTTTTTAGTCGTTTCTATAATTGTACCCGGTTTACCAGATTTACCTTTTTCAATACGCGCTGCAAATAATTTCATATTTCCATCATCCATTTTTGTATATGCTACAGGCCAAGGAGATAATCCACGTATATGGTTGTATATTGTTTCAGCAGATTGAGACCAATCAACTTTTTCATCTTCTCTACTTATGTTTGAAGCAAAGGTTGCTGCTGTTTCATCTTGAGGGATGCTATCGTTCGTACCATTTATAATTGAAGGCAATGTTTCTTTGAGTAAATCTGCACCTAAAAAGCTTAATTTATCGTGCATAGAACCTACATCGTCTTGTTCTTCAATGGCGATAGATTGTTGAGAAATGATATTACCTGCATCGAGTTTCTTAACCATATACATGATGGTAATACCTGTTTCCTTTTCGCCCTCGATAATCGCTTGATGTATAGGTGCACCGCCTCGATATTTTGGTAATAATGAGGCATGCACGTTAATTGCTCCTAACTTTGGTGCATTTAATAAAGATTCAGGTAGTAATTGACCAAATGCTGCCGTGACGATTAAATCCGCATCTAAATCAATTAATTTTTGTAAGTCATCAGATTGAGATAGCTTTTCAGGCTGATAGACAGGTAGACCGTGATCAACTGCGACTTGTTTAACTGGTGGCGATGTGAGTTTACGCTTTCTACCAACAGGACGATCAGGTTGTGTTACGACTGCTATCACATTGTGTTCTGCAATTAGCATTTCTAATACTTTTGTTGAAAAATCTGGTGTACCCATAAAGATTACATTACTCATTTTCAAAATACGCCTCCACTTCTTCTTCATTTAATATTTTTTCAGCTCGTTGCGTAAATACAATTCCTTCAAAATGATCCATCATATGTAAAATCATACGTGCAACGTCATCGTGAGCTGTCATTTCTACTTCATTACCTTTTTTATCATTACTCTTTACGACAATCATTTTACTACGTTTCACTTCACCGAATACATCAGGAAAACTCACAGACCCTTCTAAATCTGTATCTGTTTCTTCTGACGCACTGACTAATTGTGGGTTAATCAATTGTAGTAAGCCATCAACTTCCATATCAATCATCGCAACCTGTTGAGATATTCCAATCTGAGGTGCACATATTGCAGACGCTTCTTCTGCGTACATCGTATCTTCTAAATCAAGTAATAATTGTTCTAATTGCGAATCAAATTGCGTTGTTTGTGGGATCTTTTTAGATAATATTGGATGTTTTGCTGGCACAAGTTTTTTTATCGTCATCTTGCTTACTCCTTAGAAAATTTCATCATGTCATTATAACTTACTTTTACTAGATTTGCACCCTGTTCTTCGACACTCAATCTATATTCTTATAGTAATATGATATGAAGTTGAATGCTAAAGATAAACAATGTTTATGCTGTATTATAATTTTAAATATAATTTTAGTTTACATAATAATGTTATGGTTTTAATATTTTTAAAATAAAACTAGAACATATCTCTATGCTCTAGTCGGTGTGTAATAATATTTAACTTTGTAGATGTATATGCCTTCGATCGTTACTTTATTTAATAGATAAAGTTGTTCGCTGACGCCCTTCTTCATCAAAGTTCGTAGGGTCTAACCATCTTTCATAAAACGGTTTAATGTTATACCAATCACTATCTGTCATTGCAAACCAACTTGTATCACGTGTTCTCCCTTTATATATAACATGGTTTCTAAAAGTACCTTCATATTGGAAACCAAGTCGTTGTGCTGCTTTTTTAGAGGGTTGATTGAGTGCATCACATTTCCATTCGTACCTTCTATATCCTAAGTTGTCGAATACATGTCGTGCTAATAAGAATTGTGCTTCCGTAGCAATCCGACTTTTCTGTAATTGATTTGAATAATGAATATGTCCTACTTCAATCGTACCGTGATTACAGTTGATACGTAACAGTGATACAATACCTAATGCTCGATTGGATGATTTATCAATTACAGCTATATAATAAGGGTCTTTACTCGTAATTTTCTCTCTAAATTGCTCTTTAAATGCAATATACGTTTGTGGTTGATCATCTGGTAAATATGTCCAATTAGGTGCATCTGATTCTTCTTTAAAATGCATATATAAGTCATCAATATGATGCTCTGTAAACTTTTCCAATCTGCAATAAATCCCAGTTAATGTTGAAAAATGTGGCATAGGTGGGTTATTAAAATCTGTTATTGATTCCCCAATAGGTTGATTAAAACGATTATATTGCATATTTGCTAGCCCCCTTTGTCATTAAATAAAATATATATTGTTTGACTAAAACTATTTGAAATGCAATCAAAATAATATTTTGTCATTTAACTAGGATTATAACTCAATCATACTTATGATTAACCAACATCATCTGCTGTCGTATTGAAAAACTCAGCTAACATCTTCGCATCCTCTTCTTTCAACATTTCTTTTTTAGCTTCAATATTTCTTATCATGTCCTTACTTAAATTTGAATTATATAATGAAGCTAAACGATTCGATAATTCTTCTATGCTCAAACCGGTAGCTTCTCTATTACTCATTAAACTCATAAGCACACCCCTCTGCACGAAAAATAAAATGTTATCCTTGAACTATCACAACATCTAAAACAATTGAAAAATTAAAATATTCTGAATATTTACTCGTTATTAATTAATATACCTTTATCATGGTTTAAATGCAATCCATGTTTAGTTCTATTTTAAATATTTTTAGAGTAAATACATTCAAAAAAATAGTACCTGAAACATCAATCAAAAAATAAAATCCCACTCAAAGATTTAAATTCTTTGAATGGGATTGTATTTACATTAACATTTGTGGGTTGATATCAATTTTTAATGAAAGTTTATCTTTAACATATAAATCATGGTAGTATTCATCTAAATATTTTAGGGCGTCTACTAATGCTGGCTCTTGTTTGTATTTGATTAATATTTGGAAACGATATTCTTTATTTATTCTTGATAATGCTGCAGGTGATGGCCCTAATACGAGCGATTTATCAGTTAAATATTGCAATAAAATTTTATGAATATGTTTTGAAGCTTCCATGACTTTTTTCATGTCTTTATGTGAAATCGTAAAGTTAATTAAAAAGAAATATGGAGGGTATTTTCCAAGTTTACGATAATTCATTTCTTTATCATAAAATTCTTTGAAGTTATTAGCTTGAACGTCTTTAATTGCATAATGTTCCGGATTATAAGTTTGTATAATTACCTGTCCTTCTTTTTCATGTCGTCCGGCACGACCTGCAACTTGGGTCAACAATTGGAATGTTCTTTCACTTGCTCTGAAATCTGGTAAATTTAACATCGTATCGGCATTCAACACACCGACTAACGTGATATTTGGGAAATCTAATCCTTTGGCAATCATTTGTGTGCCTAACAAGATATCTCCTTTACCTTCGCCGAAATCTTCTAGTAACTTTTCATGGGCGCCTTTACGTGAAGTCGTATCGACATCCATACGTATGATTCGAGCCTCTGGAAATGTTTGTTGTAATAACTCTTCAACACGTTGTGTCCCTGTCCCAACTTGTCTAATATGGTCACTCTCACAGTTTGGACATTGGTTCGAAGGTGTAGCTTGGTAACCACAATAATGACATTTCAACTGATCCGTTGACTTATGATAAGTTAAAGAAATATCACAATTTGGACATTGTGGTACGTGACCACAATCCCGACAAAGCATAAATGAAGCATAACCGCGTCTGTTTAAAAACAACACGATTTGTTCTTGTCGAGCAAGTTTTTCTTCAATTGCTTGATGTAACTGTTTAGAAAACATGGAACGGTTACCCGAGCTTAATTCCTCTCTCATATCAACAATATCGACTTCAGGTAATATCTTTTGATTAACTCTAGAAGGTAACGCTAACAGTTCATATACACCCTTTTCAGCACGTGCAAAGCTTTCTAAACTTGGCGTCGCACTCCCTAAAATTAATGGGCAATGATGATACTGACTCCGCCATTGTGCGATATCTCGTGCATGGTATCGTGGATAATCTTCTTGCTTATATGAAGATTCATGTTCTTCATCGATGATAATCATGCCTAAGTTTTTAAAAGGGGCAAAGACACTCGAGCGTGCACCTACACTCACACTTGCTTTTCCGTCACGTATTTTTTGCCACTCGTCATAACGTTCGCCTTTCGATAATCCCGAATGCAGTACAGCCACATCATCACCAAACCGACGTTTAAAACGCAATACCATTTGTGGCGTTAACGCAATTTCAGGTACGAGCATCATCGCTTGTTTCCCAAGATTAAGCACCGTTTCAATCGTCTGTAAATACACCTCGGTTTTACCTGATCCTGTTACGCCGTGAAGTAAAAATGTCCGTTGTTGCTGAGATTCAATCGTTTCTATTATTGAATCATAAGCTACTTGTTGCTCGGTGGTTAGTACTTGTTTTTCATCTTGTTCAAACACACGCGTTTCAAAAGGATCTCGATCAATGATGGCATCATATTTTTCAATAAATCCTTTACGAATTAATGTATCGATACTAGATTTAGAAAAGGACATTTCATCTAATTGTTTCAGAGTTACAGTATGGTGTTGTTCATCAATCAAATAAGCATAAACATCATATTGTTTCGGTGACTTTTCTAATGAACCTAACACTGCATCAACATCAAAGCCTTCAATTAACCTTACCGCTCTTTGTTTCTTTTTTGATACATTTTGCGTCAGTTTCGTTTCTTCTGAAATGACACCTTGCTTTAATAGAGGTGTTATAGCCGTTAAATCATTATTAGATTGAGCTTCTTTGTATGGGTATAACCCTTCGTTATTAAATTTTAGTTGTAGTTGTTGGGGTACTTCTGAAAATGATTCAATTTTAAAGTATTTCGTATACTTTGCTTTTATAGCACTCGGTAACATTGCCTCTAACATCGAAATACGTTTCGTAACAAAATATTGGTTGTACCACTCTGTTAATTGAATGAGTTCTTGTGTTAACTCAGGTTGGATATCTTGAATCTCTTTAATTTTCTTTAATTTTGAAATATCCATATCCGAATCAGGTTGGTCAGTCAGAGACATAATGTATCCTTGTACAGTTCGTGGACCAAATGGCACAATCACACGCATCCCAACTTGAATCATGGCTTGCATTTGATCCGGAATTAAATAATCAAAAGTGAAGTCAACACTTTTTGACGGAATGTCTACTATGACCTTTGCTATCATACTAATGCCACCTTGCTTCTACACTATCTACAATCATTTCTGCTAACTCTGTTTTTTTCTTTTTACCTAAATGTATATCATTACCATCTTTAAAGTACATCGTATAATCATTGTCGTCTGAACTAAATCCTATAGATAAATCTCCAACGTTATTAGCAATAATTACATCTGCTTTTTTACGTTCTAGCTTTTGCTTAGCATAAGCTTCAATATTTTGAGTTTCAGCTGCAAATCCAACTAAATATTGGTGTGTTTTATGTTCTCCTAAATATTTAAGAATATCCGGCGTACGTTTGAATGTGACAGATAATGTACCATCTTGTTTCTTCAATTTATGGTCTAGTGGTGTTTCTGGAGCATAATCTGAAACTGCTGCAGCTTTAAAGATAATGTCTTGGTTCTCGAAATTTGATTTTACAGCTTCAAACATTTCATCGGCACTCTTAACTTGAATTAAGTTGACCTGTTCTGGTGCTGTGAGATTTGTCGGTCCTGAAACAAGTGTGACAAGTGCACCACGTTGTTGAAGTGTTTCAGCTAAAGCATAACCTATTTTACCTGATGAACGATTAGATAAATATCTAACAGGATCAAGCTCTTCGACAGTCGGTCCTGCAGTAATTAAGACATGCTTACCTTTAAAACGACTTGGTTGTTCATGTGTAGATTCCTCTTCATTTTTGAAAAAGTGAGTCAAACGTTCAACGATTTGTAATGGTTCTTCCATACGTCCTTTAGCTACATAGCCACATGCTAAAAAGCCTTCACCAGGTTCTAAAAAGTGATATCCATCTGAACGTAAAATTGACATATTATGTTGCGTTCTATTGTTTTCATACATATGAACATTCATTGCAGGTGCAACGAACTTTGGTGTTTCTGTAGCAAGTAGCGTTGAAGTGACCATATCATCAGCAATACCATGTGCTAACTTTGCAAGGGTATTGGCAGTAGCAGGTGCGACAACGATGGCATCCGCCCAATCACCTAAAGCAACATGTTGTATTTCTTCTGGATTTTGTTCAATAAAGGTACTTGTATAAACCGTATTTCGACCAATCGCTTGAAAAGCTAAAGGCGTAACAAATTCTTGAGCATGATCAGTTAACATTACTCTGACATCGTAACCCGCTTGAGTGAGTTTACTCGTTAAATCAATCGCTTTATAAGCTGCAATACCGCCAGTAACGGCAAGTAATATTCGTTTCATTGCACATATCCTCCAACTAGAAATTTGTATCATACTTTTCTATTTATTTTAAAATTAAAGAAAATTTATCGTCATTATTTAATTTATTACTTTGTATTATACACAAAAGCTCAACAAAATTAAAAAGGGAGCAAGACAGAAATCTCATGGAAAAGATTTCGTCGTCTTGCCCCGGCACAGGTGACTAGAAATGAAGCAAGTGCTAACGCAGCTTCAATTCAGTCAGCCACTGACCCCATTTATGGGGAGCGAGACAGAAATCTCATGGAAAAGATTTCGGCTAGAATATCAGATTTCATTTTTTAAGCTCACTACCGTGCTAAAAACAATAAAGAAATCTTATTGAACAAAGTGATATAAGTAAAGGTAGAGACCTCAATTGCCTCTACCTTCACTCATGTTATTAAATTATGTGTAATGTATTAACTTAAAAAAATTGCATTTTAACAGTTTATTTAACTGTTCCGTTTGGATATACTTCGCCGTTAGCAATTTCTTCTAATGCTTTACCAACAGGTTTTTTTGATTCATAACTTGCTTGTACTTCTGTTTCAGGTTTTTCATCAATTTCACGTGCACGTTTAGCAGCTGTAGTTGCTACTAAATATTGTGAGTTAACTTGCTTCATTAATTGGTTTAAAGGTGGATTTAACATTATTTTTTCGCCTCCAAAATCATTTTTCTATATTTCGCTTCAATTCGTTCTCTTTTCAAATGCTCAGCGTCGACAATGGATTGAATACGTTGCTTTGCTAAATCTATTTCATCATTAACGACGACATAATCATACAAGTTCATCATTTCGACTTCTTTACGCGCTTCAGTAACGCGGCTTTGGATCTTTTCATCTGATTCCGTACCTCTGCCAACCAAGCGTTCACGTAAATCGTCTAAGCTTGGTGGCGCCAAAAAAATAAATAATGCATCAGGAAATTTCTTACGCACTTGTTTTGCGCCTTCAACTTCTATTTCTAAAAATACATCATAACCATCATCCATCGTGTTCTTAACATACTCAACAGGTGTCCCATAATAGTTTCCTACGTATTCTGCATATTCTATAAATTGATCTTGTTTAATTAGCTCTTCAAACTCAGCCTTTGTTTTGAAGAAATAATCAACACCATCCTCTTCGCCTTCACGCATATTACGTGTGGTCATAGAGATAGAATATTTGTATGAAGTAGACGGGTCTTCAAATATCTTCTTTCTAACTGTACCTTTGCCCACACCAGATGGTCCAGATAATACTATCAACAAACCTTTCTCATTATCCATGAATTACGACCTCTCTAAGCTATTCTTCTATTATTAACACATGATACCATATTCCCTATTTAATTGTATAGCTCTTTTAGGCTTAAACTTTGACGATGACCTATCGTTTTCTACATGTTACAATACAATGAATGACTAAAAATAAGGTGGCAGATAATCATGGCATTTGATGGCTTATTTACAAGAAAAATGGTGGAATCTTTACAAGATCTTGTCGATGGTCGTATTCATAAGATTAACCAACCAGAAAACGACACAATTATACTCGTTGTACGTCAAAATAGACAAAATCATCAACTCTTACTTTCTATTCATCCTAGCTTTAGCAGAATGCACATCACTGCTAAAAAATATGATAATCCTTTCGACCCACCTATGTTTGCACGAGTTTTTCGTAAGCATTTAGAAGGCGGTATTATCAAGGCAATTAGACAAATTGATAATGATAGACGTGTAGAAATTGATGTACAGAGTAAAGATGAAATTGGCGATACGATGCATCGTACCATCATTCTTGAAATTATGGGAAAACATAGTAACTTAATCCTCGTAAACGAAGAAAGAAAAATAATTGAAGGCTTTAAACACCTCACTCCTAATACAAACCAATATCGTACCGTGATGCCGGGCTTTCAATATGATGCACCACCTACACAACATAAAATGAACCCTTATGAGAAAACAGGTAATGATGTACTATCTTATATAGATTTCAATAGTGGCAAAATCGCCAAACAATTGCTCAACCATTTTGAAGGATTTAGCCCATTAATAACAAAGGAAATCGTCAATAGAAAGCAATTTATGACGACCGAAACATTACCACAAGCTTATGATGAGGTCATGGCCCAAACCGAGCAAGCACCTGTCCCAGTCTTCCATAAAAACCATAAAACGGGTAAAGAAGACTTTTATTTTATGGAACTAGACCAATTTTATGATGATGTAGTGAAATATGATTCTTTACACGATTTGTTAGATAGATACTTTGATGCACGTGGCGAAAGAGAACGCGTGAAACAAAGAGCAAATGATTTAGTTAAATTTGTGCATCAACAATTAAATAAATACCAAAATAAAATTTCTAAGTTATATGCAGAACAAGAAGGCACGAAAGATAAAGAACTCCAACAACTATATGGAGAACTTATAACAGCAAACATTTACCGTATCAATCAGGGAGATGAGGAACTAACTGCTTTAAATTACTACAATAATGAAGAAGTCACGATTCCTTTAAACCCAACGAAATCACCTGCAGTTAATGCTCAATATTATTATAAGCAATACAATAAACTAAAAACGCGTGAAAGTGAATTGCACCATCAAATCCAATTAACAAAAGAGAATATCGCTTATTTCGAAGGTATTGAACAACAACTCAAACATATTTCTGTTGATGATATAGATGATATTCGTGACGAATTATCAGAACAAGGTTATATGAAACAACGAAAGCAAAATAAGAAAAAACGAAAACAAAAAATTCAGTTACAAGAATATCGTTCTTCAGATGGTGATACAATACTCGTTGGTAAAAATAATAAACAAAATGATTATTTAACGAACAAAAAGGCTGATAAAAATCATATTTGGTTCCACACAAAAGATATACCAGGTTCCCATGTTGTGATATTAAACGACCAACCAAGTGAGACGACGATTAAAGAAGCGGCTATGTTATCAGGGTATTTCTCCAAAGCAGGTAATTCTGGTCAAATACCTGTTGATTATACTTTAATTAAACATGTTCATAAACCGTCTGGTGCGAAACCAGGGTTTGTCACTTACGATAATCAAAAAACTTTATATGCAACACCAGATTATGACTACATTCAACAATTAAAGGTCAAATAATGAATGGTTAAAGTCTTAATAATTTTAAAAAGCACCTTAGTTTGTACACTAAGGTGCTTTTTGTATATTGTAATTTTGAGCTCGTATAATGGTTACTTATACTACTGTTGTTCCGGTAAAGCTAATTGGAAATTAACACCAAATTTATCTTGAATCCAAGCAAATTCACGGAATGGTGGCATCTCTGTTTTAGGCATAAGAATTGCACCTTCACGTTTCAATTTACTAAATAATTGTTCCATTTCCATTGCGCTATCTACGGTCACGTATAATGACATAGCTGGATTCATTTCAATGTCTACATTATTCACATTATCAATGGCCATAAAGATTTGATCTTTTAATCTAAAGATTGCATGTTGAACCGTTCCTGTCGGTTCTTCATCATCTTCCCCATATCGAACAATATTTAATATTTCTGCATCTTCAAATGCATCAATGTATAAATTAATGGCTTCTTCTGCTTCGCCATTAAACATTAAAAACGTAGTTATTTTTGGAATGTTCATCATTTCCCCTCCTTGACCACTATGGTAACCTATCACATCTGATAATTCGAATATTTTACGTATATCTAACATGCATTTATAAAATGTTGAAAGTTACATAATCTATGAGTTAAAGACGTTTCCTTTCTTTTTAAACCAAATATCGTTAAAATATATACAAAGTCTAACGGAGGTATCACAATGTTACATTATCTAATTCCCCTATTAATTGCCGTATTAGTACTACTTATTGGCTACATCATTATAAAAATCATGATTCGATAGTAATTTTTAAGTAAGAATAAACAACCCAAATATATTATGGACTAATTTCAATCCGTGTGAATATTAAAAACCTCCGTATCATTCATTTAAAAATGAGTAATACGGAGGTATTAGTCTATAAGCAAAGTAGATTTATTTAACTTCTTTTACTGCAAAATAATTATCTTCTGGGTCAGCAAAGTTAAATACTCTGCCCATCGGTAAAGTCATCACTTCTCCGACTGTAATATCATTATCTTTTAAATGTTGATACAAATCATCAAATTGTGTAGTTGCAAACATGAGTGATGGTGTTGCAGTGCTTACGCCCATATCCATTTCATCAACTTTTGCCTTGTCTTGTAAGACAATCGCAGTTTCTGCTTTGTCTTGTGGTAGCAACTTAACTATACGCATGCCCATTTCTTCTGTATCTTCAGAAACTGTGAAATTTAAATATTCAGTCCAAAACTGCATCACTTTATCATGATCGTAAACGTAAATCATTACTTCATCTAATCTTTTTACCATATAAATAATCTCCTTAAATAAATTGTTGAAATTACAAACTATTAAAATTAAATAGAAGCCAATCATCAAAACCTATATACATGTCACACTTATATTATATCATGGTCGCGCTATATTCACTCTGTACGTCCTTTTTAACCTACCTCCTTAATTTATAAATCTACAATGTTCAAGAGAGACTCTACTAAACTATATAAGCGTGGTTAATTCAAAAAGTATGGATTATCACTGTAATTTCTATTGATTCGATTTTTTTATTAATAACTAGGTCTACACGTACTTACATTTCCATTTTCACTATAGTGTTCAAAACCAGTATACTCCTTTGTCAACGAACATTGCCAAATCGAAATCAACCTTCATATTTAACAAAAATCAGGCTACTTATCTCCTGTTTATTACAGAAAATGAGTAGCCTGATTCGAGTTCATTATTTAACTTTCAATTAAATAGTAAGAGCCATTCTACAAGTTCTTTTTATCTTTGATGTTTGATTTTGATTGTTTGTAAAAGTCGTTTTCTTCTTTATCTTCTGAATTCATTTCTTGCTTATACTTATCGTCATCGTGTTTTCTATAGTCATCATCTTTTTTCAAAAAATCATTGATATGTGAAAAATTTTGATAGGATTCTTCTGGGCTTTTTGTCATACATGTACCCCCTTTGGGTTACATATTATGACAAGTTGTCTCTCCAATCAACTAAAGTAGTAATGTCTGATTCAGAAATTTGCCCATTTTCTTTTGCAACTTCAATTAATTCATTATAATTACTGAGTGTATAAAATGGTACTTGCGCTTCTTCAAATTGATCATCGGCTTTCTTTAAACCGTATGTGAAGATTGCTACGACACCTAATACTTCAGCGCCTGCTTCTTTTAAAGCTTCAACTGCTGTAATAGATGATCCACCTGTCGAAATTAAATCTTCAATTACAACCACTTTCTTACCTTCACTTTGAGCACCTTCTATTTGATTTTGTTTACCATGGCTTTTACTCTTAGAACGAACATAGTTCATAGGTAAATCTAATACTTCAGATACATATGCTGCATGAGGGATGCCTGCAGTTGCAGTCCCTGAAACGATTTGACCTTCTGGAAATTGTTGTTGAATTAAGTCACTTAAACCATCTCTAATATCACGTCGAACGCTAGGGAAACCTAGAGTAACTCGATTGTCGCAATAAATTGGTGATTTTATTCCTGAACTCCACGTAAATAAATCATTTGGAGATAACGTTACTGCTTCGATATCTAATAATGCTTTCGCAATGTTTTTCGCCATATTAACTTAACCAACTTTCTTTTATTTTTTGATAACTTGCGAGCGGATCGTCACTTTGAGTAATAGGTCTTCCGACAACGATATGTGTCGAGCCCATTTCTTTTGCTTGTTCTGGTGTCGTCACACGTTTTTGATCGTTTACAGCTGCATCAGCAGGTCTGATACCAGGTGTAACTTTTAAAAATGATGTGCCTAAGTGTTCCTTTAACAATGCCGTCTCTAACGGTGAACAAACAACACCATCTAAGCCTGCCTTTTTTGCTAGTTGAGCATAATTTAGTACAGCTTCATCGATTGTAGTTTGTATATTTTGTTCTTGTTGTAATACCGCTTCAGTTGTTGAAGTTAATTGTGTGACTGCGATAATCTTTATATCTTTATTATGCTTTTTAATACCTTCTAATGCACGTTCCATCATAGCAGTACCACCTGCAGCATGAACGTTTACTAAGTCGACATCTAATTTACTCAAACCTTCCATTGCCTTACCGACTGTATTTGGAATATCATGCAATTTCAAATCTAGAAATATATCATGACCACGTGCTTTAATCGATTCAATCAATTGCGGTCCAGTTTGATAAAATAGTTCCATACCTACCTTAACAAATAATGGTTCATCAAATTGATCTAAAAACTGATTTACTGACTCTATTGAGTCAAAATCTAATGCAATAATTGGTAAAGTCTTCATTATGTTAGTACACCTCAAATTGATTACAAATAGTTGAAATCAAGGGCTATGCAAATGTTAGCCCGTTGATTCAATCAAATGATTTACATGTTTTTCATAGTGAAAGTCATACTTTCAATGACATTCGTTAATGCATTTGCTGTATCTAATGAAGTAAGACAAGGTACACCGTTTTCTACTGATGTTCTTCTAATTTGGAAGCCGTCTCTTTCAACTTCTTTACCTTTTGTCATAGTATTTACAACAATTTGAACTTCACCTTGTTGAATGCGCGTTAGAAGATCATCTTCGCCGCCAATTTTGCCAACCACTTCAGCAGGAATTTGATGTTCTTTAAGTTTTTGTGCCGTACCTTCTGTTGCTAAAATCTTATAGCCTACTTCGTTAAGTCGAGCAGCAATACTTACTACTTCGTCTTTATCTTTATCACTCACTGTCATTAATACAGTATCATGGTCTTTAACTTCTACACCACTTGCTGTTAAACCTTTGAATAATGCTTTTTCCATCGTTGCGTCTTTACCCATTACTTCACCTGTTGATTTCATTTCAGGTCCAAGCGTAATATCTACGTTTTTCAGTTTGTTAAAACTGAACACTGGGGCTTTTACAAAGACGCCCTCAGAATATGGTTGAATACCTTCCTTGTAACCCATGTCGACAAGTTTCTCACCGATAATTGAACGCATTGCAAGTTGAGCCATTTGAATGCCGGTAATTTTACTTAAGAATGGTACAGTACGACTAGAACGTGGGTTAACTTCAAGAACATATACCCCATCATGTGCTACAACAAATTGAATGTTGATAAGGCCAACAATATTAAGCCCTTTCGCAAGTTTAACCGTATAATCTTCTAAAATTTCCATTTCTTCATTTGATAATGTTTGCGGAGGATAAACTGCGATTGAGTCACCTGAATGGACACCTGCACGTTCAATGTGTTCCATAATTCCTGGGATAATTACTGTATCTCCATCACTGATTGCATCGACTTCAATTTCTTTACCTGTTAAATATCTATCGACAAGTACTGGATGGTCAGGGCTTGCTTTAACTGCTTGATTCATATAATTTTTAAGCTCGTCATCACTATTTACAATTTCCATAGCTCGACCACCTAATACATAAGAAGGTCTCACGACGACAGGATAGCCGATGTTACGTGCATTTTCTAAAGCACCTTCTGGAGATGTAGCTGTTTTACCTTTAGGTTGTGGCACGTTAATTGTGTGTAACAATGCTTCGAATTCCTTACGATCTTCAGCACGGTTTAAGTCTTCTAATGTCGTACCTAAGATATTTACACCACGATTCGCAAGTTTATCCGCTAAATTAATTGCTGTTTGACCCCCGAATTGGACAACGACACCTTTAGGTTGCTCTAAGTTGATGATATTCATTACATCTTCTTCAGTTAAAGGTTCAAAGTATAATTTATCTGAAATTGAAAAGTCTGTTGAAACTGTTTCAGGGTTATTATTGACAATAATAGCTTCGTAGCCTGCTTTTTGAATTGCCCAAACCGCATGTACAGTTGCATAGTCAAACTCAACACCTTGACCGATTCTAATCGGACCTGAACCAAGTACTAAGATTTTTTCTTGTTCTGTCACGTTCGATTCATTTTCTTGTTCATACGTACCATAGTAATACGGTGTTGTTGATTCGAATTCAGCAGCACAAGTGTCGACCATTTTATAAACAGGTGTAATACCATGTTGTTGTCTTAAATTAAATACTTCTTCCTCTGACATATTAAAACGGTGTGCAATGACACGGTCACTGAAGCCATAATCTTTAGCGAATTTTAGATAATCGATGTCGCCACTATTTGCTTTTAAATCATGTTCAATATCAATAATATGTTTAAATTTATTTAAGAAGAAATAATCAATTTTAGTCATTTCATGTAATTCTTCTAACGTTGTTCCACGACGAATCGCCTCTCCAATAAAGAATAAACGTTCATCATCTTGGTCTTTAATACGTGTTTTGATGTAATCTAAGTCGAATGTTTCACCATTTGGTAAACCTAAATGATGTACACCATATTCAAGTGAGCGAATAGCCTTTAATAGAGATTCTTCATATGTTCTACCAATAGCCATTACTTCACCAGTTGCTTTCATTTGAGTTCCTAGTACACGTTCACCTTTTTCAAATTTATCGAATGGGAAACGTGGAATTTTTGAAATAACATAATCAAGCGAAGGTTCAAATGCCGCGTATGATGTACCTGTTACTGGATTTAACATTTCATCAAGTGATAAGCCGATAGCGATTTTAGCTGCTAGCTTAGCAATTGGATAACCAGTTGCTTTGGAAGCTAATGCTGATGAACGTGACACACGTGGGTTAACTTCGATGATGTAATAGTCCATTGAATGCGGATCTAATGCTAGCTGAACATTACAGCCACCTTCAATTCCAAGTGCGCGAATAACCTTTAATGAGACATCGCGTAACATTTGATACTCAACATCAGATAAAGTTTGACTCGGTGCAACTACGATTGAGTCACCCGTATGGATACCCACTGGGTCAATATTTTCCATGTTACATACTACAATGGCGTTATCATTTTTATCACGCATAACTTCATATTCAATTTCTTTGAAGCCGGCGATTGATTTTTCAATTAAACATTGTGTAGCTGGGCTATAGTGTAAACCATTTGAAACGATTTCTTGTAGTTCTTCATCGTTGTGGCAAATACCGCCACCAGTGCCACCCATGGTAAATGCTGGTCGCACGATAAGTGGATAACCCACTTGCTCCTTAAATGTAAATGCTTGTTCTACCGTGTTAACAATATCACTTTCAGGCACTGCAACGCCTAGTTCGTTCATTAAGCTTCTAAATAATTCTCTGTCTTCGGCTTGTTGAATAGATGATAGCTTTGTGCCTAGAAGTTGTACATTATTCGCTTCTAACACACCACTATCATTTAATTGAATAGCCATGTTAAGACCAGTTTGGCCACCTAATGTAGGTAATAATGCATCTGGTTGTTCTTTACGTATAATGCGCGCAATGAAATCATGCGTTAATGGTTCGATATAAACTTTATCCGCGATTTCATTATCTGTCATAATTGTTGCTGGGTTTGAATTTACTAAAATAACGCGGTAACCTTCTTCTTTTAATGCTAAACACGCTTGTGTTCCAGCGTAATCGAATTCCGCAGCTTGGCCGATGATAATAGGTCCTGAACCTATAACTAATATTGTTTTGATATCTTCACGTTTAGGCATTGATTGTATGCTCCTTTGTTTGATATTGTTTCATCATTTTTATAAATTCATCGAATAAATAGTTTGAATCAGTTGGTCCTGGGCACGCCTCTGGGTGATATTGTACTGAAAATGCTGGCAATGTCTTATGGCGTAAACCTTCAACTGTATTATCATTAATTGCGATATGCGTCACTTCTAATTCCGTATCTTTTAACGAATCTTTATCTATCGCATAACCATGGTTTTGACTTGTTAAGGCGATTTTACCTGTTTTCAAATCTTTAACTGGGTGGTTCGCACCACGATGACCGAATTTCATTTTAAATGAAGTAGCACCTTGAGAAAGTGCAAAGAGTTGATGTCCTAAACAGATACCGAAGAACGGAATATGTCCTAATATACCTTTAATCATTTCAACTGCTACTTGAACTTCTTCTGGATCACCAGGACCATTTGATAACATTACGCCATCCGGTGTCATACGTTTAATCGCTTCAGCTGAAGTATCATATGGTACAACTGTTACGTTACATCCACGCGCGTTCAGCTCTCTGACGATGTTTTGTTTTTTACCGAAGTCCACTAGTACAACACTTAAATCATAACCCGTTGAAACATAAGGTGATTTGGTTGATACAGTTGTAACTTCGTTTCGAGGTAATTCTAATGTTTTTAATCGTTCAATAACTTGATCGATTTGTGCTTTATCATCGGTAAATGCAGCTTTAAGCACACCGAATTGTCTAATCTTACGCGTGATACTACGTGTATCGACACCTTTAATACCAGGAATATTATATTCGACAAGAATTTCATGGAACGTCTTTTGCTTTCTGAAGTTACTTGGGTGTGTACTTGCTTCTTTCACAACAACTCCATTTAATGTTGGTACAAGTGATTCAAAGTCATCTCGATTGATACCATAATTTCCAATTAATGGATATGTGAATGTAATAATTTGACCTGTATAAGATGGGTCTGAAATTGTTTCTTGATAACCTGTCATCGCAGTATTAAATACGATTTCGCCTTCTGTAACTTCATCTGAACCTATTGGATAACCTTCATAGTAAGAACCATCTTCTAGCACAAGATATCGTTTTTGCAACATTATTTTTCCTCCTTAAATTTAACTTCACCTTCAACTAATGTTAATACTGGAGTGCCGTATACTTTATTTCCTAAGAATGGTGTGTTCGTTCCTTTTGATGCGAAGTCTTCAGCTTTAATTTCTCTTTCTTCATCTAAATTAATAACTGTTAAATCAGCAAGACTACCTTCTTCTAAAGTACCGTATGGTAAATCAAAAGTTTGTGCTGGTTTGATTGTTAAATAATCAACAAGTTGTTGTAATGACCAGTCACCATTTTTAACAAAGTTTGTATATAATAATGGGAATGCTGTTTCACTACCTACGATACCGAATGGTGCTTTCGTCATTGGTTGGTCTTTTTCTTCAGCTGCATGTGGTGCATGATCCGTTGCGATACAATCAATCGTACCATCTAATAAACCTTCTAATAATGCATCACGGTCTTCTTTACTTCTTAGTGGTGGATTCATTTTATAAATCGCATTATCACCTGGTACATCATCTTCAGTTAATAATAAGTGATGTGGTGTGACCTCAGCTGTCACGTTGATACCAGCCTTTTTAGCATCGCGAATTGTACGAACACTTTCTTTCGTAGATACGTGACATACGTGATAGTGTGCACCAGTTGCTTCAGCTAATAATACATCACGAGCTATTTGAACCGCTTCACAAATATTTGGAATACCAGGGATATCTAATTCTTTACTACGTTTACCATCATGCATTGCTCCACCATAGATTAAGCTATTATCTTCGCAGTGTGCGACAACGGCTTTATTTTGCTTCGCTGCTGCTTTCATTGCTTCATACATCATACTCGCTTGTTGGACACCAACACCATCATCTGTGAAAGCAAATGCGCCTTGTTGAGTAAGTGCTTCGAAATCTACATGTTCTTGACCTGCTTGTCTAACTGTAATAGCTGCATATGGTAATACACGAACTTGAGCATTCGCTTCGATTAACGCGTTTAAATGTTGCATATTGGCTACTGAATCAGGTACAGGTCTTGTATTTGGCATTGGGCAAACAGTTGTAAAGCCGCCTCTTGCTGCTGCTTTCGTACCTGTTTCAATTGTCTCTTTATGTTCTCCGCCTGGTTCACGTAAATGTACGTGTACGTCAACTAAACCTGGTGCAACGAATTGGCCTTGGGCATCAATGACTTCTGTGTTGTCATCTACTTCGATTTGTTGACCAATCTGTTTAATTTTCTTTCCATCAATTAAAATTGATACGTCTGTAAGTTCACCGTTTTTTAATATTTTAGCATTCGTTATTAATTTCATTTTAATTACCCCTTTTTCTGTAAAATATAATCAATGACTGCCATTCTTAAATACATGCCATTTTCCATTTGTTCAAAAATACGAGACTGTGAAGCTTCTACAAGAGAAGCATCGATTTCTACACCGCGATTGACTGGTGCTGGATGCATCACAATCGCATGATCTTGCAATTGTTCGTAACGTTTTAAAGTCAAACCAAAATGTTCATGATAATCGTTCACTTCAAATTGCTTACTTTCACTTTGTTCATGTCTTTCATGTTGTACTCTTAATAACATGACGATATCAACTTGATCAATCACTTCATCAATATCCACATACGGTGCATCTAAACGCTCATCTTTCCACGAGTCAGGACTTGAAAACATCACGTTAGCGCCTAAAGCTTTTAAACTATGGTAATTGCTTCTCGCTACACGAGAATTTTTAATATCGCCACAAATCAAAATATTCAGTCCTTCAAATGAACCAAATTCCTCATTAATTGTCATTAAATCAAGCAAACTTTGTGTAGGGTGTTGGCCACTTCCATCTCCACCGTTAATAATAGGTATATTTAATGAAGCTAATTCGTCGTAATAAGCATTTTGTGAGTGACGAATGACTAACACATCTGCACCGACCATCTCCAGCGTTTTACATGTATCATAGAGTGACTCACCCTTTTGCACTGAAGAAGTTGAAGTTTCAAAATCAATTAATTTTAGTCCTAGCTTTTGTTCAGCTACGAGGAAACTGCTTTTGGTACGTGTTGAATTTTCAAAGAATAAATTTGCGACAAATTGCTTGTCATACTGTTGTGGCTCATATTGACCATTCTTAATCTCACTTGCACGCTGGATTAATGTCTTTATTTCTGTATTTGAAAGATGTTCCATAGATAATAAATTTTCCAATTTAAGACCTCCATTTAAGCACATTTTCTTACTGTTGAGCCTTAGAAGTTTCGGGTAATATCAAATTCAATATGATGCCTGCTAACGCAGCTAATGCCATACCTTCAATTTCTAATTTGATACCCACTCCATTTAAGTTAAATACTAAATTTCCAATACCGATGACTAAGATGACCGACGCGATAACTAAATTACGATTACTTGAGAAATCTACATTACTTTCTACCAGCATTCTCAATCCACTTGCCGCAATAATACCGAAAAGTAGAATTGATACGCCACCCATAACGGGTGTTGGTATTGATGACACAAGTGCCGTAAATTTTCCAATAAACCCTAATAAGATTGCGATACATGCCGCCCCACCAATTACATAAATACTATAGATTTTAGTAATTGCAAGTACACCGATATTTTCACCGTATGTCGTACTTGGTGGACCACCGATGAGACTAGCAAACATCGTCGATACACCATCACCTATAATTGACCTATCGAGCCCTGGATCTTCAAAGAAGTTTTTACCTACGATTTTATTAATTACTAGTTGGTGGCCAATATGTTCACTAACAGTCACAAAGACGATAGGTATTAAAACTAATATCAAACCTAGATTGAAAGACGGAGTGTAATCTTTAAACGGTAAATAAATTTCAGGAAACTGTAACCACTTCGCTTCGGCGATAGAGCTAAATTTAACTAAGCCCATAAACGCTGATAATATATAACCGGTAGTAATGCCGATAAGTACCGGTATTAAAGATAGAAAACCTTTAAAGAATCCTTGAACGATGATTGTGACTAACAATGTTACCATTGCGACAACAACATAACTTAAGTTATAGCCTTTCATATCTGCAGAATTTTCAAACATGGCCATATTGACTGCAGTAGGTGCTAAACTTAAACCGATAACCATGATGACTGGTCCTACCACAACAGGTGGTAATAAACGCATCAACCATCTCGTACCGCTCAACTTAATAGCTAAACCAATTAAGATGTACATTAACCCACTCATGAATAATGCAATTAACATGTCACCTAAACTGTGAGAATGTAATCCAGTGATTATCGGTGTGATAAAAGCAAAGCTTGAACCGAGATAAGCTGGAATCTTAGCTTGCGTAATTAAGATGTACAATAGTGTCCCAATACCTGATGCAATTAATGCTGAGGATATCGGTAAACCTGTTAAAAATGGAACTAATACGGTAGAACCAAACATCGCAAATAAATGCTGTGTACTTAAAAAAGCCCACTGACTCAATTTTGGTTTGTCTTTTACATCTAATATTGGTTTAACCGTGCGTTCAAACATCGCTTCATTTTTCATCATTTTTATATATCCTTCCATAAAAAAATCTCTTTACATTTATTTCATGTAAAGAGACTAAAAAGTAGACAAAATCCTAATTTAATGAATCAACTGTGCGACGCAACTATATTCGCATGTAGTTTATAAATCATTAAAATATATAGATTATGCTTTGAAATGTTCAATTTACGTTTCACCTAAATATATAGCTTAAGTTTAATTGAGAAAGCTTTTCGAATACTTAAGTTTTTATGCAAAAACGTAATATTTGAACATCCCCCTTTTCAGTCTCTCGTACTGAATTAAAGGTGCTATTCAATTACTACAGCATTTCTTGGATCGATTTCTTCAAGAAACACTGATACTGCTTCTTCTCTTGCAGTTGGTATGTTCTTTCCAACAAAGTCAGCACGTATTGGTAGTTCACGATGACCTCGATCGACTAATGTGGCGAGGCCAATTTTCTTAGGTCGTGCGTATTGCAATACAGCATCTAGTGAAGCTCGAACCGTTCGCCCTGTATATAAGACATCATCGATAATGATAACAACCTGATCGGTAATATTCACATCGATTTCGTATGTTTGTTTGCCAATAGGTGTGCGCTTTTGTTCCAAGTCATCTCGAAATTGTGTAATATCTAGTGTTCCTGTAGGTACAACAGTATCTTCTATACGCTCGATCTTCTGTTGAATTCTTCGTGCTAAAAATGCACCTCGTGTTTTAATACCTAACAGAATTAAATTATCCGTACCTTTATTATATTCTAAAATTTCATGTGCGATACGTGTTGTTGTTCTTTCAATAGCTGCTTCATCCATAATAATTCTCTCTGACAATTTAGGCACCTACCTTCGTAGCAATAATTTATTATTTATGTATAATAAAAAGAAAACCTCATGTCTTTGGCTTAGACATGAGGTTTATCACAAGTTAATTTATTCTCAAACATCAAACACCATCGGTTAGGTGTCTAAAGATACAGATTGATATCATCAGTTAGACGCTAAGTTATGCATATTAATATACATCCTAACCATTAGTCTAACTACTTAACTGTGTGTACATTCATGTCTTTGAAGCCTCTCTGGACTGCAATTAAAGACGTACGTTTTCATTATTAAATTATATTCATGATACCATGATTTAAAATGTCATGCAAATGAATTTCGAATATAATTTTCAATAATATATTTAGCGTGATACGAACGTTGATGTTTATTTGTCGCTCTTACGAATGTCTTCTAATACCTTTTGGAATTCCTCAGGTAGCTCTGATGTTTGCTCTGTATATTCGCCAGTCACTGGATGTTCGAAGCCTATTACGCCTGCATGCAATGCTTGACCACCTATATCTAATGTCTTTCTAGGTCCATATTTTGGATCCCCTACAAGTGGATAGCCAATATATTTCATATGCACACGTATTTGATGGGTACGCCCTGTTTCAAGCTGACATTCAATTAATGTATAGTTATTAAAATGTTCCAATACATTAAAATGTGTAATCGCTTCTTTACCTTCGTCAACAACGTCCATAGATTGACGATCTTTCGTATTTCTCCCTATTGGTGCGTCAACTGTACCATAATCATGTGGAATATTTCCGTGGACTAAAGCGACATATTTACGTGTAACTGATTTTTCTACTAATTGATCTACAAGGCTTCGGTGCGCTTGATCGTTTTTAGCTACCATTAACAACCCAGAAGTATCTTTATCAATACGGTGAACAATGCCCGGGCGGATTTCCCCATTTATTCCTGATAAATCTTTCATTTGATACATCAATCCATTAACTAATGTACCTGAATAATGTCCAGCTGAGGGGTGTACGACCATCCCTTTAGGTTTATAAACTACAGCCACATCATCATCTTCATAATAAATATCTAAGTTTAAATCTTCAGGTTCAATGTCTGCTTCAACTGTTTCTTTTTCCGTAACAACGATTTGATCATCAAGCTTTACTTTGTAGTTTGATTTAACTACTTTATCATTAACTTGAACGAGCGACTCTTTTATCCAGTCTTGAATTTGTGTACGTGACCATTCGCCATTAAATTCTGGTAATATTTTGTCGATACGTTTACCGACATCTTCTGGAGTTTCTACTGTAAAATTAAAGCTTTGCATTCATAACTCACTCCTTTATGTTATTTTTCTTTCGACGAATCTTTGAATAAAGCAATAATGATTAAAATTACGCCAATAGTTAAGCTTGCATCTGCAATATTAAATATTGGGAAATCATAGCCAAATATATATGTATCAATAAAATCGACTACTTTTCCATGTATGACACGATCAATAAAGTTTCCAAGTGCACCTGCAAATATTAAACTAATCGCTATTTGCATAAATAAATTATTTTTCGCTTCTTTCACATAGAAATAGACGAGTACGATTAATACGATAATAGTAATAATATAGAACAAGCCCATCTTACCGCTTAACATGCCCCAAGCAGCTCCGTCATTTCGGTGAGAGGTAATATTTAAAAATTGAGGAATCACTTCAAATGAATCTCCAACTTTCATCGAACTTGCGATAATCAACTTTGTAATTTGATCTGCTATTATAATAAAGAGTGTGACAAATAATGTAATTCCGATATAGTACTGACGTTTCATGTCGTACCTCCTGTTCTTAGTTCCTTCAGTTTAACAATCTTTATTATATCTTACTCAAAGTGATAAAAAAAGTTAGAGTACGTATTAATCATTCTCGAATGATTACGTCATACGTTGTTCATTTTTAAAATGAGTTTCCAATAAAAAAGTGACTGCTTGTCCTCGAGTCAAAATAAGACAAGCAGTCACTATAAAGTTATTATTAAAGATAATACGTTGTCACTTATACAAGTGTTTTAACAACTTCTTGGCATCGTGGACATAAATCATCTAGCTCTCCTACAGAACCTAGTGTTTCACTATAGTTCCAGCAACGTTGACATTTTTCGCCATGTGCGTGTTCAATACGGATATCACCATATTGATATGATTCACCATCATTAAGCGTATCCACGACTTCAACTTGAGAAGTTATAAATAATTGTTGTAAATCATCGAATTGTTGTAAGAATGAAGTTGCATCAAAGTTATCATTACTAGCGATTGTAACTTTTGCTTCAAGTGATTTACCGATTGTTTTATCGTTTCTAGCTGATTCTAATGCACGGTTAACATCGTCACGTAAATGCATTAATGTATTCCATTTTTCAACGAATTCTGTATCCACATCTTTGACTTCAGGCATGTGTGTTAAATGTACACTTTCAGCTTCAACATGAGGGATGTGTGACCAAACTTCATCAGCTGTATGCACTAAGATTGGTGCTAATAAACGTGTCATATCAACGACAATTTGATATAGCACAGTTTGCATGCTACGACGTTTATGTGAGTCACGTTCTTCGATATATAAAATATCTTTACCGTAATCTAAGTAGAAATTACTTAATTCTACGTTAATGAAGTTTTGAACTTCTTGATAGATATCTAGATAATCGAAGTTATCATAGTGTTCAAGTGTGTTGGCAGTAAATTCTCTTAATCTATTTAAGATATAGCGATCTACATCAAGTAATTCATTTTCAGCAATAGCATTCGATTTCGGATCAAAATCATTCACATTACCTAACATGAATCTCAATGTATTTCTAATCTTACGATACACATCGGCAGTTTGTTTTAAGATTTCATCTGAGATACGAACATCATTTAAGAAATCAACACTACTTACCCATAAACGTGCAATGTCAGCACCTTTTTGTTTAATGATTTGATCAGGCACAATCGTGTTACCTAATGATTTACTCATTTTCTTACCTTCGCCATCCATAACGAAACCGTGAGAAAGTAACATTTTATAAGGTGATTTACCTCTTGTAGCCACAGATGTTGTGATTGAAGAGTTAAACCAACCGCGATATTGGTCACTACCTTCAAAGTATAAATCTGATGGGAATGATAAATTATCTCGTCCTTCTAATACTGCTCTATGAGATGAGCCTGAATCGAACCAAACGTCCATGATATCTGTTTCTTTCGTAAATTCACCATTCGGGCTTCCTGGATGCGTAAATCCTTCTGGTAATAACTCTTTAGCTTCACGTTCAAACCAAATATTTGAGCCATGTTGTTCAAATAAATCTGCAACGTGGTTTACAGTTTCTTGTGTCATGATGATGTCACCGTTTTCAGCATAAAATACTGGTAAAGGTACACCCCATACACGTTGACGTGAAATTACCCATTCGCCACGATCACGGATCATGTTGTAGATACGCGTTTTTCCCCAATCAACTTTGAATTGAGTATCGTTGATTGCATCTAAAATATCGTTACGTACCTTATCAATTGACGCAAACCATTGTGGTGTAGCTCTGAAAATTACTGGTTTCTTTGTACGCCAATCATGCGGATAACTGTGCGTGATAAATTCTAGGTTTAATAATGCACCATTCTCTTTAAGCAAATCAGTAATTTCTTTATTTGCTTTATCGTAGAACATACCTTCAAATTGACCAGCTTCTTCAGTAAACACACCTCTACTATTAACTGGGCTAATAACAGGTAAATCATATTTTTGACCTACGATGTAGTCATCTTCCCCGTGTCCAGGTGCAGTATGAACGCAACCAGTACCTGCATCTGTCGTAACATGTAAACCATTAATAACTAATGAAACACGATCAACAAACGGATGTTGCGCTTCTACATATTCTAACTCTTTACCTGTAAATTCTTTTTCTAATTCAATTTCATTTTCGTCCCAATTTAGTGCTTCGGCTACATCATCAGCTAAATCTTTACCGATAATATATTTTTCACCATTCACTCGGTATTGGCCGTAAGTTAAATCAGGATGTACAGTGATTGCAACATTTGATGGTAATGTCCAAGGTGTAGTTGTCCAGATAATGAATTTTGCATCCTCATCCACTGTACCTTTCGTATCTTTCACATCGAAAGCGACGTAGATAGAAGGTGAACGTTTATCGTGATACTCGATCTCTGCTTCTGCTAAGGAAGATTCACTTGAAGGTGACCAGTAGACTGGCTTTTTACCTTTATAGATTAATCCTTTGTCAGCCATTTCACCAAATAAACGAATTTGTGCTGCTTCGTATTCTGGGTTTAAAGTAATATATGGATTATCGAATTCACCATTAACACCTAAACGTTTAAAATCTTTTTTCTGAATTTCAACTTGTTCTAGTGCGAATTCTTTACATTTTTCTCTGAATTCTGCAACTGTCAATTCTTTACGTTTTACGCCCTTTTTCGTTAATGCTTGTTCGATTGGTAAACCATGCGTATCCCAACCTGGAACGTATGGCGCATAAAAACCACGCATCGTTTTATAGCGAGTGATAAAATCTTTGATGATTTTATTTAACGCATGACCCATATGTAAACTACCATTCGCATATGGTGGTCCATCGTGTAAAATGTATGACTCTTGTCCTTCGTTTTGTTTTAATGCTTTTTCGTAAATTGATTTACTTTCCCACTCTTCTTGGATTTTTGGTTCTTTATTAGGTAATCCTCCACGCATTGGGAAAGCTGTCTTTGGCATGAGTAACGTCTCTTTATAATCCATAATTTACACTCCTTATTGATAATATTCTGGCTCATTTGTGGTTAATTTAAAACAATAAAAAGAACCCTAAGTTCAATTAACAAGGACGATCGATTAACCGCGTTACCACCCTGATTAACTCAACTTAGAGTTCTCTCATTACAATTTATATTTTGAATAACAGTGATATAAATAACATACATATGAAAGGCTCTCACCATCCCTAACTCGCTTTGATATGTACCATGTTACTTACGCGTCTGTTATTAACGTGTATTATTTTTTATCTGTATCGTTATTCGTGTTTGTATTAGTATTAGCATTGTTTTGTTGTGTCTTATCAGTTGAATCAGTAGTTTGTTTATTTTCTGCTTCAGCTTTTAATGCCTTTTCTTCATCTGTTAAATCTCTTTCATTTAAATGATTTACATTTTCTTCTGTAACTTGCTGTGCATCTAAATCATAATTTAATAAATAATCCCAATCATCGTTTTTCAATAAGTCCAACTGTGCTTCAACTAGCATACGGAAACGTGATCTGAAAATCTTTGATTGACGTTTCATATCTTCTGTTTGGAAAGATAGTCGACGTGATTTCTCGACAGCATCATTCACAATACGGTCAGCTTCTGCTTGTGCTTTAGAAATTGTAGCTTCTGCGTCTTTCTTTGCAGCAGCTTTCGTTTCTTCACCACTTTGTTTCGCTTGAATTAGAGCGTCACTAACTGATTGATGCACATCTTTGTAAGACTGAATGTTCGTTTTCTTTTCTTCAATGACCTTTTCTAATTGAATCTTATCTTCTTTTAAACGTTCAATCTCATTACTAAGTTGCTCTAAATAACTTTGTACTTCAGATTCAGAAAGACCATTTTTTTCACGATTAAATGTTTTATTCTTAATTTCACTTGGTGTAAAAGGCATGTTTTATCCTCCCTATATCATACACTATTTCAGCGTTTCATTAAACGCATAAAATAATATTCTTTGAGTTGTGTGTTTGAAATAACTTAATATTGTGAATTTCGTGTCACGTCATCACTTATTACATACATCATACATTATAACATCATTTGAATAAAGTTTCGTATGAAATTCTCACTTTATCTTTTTTGGTTTTGCCACCTAGTTCAGTGATCTTTGCTCTACCAAAACCTTGAATTGACAATAAATCATCATTATCTAATTGGAAGTCAGTCTGCTCGATAATCGTGTGATTCACTTTCACCCGTTTTTTATCAATCAGTTGTTTCGCCACTGTACGCGGCTTACGTATAATTTCTTTCAGCACGACGTCTAAACGCAAACTACTTACTGTCGTATTGAAAGATTTCCATTGCTCATTTGATTGTATCATATCTTTAATTGGAAAAGAATTAAGTTTAACTTTAGCCCCTCGAATGCGTGTTAACTCTTGGATTATGTATGGTTCTAATTGCTTTGATACCGTCATTTGTATTCTATTATTAACGATAATATCACCCAATTGTTCACGCTCAATACCTAATGACATCAATGTTCCTAAAACGTGTTGGTGTTGAATCGTGACAAACTTTTGTGGGTAATCTATTTCAAGTAACGCAATTTCGAAATCCTCTTCATCTGGTGAATAATAATCAGGTGCAATGATTGCACGTTTACGTTCAGCAATTGGTCCACCAAAGAAATTTACTTCAATATCTTCAAAACTTCCCACAACTACGTTTAATATATATTGACCACGGGGATCTAAAAATGCTGTTAATACAGGTGCATATTGCTCACTAGCTTGGCGACATTTGTCTATGAGCATATCGATGATTGTATGTTCTTCTCGCCTAAAGTGTTGATAAATATCGATGTTAACCACTCCAATATAATATAAAGCACCTCCCGTTTAATCACGTAAGGTGCTCAATAAGTTTTCTTTTATATAAATCATACTATTTTACTTCAAATTCCTACATCATACTTTTCAAAATAAAATCAAAAATGCTTTCTAATCCCTTTTGGAAAAGTAACAATACGATAATAGCGGCAATAGATGATATATCTATCATACCTATCGGAGGAATTATCTTTCGGAAAGGTTCTAAAAACGGTTCGTAAATCTTTTGTAAAAACTCACCGAATTTACTTTCACGTGCATTTGGGATCCATGAAAGGAAAAAGTATAATATCATTCCCCAATAATACACCGATACCAAGAAAATAATAAATTTAAAAATAGTGCTTAGTAAACCAATATCCATATTATTCCCTCTATTCGCCTTGGTATTCCATGTTATCAATTTGGTCTGTTATGTTACCAGATACTTCTACGTTATCTGGCGTACATAGGAATATATCACTACCTACGCGTTGGATATCTCCACCAATTGCATATACAGTACCACTTAAGAAATCAATAATACGTTTGGCTGAAACTTTATCAATGCGTTGTAAATTTACAAGTGTTGCACGACGATTCTTTAATTCATCAGCAATATCTTGTGTGTCCGAGAATACGCGTGGTTCAAATAGACACATTTTTGAACTTTCTTGCATTTGATTGAAGCTTGATTGATTTTGATTGTTCATGTTCACAACATTTCTTGTGTTGTTTCTAGGAACGTTTTGGTTCATTTGATACTTCCTTTCACCAGTTGATGACTGTAATTTAGATGACTGTGATTGTGGTACGGATTGTATCGATTGGGATTGTTCAGAATCTACATTATTTGACGCTTGCTCTGAATGATTTGATTGTGCTTGCGCCTTATTATTATGCTTTCTGTCGTTGCGATCTTCCTCTGGTGGCGCTTCTAGTTCGTCATCTTCTTCCTCTACTACGAAAAAACCATTAAATAAATCTTTTAATGCCACGTGGGTCACTCCTCTTTTCCTACAAGTTTTGTACCAATTCTTACAAATGTAGCACCTGCTTCGGATGCGATATGATAATCATTACTCATACCCATTGAAAGCTCTGTACATGGTGCGTGTTTTAAATTTCGTTTCTTAATTTCATCTCTTTTTATTCTTAATGATTGAAATAAATCTTTAATATATGACTCATCATCTGTAAATGGTGCCATCGTCATCAGTCCAACCACTTTAATTTTTTCAAATTGTTCAAGTTCATCAATAAAATTGTCGACTTCTTCAAGTGTGATACCTTGTTTAGATGACTCACCTGAGACATTCACTTGCACAAAACATTTTATTTCGTGTTGCGCTCTTTTATTAATTTCACGCGCGAGCTTGAGTCTATCTAAAGCATGAAAGTAGTCAACATCATTGATGACTTCTTTCACCTTTCTTGTTTGCATTGTCCCGATAAAGTGCATAACCACGTCATCAGGTAATGCGTCATGCTTTTGTTGAAAACCTTCCAAACGATTCTCACCAAAATGTCTAATTCCTGCTTCATATGCATCATTAGCTCGGTCTATTGTAACATACTTTGTCACAGCAATCACGTTAGGCAATGTAGAAACCTCGCCTTTTTTACAATGTTCAGTTATTTGCTGATTGATTTGTTCTAAATTTTGTTTGACGTTCATGTTCGTAACACCTCATTTTCATTGTCCTATAAAAGCTAACATTCTTCCAGTATTCCCTTTCTCTACTCTATATGAGAAAAATAGTGATAAATCTTCGGAAGTGGCATATTCAGTAATATAAATATTATCATGTGGCACACCTTGTTGCTCAAGCAATAGAGCGTTCGCTTTCTTTAAATCAATGCGATGTCTATCTTCAGCAACTGTTTCAATATATTGTGTGTGGTCGATTGGTAAAGTTTCGAATTTACTTTTAATATCGTCATTTATTTCATAAGACATAGATGTTGCAGGTCCAATTACAACCTGTAAATCATCGTAATTAAAGTTAATTTGCTTTAACATTTCGCAAACAATTTGTCCTACTGTACCTCTCCAACCCGCATGTGCCAATCCAATGTAATGGTGCTTTTCACTGTAAAAATAAATGGGTACACAATCTGCATAACACATAGTTAATAATAAATTTGAATCATAAGAATATATGCCATCGATACTATGTAATGTTTGTGTTAATGCATCAATATTTGATCCTCGATCAGCTTGTGTCACCTCTACCACATTATTTTCGTGTGTTTGAATCGGAAAAACCCATTGGTCTCTTGAGTAATTAATGACTGAAGCAAGTTGTTCTTGATGTGTCGTGATATTTTGACTGTCATCATCTATGTATCTCGCCATATTAAATGCGTTTTTAGGATAATCACTCAAACCGTCTTCTCTTGTAGTCATTCCTATTAGGACATTGTTAAGTGACTCGTCTTCATATTTTAAAATATGTGGATGTTTTTTAAATTTGTCTTGCATTAAAGGCACCTCCATTTAAATTTACCATCTTATTTATTTCTCACTCAGTAGTATATCACGGAAGATTATCAATAAAGTTAAAAGTATTTGATTTTAAAAAAAGTCATCAGATCATTTGACCTGATGACTTTTTCAATATGTTTCACACTTATAAGTTATGAACATTCAACTATAAAGTTATTATCTTCTAGTTCTTCTTGAACGTCTCTCTTCTCTATTTCTGATGAAACTAGGAATATCGTCATCATTCGTGCTATGGCTTCTTCCTTCACTTTTACTTGGTTGTGAAAGTGAATCAGATGATGATTTAGAAGCGAATGATGATTCTTCTTTAGCTGAAGTGGTTCCAGCAACGCTACCACCAAAGCCAGTGTTTGAAGCTTTACGTCCTTGAGCTGAAGGTTTATCTTCAAAACCTGTTGCAATAACAGTTACAACAATTTCATCTTGTAATTCTGGATTGATTACTGTACCAAAAATCATATTTACATCTTCATCAGCTGCATCTTGTACAATATCTGCTGCTTCTTGAGCTTCAAATAGTGATAATGATTCTCCACCAGTAATATTCATAAGCACACCTTGAGCACCAACAATTGATGTTTCTAATAATGGAGAAGAAATTGCTTTTTTAGCAGCTTCAACCGCACGATTTTCACCAGATGATACACCGATACCCATTAATGCTGAACCTTGGTTAGACATGATTGTCTTAACGTCTGCAAAGTCAAGGTTAACCTCACCTGATACGGCGATTAAATCTGAAATACCTTGTACACCTTGACGTAACACGTTGTCTGCTTCTTTAAATGCTTCCATCATAGGTGTAGATTTGTCAACGATGTCTAATAAACGATCGTTAGGGATAACGATTAATGTATCTACTGCAGCTTTCATTGATTCAACACCTGCAGCTGCTTGCGTTTGACGTTTACGACCTTCAAATCCGAATGGACGTGTTACAACACCAACTGTTAATGCGCCCATTTCTTTAGCAATCTTAGCAACTACTGGCGCTGCACCAGTACCTGTACCGCCGCCCATACCAGCAGTTACGAATACCATGTCTGCACCTTGAATTGCGTCCTCGATTTGTTCACGTGATTCTTCAGCTGCTTTTTTACCAATTTCAGGGTTGGCACCAGCACCTAATCCACGTGTTAATTTTTCACCAATTTGAATCTTAGACTCAGCTTTAGATAAGTTTAAAGCTTGTCCGTCAGTATTGATTGAAATAAATTCTACGTTATTCATACCATGATCAATCATTCGGTTTACAGCGTTGTTACCGCCGCCCCCTACACCGATGACTTTTAACGTCGCTAAATGATTAAATCCTTGTTCAAATTCTAACATTTGTATTTCCTCCTAGTTTTAATGGCCAATCATTCGAATAGTGATTTCATCAGTTTTTTAAATTTACTATCTTCTTGGTTATCATTTTGTTGAGGTTTACTTTCAGAGTCTTGATCGACTTCTGTATGTTTATCATATCCCTCATCTGAATCGGAACGAGTTTCTACTGAATCATTATCTGAAGGTTGTTTGCTTTCTGATTTGTTTGATCTCTTCTTAAACCAATCAAATCCTGATGATTTTGTCGTATTTGAGTTATCTTCAGATTCAATAACTTCTTCCTCGAATTCTTCACTGTCATGATTATTTATTGTAACATAATCAAGTAATTCATCGAAAGTAATGCTACTAGAAATCGTAGATATTGCAGAAGAATATTCAGGTTTTCTAATACCCATTTGTGATGGCGTATGTACTCTTACCTTTTCATTAACTAAATCTTGTAACAATTCTTTAATTCCTAATAAGTTCGATGATCCACCTGTAACAACGAATCCACCATTAACTTTCGTCAATTGTAATGCTTGCAATACATCAAATACTTCAAAGAAAATATCTTCAACACGTGCTTCCACAATATCTGCAAGATCTTTTTGAGTGAATTGTGCGTCTTCGTCTCTATCAACTTGATCCACACTAAACACATCTTGATCTGAAGCAGAATCATAAAATGCATGGCCGTATTGATGTTTAATCTTCTCAGCTGTTTCGTATGAGGTATTTAAACCTTTAGCGATATCTTCTGTAATATCTCTACCTGCCATTTCAACCGCGTCACCATCAACAAGTTCACCGCGCTCATAAAAAGCAAGTTGTGTAATATCTTCACCGATATCAATAACGCATGCGCCAAGTTCTTTTTCAGTTGCTGATAAAATAGAACCATAGTTATAAGCATCAGAGTATACATCTAATACATCAACACCACATGCTTCGACACATTTTATCATGTTTATTAAGATTGATTTCTGTATTGCAATGACACCAGCTTCTACTTCTAAACTGTGTCGTGCAATAAGTTCTTTTGGATCTGAAACTTCATTATCGCCATCTACAATAAATTGTATTGGAAACGCGTTTATAATTTCAGTTTCAGGTACGTCGTTCTTTTCGCGTATACCTTCTAGTACACTTTCAACATGTGTACCATCTAGTTCTGTATCTTCTTGAAATTCAATTTTATTTGATTCATCAAATACTTCAGTTCCGATAATTGGAAGTTTTAAAAACACTTCTTTAATATCTATACCGGAAGCAATAGAAGCTTTTTTTATAGTATCTTTGACTGCTTGTTTCGCAACGTCAAAGTCATCGATTAGTCCATTTTTTATCCCACTCGTGTAGGTTTGTCCTGTACCTATCACATTGATGCCATTGTGAAATTTCTCGCCTACTATTGTTTTAACACTTGATGAACCAATATCTATACTTACATAATAATGCTCTTCCATAGATAGGCACCTCCTGACAATTACTTATTAAAATTCACACTACCTATAGTTTACAATAGGTTGCAATGCTTGTGAACTATAAACACATACATTTGTCTAAATTTTAATTATTTTTGTCCGTTTTCTTTTTAATATTATTTAATGCATCTTGTAATTGATTTTTAGCTTTATCTTGTTGTTGAGATCCTTTTTCTACATTTTGATCTGTGGCTGATCTTGAATCATTTTCTCCAGCGTTACTATATGGAATAAATGAAGCGCCAACCGATAAATCTATGTAGCCTGAATTTTTAAGCTCTCCCGTTTCATCACGCTCTAATGATTGTGACATTTGAGGATAATATTTCATCTTGTTTCCGAAAGTATTCATATCTCCGACAATTTGAAGTCCATCTGTTGTATATATTTTAATTTGGTTAGTTGATTCTGAATCTTTATCGTAACTTACTTCAGAAATTGATGATCTAATATTAACTGGGATTTTTGCTAATTGTTTAATAATAAGGTTTTTTTGCTCATTATCAAACCCATCTAAAATCGGACCATCATCAGAAACATCGGATTTGTAATTTTCTAGCTCAGTTCCATCTTCAGTAATTGGAACATATTTATCTTTTTTGTTAATTAATCCAACGACTTGGTCTTCGGTAACTTCAACTGTCAATTTGTTGGGCAAATGCTTTGTGACTTTAGCTTTTTTCATTAATGTTTCTTTTTTAAGTCTTTGCTCAGCACTTGAAGTACTGTACGTATACATTCGCGAATTGTCATTCACTTTAAGCGCTTTTTTAATATCACTATTTGAAACATTGTGATTACCTTTAATTTCAATATTGTTAATCTTACTTAATGGTGTAAACATATAAATTAAAATTAACAAAATAATTAAAAGTAACACGCCAAATATAGAGTATTGAATTTGTTTTTGCCTCTTTCGACGTTTCTCGCGTTTTTCTTTTAAGTATTCGGAATCAAACTTACTAACTTTGTCAGACAATATATTTCACATCCTTTAGAAAGACGGTAAATGCGCTTTGAAACGATTTATAAATTTATTTCCACGCTCTTCAAACGTAGAGTATTGATCCCAACTTGCACATGCTGGTGAAAGTAATACAACATCATTTGTTTCAATAATTTCTTGAATTTTGTCTACAGCGTCTTCAACATCGATGGCTTTAATTACATATTTACCTTGGCTTTCACCCAGTTTAACAAATTTATCTTGGGTCTCGCCGAAAGCGACCATCACTCTAACATTTTCCATGTAAGGAATAAGTTCATCGAAGTCATTACCGCGATCTAATCCCCCACATAACCAAATAATAGGTTTATCAAACGCATTTAAAGCGAACTGAGTTGCTAATGTATTTGTAGCTTTAGAGTCATTGTAGTATTTATTTGTTTTATTTGTACCTACATATTGTAATCGATGTTCAATACCAGAGAATGTTGTTAAACTCTCAATAATCGCTCTGACTGAAACGCCAGCAAGTAATGCTGCCAATACTGCAGCTAAAATATTTTCTAAATTATGTTCACCTGGCAATACGAGATCATCCGTATGAATGATTCTAAATCCTTTAAATTCAATATAGCCATCTTTTACATAAATACCATCAACTTCTTGTTGAGTTGAGAAGTATAATACTTTTGAATGCAGTGATTCGGATTCAATTAAATGACGTTGATGATAATTACAAATTAAATAATCATTTTCTGTTTGATTCTCATAGATACGCTTTTTAGCATTTTGATAATTTTCCAATGATTCGTGATAATCTAAATGTGCGGAATAAATATTCGTAATGATTGCTATATGTGGTTTATACTGTTCAATTCCTAACAACTGGAACGAAGAAAGTTCAGTTACTAAGTAATCGTTTTCTGTTACCTCTTGAGCAACTTTTGATGCCACAAACCCGATATTTCCGGATAAACGACCTGTTACTCTACTATTTTGAAACATGTCACCGATTAATGAAGTGACTGTTGTTTTACCGTTTGTACCTGTTACACCTATAATTGGCGCTTCTGATACAAGATAACTTAATTCAACTTCTGTTAGAATTCTTAACCCTTTGTCCATAGCAGCCTTGATTAAAGGTACCGTATAAGGAATACCAGGATTTTTAACAATAATTGGGTCTTTGTCTAGCAATGATAGTGGATGTTCTCCACCTATTACGGTAATACCCATGTTTTGTAAATCCTTTGCATGTGAATCATGACTTAAATCTTTACCATCATTGACAACCACTTTTGCACCGAGTTTATTCAATAACTTTGCAGCTTCATACCCGCTCTTTGCTAAACCGACGATTAATACATCTTTATCTTCTAATCCAGTGTAATTCAACAATTTAATTCACTCCAATCCATAAACCTAGCAATCCTGAAATTAGTCCCACTGTCCAAAACACTGTTACAACCTTTTTCTCATTCCAACCAACAAGTTCAAAATGATGATGCAACGGAGCCATTTTGAAAATACGTTTTTTCGTTAATTTATATGAAGTAACCTGTAGCATAACTGATAAAGTTTCTGCTACAAAGACCAACCCAATAAATATAAGTGACAATTCTTGGTTTAACATGATTGAAATCGTAGCAAAAATACCACCTAACGCTAAACTACCTGTATCTCCCATAAATACTTTAGCTGGATTTAAATTGAAAGGAAGGAAACCAACTAATGCGAAAATCATAATAACACAGAAGATACCAATAGATGACGCACCTTGGAAATATGACATAATCGCAAACATTGTAAATCCAATGATAGATAATCCAGTTGCTAATCCATCTAAACCATCTGTTAAATTCACTGCATTTGAAAAGCCAACTTGCCAAAAAACAATGAATATAACGTAAGCTAATGAAAGTGGTACCTCAATACCAATAAATGGAATATGAATACCTGTAGAAAAATCAGTTAAGTTAAATACTTGGCTCAGTATAAAAAAGATAACTGCAATCCCAATTTGTGCGAAGAATTTTTGTTTACTCGTTAAACCTTGGTTATTTTTCTTAACTACAATAATATAATCATCAATGAACCCGATTAAACCAAAACCAATTGTCACAAATAATAATAAAATCATAGGATTAGAATTGTCTGTGAATATAATTGCGAGTAAAGTAGTAATAATAATACTTATCAAGAATGTCAGGCCACCCATGGTTGGTGTGCCGGTCTTTTTCATGTGACTTTGAGGCCCTTCTTCTCTAATACTTTGGCCAAATTTCATTCTTTTTAGAGTAGGTATAAGTACTGGGACTAATACAAATGTAATGATAAATGCAATGATTGCGAGTAAATAAATCATATTATGCTCCTTTTTATATTTAATTGGATTATGTCGAAATGCACTTGTCGTATACTGTAATTTTAGTAAATGACGAAGTATATCAAAAGAAGTAAGGATGGTAACTCTAATGAAAAGACTGGCCCGAAATGAACCCGTCAAATCATTAAATGTTACCCCTGACCTCTTTCAAATTACTCCTAGGTGTGCGCTGCGTTTTCAAAGTTCTGCTTTAATTATTTCCATTCTCGGTTGATTGTGTTTCGGTTGAATTGCTATTAGATGTATTCTCTTCGTTTGATTGATCTGTTTCATTTGATGGTTTTTCTTCAGATTGTTGGTCTTCAGAAGATGAATTATTGGTTTCATCTGCTGTGTTGCCTTCGTTTGAATCTTTATTCACTGATGCATCATCTTTCTCATCTTCTTTTGACTTATCTTTATCATCTTTTTTCGCTTTATCTTTCGATGACTTTTTAGGTTGTGGTTTAGTTTCACCACTTATTTGTTTTGATGAAAGTGTAACTTCAATTTTGTCATTCTTACCGATGTTTTGACCTTTATTTACAGATTGTTTTGACACAAATCCGCTACCTTTCATTGTAACTTTCGTATGCGTCATTTTTTCAAATGCGACTACTTCTTCTTTAGTCCAACCTGACATATCAGGCATTGTTAAATCTCCATCAGTTAGCAATAATACCTTACTATTTGGAAGTATCTGTTTATTCGCTTTAACAGACTGTTCTTGAACTTTTTCTCCGTTACCGATAACAACTGGCTCAAGTGATTTGCCGTTAATTGTGTTTTCTGCTTTATCTACGCCTTGGCCTTCTACACTTGGCACCTTACTATATTTAACGTCAGCTTTACCTTTTGATTTTTCATCTGTTTTTAAGTAGTTAAGTGTATTTTTCATGATTGGTTTAAATGCTTTACTTACACCCATTTCATAAGCTTCTTTATCATTTTTCTGAGCTAAACTCATACCAGCATAAACGATGACTTTTGGATTCTTCTTCGGAGCATCACCGATGAAGCTTACGAAGTATGGGTTTTCACCTTTAACATAACCGCCATTATCAGAGTCAGCTACTTGTGCAGTACCTGTCTTACCTTCCATATCGTAACTATCATCTCGATAGTTTTTAGCGTGACTATCTTTACTGTTAACTACTTTATCTAATTCAGTTCGAACTTTTTTAGCAGTATTCTTAGTAATTGGCTTGCCTGCAAACTGTTTTTTACCTTTATAAAATGTCTTATTACTTACTGGATTAGTAACACTGTTAACATACCAAGGTTTAAGTATTTTACCGTCATTTAAGAATGAAGATTGCGCTCTTAACATTTGTACAGGCGTAACTGTTGTTGATTGACCGAATGAAGTTGTTTTTTGCTGAGCTTCATTATCCCAAGCAATGCCACCTTCAGCTTCACTATCAAACATACCGTTTGTTGATTTACCGAAACCAAATTTTTCATACCAATGTTTCATCTTATCAGCACCAACGAGATCTTGTAAGTGCATCATTAATGTATTTGATGAGTAAGTAAAACCAAGTGTCATTGGGATATCGCCCCAACCGACTTTATTCCAGTCAGAGATTTCATCTCCCATAACTTTTCTAGGTCTCGCTTTATATTTCTTATTAGGTTTAAATTTACCTTCTTGAATTGCAGCTGCTAAACCAAATGATTTAAATGTAGAGCCTGGTTCATAGGTATTTTGATATAAATCATTTGCCCAGTTTTTACCAAAATCTTCACCTGTTTCAGGGTTAAATGTTGGTCGTTGACTATAAGCTAATATCTCTCCAGTTTTAGCATCCATAACTACTGCAAATAAGTCCTTAGGTTGATAGTGATCGACCATATCATTTAATGCTTCTTCGACGAACACCTGAATATTAGAATCTATTGTTAAATGCACGTCATCTCCGCGTTGTGGTGTCTTTTCTTTTTTAGAACTTGGAGCAATGTAACCCCAGATGTCGTGAATATAAGATAACGCACCTTTTTTACCTGCTAAGTTCGTATTAAATATTTTTTCAACACCCATAGCACCTTTAAGTTCACCGCTATCTGGGTCTTTTTGTGCAATACCAATTAGATGTGAAGCGAATTTACCATTTGGATAGAAACGTTCAGTTTCAGGATATAGCGTTATACCTGGTAAATGCATTTTTTCAATCTTTTGTTTATCTTTATATGTTAAATCTTGTCCTTTTCGACCAAATTCAACTTGGAATGCTTTTTTATTATTCAATCTTTTTTCTATTTCTTCTGGCGTCATGTCGATTACTGTAGATAGCTTTTTAGCTGTTTTCTTCTTATCAGTAACGTGTTTAGGTTTATCGCTACCTTCACTCGCCTTTTTATCAATGATTGCAACAAGTTTATATCTTTCAACGTCTTCGGCTAATATTTTGCCTTTTCTATCGTAAATTTTACCGCGTTCTGCTTGTTGTTGTTCTTTCACCATATACTTTTGGTTTGCTTTCATGATTAAATCTTGTCCAGCTGCATGTCCAGTTAACATGATATAAGAATACCTTAAAACCAACGTAAAAAAGAGCAGTCCGAATCCAAGGATGAGTAGGACTGCCCCTATTTTATTTTGTTTTATAGGTAATTTTGGTTTTTTAAATTTAATTTTTCGCTTCGCCATTATTACGCACTACCTTTACATTATCGTTCTTAAGGCTCATACCTTGATCTTTAGCCTTGTCGTAAATGCGTTCATATGATGAGTTCTTTTTAATTTCAGATTCGATAGCGCTATTCTCACTTGCTTGTTTTTCGATTTTTGAATCTAAATCTGCAATTTTGCCTCGAGTATCATACGCATCCATTTTTAAAGATAGCATATAAATACTAATTAAAGCAATTAAAGTTATAAGTGATATGTATAACATCTTTTCAAATTTAGTAAGCTGTACAACGACTTTGCGTTTGACGCTCTTCTTTTCTTTTTGGGTATTCGGTTGCGAGTCCGGAATTTGATGTGCTGTATTATCGTACGGTTGATATATCTTTTCTACGGCCACTCTTTTCACTCCTTATTTTAATATTTCTGCTACTCGTAATTTTGCACTACGGGCACGATTATTATTTTCTAAATCTGTCTCACTTGCGACAATTGGTTTGCGATTTACTCTTTTTAACTTTGGCGTATATGCTTCAGGAATTACTGGTAAACCTCGTGGTGTTTCAGGCCCCTTTTCATATTCTTGAAACATTTGTTTACACAAACGGTCTTCAAGAGAATGGAAAGTGATGACCGATATTCTACCTTCTACGCTCACATGTTCAATCGCTTGCTCTAATGATTCTTCAAATGCCGCTAATTCGTCATTAACAGCAATTCTGATTGCTTGAAAGATTCTTTTAGCCGGGTGACCGCCTTTACGTCTTGCTTTAGCAGGTATCCCTTCTTTAATTACATCTACAAGCTCTAGCGTTGTTTCAATACTTTTAACTTCTCTATTTTGCTCAATTCGTCTAGCGATTTGTTTAGAAAATTTCTCCTCACCATAGCGGTGGAATATTCTTACTAAATCTTCAAATCGCCATTCATTTACTACTTCATATGCTGATAGGGATTGTGTTTGATCCATGCGCATATCTAATTTTGCATCTTGATGATAACTAAAACCTCTTTCAGGCACATCAAGTTGTGGACTCGATACGCCAAGGTCGTAATAGATACCATCCACTTTTTCAATATTTAATGATTTCAAAATGTTGTCTAATTCTCGGAAATTGCTGTGAATGAATGTTACTTTATCTAAATGGTCTTTCAAAACTTCTTTCGCATTTTCAATTGCTTGTGTATCTTGATCGATTGCAATTAGTTTGCCATTGTCATTTAACTGTTCTAGTAAATATAAGGCGTGACCTGCTCCACCTAATGTACAGTCCACATACACACCATCTTCTTTTATATTTAAGTAATCAATGGTTTCTTTAAGCATTACACTGACATGATGAAACACGTTAACGCCTCCGTTTAAAATTCAAAATCAATCAAATCTTCTGCAATATCTTCAAAGCTTTCTTCAGATTCTTCATAGAAATTATTCCAAGTTTCTCTATCCCAAATCTCAATTCGATTTGAAACACCGATAACTGTACATTCTTTGTTCAAATTGGCGTATTGTCGTAAATTCTGAGGGATGTTGATACGCCCTTGCTTGTCTAACTCCACCTCAACGGCTCCTGAAAAGAACATACGCATAAATTTACGTGCATCCTTTTTCGTCATAGGTAAGGTTTTCATTTTTTCTTCGATGACTTGCCATTCTTCTAAAGTGTAGCCAAACAAACATTTATCAAGGCCTCTAGTAATTATAAAACGTTCATTTAAGTCATATCTAAATTTGGACGGAACAATCATGCGTCCTTTTGTGTCCAACTGATGATCGTATTCTCCCATGAACATTTTATAATCACCTCACCTTCTTATATCTATAATTTACCACATCTCACCACTATCCTCCACTAATTATACAAAATTCCCCAAAATTTATCATAATACAAAAAAATAACCCGATTCATCTCGAAGATGAATCGGGCAAATCCCAACGCGCTCTAAGGTTTTATGATTATATGGTCAAAGGTGTAGGAAAGTGGAGGGTAGGTGGAGGGACTGAACACATCCAGCCCAAATTCATTTAAAATTTGGAGCGGATTCCATATTCTTTCTTGCAAACCACCCATTGGATGTAGCACATGTTTAATTTCTCTAAAATGTTTCATACTTACATCATTTTCTCTTTCAATATTAAGCAAATACCTTTTTAGCAAATAATCGAATTGTTGTTGATGAATTTCATTATTTTTAGCGAGTAAATTTTTATTATCATTATTATTCTCTACTTTGGATTCTAATGATTGATATAAGTTCGCTTGTTCTTCTTTTAAGGCACTCACACGCTCAATAAAATCTGTAGAAGCTCTAGCTCTAATAAATTTATCTTTATCTTCTACTATGCCATTTTCGATAATTTGTGCTGTATTGAGCTCGTACTGGGAAATTAATTTTTCAATTCTTTCATTTAAATAGCTAATACGTAGACGTGGCATTACGATTGGCAAAGGTATATTTAACAGAGTGAAAATATCATTTAACTCTGTCCAATATTTTATTTCACTTGGACCACCTACAAAGGCTACCGTGTTAAATAACCATTCTTCCATTAATGGACGGGTCACAACGTTATTTGAAAAACGGTGAGGTTCTTCATCTAATATTTTGAAAAGTTGTTCCTTCGTATATTTCTCATCCGATTTAGACAAATAATAGTAGTCATTTTCAAACGTCAATAGTTGACGCTTCTCATCTTTTTCTAAAAATAGATGTACATTACTATCAGTTTGAATCATTTGTTCGATATTATTTGCCATCGTATCCTGCTGTGTCTTTCTAAATGTTGAATCAATTTGTTGATGATTTTCAATTATTGTTTTGAAAAATGGACGTTCAAATGATCTTAACTTTTTATTATTCGCATCAATTAATAAGAGACCGTAATCTTTGAACACTTCATGGATAAGCGCCTTAAACATATCAGACCAATAATCATAACGCTCGATAATATTTGTACATATCTCAATTAATGGCTTTGTATGTTTCGTTTCTTTTAATTCTTTAAAGAAACGGTTCAAACTATTTAATAATTCGTCCTTGTCCGGCTTATAATTGGAAACGCCATTTTCTGGTGGTTCTAACGTATGATATTTAACTTTTTTCAACTCTGCTTTCTGCCGATTGTATACATTGAAATGGTTAACTTCTTCGAAATCATGATCTTCTCCAGCTATCCAAAATACCGGTACAACATTGAAATCATACTCTTTTGAAAGTTGCTGACTTAAAGTAATAATGGAAAAGATTTTATGGAAAGTATATAACGGTCCACCAAATAGTCCAGCTTGTTGACCACCTATTACTACTTTAGCGCCCTTAGACAAGGATTGAATATGATCTTTTTGAAGTTCAGTAAGGTCTAAATCATTCATATAATCGTTAATAATATTCGCTAACTTTTGTTCCCTACCATTATTTTCGCTTTTTAATTTATTGAGATAATCGGTTGAATGCATCGCATTATAATGAAAAAACTGAGTAACCTGTTTATCGTCTTGTTTTATTTTAGAAATAAATTGATCTTTTTCATTAAGTTTCTTTATCAGACAATCCATTTATATATTTCTCCTTATGTAATCTGTTCTTAATTAGTATAAAGCGTAAGGCGTTTATTGACAATTTAACGGCTTAAATTGACTTTTAAAACTTAAAATCTTATGAATGTCTAAAAATCTAAACAAGTATTTATGCAGTGAAACTATAATTTTGGAAAATGAAGTAAGTTAGTTAAACAGTAATTATTGTGAAATTCGCTTAAAAATCATGTATAATGGTAATATGATAACGAAGGGGGAACGTCTATGAGTAATGTAAAACGTCTTGATATTAACTACAAAACAGACGAGCTTTTTAAAGACTTTAGAAATTTTGGAAATGAAAATTTATACTTTGTCGATGAACTTCGTGGTGAAATGATCGACGCAAGTTCAGAGTCACCTTTCTATGGAATTTATGTAGGTGATCGATTAGGTGCAAGGATGGCCTTATATAGAAAAGGCGAAGTCGAAGAACAGCACTTCCCTGATTTCGATGATTATAATATCCTTTGGAAACTCGAAGTATTAAAAAATTTCCAAGATAGAGGATATGGTACAGAATTAATTAATTTTGCAAAAGAACAAGGACGCCCAATTAAAGTGATCGCTCGTAACCAATCAAAAGATTTCTTCATTAAACATGGTTTTGAAGATTTAAATAAGAAGAATAAAGATGATCACGATATCTTAATTTGGACTCCATAATAGAGTTGTGCTATGTAATTAGCACAACTTTTTTACTTTATATATGCTTAACTTTTGTATATATAATGGTAGAAACGCGACACAGCCATTATTATTTATAGCAAATCATTGTTAAAATCTATTGATTTCGCTCTAAATGTACAAGCGAGTTTTTCTTAGAACACAAATAGTCCATCTAATTTAATAGATGGGGTTGTAAATGCAAAGACGTTAAATATTACATAAAATTGGATAGGTTAATCATTCCAAACTCCCATCATCCCCATAAAAATTTTTTTAATACAAAAAAACGACCAAGGTTATTACCCTGGTCGTTGCTTATATTAATTCAATCTTATAGTCCGAATGCTTTTGAGATTAAGCCAGCTGCGTTTTCGATGATTCCAACGATGCTTGTACCTAATTTAGCGTTGTCTCCTGCTTTACCTGCTTCGATTGCTGCTTTGATGTTTTCGATTAATTTTTCCATGATTAATAACTCCTTTATTTTTTATTTTAATTTAAAGTGTAACTTATAGTCCGAATGCTTTTGAGATTAAACCTGCACCAGCTTCAACGATGCTTACGATGTTTTTACCTAAGTCTGCACCGTTACCTGATTTTGCCGCTTCTACTGTGTTTGCGATTGCTTCTGCTAATTTTTGCATGTTCATTACTCCTTACGTTTTAAATTTTTTAATTATATCTTATAGTCCGAATGCTTTTGAGATTAAACCTGCACCAGCTTCAACGATGCTTACGATGTTTTTACCTAAGTCTGCACCGTTACCTGATTTTGCTGCTTCTACTGTGTTTGCGATTGCTTCTGCTAATTTTTGCATGTTCATTACACCTCTGTTTATAATTTTAATTTTTAATTAATTATTGACCAGTTGCTTTTGAAATTAAATCTGAAGCTACTTCTGCACCTTTTGTTACGATGTCTACAATGCTAGTTCCTAATTTAGAACCGTCACCTTTGATTGCAGCATCTACAGTGCTTCTAATTGCATCGAATAAACCTTCCATTATAAACACTCCCTGTAAATGTTATCTTAATGACAATAAATGTTAAAAACGAAGCTGAATCATTAATTTGTTTAGCTATCGTTTCGACAACTATAATATAAAATATTTGAGACAAATTTTGGTCAATTATTCCTACTTCGGTACATTTTAGCAATTTCTGTACACGAAATTAGCGCAAAGTACAGTTTTGAATGCCTAACTGTATTTTACGCCATTCAGTTTCATGTAATTAAGTTAACGAATTATTAATTGAATTTTGCGTGATTGTAAATATCGTCATAATTTTCAGATTAATATAAGGTTTGATATGTTTTTCTAGATATAATCGGCTATTTCGAGTGGTTTTTCGTGTGGTTTACCAAATTGTAAGTAATTTGATTTATTAAAAAGAGTGTTGAGAAGGTTTTATATGATAAGTAATCGCTTTCATTTTCTTCATACCTTTTAAGTTAATGGATTAAACATTTTTTATACATTTAATATAAAAAGTGCAAAAATCTTTAATTTTATCCCCATTAACTCGAGGTTTGGCGTAACTTTGAATACATAAATTGACGCCTAACTGTTATAGAAGAACAGTTAGGCGTATATAAATGTGTTGAAAGGTTTAATTAATAACTTCATCGACGAATGCTTTATTTGCAGTAATGACTAATCCATCTTCTGTTATAAGTCTAGGAATGCCTTTTTTAGTAAATTCAGTATCAACTATATTAAAAGTATCGCCAATATTTACTTCGTGATTCGTTCTATGTTTAAACTCTATATCTTTATATTGGTATATTTTTTTAATAACTTTAACTTTTAATGGTTGATATTTAAAATATTGAGCAGGTTTTTTAGATTTTGTTTTTTGTTTATTTAAAAACTCTGCCTTAAACTTTTGTCTTTTCAGTTTAGTATTTTTACTTGCATTAGGCATATTCATATTAACAATACATGGTTTATACTCATCGTGAATAATATTAATATTAAAATCAAAATCACATTGACTGAGTGTCTCAGAATCTAAATAAATATAGTTTCCTTCTTGTGTATATGGAATTTCTTGTTCATTTGGTTCATTATAAAGTTCCATTAATACAACTTTATTTATATGAACTTGGCTATTTTTATAAATCCTTATTACTTCTTTTAGAGAATGATCTATAAAATGTGTACCCTCATATACTGCAAACATTTCTTCTTTAACTGGTATACAATGACGTAAATGTTCAGGCATCGCAAAATAAATTTGATTATCTTTTACAAACTTATTAGCATTCCCACCTTTTGTTAACAATTTTACGTAATCATGTAACAAGTCATATTCCTTGTTTATAAGGAATTGATAAATATTTTTATATTTATCAGCTGTTATATAGTTCTTACCGTTTTTATTATATCTATCTAGGATAGCTAGCATTTCATCAAAAAGTTGATAAAATATTTCCTTATTTGGATGTTTTAAAAATCTTTTCCTATTAAACAGTCTTGCTATAAAATCGACTTCTATAATTCTGCTTAAAGCTTGAAACTCAGTAGATTTTGGTAAAGATAATTTCAACACTTCTTCCAATATTTCCAAGTTACATTCTGTTTTTTCTATAATACTTGTTTCACCTACAAGTGATTCATTTTGACTAAAGCGATTGACATGATATACAGGCATTGGATTCATAGAAGCGTTTTGACACTTTGAGATTGCTTCGATAAAAAATAGCTTATCTTCTCCAAATTTATAATGTTGAAACTGAATATGATTTTGTTTCAATATATCTGTTTTTATAATTTTTCCAGGAGGCCCTACCGCTCTGAATATTTTATTAATCTCATATGGAACGAGATGATTTGCTTCTTTATACGAAGTAAATCTTCCTAACTTCGTCACTGCTTTTTCAGTATGTTTGATACTGTGGCCAAAAGCCACATCTGCATCATTTGCTTGTGCCTGTTTAACTAATTTTGGTAATCCAGTTTCATCAAGCCAATCATCTGCATCGAGGAAGGTAATATATTTACCTTGTGCATCGTTTATACCAATATTTCTCGGTACTGCAGGACTACCTGTATTTACTTCCATGATCACTAATTTTAAAAAGTCATATTTATTTAAATATGATTTAATTATTTGTTGTGATTTATCATTTGAACAGTCATCAACAAATATCGCTTCTATTTGCTTTTTATCTATATTTAAATTATTAATTGATTCAATACAATTTTTTAAAAACAATTCCTTATTGTAGACCGGTACAATAATTGACAATAATTTTTCCAATTGTAACTTCCCTTCTTACTTTAAGCAATTTACAAATCCGAAATGAGTTAGTAATTTATTTTTTAATTTAACTTCCCACATTAAATTAAAATACACTCAAATATTCTTTGTTTTTGCAATTTTCTAAATTTTAATTAAAGTATTTATATATTAATAAAACCACCCAATATTGCCCTGGGTGGTTCAGTGAATATTGAACTAGCAAAGTAACAAAACGTCTTTCATATCATTAAAGTTATATAACTTTTACGATTCTTTATCTGAATTTGATTTACTGTTCTTTTTCAAGAACCCCATTGCTTTATCGATGTATTTTGAATAATCTTTACCTTTTTTCTTTTTAACTTGATCATTAACTTTATTTAATCCTTGCTCAAGTTTCCCGTTTTCGACATATTTATCAACTTGCTTTTTCACATCGTCTTTATTCACTTAAAATAACCTCCTATAAAGAATTTTTTATCATTTACCCACGTCAAACAATAGTAAAACGGGGTAATTTCATATCATTTTATATTAAACCGTCGCATATATTCAAATAATTTCATATACAGATAAAGACCTTTACAGGAGTATTTTATCAAAATGATGATAAAAACACCAAAATAGTGAAAAATCATATATATTTTTGAATCTCATAGTATTGCTTTATAAAGCTAGTTTAGATATAATAATATTTGTGTTAAAAAATCATGTCCTGGTAGCTCAGCTGGATAGAGCAATGGCCTTCTAAGCCATCGGTCGGGGGTTCGAATCCCTCCCAGGACGTTTATAAGTTTCCTATATTAGCTGAAACCCCATAACTAAAGGGATTCAGCTTTTTTATTTACTAACTAAGCCTAATAAAATACAACTAAATTCACATATCTTTGTCACGTGCATGACACAAAAATAACCACCTAGTCGTTTAGGTGGTTCCTCGCATATTCATATAATTTTTCGGTTGTTCTTAATTTTTGATTATCATATCTCGACTACCATTTCTAATTGAAGCTAGTGCATTATGACTAACTCCAATGTATTTATGAATTAAAAAACTTTTTATTACTTCCATCAAACTTGTAATAGTTTAGAGGTATTTACCCAAATTACCTTTGTCCGTTGTTTTTAACTTTTTAGTTTTTCTTAATTATTTTTAATTTTTTTATTACACTTCTCATTAGAAATATCGTTGCTAAAATATTAGTAACAATACTTATTATCGTTAGTATCTTATCTGTTTTATCCAAAAATCTCAGCCCTATTTACTAAAAGTAAAAATCCCAATTAATCAATAAGAATCTCCGATTTTATATCAAAAGTTTTTAAATGATATTTAGTATGAGATTCACAAATGAAAGAATTAAAGTAATTATCATGATAATTAAAGTTGATTTCTGTTTCTTTTCTTGAGTCATAAATAATTCCCCTTTATTAAAATGAACCTTGAGTGCAATTAACTATTCGAATTCTATTTCTTTTGAGCTAAATGCAATAGGTTTTGTAAAACTAATTATACCACAATATTTATTGTATAAACTATTGTGTTAAAATTTAACTACAAATCTTTTATATGGAGGAATTAATTGTGTCTTTAATCCTTTATATCCTTTTAATTATTATTGGTGTTTTTGGATTTATCTTTTTAATAGATTATTTCTTTAATAAACGAAACTAACAAAACTGTAAGGTCTGTTTTTATTTGTAAATATTCATGTTTTAATGTAACTAACAAAAGTTTGTTAAAGGAGTGATTGTAAATGAGTTTAGCCGCTTTATTCATTTTATTTGTGGTAATTTTAACTATTGCGGTAGTTTTAGGCATTAAAAATGCTTAATTTTAGTTAGAAAGTTATTTGATAATATCGATAAGTTCTTTTTTGGCAGCTGCACGTGCAGGTACCCATCCGAATATTATACCTATGAGTGTGGAAACACCTACCGCTATAAGTATTGAACTAAAACTCACCACACTTGTAATATATTTTGGCGTCAATAAATCAATAAGTGAAGCGAATATTATTCCTAATGTTAGACCAATTACTCCGCCTAAGACACATAGAACCACACTTTCTATGAGAAATTGCAACTCTATATCTCGTGCTTTTGCTCCGAAAGCCCGTCTTATTGCTATTTCTTCGGTACGTTCTGATACAGAAATATACATGACGTTCATTACACCAATACCAGCTATAAACAGAGAAATACCTGCGACAGCGGCTACAAAATATGTAATTGCGTCAAACACTTTACCAATACCTTTTAACATGTCTTCAGTATCATTATAACTGTAGCTACCATTTCCGCTTCCAGACCCCTTTTTATTTAATTGTTTAACTACTTGATTAGCAATCTCTTTTTTAGAAGAACCATCTGTAACAGTTATTTGTAGGGTTTGCATTGCTTGGTTAAGGTTCACCAAATATCTATTAAAAGTTTGGCTAGGCATTTGAATTAAAGCTTCATCCATCGGGTCACTTTCAATACCTACAACTTCAAACCCTTGATTTTCTATAAAAATAATCTTTCCTATTGCATGATGTTTAAAGATATTTTTCGCAATATCCTTACTTATAATGACAACTTTCTTGAATAGATCATTATCCTCTTTACTAAAGCCTTGTCCTTTTTTTTAATATTTACTTCACCTATATGTTGAGGATTCGTCATTTTTGCACTATAACTTTCGTCCTTATCAACTTTCAATTTAGCTTCTGAAACGCCTTCTATTTGTTTTACTAAACTTAAATCTTCTTGTTTAAAAGGATTCTCTTTTGTATCTTCTCCATCCTCAGTCATAAAACTAATTGTAGCAATATTTTGAGCAGCCCCAGAATCTTCAAATTCCTTTGTTGTCGTTTCCTTAAATCCATTACCCAAAGACATAATCGTTATTACTGCCGCTATCCCAATAATAATACCTATCATTGTAAAGATATTGCGACGTTTATTTTTCAAAATCGATTTTAAAGAAATTATTATAATGTTAGTTAAACGTGTCATCCAACCACCTCTTCTCGCTGGATCTGCCCATCATGTATATGAATAATACGATTTGCTTTTTCGGCAACTGCTCGATCATGTGTTATCAATATAATCGTCGTCCTATATAGCTTATTTAACTTAATAAACAAATCAATAATATCTTTTGAGGTTTTAGAATCGAGTGCACCGGTTGGTTCATCAGCAATAATAAATTTAGGACGATTGATGATTGCACGTGCGATAGCCACGCGTTGTTGTTGACCGCCAGATAATTTATTAGGCACGAGGTGTTCTTTTTCCACTAGGCCTACATCATTTAAAGTTTGTATCACTTGTGCATGAAATTTCTGTACATTATGTCCTGAATACATAAGAGGAATACATACATTTTCATAAATTGTGTTATTTTGTATTAATTTGAAGTTTTGAAAGACAAACCCTACCGTTTTATTTCGAATTTCGGCGATTTGATTATCGGTACCCGTTTTATAATTTTCACCGTTAAAAATATAATCTCCTTCATACCCACGATCAATCAAACCTATAATATTGATGAGCGTACTTTTTCCTGAACCAGATGGACCCATAATCGCAATAAATTCTCCCTCTTGGATATGCAAGTTAACATCTTTCAATATATGTTTTTGTTCACTGCCATTTTGAAAGAATCGATTGATATTTTTAAGATTTATCATGATGATACCTCAACTTTGTCCCCATCATTCATCGTTTTCGCAGGTTTAACAATTAGCTTTTCACCAATTTTCAAGCCTTTTTTTACGAAAATCTCACCATTTTTACGTTCAATGAGAATATCTCTTCTTTCAACTGTATGATCCTTTTTAAGGACAAACACATCATGATTTCTATTAAGTACTGATCTAGGTAACTTTATCGTCTTTAAAGGGACTTTAATTTCTGTAGAATATCCTGAACGAATCGACGAACCGAGATCTCCAATCACAACATTATATTTTGAAAGATCGTTGTTATCACTATTAGAAGTATCATTTAATTGAATACCCGATAGCTGGTCGCTACTTTGACTACTCTGGTTCATATCATTATCTGCTAATTGTGTTGATTCTTCGTCGTACGAAGTTGGCAATTGAGAAATTTTCTTTATTTTTCCTACTGTAGATTTACCTGTACTTATAACCTTAATTTTTACTTTCTTTCCTACTTTCAATTTTTTTAAATCGAATTCCGAAACAGGTGTAGAAATTTGAGTTTCAAGTGACACTAACTTTAGTATTGGCGCACCTACAGCGATTTCTTCGTTACTATTTAAATCAACCTTTCCATTAAACGGGGCATATATATTGGCATTAACTTGTTGGTCAAAGTGATTTAATTGACGTTGTGCTTCAAACAAGGATGATTCATCACGATGTAACTTATTTTGTATAAGTTTACTATTGGGTTGATGGTTTAAACGTCTATAATCAATATTTATTTTATTTTGTGCATTATTTATCTTTCGTTGAAGTTCTTCACGGTGAATATTATTTATTTGGTAATTGATTAATGGCATCCCTTGTTTGACCGATTGACCATTCGTTACTTTCGTATTGATAAATTGCCCTACTTTAGAATTATTTCTAAATGTTTTGATGGCTTGTGGTGATGCTTTACCTTTTAAATTGATTGGTGTATCGTATGCTACTTTATATGTTTGATATACTTATTGTTTATTTGATTCACCTTTACTTAGTTTTAAAATAAAAGCAATAATTAAGAGTATGAGAATTGATGCTACAATGATCCAAATATTTTTGTTTTTCATAGTTGTTTTCTCCATTCTTCTAATTCCATTGCAATAACATATACAACCTTTGTTATTCCAACTTTGTAGAAAATAAGTTATGCATTTATTTACTAAAGTAATTTTTAAAAAACAGACTACCACTTACCTCAGTAATTGTAGGTTCTGGTAGCCTGTCTGACTTAAATTATTTATTTTTATTTCATATTAATTGTCAAAACAGGAGGTAATCAACATTAAAATAAAAATAACTTAATCCGAGTTATGCAAGCTATATTAATTGAATGAAGCTCCTAAAATAGCTAGTCCCATACTTATAATTAAATACAAAATACCAAAGATGAGAGATGTTTTTTTACTAAATCTACACGTTGCAAATAAAATTAGTCCGAATAGATAGGCAGATAGTATAGTTTGTAAATTGATTGCACCTAAAATTTTATTTCCTTTATCAAAAATATTTAAGCTTGTAATTGTATAATCCGTTAAGGATAAACCGAAAACTAACTGTATAGTAATGAAAACCAGACTAAATATCGTAATAATAATGGATTTTAAAATAGCAGCCGAGAAAATACTCGTTCCTGAGACTTCATATTTCGCTATCTTAGAAATAATAACTATGAGTATAAAAATACTTAAAAGTGATACCAAACTAGAAAATATACCACCTATAATCGCACCATACATCATGATGTTTTTTGCATTGTCCAAATCTTTACCAACAATATCATTTTTTTGTAATGTCTTATCAAAATCTAAACCCATTGTAGTTACAACAGTTAACAAAATAGTAAGTATAATAAATATTAATAATTTTAATGCCCATTTACGATGTTGTCTTAAATTATAAAAGTGTTTTGCGAAAGGCAAAGAAGAATTTTCCAATAAATTGAACCTCCAGTATTTAATATTAACTTTACTATTGATACTAAAATTAGGTGAACCCTTTTAATACATAAATATCGTTGATAAAAACATGAACAATATTTCCTTATTCTATTACAATATTCATAATCATAATGGTTATGAGATTGATCTAGAAACCTCTCTCTTGGCTTTCTTCGAATAAACTATGTATGCGATATATATTTGTATAGTTAAGAAAGCAGAATTAACAATCCAATATAAACCAATTGCAGATGGGAATATCATGCCCCACCATATGTAAATAGTTGGTGTTAATAATAGAGTGAACTGCTTTGATTGTCGTTCTTGTTTAGACTCTGTAAGTAAACTCGATAATGTTTGTGTGAATTTAAAAAAACCTGCAAGTAACGCAATATAAAAATCTGGTTCTTTCAATGAAAACCAAAGAAACTGTGTGTGTGACAAATTCTCACTATAATGTGGGTACTTTAATGCAAAAAATAGACCTATAATTATGGGTAGTTGCAAAATAATCGATATAAATGTAAAAGCATTTTTCGCATAACTAATTTGGTGCAGTTTATAAAGCTTATGTTTTTCCTTTTTTAATTTAATCATTTCTTTGAAAGAATCTGCAGACTTCATCTTGTTATCAATTTTTATTAATTCTGGTTTTAATCTCTTTTTCTTTTCACTATTAAAGTACATATTCTTAACGCTTATTAACATGAATGGTAAAAATATTATCCTCATTATGATAACGAGTAAAATAATCGCCAAACCATAACTGTTATTTAAATATTGACTATATAATGCAATGTGGCATCCATCGGTGCAACGAACGTACGGTAAAAGAAATCGTTATGACTTTCTTCGTTTGAATAATCACAACCACTTAAAATCAAAACTACAGAAATTAATAAAATAAATTTCTTCATATTTTCACCTCAACTTTAATTACCTCCCACATTAATTTATCATAGTTTCAATTATTTTTATATCAACTAAAATAAATTTACTATATATTTTTATTACTAATGAGCGGAGTATATTTACTTTTAAAATGAGGATGCATATACTTACTTTGAAGAAAGGAGGGATCAATGATGTTTGAATTGTACAAAAAAATTAGATGGACTGGTATTTCAAAAAACACTGTGAAATCATTCATTAATGCTTTAATTCACGGTAATAATATTTGGACTGCACTTCAAATTGCCGGCGTAGTATTTTCTGGTGGTGTGGCAACAGCAATTTCTGTTATTGGAAGAGTTGCAATTGTAAAATTCGTTAAGCGCTATGGCATTAAAAAAGCGATTGCTTGGTAAAATATATAATATAACTAATATTGAGGTCTTCTATGTAAATATAGAATTAGAAGGTCTCTTATCATTTTTAAAGGAGTTTTATATGGGTTACATTTTAAAAAGGTATATTATCTTTAATATTTCCTATTATGTAAAGCGTAAGTTTGAATTTATAAAATACAAAAAGATTAGAGAACTATACAAACTTTTATTCGTCCTTTCATTATTCATATCGACTATAGGTATGTTGAGCTTAGGCTTAGTGCTTGGTAGCAGTTTTATACATAATATGACTGAATTGTTATTTTATTACCTATTATTTACATTTCTATCTATTGTTTTTTTACCTATTTATTCAAGAACTATGATAATGATAGATCCTATGGATAAAGAATTGTTGTATAGAACCAAACTGTCAAATCAGTCGTTATTTTTACTCATTTTTATTACTGACGCAATAAAAAAATCACCAACATATGTAAATATATTTGCATTAGGTTTAGGTATTTCGATAGCAAGTCACGACACATTTATCAATATCTTAAAAATTATTGCTAGCATTTCCCTATTTCTAATTATTTCTTTTATCGTGCAAGTCCTTTATATCAATCTTAAAGTTAAAAGTATGAAGAGGTTGTTTAGTTTTCAATATCTTATACTAAACATAGTTATTGGCTTTTTATTTTCTATTATCGGATTTTACGTGAGTCAATTTTTTGTTAATTTCATCGCTAAACCATTTATTCAATTTATTATTCAAACTGCACATAACAAAACTTTTTTTTCTTGGCCCAAGTATTACTCAAATTTAAAAAACAGTTTAACAGAGATTCATATACATACTGTACATATCCTTAATACAATTTCACCTCATTTTATTTTTTATAAATTTAATTTAATTGCAACGATTGAACTTTTAATTCTTTCTATATTGTTGGGTTATTTAGTTTTTCGACAAAAGATTGGCTTTTGGTACAGATACGATCATGAATTTATTAAATCAATTAAACCCCAAAGTTTACCTATATTATTTAATAGGAAAGATGTTTTAACTCACATCCAATGGAACAACTTATTTAAAAATATTGAAGAATGTCAGTTACATAAATCATTCTTTTATATCAGTTATACGATTTGGTTTCTTTTTGGTGGTAGTTACTGTTTAAGTTTATATAATCATCATCCTTTAGTTAATGCTTTTATAGTTATTATTTTAATCAACAATATAGTAAGGGATGCATTTTCTTCAGGTGTTGACTTCTTCACAAAAACGTTACGGTTCGACGCTGAAAGAGAGAGTATTGCACTATATAGAATGAGTAATACAAACTTTGAAAAGTTATATCATGCCAAAATCAATGTCATCAGAGAACTAGGTTTTAAAGAAGCGCTTTTAACTATCATCATAGTTTTAGTTTTTTTCGATTTTGATTTTTACTTAACTATACTTTCTACAATTGTAGTTTTAATCAATATGGTATTTATTCCACATTTGGAATTACTTCCATCTTATCTATCGCCACATTTTAATCATCAGCATTACTCTGAATTTGAAAGTTTTGAAGATCAACATATTATAAATGAAACATTATTTGGCAAAATAAAAGATGGTATATCACTTTCATATGCATTTATCTTTTTAGTCGGATTTATTGGAAATAGAAGTTATGAAGATATTCTAATTTTCTTGATATGCTGGTCAATTTGTATGTTAATTGCACTGTTTATATTTATTTTATTATCGAAAAAAGCAATTACTAAAAAATGGGAAAGCAGGGATCTCTATTTATAATATAAACTTCAAACAAATCGTGCTTGTTTGTCTCTCTAAATTTTTTATTGGAATTCTAATTGGGGTGATGTTGTATTATTTTTCGGGGATTAACCTTGGTCATATGTATCTAAATAATGACTTAAATTTTATTGATATTTTACTAAATAACTTACTGTATTTTTCTATTTCTACCTTTGGTTTCTTAACATTGGGTTTAGCAAACGTGTTTTTATTACTTTTGAACGGTGCACTGATAGGTTTTATTTTTGCGCATTGTTTCAAGACAAATCAATTATTACATGCATGTATTTATCTTGTACCACATGGTATTTTGGAAATATGCGTGCTGATACTCACTTCGACCTTTTCTTATTACATCATTTTAGTGGGCTATAATAGGTTTATTAAAAAAGACTCTGCCAAAAGTCACATAATTAAGTTTTTCACCTTCACTATAGGAGTTTCAATTTTTTTGCTAATTATTGCAGCGACGATAGAAACTTACTTTAAACCACTTTAATTTAGGAGGTTTCAATATTGTTAGAATTAAAAGACATAAGTAAAATTTTTGAAAGTGAGCATGATGTATTAAATAACGTTAATGCAACCTTTCGAGATGGAACGATAAATTGTATAGTTGGTAAAAATGGTGCAGGTAAAACAACCTTGCTCAATATATTAAGTAGTATAATAATGCCAACTGAAGGAGTTATTTACTATAACAATAAAAATATAATAGAAAACACAAACCTCAGAAAACAAATATTTTATATCGCAGTCAAACCATTTTTCTATGAAAAGTTGACCGCTCAACAAAATGTGGAACTCATTTGTAACTTGTATGAAGTACGTGTAACGCGAACTGAAATTAAACATACTTTCAACAAAGTTGGACTAGATGACGGAGATCGAAAGAAAGCTGTAAACACATTTTCTTCAGGAATGAAGCAAAAGCTAAATTTTGTTGCAATGTTATTGGTTAACGCGCCAATTGTTTTACTAGATGAGCCGTTTAATGCTTTAGATACACAAACTCAAGATTTGTTTTTAACACTACTTAAAACACTCGCTGACCATAACCATACTATTATTTTCACGAGTCACATTACAGAAACAATTTTCAAATTAGCTGAAAATATTTGTGTATTAAAAGAAGGACAATTTCAAACAATTGAATCTGCTTCAATATTTGAAAGCACAGAACAGTTAGAACAATGGATTAATAATCATATTTACGAAAATTTCGAAGAAAGTTAAATGCGAAAAAAGAGTCTGAACACTTACTAAATGTTTCAGACTCTTTATCAACTTGGCAGTAGATGTCTGAATTGAGAATGCACTTATTTCAAGCTTTTTCAATCCTAGTCATCCTTGTCGGAGTGGGACTACAAAATCTCCATTAGAAAATTCGATTTCTGTCCCACTCCCAAATTAAGTTAGATGTGGGAGTTATTATTTCTCAAATCATTTACTTATAATTCAAATGATTCACTATCAATTTCTTTATGCTCTCTATTACGGAATACGACAGTTGCCTTTTGTTCTGTTTCATCGATGCGTATTTCAGCATATGTTTCTTCAATATTACTGCGTGATTGTGAAATACTACCTGGATTTATAACATGTACGCCACCGATATTTTCATATTTTGCGACATGTGTATGACCATAAAATGCGAATTGGCAACCTAATGATTTTGCTTTTTCTGCTAATTTCATTCTTGTCGCATTTACACTATATAAATGCCCATGTGTATAAAAAGCTTTAACACCGTTATTCTCAGTAATCTCTTCATTTGGGAATTCCGGGTAAAAGTCTGTATTACCTTTCACGCGTTTATAATGGCTTAGTTCTGTATCATCATAAGCAAACTCAGAATCACCTAAATGTATAGCTACGTCTGCATCTTCATGTTCGTTTATAACATCAAATAAAATACCTTGTTCACTATGGTTATCACTGATTAAAATCCATTTTGTCATTATTGATCATCCTTAAAATGAGCTTTTAATTTTTCAATCGCTTTGGCACGATGACTAATTTCATTTTTATCTTCTGGTGAGATTTGCGCCATTGTTTTATTTTTTTCAACAACATAAAAGATTGGATCATAACCAAAGCCATTTTCACCAATTTTATTTAAAGTAATTTCACCTTCAATAATTCCTTCAAATAATTGCGTTTCTTCGCCTGGTGCACTCATACTTACTAAACAAACGAAACGAGCGCGTCTGTCTAATTCATTGTCTAAGTTTTCTAACAACTTATCGATATTCGCATCATCATCTTTACCTTCTCCAGCATATCTAGCAGAAAACACACCTGGTTCACCATTTAGCGCAAAGACTTCAAGTCCACTATCATCTGCAATCACACGTTTGTTTAACGCACGTGCCGCAGCTTCCGATTTAAGTTTTGCATTTTCTTCAAATGTTTCACCGGTTTCTTCTACATCAAAGTCTTCAATGAGATCAGAAATACCGATTACATTATATTCTGGAAATATGACTTTAAACTCATTTATTTTACCTTTATTATTTGACGCAATAACTAAATCTTCCATTTATTTCGCTCCTCACTTTATAATACTATTCTTTCAACTTTTACAGTCATGTTTAACCATTCTTGTATAATACTTTCAATTTGTTCTGTATTACCTGTTGAGAAAAATTGATGTTTGGGTTGTTTTTTGTAACCAGCATGTTCATTACTAAAAGTTAATAATGCACTAACTTCACGTGCAGTTTCTAAACCAGATGAGATAACTACTTTTTCTTCGCCAAAGTATTCGTAAATGTATTGATATAGTAAAGGATAGTGTGTACAACCTAAAATAACAGTATCTGCTTCGCTATTTCTCCATTGTTTTAAAGTTTGATGCATAATAATACTAGTTATCGTCGGATCTTTATATCTCATTTTTTCAACGAGTGGTACAAAGCCAGGGCATGCTACTCCTGAGACTTCAACTTCAGGATTGATATTTTTAATATGGTTACGATATGCCTCTGATTTTATCGTACCTTCTGTACCAAGAATTAAAACTTTTTTATTATTTGTAGTCATAATAGCTGTTCTTGCACCTGGCTCTATTACCCCAATAACGGGAATCGGTAAAATATCTTGTAAATGTTTTAAAGCAACAGCAGTGGCTGTATTACATGCTATTACTAACATCTTTATACCAAAACTCATTAATTTAGTAGCCAATTCTGTAGTAAAGTTCTTTACTTCTTCAGGTTCTCTTGGACCATATGGGCAACGTGCGATATCCCCAAGATAATATATAGTTTCATTTGGTAATTGGCGCATAATTTCTTTGGCTACTGTTAATCCACCAACGCCCGAGTCTATAACTCCAATCGGTTTATCCATTCGTCTTCATCCTTATTTATATTACTTGTTTTTTATTTTAGCATAGTCGACTTTTGAACGTCATTAAGCATGTTTATATTCAAATTATTATTGAATAGGATGAAGCTGTTATAAGCTATTTTTAAAAATCACTCGAAAATAACATTACCGAAAGAATAAAATAATTTTCTTCCAATGCTATTTTATATTTTCTATTACTCATTTACCTTAGTAGCTAGTTAGAGCCATGATCTTGAAATATACCTCATTTCCTAGAGTGTCTAGAAAATGATAATGAGACGTTATGGGAATATCTTTAATAAAAAAGCGGGAAATCATTACAATAATGATTTCCCGCTTTAAATACTTCCATATTTTTTATTAATTTACTTGATGGTCTGAACCGAAGAATGATTTGAACATATGGAATGAAGTTTCTCTGTTTAATGCAGCGATTGATGTTGTCAATGGAATACCTTTTGGACATGCATTCACACAGTTTTGAGAATTACCACATTCTTGTAATCCTCCGCCGCCCATTAAAGCTTCTAGACGTTCGTCTTTTGTCATAGAACCTGTTGGATGTAGGTTGAATAATCTAACTTGTGAAATTGCTTGTGCCCCAACAAAGTCGTTTTTAGGTGTTACGTTTGGACAAACTTCTAAACAAACACCACATGTCATACATTTTGAAAGTTCGTAAGCTGTTTGACGTTTTTTCTCTGGCATACGAGGACCAGGACCTAAGTCATAAGTACCGTCAATTGGTACCCAAGCTTTCATACGTTTCAAGTTGTCGAACATTCTTGAACGGTCAACTTGTAAGTCACGAATAACTGGGAACGTACTCATTGGTTCTAATTTGATTGGTTGTTCTAATTGGTCAACGATCGCTGAACAAGATTGTCTTGCTTTACCGTTGATAACCATTGAACAAGCACCGCAAACCTCTTCTAAACAGTTCATGTCCCAAATTACTGGAGTTGTTTTTTCACCTTTACTGTTTACAGGGTTACGTCTAATTTCCATTAGACATGCAATAACGTTTAAATTTTCACGATAAGGGATTTCAAATTCCTCTTCGTATGGTTTTGATTCTGCATTATCTTGACGTTTTATGATTAATTTAATTGATTTTTGTTTTGGTTGTTGTTGCTGTTGTTGGTCTTGCACTTCGTTTGTTTCTTTAGTTTCAGGCATGATTATTTACCTCCTTTTGATTTAGCAGAGTAATCTCGCTTACGAGGCGGGATTAAACTAATATCGACAGGTTCGTAAGTAAATTTAGGTGCTTCATGTATACCTTGATAAGATGCCAACGTTGTTTTTAACCATTCTTCATCATTACGGTCTGGGAATTCTGGTTTGTAGTGTGCACCACGTGATTCGTTACGGTTGTAAGCACCGATTGTAATAACACGTGCTAACTCTAACATGTTCCATAATTGACGTGTGAAGAAAACAGCTTGGTTACTCCAAGTTTGTGTATCTTCGATGTCGATGTTTTTATAACGTTCCATAAGATCAAGGATTTTCTTGTCTGTTTCTAATAAATTCTTGTTATCACGAACAACTGTAACGTTTGCTGTCATGATTTCACCTAGCTCTTTATGAAGTTTGTAGGCATTTTCGTCACCTTTCATATTGAGCAATTCATTGAATTTATCTTGTTCAGCTTTAACGTGTTTTTCATAAATGCTGTCATCTAAATCAGTATATGATTTTTCGATGTTTGAAATGTAGTCAATTGCATTTGGTCCTGCAACTGTACCACCGTAGATTGCAGATAATAATGAGTTCGCACCTAAACGGTTACCGCCGTGTTGTGAGTAATCACATTCACCTGCTGCGAATAAACCTTTAATGTTTGTCATTTGATCATAATCTACATATAATCCACCCATTGAATAGTGAACCGCTGGGAAGATCTTCATAGGTACTTTACGTGGGTCATCACCAGTGAATTTCTCATAAATTTCGATGATTCCGCCTAATTTAACATCTAATTCATGTGGATCTTTATGAGATAAGTCTAGGTACACCATGTTTTCACCGTTAATACCTAATTTTTGGTTTACACATACATCGAAGATTTCACGTGTCGCGATATCACGTGGCACTAAGTTACCATAATCTGGATATTTTTCTTCTAAGAAGTACCATGGTTTACCATCTTTATATGTCCAAATACGACCACCTTCACCACGTGCTGACTCACTCATTAAACGTAGTTTGTCATCACCAGGAATGGCTGTTGGGTGGATTTGGATGAACTCACCGTTCGCATACATAGCACCTTGTTGATAAACAATTGATGCAGCTGAACCAGTGTTGATCATTGAGTTCGTTGTCTTACCGAAGATTATACCTGGGCCACCTGTCGCCATAATAACCGCATCTGAACCAAATGATTGGATTTCAGAGTTTGTCATGTTTTGTGCGACAATTCCACGTGCCATATTGTCATCATCTTTAACAATACCTAGGAATTCCCATCCTTCGTATTTTGTTACTAAACCGTCAACTTCATAACTTCTTACTTGTTCATCTAACGCATATAGTAACTGTTGACCTGTCGTTGCACCTGCATATGCTGTTCTGTGGTGTAAAGTACCACCGAAACGTCTAAAGTCTAATAAACCTTCGTTTGTTCTATTAAACATAACACCCATACGATCTAGTAAATGGATGATTTGTGGTGCAGCTTCAGTCATTGCTTTAACTGGTGGTTGGTTAGCTAAAAAGTCCCCACCATATACTGTGTCATCAAAGTGAATTGCTGGTGAGTCACCTTCACCTTTCGTATTAACCGCTCCGTTTATACCACCTTGTGCACAAACAGAGTGTGAACGTTTAACAGGAACAAGTGAGAATAAATCAACATGTGCTCCTTTTTCTGCAGCTTTGATTGTTGACATGAGACCAGCTAGTCCACCGCCGACAACAATAACTTTCTTCTCTGCCATAAAATGTCACTCCCCTAAATATAAAAACTATGTCTTCTTAAATTATAAAAATGCAAACGTAGCACTTAAACCGATATATGAAACAACGATAAACACGATTAATGAAACCCATGTGAATACGCGTTGTGATTTTTTAGATTGTAATACACCCCATGTTACTAAGAATGACCATAAGCCATTTGCAAAGTGGAATGTAACAGCAATTAAACCGATAATATATCCAATTAAGTTTAATGGATTAGTTAAAATTTCGTGCATCATATCAAAGTTTGGTTCTTTACCAAACAATAATTGAATACGTGTTTGCCATAAGTGAATTGCAATAAAGATAAACGTGATAACACCTGTAACACGTTGTAAAAAGAACATCCAGTTTCTGAATCTAGAATAATGTCCAATGTTTTCCTTTGCTGTGAAAGCAATATGTACACCGTAAACTGCATGATATAAAATCGGAATGTAAATTAATAAAAATTCCAATACAATTAAGAATGGTAAAGATTCCATAAATGCAGATGCTTGGTTAAATGCTTCTGCACCTTTAGTTGCTTGGTGATTGACAAGCAAATGCACTAATAAGAATCCACCTATTGGAATAACGCCTAGTAATGAATGTAAGCGTCTTAACATGAATTGATTTTTCGAATATGCCAAAAGGAAGCCCCCCTGTGAAACAATTAAATTATTTGGTGTTCTTTCTTTGAATTTGTAATTTACGTATACTTCATTCAACTAATTTCAGTTACTATAATTGTTTATGTCGTATGGTAATTGCAAAGAAATGTCGTTAATAAATATTATCTCTACGTTAATTGTTTGCAATATAGGGTCATGTAACTAAAAATTTTAAATGATAACATTTATCAATTAGTAAACGCTTCCATATACAAACAAAAAAAGAACGCCTGTTATTTGTTATTGTAACACTAAAATATAATTTTTTGGGCATGAGAATGATTCTCATGCCAAAAAATTGCCACATCTCTATTTTTTTAGTGCCTCCATCAGATTTTTAGCTACTTTTTCTGGTAGCCCACTCGCTCTAAAATCTTCAATTGTAGCTTCTTTCATCTTTTTTATTGAACCGAATGTACGCAGTAATTTAGTCTTACGTTTTGATCCGATACCATCAACAGTATCTAACACAGAATGAAGACCCGTTTTCTGACGTGTTTGTCTGTGGAATGTAATTGCAAAGCGATGTACTTCATCTTGTATTCTATGCAATAAGTAAAATGCTTGGCTATTTTTCTTCAATGGTACAATTTCTGCATTTTCACCATAAAGGATTTCAGATGTTTTATGTTTTTCATTTTTACGCAAACCAGCTACAGGAATATCTAATCCTAGCTCGTTTTCAAGCACATCGATAACACCTGACATATGACCTTTACCGCCATCAACGAGTATTAAATCTGGCAATGGTGAGCCTTCGTTTAATACACGCGTATATCTTCTACGCACTACTTCTCGCATCGATTTATAATCGTCTGGGCCCTCTACTGTTTTAATTTTATATTTGCGATAACCTTTTTTATTCGGCTTACCATCCACAAATGAAACCATTGCTGATACAGGATCGACACCCTGAATATTAGAATTATCGAACGCTTCAATTCTTATTGGAGTTTGAATACCCATGGCCTCACCGAGCTCTTCGATTGCTTTTACTGTACGAGACTCATCTTTTGATATCAATTCGAATTTGTTTTCAAGTGTTACTTTAGCATTATGACTCGCTAAATCGACCATTTCTCTTTTCTTGCCACGTACAGGTTGTACAATCTTCGTATCAACAACTGACTGAATGACATCTGGATCTAACTGTTTAGGCACATGTACTTCTTTCGGTAATAAATGTTGATTTAAATCATAAAACTGTCCAATAAACGTATAAAATTCTTCTTCCGGTGTTTGTTGGATTGGAATCATCGTTGCATCTCTTTTGATCATGTCGCCTTGACGAATAAAGAACACTTGCACACACATCCAACCTTTAGAAACACTATAACCGAATACATCTCGCACTGTATTATCAGTTGTGGTCATTTTTTGTTTCTGTTTCTTAGTCAAATTCTGAATATGTTGAATTAAATCACGATATTCTTTTGCCCTTTCGAAATCAAGCTCTTCACTCGCAGCATTCATTCGTTGTTCCAAATTGTTAAGAATCGTTTTATCTTCACCATTTAAAAATTCAGTTATTTCTTTCGTCATTTGGGCATATTTATCTAAATCAACTGGATAAACACATGGCCCCATACATTGACCGATATGATAATACAAACACAATTTATCTGGCATTTTATCGCATTTTCTAAATGGATAAATGCGATCCAATAACTTTTTCGTTTCTTGCGCTGAATATGCGTTAGGGTACGGGCCAAAATATTTACCACTATTTTTCTTTACTGTACGGGTAACCATAAGTCTTGGATGCTTTTCTTTCGTTATTTTTATAAAAGGATAACTTTTATCGTCTTTCAATAGGATATTATAACGAGGTTGGTATTGTTTGATTAAATTTAGTTCAAGTAGTAGAGATTCGGTTTCACTCGAAGTAACGATAAATTCAAAATTGCGGATTTCTCCTACTAACCTAGTAGTTTTAGCATCATGTGCACCTGTGAAATAGGATCGTAAACGATTGCGTAATTTTTTCGCTTTCCCTACATAGATGACTTGATTTTGTCTATCTTTCATTAAATAACAACCTGGTTCCATTGGAACGACTGATAATTTTCGCTTTATTTTTTGGTGAGTTTCCGTATCCATCATATAATTTCCTCCTTTCTTTGAAATTGGTTATTGTAATATTTAATATGTATCGTTATAAGATTTGCATACATTTTCGTAATTTATTCAATATTGATATTCAATCGACACTCAATATTTTTTCTAAAAAATGGAAAACTGGGACATTAATTTAATTAATGTCCCAGCTAATCTTAATGAATTTTATAGATGTTTATCAATCACTTCAGCTAAGTTTTCTTTAGGTTGGAAACCTACGATCTTATCAACTGGTTCACCGTCTTTAAATACGAGTAATGTTGGAATACTCATTACTTCAAATTTGGCAGCTGTTGATGGGTTTTCGTCGACATCTAATTTTAAGATATCTGCTTTACCATCGTAATCTCCTGCTAATTCTTCTAAAACTGGCGCAATCATTTTACATGGGCCACACCAAGTTGCCCAGAAATCTACTAATTTAACGCCAGATTGGATATTTTCATCAAAGTTTGAATCTGTTACTTTTACAAGTGCCATATATGCCAATCCTCCTTAATATTCAAATGATGAGGAAATTATAACAGACTTTTTATAAATCTGCATACCTCTTTGCTCATTATTATTTTAACGTTGCTACTGTAACGCCAAAACCACCTTCACTAGGCATGCCGTTTCTAAATGATGACACATTTTTATGTTGTTTTAAATGATTTTGCACACCTTTTTGTAAAGCACCGGTACCCTTACCGTGAATAATGTAAACCTGTTCGTAGTTACTCAACACAGCTTGATCTAAATATTGGTCTACTGCAACCATTGCTTCATCGTAACGATAACCACGTAAATCTAGTTCCATTTTAATGCTTTGTCGATTTTGACGTTTAACCATTTTTGTTGGTTGTGGTTTTGTTTTCTTCGTTTTCTCAAGATCTGATAACGGTAATTTCATTTTGATAATACCCATTTGAACAACCGCTTCGTCATTATCTACAAGTTCAAGCACTTCGCCTTTTTGTCCATATGTGAGTACTTTTACTTCATCGCCTGCTTTGATTTCATCATATTTTTGTTTTTGGACTTCTTTTTTAATTGATTTCGCTTCATATTGATCATCTAGTTGCTTTTTCTTATCGATTAATTCGTGTTCTTTCACGTCAGCGCCTTTTTTATCACGTAATTGTCGTAATTCTTTTAATATAGTATCCGCTTCTTTAGTTGCTGTTTTCACGCGTTGATTAGCTTTTTCTTTAGCTTGTTCGATGAGTTGCTTTTGGTAATTCTGGTACTGACTATATTGTTTAGCTAAATCATCGTGTACACTTTGGGCTTCTCTTAATAGTTGATCTAACTCGATGCGTTGTTCGTCTACACGTTTTGAATTATATTCTAATGATGCAATCATTTCGTTAATTTCTTGTTCGTCTTGACCAATCATAGATTTGGCTTTTTGTATTATTTTAGTTGTTAAACCTAATTTTCTGGAAATATCGAAAGCGTTTGAACGCCCTGGCACACCCATCAATAACTTATATGTTGGACTTAGGCTATTTACATCAAATTCTACACTTGCATTCATAACACCTGTTCTATTGTAACTATAGGCTTTCAGTTCTGGATAGTGCGTTGTTGCCATCACAAGTGCACCAATTTCTTGGACATAGTCTAATATACTCATCGCAAGAGCCGCACCTTCACTTGGGTCTGTTCCTGCACCTAACTCGTCAAATAGAATAATGCTTTGTTTATTGGCATCTTGTAATATTTCTACAATATTTTTCATATGTGATGAGAATGTAGATAAAGATTGCTCGATAGATTGCTCGTCTCCGATATCACAATAGACATTATCAAATACGCCCAATTTACTACCATCTAATGTCGGAATTAACAAACCTGATTGAGCCATTATAATGATGAGCCCCAACGTTTTAAGGGTTACCGTTTTACCACCTGTGTTTGGCCCCGTTATGATTACGGTATTAACGTCTTCAGCAAATTCAATCGTATTTGCAACAACAGTTTCTTGATCTAATAAAGGATGAAATGCTTTAGGTAAATATACAGATCTTTCTTCTGTAAATTGAGGTTTTGTACCTTTAATATCACGTGCATAACGTGACTTGGCAGTTAAGAAATCAATTTGTCCCATAATTGATTCAGACGTTAAACATTCCTCTGCATTTTCGGCTACAAGTGCAGTGATTTCTGTTAAAATTCGTTCTCGTTCTGCCGCTTCATCATTTTTTAATCGACTAATTTGATTGTTCATCTCAACGATAGAAGTGGGTTCGATATATAAAGTTTGACCTGAGGCAGATTGGTCATGCACAATCCCTTTAAAATCTTGTCTATACTCTGCTTTGACAGGAATTACATTACGTTCATTTCTCACTGTGACAATCGCATCAGACAGTTTCTTCTGATTTGCTTGGCTTTTAACGATTTTATCAAGATTTTGTTTGATGCGTTGTGTCGTAGTTGAAATCTTACTTCTTATACCTTGTAATTCATAACTAGCATGATCATACAAATCATGGGCATCACATTTTTGATGAATTTCTTGATATACATTTGTTAATACCGGTAGTTGATTCATTCGTTCATCTAGAATAGGATATTTAACTTCTTCATCTTCTTCTAATAAGTTATTGTAGAATGTTTTATATTGATTTTGTACTTGAATAAGTCGTTTGATTAAATTAAGTTCACGAACATTGAGTACACCACCGATAGTTGCTCGGTGAATGTAGTGAGAAATTTTTGATAGACCGCTTAAGCTTGGTAAGCGATGTTTATTATAGATTTGTGCAATTTCATCAGTTTCATTAATCTGAAATTCCACCGTTTTAATATCTGTAGCTGGTGACATTGCTTTGATTTTTTCAACACCGATATCACTCATTGCTTCTTTTTCTACCAGTGCTTTAATTTTATCGAATTCTAAGACATCTAATGATTTCTGTCTCATACAATCCCTCTATTTCTTCAATTTAATGTTATTTTCAATGAAATCTTTAAAATCTTCACGAGATAAAGTATTAATAACACGCTCTTTATGCACAAATCCTTTTTGAGCAGTAGCCACACCATATTCCATAAATTCTAAATGATCTACATGGTGAGCGTCTGTATTAATCGTCAATCGAATATTCGGATGTTTACGTACAACTTCAGCGTTTAAATCTAATCGTTTCGGATTTGCGTTTATCTCTAATATTGTGTTTGTTGCCTCCGCCATTTCACACAATTTGTCTATATCAGGTTCATAGCCTGGTCTTTTACCTATAATGCGACCGGTTGGATGTGCAATATGGCGTACATATGGATTTTTGCAGGCATTTTCAAGTCGTTTCATAATTTCTTCCTGAGGTTGATTAAAGCTTTGGTGAATTGCTGCAATCACATAGTCTAATTGAGCTAATACCTCATCGCTATAATCCAATTCTCCATTAGGTAAGATATCCATTTCAATACCTGAATAAATATCAATTTCATCATATTTATCATTGAGCGTTTTAATTTCTTCATTTTGACGTAATAGTTGCTCGACTGATAACCCATTCGCAACCTTTAAACTTTGTGAATGGTCAGTGATAACCATATATTGGTAACCCTTTTCAATATTTGCTTTCACCATATCTTCTATACTAAATGCACCATCACTAAAGGTTGTATGCATATGCAAGTCACCGTTAATATCGTCTAATTGAAGTATATTTGTAAGTGATTTATCAAATTCACTACCATCTTCTCTCATAGCAGGTGCAATCCAATTCACTCCATAATGTTCATATATTTCTGCTTCACTTTGATATTGAATCAACTCACCATTTTGCTGTTCTATACCGTATTCACTAATTTTTTCATTTCTTTCTTTAGCTAATTGACGAATACGAATGTTGTGATCTTTAGAACCCGTGAAATGTTGTAACGTATGATAGTACGCCGATGGTTCAATAAGTCTAAAGTCCACTCCAATTGTTTCATCGTCGTATGAAAGTTCGAGCGATATTTTAGTATGTCCTATCGCTACTTCTTTAACTTTATTTGGTATTTCTAACAATGCTTGTTGTACTGTTTCAGGATCATCGGTACTAATAATATAATCAATATCTTTACTAGATTCTTTAAAACGTCTAAAGCTACCTGCTACATTAAATTGATCAATAGCTTCAATCTCGGACAAATAGCTATCAATTTCTAGACTTAACCCAGCAATTTGGTCAATCGGATAACGATCTTTTTTAGCACCCAAAGCTTTAACAGCTTCTAATATATTTTGTTCTGTCTTTTTAGCAAATCCACTTAGTTCGCTCACTTTTCCTGCCTCACAAGCTTGTTGTAAAGCATCCTTACTATCGATACCAAGTTCTTTATATAACTTTGCTATTTTCTTACTACCAAGACCTTGAATTTTTAATAGTGGGATTAAACCAGCAGGTACTTCATCTTGTAGCGCTTCAAGAGTTGTTGATTTACCTTGTTCTCGATATTCATTAATTACTTCGCCTACACCTTTTCCAATGCCTTTAAGTTCCGTCACGTCATCAATTTCATCTAATGGACGTTCATCCGTTTCTAAACTTTGTGCTGCTTTACGATATGCAGAAACTTTAAAAGTGTTCTCCCCTTTTAATTCCATATATACAGCTATTTTTTCTAGTAATTTTATAATTTCTTTCTTTGACATGACATTCCCTCCATAAAAAAAGGGGCAACAACAATTACTGCTTTAAATTAACCAGTAAATCGAATATGCCCTTAAAGTAAAATATGTTCAAAATACGAAACATGACATTTTAACAATAGTGCTTACTATTATAGTTCGTTAATAAATTGGGATAATAACGGTATATGATTTACAAAATGTCTCGCAATTAATGAATTTGATAATTGTGATTGGAAAATATCTAAAGGATACAGTGATATGCAATATAAAAATATCACACTAAAAATACAAGAAGATATAAAACTTAATGCAATACCACCATAACGACTAAATTGTGTAATCGACAATTGCTTTATTACATAATCAAACGATACAATCATGCAATAACAAATTACTTTCGTTAAGATAAATATAATGACAAAAGCAATAATATGATTAAACCTTGTCTCAATTTCATCATAATGAAATGTATAAGTCATGTGATATGCATGTGTTATTGGAAAAGGAATAAATAAATCTAACCTCGCTGCGACTAGATTATATAATGTTGAAGATAGCCACAATGCAAACAATGTAGAACTTAAGTGTAAGGCACTAAGCCATAACCCTCTCCTAAAACCAATCACACCTATGTAACAAATAAACAATATAACAAGTAAATCAAGTAGCATGGTTTACTCTTGATTTTTTAATTTCTTAATTTCTTGTTGTAATTGGTAATTTTCTTCTTCTACTTGAACTTTTTCATGCATGATATTCACTGCAGTTAATATTGCTTTTCGTGTAGTATCAAGCCCTGTACTCATTCTACCTAACTCTTTAAGTCTATCATCTACTAAATGTGCAACATAGCGAATATGTTCAGGGTTGTCTTCACCGACAATTGTATAATGCTGATCGTTGATAGTTACATTAATTCGATTTTTAAACTCACCCATATTATAACTCCTGACTTTAAATATATTTCCGAACAATCTCATTCATTCTTTTAGTATTATACTATTTTAGAATATTTATCACGAACCATTATACACGAGTCATTATTATTTTGTAAGAGGTGTGAATTGTTATATTTAAATATTTTATTACTATTTTAACTAGAAAACTTTAATTTCCTTTTAACTACATTTTATAACTATTTCGTATATGAATTCACACGTGATATGATGTATATTGTTTAATTTAAAGTATATGGATTAAAGAGAGGCTAAACAATGACAAACGTTGTACTAAAATTATCCGAATCTGAGATACAGAAACTTATCTCTAAATTATCATTTGAACAAACTCATCTGCCACAAGGCATGAAAGCGAAAGTAAAACATCAAGGCACATCAATTTCGATTTACAATTCGAATAAGGTTATGTTTCAAGGCAAAGATGCTCAAACGATTGCATCACAATTATTACCAAACCATACATCTGAGAAACCATCGAAAGAGTCATCAATTAAAAATAACACTCCAAAATATAATCAATATCATTGTATCGGTAGTGATGAAGCTGGTAGTGGTGATTACTTTGGTCCTTTAACTGTATGTGCAGCCTACATTTCTAAAGAGCACGTCGAGTTATTAAAAACATTAGGCGTTGATGATTCTAAAAAATTAACCGATAAAAAAATTGTAGAAATTGCTGAACAACTGATTACATTTGTTCCCCATTCGTTATTAACTTTACAAAATGATAAATATAACGAAAGACAAAAATCGGGTTGGTCACAAGTTAAAATGAAAGCAGTGTTACATAACCAAGCTATCCTTAATGTTACACAAAAAATTGATAACGAAGCATTAGATTACATAGTTATCGATCAATTTGCACAACCAGGTGTTTATAAACGATATGCATTAACCGAAATACCTTTTAGTGAAAAAACAAAATTCGAAACGAAAGGTGAATCTAAATCTTTAGCCATTGCTGCTGCGAGCATCATTTCTAGATATGCATTCGTTAAATATATGGATCAAATTGCTAAAGAAGCTCACCTAGAGATACCAAAAGGTGCGAGTAAAAAGGTAGACCTTGCCGCTGCAAAAGTGATTGAACGCTACGGTATCAATTATTTAGATAACATCTCTAAAAAGCATTTCGCAAATCGTAATAAAGCTCAAAACTTAGTTCAACAAAAGCATAAATAATTATTATAAACAAAGTAACCCAACTTACTATATTTCACCCATAAATATAAAACCCCCCCGTTAAGGGTTTGTTTCCTTAACAGGGGGTTATTTATAAATTCATCTATCTAATTGTAGCACCAATTTCTTGTAAAGAAGTTAAAATTTCTTCATGTACTGCATTAACTTTTTCATCAGTTAACGTTTGTTCTGTATCTAAATATGAAAGTCGAATAGCAATTGATTTTTCATCTTCAGCAACATGTTCACCTTCATAAACATCAAAGACTTCTGCATTTTGTAAAATATCACTACCATGTTCACGGATAACTTGAATTAAACTTGATGATGGCATTTGACGATTAACGAGTAATGCAATATCTCTAGATACACCAGGATATCTTGGGATAGGTTGATAATTGATATATCCAACAGACACGTCCATGAGCTTATCGTAATTTAATTCGAATACATACGTTCTATCCAAGTCATTCTCTTTAGCAACACGAGGATGTAATTCACCGATAAACCCTACTGTTTCGTTATTCAACTTGACGATAGCAGTACGTCCTGGATGTAAACCATCCACTTCACCAGCTTCGTATTCAAATTGTATATCAAGCTTTTCAGCAATACGATCTACAACACCTTTAGCAACGAAGAAATCAATCTGTTCCTTCTTACCTTGCCAAGTATTCCAAGTATAATCACCTGTTAAAATACCACTTAAATATTCTACTTCATCAGGTAATTGGCCTTCCCCATTACTAAAGAATACGCGTCCTAGTTCATATAGGCGAACATTTGTATTTTTACGGGCCACATTGTAAGCTACAGCGTCAAGTAAATGTGGGATTAAACTTTGACGTAATACTGCATGCGCCTCACTCATTGGCATTAACAATGAAATTGTAGATCTATCGACTAACGCAAAATCTTTCGCACGATTCTCATCAACTAATGAGTAAGTAATAGCTTGACTTAAACCAGCACCTTCTAAAGATGCTTTAATGACACGTGATTTTGATTGTCTATCTGTTAACGCACCATTTGTTACTTTATTGAATGTTGGTAATGTAGATGGTAATGCGTCATAACCGTAAATTCTTGCGATTTCTTCAATTAAATCTGCTTGAATTGTAATGTCTTTACGTCGTGATGGTACATACACTGTTAATGCTGAACCATTACGTTTTGTTTCAAATCCTAATTGTACAAAGATTGATTCAATTTCATCTTCTGATAGAGATAAACCGATTGTCTGATTAATTTTGTCTACAGTTATTTGAATTGGTGTCGTAAATTCTCCTAATTCACCTTTAGCTACACGTCCTTCTGTGACGGTGCCACTCGCATATGTTTCTAATAAATAGCATGCTCTGTCAACCGCTTCATCAACGAATTCTGTAGCGATACCTTTTTCAAAACGACTTGAAGATTCACTCTTTAAGTTTAATCGTCTTGATGTATGACGAATTGATACTGGGTCGAATATTGCCCCTTCAATCACTACATTCTTTGTATTCTCTGTAACTTCTGAAAAATCTCCGCCCATTACACCAGCAATCGCAATAGGTTTTTCACCATTTGTAATTACGATATCTGAATCTACTAATGTTCTTTCTTGGTCATCCAATGTAGTAATTTTTTCATTGTCATCAGCTCGTCTTACCTCAATCACTTCTGAACCAATTTGATCTTTATCGAACATGTGTAATGGTTGACCATATTCTAGAAGAACATAATTCGAAATATCTACGACGTTATTAATTGGTCTGATACCTGCTTTGATTAATCGCATTTGCATCCATTCTGGTGATGGACCAATTGTTACGTTTTTAACTACTCTTGCACTATAGTATGGAACTTTATCTGTGTTCTGAACATTTACAGACAATGTATTTGATGCTTCTTCAGATGAAGCTTTACTTGTTGTTTTAGGTTTAGTTAATGGTAAATTGTATAACGCCGCTGTTTCGTATGCGGTACCAATCATACTTAAAGCATCGGCTCTATTTGGTGTTAAATCAAATTCCATCACTTGATCATTTAAATAAAGTGCTGTTAACGCATCTGTACCTGGTTGAACTTTTTCTGAAAATACATAAATACCATTTTCAAATGCTTTTGGAACTAAGGCAGCTGGAATGCCTATTTCTTGAAGTGAACAAATCATACCTTCAGAGCGTTCTCCACGTAATTTAGCACGTTTAATCTTAATGCCACCAGGTAATCTACCCCCTACAGTAGCTACAATAACTGTTTGACCTGCATCCACATTTGGTGCACCACAAACAATTTGTACAGATTCTTTTTCACCGATATCGACTTGGCAAATGTTTAATTTATCTGCATCAGGATGTGCTTCGATTGATTCAATATAACCGACAACAATATTCTTTATATCTTTTGTATAATCGACGATATCATCGACTTCAATACCTGTGCGTGTAATTTTCTCAGCTAATTCATCGACAGGTTGATCGATATTTACGTACGTTGACAACCATTCTTTTGAAATAATCATTATTTTTCACCTCTATCTTCTACTGCTTTAAATTGATCTAAGAAACGAATATTATTCGTGTAAAAATGACGGATATCTTCTATACCATATTTCAACATAGCAATACGATCAGGTCCCATGCCAAACGCAAAACCACTATATTTATCTGAATCGAATCCTGCCATTTCTAATACATTTGGATGGACCATACCAGCACCTAAAATTTCAATCCAACCTGATTGTTTACATACGTTACAACCTGATCCACCACATTTGAAGCATGATACATCAACTTCAACTGATGGTTCAGTAAATGGGAAGTAACTTGGTCTTAGTCGAATTTCTCTATTTTCACCAAATAAGTGCTTTGCTAACAATTCTAACGTTCCTTTTAAATCGCTCATTTTAATATTTTCATCTACGACTAAGCCTTCAATTTGCGTAAACTGGTGACTGTGTGTCGCATCATCTGAATCTCGACGGTAAACTTTACCAGGGCACAAGATTTTCACCGGACCTTCGCCATTACGTTGTTCTAGCGTTCTAGCTTGTACTGGTGAAGTATGTGTACGCATTAAGATTTCTTCAGTAATATAGAATGTATCTTGCATATCTCTAGCTGGGTGTGATTTCGGTAAGTTAAGTGCTTCAAAGTTATAGTAATCTTGCTCAACTTCATAACCATCAACGATTTCGAAGCCTAGACCTAAAAATAAATCTTCAATTTCTTCAATCGTACGTGTTAATGGGTGTTTCGCACCAATCGCTACTTTACGACTCGGTAAAGTGACATCGATTGTTTCACTTTGCAATTGTTGTTCTAATTGTTGATTCGCTAATAGTTCACGGCGTGCTTCAATTTCTCCTTCAATCGTTTGTCTTACTTCATTTACCTTTTGACCATAAGCAGGCTTTTCTTCATTTGGTAAATCTTTCATATGTTTCATTAATCCTGAAACAGAACCTTTTTTACCTAAGTATTTAACTTTTACATCTTGTAATTCTTTTTCATTTTGAGCTTCATTTATGTCTACTAAAGCTTGTTGTTTAAGCTCAGTCATTGTCTCAGATTGTGTCATCCAAAATCCTCCTATATTTAAAATGTATGACTTAACATCTATATGTAATCATTAAAAAAAGACTTCCATCCCTGAAACTGGGACGAAAGCCTTCCGTGGTACCACCCAAATTTATGCATATGCATACACTTGATATCTTTGATAACGGAAATGATTTCCGACTTAAATTTCTTTAAGTAACCAAAAAGATGAAAAAAACTAATCGCAAAGGAATCGCTTTCAGTCTATGGCTCTTCTCCCTTTCACACTTGCTGAATATCAGTTTACGTCTTTTTCTCGGTTTATATTTATTTGTCTTTAGTCATAATATCAACTTTATTATATACGATTTTAAATGTAAGGGTCAACCTTTCAAATGATACATCATAATACTTCCAGCAATAGCTACATTTAAACTTTCAGCTTGACCATATATTGGAATAGTTAGATTTTTTGTAGTGTGTTCAAGTAAATCTTGGTTAACGCCTTCTCCTTCGTTTCCTAATAACAAGGCAAAACGATTTTGACTTTCAACTTGACGATAAGATACCGCACCTTCAACTGTTGTACCATACACATCACCATCAAATTCGTCCATGAATTGTTTTAAATCCGTCGTAATTATCGGTATATGGAAGACACTACCTTGACTTGCACGTAACACTTTATCTTGATAAGGGTCAGCAGTCCCCTTTTCTAGAACGATTAAATCTAACCCTACTGCATCAGCTGTTCGAATTAACGTTCCTAAATTACCTGGATCTTGTATGCGATCAATTAACAAGACTTGTTGATGTTCATCTGGTGCAAATTGCGGTTTCTCGATGACCGCGAATAAACCTTGAGGTGTAACTGTACCTGATAACACTTCAGCAACCTTTAAGTTAATTTCATACACTTCTTGGGCAGCTTCAAGGAGTTCACCATCAATACGGTCTATATCTATTATAAATAATTGGTTAATGACAATATTACTTTTGGCAGCTTCTTCAATGAGATGGATACCTTCTATTAACGCGTTTCCAGTTTTATCTCTTTCACGCTTCTTTTTTAACTTGTTTGCTTGTTTAATTTTACTATTTTGTGCTGAAGTAATAGATTCCATTTTCATACCTCATTTATAATTATTATCTTTTATTCCATGTTTACATTGAGCGACGGACATATGCTTTCCAACATAGAAGTCGGATATTCCACTTATATAATATATAAAAAAATCGTTCAAAAATTATTTCACAAATAATTAATGAACGATTATACAATAGCTTATACTAGCCATTAAAATTATTTAGATACAACTTCTTCACCATTGTATGATCCACAGTTTTTACATACGCGGTGAGATAATTTGTATTCGCCACAACTTGGGCATTCTGTCATACCAGGTACAGAAATTTTAAAATGCGTACGACGTTTATTTTTTCTTGTTTTTGACGTTCTTCTTTTTGGTACTGCCATGATTAATCCTCCTTATTTTTCAATTACGCAATAATTCTACTCGAATCCAATAATCTATTATACTATAAAATATTTAGATTCGCTATTACTCTTTGTCATATAATTGTTGCAGTTTTTGAAGCCTAGGGTCGACCTTTTGAGAACTTGCATCCTCATCGTCATTCTCATTAGCGATTTCGGCCGCTTGTTCTTCGTCAATAACTTCCCAACCATTACCTTCTGTCAACATTTGGTCACTATCTTCAGATACAACGCGCATTGGTTTCTCAATAATAACGAGTTCTTCTGCAATGTCTTTAAGATTAATCATACCATCTGATGCATCGTGATAATGTTCATCTTCTTCGTCATCACTACCAAATTGCTCGTATCCTTCTAAATCGAAAACTTCTTGAGAATATATATCTAAAGGTACATTAACAGGAACTAATGTACGTGCACATGGCATTGTATAAGTTCCTTTAATATAAATATCTGCAATAACTTCATTAGATTTCACGGTTAATTCACCGTCTACATTTATCTCAGATAAATCAATTAAATCCAATGTTTCTACAAGATGATCAAATTTCACCGTATGGTGGAATTCGAATGGTTTATCTTGGAATTTTCTTAATTGTGTTATCGACCATTTCATCTGGCTTCACCTCTAACAAGCACAAAATTTATTTTAACTTTATAGATATAAGTTGTCAAGATTTTTTCTTAACACATTATCATCTGTTACAATATCTATAATGAATACTGAAAGGAAGAAATGCAAATGAAAAGTGTCGCACTAATCACTGAATACAATCCTTTCCACAATGGACACTTATACCATGCAAAAAAGGCAAAGTCAATGACTGATGCCGATGTTTCTATAGCTATCATGAGTGGTCAATTTGTTATGCGAGGCGAACCTGCCATTTTTAATAAGTTTATTCGGACAAACATGGCACTTCAAGCGGTTGACTTAGTTGTAGAATTACCTGCACTTGCATCACTTTCAGCAGGTCCTTATTTTGCTACTTCAGGCGTTAAAATTGCGGATTACTTAGAGGCCAATCACTTAGTCTTTGGTAGCGAATCAGGCGATATCGACGCATTTAAATCATTAAGTACAGAATTGAGTCACATTGAACAGTCAACCGAATTTCTAAAAAAATCCAAAGAAGGTAAAAGCTATCCACGAATCATTGATGAATTAATGCCAGATACAACGTTACTTTCTTCTCCAAACAATATTTTAGGACTATCCTATGTCAAGGCGATCAACAACGAAGAGTCTGAAATGAAACCATGGACGATTAAACGCGTACACAGCGACCATCATAATTCAACTATTGCTAATAATACTTTTGCCAGTGGAACTGCGATACGCAAATCTATATTTGATGGTAATGAGCTTTGGCAACATGTTACTCCTTTCCCACATACGCTCATAAATTCAGCACCGCCTATCACATCTGAAGACACTTTTAATTTTTTAAAATATGCAATCCTCACTCATAGTGTAAACGAACTTAAACAAATTTATACGATGAGCGAAGGGTTCGAATATCGTCTTAAGGGATATATTAAAAAAGCCAACTCCTTTGGTGAATTGGTCAACATGTTGAAGACAAAACGTTACACTCATACACATATTCAACGACTGTTAATGAATGTTCTGTTAAATAATCAAAAAAATGACTATCTTGAAGTCATCCCTGCCGTTAGAATATTAGGTATGAATGCTACTGGGCAAGCTTATTTAAAATATTTAAAGCAATCATTTCCAGAAAGAAATTTTATTACTCAAGTGAACCAGAAAAATAATCATTTCTTTAAAAATGAAATTCATGCTACAGAAATTTATAATTTACTTTCACCACAATTGGAGCAAACTGACTTCAATACACCGGTGATACGAAAATAAACATTACCTGCAACAATTTTAAATAAAAAAGTACCAGCCTCTAATTAAATTTCCTCTATTTAGGGCTGGTTTATTATATTAATTAAATTTCTTGTCTAAGGCTTTAGTGACGTGTGGAGGTACAAAATTGGACACATCGGCTTTATATGCAGCGACCTCTTTCACAATACTTGAACTGATAAATGAATAATTAGTACTAGTCATCATATACATCGTTTCCACATCATGATTTAGTTTCTTATTCATTGAAGTTAACCGTAATTCATATTCAAAGTCACTTACAGCTCTCAAACCTCTTATAATTGTTTCTGCACCAATTTCATTACAAAAATCAACGAGCAATCCGTTAAAGTGATGCACTGTTACATTATCTAAATGTTTAACAGACTCCTCAATCAGTTCAATACGTTCTTCAACGGAAAAAGTACCCGACTTACTACTATTTCTTAATACACAAACATGTAACTCATCAAATCTGTTGGCACTTCTATCAATAATATCGATGTGACCGTATGTTATTGGATCAAAACTCCCTGGGATAACTGCTTTTGTTGTAGACATATTAATCTCCTTTTTCTAATAACAATGTATCTGTTAAACCATAATGATAACGCTTTATTTCTTGGAAAGGCGCTATTTCTATCTCTTCTTGATGCTTGAACTCACACACGATAATACCATTTTTCTTTAATAAATCAAACTTAGCAATACCTTCTAAAGCGAAATCAATGAGCCCCTTTTCATAAGGTGGATCTAGAAAAATGATATCAAACTGAATATCTCTTTTTGATAAAGCTTTTAATGCACGATCTGCATTATTCTTATATACTTCTGCATGAGATTCGATATTTAAATTTTTTAGATTACTTTTAATGACTTTAACTGCTTTGAAGTTTTGGTCTACGAAAATCATTTTCTCCATACCTCGAGATAAAGCCTCGATTCCTAAAGCGCCACTACCAGCGAATAAATCTAAGCCAATACCTGAAATATCCTGTAAGCTATTGAACATACCTTCTTTTACTTTATCCATAGTCGGACGTGTATTGCGACCTTCTAAACTTACAAGGGGTTTACTTTTATGGATTCCTGAAATTACTCTCATTTAATTTACACTTCCAATCTTATAATATATTATATATATTGTTTAGTTTAAAAGGAGGTCAACAAATTGAAACAATCATTCATCCCGTTAGGCGAAGGGCTAACAGATTTATTTGAATTTACTACGCTAATTGAATATAACCACCAACGCATCAATCATATCGTTTATTTCCATACTCCTGAGTCAAATAAACGACTTTCTTCTGTTGCCATTGTCATGGAACCAACGAGTGGCAAACATTTTCAAGCAATGTATATTATGGTCAATGCTTTAAATTACCCACACCCTGAACCTAATAAAAAATATAACATCATTAATAAGCAAGCAGAACAGTATAATGTAACTATCAAAGAAATAGATGTTCAACCACCTGAAACATTTCACCAAATTGAACTATATTTCAATTATTTAACGAGTGTAATACGTCTCCAAAGATGGATTCCACCCTTACAATAATTCATCTATACCGAGGCCATTAAAAATACTATACCATTATACAATTTCTAAACTGAACATCAGTCTAATAGCTTTCTATCCCCCGATCAAGCTTGAATTAGGAATATTCGTGGCGTTCACGTTCGTAGTTCTTTTTCAATGTCTTGTATGGGGATCCTTCAATTTGCATGACATACTTTAAGCCCATGAGTTTGCTTACAATTTGATCTGCATCTGATTCATTAATATACATAATGACGAAACGTTTTTGTCTATTACTATGAACGATATGGCCAAACTTTCGAATTTGTCTTTCATGTTTCATATGCTTCAAATATATAATTAAACTTGTCCTAGATATTATCTCCATATTTATCACTCCATCTATTAGCCCTTATATAATATCATGGTCACTCTTATTAATAAATGACAATCGTTTTAAAGTTTGTGAAACATTTGCTATATTTATGAATATACACATGTTAATAAAGGGGACTGACCATGGCAACAATCAACAAATTCTTTAAGCACACATTTCTTGGCATCACAGGCATTGTTAGCAGTCTTTTATTTATCTCCAAGTATAAAAATAAACCGAAACGTCTACAAATCCCACCGTTTTTCTCTAAACCAGCTCCATATTTTTTTGCTCATATTGGCGGAAATCACCACGTTCCTGGTAATACGAAACTAGCCTTCCATCATGCAAATAAACATAAAGTAGATGGTTTTGATATCATTTTAAGAATTACTAAAGATCATCATTTCATTGTATTTAACGATATAGACTTGGATGCTTCTACGAATGGGTCAGGTAAGGTTTCAGAACATACACTTGCTGAATTACAAACATTAGATGCAGGATATCATTACGTAGATATCAATGGTAATAAACCATTCGTAGGACACCCAGATGCTAAATTACAGACTTTGGAAGAGTTATTGCAAGCTTTTCCCGACAAGCGATTCATTATTCATATTAAAGATAATGAAAATGATCCAGAAGGACTTCCTGTCCCTGAATTATTGCTTGATATTATAAAGAAGTATCAAGCAGAATACCGGGTCTTAGTTACGAGCGAACATGTAAAACAACTCGAACGTTTCAAAGTCATCAGTGAAGGTCATATTGCATTAGGTGCGAGCCAAGGTGAGATATTAGAAGCCTTTGTAAAATATAGATTCGGTGCGAGCAATTTATTTGAAGCACGTAGTCACGCATTTCAAATGCCAATCGAAATACAAGGTATTAAAATAACATCACCAAAATTCATTTATTGGTTAATCGAACGAAACATTGTCCCTGGTTTTATTCATATTAATAATTTAGATTTAATCGATGATTTAATAGTGCTTGGCGTACATACTATTATTACCGATCGACCAGACCTCGTCGATCGATATAAACAATCAAATTACTAATTGAGAAAGACTAGAAAAAGCACTCAGTACAAATGTACTAAGTGCTTTTTTGAATTTAAAATTTGTCTGTGTTTTAGTTCTATACCGAACAGTTACATGAACCTCCAGTTGAACATCCGCTTTCATCTTTTTGGAAAAATGGATTTCCTGTTTCAATTTTTACATTATCTGAAACTGCATAAGCTATTTTAACAATGACTTCGTCTATTAAATTTTGCAGAGCTACTTCTTTTTGTTTGTATTCGATAACAACTGGTAACATTTCATAAGCACGTTTTCTCTTTCGTGTTTCGAGCATAATTTGACGATAATCGGGATGATATTTACCGAAACGCATCACTTCATCGTATTGACCTTTCGACTTCAGAAACGCTTGATATAATAAGTGCGCTTCTTCATCAGATTCTAAGTTGCTTTCAGCTGTTTTGAATTCCATGAAAATACGTGAAGACATGATCTTATCTCCTAGTGCTTCAATATCATCAAGTATTGTCAGTGTTTCTTCTGTAATCATCAAATGCGCTCCTTTCTATTTTTCCTTTACAAATATAAGTGTATAGTAACCATCCATTACTTCGCCACCCATTGAATTGTACTTGGAGTTAAGGATTCTTGATCTGTGTATGTCAGAGTTTAACCAATTATGCATAAGTGTAGGTACATCATTAAAGTCGTAGCCGACATTTTGGCTTGCAGAAGTGAATGAAACATGTTGATTATTTAATTGTTGTTTTAAAGCATTTTCTGTGAATTCAACACTTTTATTATCAGTGGCTTCATACAAGTTAAATGAGGCGATATGTGCTATTTTATTATTTATTGTTAAAGGTTTTACATGTTTTAACTTACGCATTTCATTTGTAATCTCATATAAAGTAATGAGTTGATTTGAATTTTGTTCATAAGGCACATCATTATTGTCATTCTTAATTTCTTTATTTCCTCCAGAAGCTACCATCCGATAAGGTTTAATCGTTGCTAGAGCATCACTATCTAAATAGCGTACAGCAACAATTTTATTAGATTGCTGATCCATAAATATTTGTGCGTAAGTATCGTCAAACTTTACTAATGCCTGTGTTTTCATATCTGAATCAGATAATTCTAAATCATAACGCTTACCGTTTGACTTCACTGTTGGTTCAGGATTTACACTGAATTTTTCAAAAACTTTAGATGCCTCATCATTAATATGTATTGGATCTACATGTGCCCCTTCTCCAGTTGCATAAACAGATTTAATAATTCCTTTTTTCGCTGAAACGATATAATAAGAATCTTTATTTTTAAATACGTAATTTTTATATTTCTTCTGATATGGATATACTCGGTCAGCTTGGCCGTAACGTTCAGTCAATTTGCTCACGTGTTGGCCTACCCACGTCCCCACACCTTTTTTAGGTTTTGGGTTATTTTCTGTGACATCACTCTTTTTCAAATCCTTCTGTTGATTCTTATTTGTCGTTGTTTCGTTTGGATTTTCTAGTACATCAAACTGTAAACGTGGTGAGTAAAATAAATAAATTATGAAACTCATCAATAGAAGTACACCAATAACTTTAATTATTAGCTTTGTCATCGCCCACCCACCTAAACATTCTTTCGTTTATTGTACATGTATCTTGTTCAAACAAGCAAGACAAGTCTATGTAAATTTTTTATAAACTTTTGATTTATTATTTTTTCAACTTTTACTAAAGTGACTAACATTTCAATTTCGGGTATACACATCAGTGTGAGGTGAAAATTTATGACATCAATTAATATACAAGGTGCCAAGCAAAATAATTTAAAAAATATTTCAGTGGATATTCCCAAACATAAAATAACTGTTTTTACAGGACGTTCTGGTTCTGGAAAATCTTCATTAGTGTTTAATACAATCGCTGCTGAATCAGAAAGATTATTAAATGAAACATATTCTACATATATTCAACATCAGTTAACTCAATATGCAAAACCTAATGTAGATCATATTGAAAATTTACCGGTAGCTATGATTATTAACCAAAAGCGCCTAGGTGGTAATTCACGTTCTACAGTGGGCACAATTTCCGATATTTACGCGTCTGTACGCTTACTTTGGTCACGAATTGGTGAACCATTCGTAGGCTACTCCGATATCTTCTCCTTTAATAACCCGAAAGGTATGTGTGAACAATGTTCAGGTTTAGGTTATGTGGAAGATATTGATTTGAACGAGCTATTAGATTTTGACAAATCTTTAAATGAAGATGCGATACGATTCCCATCATTTAGACCAGATAGTTGGAGAGGTAAAAGATATGTATATTCTGGTTTATTTGATAATGATAAAAAACTCAAAGACTATACTAAAGAAGAGTTAGATACATTCTTATATACTGAACCAACTAAACTTAAAAATCCACCTGAAGAATGGCCTAGAACAGCAAAATTTGAAGGACTGATTCATCGTTTCCGCCGTTCGTTTTTACTTAATGATAACTTTGAGAAAAAACGTTTTAAAGAAGCGATAGATCGAGTTGTTACTTCAAGTAAATGTCCAAAATGTGAAGGTAAACGTTTAAGTCAAGAAGTTTTAAAATGTAAAATCAACGGTCTAGATATAGCAGATTTTACTGCTTTAACAATTGATGAAGCGCTGAAGTTTATTCAACAAATTAAATCTGAAAAGGCTCAAGTCATCATAGAACCATTAAAAAATCAACTTGAATCACTCAGCTATATCGGGCTTCATTATTTAACATTATCGCGTGAAACGAACACGTTATCTGGTGGCGAATCTCAAAGAATCAAACTTATTCGTCATCTTAATAGCCCTTTAACAGATTTAGTTTATATTATAGACGAGCCGAGTATTGGTCTGCACCCAGATGATATTGAACGCATAAATGAAATCATCTTGTCTCTGAAATCTAAAGGTAATACGGTACTCGTAGTTGAACATGACCCTGACGTTATTCGTATCGCTGACCACATAATAGACTTAGGTCCGTTAGCTGGTAAAAATGGAGGCGAAATTACATTTACTGGTGACTACCAATCATTGATAAACTCCACAACAAGTACTGGACATGCACTGAGACAACAACATCATTTTAAAAATGAAATAAGAAAACATGAAAATTTCTTTAAGTATGCTCATATTAAGCACAACAACATTAACGACATTTCATTTAAAATTCCGGAACAAGCAATGACGGTTGTTACAGGTGTAGCAGGTTCAGGAAAGAGTTCACTAATCCATGCTGCACTTAATCATTCTGAACAATCTATATTTATTGATCAGAAGCCCGTTCATGCATCTAACCGTTCTAACTTGCTCACTTATCTTAATATTTTTGATGATGTGAGAAGTTACTTTAGTGAAAATACCAAGCTCAAGAAGTCTATGTTTAGTTATAATTCAGAAGGTGCTTGTCCAGAATGTAATGGTAAAGGTGTATTAAAGACAGAATTAGCATTTATGCCAGATTTCACACAAGTTTGTGATGTTTGTAAAGGTAAGAGATATAAACCGGAAGTATTAGAAGCTACAGTAGATGGTTATTCAATAGCAGATATTCTCGATTTAACTGTTGATGAAGCTATTCATTTCTTCAAAGAGAAACCTAACATTTCAACGCCATTGCAATCTTTAAAATCTACAGGACTTAATTACATGACACTCGGACAGTCTCTAGATACATTATCTGGTGGTGAAGTACAACGCGTTAAATTAAGTAGATATATGACACATACGGTTCAAGATAAAATATTTATCTTCGATGAACCTACTACTGGTTTACACGAAGAAGATATACCTGTGTTATTGGAGTGCTTCAACAACTTAATCGAACAGGGCAATACGTTAGTGATTATTGAACATAATTTAACAATGATGACGTTTGCAGATTGGATGATTGATATTGGTCCATATGCAGGTGAAAACGGAGGCCAATTACTTTATGAGGGAGAGCCAAACGGTCTGTTAGATTGCAAAGACTCAGTAACCGCAAAGCATTTACAACGCTATATTTCTAATTAATGATATTTAAAAAGACCCAGCCAATGTATATAACATTGCCTGGGTCTTTTTAAATGAAATTATAAACCTAAGGTCGCTTTCAATAATGAAGTTGTGTGTCCACCTGGGTAAAGTACATATAATAATATATATACTGCTACGCCCGTAATTGCTGTAAAGAACCATACAATCGAAGCAATTGGACCAACAAATCGATGCACTTTAAATTTATCTTTAAATGCAGTTATGATTTGGATTAGTCCAAGTACCCCACCAATTGTCGCTAAGTTGATATGGAATACAAGGAAAATCGTGTAGTACGTCTTTATAGAATCTGGACCACCGAATGCTGTATTTCCAATAAATATCGTTCTTGAAACGTATATGATGAAGAACGAAAGTGCGAATACAGCAGCGGTTAACATGATTTTTTTATGACTTTCAATTTGTCTTTTCCAAATTTTGCGCCAACCTATTGCAACAAGAATGGCACTTATAACTATGAAACTGGTACTTAATGTAGGTAATATTGGTAAATTCATAAATTTCATCCTTATAAATATATAATTAGAACATTTGAATAAGTGAGACCACAACTACGAGTACAAAGAATACTACTAAATAATTTAAGGAATAAATAAACATCTTTGTAGCCCATTTCGTTTGATCTGAATCCTTTTTAAAGCTTGTTAATCCCATATAAATCCAACCGAGATTTAGTAATGTCGCTAATATAATAAATGTAACACCTAAATCGCTTAATAGGAATGGTAATGGAAGTAATAGTACAAGCCAGATAAACATGCTTACTCTCGTACGTTTAAATCCTTTAACTGAAGGTAGCATCGGGATATTAGCTAATGAATATTCATCTTTTCTCTTGATGGCTAAAGCGTAAAAATGAATTGGTTGCCAACAAAATACGACTAAAAATAATGCAATAGCTACCATACTGATATTTCCTTCAATAGCAGTCCAGCCAATTAACGGTGGAACTGCACCAGGAAAACTACCTATTACAGTATTCCATACAGTGTGTCGCTTAGACCAAATTGAGTAAAAAGAAACATATCCTACAATGCCTAACAGACCAATGACCCCTGATGGAATATTTAGTGCAAACAATAATGCTTCCCCAATAAGCATCATCCCAAAACTTAAAATTAATAAGTTTCTATCGGAAATACGTTCATTAACTGTGGGTCTTTGTTGTTTACTAGGCATGATACGATCGATATCTTGATCGTAATAATTATTTACAGCACATGCCCCACCCATGATTAACGTAGATCCTACTATCATCATTAATATTTGTGGTACAGACGAGAGAAAGGAGTGGTTTGCCAACACTATCGCAAGCCAAGCACCTGCAAATGCAGGAATTAAGTTACCTTGTACAAGCCCCATTTTAATAATTTGCTGTAACTCTTTAAAAGTTAATCGGCTTGTGTCATGTGACAAAGTGATATCTTTGTTCATAATCTCCCTCCTAAATTTTTCATATAATACAATGATATATTATTTTATAGTGATTTACTACATGTTTATCTAGATATTTGTGACACTTTAAAGACATTCAAAAATCGTCAATTTTATGACACAATTACTATATCATTTATTGTTATAATTATAGTTAAGGTTTATTATACGTTAAACAAAGATTATATTTGGGAAGTTAAAGCGCAATATTATCATGTCTTTATACGCTATTACATTTTATAAAGTCCCAATAGTTATTTTTAAGTGGGGTGTTCATTATTGTTTAACAAACGAAATCTCAAATGGTTATCGGTAACAGCTACACTTATCATGGTATGGGTACAACTTGGTGGAGCATTAGTGACGAAGACGGGTTCAGCAAATGGTTGTGGCTCTGATTGGCCATTATGTCACGGTGCGCTCCTACCCCAAAATCTACCGATACAAACGATTATTGAATTAAGCCATAGAGCTGTTTCTGGATTATCATTAATAGTAGTTATCTGGCTCACAATAGTAGCATGGAAACATATCGGTTATATCAAAGAAGTGAAGCCATTATCACTTATATGTATCGCCTTTTTATTGTTGCAAGCACTTATCGGTGCAGCAGCTGTCATGTGGCAACAAAATGCATACATTCTTGCCTTACACTTCGGTATTTCTTTAGTATCTTTCTCTTCTGTATTTGTATTGACGTTAATCATATTCGAGGTGGATCGAAAATACGAAGCAGATGAGCTATTCATTAGAAAACCTTTGCGTATCTATACATGGATTATGGCAGCAATTGTTTATTTAACGATATATACGGGCGCACTTGTACGCCATAAAAAAGCAAGTCTAGCATATGGAGATTGGCCATTACCGTTTCAAGACATTATCCCTCATAACTCACAAGATTGGGTTAATTTCACTCACCGAGGTATGGCATTAATCGCATTTATTTGGATTATGCTCACGTTTATACATGCGATTAATCATTATAAACATAATCGCACTATTCGTTATGGATATACGGCATCGTTTATTCTTGTGATATTGCAAGTGACAACAGGCGCACTATCAATCATTACACATGTGAATTTATTTATTGCACTATTGCATGCACTATTTATCACACTGCTCTTCGGATTAATTACGTACTTTATCGTACTCATGTTAAGAACAATACGCAGTGCAAAGTAATTCAATTTAGGAAAAAGGCAACGTCACATCAATACGTGACGTTGCCTTTTTTACTCTTCAGATTCGAATTCTACTAATAAATCTCCTGTTTCAATTGCATCATCTTGTGCTACCGTAATATTTTTAATCACGCCATCAAATGGTGCTTGAATTGTTGTTTCCATTTTCATTGCTTCTGTAATAATGAGTGGTTGTCCACTTTTAACAGTATCACCAATTGTCACTTTCACTTCATTTACTGATCCTGGCATCTGTGCACCAATATGGTTTGGGTTAGATTTATCGGCTTTAGGTTTCACACTTGCGTTTGTTTGTGCGTTTTCATCAGTGATATAAATACGACGCGCTTGACCATTCATATCATAAAAGATAGTACGCACACCCTCTTCATCAGGTTCATTGATAGTTTTGAGCGTAATAATTAAACGTTTACCTCTATCGATTTCAATCTCAACAGTTTCATTAGCACGCATACCAAAGAAAAATGTTGGTGTATCTAATAAAGATATATTACCAAATTGTTCTTGAGTTGCTCGATATTGTTCATAAACCTTTGGATATAGTACATAACTGATAATGTCTTGCTCGGTAACCTCATTTTGTTGTTTATTTTCTAGTTGTTTACGAATTTGTTCAAAGTCCACAGGTTCAAGATATTCACCTGGTCTCGCTGACAATGGCTTCTCACCTTTCAATATGACATCTTGTAATTGCTTGTTGAAACCATTAACCGGTTGACCAATTTCACCTTTGAAAAAGGATACCACAGATTCTGGAAAATCTAATTTATGTCCTTGATCAATTACTGATTGTTCGTCTAAGTCATTTTGTACCATATATAATGCCATGTCTCCGACTACTTTAGAGGATGGTGTAACTTTTACCAAATCTCCGAATAGGAAATTCACACGTCGGTACATATCTTTCACTTCATTAAATCGATGACCAAGTCCTAAACTTTTAGCTTGTTGACTTAAATTAGAATACTGTCCACCTGGCATTTCATGTTGATAAATTTCAGTATTCGGCGATTTTATATCACTTTCAAAATCACTATAATATTGACGAACAATATTCCAATAATGCGATAGCGATTCTAAACCGTTTACGTCGGTACGAATGTTACGTTCAAAACCATTGAGCGCATAAGCTAAGGAATTACCACTTGGCTGACTCGTTAATCCGCTCATTGCAGCCACTGCAGTATCTATAATATCTACACCTGCATCTATCGCTTCTTTATAAATCATTAATCCGTTACCACTCGTATCATGTGTATGCAAATGAATTGGTAAATCAATAGCCGCTTTCAATTCACCTACAAGTTCATATGCTGCTTTCGGCTTTAATAAACCAGCCATGTCTTTTATCGCTAACATGTGGAACCCTTCTCGTTGTAAGGTCTTAGCCATTTTCACATAGTAGTCTATCGTATAAATATCAGATCTGTTTGGATTTAAAATATCACCCGTATAACAAATAGTACCTTCAGAAATCTTACCGGCATTGAGCACCGCTTCATTGGCAACTTTCATTTGATCTACCCAATTTAATGAATCAAATATCCTGAAGACATCAATACCCGCTGCTGCACTCTCTTTCACGAACTTTTTAATCACATTATCAGGATAGTTTTTATAACCAACAGCATTTGATGCTCGTAACAACATTTGGAATAACACATTCGGAATAGCTGTTCTTAATCTTTCTAAACGATCCCATGGGTTTTCTTTTAAAAAGTTATAAGCCACATCAAATGTTGCACCGCCCCACATCTCTAAAGAAAAATGATCTTGCATTACATCTGATGTTTTCGAAGCGATATTCATCATATCTTTCGTACGAACACGCGTAGCTAATAATGACTGATGGGCATCTCTAAATGTCGTATCAGTCAATAGCACATCATCTTGGTCTTTAACCCATTTAGCAACTGCTTCAGGTCCCTTTTGATCTAATAATTGCTTAGTACCTGAAAGACTTTCAATGTATTGCTTCGACACAGTAGGCGTTTTAAAAGTTTCAAAATGAGGTTTCGGACGCTTATCTACGTTTGGAAATCCATTAATCGTGACATTACCAATGTATTCTAGTGTCTTTGTTCCTCTATCTAAAGAAGGTTGGATATCAAATAATTCAGGTGTCTGTTCAATAAATTTCGTTGTATAATCTCCCGTTTTAAAATTTGGATGACGCATCACATTAATTAAAAATGGTATATTCGTTTTGACGCCTCTTATACGCATTTCTTGTAACGAACGATCCATTTTTTCTTCGGCCTGCTTGTAGGACATGCCATGGGTAGATAATTTTACTAATAATGAATCATAAAAAGGTGATATTTCTGCACCTTGGAAACCGTCACCAGCATCTAGTCTCACACCGAACCCACCACTTGAACGATAAGCGATAATTCTCCCTGTATCAGGCATAAAGTCATTTAACGGATCTTCTGTTGTAATACGACATTGAATAGCATACCCTAATGTCTGAATCGAATTTTGTTGTGGCATTGAGATAGCTTCGTCAAAGAGTTTCTCACCATTCGCAATTAACAACTGCGTTTTGACGATATCGACACCTGTAATCATCTCAGTAATGGTATGTTCAACTTGTACACGCGGATTCACTTCAATAAAGTAGAAGTCTTTACCCGATACTAAGAATTCAACAGTCCCAGCATTAACGTAACCGATATTTCTCATGAGCTTAATTGCTTCCTCACATATTCGCTCTCTCAAATTGTCCTTTAAAGCAACAGAGGGTGCTACTTCAACCACCTTTTGATGACGTCGCTGAATAGAACAATCTCGCTCATATAAATGTACGATGTTCCCATGTTCATCACCAATTACTTGGACTTCTATATGTTTTGGATTATCAATATATTTTTCAATATAAACTTCACTGTTGCCAAATGACTTTTCAGCTTCTGATTTAGCTCGGTAAAATGCATCTTCTAATTCTGATTCAGAATTAACTATACGCATCCCTTTACCGCCCCCACCACTTATTGCTTTAATCATTAATGGGTAACCAGCTTCTTCAGCGAAAACTTGCGCCTCATTATAACTTTCAATTGGTCCATCTGTACCAGGAATAACCGTCAAACCTGCATTAATCGCAGTCGTTCTTGCTTTAACTTTATCCCCAAACATATCAAGATGTTCAGTGTAAGGACCTATAAACTTAATTCCTTCTTCGGCACATCGACTGGCAAATGTTTTATTTTCACTTAAAAATCCATAACCAGGATGTATCGCATCAACGTCTGCATGTTTAGCAACCTCAATAATCCGTTCAATATTTAAATAGGATTCAGCCGGTCCAAGATCCTCGCCTACTAAATACGATTCATCTGCTTTATATCTATGTAAAGCACCTTTATCTTCATTTGAATATATTGCTACCGTTTGAATGTTTAATTCTGTTGCAGCTCTGAAAATTCGTATTGCAATTTCTCCTCGGTTAGCTACTAATAGTTTATTGATTTTTTGCACAATAAAGCCCCCTTAAAGTGATTGAATATTCAAAAAATTAGGGATGTGAATTTATTAAGAAAAATCAATTGCTTATGAATGAAACATAAAATACTGGAAAGTGAATACAGTACGACTGAGTCATCACTCCATGTATCAGTTTTTCCTCATATATTCGTAACAACTTTACTTACCTATCAAACATACTTTAAATTTACTTATTTCCTACATCTATTTTTCTTAATCCCTAGAGAAAATATTTTATCATAAATATTGCATAATTAGAAGTTATACAAAATCATAATGAAAACTTATGTAAATAATTTATAGCTTACGACTGTTTTACTCTTACATATACACAGTGTATAAACGCTAATTGAAATTTAGCATGAACTAAAATAGGACTAGAACATTTCCTGTTCTAGTCCCTTTATTTATACATTATTTAACTACATTGAATCGTTTGGAACCTTGCTTTTTCTTAGCTTCATCTTTCTTGATTTGCTTAGCTGTTATTAATAATAGACCCATGGCTATACTTAAACTGATCATTGAAGAACCACCGAAACTAATGAAAGGTAATGGCACACCTGTTAATGGAATCGTGCCTGAAATACCGCCTAAGTTTACAAATGTTTGTGAACCGATATAACTTGCAATACCTACACAAACTAATTTATAGAAAAATGAATTCGTTTTATTAGCTAATTCAAAAGCTCTATAGACGATATAAAATAATAAACAAATGACAAATAATCCACCAAGTAATCCTAATTCTTCACAAATAATTGAAAAGATAAAGTCGGTGTGTGGTTCAGGCAAGTAACCTAATTTCATAATACTGTTACCTAAACCTTTACCAAATAAACCACCATTACCAATTGCGATTAATGAGTTAGAAATATGGTAACCCGTACCTGATTCCTTATTGAATGGATTAGTCAACGTACTAAAACGTGCTGTTAAATAATCAGGCACTAAACCAACGAGTAGTAATAATGTTCCTATAATTGCGATTGCTAATAATATGACTAAACCAAATTTAATTGATTTTTCAACTCCGATTCCAGCATAGAATAGTATAGAGAAGAAAATAATAACAATTAATAAAGTTTGTCCAATGTCACCTTGTAAAAATACGAGCGCAATACAAAACGCCATTAAAATAATTGGTGACGTTAATAGTTTGGGTTGTTTAAAAATCTTTGGCCGTTTTTTCTCAATCATGTATGGTAAGTAAAGAATTAGTGCAATCTTTAATAATTCGGAAGCTTGTAAGTTCATAAATCCTAATTTAATCCAACTTCTTGAACCATTGATATTACTTCCGATTGCTAATGTTGCAACTAAAAGCACAATAATTCCCAGTATCATAATCTTTTGAAAGCGTGTTGTTTCAAGAATTTTAACATTCATGAAAAAGGCCATAAAGAACACGAGTATTAAACTCATAATTACATACACTAACTGTCGTGTGTAAAAGTAAGTCCCCGGCACGGACACCCCACCAGTCAATGAACCTTTCGTAGCAGGTACCATACTCGCACTATATACCATGACCAAACCAATGAGACATAAAAGTAGGTATGTAATTACTAATGGGAAATCGATATATTTGACGTTACTGCCTATATATCGAAAAAATTGCTTTATGTTATTCATTTGACATATCATCCAATTCTACTTATTATTCATATCAATTTTGTTATGTTCACAGTATAAATTAAATTTAAAAGCGAAATTTATCTAATAAACAGTGAGCTTGTTTCATTATATCAAACTTAGTCGTATTTTCTCGAATAAATATATCTTAAATTTAATATTTCAGTTTAACTATTGTTGTTTTGCCGTCAAAATTAAGAAAAGTGACTAAAAGATCATCAATGAGTTTGATATCCTAGTCACTCTTCATTATTTATATCGATTTATATTTATTGTTACTGTCAATTTCTTAAATAGATTTAAAATCAATATAATTTATCTTAGACCAATTATACATTTGTAAATGCATCGTGCAATTTAGAAAGTTCTTTCTCTAATCGAAGCATTAAATCTTTGCCCGCTTCGCTTTCTACTAAACCTAATTCGACTGCGAAATCTACTTCCTTTTGCAAACCATACATTTGCGTGTCAAGAACCTCTTCGTATAATGGGCATTGAGGTAAAGTAAGATTATCCATCTGTACTTTAATGAGTTGTAGAATACGATTTGCATCTTTATTTAATTGGTCATATGCCGCATTATTAAGCTGATCACGCTTGGCCATGACATACTCCCCCTATCAATTGTAACTTTATAATTAAAAGTGTATCTTACTAAATATTAAAAAGCAAGTAAATTTCCTAATATACTTTAAACGATTTTATGTGATAAAATGGACATTAAAGAAAAATTTATCCTTACTATTTATAGTTCTCAGATGAGTGTTTTAACTTAAAGTTAATAGAAAATTGAGAAGTATTCATTTTAAATTAATGATTACCTATTTTTTTCTGTTACTTAACTACATTTTATAAACAAACTATAAATAAATTAAATATATATTAGGAGTGGAATTATGATTCAAATAACGGGTGCAGTAAATTTTCCAATTACGTTAGATAGTACGACTTGGATTTTTGATGATCGAAAGGTTCAATTAGAAGATTTAGAAAATGGTGTCTTCGATGGTACTAAACCAATTAGCTTTGATGATAATCGCGAATGGAACCGTGCAATTTTAGAAGGTCAAACAAATCCTCCTACATTAAACTCAGAAATTAAGTATAAAAAACGTGCAGTATTAGAAGGTTCATTCGTTATCAACATGACACCATTCTTTAAAAATGCTGAAGTCAAACCGAATGGGACAGCAATTCGACTTTTCAATGATGAAAATCATATCGAAGTACCAATCGATTTATTACCATATTTATTCTTCCAATTTGCTAAAGATGGAAAGAAATTATATTCAGATAACGCCGTAGATAGTTTCGTATATATTCCTGAGGAAGGTTATTCTTATCAGTTCGAACACGTAACAAATATAGAGGTGATTTAAATGAAGAAAGTTCAATGTATCATTTGCGATATTGAAGTATATATCGATGAAAATACATTAGAAGCTAAACGTTTACGCAACGATCCTATGCATACATTTATGTGTGATGAATGTAAGAGTAGGCTTGATACACCAAAACATCGAAATCAAGAAACGACTTTCAATCACCATTAAAGATAAAAAAAACCTGAAGTACAGTAATTGTACTTCAGGGCTTTTTTATCTTTATTCTTCCTCTTGCATCATTTGTTTAACACGTTTTGCTTCTTTTTCACGTGCTGATTTATTAAGGATTTTCTTTCTAATACGAATTGTTTCTGGTGTCACCTCAACAAGTTCGTCATCATCTATAAATTGTAATGCTTCTTCTAAAGTCATAACTCTTGGACGTTTCATTGTTACTGTTTGGTCTTTGGTAGCAGAACGTACGTTAGTTTGGTGTTTTTCTTTTGTGATATTAACAGTTAAGTCATTTTCACGATTATGCTCACCAACAATCATACCTTCATAAACTTCAGTTCCTGGTTCCATGAAGTTTGTTCCACGATCTTCTAAGCCCATGATTGCATATGAACTTGCTTGACCTTTGTCTAATGAAACGAGTGCACCATTTCTACGACCACCTAGACGACCTTTCACGCGAGGTTTGAACTCTTCAAATGTATGGTTAATAATACCATAACCATGTGTTTGTGACATGAATTCAGTAGTGTAACCGATTAAACCACGTGCTGGAACCATAAAGATAATACGTGTAAGGCCATTGTCAGTTGTAACCATATCTAACATTTCACCTTTACGTTGTCCTAATGATTCAATTACTGCACCTGTGTACTCTTGTGGTACCTCACATTGTACACGCTCAAATGGTTCACATTGAACGCCATCGATTTCTCTTAAAATAACTTGCGGTTTAGAAACTTGTAACTCATATCCTTCTCTACGCATGTTCTCAATGAGAATAGATAAGTGTAATTCACCTCGGCCTGCTACTGTCCAAGTGTCAGGTGATTTCGTTGGTGTAACCTTTAATGAAACGTCTGTCTCTAATTGTTGATCTAGACGTTCTTCGATTTGACGTGCAGTAACGTAGTCACCTTCTCTACCAGCAAATGGTGAGTTATTTACTTTAAATGTCATTTCTAATGTTGGTTCATCTATTCTTAATACTGGTAATGGTTCTTGATTGTCGTGAGGCGTTACTGTTTCCCCAACGTTAATATCTTCCATACCTGAAACGGCAATTAAATCTCCTGCTTGTGCTTCGTTTACTTCTTCTCTTCTTAGACCGAAGTAACCGAAAATTTTCGTAACACGGAAGTTTTTAACTGATCCGTCAAGTTTTAATAGTGATACGTTGTCACCAACGCGCATCGTACCTCTAAATACACGTCCAACGCCGATACGTCCTACATAATCGTTGTAGTCTAATAATGCGACTTGGAATTGCAATGGTTCATCTTTATTATCAATTGGTGCTGGTACGTATTCAATAATTGTTTCATATAATGATTTCATGTTTTCATCTTGTTTATCTGCTTCTAAGCTCGCAGTACCATTCACAGCTGAAGCATAAACTACAGGGAATTCTAATTGTTCGTCAGAAGCTTCTAATTCGATGAATAAATCTAACACTTCATCAACTACGCCTTCTGGTCTCGCTTCGGGTTTATCAATTTTATTTACGACCACTACTGGTTTTAGGTCTTGTTCTAACGCTTTTTTCAATACGAAACGTGTTTGTGGCATCGTACCCTCATAAGCATCTACAACAAGGACAACCCCATCAACCATTTTCATAATACGTTCAACTTCGCCACCGAAGTCAGCGTGTCCCGGAGTATCTAAAATGTTGATACGTGTATCTTTGTAATCAACCGCTGTATTTTTGGCTAAAATTGTAATACCACGTTCTCTTTCTAAATCATTAGAATCCATCGCTCTTTCATCTACATGTTCGTTTTCACGAAATATACCAGATTGTTTTAATAATTCATCAACTAATGTTGTTTTACCATGGTCAACATGGGCGATGATTGCTATATTTCGAACGTCTTCTCTCTTATTAGTCATTTTACAATTTCCTTTCTAGAATAGATTCCCACTTTTCTTTGCAACTTATTTATTATATCATATAATATGTTAAAGAAAACTATAAAGGTGTGGTTGGATGCAACAAAAAAAATCAAAATCAATATTTTGGATTTTAGCAATAGTTGCAATTTTATTCTTGCTATTATTTAGCTTTAGTTTAGCTGCTTCTAATGTTCCAATGATGATTTTAACACTTATATTGTTCATTGCAACATTTGGTGTTGGCTTTACGCTTAAAAAGAAATACAGAGAAAATGATTGGTTTTAAATCAGTTATTTTGAGCTATACAACTTTTTGACGCAAGATCCTATGTAAAGGGAACTTGCGTCCTTTTTTATCAACATTAATAGTAGACATTTAGTTATTTAAACGTTCATGTAATAAATTTATCGTTGATTGATGTTTACTAAAATGTTGTTGCATTAATTCTTCATGTAATGATGGATTTGCGATAACTACAGAGTTTGCTTGATAAATAGATAAATCGCCACCCTTCAAGTTAGAGGCTTTACCATTTACTTCATTTAAAATAATAACGCCGCCTGCAAAATCCCAAGGCTGTAATCGTGGTGTCATATATGCTGCTAATTTACCAGTAGCAACCGCTACAATTTCCAAGGCTGCAGATCCGTATGCTCTAGAACTTCGAGCGGATTCAACAATTGGTTTAAACATTTCTCCTAACTTTGGTTTCGTTAGCCAGTTTGGATTGATTCCAATAATACTACGGTGCAGTTGAGTAGCTTCTATTTGAGGTAAAGGTTGTTCATTTTCAAATGCACCTTCCCCTCTTTTCGCATGATACAACACATCATTCATGACATCATACACGAAGCCAGCATAGGGTTGCCCATCTTGAAAAATTCCAATAGAAATGGCGAAATTTTCTTGTTGATGCACAAAGTTTAATGTTCCATCAATCGGATCAACTACCCATGTGATGCCTTCCACATTTGTTATATCGTGACCATGACCTTCTTCACCTATGATGGAATGGTTCGGATATGTTTTATTAACATTTTCTACGATATAAGCTTCAGTTGCTTTATCTACGTTTGTCACTAAATCATTTGGATTCGATTTAGTTTCAATATTAATATCTTCTTTCATTATTTTTTTAACGTTATTACCTGCCTCAATGATGAGCCCTTTCGCAAATTCATATACAGACATACAATCAGCTCCTTTTACACCTTTATTATAAGTTAAAAGCACAATAAATGCTGTTAATTATATAAAGGAATAATGTATGTACTTTAAAGCTTTATAATCATCGTTACCCTATTATCTTCCCGTTTACACTTACGATATTAACAGAACAAATATTAGCTAATCCTATGCGATGAGCCGTGATAAAATCTATGCTACAATAAATAAAAACGTGAAAAGATAGGAGAATTTCATGACTAAATATACTTTTAAGCCGAATGATTTTAAATCGTTTGAAGTTGAAGGTCTTAATGAACGAATGGAAGCCCTTGATAAACATGTTCGCCCACAACTCAATGAACTGGGGACGTATTTTGCAGAGTATCTAGAAACAACCACTGGTGAAACGTTTTACCCACATGTAGCCAAACATGCGCGTAGGAGTGTCAATCCACCAGTAGATACATGGGTTGCTTTTTCCACTAATAATCGAGGTTATAAAATGCAACCTCATTTTCAAATAGGTTTATTTAGAGATCAATTATTTGTAATGTATGGCGTCATGCATGAGGCTAAAAATAAGGCTGATCAAGTAAAAGTGTTCGAAGATCAATTTAATAAACTGAAAAATTTACCCGACGACTATAGTATTAGCTTAGATCATATGAGTCAGAAAAAGACCTATATCAATGAAATGACTGACGATGACATTAAAAAAGCGATAGATAGAGTTAAAAATGTTAAAAAAGGTGAACTCTTTATAGCTCGTACTTTATCACCACAAGACAAGCAATTAAAAACTGATAAGGCTTTTCTAAGCTTTATCGAAGACACTTTTGAACATTTCTTAATGTTTTATCGATAAAGCGAAAGAGGTGTGGGCATGTAAGTAAATGCCCACACCTCTTTTTCGTTAAATAACGATATTTAATAAATATAAGGGTCGTTTTCTTTTTTCTGTTGATGTTGGTGGTTCATATCTTGTTCTTTATTCGTAAATTGCTGATTTTGATGCGTAGTGTGCTTTTTGCCATTACGTACAATGAGCATAATCGCTACGACCACCCAAAGCAATGCTGAGAGTAGATTCATAGTGAAAAAGACTAAAAGAGCAATAACAAAAAATAAGCATATACATAACACACGCTTTTTCTTCATAATCAATGTCGCAATGATTCCTAAAATAACAACCGCACCTAATATTCCTAAAAGGACAGGCATCGCCATTTGCGATTGTGCCATTGTTTGATCAGCATTAGCCCCTAATTGATTTGAACTTTTAAGACTAGCTTTAAATTGAGGCGCGTTATTCATGAATAAATAGGATATGAGTAATATTATAAAATATATTGCACTTATCCCTATAGCAATCCAAGAAATAATTTTCTCTGGCATTCTGTTCATCATAATTCCCCTTTCAAATATGTAGTTCAATCATATCAAAATTAAAACAATATCACTAACGACTATAACAAATTTAAGCAATCATGATTCAAAAAAAGAGTCTGAGACAAAAATAAGTGTCTCAGACTCTTTATCAATTTGGCAGTAGATGTCTGAATTGAAAATACGCTTAGAACAAGCTTTTTCAATCCTAGTCATCCTTGCCGGGGTGGGACTACGAAATCTCTATTAGAAAATTCGATTTCTGTTCCACTCCCTTTTACATTAAAATCGATATTATTTTTCTTCGTCGTTGTTAGTTTTTGAATTCGTCTCTACGTTTTCATCTTGAGTTGAATCATGAGAATGCATTTTTTTACGTTCATCAAAATTCATTCTACGTTGATTGACTGCACTTGGTTGTTGCTTTCTCAATTCTTTCTTACGACGTTTTCTTTCTTTCTTTTCTTGTTTGATACGTTCTTTTTCCTCAGCTTTTTGTTGTTTCATTCTCGCTGCTTCTTCACGTTCTTGTTGTTTACGACGCTGTGCCTCTTCACGTTCTTCTTGCTTTCTACGTGCTTCTTCTTCGGCTTGTTGTTGTTGCTGTCTTTGACGTTCTTCTTCAGCTTCTTGTCTTCTAAGTCGTTGTTCTTCTGTCTCTACGTGATTGCCTTTTTCATCATAAACATTGCTCACTTGACCAAACTCGTCTTTACTATTTTCAATATCATCACTATTGTCTTTTTGAGCTTTATTTTTATAATTGTATTTAGCTTGTCGAGACAACACTTGAGGTTCATCATCATCTTTTTTATTGTAGTCTGAATTAACCTTTTCTGCTACTGCTGAACTATAACCACCTCTTCTAAGTTGTTGATCTTGATGATCGTCTTCATATGCATCAGAAGTAGGTTGATGTTTATAATGATTGTCTGCTTCAGGTTCATAATCATAGTCATAATCTGAATCATATTCATGTTGGTTACCAGCGTAATGCGCAGGCACGATTTCAGATTTGTCTTTTCTAGCAAACATCATAATTGCAATAATGAAAAATAGCACTGGTATAATTAATGTTACGAGTGGTACAACAAGTGGTAAAGTTATAACCATCGCTAATAAGAATAAAAATCCTGATAAAATTCTAATGTTCATGGAAATTAAAGCCAAGAATGATATTAATAAACAAATGATTAAATATACAATTAATGCCCAAATACCATTTTGCAACCATATAACAAATTGTGTCGTATTAAAATTACTTGTTCCAAGAATTTGTTGGATTAAATCATTATTATTTAAAAAGCTTTCTAAATTTCGAATTGAACTGTCATCACTAAATGATACTAATGCGATAAACATCGTTGCAATAGTTAAAAACAGTAAAAACAGCCAACTCAACCAACCCAATACCTTTTCTGCAAGACGGCTCAAAGGACGTCTTACTTGAGTATATTGCTCTCCTGACATGTTTTACAACTCCTTACGTTTCTTATCAAACTATTATACCGAAATCATTATTAAATAACTACTCACATCTACTTAATTGAAACACTTTTAACCTTGGAATGAGGACATGTTTTAAGTGTTACGTTATTAAATTACATGTTTTGTTTTGCATAAAAATAACATATTTAGCTCATTAATGAAATCAATAAATAGTAATATATGTTTTACAGTAACTCTCACTTTAATAAACACTTTCATTATTTAAATAATTTCTAAAAAGACAAATACCTCTAAAAATTATCATACAAAAGTATTTTTTGTGTTTTAACCATTATAACATTTTTTTACATATGAAATGTATACTACTTATATACGAGATAACAAAATTTCAAATATTAAATGCCTGAAGAGTTAAAGTATTTTTGGTCGTCATTTGAAGTTTGCACAGTTTTTACGGCTTTATAACTGTCATACCCACTACTCTTTTCAAAAGTTTTAAAAATTTGTTTTTCCTCTGCCTTACCTGGCACAATTTTTTTAAATTGCTTATAACGGTTTAGCAATGTTGTTCCTTCAACACGATCTTCATAAAATGATTCTACCGCATTAAAAAATGAGACAACTTCCATCATTTCCTCATTGGTCCAATCTAAATCTATCGGATATTGATATTCCATAATGAAATTTCTCCTCTTAATTTTTATTAAGTTATTTAAAGTAATTGAATGGTGCACCATAAATTGAAAAATAACCACTAGTAAGCATACCAGTGGTTATTTTCTGTAGATTATTTAAAAGTTCAGTTGTAATTATATAAATTACATAGTGTGGATTGGTAAACCTAAAGCTTTTTCAGCAGCTTCCATTGACATTTCACCTAAAGTTGGGTGAGCATGTACTGTTAATGCTAAGTCTTCAGCATTCATACCTGATTCAATTGCTAAACCTAATTCAGAAATAATGTCTGAAGCACCAGAACCAACAACTTGAGCTCCTACTAAAGTATTGTCTTCTTTAAGTGTTAACAATTTAACGAATCCGTTTGTATCATCTAGTGATAATGCACGGCCATTTGCTGCGTAAGGGAATTTAGCAGCTTTCACTTCTAAACCTTCTTCTTTAGCTTGCGCTTCTGTATAACCAACTTGAGCTAATTCTGGTTCAGTGAAGCAAACTGCTGGCATACCGATGTAGTCAACTTCTGCAGCTTCACCTGAAATAGCTTCAGCTGCTACTTTCGCTTCATAACTAGCTTTATGTGCTAGTGGTAATCCTGGAACGATATCACCAATTGCATAAATGTTTTCAATTGAAGTACGGCTTTGTTTGTCTACTTCGATTAAACCACGGTCAGCAAATTTCATACCTAATTCTTCTAAACCAAGTTCGTCTGTATTTGGTTTACGACCTACAGTTACTAATACGTAGTCAGCATCGATTGTTTGCTCTTCACCGTTAACTTCGTAAGTAACTTTAACGCCGTCTTCAGTTTCTTCAGCTGATTTAGCCATAGCTTCTGTGACGATTTCAACGCCTTTTTCTTTCATACCTTTCTTAACTGGTTGAGTCATTTGTTTCTCGAATCCACCTAAGATATCTTTAGCGCCTTCTAAAATCGTAACTTCTGTACCGAAGTTTGCGAATGCAGTACCAAGTTCTGAACCGATATATCCGCCACCAACAACAACTAATTTACCTGGTACTTCTTGTAAACCTAAAGCACCTGTTGAGTCGATTACGCGATTACCGAATTCGAAGTTAGGGATTTCAATTGGTCTTGAACCAGTAGCAACAATAGCGTTTTTGAAGTTATAAGTTTGTGCACTTTTTTCGTCCATAACGCGTAAGCTGTTATTGTCTACGAAGTAAGCTTCACCTTTAACAATTTCAACTTTGTTGCCTTTTAATAAACCTTCAACACCACTTGTTAATTTGTGAACAACTGATTGTTTGAATTCTTGAACTTTGTCAAATTTAAGTGAAACACTTTCAGCAATAACACCTAAGTTTTCAGAGCTCTTTGTTTCATCGTAACGATGAGAAGCATGTAATAATGCTTTAGAAGGGATACAACCAACGTTTAAACATACCCCACCTAGTTCACCTTTTTCTACGATTGTTACTTTTTGTCCTAATTGTGCTGCACGAATTGCTGCAACGTATCCTCCTGGTCCTGCTCCGATAACTATAGTATCTGTTTCAATTGGGAAATCTCCAACTACCATAATTTTACCCCTCCATTAATAATAATTCTGGATTATTTAATAATCGTTTGATGTGATTCATTGCGTTTTGTCCAGTAGCACCATCAATTTGTCTATGGTCAAAGCTTAATGATAATGATAATACTGGAGCTGCAATAATTTCTCCGTCTTTCACAATTGGTTTTTGTGCAATACGGCCAATTCCTAAGATTGCTACTTCTGGGTGATTGATAACTGGTGTGAACCATTGGCCACCAGCTGAACCAATATTACTAATTGTACAAGTTGCACCTTTCATTTCTTCTGAACTTAGTTTACCATCTCTTGCTTTAACTGCAAGTTCATTGATTTCATCTGAAATTTGGAACATAGATTTGCGATCAGCATGTTTAACAACAGGTACTAATAAACCTCTGTCTGTATCTGCTGCGATTCCGATATTCCAATAATGTTTATGCACAACTTCTCCAGCTTCTTCGTTGAATGAAGTGTTAAGCGCTGGATATTTCTTAAGTGCAGAAACAAGTGCTTTAACAACATACGGTAAGAATGTTAATTTCGTACCTTGTTCTGCTGCAACTTCTTTGAACTTCTTACGGTGATCCCAAAGTTCTTGTACATCAATTTCATCCATCAACGTAACGTGAGGAGCCGTATGTTTTGAATTAACCATTGCTTTTGCAATTGCTTTACGCATTGCAGGGATTTTTTCTGTTGATTCTGGGAATTCTCCTTCAGTTGAAACAGGTGCAGATTGTGCTGACTCTGAACCTTGAGCTTGACTTTCTTCACTTTGATCAGAAGATGCTGCTGCATCGCCATTTAAGTAAGCATCGATGTCTTCTTTAGTTGTACGACCATTTTTACCTGTAGCAGCAACTGCTTTGATGTTAACACCATTTTCACGTGCATATTTACGCACTGATGGCATTGCTTTAACACGTTTATTTTCATCTACATCTTCATCAGAACTTTCTGATTTAGCTGGTTCTTCAGATGTTTCTGATTTTTCTTCTTTTTCTTCTTGTGGTTCTTCTTTAGATGAATCAGCTGAATCGTCACTATCGCTACCTTTAAATTGCATTTCTTCAGCATCAGGTGCGTCAATCTTAACGATTGTGTCACCAACGACCGCTACTGTCCCTTCATCAACTAATACATCTTCAATTGTTCCAGAAACAGGTGACGGGATTTCAACAACAGATTTATCATTTTGAACTTCTGCTAAAACGTCGTCTTCTTCAATTTGATCTCCAGCTTTAATGAACCATTTTACTATTTCACCTTCGTGGATACCTTCACCAATATCGGGTAATTTAAATTCAAATGACACGTTATTATCCTCCTAATATTCAATTTAACTCTAAATGAGACAAAGAACGTGTGACAAAATGTCAGTTCTTATCTTTTATATAAACGCTAATGAGAGAGATAAACGTCATCTGCTCTCATTAGTAGTTATTAAAATTCTAATGTTGCTTTAGCTTTTTCAATAATATCGTTTTTGTTTGGTAACCAAACATTTTCAGCTTGAGTGAAAGGATATACTGTGTCAGCAGCTGCAACACGTGCAATAGGTGCTTCTAATGAAAGGATTGCACGTTCTGCTAATTCAGATGCTACTGTAGCACCTACACCAGCTTGACGTTGAGCTTCTTGAACAACTACAGCGCGTCCAGTTTTTTCAACTGAAGCTACTAATGTTTCAATATCGATTGGTTGTACTGTTCTTAAGTCGATAACTTCAACAGAGTATCCTTCTTTTTCTAACTCTTCAGCAGCTTTTAATGATTCTTGAACCATTGCACCGTAAGCGATTAAAGTAATGTCATTACCTTCTTGCTTCACGTTCGCTTTACCGATATCAATTGTATATTCTTCTTCAGGCACATCTTCACGGAATGAACGGTATAATTTCATGTGCTCTAAGAATACAACTGGATCGTTACTGCGAATTGCAGAAATTAATAATCCTTTAGCATCATATGGGCTAGATGGGATTACGACATGTAAACCTGGTGATTGAGATAAGATACCTTCAAGGTTATCTGCGTGTAATTCAGGTGTATGTACCCCACCACCAAATGGTGCACGAATAGTTACAGGTGCTTGTTTTGAGTTACCTGAACGGAAACGTGTACGTGCAATTTGGCCTGCAATCGCATCAAATACTTCAAATACGAAACCTAAGAATTGAATTTCCATTACCGGGCGGAATCCTTCAGTCGTTAAACCTAAGGCTAACCCACCAATACCTGATTCTGCTAATGGTGTATCGAATACTCGGTCTTCACCGAATTCTTTTTGTAAACCTTCAGTTACACGGAATACACCGCCGTTTACACCAACGTCTTCACCGAAAAGTAACACGTCTTCATCGTTTTGTAATTCAGTTTTAAGCGCATTATTTATCGCTTGAACCATTGTCATTTGTGCCATCTGTTACTTCGACTCCTTTTCTTTATAGATTTCATATTGTTCTGCCAAATGTGAAGGCATTTCATCGTACATAATCTCCATGAGATCAGTAACAGATTGTTTTTCTGTGCTGTCTGCTTCTTTAATTGCAGCTTTAATATCAGCTTTCGCACGATCGATGACTTCGTTTTCTTTTTCTTCTGACCAAAGATCCTTAGCTTCTAAGAACTTTCTGAAGCGAACAAGTGGATCTTTTTTCTCCCATTCAGAGTCTTCATCTGAAGTTCTGTATTTTGTAGGGTCATCACCAGCCATTGTATGTGGGCCGTAACGATAAGTCACTGTTTCAATAAGTGTAGGACCTTCACCATTTACAGCACGTTCACGCGCTTCTTTAGTAGCTTGATAAACAGCTAAAGCGTCCATGCCGTCAACTTGCAATCCAGGAATACCAACTGCGATAGCTTTTTGCGCTAATGTTGTAGCAGCAGTTTGTTTACTACGTGGTGTTGAAATTGCATAGTTGTTATTTTGAATTACAAAGATAGCTGGTGCTTTATATGCAGAGGCAAAGTTTATACCTTCATAGAAATCACCTTGTGATGAACCGCCATCACCAGTATAAGTGATAGCTACAGCTTGTTTACCACGCTTCTTAATACCTAGTGCAACACCTGCTGTTTGTACATATTGTGCACCGATGATGATTTGTGGACTTAATGCGTTAACGCCTTCTGGCATTCTATTTCCTTTGAAATGACCTCTTGAGAATAAGAAAGCTTCTGTTAAAGGTAATCCGTGCCAGATGATTTGTGGTACGTCACGGTAACCTGGTAATATAAAGTCTTCTTTCTCTAATGCATATTGTGAAGCGATTTGAGAAGCTTCTTGACCTGCTGTAGGTGCATAGAAACCTAATCTACCTTGTCTGTTTAATGAAATTGAACGTTGGTCTAAAATACGTGTCCATACCATTCTTTCCATTAATTCAGTAAGTTCTTCATCTGATAAATCCGGTAATAAATCTTCGTTTGTAACATTACCTTCTTCATCCAAAATTTGTATCATTTCAAATTGCGATTGAGTATCGTTCAATACTTTCTCTGCATCGAATTGGGCTTGTAATTTCGGTGCCATTCAATTCACCATACCTTTCCCGTATAATAGAAATTCATTTTATCCTTTAATATTGTATCACAAAACTGTTATACTGTTAAACAATTATAAAAAGTTCTGTAACACTTGCAATGACTACAGTTAGAGAACTGTATTATTATTTATGAGCGGTCTGTATCACTCAATTTGCAAACATACATAAAACAGTGTGTTCTTTTATGTAAGCGCCCTCATCTAATATTTTATATCTTCACCTTTTAAATTTCAAATCAATATACTTGTTCAACTCTAAGCTAGCGAATCGACATCTGCCTTTTCTGTTTTCACTTTATTTGTTGCTTTGGAGTAATCTTTAAACGCTTTGTTCATCTCTTTATATGCTTTTGATACTGATTTTGATTTTTCATTAATTGTATTTTGGTCAACTTGACCTTTCGCTGTGTAGTTGAACATATCTTTTTCTTTTTTCATGATATTTTCGTAAACTTCAGCGTACTTATCGTGTGCTTTATATTTGTCTTTCATTGCATCGTTGAGTTGTTTAACTTCTTTTTTCTTTTTCTTATTTTCTATTTTACCTATGTGTTTTTCAGCTTTTTTAAATTCTTTTTCAGATTTAGCCATTGCATCTTGCTCTTTCTTAAATTGCTGTTGACGATCATCAACGTTTTTTACTACCTTATTAGATGTTTCTTTTACTTTTTGTTCATCTTTTCCATCAATATTTTGTACTAATTCTTGTTTCTTCTCTTCTAACTTGTTTAGTTTTTTACCTACTGATGTAAGAGATTTTTCTTCATCAAATGCACTTTGAATATTTTTATTATACGCTTTGATTTCTCCCTTATCAGTCGTACAACCTGCAACTAACAAAGTAGATGCTAACACAGCACCGATGCCATACTTTAATTTCATTTTTGAAAAATCCTCCTTTATTTGAATGTAATGTTATATAATAATTTATTATAAATCAAATGTATCACTGTATTTTACTGCCTAATCTTTGGTATATTTTACAATAAGGAAGGTGTATGAATAAATGTTAACTATGAAAGATATTATTCGAGATGGACACCCTACACTTCGTGCTAAAGCCGAAGATGTTCATTTCCCTTTATCAGATGAAGATCGAAATACTTTAAAAGAAATGCGTGAGTTTCTTATTAACAGTCAGGACGAAACGACAGCTAATAAATATGGTCTACGTTCTGGTGTTGGTCTTGCCGCTCCACAAATCAACGTTTCGAAAAGAATGTTAGCGGTATATTTACCAGATGATGGAAACGGTAAGAGCTACGATTTAATGCTTGTCAACCCGAAAGTAATGAGCCATAGTGTACAGGAAGCTTATTTACCGTCTGGAGAAGGTTGTTTAAGTGTAGATGAAAACATTCCTGGTCTTGTGCACCGTAAAAACAGAATCACGGTGAAAGCTTATGACATAGATGGAAATGAAATTAAGTTAAGATTAAAAGGTTATCCTGCCATCATATTACAACACGAAATCGATCATCTTAACGGTGTAATGTTCTATGACTATATCGATCAAAACAATCCACTCCAACCACATGATGATGCCGTTGAGGTTTAACATTCTTATGAAAATAGTTATAGCCATCAACTCTAGCGTAAAAGTTAGGTTGATGGCTTTTTCTTATAAAAAATCATCTCGACGTTCTGTGTACTCAACATTTATACCTTCTAATTGCTGTTTTATATGTTTGAGTTTATTTGTATCTATAAATTCAGGATCATGGTTGTGTTTGACATATACTTGATCCCCTTCTACGTTATCGATAATTTCGTCATAGTTAAAAAACATTATGACTTGTTCAGATCTAATTTCAAATGTAATTCCTGTAAATATTTTGTCAGAGCGTTTTTTCTCAACTTTAATATCCTCAATAATTTGCGTTACATGATCCAATGTTATCACCCTTACTTTTCTTTCTATAATGGTGCCCAATTATTCTAAATATATCGGACGCTTCACTTTAATCATAATGAACTTCTCACACTGACTCAAGCACAAATATATTCAATGTTAAAAATATTTTCCATTAAATGGAATTTAGTGTATAGATATTTATTTCAAAGCATTCATATTAAAAGAACAACAAAAATAAAACTGCTTTATTTATTTCTTCACATCATGTAAAATGAGTAATAACTGAAAATACATAGCTTAATAATGTATTTTTTTAGCGAACGAACAACAATAAATCCTAGCAACATACTTGGCACATTCGCTAGTATGTTATTTTATATTCGGTAATAAAACGATATAACAATAAAGTATTTTTTATATAGATCGTACGTTTTAATCGATGAATTTATAGGATTCAAATAAATAATAATTTCTAGTTATTACAGGAGGAACAGTCAATAATGGCAGTATTTAAAGTATTTTTTCAACATAACAAATCTGAAGTAATCGTACGTGAAAAGACACAAACGATTTATGTCGAAGCACAATCAGAAGAACAAGTAAGACGTTATTTAAAAGATAGAGACTATAATATCGAATTCATTACTAAATTAGAGGGCGCACATTTAGAATATGAAAAGCAATCAGAAGACTTTAACGTGGAGCAAGCGCAGTAATGAAACAAATCCAAAAAAATGAAGTTGCGATATACGCACTTGGTGGTTTGGGTGAAATCGGTAAAAATATGTATGCCGTTGAATACCAGAACGAAATTGTAATTATCGATGCAGGTATTAAATTCCCTGATGATAATCTTTTAGGTATAGATTACGTCATCCCAGATTTCACATATTTAGAACAAAACCAAGACAAAATTGTAGGATTATTTATAACGCATGGACATGAGGACCATATTGGTGGTGTGCCCTACCTATTAAAACAAATTAACGTGCCAATTTATGGTGGACCTTTAGCATTAGGTCTAATTAGAAATAAATTGGAAGAACATCATCTATTGAGAACAACAGAACTTATTCCGATAGATGAGTCCAGTGTTATTAAGTCTAAACATATGGAAGTTTCTTTCTATTTAACGACACATAGTATACCTGAGGCTTATGGTGTTATAGTAAATACGCCAGAAGGTAATATCGTGCATACTGGTGATTTTAAATTTGATTTCACGCCAGTTGGTGAACCAGCAAATATAGCTAAAATGGCAAAACTTGGTGAAGAAGGCGTACTTTGTTTACTTTCAGATTCAACCAATTCGTTAGTTCCAGATTTTACATTAAGTGAACGTGAAGTTGGACAAAATGTCGAAAAGATTTTCCGTAATTGCACAGGAAGAATCATATTTGCAACCTTTGCATCAAATATATACAGAGTCCAACAAGCTGTCGAAGCTGCAATCAAATATAACCGTAAAATAGTTACGTTCGGTCGTTCCATGGAAAATAATATTAAAATTGGAATGGAACTCGGTTATATTAAAGCGCCACCTGAAACGTTTGTAGAACCAAATAAGATTAACAGTATTCCGAAACATGAATTACTCATCCTTTGTACTGGTTCTCAAGGTGAGCCAATGGCAGCGTTGTCTCGTATTGCGAACGGTACGCATAAACAAATCAAAATTATTCCAGAAGATACAGTGGTATTTAGTTCTTCACCAATTCCTGGTAATACGAAGAGCATTAACCGTACAATTAATGCGTTATACCGAGCTGGTGCAGATGTCATCCATAATAAGGTTTCAAATATACACACTTCTGGTCACGGTTCCCAAGGCGACCAACAATTGATGTTACGATTAATTAGACCTAAGTTTTTCTTACCTATTCATGGTGAATATCGTATGTTAAAAGCCCACGGTAATTCCGGTGTCGAATGTGGCGTCAATCCAGACAACGTCTTTATCTTTGAAATTGGTGATGTTTTAGCACTTACGAAAGATTCAGCTCGAAAAGCCGGAAGAATCCCATCTGGTAATGTACTTGTAGATGGTAGTGGTATTGGAGATATCGGTAACGTCGTGATTCGAGACCGTAAATTATTATCTGAAGAAGGTCTTGTCATTGTAGTCGTTAGTATCGATTTCAAGACAAACACTCTACTGTCTGGGCCTGATATAATTTCACGAGGTTTCGTTTATATGAGAGAATCAGGTCAATTGATTTATGATGCTCAACGTAAAATCAAAACTGATGTTATTTCAAAATTAAATCAAAATAAAGATATTCAATGGCATCAAATTAAATCATCAATCATTGAAACGTTACAACCTTATTTATATGACAAAACAGCACGTAAACCAATGATTTTGCCAGTAATTATGAAAGTCAATGAAGATAAAAATAACCAACCTTCCAAAAAATCACAAAGCAATTCACATAAATCAAGTAAAAGAGATACTAAATCTGGACCTAAGAAGTTTAAAAACTTCAAGAAGAATAAAAAAGAATTGACTGATAAAAAACAGTCATAATCAATAAAAAGCACGTGAATGATTTATAATCATTCACGTGCTTTTACTATATTCAGTTATCTGACAACCTTTTTCTCGAAACGATTTAAGTCATTATCGTGACCTATCATGATGAGAATGTCGCCTATTTCAACACTAATATTAGGATCCGGTGATACAAGAATTTCTCTACCGCGTTTAATTGCAATAATACTTATACCGAATTGTGCACGAATATCTAAGTCAATAATTGATTGTCCGGCCATCTTTTCACTTGCTTTAATTTCAACAATTGAATGTTCATCCGCAAGTTCAAGATAATCTAACACACTCGCACTTGCCACATTATGTGCAATACGACGACCCATATCTCTTTCAGGGTGTACAACTGTGTCCGCGCCTATTTTATTTAATATTTTAGCATGATAATCATTTTGGGCTTTGGCAGTAACCTTTTTAACCCCTAATTCCTTTAAGATAAGTGTAGTTAATGTACTAGATTGAATATTTTCCCCGATTGCAACAATCACGTGGTCAAAATTTCTTATACCTAAACTCTTCATTACAGTTTCATCCGTTGTATCTGAAACTACAGCATGTGTAGCGATATCACTGTATTCGTTCACACGTGCTTCATCCATATCAATCGCCATAACATCCATATCTAAAGCGTTAAGTTCTCTTACAATACTTCCGCCAAATCGGCCTAAACCAATGACTACATATTCTTTATCCATAATTGTCCTCCAACTAAAAATCGAGGTAAGTTGATCCAGTTCGTACGTAAGATACGTAAAGTATGAATCAAACTCACCTCAGCATTATTATATGGTTATTTCTTGCCTCTCACATAAGAGGTATCAAAGATAAATAATCTCATTAACAATATTAACGATGGTATGAGTAAAAGTAAAGCAAAAATGAATACAACGATTAACGTAATCGCCATGCTTGGATTCGTAACGCTTTGATTAAGTTTAATATAAGGGTCTAAAATATAAGGCAATTTACTCATGCCATAACCGAAAAATGCAAAAGCCATTTGGAACATGACCATGATAAATGCGATACCATGATATTTCTTAATTAACGTTAGTATCATTGCGATTACAAAGAAAATAAAACTTAGTAAAAACATCCACCAGTAATGTGTAACAGCAACTTCAAAATGGTGTTTGTTTTGTACACGTAATGATAAAAATACAAATAATGAAATAGCTATCATCGGTGGCCCCCAGAACAAGAACCAGTATCTCAACAATTTATATGCTTCAGTATCTTTAGCTTTAGAAGCATAGTAAGTTAAAAATCCTGAAGAAATATATAATACCGAAACAATGGCTAAAAATACTACTGCCCATGCGTACGGGCTTAGCAATAATTCTGTCCAATTTAAATCTAAATGCGATTCTTTTCCAGTTATATAACCACCTTCAGATATTGTTAAAACCGTTGCCAGTGAACCTGGAATAAACAATCCTGCTAAACCATACATAATCAACCAAGGTAGCTTTGTATCTGGGCCATAATTTTCAAAGGCATAAAAAGCACCTCTAATTGAAAGGAGTAATAGTGCTACAGAAGCTGGTACCAACAAGACTGTCCCGAAATATTTAGCTGTATCCGGGAAGAATCCAACCATCCCAACAAAGAAAAATACAAAGAATACGTTCGTTACTTCCCAAACTGGGTTGAGATAACGTGCGATAATATGATTAATCTTCTTATCCTGTTTCGTGATTTTAGCATGGACCGTAAAGAACCCAGCACCAAAATCAATAGATGCCACGATGATATAACAATATAAAAATACCCACAATACTGTAATACCGATATATGAATAAATCATGACTTAGCACCTCTTTCGATTTTCACTTTTTCAACGTCTTTATATGCAGGATTGTTTCGATACATTCTTATTAACACATAAGCACTTGTGAATAATAATACAAGATACAATAACGCAAACATAATTGTGACGAGTGCTAAGCCCCCTGCTTGTGTTGCGGCGTCAGCAACTTTTAGATATCCTCGCACGAGCCATGGTTGACGTCCTTGCTCAGTTAAGAACCAACCAAATTCTATGGCTAATATTGATGCAGGCCCTGTTAAGATTGTGCCAATCACCATCGCTTTCGAAAATGTAAAGCGTCTTAATTTTTTTATTAATAAGGTAAGGATAAAGACACCTGAAATAATGAAACAAAATACGCCCATAAATACCATCAGATCAAAGAAGTAATGCACCATCATTGGTGGACGTAATTCTTTAGGGAAATCATTGAGTCCCTTCACCTTAGTATTTACGTTATTATCTGCTAAAAAGCTAAGTACACCTGGTATTTCTATAGCGCCTTTTACTTTTTCAGTTTTCTCATCTAAACTACCAAATAAAACTAAATTTGCTTTAGATTGGGTATCAAAATGCCATTCATATGCAGCAAGTTTTTCAGGTTGTTCTTTGTGTAAAAATTTCGCCGATGCATCTCCAGCTATCATAGCACCTACAGTAAACACAATACCTAGTATCATCGTTAATTTGAGTGCTTTTTTATGATAAGCTGTATCTTGTGAAAATTTATTTTTTAATAATTTATAAGCGGCAATACTTGCTAATACAAATGCCATCGTCATATAAGCAGTAGCAACAACATGGAATGAACGAATAATAAATGAATCATTAAACATTGCTGCCCATGGTTGAACATTAACCATTTTTCCATGTTTCATTTCAAAGCCAGCTGGTGTGTTCATAAATGAATTCACTGCCGTAATAAAGAATGCTGAGAATGAACCACCGAGAATAACTGGTAAACTTATGAGGAAATGCGTCCATTTATTTTTAAATCTATCCCATGTATATAAATAAATGCTTAAGAAGATTGCTTCGAAGAAAAATGCGAAAGTTTCCATAAATAATGGTAAAGCTATAACATGACCACCCATTTGCATGAAGGTCGGCCATAGTAATGAAAGTTGTAATCCAATAATTGTACCGGTTACAACTCCAACTGCAACCGTAATCGTATAACCTTTAGTCCAACGCTTAGCTAAAGCAATATACTGATAATCATTACGTTTCAAGCCTATAAACTCGGCAATCGCGAACATTAATGGCATACCTACCCCAATTGTTGCGAATATGATATGCACAGCGAGTGTCATGGCTGTTAGAAAACGTGCGATTTCAATTGAATCCATGTAATCACCTTTTTTCTATATATTTGTGATAATCACATTAACACTTTTAGTATATTCCTTTTTAAATCATTTTAAAATTATATATAACACAAAAGAGTGACAAATTAGTGGCGTATGTATAGAGAAATCATATACTTGAATTTCTTTAAAATGTTACCTATATTAAAATGAGTTAAATTATATTGAAGGGATGATGAAGATGACAAATATCGTAATATATACTCAAGATGACTGTCCACCTTGTGAATTTATAAAAAACTATCTTTCCGACAAAGACGTTTCATACACAGAAAAAAATATTTCAAATTCACAATATAGAAATGAAATGATTGATTATGATGCTTTTGCAACTCCTTTTATCTTGTTAGATGATGAACCTATGTACCAAGTAGATATGGACAAATTGAATAAGAGATTAAATATTGATTAATATACAAAAAAGAGTCTGGGACAAAATAGATGTCTCAGACTCTTTATCATTAAGGAGGGACTACGAAATTTTTGTTTGAAAATTCGATGTCTGTCCCACACCCGATTTTTATTTATCATGTAATTGCGATTATTTTGCGTAATGATCAACTAATGTTTGAACTTCTTCAGTTGTCGCACAGTTAATTGCTTTAGCAGCTAATTCTTCCATTTCATTTTGACTTAAACCTTTGATTTGGCGACGTGCTTTAAGTACAGATGTTGCACTCATTGAAAACTCGTCTAAACCAAGACCTAATAATAATGGTATTGCTGTAGCATCTCCTGCCATTTCACCACACATACCTGTCCATTTACCTTCTTTATGTGAAGCGTCAATGACTTGTTTAACTAAGCGTAAAATTGAAGGGTTATATGGTTGATATAAGTATGAAACACGTTCAGACATACGATCTGCTGCCATCGTATATTGAATTAAATCATTCGTACCAATACTGAAGAAATCAACCTCTTTAGCAAAGATATCTGCTAAAGCCGCAGTTGAAGGTATTTCTACCATGATACCTAATTCGATATCATCAGAAACTTCTACACCTTCATTTTGTAATTTTTCTTTTTCTTCAAGTAATAATGATTTTGCATCACGGAATTCTTGTATTGTTGCTACCATTGGGAACATAATATTTAACTTTCCGTAAGCAGATGCGCGTAACAGTGCTCTAAGTTGTGGTCTGAAAATATCAGGCTGATCAAGACATAGACGAATTGCACGGTATCCAAGGAAAGGATTCATTTCATCCGGTAAATTAAGATATGGTAATTCTTTATCCCCACCGATATCTAACGTACGCACAACGACGCGTTTGTCTTCCATTGTTTCAAGCACTTTTTTATAAGCTTCGAACTGTTCATCTTCAGATGGTAACTCATTTCTACCCATGTAAAGGAATTCAGTACGGTAAAGACCGATACCTTCTGCACCATTATCCATCACACCAGTTAAATCATCAGGTGTTCCGATATTTGCTGCAAGTTCTGCATGTTTGCCATCTAACGTTTTTGTTTCTTCATCACGAAGTTTTTGTAATTCTTTTTTATCTTCAAAGAAACGTTCACGCTTGTTTTCATAAGCAATGACTTCATCATCAGTAGGGTCAACTATAACTTCACCTGTTAAGCCATCTACAATAATCATGTCACCTTGTTTAACTTCTTTGGAAATTGTTTTAGTACCTACTACGGCAGGTATCTCTAAAGAACGACTCATGATAGCTGAATGCGATGTTCTTCCACCAATGTTCGTAACAAAACCTTGCACGAACTCTTTATTTAATTGTGCAGTGTCTGAAGGTGTTAAATCGTTCCCAACGATGACAACGCTTTCATCAATCATACTAGGATTTGGTAATTCGACACCTAATAAATGTGCTAATACACGTTTAGAAACATCGCGGATATCAGCAGCACGTTCTTTCATGTATTCATTATCCATAGATTCAAATATAGTAATGAATTGACCAGTAACATCTGTTAATGCAGTTGGTGCGTTAACTTTTTCATTTTTTATTTTTTCTTCAATCGGTTGAATTAATTCTGGATCATCTAACACAAGTAAATGTGCATCAAAAATAGCTGCTTTATCAGCACCTATATTTTTTTCAGCATTGTTTCTAATCTTTGTTAACTCAACTTTGGATGTTTCGATAGCCTTTTTAAACAATTGTAGCTCTGCGTCTACATCAGTAACCTTTTCATTGTTAAATGACAAATCCGGCTCAACAATTAGATAAGCTTTGGCAATTGCTACACCATCAGATGCAGCAATCCCATTAATATAATTTGCCATATTATTCAGTTAAACCTTCTTTAGATAAGATTTCAGTTACTGCTTCAATTGCTTCTTTTTCATCGCTACCATCAGCATAGATGTTGATTTCAGCATCTTTACCTACGCCTAAGCTCATAACACCCATGATTGATTTTAAGTTAACTTTTTTACTATTATATTCAAGTTGAATATCTGAATCGAATTTAGATGCAGTTTGAACAAGCATCGTAGCTGGTCGTGCGTGAATACCTGTTTCGTCAATGATTATATATGATTTTTGTTCCATATTAAGATTTCTCCTTCGCATAGTTAGACTCGTTAGTTTATTATAAAACCTATCAATGTTTTATACAAATAAGATTACCAAAATATGCATGTAAATTCAATGCGTTATACCTGTGATGTAGCGTAATTTGGGCCAAATGCGGTTAAAGTGTAATAAAATTCTAACTATTCAAACATCTTTCTGTAACGGATGTTTTGAGTTTCTAATTTTAAAATTGATAAAAAAGAGTCTAAGACAAAATAAATGTCTCAGACTCTTTCTCAATAAGTGGGAGTAAGGAATCTCTATTAGAAACTTCGATTACTGTTCTACTCCTTTAATTTCATATTTATTTAATTAGACAATTTCTTTTACTACTTTTTCACATTTTTCAATGTGTTCATCGCCCATTTTTTTCATGAAATAATAACTTAATGATGCTGAAATAGCTTGACCTACAATTGGGAACCATTTCGTTTGTTTAGCTGCTACTCTTTTCGCAACATCTTTAACAACCATTTTTAATAATGCTTCTGAAATTTTTTTCCCAATAAATTGACTACCTTGAACAGCTGCGGCAGCAAATACACGTTCTCTCATGTCGTCGCCCATTGTGCTTACTTGATTATGATCTACACCATAAATTTTGTTTATATCTTCTATGATGTCTTTCATTAATTTAATATCCACACCAAAGTCTAAACCAGGAATCGGAACGACACTTACGCCTGATGAAAGCATTGATTTCTTTTTAACTAAAGTTTGCGCACGTTGACGTCTTTCAGCAATATCATCACTTGTTACTGGTAAGTTACTTTTTTCACTAATTTCTTCTATATTTAATACTTTATTACCAACTTTTTGTGTGAATTTATTCGTCACTTTATTTTTTATACCCATGAATTTCACTCCTCGTTAATATATTCATATTGAATGAATTACCCTATTTGAAGAAAATTATTGTATTTTAACGAAAATCGCTTTTAAATATTTTGAAGGTTTATAATGTGGATGTGTTTTAAAATCTTTCGGCAAGCCCATAACTTCTGCTAATTCAAAGTCTACACCAGCTTGTGTTAAAGTATCTTTCACTACCTTTTTAAAAGCTTTCAAATTAAATGTACTATTATTTGTACATAACAACATTGTGCCTTGAGGTGCGAGTACCTGCAAAGCGCCTTGAATCAATTTATCATAATCTTTCGTTACAGAAAATGTTTTCTTTTTATTTCTAGCAAAACTAGGCGGATCAACAACGATGGTGTCATAATCAAATTGATGTCTACTCGCATAATTGAAAAAGTCAAAAGTATCCATAACGAAAATATATTGTGATTTTGGGTCAATACCATTAAGACCAAAGTTTTCTTCCGTTAAAGGACGTGACCGGTTAGCTAAGTCCACACTCGTCGTTACTTTTGCATGTTCAACAGCAGCAACTGAAAATGCACCTGTATAGCTAAAAACATTTAATAAACGCTTATTTTCGGAAAATTGATCTTTTAATTTCTTTCTTACTTCTCTTTGATCAAGAAAAATACCTGTCATTGGACCATCATTTAAATCAACATTATAAAATGTGAAGTTTTCTTCTATTACAATTGGAAATTCTGGATCTTCTCCGTCAACAAAGCCACCATCAATTTGTGCATCTTTAAAACGTGTTTTCTCAAAAATTGAAGTATATTCAAATACATTTTTAAAGGCTTGTAATACACTGTAACGGAATTTATAAATGCCTTTTGAATACCATTGAATTAAAAAATGACCATCATAATTATCAATAGTCAAACCACCGACGCCGTCACCTTCACCATTAAATATTCTAAACGCATTCGTACCTTCTATATTATAAAAATATTGACGATCTTCTTTCGCGATTTCAAATAGTCGTTCGAAAAATTGTGTATTAATCACTTCATTTTTATCGTAACTTAACACCCAACCTATACCTTTATGTTGTTTACCAACGTATGCTGTAGCAATATAATTACCTTGATCATTTACGAGATGAAACAGTTCTCCATCCTTTAAATGATCGTATGCATATAAATCTTCTTCTTCAATTAATGGATATTCATTTAAATATTTCGTTTCTTTACCTTTATTTAATGTGGCAGTCTTCATTACATTTTGTCCGCCTTTCCTAATTTATCTGTTATTTATTCATTTTATCATCTTGGTGAGGTTAAATACCATGTTCATTTAAACATATTTAAATTACTGAAAAAAGTTAACCCAATATTGTTATATATAGTTGTAAATTTAACGATAAACACTATCTTTTCATTTGATTGTAGCTCAATAAAAAAATCGACAAAGTACATTAATCATACTTTGTCGATTATTTCTTAAGTTAATGAGTAATTTCATCGATTAATCTTTGGATGGTTCTCGCAATTTAATTACGAAAGCTACTGTAATTGTAATTAACATTAATAATAATGTTGGCGTAATAAATGTTGAGAATAATGAACCATGGACCATGATGTTTGCGAATTCTGTTAATAATTTGAAGAATAATATACTTACTAAGAATAAATGTAAGAAGTAGAACTTACCTCTTAAATAATTCGTTAATGTAGTTAAAATGTAAGCAATCATGATTAACATTAGAATTAATAATGTTACCCATTCTATGACTACTTGTGTTTGTGATAAATCCCAAGAATCACTTGTGAAGATTTCGCTTCGGTTACTAAATTCAAATAAAGTAAAGAATAGTAACACTGCCCCACAGAAGAGCTCTACGTAAAATGTTTTAAGCCATTTTGGTTTTTTCATCCAATTTGGAATATCATCTTCTTGAATATCAATTTTCTCTTTCCATTTAGTGATAAACTTATCTTTTTTATCTCTAACCTTTTGTAAATCAACGCTTCTTCTTGTTTTTCTAGTAAACTCTGTTGTTTTGTCTTGTATACTTTTAAAGTGTTCTTTAGTTTGATTAGACATTGATTCTTTTTTAGTTCGTGATAATTCCGGTTCTTCTTCCCCTAATTCCTGTTTCGTTAAAGGCAATGATCTTCTTAAGAATAAGAAATTCCAAATCGCCATTTGACCTAATAACCACATAATTAAGAAGAAAGTGTTCACACTTAAGATGTCTACAGGTACAATCTGTTTATCATCTATACGACCGTATAGTACAATTTGCGTTAACAAATAGGTAATACCATATAAAAAGATTATCCATAAGAAATGGGCTTTTCTACGATTAGGATTTAATTCATCCTTATAAATAATGTAACCTATATGTATAGCAAACGGTATGATGAATATGATTGCAAAGAAACTATAAACTTGCGTCATTAATGCAATTGTAATGATGAAGAATAAAACACCTATGACTAAAAAGAAAATAGAAATATCGTAATCATAGCTCGTTGTTCTAAAAAGTGTTACGCCAATATAAATTAATGCAATTCCAAATAATATTATTAAAATAGCACTGATAATCGGGAAACTCCCAATATAATTACTCATCACACGAATTATTTCTCTAAAAAATGCATTTATAAAGTCCCATACATTATGAATATGTAAGTCAATCTTACCTTTACCATTTAATTTGTTTATTAATGATAAGTTCACTAAAATAATGAGACCTAAAAATAGAGAAACAATGCCAATAATATAACTGTATAATATCTCAGCGTGCTTCTTTAAAAAGGACATACCATTCACCTCAAGGTTATTATATATGAACATCGCGTTCTTGTCTTTAATAAATTAGCAAATAAGTCTTTAGTATGATATAAATACCTTATAATTTGCATATTTAAACTTCTACAATACATGTGACAAAAATTTTTAGTACAGAAATTCCAACGTCCTCCATTATATCGTCGACGTTATAACAATTGTTAGTGGTTTAATTTTATCGAAACGGGTAAATATAGAGTGAAACATATTTTACAAATATGGTAAGGAGTGTATGTGATATGAGTAAAGAAGAACAAAACAAACAAGCTGCCGAAGAAGCAAAAAAAGCTGAAGATAAATTAAAAGAACAACAAGAATCTAAAGATGAAGGTTCTGAAGAAACACAACAAGATATTCAAGACACATTAGACTAAAAAATAGATTAACGTCATTCCCTTTTACGTGAATGGCGTTTTTTAATTCATGATTTTTCTTATATTCAAATTACCACAAACATCTGCGTCTGAGACAATAATAGGTTTTTCAGACTTTTTATCAACTTGGCAGTAGATGTCTGAATTGAAAATGCGCTTATAACAAGCTTTTTTCAATCCTAGTCATCCTTCCCGTGTGGGACTACGAAATCTTTATTAGGAAATTCGATTTCTGTCCCACTCCCTTTTTGTCAATGAGTGAAACTACGAAATCTCTATAATAGAAATTTCGATTTCTGTCCCAGTCCCAATTTACGAAAAGAACATTCCATGATAACCTTGACAGGATGTAACAAAAGGCATACATTAGAATTAAAATTTAAATATAACATTCGCACTAGGGGTGTTTTGTGACTGAGATGAGGTAAACCCTCAAACCCTTCGAACCTGATCTAGATGAAACTAGCGTAGGAAAGTGTACCGAATCAATGTGTATACACAAACTGTGATTCGGATGCTTTCGTACGCACAATCTATTTTAGGTTGTGCGTTTTTATATTAGGAGGAAGAACAATGTCAAAAGGACTCAAATTATCAGAAATACTTGTTACCGTATTAATTGCTGTTGTCTTTGCGGTCATATATAACCTTTGGTATGTAGTTTACAATGCAATGAAAGTAACTGGGCTACATATTGAAGAGCTTTCTTATGGCGCATGGTTTATGGCTGCTGTTGTTGCGTACTTAATTATTCCAAAAGTAGGAATCGCATTATTAGCAGAGTTTGCTGCAGGCGCTGGGGAAACAATCATTACAGGAAAATTCGATCCCGCCGTAATGATTTATGCCTTTATCCAAGGTTTAGCTTGTGAGATTATATTCGCTATCTTTAGATATAAGTCTCGTTCAGCAATGGTCGCAATGCTCGCCGGATTATTAACAGCTATCTCTACATTACCTTTAGATTTTGCATATGGTTATTTAAATGAACTAGCAGGATGGAATTTAGCATTATATATTATTTTCCGTCTCATCGGAGGCATCGTAGTAGCTGGTTTATTCTCTTACTTAATCGTTAAGGCATTAGATCAGACAGGAGTAACGAGATTGTTTAGAACTTCAAACAAAAGTGACTACGACAATTTATAAGGGGCTCTTAATGTGATAATCGCAAAAAATTTACGACTTAAATATCCAAGTGTCGATCATAAAACATTTGATAATTTAAATTTAGAAATACCTGATAAACAAAAGGTATTACTTGTTGGTCCATCTGGCTCTGGCAAAAGCACTTTATTGAATGTTTTAAGTGGAATTGTGCCAGAATTAATCGATTTACCAATGAAATACGATAAACTCCAAATTGATAAACATTGTGGCATGATATTCCAAGATCCCGATGCACAATTTTGTATGCCTAAAGTATACGAAGAACTTGCATTTGTGTTAGAAAACCGTCAAGTGCCCAGAGATGAAATGGACAGACACATTGAAGAAGCCTTATCAGCTGTAGGACTAGATGTCGATAAAGAACAATACATTAACCATTTAAGTGGCGGTATGAAACAGAAGCTTGCAATAGCTGAAACATTATTGCAACAAGCCGACACACTGTTTTTAGATGAACCAACCGCGATGTTGGATATCGAATCTACCGCTGATTTGTGGAACAAAATTAAGGACTTATGGTCAAATCAAACTGTCATTATTGTCGAACATAAAGTTGAACACATTTGGCAACATGTGGACCGCGTTATTTTAATTAACTATGATGGTGCGATTGTTGCAGATGATACACCGATAAATATTTTAAACAATTATGAACATCTGTTATCTGAATATGGTGTTTGGCATCCGAAAGCATGGAACGCAGCACCACAACCTATTAAATACCAACCGCAAATAACAGATGATGATAAATTTGAATTTAAAGATACTCATATAAAACGGAGTAAACATGAACTCATCCACATCCCCTATCGAGAAATCGACTCAGGTGAATGGATTACGATTACTGGACGTAACGGCTCGGGTAAAACAACTTTACTTGAATCAATGATGCAGTTAATTAAATACGATGGGAAAATGTATTTTAATCAGAAAAAATTGTCTAAAATTAAAGAAGCAGCTCAACATATGTATCTCGTATATCAGAACCCAGAATTACAATTTATGACGAATTCTGTATATGAAGAAATCAATATTCAGTTTAAAAATCATAAAACAGATGAAAAGAAAGCGGACGCGTTAACACTATCAATGTTACAAACATTAGATTTAGAAAGAGTTAAATCTCAACACCCATTCGAGCTTTCAGTGGGTCAGAAACGACGTTTAAGCGTTGCGATTGCTTTAAGTTCTAATTCAAAGTTTATTATATTAGATGAACCTACATTCGGATTGGATAGTCATAATACATTCAATTTAATCAATTTATTTAATGAACGTATTACGAAAGGTCAAACGATTATCATGGTAACACATGATCCTGAAATCATATCACGCTACCCTACACTTCGTTTACATGTAAATCAACAACAATTGGTTGAAGTCGAGGAGGTAGCTCATGTTTGATATTTGGAAAAAACATTATACATTTGTTGATGACGTCAACATTATCACCAAACTTACTTTAGGTATCTTATTGTTCTTTTATGTCATCTTTATACACCAGTTTGATTATATGTTATATCTAGGAATATTCATGTTGGTGTTCTTGTTATTATTTAGTGGTTTAAAGATGAAAGTGACACTATCATTTATCGTCGCCACGATATTTTTCTGTTTTTTATCTTGCCTCTTCATGATTTTTTATGGTGAAGGCACTCATGTCATTTTCAAATTCGGATTTATAAAAATCAGTGTGGAAAGTTTATATCGAGGGTTGCACTTAGCTTTACGTTCATTTACTGTCGCAACTTATGGTATGGTGCTTGCCTTCACATCTGAAATAGTTATGATTTTTTATAGTCTTATGCAACACTTAAAGGTAAAACCTAAGTTTGCATACGCCTTTATGGCAGCTATCCGTATGGTTCCACTTATGATAACTTCACTCATTCAATTAAGGCGCTCTTTAAAAATGCGTTATCAAATGATAGATGCCAAAAATTATAGAGGTTTTAAGAGACTCAAACATTTACTTATTCCTTTATTAAGTCAAAACATCCGCAAGGCTCATCAATTATCCGTTGCGATGGAGAAAAAAGGATTCCAAGATGGCAAGCGAACATATTATTACTATGCAGGTTTCTCTTACAAAGATTTAATCTTTATTATAGTAGTGCTATGTATTGTGCTTGTAGCAGGTATATGTGCACATATGCTTCCAATATCAGGCATCCATGATGTGCGTGTTTCAAATATGTATTAATTTAAATTAAAAAATCGACGACATCAAAACGCTTTATATGATGTCGACGATTTTTATTTATTTTTTTATTGCTTTATCACTAATATCTGAACGATAGAAGAGTGCATCACTTTCTATTTTATCAACCGCTTCATAGGCTTGTACTTTCGCTTTTGCGATATCATCACCTTCACCTATCGCTAAAATAACACGTCCACCAGAAGTTACATATTTGTCTTGCTCTTTCTTTAATCCACTTACAAAATACTTACCATCTAAAGTGAAACCTGATACTTGTTTACCCTTTTCATAACTACCAGGATAGCCTTTTGATGCTAACATTACACCAACAACTGATTGTGATTTCCATTTAAATGTAATGGGTTGTTTTTGCTCTAAATCAATGATGTGTTGCATTAAGTCGCTTTCCATACGCGTTAATAATACTTGTGCTTCAGGGTCTCCAAAACGTGCATTAAATTCAATTACTTTTGGACCTTCTGACGTTAAAATCGCACCAATATATAACAGACCAAAGAACGGTGTACCTTCCTCAACCATCGCTTTTGCAATAGGTTGCGCAATCTTGTCGTTTGTTTGTTGTAACACATCTTCACCGATATGTGGCACTGGACAATAAGCACCCATACCACCTGTGTTTGGACCTTCATCATGATCGAAGGCACGTTTATGATCTTGAGCAATACAATCGAATGGAACTGCATATGTTCCATTAACAAATGTCATTAATGAGAACTCTTCACCCTCTAAAAATTGCTCAAAAACAACGATACCGTCTTCTTCAGGATAAAGTTTCTCAACAGCTTCATTTGCTTCTTCTAAATTATTAGCAATGATAACGCCCTTACCTGCAGCTAACCCGTCTTTTTTCAATACAATTGGGTATTCACAACGTTGGATATAATTTTGAGCCTCGGTTTTTGTTTTGACTTCTTTGTATTCTGCAGTAGGTATGTCATATTTTTGCATGAGTTGTTTGGCAAATAGCTTTGAACCTTCGATTTGGGCTGCTGCTTTTTTAGGACCAAATACTTTTATGTCATTTGCTTCAAGTTTATCTGCTAAACCTTCAGTTAAAGGTTGTTCAGGCCCAATAACTGTCCAATCGATATCATGTTCTTGTGCAAATGACACGATTGTATCATGGTCTGTTTCAGCTATATCACTTTGCACTTGTGCAATTTCTGACATTGCATCATTTCCTGGTATGGCAAATAATTCATTGACGAGTGGAGATTGATGTAATTTATGCGCTAGTACATGCTCTCTACCACCTGCACCTATGACTAAAATTTTCATACTTGATTTACCTCCATAATATTAGTGTTTAAAATGACGTACGCCAGTTGTTACCATTGCAATTCCGTGTTTGTTTGCCATCTCAATAGAGTCTTTATCTTTAATAGAGCCACCAGGTTGAATAATCGCTTTGATGCCTGATTGTGCCGCAAGCTCTACTGTGTCATCCATAGGGAAGAAACCATCTGAAACCATAACGACTTCATCATTAATTTCGATTGCTCTTTCGATGGCAATTTTTGCTGAACCAACACGATTCATTTGACCAGCACCAATACCAACAGTTTGTTTAGGGTTCGTTAAAATAACTGCATTACTTTTAACTGATGCAACGACTTTCCAACCTAATAACATTGCATCCCATTGAGCTTCCGTAGGTTCTGCTTCGGTAACGACTTCCATCTCTTCACGATTTGTAACGACGTTATCTTTATCTTGAACGAGATATCCTCCTGAAACAGATACAACCTCTTTTTCACTATTATCAATCGTCATATCAATTTCTAACAATCTAATATTTTTCTTCTGACTTAATACATCGAACGCTTCTCGCGTAAATTTAGGTGCGATGACTACTTCTAAAAAGATTTCATGAAAAGACTGTGCTAATTCAGTATCTACTGTTCTATTGAATGCTACAATACCACCAAAGATTGATTGACTATCCGCTTCGTATGCATATTTGTAAGCTTGTTCAATTGTATCTGCTACCCCTACACCACATGGATTCATATGTTTAACTGCAACAGCTGCTGGTTTATCAAATTGTTTTACTAATGAAAGTGTAGCGTCTGCATCTTTAATATTATTGAAACTTAACTGTTTACCATGTAATTGTTTTGCACCAGCTAATGTATGCAATGCGTCTGAAGTACGTACGAAATGCGCAGATTGTTGTGGGTTTTCACCGTAGCGTAATTGTTCTTTATTATCTTTGAAGAACTCAACAATTGCAGCATCATATTGATTTGTGTGATCAAATACTTTAATCATCAATGATTTTCTGAAATCTTCATCTAAATTATCGTTTTCTAATCTTTCGATTACGTCATTATAATCAGATGGGTGTACAACAGTTGTGACATGTTTAAAGTTTTTAGCTGCTGCACGTAACATTGTCGGTCCACCGATATCAATGTTTTCAATTGCATCCATTTCAGTAACATCAGGATTAGCTACTGTTTCTTGGAACGGATATAAATTCACAACTACCATATCGATTAAATCAATATGTTGTTCTTTTAACTGTTCAAGATGTTCAGGTTTATCACGATCTGCTAAAATGCCACCGTGTACTGATGGATGCAATGTTTTCACACGTCCATCCATAATTTCTTCAAATTGCGTTAAATCTGAAATTGATTTAACAGGGACATCAGCATCGACTAAAGTACGCATTGTGCCTCCTGTTGAATACAACTCATATCCTAATTTGTTTAAAGATTGAGCAAACGCAACAATGCCACTTTTATTTGATACACTTAAAATTGCTTTTTTCATGTTACTTAGCACCTCTTATTGAATGATTTTTGATATAACTTCTGGATATAATTGATGTTCGATTGCTTTGATACGCTCTTCCAATTGTGCTTTCGTATCTTCTTTATAAATTGGACAAGTTCCTTGTTCGATAATTTCTCCTGTGTCCATCCCACTGTCTACATAATGTACGGTTGAACCTGTCACCGTATCTCCACTTTCAAATGCTTGTCCAACTGCATCTTTCCCTTTGTATTTAGGTAAAAGGGACGGATGTATATTTAGAATCCGTCTATCATATGCATTGAGTATATGCTCACCGATAAGCTTCATATAACCAGCTAAGATAATCCACTCTACTTTCTCGGCAGTTAACCATTCTATAATCTTTCGTTCGTAATCTGCTTTAGAATCAAAGTTCTTCAACTCATTAATATGCACATCGAGGTTGAATTTTCTAGCGCGTTCGATACAATAAGCATTAGCTTTATCAGTATATAAAGCTGTTACTTCAATATTTTGTAACTTTCCTTCTTCGATAGCATTCATGATGCTTTCAAAGTTACTGCCTGAACCGGACGCAAAAATAGCTATTTTGGTCAATTTTCTACCCCCGTTAACTCTATTGACTTCTCGCCTTCTACAATTTCACCAATTTGATATGCATTTACTTGATGCTTATTTAAGATTTCTAAAGTTTCTGTAGCTTTATCTTCATCAACAATGAGTGTAAAACCAATTCCCATATTAAATACGTTGTACATCTCATCAGTTGAAATTTCGCCTTCTGATTGAATCCAATTAAAAATTTCTGGTGTTGGGAATTGAGTTACATCTACTTTCGCTGTTACACCTTCTGGTAATGCTCTAGGAATATTCTCATAAAATCCACCGCCAGTAATATGTGTCATTGCATGGATTTTAATTTGCTCTTTTACTGCTAATACAGGTTTTACATATAATCGTGTAGGCTCTAAAAATGCTTCTAAATAACTTCGGTTGTCATCAAATTGATCGTCTAAATTAATATTTGATTGTTTAATTAATCTTCTAACTAAACTATAACCATTTGAATGAACGCCACTTGATTCAAGACCAATGATTACTTGACCTGGCTTGACTGAAGAACCATCGATATAGTCATCTTTTTCAACTGCGCCTACTGCAAAACCAGCTAAATCATATTCACCTTCATGGTACATTTCGCCCATCTCAGCTGTTTCTCCACCGATTAAAGCAGTGTTTGTTTCCTCGCATCCATCACTAACACCTTTAACAATCTGTTCAATTACCTCAGGAACCACTTTGTTTGTCGCAATATAATCTAAGAAGTATAAAGGTTCTGCACCTGTCGTTAAAATGTCGTTAACACACATTGCAACAGCATCGATACCAATTGTGTCATGCTTATTATGATCGATAGCAAGCTTTAATTTCGTACCTACACCATCAGTTCCAGATACAAGTAAAGGTGCTTTCATCTCTAGCTGTGATAAATCAAATGTTGCTCCGAAACCACCCAGTCCACCTAGTACTTCTTTACGCATCGTGCGTTCCACATGGCTCGACATACGTTCAACCGCTTCATAACCTGCGTTAATATCTACACCTGCTTTTTGATATGCTTTAGACATTCAAATTACCCTCTTTATCAAAGTATTGTTTGTGATTTGCTAAATATTCTTTTTGTCTTTCGCTCAATTGATCTATGAAATTCGGTTCATAATCGTATAATCCGGCTGGATAATCACCTGTAAAACTTTCTACACATAATCCACTGTATGGGACATCTTCATCTAAACCAATAGAGTCAATTAATCCATCTACTGAAAGGTAAGCAACAGAATCAGCACCGATATGTTCGCTTATTTCTTCTGGTGATTTATTTGCTGAAATTAATTCTGACGTAGTAGAAACATCAATGCCGTAAAAGCTTGGGAACATAAATTCAGGTGATGCAATACGTACATGTATTGATTTCGCACCTGCATCTTTAAGCATGCGCACAATTCTACGGCTTGTCGTACCTCTTACAATTGAGTCATCAACTAGGACGATATTTTTATCTTGTACAATATCTTTCACAGCTGATAATTTTACGCGTACACCTTGTTCACGGAGTTCTTGTGTCGGTTGAATAAAAGTTCTTGCAACATATTGGTTTTTTACGAGTCCCATTTCATAAGGTAAACCACTTTCTTCGGCGTACCCAGATGCAGCAGAAAGTGATGAATTCGGTACACCAATCACCATGTCGGCATCTTGCGCAGGACTTTCAATCGCTAATTGTTTACCAGATTGTTTACGTACGGCGTGTACGTTTTTACCTGCAATTGTAGAATCTGGTCTTGCAAAATAAATATATTCCATAGCTGAAATCGCTGTCGTAGTATGATGTGTATATGATTCCACTCGAATACCGTCATCATTTATTACAACATATTCACCTGCATGGATATCACGAACGAATTCGCCACCTAGTACATCTATTGCACAAGTTTCACTTGCTAATATATACGCACCGTTTTTCATTTTACCGACAACTAACGGTCGGATTGCATTAGGATCGACTGCCCCGTATAGTGCATCTTTTGTTAATAATGCAAACGTGAAACCACCTTTAATCTTTCTTAAGCTTTCTTTTAATGCTTCTTCAAATGAAGGTGCTTTACTTCTACGAATTAAGTGCATAATTACTTCAGTATCTGATGAAGAATGGAATATAGATCCTTGATGTTCTAATGCTTTTCTTAAACTTTGCGCATTGATTAAATTACCATTGTGACAAACTGCTACACTCATATCATAGAAATGATATACGAACGGTTGAATGTTTTCGATGCCTTTATTTCCAGATGTTGCGTATCTCACATGGCCGATTGCATGTTGGTGCGATTTTAATGATTCTAATTTAATGTCTGATATAGCTTCAGTTAATAAACCTAAACCGCGCTCACCTTTAAGTGTTTCTCCATTTGAAACTGCAATACCGGCACCTTCTTGACCACGATGCTGTAAACTATGCAGTCCCATATAAGTTAATTGTGCTGCCTCGTTATGATTCCAAATACCAAATACGCCACATTCTTCATTTAATCCACTGATGTCATACATTGAGGAATTGCTCCTTCCCATATTTCATTCAGATTTGAAACTTCGCGTTCCACATTCGTTTGTTTATTTGTAACTTTGAAACTGTTATCTGATGTTAATGTTCCAATTTCAACTGCATTATCTATGTCTAATGACTGACCTTCTTTAACTGTTACGATATAGCGTCCTTGTGTTTCACTAAATAATTGTTCATTCGTAACATCTAATTCAACATCCATACCCAATTGGTAATGTGCACTTAATTTAGCTAGTGTAATTAATAAACCACCTTTACCAACTGTTTGTACATGTGATGCTACGCCATTTCTAATTGCAGATTTGATCGCTTCACCTTTTTGAATTTCATCTGACAAATCAATGCTTTCAAATTCGTGATTGACTTTATCAAATAATAATTTCTCAATTTGACTTCCACCAAAGTCATTATTTGTTTCGCCTACCACATATACTTTTTCATTCGCTTGAGGTTTAAAGTCATTTAAATAATTGATATCTTCAATTAAACCGACCATACCAACTATTGGAGTTGGGAATATAGAAGTCTCACGTGTTTCGTTATATAATGAAACATTTCCTGAAACGACTGGCGTTTCTAACGATCTACAAGCTTCCGCCATGCCTTTTGTAGAATCATTTAATTGTTGATAAATTTCTTTTTTCTCTGGTGAACCGTAGTTAAGACAATCCGTCATAGCTAATGGTGTGGCACCTACTGCGATTAGATTACGATAGGCCTCTGCTACAACCATCTTTCCACCTTCATAAGGATTATTAAATACATAACGTGCTTCACCATCAATTGTTGAAGCTATAGCTTTATTTGTGTCTTCCACTCGTACTACAGATGATTGAAGTCCTGGTTTGATAATTGTATTCGCACCAACTTGTTGATCGTATTGTTCGTATAAATAACGTTTAGATGCTATCGTTGGATGTTGTAACAATTGATCAAAGACATTGTTAACGTCGATATCGCTGTAATCATTTTTACTTTGGTTATACTCAGGTGCTTCACCTTCTAAGACATAAACAGGAGCTTCACCAGATAATGGTTGAACAGGAATATCTGCATAAACTTCATCTTCATAAGTTAATACGAATTGATCTGTATCTGTAACTTCACCAATAACTGCACTATCTAATTCATGTTTTTCAAATAAATCTAAGAACTTATCCTCAGTGCCTTTTTCAACTACGAGTAACATACGTTCTTGCGTTTCTGATAACATCATTTCGTACGGTGAGATGCCTTCTTCTCGTGTTGGAACCTTTTCTAATTGTAAGTGTAGGCCACTTCCACCTTTAGCTGCCATTTCTGAAGAAGATGATGTTAAACCAGCAGCACCCATATCTTGGATACCTATAAGTTCATCGTACGTAATCGCTTCTAAAGTAGCTTCCATCAATTTCTTACCTACGAATGGGTCCCCGATTTGAACAGAAGGTCGTTTACTTTCGCTATCTTCACTCAATTCTTCAGATGCAAATGTAGCGCCGTGAATGCCATCACGCCCTGTTTTAAGACCGACATAAATTACAGAGTTTCCTACACCTTTAGCTGTACCTTTTTGTACCATGTCGTGGTCGATAATACCTACACACATTGCATTTACTAAAGGATTGCCATCATAGCGATCGTCAAATTCAATTTCACCAGCTGTAGTTGGAATTCCGATACAGTTACCATAACCACCGATACCTGCAACTACACCATTTAATAAGCGACGATTTTGTTTTTCTGTTAATTCACCAAAACGTAAACTATTTAATAGATTAATAGGTCTTGCACCTATTGAAACGATATCTCTAATAATACCTCCGACACCAGTTGCTGCACCTTGATATGGTTCAACGGCTGAAGGGTGGTTATGTGATTCAACCTTAAATACTACTGCTTGATTGTCGCCGATGTCTACAACACCTGCACCTTCACCAGGACCCATTAATACATGTTCACCTGATGTTGGGAATTGTGTTAAAAACGGTTTTGAATGTTTATAAGAGCAATGTTCACTCCACATAACTGAGAAGATACCAATTTCAGTAAAATTTGGTTCTCTTTCTAATATTTCACAAACTTTATCGTATTCAGCATCACTTAAACCCATGTCTTTATACAAACGTTCTAATTTAATTTCTTCCGCACTAGGTTCAATAAATTTAGACATTTTGTTCCCTCCAACTATTCACCATTGCTTCAAATAATTTTATACCACTATCTGTTCCTAAAATAGACTCTATTGCGCGTTCAGGATGTGGCATCATTCCACAGACATTTCCTTCTTTATTTACGATACCAGCAATATCATTGTATGAACCGTTAGGATTGTCTTCGTATTTTAAAATAATTTGATTATTTTTTTCTAAATCTTCGTACATTTCTGACGTGCAATAATAATGTCCCTCACCATGTGCAACAGGATATACTACGACTTCATCTTTATCGTATAAATTTGTATACGGTGTTTCATTATTGATAACTTTTAGTGATTCATTACGACTAACAAATAGATGAGAATCATTGTGTAATAAAGCACCAGGTAATAAACCTATTTCAGTTAAAATTTGGAAACCATTACACACACCTAATACAGGTTTACCTTCGTCCGCTAAACGTTTTACTTCCTTTATAATAGGTGCCACACTAGCCATTGCACCTGATCTTAAATAATCACCAAATGAAAATCCTCCAGGGATAAGCACCCCATCAAAGCCTTCTAAAGATGTATTACGATAATCAACGTAATCTGCATCTACGCCAGATTTTATGGCTGCATTGTACATATCACGGTCACAGTTTGACCCTGGAAATTTAAGCACTGCAAACTTCATTATGCTTTCTCTCCTTCTTCCACGACTTTGTAGCTATATTCTTCGATAACCGTATTTGCAAATAGTTTCTCACTTAATGTAGTTACGACATTATTTACCGCTTCATCTGTCGCTTCATCTACTGTCATGTATAAAACCTTACCAACGCGAATATCATTCACCTGCGTATAACCTAAATCATGTACCGCACGGTTTAACGCTTGTCCTTGAGTATCTAATACTTGTGGTTGTAATGTGATATGCAATTCAATAGTTTTCATTTTTATAATGCCTCCAATTTATTTAAGAAAGTTTCATATGTGTCAATAATTGAACCTGTGTCTTCACGATAAACGTCTTTATCTAAGTTTTTATCACTATGCTTTTCCCAAATACGACATGTATCAGGAGAAATTTCGTCTGCTAGTAATATTTTACCCTCTGGTGTACGGCCAAACTCGATTTTAAAATCTACTAATCTTAAATTCATTTCATCCATTAAGTTAACTAATGCTTGATTTACTTCAAGTGCAGCTTGTTTTAAATGACCTACTTCTGCTTCAGAAGCAAGGTGCAATAATTGGATATGGTCTTCGGTAATTAGTGGATCATTGAGGTCATCATTCTTATAGAAAAATTCGACTAACGGTGTGTCAAATTCGTGACCTTTTTCAAAACCAAGACGTTTTGTAATTGAGCCAGCTGCAATGTTTCGGACTACTACTTCTAATGGGATAATTTCTACTGATTTAACAAGTTGTTCCGTTTCAGAGAGTTGCTTTACAAAATGACTATTTACGCCTTTAGATTGAATATATTCAAATATTTTTGAAGTAATCAGATTGTTTAAACGACCTTTCCCTTCGATTGAATCTTTCTTAGCACCGTTTCCTGCTGTCACTTCGTCTTTATACTCAACGCGTAATACATCAGATTGCTCAGTTGAATAGATACGTTTTGCTTTACCTTCATATAATAAAGACATTAATTATATCTCCCTTCAAATTTCTCTAACATTTCACTCTCAGTTTGATTAACATCATCCGTTAAGATTGTAATGTGTCCCATTTTTCTATCAGGTTTACGCTCAGTCTTTCCATATACATGGACATGCCATTCAGGATGCGAACTAAATTGATCTTCAAGTAAATCTAAATCTCTGCCTAATAGGTTCATCATGACAGCTGGTTTAAGTAATTCAATATTCGCAGGTAATTGTTGACCAGTCACAGCTAAAATGTGTGTGTCAAATTGCGAATAATCACACGCCTCAATTGAATAATGTCCAGAATTGTGAGGTCTTGGTGCAATTTCATTAACGTATAAATTATCATTTACATCAATAAAGAACTCTACTGTAAAAGTACCTACAAAGTGAATATGATTGATAATTTTTTCAACTTCTTCACGTGCTTCCTGCGTTTTATCTGATCGTGCAGGAACGATTGTTTTAAATAATATTTGATTTTGATGTTCATTTTCCTGTAGTGGGAAATACGCAATTTGGTTATCGTTACCGATTGTCACGGTTAGAGATACTTCCTGTTGTAATGCTAAATATTGTTCAGCCACGCATTCTTGTTCTTTTACAAGTTCAGTAGCTTCATCTAATGCACTCTCATCTTCAACTAATATTTGACCTTTACCATCATATCCACCGAATCTCGTTTTTAAGATAAAAGGATAACCGATTGTATCTATAGCCTCTTGTAAATCACTAGGCTCAGATATTTGTACGAAAGGAGCAATTTTCGTTTGAGCCGCTTGGAGTGATTCTTTTTCCGTCAATCTATCTTGTAGTAATTGAATAGCTTCGTATCCTTGAGGAATATTATATGTTGAGACTAATGTTTGTAACTGTGTTGCTGAAATATTTTCAAATTCATACGTAATTACATCTGACAGTTTACCTAATTTATTCAGTGCATCAATGTCGTCATAATTCGAATTGATAAAATCATTGGCAACATACTGACAAGGACATGCTTCGTCCGGATCCAATACGATGACCTTGTAACCCATCTTTTGTGCTGACTGGGCCATCATCTTACCAAGTTGTCCGCCGCCTATAATTCCAATTGTTGAACCAAAGTTCAATGTTTTAAAGTTCACGTTGCATTTCACTCACTTTCTCAACCAATGATCTTTCATAATTTTCTAATTTTTCACGTACTTCATCATTTTGAATACTGAGCATTCTTGCAGCTAAAATGCCTGCGTTTTTGGCTCCTGATTTACCTATAGCTGTTGTTGCAACAGGAATACCACCTGGCATTTGAACGATTGATAATAAAGAATCTAATCCTTTCAAGCTCTTAGACTCAATTGGCACACCTATAACTGGTAAAGTTGTCATAGACGCAACCATACCTGGTAAATGAGCTGCACCACCTGCGCCAGCTATAATAACATCGTAACCATTTGCTCTTGCTTCATTTGAAAATTCAAACATTAATTGTGGCGTACGATGTGCTGAAACTACCTTTTTATCGTACGGAATTTCGAATTCTTCAAGCATTGCGCAACTTTCTTTCATTGTTTCCCAATCTGAAGAACTACCCATAATGACTACCACTCTCAAATTGAACACCCTTTCAGAAATTTGAAATAGTACTACTAATCGTTGTATATTACAAATATAGCATAACAATTAAACCATGGTTTTTCAATCAAAAATCGAACTTTAAAACAATTTTCGTTCTTAATCTACGTCTTTTGGTTGATATTCGGTGTACATTTTATGTTAAAGTTAAGTTAATCACTTCGAGGAGGAATATACATGGTCGCAAAAATTTTAGATGGTAAGCAAATTGCTAAAGACTATAGAGCAGGACTTCAAGAACAAGTTGAAACATTAAAATCACAAGGTTATACACCTAAATTATCAGTTATATTAGTAGGTAATGATGGTGCTAGCCAAAGTTATGTAAATGCAAAGAAAAAGGCAGCAGAAAAAATTGGTATGATTTCTGAAATCGTACATTTAGATGAATCTACGAGTGAAGAGGAAGTATTAAACGAACTAAACCGTTTAAATGAAGATGATTCTGTAAGTGGTATTCTCGTTCAAGTTCCACTACCTGAACAAGTTAGCGAACAAAAAGTATTAGAATCAATCAACCCAGATAAAGATGTGGACGGTTTCCATCCTATTAATATTGGTAAATTATATATCGATGAACAAACTTTCGTTCCGTGTACACCATTAGGTATTATGGAAATTTTAAACCACGCAGATATGGATATCGAAGGTAAAGATGCGGTCATCTTAGGTCGTAGTCACATCGTAGGGCAACCAGTTTCTAAACTTTTACTACAAAAAAATGCTTCAGTTACGATACTACATTCAAAAACAAAAGATATGCATCAACATTTAAAAAATGCCTATATCATTGTAAGTGCGGTAGGTAGACCTGGATTAGTTACTAAAGATGATGTTAAAGAAGGTGCAGTTGTAGTAGACGTTGGTAACACACCAGATGAAAATGGAAAATTAAAAGGTGACGTTGAATACGAAGACGTTAAAGAAATTGCAGGTGCAATCACACCAGTACCTGGTGGCGTTGGCCCAATGACAATCACAATGGTGTTAAATAATACATTAATCGCAGAAAAAATGCGCAGAGGTATTAAATAGATATAAAGTTGTGCTTAGGCATAAATATTACTGATTAAAAATAAACGTTAATTTCTATTGAGATATAAATAGAAATTAACGTTTTCTTTGTTTTATGCAATTTTGAATCAAGTTCCCTTCACTTCTTATACTCTTAAAAATATCCCTAATGTTTATGTTACATTACAATTAAATAAGAACATAAAATGACCTAAAATTATACATAATTTCTCTCAATGAAAAAACAACTAAGTTATCGTATAAGGTTTGTACTAGTTATATTGATTTCACCGGAAATGTAAAAAGGAGAAGTAAATAAAAAATGAACAAGACCTTAAAAATTTTAATAATTTCTATTATTTGTATCATTCTTACCTTAACAGTTTGGATTTTAAGTGTGATTTCTTATCAGAAACATAAGAGTGAGAAAATTATCGATCATGTCATAGAACGTAAAGGTTGGGACAAAAAAATAAAACACGAAAAGATGAGCTTTAATATAATGATGGGCGACGCTGAAAAATGGGTTGTATATAAAGATCAACCTAATGTTCATTATTGTTATGTAGTAACCCCAAAACCTGCACTTAGTAATAGTGACAATGATTATGTTGTTACTGATATGACTGAATTAGAAAAAAAAAGGAATCTTACTATAAATATATTTTAGAGGAAGAACCCTATGTGTCTAAGAACAAATCGTAAAATGTTTTCAAGATTAATGAAACGAGTATAAAACCTAGCTTTCTATAATAAGAATTATGTTATCGTATATCGTTATTACAGATTATATTTTTATAAATTTATAAAAATATAAATTATTACATAATCAAATTAGTAATAAATATAAAACAGACTAGCAAAAATTTGCTAGTCTCTTTCCATTTATTTCAAATCATATTTTTCATCAAAGTGATGTCTCTTTTTATATTTTTCACGCTTTTTCTTATTATTCCAATATTTATTATATTTATCTTTTAAATTTGCATCACCAGTTATTTTACCATTATCATCAACATCATATTGATATGTATTATAAGGTTCATCTTTATAAGTGACTTCTAAATAGTTATATCCAGTATTTAACGTGAAAGTGGGCTCTTCTGTTTTGATTCTCTTTTCCCACCCTTTTTTCTTAAGTACACGATGAACTTTCTCTTTGATTTTAGCTTCTTCATGTTTTTGATAATTTAAATACATATGTTTTCCTGCATAGATAATTACGACTAAAGCAATAATTAAAATAATGACGACAATTGAAATAATTTTAAATATTTTTTTCATATTAAGCTCCTAAAGTAAATTTTTATTCTTGTTAATATTTTGTAAAAAATAAATATTATTCTACCTTTTTATGATATGTTTTTAAATGTAATAAAGTCAAATCAATCGAAGAAATTAATGAAAAAGTTAGTTAAGAACTTATTATGTGGCACTGTTTTAACTACAGTAAGTGTCAATGTACAAGATGATAGCTCAAATAACTTGAGTCGTTGAAAGAATTGCAAGAAGAAGGTGGTGTTTCTAAATCAATTGAGGTTAAAAATTCCAATGCATATTATATACAACGTCACTACCTATAACAAAACATTATATTAATATTAATAAACGCCTAAACCTTTATTTCACAAGGTTTGGGCGCTTTCGGTCATATGTTGTTTTTACATCTGTAATAAATAGTTGATGTAAATCGTTTTCATTTGTACATGTTTTGTATCTTTATTTAATTTGTGGGGTTTAAGTTTTACTCGTGCCTCCCCCAGTTTTTTAATATCTTTTATAGTTATTTATGCTTGTATGCTTAATTTAGGTATAAATGATTCGAAATGAATTTTCGAAGGCGCGATGCCCATAGCTTTCAATGTTTCAATCATAGATTGTAAAAATGATTGGCCACCGCACACATAAATTTCAGTTTCATCATTAATATAATTTTTTAAATAGCTTTCATCAATATAGCCATTTTTACGTTTATCATATATTACATAGCTACTATTATTTCCAGATTCTGCAATTTCAGTTAATGTTTCTTCAAAAGGAACATCATTTATATCAGAAGTGTTTTGAATAAAATTAACTTCATTTTCCCCTTTCGAAAGTTGTTTGAACATTGGAATTAATGGCGTTACACCTATACCAGAACCAATAAATAGTTGTGGATGCGTTTCATTTTGAATAGAAAAAGCGCCTACAGGTGCAGATAATTGAATTTGATCACCGACTTTGTATTCATCATGTAAAACGGTAGAAACTTCACCTTCATGTTCTGTTGACGTATCTCGCTTTACTGCGAAAGTTAATGTATCATTATTTCCTTCAATAATAGAATAGTGTCGTTTTGCACGGTATGGTAGATGTTCACTTTCTATATCAACTGTAATAAATTGACCTGGTGTAAAATGACTGAAATCGAACTGTTCTGATTTTACTGTGAATGATTTAATATCTGTTGAAACTTGTTCAATTTGTAAAATTTCGAATGATTCGAATCCTTCCCAAGCCATTTGTTCATATATTTGTTGTTCTACTTTAATAAAGACATCAGCGATTTCTTGGTAAGCTTTTCCCCACGTTACGACGATTTCATCCTCGCTATCTAAATCTAATACTTCTTGTATAGCTTCTAACAAATGCTTTCCTACAATGTCATATCCAGCTGGTGGTACTTGTAATGCACAATGTTTATACGCTATTTCTTCTACAACAGGTAATATACGCGTTAGATCTTCAATATTCATTGCTGCTGCGAGAACGCTTTGTGCTAATGCAGTTGATTGTAAACCTTTTTTCTGATTCGTTTGATTAAACATATTTTTTAGTTCAGGATGCTGATTAAACATGCTTTTATAAAAATAAGAAGTGATTGCTACGCCCTTTTCTTGTAAAACTGGTACTGTTTGTTGAATAATATTTTTTTCATTTTCATTTAACATTTTAAGCTACTCCCTTATTCAAAATATATATCCTTCAATAATTATTATAATACAAAACATCGTTCAAAATAGTTTTATGTGATAATATTCATAAATATGTCACTTTACTTAATTTTAACTCAAATTTTTATACTAGTTAAAATTCGATGGTTATATTGGTACTATAGTATGATGTTAAATATATTCATTTATCGTATATTGATATTAAATCAACTAATGGTTTTTCAAAGCGGAGGTTAACTTTATGAATAAATTAATACAATCATTATCAGCAATTGGCGTTTCAGCTACATTAGTAACCCCTAACCTAAGTGCTGAAGCTACTGACAATACAATTCCCCAACTCAAAGGCACAAAAGACACAGTTATTGAAAAAGGAGAAAATTACAATCTACTTAAAGGCGTAAGCGCTTATGACAAAGAAGATGGTGATTTAACTCACAAAATTACTGTTGATAGTGACATTAATACAGATAAAGTTGGTAAATACAAAGTCGTTTATAAAGTTGAAGATTCTGATGGTGCAGTCAATGAGTCAACGCATTATGTAGAAGTAAAATAACATTACATAAAATATTACAATTAATGTTAAATCGTTCTATATAATAGTTATATTTTATGACTGAATAGAAATATGGCACTTTTCACAAAATGTACACATAATTTTAACAAATCCCAAAATGCCCGACAGACCTTGATTCTGTTGGGTTTTTTAATTTTTTTAAATAATTTTTTTGTGATAAGCACTTGTAAATATCGCGTAATATCTTAAAATTGATGATAAGCCCTACAATTGTAGTATTAGGAGGTCAATAAAGTGTCAAAATTTAAGTCTTTGCTTCTACTATTAGGGTCACTTATGTTACTAAGTGGTTGTTCTAATGTAGAAGTTTTAAACCCAAAAGGGCCAATGGCAAGCGATTCTAGATTCTTGATTATCTATTCAATTATCTTCATGCTTGTTATCATTGCCGCGGTGCTTATAATGTTCGCGCTATTCCTATGGAAATATAGAATAGGAAACACCAAAGAATCTGGTAAAATGCACCACAATTCCTTAATGGAACTTATCTGGTTTATTATTCCAGTCATCATCGTAATTGCTTTAGCTATTCCAACAGTTAAATCACTTTACGAATATGACAAACCAGTTAAGAAAAAGGATGACCCGCTTGTTGTTTATGCTACAAGTGCTGGTTTTAAATGGTTCTTCAGTTATCCTGAACAAAAGGTAGAAACGATTAACCATTTAACAATTCCTAAGGATCGTCCTGTTGTCTTCAAACTCCAATCAATGGATACGATGACAAGTTTCTGGATTCCTCAACTAGGTGGTCAAAAATACGCTATGACAGGTATGACAATGGATTGGACCTTAACAGCTAGTGAAGAAGGTAAATTCAGAGGACGAAACTCAAACTTCAACGGTGAAGGTTTCGCCCGTCAAACTTTCGATGTTAACTCAGTCAGTCAAAAAGATTTTGATAAATGGGTGAAAAAAGCTCAATCTAAGAAAAAATTAAAACAAGATACATTTGATAAGCAACTTTTACCTACGACTGAAAACAAAAAATTAACATTCAGTGGTACGCATATGGCGTTTGTCGATCCTGCAGCTGATCCAGAATATTTATTCTATGCATACGATCGTTATAACTATGTTCAAAAAGATCCAAACTTTAATTCTGAAAAACAAATTAAAGAAGATGTATTAGATAAACCTGATCAACCTGCACGTAAGCCTAAGATCACAAACCCTAACTATAAACGTCATGGCATGACACCTACGATTCTGAAAAATGACGAACCATATGACAGTGAATTCAAAGAAAAAGAATCACATAATATGGATGAAATGGAAAAACTCTCTGAAGGTGCTAAAGACAAAGAAGCATCTAAAATTGAGAAAAAAGACCAAGAAAATGGAGGTGGACATTAATGAACTTTCCATGGGATCAATTGATCGTTCATGGTAACTGGATGATTACAATGGCACAGATTGGTGCCCCATTCTTTATCATTGGACTCATTGCCGTTATTACGTACTTTAAATTATGGAAATATCTTTACAAGGAATGGTTCACGTCTGTCGACCATAAGAAAATTGGTGCGATGTACTTAATCTGTGCTGTACTGATGTTTGTCAGAGGTGGTATTGATGCATTATTACTACGTGCTCAATTAACGATTCCAGATAATAAATTCTTAGAATCTAACCACTATAATGAAATTTTCAGTACGCATGGTGTTATCATGATCATCTTCATGGCAATGCCTTTCGTATTCGGTTTATGGAATGTCGTAGTACCATTACAAATTGGTGCACGCGACGTAGCATTCCCAGTATTAAATAGTATTAGTTTCTGGTTATTCTTCTCTGGTATGGTGTTATTCAACCTATCATTCATTATCGGTGGTTCACCAGCAGCTGGTTGGACTAACTACGCACCACTTGCAGGAGAATTCAGTCCAGGACCTGGTGTTAACTATTACTTAGTAGCCATACAGATATCCGGTATTGGTTCACTGATGACCGGTATTAACTTCTTCGTAACGATACTAAGATGTAAAACACCTACAATGAAATTTATGGAAATGCCAATGTTCACAGTAACAGCATTCATCACAGCATTAATCGTTATCTTGGCATTCCCAGTACTTACAGTTGCGTTAGCATTATTTACAACTGATAGAATATTCGACACTACATTCTTTACAGTTGCAAATGGTGGTATGCCAATGCTCTGGGCAAACTTCTTCTGGGTATGGGGGCACCCTGAGGTTTATATCGTTATCTTGCCGGCATTTGGTATATATTCAGAAATCATACCTACCTTTGCCCGTAAACGTTTATTCGGACACCAAAGCATGGTTTGGGCAACAGCAGGTATCGCATTCTTAAGTTTCTTAGTTTGGGTTCACCATTTCTTCACAATGGGTAATGGTTCTTTAATTAACTCATTCTTCTCAATCACAACAATGTTGATAGGTATACCAACTGGTGTAAAATTATTCAACTGGTTATTCACTTTATATCAAGGTCGAATTACTTTCGAATCACCAATGTTATTCTCATTAGCTTTCATCCCTAACTTCTTATTAGGAGGAGTTACAGGTGTCATGTTAGCGATGGCAGCAGCCGATTACCAATACCACAATACGTACTTCCTAGTGGCACACTTCCACTACACATTAGTAACAGGTGTTGTATTCGCGATGTTAGCTGGTTTAATATTCTGGTATCCTAAGATGACTGGTCATAAGTTAAATGAAACATTAAATAAATGGTGTTTCTGGTTATTTATGATTGGCTTTAACGTTTGTTTCTTACCACAATTCGTATTAGGTCTTGATGGTATGCCACGTCGTTTATACACTTACATGCCTGAAGACGGCTGGTGGTTATTAAACGCAATCTCAACTCTAGGTGCCCTAATGATGGCACTAGGATTTATGTTCTTAGTAGCAAGTATCGTATACAGCTTCTTCAAATCACCACGTGAAGCAACTGGTGATAACTGGGATGGCTTAGGACGTACTTTAGAATGGTCAACTGCTTCAGCAATGCCACCTAAGTACAACTTCGCTATTACTCCAGAATGGAATGACTATGATACTTTTGTTGATATGAAAGAACACGGTAGACATTATTTAGATAATCACAATTACAAAGACATCCACATGCCAAACAATACAATTGTTGGTCTATTGATGGGTATATTCTTCACAATCGGTGGTTTCTTCTTTATCTTTGAAACTATGGTTCCAGCAATTATTTCATTACTTGGTGTCTTTGGTACTATGATTTACCGCAGTTTCCAAATTGATCATGGTTACCATATCCATGCATCAGAAGTTAAAGAAACTGAAGAACGTTTACGTCAAGCACGTATTAAAGAAAAGGAGGCTGTAAGACATGAGTCATAATGCAAATACGATAGATTCTCGTTCGCATGAAGGAAATTTAAACAAACTTGGATTTTGGATTTTCCTTACAGCCGAATTCTCACTATTTGGTACGTTATTCGCAACATTAATTACGTTGCAACACGGCGGTGATTACGCAGGCAAATTAACTACCGAATTATTCGAATTACCACTTGTTCTTATAATGACATTCTCATTATTAATTAGTTCTTACACTTGTGGTATTTCAATTTATTACATGCGACAAGAAAAACAAAATTTAATGATGATTTGGATGATCATCACAATCTTACTAGGTGCTGTGTTCGTAGGATTCGAAATTTACGAGTTCGCCCACTATGCCCATGAAGGTGTTAACCCTACTATTGGGTCATTCTGGTCAAGCTTCTTCATCCTATTAGGAACACACGGTGCCCACGTAACATTAGGTATCTTTTGGATTATTTGTTTATTAATTCAAATTGCAATGAGAGGTTTAAATAAAGATAACGCTCCTAAATTATTTATAGTAAGTTTATACTGGCACTTCTTAGATGTTGTTTGGATCTTCATCTTCACAGCCGTATATATGGTAGGGATGGTGTTTAGCGGATGAATACAATAGTAAAACACACAATCGGTTTTATCGCCTCTATTGTTTTAACGATTTTAGCAGTATACGTAACACTGTATACGTCAATGGCACTTAACGCTAAGATTACTATCATCTTTGGTTTTGCTTTCATTCAAGCTGCAGTTCAATTATTAATGTTCATGCACTTAACTGAAGGTAAAGATGGTAACTTACAAGGTTTCAAAGTGTTATTCGCAATTATCATAACGTTAATTACTGTTATTGGTACTTATTGGGTTATGCAAGGCGGACACTCAGGTCACCTTTAATAAAAGACGAACAAACCAAATGCTTTAAGCATTTGGTTTGTTTTTTTATGTATATACATCTTTTTAGACTTACACCTATAAATGATATAGTGGATGTATAAACTTTAATACTATAGGGGGATGAAACGTTGAAACAACCAATCATTATTGATACAGATCCAGGAATTGATGATGCAGCCACATTAAGCATCGCTTTAAATCATCCGAATTTCGACCTAAAAATGATAACAACTGTAAATGGAAATGTAGGTATCGAAAAAACTACAGCAAATGCATTAAAACTTAAAAAGTTTTTTAACAGTGATGTGCCTGTACATCGCGGTGCTTCTCGCCCATTATTAAACGATTTGTATGATGCAAGTATTGTTCATGGTGAATCAGGTATGGACGGTTATGATTTTCCAGAAATTAATGAAAAAGATTTAGCCTCCTCGCATGCAGTAGAAGTCATGCGTCAAACTATACTTAATTCTGAAGACCCTATTACATTGATTCCTATAGGGCCACTTACAAATATAGCGTTACTATTATCTACTTATCCTGAGGTTAAAGATTATATAAAGGAAGTCATATTAATGGGTGGATCAACTGGCAGAGGAAATGTGACTCCCCTAGCTGAATTTAATATATATTGTGATCCAGAAGCAGCCAAGATTGTGTTTGATTCAGGATTGCCAATTACGATGGTAGGCTTAGATGTTGCTAGAAGTTCAACTTTAAGTCACGATAGTTTAGAAAAACTCAAATCACAAAACGACGCAACACAAATGTTATATAAAATTTTCAAACATTATAAAGGTGATGACTTCGAAAAAGGATTAAACTTATACGACGTTTATACAGTGCTTTATTTATTACATCCGGAAGAATTCGAAGTTGAAGAAGCAGATGTTCAAATTGAAATTTCCGGCGAGTTAACTCGTGGTGCTACAGTTACAGATTTCGCAAGTCATTTCCCTAACTGTTCTGTTGTAAAATCAATTCACCCTCAAACTTTAGAAAAGCTATTTTTCGAAGCACTAGAATATTGCTAAATATTAACTTTAGATATATTTAAACTGAGAAATTTAACAGCAATTAAAATTCTCAATATCAAGTTTTCAAAATGATTTTGACAAAAACTTTAATAAATCTATATAAAAACGAGTCTGAGACAAAATAGGTGTCTCAGACTCGTTGTCAACTTGGCAGTAGATCAGTAGATGTCTGGATTGAAAATGCGCTTATATCAAGCTTTTTCAATCCTAGTCATCTTTGCCGGGGGTGGGACTATGAAATCTTTATTAAAAATTCGATTTCTGTCTTCCTCCCCTTTTTATTGTTATATGAATATTTAATTTTAACTTAGTCAATGGAGACAAGCGTTTCACACATAGTGAATTTTATACAGTCTCAATATATTCTTTCATAAATTGGTCTGTAATTTCATCTATATTTTCTGCTTTTAGTGAAAAATACACTTTTAACTTTGGCTCTGTGCCTGATGGTCGTAATGCAATAAAACCATCATCAAAAATAAATCTAACCAAATTCGTATTTGGTAATGTAAGTGATTCTGTCTCCCCTGTTTCAAGATTTTTAACAGAACCTTTTTGATAGTCTTCTATTTGTTTAACGTCTATACCACAAATTTGAGTTTGTGGTTCATTTCTAAATCTTTCCATGATATTCACTATTTTACTTCGACCAGCTTCACCTTCAAACTCTGGCGCTAATGTACGATTCTCAAATTTACCAATATTTTGATAAATATCATTCATTTCATCTTTAAAGGTAAGACCATTTTTTGCAAGTAAGTTTTTATATTTGATTAATAAAGGCGCAATTTGTATTGCATCCTTATCTCTAGAAATTGGTTTAGCTAAATATCCATGACTTTCTTCAAATGCAAGTAGTAATTGGTCTTTCCCGTCGGATTCTTTTTCCTCAATTTTATCTGAAATAAATTTAAAACCTGTCAACACATTGTTTACTTCTACATCTAATGCATGTGCAAGTCTATCAGCAAGTTCACTTGTTACGATAGATTTCACAATATACAATGGTTTACCTTCATCCACTAGTACTTGGAATCTTAACTTCATCAATAATAATCCAATTTCATTACCGTTAAAATATTTATAATCATTATTGCCATATCTTTCTATAAATCCTAAACGATCGGCATCAGGATCAGTAGCTATGATTAATTGTGCATCTCGTTCTTCTGCTAATTTTAAGCTACGTTCAAATACTGCTTCTTCTTCAGGATTTGCTGCTTTCACTGTTGGGAAGTTTCCATCAGGTTTTGATTGTGTGTCTTCTATTACATATTGATTGAAGTCAAGCTCATCTAAAATTTCAGAAAGTATCGGTAAACTCGTTCCATGTAAACTCGTTAATACCACTTGTGTTTCATTACCTTCAATTGTACCAACTAAATCTTTAACTTCTTGTTTATATTCTTCGATTAAATCCTGATTAATAAATACAATCGCATTTTCATCTACTAATGCATTGAAATTTCCCTTTTCGATCGTTAAAGGCTCTTTGATGTTATTAATATACTCACTCAATGCTTCTGAAGTATCTGGAAGTAATTGGCCACCTTTTTCATTGTAAACTTTTATTCCATTATATTGTTTAGGATTATGACTTGCTGTAATCATTACACCTGCATCAGCTTTTAAATGTTTTACTGCAAATGATAATTCAGGTGTTGATTTATAGCTGTTAGCAAGTATAACTTGAACACCAAAAGTGCCCATTACGCTAGCCATTTCTACACTGAATTCATCAGATAGTAATCTTGTATCATAATATATTACTGCTTTAGGTTCATCAGTTTGTGCCTTTAAATACTTTGCTAATCCTAATGCAACTTTTCGAACTGTGAATGCATTCAAATAGCCTGGTCCTAAACCGATCTTGCTACGTATACCAGCCGTACCAAAACTTAAAATATTTTCGAATCCTTCATGTTGTTCATTTTCTGATTGTTGATCATAAAATGATTTCACTAGACTTTCATCAATCTTGTCCAACCACTGTTGTTTCATAATTATCCTCCTTATATTTTAAGCACAAGGTTTATATATCATCTATATAGATCTTCTCAATTTCAAAGTCATTGCATTCCCCATTATATCGTAAGTTACGCAAGAAATCATTTTATACTAACACCTCGATTAATTAAGATGATTTTCACCTAAATTGAGATATTTATTTGACAAATTTTATTTCTTTATTGATAAATTACTCTATTAGTAATAGAATAATAAGTTATAGCACATTTATACTTTACAATAAATTTACATTCTTAACATTGTATAAAAATTCCAAATCAATCATATATTTAAGGAGCTTCAAACATGAATAAATTTTTTAAATACTTTCTTATATTACTCTCATTAATTCTTGTAGTTGTTCCAATTATCTTTGCTATTACTATACTAAAATCTTCTGAAAAAGCATTTGAAAACTCATATAACCAAGATGATTCTGATCGAACTTCAAATGTAAGAAAATCAAAAATAGATCCTTCTAAGGACCCTTTTACAATTTTATTTTTAGGAATCGATGAAAATAGTGGTAGAGAAGAAAATGGACAGACAACTGAACATTCTAGAAGTGATGCAATGATCCTCTCTACATTTAACGCAGATAAAAATAGAATAAGATTGTTAAGTATTCCAAGAGATACGGTAAGTTATATTCCTAAAGTTGGCTACTATGATAAAATCACACATGCTCATGTATTTGGTGGACCTACTTCCTCAATGGACGCTGTAGAAGCAACATTAAATGTGCCTGTCGATTATTATATAAGAATAAATATGGATGCCTTCGTTGACGCAGTTGATGAACTTGGCGGTATCAAATACGATGTACCTTATAATTTAGATGAACCAAATACGAATGACGATGGCAATATTAAAGTTAAAAAAGGTTACCAAACATTAAATGGTGATCAAGCGCTTGCTGTAGCTCGAACAAGACATCATGATTCAGATCTAAAACGCGGCGAACGTCAAATGGAACTTATTAAAATATTATTCGCCAAAGCACAACAGACAAATTCATTCGATAAATTGGATAACGTCATTAGCATTGTAGGTAAAAATTCTAAACATAACTTTAGTCAGAAAGAAATGGAAGGCTTTGTTTCAACTTACATGCGTCATGATATGGATATAAAAAGTAAACAACTCAAAGGTAAAGATGATTATCTAAAAGGTATTTACTATTACAATCCTTCAATAAAAAGTATCCAAAATACTTCAAATTTATTGCGTAATGATTTAAATCTCCCTAAAATTAGTGATAAAGATGCATTTTTAAATCAACGTGTAACTGATTTTTATGGTACACTCGTGCCACAGACTAAAATTGATAGTAGTTTACTTAAAAAGAATCAGAACGATACTTCTGATGATGAAAATAATAATAACGAAAACGACAATGAATCAAATCAAAATACTAATAATACTCAAACTAACGACAATCAATCTATGGATTCACAAACACAACAATCCACTGGTAATTCAAACTATCAAGAAGGTCAGACACAGCAACAAAATGCAGTTTACTAATTTTCAACTTTAATACTCAAAGTAGAGAGGAGTACGCGACATGTCACGTAAAACATATGAAAAAATTGCTCATATCAATGGTATGTTCAATATTCTGGAACAACAATTAATCCACAGTAAAGACATGGCTCTATTTAGAAATGAATTCTTTTACGTCAACCATGAACATCGTGAAAATTATGAAGCCTTAAGAATTTATTATAAGGATAGTGAACACAATCCAATCGTTGATGGCGCATGTTATATCGTAGCATTACCAGAAATCTTCGATAAAGTCGATGTGTTTGAAGCAGAGTTACCATTTTCTTGGGTTTATGATGAAAATGGTATTACTGAAACGATGAAACAGATTAGTATCCCAATCCAATATTTAGTTGCTGCTGCTTTAGAAGTTACTGATGTGAATATTTTCAAACCATCAGGTTTCACTATGGGAATGAATAATTGGAATATTGCTCAGATGAGAATATTTTGGCAATATTCAGCGATTATTCGTCAAGAAGCTCAATAATTTAATGGACGTTGCCCTATCATAGCTACTATGGTAGGGTTATTTTAATTATATTAAACGAGGTGTTGAAGTATGTTTCAAAAGGTAACAACAAATAAAATGCTGGAAGACGCTTTCGAAGTACGTAAAAAAGTCTTTGTAGAAGAGCAAGGCGTTCCACTAGAAAATGAACTTGATGCACATGATAAAACATCCACTCATTTTATCGGTTATGAGGAAAACATCCCTTTTGCTACAGGACGATTACGTGCTGTAGATGATAAAGCAAAGATCGAAAGAGTCGCAATCACAAAGCAATTTCGTAAATCAGGTAATGGTAAAAAATTAATGAATTTTATCGAACAGTACGCTAAAGATGAGGGTTTCTCTAAAGTAACACTCAATGCCCAATGTCAAGCGCAGAAGTTTTATGAAACTTTAGGATATCAAGCGGAGGGTTCTGTTTTTATGGAAGAAAACATTGAACATATCGTTATGTCCAAAAAATTTTCTTAATATATTACACAATTTACAAATTTTATAAAACAATGACCCCCTAGCGTTTACATAAAATTAATAACATCTATTTAACCTACACCATGTTCAATAATTCACCAACATACCTTAACCGAAAACATTACTTTTTTATTACAAAACGATGAAATCAAACCACGTACGATTTAAACGTATTATAATGACACTAAATTAATTTTGTTAAAGGGGCATTAATTATGACTAATAAAAAGTTTAATTACAAGGTACCGTCAATCTTAGCTTTAACTTTGGCTGGTACTGCGTTATCAACACATCATGCACAAGCATCAGAAAACACTCAAGACCAAACTAAAAATACGAATGTTTTAAATGATGAAAAAACGCTTAACGACAGTCAACAAATTAAATCTGAAGTGAGTAAACCAACAAATAATATTTCAGGGACACAAGCTTACCAAGACCCAACACAAGTCAAAACTTCTGATAGTGACGAGTCAAATTACGATGCTCAGTTAGATGATTTAAATAATGAAAGTGCTCAAACTACTCAAGATCAAACATCTACTACTCAACAAGACAGTAAAGACAACAGCACTCAAGCTTCTGAAGATAGTCAATCTACTGACGGTGATGCGACTTCTTCTAGTGAACAACAAGATGATGTGCAATCTCAATCTAACCAAGATTCTACTGTAGCTGATCAAAACGACAGCGAAGATAACAGCACTCAAGCTTCTGAAGATAGTCAATCTACTGATGGCGATGCGACTTCTTCCAGTGAACAACAAGATGATGTGCAATCTCAATCTAACCAAGATTCTACTGTAGCTGATCAAAACGACAGCGAAGATAACAGCACTCAAGCTTCTGAAGATAGTCAATCTACTGATGGCGATGCGACTTCTTCCAGTGAACAACAAGATGATGTGCAATCTCAATCTAACCAAGATTCTACTGTAGCTGATCAAAACGACAGCGAAGATAACAGCACTCAAGCTTCTGAAGATAGTCAATCTACTGATGGTGATGCGACTTCTTCTAGTGAACAACAAGATGACGTGCAATCTCAATCTAACCAAGATTCTACTGTAGCTGAACAAAGCGACAGCGAAGATAACAGCACTCAAGCTTCTGAAGATAGTCAATCTACTGATGGTGATGCAACTTCTTCTAGCGAACAACAAGCTGACGTACAATCTCAATCTAACCAAGATTCTACTGTAGCTGATCAAAACGACAGCGAAGATAACAGCACTCAAGCTTCTGAAGATAGTCAATCTACTGATGGCGATGCGACTTCTTCTAGTGAACAACAAGATGATGTGCAATCTCAATCTAACCAAGATTCTACTGTAGCTGACCAAAACGACAGCGAAGATAACAGCACTCAAGCTTCTGAAGATAGTCAATCTACTGATGGCGATGCGACTTCTTCTAGTGAACAACAAGATGATGTGCAATCTCAATCTAACCAAGATTCTACTGTAGCTGACCAAAACGACAGCGAAGATAACAGCACTCAAGCTTCTGAAGATAGTCAATCTACTGATGGCGATGCGACTTCTTCCAGCGAACAATTAGCAGAAGCAACATCAGAAAATACACTTGCACGTAAAGTTGCAAATAGTACTGATGATTCAACTCAACAAGAAAGCACGAACTCAAGTGAAGCACCAGTTTTCAAAACATTCGCAGCTTATAGTGCTCCTGAAGCTGGTTCAACAACTGATAGTTCTGAAAACAAAGTTTCAACACGCTCAGCTTCCCTAACTGAAGAAGCTGCGACAACAAGCAGTCTTCCTAAATATACGCCAACAGTAAGTTCAAAAATTAATGATTACATCCGTAAAAATAAATTTGAAGCGCCAAATTACGAGAAAGATATTGCAAGTTATTTACCACGTTACAACTACCGTTACGGTTCTCCAGAAGGTATTGTAATGCATGATACTGCGAATGATAACTCTACAATTACTGGTGAAGTCAACTACATGAAAAACAATTACAATATGGCTTTTGTTCATGCTTACGTCGATGGAAATCGTATAATTGAAACAGCTAATACGGATTACCTTGCTTGGGGCGCTGGCCCAGCTGCAAATGAGCGTTTCATCCATGTTGAACTTGTTCATACGCACGATTACGATTCGTTTGCTAGATCTATCAATAACTATGCTGACTATGCAGCAACAAATTTACGTTATTATGGTTTAAAACCTGATAGTGCTGAGTATGATGCAAAAGGTACTGTTTGGACACATAGAGCAGTAAGTAAATATTTAGGCGGTTCAGACCACAGTGACCCTCATGGTTACTTAGCTCAACATGGCTACACTTATGATGAATTATACGACTTAATCAGAGAAAAATACTTAATCCAAACTGGTCAAGTTGCACCATGGGGCGCTTCTTCTTCTGGTAGTACAGACGGCAGCAGTAACGATCAACCTAAAACAGGTGAAGTATCAGTAAATACTACGAATGGAATGGCACGCATTGGTTCTACAAATGATGGATTATATACAACAATTTATGACCATGATGGTAAAGAAACGAGTCGTACAAACCAATCGTTAAAAGTTACAAAATCAGCATCAATTGGTGATGAAAAATTCTACCTTGTATCTGACTACAATAAAGATAGTTTATTAGGTTGGGTCCACCAAAACGATGTAACTTATAAATCAGCAAACAAAGTACAATCAATCGATAAAGCATATAAAATCGAACCTGGTTCAAACGTATACAGCGTACCGTGGGCAACTTCTTCTCAAAAAGTTGGCTCTGTATCTGGATCTTCAACACAAACATTTAATGGAACAAAAATGCAACAAGTTGGTTCAACTAACTATGTATATGGTAAAGTCAATGACCTATCTGGCTGGGTAAGACTAGATAAACTTACAGATTCAAGTTCTGATAGTGATGATACACCATCAACTGAAAATCAATTAACTGTTACACCTTTAACAAATACTCAAGGTATCGTGAATCGTACAAACAATGGTGTGTTCACTTCAGTGTATAATTCAACAGGTACTCAAAAATCTTATGTTAATGGAAATACTTATAAATTAAGTAAGAAAGCTACATTAGGTGATCGTTCTTTCTACTTACTTACTGACAACGCTTCAAGCGATAATATCGGTTGGATGTTAACGGGTGATGTTGCAGTTAAAGTTAACAATGATTTATCTGTAACTGAATTATCAAATACACAAGGTACTGTTAAGAATACTAACAGCGGTGTTTATGGTTCAGTTTATGATAAGACAGGTACTCAAAAATCTTCAGTTAATGGCAACACTTACAAATTAAGCAAGAAAGCTAACTTAGGTGACAAATCTTTCTACCTACTTACTAATAATTCAAACGAAAATATCGGCTGGATGAAAACTGGCGATATCACTGTTAACGAAGCAGCAACTGCGACTAATTCAACGCAATCAGTAAGTCAAATCGGTCAATTAAATACGACTAATTCAGGTATCAGAACAACTGTTTATGACCCACAAGGTAAAGATGCAACAAAATATGCAGGAAAAACGTATACAGTAACAAAGCAACGTACACAAGGTGATAACACTTATGTATTAATTCAAAATGCGCAACAAAATACACCAATTGGTTGGGTAAACAAAAATGATATTAATACTCAAAGTTTAAGTAAACCAACTACTAACAATAACAAATATATTGTAAAATCAACTAATGGCGGTCTTTATGTCATTCCATGGGGAACTACTAAGCAACGCTTAGACGACTTACAAAATCTTGAAGACAATAACTTCAACGCTTCTAAGTCAATTTACGTTGGTAAAGATGAATATGTTTACGGTAATGTAAACAATAAAACTGGTTGGATTGCAGGCAAAGATTTAACTAAAGCTGATGATCAAGATGTAAATCAATCACCTGTTACAGCGAAGAATTTCAGTTATATCATATATAACGAAAATGGTGATTATTACACTGATCCTACTTCTAAAACACCAGCTGGTTCATTAAAAGATTTCTATACAGGTATTTTCACTGTATTTGAACAACAAACTATCAATGGTGTAACTTGGTATCATGGTAAATTAGCTAACGGCCAAGTAGTTTGGATTAAAGCAAGTGATTTACGTAAAGAATTAGTACAATATAATCAATCAGGCTATACATTAGATCAAGCCGTAGCTAAACAAAAAGCACTTTCTGCAAAACCACAAATTCAACGCATTGCTGGTAAATGGGAAGATGCTACTTCAAGTGAAATCAAACAAGCTATGGATACTACAAAATTAGCTAATGATCCAGTTCAAAAATACCAATTCTTACAATTAGATAAAGCCCAAAACATCCCTTCTGAGGATCTAAATAAGTTATTAAAAGGAAAAGGTATTTTAGAGGGGCAAGGTGAAGCGTTTAGTGAAGCTGCTAAACTGAATAATATCAATGAAATTTATTTAATCTCACATGCATTATTAGAAACAGGTAATGGTACTTCAACATTATCTAATGGTGGAGATGTAATTGATAATAAAGTGGTTACAAATGTAACACCTAAATACTATAATATGTTTGGTATAGGTGCGATTGATCGTGATGCAGTTAAAGAAGGCTTTAAAACTGCGAAAAACAATGGTTGGGATACAGTACAGAAAGCAATCGTTGGCGGTGCCAAATTCATTGCCGGTTCTTATATCCACCAAGGTCAAAACACACTTTACAAAATGCGTTGGAATCCATTAAACCCAGGTGTACACCAATACGCTACAGATATTTCTTGGGCTGAGAAAAACGCAACACGCATGAAAACTTTTTACGATTCAATTGGTCAATTAGGTAAATATTTCGATATTTCAACATATAAAAAATAGGATTGAAATTCAAAGAGGTCGGGACTTGATGTCCCGACCTCTTTTTCTATTTTATAAATACATGTTTATGACTTAATCCAGTATTTTTTTATTTACTACTCAAGAGATATACGTCTTCTGATTGTTCAGTTTATATAGTAGCTGATTTAATAATTCAACATCTATAGATGTCATACTTGTACATCTACCCTTTATTAATGTAATCCTTGTTTCATAAATTTGTTCAACTAATCGATTCGCCTTCTCAGTAAGTACTAACTCTTTACATCTTAAATCTGTATTCGATTGTTTACTTTGGATATAGCCTAAATGACACAGCTTCTTCACCCATCTCGACACAATAGATTGCTCTTTATTCAACTGCATCGTCAAATCATATTGTGTTAATATCTTATTGTGATACAAAATTCTTAGCATTTCTATTTGTTCAGAAGTTAAATTTGCACGTTGACCATATCGTTTATTCACTACATTTAAATCATTGCTAATTTGAGTAAGTAATATTTCCAGCTGTGTGTACATGTTGTTCATCTCCATTTATAATTTATCATCAATCCATGCGATTAATTAACAATATTATTTATTAATATTATAAGGTTATTTTTCAACATATACAATATCAATGCAACAATCTGTCTGATTTGTTGCATTTCCCCTATCTTTTATAATAAATTAGAATAAATAAAGGATAATATCGCTGTTTAAAGGAGAAGCTTAATGACGAAATTACAAAACAGGGATTATTTTTTTGATAGTGCAAGAGCTGTACTCATTATGTTAGTCGTCTTTGGACATTTATTGCAACCTTATAAAGATGAAAACATATATCTATCAGTATTATATTTAACAATTTATAGTTTCCATATGCCAGCTTTCTTATTTATTTCTGGTTATTTTGCTAAAAATGCTGGCAAAGAAGGTTATTTAGAGAAAGTATCAAAAAAATTACTAGCCCCTTACTTTATATTTTTTGTATTTTTCTCTATATATTATTACCTAACAGGTAAAGAAGATAAAGTTCAATTGGATCCATTTGATCCTGTCTTTGCGTTATGGTTTTTACTCACCTTGTTTTTCTTTCATATTATATTGGTAATTGTAAAAAACTATAAACCCTATTATGTACTTCCCATAGCCTTTATTATTTCATTATTAGCTGGATATTCTCAGGACATCAACAATTACTTAAGTTTTTCACGTACAATCATGTTCTTTCCAGTATTTTATATTGGCTTTCTATTTGATCAACGTTACACGAGCATCTTTAAAGATAAAAGATTAGTAATCATTGCTATAGAGGTACTAATTCTGTTCTATCTTATTTACCTCAATCACCCAATCAACCCAGATTGGTTACTTGGAGATTCTCCATATATGTCATTAGAAGGTAAGCATGATTTATACAGTCCGTTCAAACGTTTATTACTCTACTTCATCATATTTACATCAATGTTTGCATTTTTCGTTTTAATACCAACAGGAAAGTTATTCTTTACTTATATTGGTAGAAGAACAATGCAAGTTTACTTATTACATGGTTTAATCATAGGTGTTTTACGTGGTTTTAAAATATATCCGTTTAAAGAACATATTAGCATATTAACTATAATTTACCTGATTACCGTTACAGCGCTCATTGTATTTGTACTATCTTCTCGGTTCGTAGCAAAATGGACGAACCCAATTATTCATTTGAAATCCCCTGCAAAATTTAAGGAATAATGTAAAATTTACCGAATTGTTTTTATTTTCTTATGTTATGATGGAAATAAAATAATTCGGTATTTTTCTGAGGTGAAAAGATGAAACTTTCATTAAACAATAATTCAAAACATTTAAAAGCACCAAGTATACGTCAATTTTCAAGTCGTATAAAAAATATAGATGACTGTATTAATTTAACTATTGGTCAACCTGACTTTCCAATGCCAGACACTGTAAAAGATGCATACATACAAGCGATAACAGAGGATCAAACACGATATTCTCACAATAAAGGATTATTAGAAACTCGAGATGCAGTAAGTCAGTATTTCGAACATAAATATGGGTTTAAGTATACAAATGAAGAAATTATCATTACGAATGGTGCCAGTGAAGCATTAGATACTGCACTCCGAAGCATCATTGAAGAAGGTGATGAAATATTAATACCAGGCCCGGTATACGCAGGTTATATACCATTAGTTAAGACTTTAGGTGGTACCCCAGTTTATATAGATACTACTACCACGAATTATAAAGTTACACCAGAAGCCATCCAATCACACGTAACACCTAAAACTAAGGCCATCTTACTAAATTACCCAACGAATCCAACAGGTGTCACGTTAAGCTATGAAGAAGTTCATGCCATCACTGAAGTACTTAAAGAGAAAGAAATATTCATTATTAGTGATGAGATTTATGCTGAAAATACATTTTCAAATCAACATACTTCATTTGCCGAGTTTCATGAAATTCGTGACCAGTTATTGCTCATCGGAGGTTTAAGTAAGTCACATTCTGCTACTGGTATTCGTATAGGATTTTTAATTGGACCTGAGTATTTAATTGAAAAATTAACATTTATGCATGCTTATAATTGTATTTGTGCGAATGTTCCTGCACAAATTGCTTGTATTGCTGCTTTAACTCAAGGTCTTGAAGCTCCTCAACACATGAACGAAGCTTATATAGAACGAAGTGATTATTTAATTGAACAACTAACATCAATGGGCTTTGAATTAAATGCACAACCAGAAGGTGCATTTTATATTTTCCCTAATATTGAAAAATTTACTTCAGATGATTATGCATTTTGTGTAGATGTATTAGAAAAAGCACATGTAGCGATTGTACCTGGTTCAGCATTTACCGATGTTGGCAAAGGCCATGTTCGAATTTCGTATGCATATGATTTAGCCTCATTAAAAGAAGGAATGCGTAGATTAAGTCAATATTTAAAACTGCATTATAGTTAATACATGTAACAATATCACCAAAACATAAATACCTAGCAATAAGCCCACCAAAGGTTCTTCAAACTTTGATGGGCTTAATTTATATATCGATATTTAGTTTTGAATTTGTTCGTTACCTAAGGGGCTAGGTTGAGTCTCGGTCTCAACACATATACTCCTCCTTACGGTGTCTCGCAAACAATACTCTATTTTTATAAGTTATTACTACAAAAAATATTACATACCACTTTATTTATATCTTATTCCTGATTATATATATTTTTCTCAGCGAAGGTTTTTAAAATTTCATAATAAGCAAGCGAATCTTCTTTATCCATTCCAAATTCATCAACGACATCGTCTGTAATTTGGCTAAAGTGTTCCTTTAATTCGGCACCTTGCTCAGTGAGTTTAATCATCACACGACGCTCATCCTCTTCTGCTCGAATGCGTTGAATGAGCTTCTTCTTTTCTAAGCGTTTCATAATTGGACTAATTGTTCCTGAATCTAAATAGAGTTCTTTGCATAGTGTATTAATATAAATAGGTTTGTCTTTTTCAATATATAATAAAACAATGAAATTAGGAAAACTAATACCATATGCTTTTAGTTTGTTATTATATTGACTGATTACCTCTTTACTCGTTATATAAAACAAATAACTCATTTCTTGCTTCATTTGATTATATGATTGTGCTGTCATATTTCTCCCTCAATCCTTTTATAATAATGTCATTATACATTTTAAATAGTTTCAAATACAATAATAAGTACTAAAAAAATTGTAAAAAGATTAGTTATTTAATTTTATTGAGTCGAACTCACGCTCTATTAAAACAGAGCTATAATTGTTAGGATATTTTTAATCTGAAAATATAACGTATTCAACTTAATTTTAACGCATAATAGAAAAAAATTCAACTGATTAAAGTGTTTTTAGCATTAATCTAATTTATATTCATTTAGCATTTTAGATAATTTGCACAAAAAATAAAAAGCTGGGTTATACTTTCCTAGCAAAAAGCCCATCAAAGATCTTCAATCTTTGACGGGCTTTACTTATATATATATCTATAATGAGTATTAAATTTGCTCGCTTACTTAGGATGCTAGGTCGAGCCTTGCTCTTGACACGATTACGGTGTTATACAAATAACCATTACCAACTAGTGGGACGACAAAACCTCTCACAGAAATTTCGATTTCTGTCCCAATCCCTACTTTAACTCTATATTTTATTAAGGGAATTTAGGGAATTGGTCGAAGTCTGGTTGGCGTTTTTCCTTAAATGCGTCTCTACCTTCTTTAGCCTCATCAGTTGTGTAATAAAGTAAAGTAGCGTCGCCTGCCATTTGTTGTAAACCAGCTAAACCATCTGTATCGGCATTCATTGCTGCCTTCAAGAATCTTAAAGCTGTTGGTGAATGAACCATCATTTCTTTACACCATTGAACTGTTTCATCTTCAATTTGGTCTAAAGGCACAACTGTATTTACTAAGCCCATATCTAATGCTTCTTGAGCATTATATTGACGGCATAAATACCAAATTTCACGAGCTTTTTTATGACCTACGATTCTAGCTAAATATCCTGAACCATACCCAGCGTCAAATGAACCTACTTTTGGACCTGTTTGTCCGAAGATCGCATTATCAGCAGCAATTGTTAAGTCACATACTACGTTTAATACGTTTCCGCCACCAATTGCATAACCACGTACCATGGCAACAACTGGTTTTGGTATCACTCGAATTAATCTTTGTAAATCTAATACATTTAAGCGTGGGATTTCATCGTCACCTACATAACCACCGTGTCCACGTTTCTTTTGATCTCCTCCAGAACAAAATGCTTTGTCCCCTTCACCAGTTAAGATAATAACAGAAACACGTTGATCATCACGCGCTCTTGAAAATGCATCTATCATTTCTTGAACTGTTTTTGGAGTGAATGCATTGCGTACTTCTGGACGATTAATCGTCACTTTCGCAATACCTTCAAAAAATTCATATTTGATTTCATCATATTCTTTAAGTGTTTCCCATTGTCTAGTCATTTTGCTCCTCCTTTTGAATAAAACCTAATACTATTTTATCAAATTCTACTTCATCTTCCACGTGAACTGTATGTCCACTATTTAAAACTTCATGAATTTGTACTGTATTAAGTTCTTTTTCCATTTTACTGGCAATATCGATAAATTTTTTATCTAATTCACCTACAATTAAGCATGTTGGAAGTGTAAGTTGGCTTAGTTTTGGCCATAAATTTGGCATTTGTCCGGTACCATAACCTCTTAAAGCTTTAGCAAGTCGTTGCGGTTGTTGGCGCATACGCATATCACGAATGCGTTTCCTCGTTTCTTGTGGTAATTCATATTGTGTATAAAATAAAGGTAACTTCTCCCAATCATTTACAAATATTTCTAACCCTGCGATATCAAGTACTTTCGCTCGTGCATTATCGACTTGCATTCTTTCTTCTCTATCATCTGCTTGAGCAATACCCGGCGATGTACTCTCTAAAATGAGTCCTTTTAACTTATCTGAATATGTGAGGGCGTAATTCAAGGCGACGCGTCCTCCCATGGAATAACCATGTAAAAAGAGTTGATAACTTTCAAATTGTTGTAACGTGTCGTCTAGCTGTTGATTAATGAAATCAAAGCTCCAATCATATTCAAAGTTAGAATTATCCTCACCATGGCCCGGTAAATCAATCGTCACAATATTCATTTGATTTGATAACACGTCAACATGATAATCAAAAGCATGTTGATCGCTAATAAAACCATGTAACATGATTAACAACGTATTTGATTCTTGTTTCGACTCATAAAAATTATAATGTAACATTAATGATATCACTCAACTTTTTGTATAATTTTTGATGTTGCGCATGATTCTCTTCTCTTGAAGTTACGACTTCATAGATATGGGCACCAAAACTTGAAAGCTGTGTTTGTTGAAATGCCGAAATTGATTCGAACCGTTCAAATGTAAAGCCATATAATAACGCTGTATGTTCAAAGTTCAAACCAATTGGTGTTCCAAATAAGCGCTCGAAATAGCTTTCCGCTTCTTGCTTTTGAGGTAGATAGGAGAATATACCTCCTCCATCATTATTTAGTAATACGATATTCAATTGGATATCATGTAGTTTTGACATTAATAAGCCATTCATATCATGATAAAACGCTAAGTCACCAATGAGTAGCGTAGTTGGTTTGTGGACTGCCATACCTAAAGCAGTGGAGGTTACCCCATCTATACCATTCGCGCCACGATTTGCATATACTTTAGCCTGGCAGTCAATCAATAAATTATCAACGTCTCTGATCGGCATACTATTACTTACAAATAATGTATCCGTGTCAGAGAGTTTCTCTAAAAGTGCACGCACATAGGCCGATTCATCTGTAGCATATTTAACGTATTCTTGGATTTCAAGCTTGGCATGATGCTCTAATGATTGCCATTTTTTTAACCATTGTGTACGTTCAGCAGGCTGAACTTCAGTTGCCTGTCTGAAAAAGTCATTTGCAGACATTTCAAAGGATCTGTGCGGTGCAATTGGAAATGCATCTGGCAAATCAGTATTTTGTACTAAAATTTGATAGGCAGGCGTTACTTTCAACCATTGGTTTACCTTTTTAGAAATCACTGGCTTACCAACTCGAATGACATAATCTAATTCGACTTCCATCTCGGCTCTAAACAATAGATCATACGTCGTTATTACATTGGGATGAGATGCTTGTCTTAACTGACTTAATGGATCTGCTAACACAGGGATATCATGCACTGTAGAAAATGTAAGAATTTGGTCAACATCTTGATGTTGCATATCACCAACGATAATCAATCCTTTTTGTTGTTGGATAATCGATGCAATATCATCGATGTTTGTCATTTTTTGATAATGAGGTAGTTTTATTTCATCACTTGTTAACCATTCTACTTTTTCAGTATCAGGAGTTAAAGGCTCTCTAAATGGTAGATTAAAATGAATGGGTCCACGATGAGGTCCAGTAAGAAATTGACTTGCTTTTTGCATTTGAAAATCAATAGTATTAACCATATGGTTATTATTTTCATCCGTATCAACGATTGGGAAGTCAAACTGATATTGTACAAAGTTAGCATACATTTGGTTTTGATTAATAGCTTGAGGTGCGCCAATACCTCTTAATTCATGTGGTCGATCACTCGTTAATACGACTAAAGGTAAATGACTTAACTGACTTTCTGCTATCGCAGGTGTGTAGTTAGCTGCAGCAGTTCCAGATGTACATAAAATAGCGACAGGACGTTCATTCCCTTTCATTAGCCCTAACGCAAAAAATGCTGCACTTCTTTCATCTGGATGAATCCAAGATTTTAAATTTGGATGTGCTTCTATTGCAATCGCTAACGGGGTTGAACGTGAACCTGGACTAATCACTACTTCACGTACCCCATAGGCATAGAGGTGTGATACGAATGTAAAGACTTGTTTAGTTAAAGCTTCTTTATGGTTGGTCATAATTATCGACTCCTAATGCTCTCATCATTGGGATAAATTTCATTGCTGTTTCATTCACTTCGCTGTCTGCATCTGAATCACTTACGATACCGCAACCTGCAAATAATGTTGTTCTATTTTTCTTTATCAACATTGATCTTATAGCAACGATAAATTCGCAACTATTGTACATATCTATATAACCTACAGGCGCGCCATAAAGCCCGCGTGTACCAAATTCAAGTTGCTCTATATATTCGACGGCTTCATCTTTAGGATAACCACCTAATGCAGGTGTCGGATGTAAACGATCAAGTAGCCCAATATATGATTTCTTACTTAAGTTACCGTGTATCATTGTATATAAATGATACAAATGATCATTAGCCAAGATTTGAGGACGCTTGTTAAATGACACTTCTTCTACATAAGGCTCAATGTCATTTAAAATACTTTCCACTACAAAACGATGTTCGTTTAAGTTTTTCTCATCTTGTAAAAACTGTTCAATGTTTGCATTATCCAGTTGTTCTTGATGTGTGCGTTTAATCGTACCTGCAACTGCTTTTGTTGATAATACATCCTCATTAACTTCCATCAATTGTTCTGGTGTTTGTGAGAAAAAGACACTATTCTGTGATTCTAAAACAAATAAATAACTATTATGCTCCGCTTGAAGTGCTTGTCTTAAAATAGTAGGAATACTTATATCTTTATCAAACTGAACAATTCTTCTTCTCGCTAATACAATTTTCTTCTTATCATCTAACGTTTCTATGGTTTCTTTAACTAAATCACGCCATTCATCTTTATAGATGTCTTCAATCCGCTTAACATTTCCCATTTCTTGATCAAGCGTTATATCTGTTTGTGATAATTGTCTAATGACATGCTTAAATGATTCAATATCGAATTCGCTCGTTTCAACCGTATAAGTTATAAATGTACAACCATCTTCAATCGTCACTAATACTTCAGGTAACACAAAATGATTTATTCCAAATTCTCGCCATTCATCACCTGATTTATGAGCAGTAAATTGAAAACCACCACAAATTTTAAGGTGATGTTTATCTGATTCTGGATGAATGAGCTCAATATCGTTTCTATATTTTTCCCACTCACGAAAAATAGATTGTTTATTCTCAAAATCATTTTTGAACCTTTTTATTGCATTATAGCCAAAGAATGCAGTTTCGTTGTCATTTTTTTTGAAATAAAAACGGTCGCCCTTATTATCTTCTGTAATATGAAACAGTAACGTTGGGTCTAACTCGAAATTTAATTTCGCTTCTACAGAAACCCAGTTGCGTTTACTTTCATATACCGCTTCGACAATTTCACTTTCCTTGACATCAAAAGTCATCTATTTCACTTCTTTCATTTAACTGATTACGCTCGTTATCCTATTGTATCATTTTTCGATATTGATGTGATAAATATAGCCTATTTCATTATATAATTTTGAAGTGATTTGACCACGTTTTAAACTTCATTTAAAATAAATATGATTATATTATTAAAAAAGGATAAGAGGTAAATAACATATGTCATCTCAATATCAACAATACTCTACAGTCAAGAAATATTGGCAACTCATGAGACCTCACACATTAACTGCTGCAATTGTTCCTGTACTTGTAGGTACTGCAACAGCAAAGATTTTTTTACTTGGTAGTGAAGACCATTTGAAATTAAGTTTATTTGTAGCGATGTTACTCGCATGTTTATTAATACAAGCAGCTACAAATATGTTCAATGAATATTACGATTATAAGAAAGGGTTAGATGACCATACCTCTGTAGGCATAGGTGGCGCCATTGTACGTAATGGGATGAGCCCTAACCTAGTTATGAACCTTGCAATTGCTTTTTATGTGATTGCTGCCCTATTGGGTATCTTCATTGCAAGCCAAAGTTCTTTTTGGTTACTTCCAATCGGGTTACTTTGTATGGCAGTCGGCTATTTATATACAGGAGGTCCTTTCCCAATATCTTGGACACCTTTAGGAGAACTATTCTCAGGCATATTTATGGGAATGTTCATCATACTTATCGCATTCTTTATTCAGACAGGTAATATTCAAAGCTTAGCCGTATGGATTAGCTTACCCATCGTCATTACGATTGGCCTGATTAATATGGCGAATAATATACGTGACCGCGTAAAAGATAAGAAGAGTGGCCGTAAAACATTGCCAATATTATTAGGTAAAAAATTAAGTCTTCTATTCTTAGGATTCATGTACCTAGTGGCTTATTTATTAGTCATTTATATCGCATTCTTTAAAGATGGAGGCTCAATATTTTTCTTACTCGCATTATTATCATTCCCATTCCCGATTAAAGCATTTAACCGGTTTAAGAAGAATGATACCCCTTCATCAATGATGCCAGCTATGGCCGCTACAGGTAAAACCAATACATTCTTTGGTTTTTTATATGCACTAGGTATTTATATTAGTGCCTTACTCGGTAATATTTAATTTATTCTAAAAAAATCACCCCTTCAAAGTACATGTTCATTGACTTTGAAGGGGCTTTATTTATGCTTGGAAAATCATATGATAGTGTGGCAAACCATATAAATCAAACTCGGATTGACTTTCAAATCCTAATTTACGATAAATATGAAGTGCGCCTTTATTATTTACATCACAGTTTAAACTAAACTTTTCACCTTTTTTATGATCCATTATAAAATCCATTAATTGAGTAGCTACACCTTGTCCTCTATACTCAGGAAACGTAACTACTGTTTCAATATAATATTCATCATTGTTAGCCTCACGTTGTGGCATGGGCGTACCAAATTGACGGATATCTTGATCCAAATCTAAATCTAACCATGCTTGTTCTAATGCTTCTTCTTGATCTCCTGAATATGCAATAAGACAACCTGCAATTTTATTGTCAATTTCCTTCACCCAAATGTGACTGTAGTGTTCACGATATTTTACATCGACAATACCTTTTTCTATAGCCTTTAGCAAACGTGACTTTTCAATGTGCTTAACGACATCAACTTCTAACTCGTGCCATATGATATAACAAAGTTCAGCAAGTTGATGACTGTCCTCTGGTCTTGCTTTTCTTATCATAATTTGCACCTCTTTTATATATTTATTATTAATTATAATTCAACTTTTCATAAAATGCTAAAACCACGGTGCATTTTTTGAAATGATAAATTCAGTTAATTGTATTATTTCGCCCTTTCACTTATCATAAAAATAAGTTAGCAAGTTACATGAAAGGATTTTCATTACAATGAAAGTAAGTAAAGTCATTTATGTCGTATTAGCCTTTACACTCGGGTGGATGGGCATTCATAAATTTTATTCTAACCAACTGAAACAAGGCATGTTACATTTAATTTTCTTTTGGACAGGTATTCCTCTCGTTGTTTCAATCATAAGCGGTTTCCTCACATTGTTCTTGCACAAAGCAGATGACGAAGGTTATATCATACTTGAGAAGTAGATTTCGCAATATACTACAAATAATTTAAATAAATACCCTTAATTTGATAAAATTCGGGTAATAATTAGAAAAGTATATTCTATATACGCAACGCTTTAAGGAGGTACAATCATGAAAGAAATTATTCAACGCGTGTTCAGAGCGCTTCTAGTTGGTTATATTGTTAAGGCAATTAGAAATTTAATCAGCAGAGCAACCAATAAATAAAAATATGAAATTGTTTAATCGGGTATAATTATGGTCGATATCAATTTTGAAAAATACTCTATATTATAGAAGGCCAATCAGTATAACTTCACTGATTGGCCTTAGTCTTTTTAATTTTCTTGTTCTTTTTTAAACTGTTTTATTTTCTCTCCGATTTCGTCTCTTACACGTTGAAATTCAGCCCATGGTTGTCCGGCAGGATCATCGAATCCCCAATGCATTTTATTTACATTTGATGGTAAAATTGGGCAGTTCGAATCTGCATCGCTACACAAAGTAATAACATAATCTGCTTTGTTTAATATTTGTTGATCGATTAAATCCGATGTGTGGTCAGATATATCTATGTTGACTTCTTTCATAGCTTGTATTGCATTTGGGTTAACTCCATGTGTTTCAATGCCAGCAGAATACACTTCCCAGTTATCTCCTAATAGTTGTTTCCCCCAACCTTCTGCCATCTGACTTCGACAAGAGTTTCCGGTACAAATAAAGTAAATGATTTTATTATCCAATTGATATGCTCCTTTTTAAAAAATAATAAGTGTTAAATATAATCCCAATAAAGTGATAAAAAGGACCGGAATAGTAATAACAATCCCGGTTTTAAAATATGTGCCCCAAGAAATTTTCATACCTTTTTGTGATAACACATGTAACCAAAGTAAGGTTGCTAAAGAACCTATAGGCGTAATCTTTGGACCGAGATCTGAACCAATGACATTAGCATATATCATGCCTTCTTTTACTATATTTGAAGTGTGCGTGTGTCCAATCGCAATTGCGTCTATCAATACTGTTGGCATATTATTCATTATTGAAGATAAAAATGCTGAAATAAAGCCCATACCCATGACACTACTAAATAATCCATAATGTGAAATATTTGTGAGTACATCTCCGAGCACCGTCGTAATGCCTACATTTTTCAAACCAAAGACGACGAGATACATTCCAATTGAGAAAATCACGATATTCCATGGAGCACCTTTGATGACTTGTTTCGTATGAACTGCATTTGATTTCCTAGCCAAAACGATAAATATTATTGCTATAATACCCGCTATAAATGAAACAGGAATATGAATAAATTCGCTCATGATATAGCCAACAAATAATGCACCTATAACTAACCATGACACATTGAAGAGCTTTTGATCTTTGATTGCTTGTTGTGGAGTTTTAAGATTTGTTGTGTTTACTTTAGCTGGGATTGATTTTCTAAAATATATCCACAACACTACGACACTTGCTATAAATGAAAATAAGTTCGGTATAATCATGCGTGCCAAATATTCAATAAATTCAATGTTAAAATAATCGGCAGAAACTATATTCACTAAATTACTGACTACTAATGGTAACGAAGTCGTATCCGCTATAAATCCACTTGCAATGACAAACGGAAATATGGTCTTTTGGTCAAAACCTAAATGACGAACCATCGCTAATACGATAGGTGTTAGTATTAAAGCTGCACCATCGTTCGCAAAGAAAGCAGCAACGAATGCACCCAATATCATAATATAGATAAACATCTTCAATCCATTTCCTTTAGATGCTGCTACCATATGTAGTGCTGCCCATTCAAAGAATCCTATTTCATCTAATATGAGTGATATGAAAATGACTGCAACAAATGTTAAAGTCGCATTCCATACAATACCTGTAACTTCTATTACATCACTGAAACTAACAATACCAGTAATGATTGCTAATATTGCACCAATTACTGCTGTGATTCCTATATCTAGTCCTTTAGGTTGCCAAATCACAAAGGTTATTGTTAATACAAATATTGCAATCGCTATGCCTGTCATCATGATTGACATTCACCTTTCTCTATTTGATTACAAATACATAAATGATTAGATGTATTGATTAAATCTAAGTTATATTTTACTTCGTTTAACTTCTCGCGATTGAGTTTGTATAATCGCTTATTCCCTTCCTTTCTGGAAGAGACTATTCCGCTATCTACTAACGATTTCATATGATGACTCAAAGTCGGTTGTGAAAATTGAAAATGCTCCAGTAAATCACAAGCGCAAAGTTCTCCACATGAAAGAATATCTATTATTTCCAAACGTTTAGCATCTGCTAAAACCTTTAAAATAAGAGCTATCTCTTGATAAGACATTTAAACGCCTCCTAATTTTTATCACTATATAGATTACCATCTATATATAATATTGTCTATGTAGTTTCGGGTACTCGGTTAAATAATGATTTTTCACAACAACATAATAAATTTCATCGTTAAAATTTATATATATGGGTTTTATTTTTCATGTCTTTATGTGTATACTTGAGAAAATGTTATATACAATGATTTTAAATTTTATTTTTCAATTTTGAATATTTTTACTAATTAATAATGATATTCTTATGTTTTAGAATTCAACAATCATTCCATTTTTGCTCGACTGAATTTAGAATCATATTCATTAATTAACTATATGTATTAATCCACACACTTATTTACATTTTTTTAAATTTAATACTAGAGGTGACTGCTATGAGAAAAATCGTACTATCATTTTTTGTAATCGCTATCATTTTAACTGTCGGTTATGGCGTTTTCTATTTTACCCATAGTGAAAAAATCAAGTTTGTCGCTGTTGGTGATAACCTAATCCACCCCGTCGTTTATAATGATGCAAAAACGAACAACAACTTTAACTTTGATAAAATGTATCACCCTATCAAATCATACATAAAAAATAAAGACATTGCTTATATTAATCAAGAATCACCAATGGGAGGAGATGATCGACCCTTCCATGGATTTAAACAGTTTAATACCCCGAGTGCAATTGCTGGATCACTCGTAGATACAGGATTTAATTTAATTAATGGTTCTAATAACCATGCATTAGATCAGGGACTCTCTGGCGTCAATGCACGAATAAAAACTTGGGAGAAATATAAAGATAAAGTTTTGTTTACTGGTACGTTTAATTCACAAGAAGACCGTGACAAAACACACGTATTGAACATCAAGGGTATAAAGGTATCTATGTTAAGTTACACCTTTGGTACGAACGGATTGAAACCAGAAAAGCCGTACTTAGTTAACTATTTAAATAAGCACACAATGAAAAGGGATATTAAACGAGCTAAAAAGCATAGCGACATGGTCATTGTTTCTACACATTGGGGTAATGAAGGTAAACATTTTCCAAATAAAACACAACAAGATTATGCTAAATTTTTAGCTCAACAAAATGTAGATGCTGTGATAGGCACACATCCACATGTCATTCAACCAGTCAAATGGATTCAAGGTAACGGTAAACATAAAACTTTAGTTGCTTACTCTTTAGGCAACTTTTTAAACGGGCAACAAACAGGAACGGAAAGTAATCACCTTGGTGGAAGTGTACAATTCGATATCACTAAGCAAGCAGGTAAAATTAAAATTGATCATGTAAAATGGCGATCAATTGTCAATCACTATGAAATGCCGAACCCATATGATGTTAATAGTAAGAGAAACTTCAAATTATACATGTTAGACGACTATACGAACGAACTTGCAAGAAAGCATGGCGTACAATTCAACAGAGGTGCTCAAATGTCGAAACCTCGCTTAGTAACACTCACGAAAGATATTATAGATGATCAGTTTTTAGATGATTCAAGCTATTAATTGTCTGGTGGCTTTGTTTACATTTTACAACCAAACCCATATACTTATAGTATTGAATACTTTTTAAATTCGTTAATATCAATTTGTTTTCCTAGTTAATGATGAATATTTTATTATGGAGGGATTTTAATGAAAGTTTCGTGGATATTGTTTTGGATTGTTTGTGTACTAGAAATTGCGACATTTGCAATAATTTCGCTATTTTTATGGTTCCGTGAAGTAGATGCAACGGGCGCAACGCAAACTTTTGAGTTAAAATTAATCAACATTGCAGTCATTGCAGCATTCTTCATCATTCCGTTTATCATTCAAATTGTTTGGGCCATTGTTAATATTATGGTTTCAAAAAAGCACGCTCACGCCCAAATATAATCAAATAAGCCCTTGGCAGTCATATTGCCAAGGGCTTTAGTAATTTAGAAAGAGAGTTCTTTCCTGTTGATTATTATAGAATTGGACTTAAATATTCACATTATATCGCGCAAATTATTAAAAATTAAGCGTTAAATATTAATAAAACAACAACTGCAACAATTTGTGCAATCACTGTCGTAACAATACGTCGTGAATATAAATAACTAAATGAAAGGATAACTTGTGCAATAAAAACAAATAATACAATCCATAAATTACCTAAGTAGTAAAATAAAGATGCTGAGCAAATAGCAGTAATTAAAACTGCTATCCAACCAGGTATTTTTAACTTTAATAGTTCCTTTTGTAACACTGTTCTCATATAGAGCTCATGACACGGCACTACTAAGAATAAAGTTACAAACATTTGCCATTTGAAAGCAACGCCTGTTTTCGTTAATAATTTAACGAGTTCAGCATACTTTAACTCTGGTGCAATTGCAGACATAACCAATTGAACAATAATCAGTACTAGTCCTGCTAACAAACCAATACCGATCGAATTCAATAAGCGTTTAGATTCTAAATCTCGCTGATAAAATACATAGCTAATGCCAGCAAACAGCATTATTCCTGTATATAAATTCCAATAAACTTGATGTTCTCCTCTCATAATAAAGAGAATCACATGAAAAACAATAAAACTTACTATAAACCAAATTAATGCTTTTGATATTTTATTCATTAAATTTATCCTTCTTGTTCAACAATTGTGTATCGTTTATGATTGATCACTGTTTTTTCTGGCAAATCTAGTTGATTGAAATTCTCCATAATTGTTAAGTCTACAATTACTGAATTATCATTTATTTTTTCTACACGACCTTTTAAACCGTCATAAAATTCTACAATATTTCCAACTTCTGCAATAGTCATGCTTTATCCTCCCTAGAATTGCTTACTAGAAAACATTATACAAAAAATCTCACAACAAATAAACAAAAAACTATTAATTCTTATTGTTTTAATGGTAATTAAAAGTTTCATATTATGGAAGTATATGATTGGTAATTTTATAAAAAATGTAGGATAACTAGTAGTGAAAGTATTTTAGACGGCAAGGAGTGTTTTCATGAAATTTATTAGTAATAAAGATATCACTGACCCATCATTAAATTTAGCGATGGAAGAATACGTTTTAAAAAACATGCCTAATGATGATAGTTATTTTTTATTTTATGTTAATCGCCCTTCTATTATTGTAGGGAAAAATCAAAATACACATGAAGAAGTAAATAAAAGTTACGTCGAATCACACGGTATTGATGTTATACGCCGCATTTCAGGTGGAGGCGCTGTTTATCACGACACGGGAAACTTGAACTTTAGCTTTATTACTGACGATGATGGTAATAGTTTCCATAACTTCCGAAAGTTTACAGAACCGATTGTACAAGCGTTGAATAGTCTCGGCGTTGACGCAGAGATGAGTGGGAGAAATGACATTCAAGTTGGCAACGCTAAAATTTCAGGAAATGCAATGGTGAAAGTAAAAGAACGTATGTTTAGCCATGGCACATTGATGTTAAGTAGTGATTTAAACGAAGTACAAAACGCTTTAAAAGTGAACCCAGCAAAAATTAAATCAAAAGGAATTAAATCAGTTCGAAGTCGCGTTGCAAACATTGAAGAGTTTTTAAAACAACCACTTAATATTGATACATTTAAAGATATCATTTTAAAAACGATATTCGGTAATGAACAACCTGTTGAAGAATATATACTTTCAGATGAAGATTGGGAAAATATCGAGCAACTCAGCAATGAAAAATATCGAACTTGGGAATGGAATTACGGTAGAAATCCTAAATACAACTTCGAACGTGAAGAAAAATTCGATAAAGGATTTGTGCAAGTAAAATTTGATGTAAAAAAAGGACGTATTGAACACGCTAAAATATTTGGGGATTTCTTTGGTGAAGGTGATGTGACAGAATTGGAAAATGCCTTAATTGGTTCATTACATGAATTTAATCATATAGAAGAAGCGCTTTCTCACTTCGATTTACATCATTATTTTGGTGCAATCGATCGATATGAGCTCATTCGTTTAATGGCTTAATAAAAATAAAAGGTCTATACAGTCAATTAACTCAGTTAACTTCTGTATAGACCTTAAATGTTATCATTCGTATATAAATTATCCAACGAGAAATGCCTCCAACTTTTTATACTCGTTTGTATAACGGTTAAAGTCTTCCTCGTTCTTTCTTTCAAGCGCACGATCGATTAACGATTCCAGTTCATCTTTTCGAACATTTCTTAATGATTCATCAATAATTAACTCAATCCCTAAATCATTAATTGTCGAAACAAATGATTCTACTGTATGATATTTAATATTCGTATTGTGTTTCATACTCAGCACAACCTCTCTATTAATATTTACGAATAGTATACAGGCTTTTAATTTTAAAATCAATGAATTTTCTGACTTTTCCGAAAAAAGATATGAAGAACTTACTTTTACCAAAAATGATTAATCTCAATAATTGCATACTCAAAAATCAAATACTAGTAACCAATAAAATATTTTTATTATAAAAGTTGATTTTTATCATAGCTGCGTATATTATTTAGTTAGCGTCACAATACAAAGGAGGCAACAACAATGAATCAACAATACATTATTAAAAAAGGAGACATGGTGCTCCAGCCATGTAATTTAACCATTGGCCCTTACGCAGGAACATGTATTTACAGGTATCAAGAAGATAATTACACCGTAAAAGACCGTACACATAAAATAATAGAGAGGTCTTGCCGATTTTATGGTAGCAGTTATGTCTTTAAGAAAGAAGATACGATTCGAATTACAGGCATTAATAGTAAGCCCCCTATTTTATTCACTCCACTTTTTCCTACTTATTTTTTCCCTACACACTCTGACAGAAAAGAAGAAAACACTTGGATTAACATTCATTACGTAAGTCATATTAAGCCTATGAAAGAGAAAAAATGTAAAGTGATTTTCGTCGACAAACAATCTATCACAGTAAATATTTCAGCTCACAGTATGCAACATCAATATTTAAATGGCATTTACTATTATTATATGATGGATCGTGCAGCAAAAGTTGCAACTTTTGATCCCGAATCCCCTATTGATTATTCTAAATCTCAGATAAATATCTACGAAGCTTTAGCAAAATACTCATTGTTTGAACAAAAGTAATTGTAGCACTATTACTTAATAGTAAAATCATATATGTGGAGTATTTTGTTAATACAGTGTAAATATTCCACATATTTTTTAACATTAACCCTTGAAAAAATTACTGCAATTGATATAATTATATTTGTGCTTGATAAGAGATACATATTAATCCACAGTAGCTCAGTGGTAGAGCTATCGGCTGTTAACCGATCGGTCGTAGGTTCGAGTCCTACCTGTGGAGCCATATGGAAACGTACTCAAGTTGGCTGAAGAGGCGCCCCTGCTAAGGGTGTAGGTCGCGAGAGCGGCGCGAGGGTTCGAATCCCTCCGTTTCCGTTAATAATAGATACTTAAAGGATAGAACTTCATTGTTCTATCCTTTTTTGTTAAAAAATTGTAAGTAGTTTTAATTTATTATTGAAATGACAAAAAAGCTAAGACAAATACGTCTTAGCTTTTTTATTATATTAATTTGTCAGCATTTGCTATTAAGTTAAAACATTAAATGTTTGTTTGCACTCTATACGATAGTCTTTATCTTTTAGATTATTAGCAATTAATTCTACCATTGTGGTTTCCCCTTTATCGTGTATGATTGCATCTTCTAACAATTGTCGATAATTACGGAAACAGTAGTCTGTCATCGTTACGCGATAAACATAATCTAAATTGATGTTATTTAACGTAACACGTTCGAAAGGTTCGGCATTCATATCAATCGTATAATCGACCCCTTGCCAGAACGTGCATAACGTCTCATCAATAATTGTAGAACTCAATGCTTTATTATGAAAGGTAATATGCGCATAGCTATATTCCAATAGCATTTTAATATGTTTGCCCTTGATGGTTAAATCCATTGGCACATCTGGGTGTGGATAGGCTTCATATAATTCTTTATTAGTTACACTTTCAGACAATCCCTTCTCCCCATTGGTAGGAAGATGTACACATGAAATATCATAATTATATGCTCTATGAATACTATCATGCAATAATTGCGTGAAAGGATGCGGTTGTGTTATCACATCATCTAAACCTTCTATCTTCGTAGACTGAATGTGATCTGTTAACGTCTCATCGCCCCAGTGTTCCACAGCTTTACGATCATAATACGTTAAGTTTAACAACGTTGCGTCTTCTTCATAATTATTTAAATCAATAATGTCTGAATCAACGTGTTCCAATTCATAAGAATTTGTACGCTTTTTAAAATTTATTTTTACGTGAATAAGTTGTTCAGCATTTTGTCCTGCTTGCACATATAACGTTTGATCATCTCTTCCCATAAATGTTTGATGTTGGTGCCCAGTTATGAGCAAATCGATAACACCTAAGGACTGCATAATTTTTTCCGCTTCATTTACATTTTGTTCTCTTTCATCAGTTGATTTATTCAATTGATTTAAGCCACCATGATAAATGACAATGAGAAAGTCAGGTGCTTCAGTTTCATGGATATATCTAATCCAACGTTTTGAAGAGAGTAATGTTTTTTCAATGATGACGTCTTCTTCCATTTCAAAATGTTCACGTTCCATCAAGCCATCAGAAGTTAGACCAACAACTGCAATTTTGACGCCCTCTTTTTCTGTAACTATGTATGGTGTAGAGAAATATGGTTCACGCGTTTGTTGGTATTCAATATTCGCTGATAACCATGGAAATCTTGCTAGGGATACTGACTTTGAGAAAAATGATAAGCCAAATTTAAACTCATTAGGACTTATGCCACTCGCGTCATAATGCATAGCATTCATCAATTTGATCATTGGATGACGTTTATAAGGCGCCACGATGGCATAATAAAATGCCGCCAATGAACCTGCTAAACTACCCCCACTATCTAATAAGATAAGATTTTCATTTTGTTCTCGAACTTGATTGACATATGTACCTGCTCTATAAATATTTGATCCGTTATCACCGTTTAGAAAGTAACTGTGCATATCTGACGTTGCAATGATATCAATATCAATAGTCTCGCTTTTTGTCATATTTACCCTCTCCTCATCACCCACATTTTAACATGTTTTTTTAATATTTTGATACTATGAAAAAATTTAAGTAAGTCCATCTTTGATTTTCAGATAAAAATAACGAGGCAAGGATTTGAGTTATAATCCTTACCTCGTTCAAATTAAGTTAACCTATTTGTATACGTTCTTTCGGATAATGGAATTTATCTGGTTCTTTCCGTCCACCTATCATAATGATAAAACTAATCAAACCGACACGGCCGATAAACATTAATAGCATTAATACTACCTTCGTTAAATCATTACAATCAGATGTAACTCCTACTGATAAGCCACAAGTTCCGAACGCTGACATGACTTCGAATAAAACTTGTGTTAATCCGATACCTTCCTTTTCAGTAACTAAAATAACGACAACACTCGTAAACGTAAGTATAATCGACATAATAAATACAGCAAATGAACGTTGTACATCCGTAATATGAATTTCTCTGTTGAATACTTTGATGTCTGTCTTTTCGGAGTTATTATTGAAATTCAAAATAAATAATATAAGAATCGCAAATGTAGTCGTTCTTATACCACCGCCAACAGAGTTTGGTGAGGATCCTATAAACATCAATATACTCATAATCAAATTCGTACCATCACCAAAATGACTCACATCGATCGTTTGAAGGCCAGCACTTCTCGTCGTTGAAGATTGGAATAATGCTGAAAACAATGCTTTATGCCAGGACATACCTTGAAAAGCATGATTATGTTCCAATAATAATAGAATAAGCACACCAAAAATAAACAATCCTAAATAAGTGATTGTTGTAATTTTCGCAAACAATGAAAATCTAAAGTTTGTTATTCTATTCAGTATATATGCCTTAGCTTCAAGTAACACTGGAAATCCTATTGAACCTAACACAATTAAGAACATTACGATTGTTTGTACAAAATAATCATTAGCATACGGAATTAAAGATTCTCCGGTTATATCGAGACCACCATTTGTCGTCGCAGAAACAGAGACGAAAACACCTTGAAGAATCGCGTTTTTCAAATCTGGATTATCTCTGTAAAAATAGAAAGTTAATAATGCGGCTCCTACTAACTCAATAATTATAATCGTACGAACAATATCTAATATTAACTTTACCGTTCCACTCATCGTATGTTTATTATTATCTAACATAATGAGTTGACGTTCTCTCATACCTATATGTTTACCCAATACAAGCCATAGCATTGTACCTATTGCCATAACGCCAATGCCGCCGATATTTAAAATAATTAAAATAATAATTTGACCAAAAGTTGAATATGTATCAGCAATCGTCACGGGTGTTAAACCTGTTACACTCACTCCTGACACTGCAACAAACAATGTGTCTATCGGTTTAACATCTACACCAGGTTTATGTACAAAGGGTAAATTAAGTAATAAAAATGCCACAATAATTGCAAATATATAATAGATTACAATCCCTTGTTGAGGACTTGATTTCTTTAGCAATTGATTAAAAATAGACAATTTCTTTTCACCCCAACATTACTCCAATTTAATTTTTCTCTTTATAACTATTCGATTTTACCATTTTTCATATAATGCTCATTCATGATTTCAATAAAACAATACTTTGTCAGTAGCCTAAGTTAGCATCAACTTGTTTACCATCCAATTTTACTATGACATTATTAATTTGCAAACCTGTAACAGCACTTAATGATTTTTTGACTAACCGATTATGTGATTTTACCGATATTTCCGGGGTACAGTTTGATATATATCATTTATACTATCAATCATAACAATTTTATGCCTGTAATAGGATAATTGACTTTTCGATTTTGTGCAAGCTCTTCATATTAATGATGGTACAACATGCATTTTTGCGACAAAGCTATAACTTAAAAAGGGAGTGGGTCAGATATCTAGTTTTCTAATGGATATTACGTAGTCCCACTAATTGACAAAGAGTCTGAGACATCTATTTTGTCCCAGACTCTTGTACCTAATTCATTCTGTTGTTGACTATTTTTTCTAAATTGTTTATCTGAATTTTTTGTATCATCCGTAGCGTTTTTAATTGTCACTGCAGACGCTTCAGAACCTTCAGTATGATTCATCGCAGTGGTTTGATTTGTATTTATCTCATTATTGTATGCAGTTTCGTGAGCATGTTTATTATGATGTACTGCACCAAATATCGCTTTAATTAATAATAATAGTATGATGACCGCTACAACAATCGCAATTTTCGGCCAATGTTTAGCAAAAAATCCTTGATTATGTTCTTTTGAATTAGCATCAGTGCCTTGCTGATTCTCATTTTCGGTTTCTTTATACGTAGATTGTTTGTTATTAGTTTTAGTGTTAACAGGCGATGAATCTTCGGTAGACTTTTTATGTTCGCTATCTTCATTTAAATTAGCATTTTGCTCTGTTTCACTTTGCGTTTGATTCACCGTATTTAAATTTTTCTGTTTGTCTGAAACACCGTGCACTGACGAGTCATTTGATTGATCATCCACTTTGTGCGTCTCTTCTTTATTTTCGCTTTGGTTTTGATGATCCTTGTCATATGTCGTTTGTTGTGAACGTTTCGCAGCTAAAGCTTGCTGTTGTTGGATTTCTTCTTGAGTCAGCTTTTCAATACGGGCTTTACGTAAATTATCTTTCACGCGTTCTTCGTTATTTTTTGCTAATTGTTCCTCTTTTATTGCTTGTTGTGCTTTTCGTTGTTGTTCTTCTTTTACGCGCTGTTCCCTTTCTTCATTATGAAAGTATTCTCGTCGTTTGCGCTTATATTCATTTTTTGGGATAACGTGTTTTTCATCTTCTTTAGACATAAGTTTTCCCCCTTACTTACAAAAATTCACATCAATTATAATCTAATCATATGAATATTGCTATCTCCCATATTCTACTGCTTAATATAAATTATAATCATTTTTACTCTAAATTACTAATTTATTTTGATATCCGAACAAAATCATTAAAAAAAGACCTAGCTATTATGAACCAATCTCATTGATTGTCATAATTAGCGTAGGTCTCTAACATTCTAGTTTCTACTTTTCACTTTTTACTTTTTTTCTGCTTTCTTATTCTTTCTCGCTGAAGCAATCCAACCGATAATTACGAGAAGAATCATTACACCCCAGAAAATACATTGCCATAATAGTGAATGTGGGAAACTTTCAGGGATAATATGAATGTCTTTATGTGCTAACACCATGACGATTAATTTAATACCTACCCATCCTACGATTGCGAAGGCAGCACCTTCTAAACCTGGGTATTTATTTAATAAATTAACGAACCATGACGCAGCGAAACGCATGATAATTACACCAAGCATACCGCCCACAAACATAACACCAAATTGACCTATGTCCATTCCGCCAAATGGAATTCCAATTTTAGGTAAAGTTTGGGCAATGGCTAATGCTGCCAACATAGAATCAATGGCGAATGCAATATCTGCAAATTCGACTTTAAATACTGTACCCCAGAACTCTTTAGGGCTTGCTTCAGATTCTTCACCATCTTCATTATAGTGATGATCATCATTATCTTGTTGATCATCCTCATCTTTATGTTTGAAGAAATCAAATAGATTTTTACCAGACATATATAGTAAATAAAGGGCTCCTGCTGCTTGAATCCACCAGAATTGAGCAATAATACTAATAATAAATAAAGAAATGAATCTAAAAATCATAGCTCCTAGCAATCCATAGAACAATGCCTTTTTACGTTGTTTAGGTGGTAAATGTTTAACCATAACTGCCATTACAACAGCATTATCTGCAGCCAATAATCCTTCTAAAAAGACAAGTACAACTAATACCCATCCATATGATAATAAAATACTCGGATCCATTAGTGACAACTCCTTAAGTTTTTTTACATAAAAATAGAGACCTAGCTAAATATGCATGCACTGCATCCAATCAACGTTGAACAGACATTCATAATTAGCAAAGGTCTCACTCGACAATAAATGTATTGCCCACATTACCGGAAGTGTCTTGCACTTCGTAATGACGATAAAATGACTACATTGTTTACGTATATATAAATTACATACTGTAAATAATAGCTAAGTTACTCCCCTCTGACTATTAAGCCATAGGTATTCTATTTATAAAGTCATTATACATAAATCCAAAAGTTATAACAAACTATATAATTTGATTTCTGGGAACTTTTCTTCGAACCAACGAGTGGCAAATTCGTTTTCAAATAAAAATACAAAATTATCTTTAATATCTTTCACTAAAATTGAACGTGATGAACTCATACTATCTTTAATATCTTCTTCATTTTCTATCCATCTGGCAATTTTTTGGCCAACTGGTTCCATCACAACTTCTACATTATATTCATTCTTTAAACGGTGTTCGAATACTTCAAATTGTAGTTGACCGACTGCACCGATAATAATTTGATTTGTATGAAGTGCTTTATAATATTGAATCGCACCTTCTTGAACTAATTGTTCAATACCTTTATGGAAATGTTTTTGTTTCATCACGTTTTTAGCTGAAACTTTCATAAAGATTTCTGGCGTAAACTGTGGTAATTCTTGGAAACTGAACTTTTGATTACCACCAATTAATGTATCACCGATTTGATAATTTCCTGTATCGTATAAACCGATAATATCACCAGCTACAGCATGGTTGACTGTTTCTTTATCATCAGCCATGAAAGATGTTGAACGTGTGATTTTTTGTTTTTTCTTAGTACGTTGTAACTTCAGGTCCATACCTCTTTCAAATGCACCACTGACTACGCGCATAAAAGCGATTCTATCCCGGTGTTTAGGGTCCATGTTAGCTTGGATTTTAAAAATAAATCCTGAGAAATCTGTATCATATGGACTTACTTCAATATCCTCTACCGTTTGTCGTGCATCAGGCATAGGTGCATTATCTACATACGCATTTAAGAAGTTTTGAACACCGAAATTAGCTAAAGCTGAACCAAAGAATACAGGTGTCAATTCACCTTGTAATAATGTTTCGTTATCGAATGATTCGCCCGCTTCTTCGACTAACATCAATTCTTCAATCGCTTGTTCGAAAGCACTATCGTTTGTTACTTCATGCTCCTCTTCTAATTCGTAATCATCATTTAAATGTAAGATATTTTCTTCATCTCTAAATGGTTCAATTGTACGTGAATCACGATCTATAATACCGAAGAAATTTTGGCCCATACCAACTGGCCAATTCATCGGGTATGTTTCAATATTTAAAGTAGATTCAATTTCATCTAATAATTCAAATGGTTCTTTACCTACTCGGTCCAACTTATTAATAAATGTAAAGATCGGTATACCACGCATCTTACAAACTTTGAAGAGCTTTAATGTTTGAGGCTCGATACCTTTCGCACAGTCAATTACCATGACAGCACTATCGACAGCCATTAACGTACGATACGTATCTTCTGAGAAATCTTCGTGTCCTGGTGTATCTAAAATATTAATTTTATAATGATCATAATCAAATTGCATGACTGAACTTGTAACAGAAATACCACGTTCTTGTTCAACTTTCATCCAGTCACTTGTAGCGAACTTTCCACTTTTCTTCCCTTTAACTGTACCTGCTTCTCTAATCGCACCACCGAAAAGTAATAACTTTTCAGTAAGTGTAGTCTTTCCGGCATCAGGGTGAGAAATAATCGCAAAGGTCTTTCTTGATTCTACTTCTTCCTTAATACTCATTTATAATCTCCTTTAGTCCTCGAATATCCATTGGATGATTGCGTTTGCTATATCGTTTGATAATGATTCATCCAGTAACGTAAACAAGTGTATCACAAGTTCATCTTTGAAATCATCATCACTTAACGATTTATCTACCTCTAATGACCAGTTTAATTCTGGTATTGCAATCAAATACATGTCATTCTCATTATTTAAAGCAATATATACATTACTTGCGATATCATTAATCGACAAAGATTTAATGATCAACTGGTCCACCGCCAAACTTTTCGTAAGCAGCCTCTAAACCGATTAAATCATCTCTATGTGGAACTTTAACGTGACCTGGCATAATTTGATAAGGCTCTCTACCTTTAGATGCGAGCACAACAGTATCGCCTGGTTGCGCAATTTCAATCGCGTGACGAATACCTTCCGCTCTATCTTCAAATTCAACGTATTGATCATGTGTCGCACCTTTAGCTAATTCTGACGTTAATTTCTTTGGATCATCATTAGCTGGATTATCAGGTGTGAAAATAACATAGTCAGCACGACTTGCAACGCGACCCATTTCTGGTGTTTTCGTCATATCACGCTCACCTGCCATACCACATAGGAAAATTAATCTCTGCGTTGCGAAAGGTTTCACAGCATCTATTAATTTATCCATACCATCAGCCGTGTGTGCGTAATCAATAATTAAATCAATTGGTAAAGAAGGATCTAAGACTTCTAAACGACCTTCTACAGGTTCAAGTGTTTCAACCGCATTGATAATATCCTCTAAAGCAATACCCTTACTCCATACCGCAATCATTGCTGCCATTATGTTAGAGACATTAAAACGACCTACATAAGGTGATTTCACTTGATACGTACCTTCTGGTGTATCAAAGTTAAACGTTACTCCTTGTAATGATTCATTTATATCTTTAGCCATAAATTGAGCTTCATTTTCAATGCCATAAGTAAATGTTTCATAAGGTGTCACTGAAGCTAAGTAATCAGAGAAAGCATCATCATTATTTAACACAGCATATTTATCTTTGGATAAATCTTCACCTAATTGACTGAATAGCAATGATTTCGCATGACCATAGGCTTCCATTGTGCCATGAAAATCTAAATGATCTTGTGTTAAATTTGAAAAAATCGCAACATCAAAGTCAACACCACTTAATCTTCCTAATGACAGTCCATGACTAGAAACTTCTAATGTCATTGCTTCAGCTTTTTTAGTTACCGCTTCTTGCATTTTTTTCGTAAGTGAAACGGTCTCTGGTGTCGTATTGGCACCTTTAGTAATCTCTTCATCGATTTGGAATCCATTTGTACCTAAATACGCACTATGTTTGTCTAACTTCCTATATATATGATGTATCATTGTTGCAATCGAAGTCTTACCATTCGTTCCGGTAACACCATATGTAATCATTTGTTGGCTTGGGAAATCAAATAGAAAATTAGCTAGTATACTTGCAACGCGTAACGTGTTAGGAACAACAACCTGAGTCACGTCACCTTCAAGTGATTGCTCTTGGTTCACGACTACAATCTTACTTCCTTTATCAACAACATCCTGACAGAATTTATGACTGTCGACGGTATACCCTTTAGATGCCACAAAAATACTACCAGCCTTCACAGTACGTGAATCAGTAGTGATATCAATCACATCTCTATCTATAGTACCTATCACTTGTTTTACTTTGATTTTTTCAAACAATGCATTTGCATCCAAAATATATCGCTCCTTTATATCCAGTAGTTCTATTATACACATTTTTATAATGATTTATATGAACAAGATGCTTCATTAAAACACTTATTATTTTAACAGATTACGAATAACATATATCAATCTTTTAAATCTATACCCATTTTATTAAAGGCTCAACAAAAGATTCAGGCGATTATTAATTTGATGTTATGAATTTGTTAAAATTTTCTATATAATTTCTTAAATCGCTCTGAATTAAACACAACTTCCTATATTAATGGTATTGTATAGGTGTAAATAGATATCTTTTCGCATTAAGTATGATTTATTTCAATTCCCTATATAAAATGATATATTATTTAATAAATGTGTTTTTTCTTTCACTTGGGAAGAAAATGCGTTAAACTATGTACGATATAATTACTCTATTGGAGGGTGGCTTTAATGGTTACTCAAAATAAAAAAATACTGATTATTACTGGATCGTTTGGAAATGGTCATTTACAAGTTACACAAAGTATCGTAAATCAATTTAATGAAATGAAATTAGATAACTTAACAGTGATTGAACATGATTTATTCTTAGAAGCACATCCAATCCTGACATCCCTTACTAAAAAATGGTATATAAATAGCTTTAAATATTTTAGAAATATGTACAAAGCATTTTACTATAGTCGCCCAGATCAGCTGGATAAATGCTTCTATAAATATTATGGAATTAATAAACTCATCAACTTACTGTTAAAGGAAAAGCCTGACCTTATTCTTCTAACGTTCCCAACTCCTGTAATGTCAGTATTAACTGAGCAATTTGATATGAACATTCCAATTGCAACAGTTATGACAGATTATAGAATGCATAAGAATTGGGTAACCCCTTTCTCTCAAAGATATTACGTAGCAACTAAAGATTTGAAACAAGAATTCAAAGATATTGGTATTCCTAGCGAGAGTATTAAAGTAACTGGAATCCCAATCGCAGATAAATTTGAAGAAGAGATTGATAAGACATCTTGGTTGCAGCAAAACAATTTAGATCCTTCTAAACCAACAATTCTTATGTCTGCAGGTGCCTTTGGTGTTTCTAAAGGTTTCGATCAAATGATTAAAGAAATTCTTGCTAGCAGTCCACATTCTCAAGTCGTAATGATTTGTGGTAAGAGTAAAGAATTAAAGCGTACGTTATCAGCGCAATTTAAAGATTATGATAATGTGCTCATATTAGGCTATACTAAACATATGAACGAATGGATGGCATCAAGTCAATTAATGATTACTAAGCCTGGTGGCATCACAATCTCAGAAGCGTTAACACGTCAAATACCAATGATTTTCCTTAACCCAGCACCAGGTCAAGAACTTGAAAATGCAATTTATTTTGAAGAAAAAGGCTATGGACGTATTGCAAATACACCTGAAGAAGCGATTCAACAAGTCTCAAAACTAACACATTCACCAACAAAATTATCATCAATGTCACAAACAATGAGTGAAGCACGCATTCAATATTCTACATACAAATTGTGTAAAGATCTTTTAGATTTATTGAATCATTCATCTCGTTATGAAGATGTGTACGGAAAGGTTCCATTATATGCAAAGCTCTTCGTTAAATAATCAACATATTTCTAAAAACTTCATAATTATGTTAGTCATCTTGTTTCTTATGGAATTTGCGAGAGGCATGTATGTACTAAGCTACTTATCATTATTGCCAACTGCGACTTCTGTTGCAGTTGGTATTACATCTACCGCAATATCTGCACACTTTATTTCGGATGCAGCAACTAATTTTGTCATCGGATTTTTATTAAAACGATACGGATCAAAGTTAGTTCTAACGACAGGATTCCTTCTCGCATTCCTCAGTTTATTTTTAGTTATTTGGTTCCCAACCTCACCGTTCGTATTAATCGCGAGTGCGATTTTATTAGGTATCGCAGTTAGCCCGATTTGGGTGATTATGCTTGCGAGTGTAGATGATGAACATCGCGGTAAACAGATGGGCTATGTTTACTTCTCATGGCTCATCGGTTTAATGGTCGGTATGGTTGGTATGAATCTTATATTTAAATTCCACCCTACACACTTTACTTTTATGATGGCATTAATGGTGTTAGTGGCTTGGATTTTATACTATTTCGTTAAAATTAAACTAACGAATTATAATACGCGACCAGTGAAAGAGCAATTAGGTCAAATTGTTAGCGTAACAAAGCGACATAAGATTCTGTTCCCAGGTATATTACTACAAGGTACAGCGATTACCGCGTTAGTACCTATTTTACCTAAATATGCCAAAGAAGTTGTTCATGTTTCAACTATAGAATACACAGTCGCACTAATACTCGGAGGTATTGGTTGTGGCTTCTCAATGTTATTTTTATCTAAGATTATTGATAACAATAGCAGACAATTCATGCATATTATGATCTTTAGTGGTTTTGTTATTTATACAATCATGATTTTCTTATTCTCAATTATTAATAATATTATTGTTGTGTGGATATTAGCAGCCTTCCTAGGTTTAATGTACGGTTTACTATTACCAGCATGGAATACATTTATGGCTGGCAATATTCATAAAGAGGAACAAGAGGAAACTTGGGGCGTGTTTAATAGTGTTCAAGGTTTCGGATCTATGATTGGTCCTATCGTCGGTGGTATGATTTACGAAGTATCTAAATCATTCGACTTACCATTCTATTTCGCCTCACTCGTTTTCTTATTCTTAACGGTATTCTACGGCATTTATTTCATGAAACAACGCCGAGCTATTCAGAATAAATAACATATAAAAAACGCCACGCATTATCTTATTACAGATAATGCGTGGCGTTTTATGTTGTAGGTAAAGTAAGTATGTTAAATTTCGTAGTTTATGTTAATCACTTAAATCGATATTTTGCTACACTTTGTCTTTACCTCGTTCAATTATGCTAAGTTATAGTTTTCAAGTAGTTGCCACTTTTCTTCTTCTTCATTGAAGTAAACAAGTGATAACTGATCTATTGTTTCTTTATAATCAATACCAGCTAATTTTAATTGACCATAAACATCTTCAAATTCTTGGCTTGTTAAACCTTGTGCAATTGTAAAGTGTGGAACGAATGGGTGATCTGGTTCACCATAGAAGTCACCTTTGTTAAAGTTATTAAATAGTTTTTCTAATGCTTCTGTTTTTGCAACTTTAAAATAAATTACATTTGTGATTGGAGCAAATGTTGAAGCTTTTGTAGCGTGTACATCTACAGCTGAAACACCTTCAACACGTGCTTTAATTTCTTCTTTTACAGACTCTAAATCACTATCTTTGATTTCAAATTGCCCTTTTATTGTGATATGAGGCATAATAATAGCGTAGTGATTATCATAACGCTTACGATATGCATTCACTTCATCTTGAAAATCTTTTGACGGAATTAATGCTAATCCTAAAATCATTTAAATTCCTCCTTTGTTTAACATAACTCTATTATATCAAATTTTCGAAAAATTCGTTACTTTAAACCACATTCTCTTTATGAATTTTCAAAAGAAATGTTTTCAGATAAGAAATATATTAATAAATCATCTAATAGATTTTTCCAATATTTCCATCGATGTCCGCCTTCAAACTCCTCATAATGGTAAGTAATATCTTGACTTTCAATAATTTTGTTGAGTTGTCTATTCGGTGTTAAAAAGTCTGCCCTTTTGCCAGTTGTTGGTAATTCGAAATCCTTTTCGTCTAAACCTACGACATGCCAAATGTTCAATTGTTCCTTAAACTGACATCTATCAATAAGTGTGTCAATGACTTCATCATATTGTGGGCTTAGCATACCGACTTGGCTAAAGACATTTGGATAACAAAGTACTGACATTAACGCAACACTACCTGCAAGGCTATCACCAAAGACAAGTCGACCATTGCCTACTTTGAATGAGGAAAATGTTTTATCTACATATGGTAAGATTTCGTTTGCTAAGGCTTTAACTGTTTGTGGCGTACGCTCGCCTCTTGGATGAAACTCTTCACGTCGTTTTTCAACAGTTTCATAATGAAAACCTACAAATATTGCTCTTTCTATTTTATCTTCATCTCTTAGACGTTCATAAGTTTGATGGATTCTGCCATATCTGAAAAAATCTAGACCATCAAAACAAAAAACGACTTTATGTTTGAATAATTCCGTATAATCTTTCGGTAAATAGATAGATAAAGTAATGTCTCTATCTAAAATTTCGCTTGGAAAATTTATTTTATTTACGATACCTGGTTGAAATTCACTCATCAGCCATGTGCCTCCCTTTGTTGTCTTATTGTAATTGTATCAACTGATTAAAAAATTTAAAATAAAACAGATTCAAACACGGTCTATTGTCATTTTTATGAATTTTGTGGAATAAATTTTCCAATATTAATTATTCCTTCTTTTGTTCTATTCATTTATAAGCTATACTTGAAATTACTAAATCAATTTATTCAGGAGGAACTTTCCAATGCTCAATAAAGTTTGGTTCAGGACAGGCATCGCATTGTTGATCCTATTTTTACTGATCAAATTAATCATGGAAGTCCACAGTGTGTTTACTCCCCTATTGGTTATTATTCAATCAGTATTAATTCCTATGTTACTTAGCGGTTTTTTATTTTATATATGTTTACCGTTTCAAAAGTTATTAGAGAAATATAATATTCCACGGTGGGGTAGTATTAGTATTATCTTCCTCGTGTTAATTATTATTGTAGGGGTAATTATTGGTTTCGTTGGTCCAATGATTGTGAGTCAAATCGAAAACTTAATCTCACAAATTCCATCATTACAAAAAGATATCCAGAAAATGGTTAACTTTGGCTTAGATCAAATGAAACGTCTACCTCCAGATGTCACTGAACGTATTAACAAAATGGTTCAATCTATGAGTAAGACATCAACGAATGTATTGTCTAATTCATTAAGCTATGTTACATCATTTATTTCAACATTATTCTTACTCATCATGGTTCCTTTCTTCTTAATATATATGTTAAAGGATCACGAGAAATTCATTCCATTTATCGCTCGTATTTTTAATGGCGATAGAAAAATCTTTGTAGTTAATCTTTTAAAAGATCTTGATTTCACTTTAAGATCTTATATTCAAGGACAAGTTACAGTCAGCCTTATACTCGGTGTGATTTTATTTATTGGTTATTCAATCGTTGGTTTAAAATACACATTGTTACTCGTACTATTCGCATGTGTAGCAAACATGATTCCATTCTTAGGACCTTGGTTAGCATTCACACCAGCGGCAATCATAGCAATCATTCAAAGTCCTGCAACATTTATTTGGGTATGTGTCATTACTTTAATCGCACAACAATTAGAAGGTAATGTCATCACGCCAAATATTATGGGTAAATCATTAAGTATTCACCCACTAACGATTATCGTAGTTATACTAGCTGCAGGTAACTTAGGTGGCTTTGCTTTAGTACTCGTGGCTGTGCCATTATATGCCACAATCAAAACGATTGTTAAAAATATATTCCAATACAGACAACAAATTATGGAAAAAGCAAGTAGCGACGTTAAAGATTAATACAATATATTGAACGAACAACCCAAATGCGAAACGCATTTGGGTTGTTTTTGTTTTAAATAAAAAACTGGGAGCGGGACAGAAATCGAATTTTCTAATAGAGATTTCGTAGTCCCACCCCGGCAAGGATGACTAGGATTGAAAAAAGCTTGTTCTAAGCGCATTTTCAATTCAGACATCTACTGCCAAGTTGAAAAAGAGTCTGAGACACCTATTTTTGTCTCAGACTCAGTTTATTTTAATAGATTTTATTTCACGATATGGTAACCACTATCTACGTGGATGTTCTCACCTGTAACACCACTTGAAAGGTCGCTTAATAAGTAAGCAGCTGTTTTACCTACTTCTTCTTGGTCTACATTACGTTTAAGTGGTGCACGTTCTTCAATTTCTTTAAGGATTGTGTTGAAGCCTCCAACACCTTTAGCACTTAATGTGCGGATAGGTCCAGCAGAAATTGCATTTACACGAATGTTATCTTCACCTAAATCAGAAGCTAAGTAACGTACATTCGCTTCTAAACTTGCTTTAGCAACACCCATAACGTTGTAGTTTTGAACTGCAAATTCTCCGCCTAAATATGTTGTAGCAACGATGCTACCACCTTCTGACATTAACTTCTTCGCTTCTCTTGCAACAATTGTTAAAGAGAAAGAACTAATGTCTTGAGCTAATAAGAAACCATCACGTGACGTATCTGAAAAACGTCCACGTAAATCTTCCATATTAGCGAACGCGATTGAATGATAAACACCGTCAATTGAGCCAATGTCTTTACCAATTTGTTCGAATCCATTTATTACGTCATCATCACTTTGAACGTCAATTTGGTACATTTTTGGTTCTTTTTGGTTAAGTTGTTCAACTAATTTTTCTAATTCTTTTTTACTACGTTCTTTACGGTAAGTAAATACTAAGTTCGCACCAAATTGATCTAGTACTTTCGCAACACCGAAACCGATACTGCGTTTATTAGCGATACCCATAATGACAAACGTTTTATTTTCTAAATTAAACATGAATGACTTTCTCCTTTTTGTTAATTCATAATATAAACTGGTTCGAAGTTTTAGAGTTGTTTTCCTTATTTCGACGCCAATTCTTTTATCCTCATTTTAACATTGGCTTACCTTGGAAAACAATTTATATTACATATCACAACGATTTCAACGTAAATATGCCAACAAATTTTAAAACATTATAATCATTTTCTCTTTTTTACAGAATACATACGTGAACTTAATAATACAATTCTAATTCGCGTTTTAATTCATCCACATATTCTTTCGAGCCTGTAACGATTAATCTGTCACGATAACGCAATTGCGTGTCTCCATGAGGTACGATAGATTCATTATTTCTAATAATTCGCACGAAGATAATATCTCCATCGAACGGGAAATTTCGTAGTTGAATTTGATCATACTGATGATTTAACATCGCAATTTCATAAAGTGATGTTTCTACGTTACTTAAGATGTTAAGCATATTTGGTGTTTCAATTAAACCTTTGAGTAAAATCTTATTACTCATATAACTACTGAATACTTCGACACCTTGACTTTGTAATGCTTCATCTTCTGATCTAGACTCTAGTCTGCAGATAACACGTTTAACACCGTGCTTTTTAGCCATTAAGGCAACTTTACGGTTGATATCATCATCATTTGTAGAACAAACAACAATATTTCGTGAGAACAGACCTAATCGCTCTAACAAATCCTCTTCGTAGTCTGCGATTTCTATCATTGATATCGCATCTGACAACTTACGTTTATCGCTGAGGTCATTTCTATAATATAGAGAAACTTGGTATAATTGCGAGGATAAGTTTTGCGCAATTGGTATCGTTAGTTGGTTTTTACCAATCATACTCACTTCAATTTGTCGTGCAGCTTCGTCTGGTATAGGGAATAGCTTTTTAAATACCATAGGCACGAATACACATGTGATGACTGCACTTAAAATTAATATACCTGAAACCTCTGACGAAATCGTCTTCAACTGTTCAGCAATTTTCGCTGATGCGATAACTAACGATAACGTCGATGTTAAAAGAAATGCTGAAGCAGTGGTCGTTTTTAAATCGAACCATCTACGTATATAAAAGACTGGAATGAGCTTAGAAATTAAAAATGCTAAGATCAGTATTGGAATAATGATTAATAACGATGGTTCCTTTATTAATTGTGGAATATTTAAATCCACACCTACCATTATGAAAAATATAGGAATGAAGAAACCGTAACCAAATGAATCTAATTTCTCCACCATATCTTCCTCAGGTCCAAGTAACGAAACAATAACACCTGCTAAAAAGGCACCTAATATGTTTTCAGCACCTACACCTTCAGCGAGTGCAACTAATAATAAAATCAATGCAAACACGGCACGTATACCAATTTGCGTCGTACCATCCATCAACTTTTGTAAGAAATTGGCTTTTTTAAATTTAACACCAATAAAGTAGAAGATAATTGTAAATACTACAAGAATACCGATTAACCATAACGAAGCGCCACCTTTAGCGTGCATCGCCCCATACGCTGTTAAAAGTATCATTGTAAATAAATCTGCTAATACGGCAACAAGTAATATAAATTGGCCTATTGTCGTACGCATAATATTCATTTCCTTTAAAGTAGGAACGACAACACCTAAAGAAATCGTAGAGATGATAATCACCATTAAGAGTACATCATCAATAAGTCCAAACAGTTTAAACATATATGCTAATATGATTGAAATTATCATGATAAACATAAAGACAATCATAGCAATCTTCAAATGACTTGGTTCTTTTTTCTGTTGTTGCTCGGCAGGTTCATTTTTATCTTTTTTAAAGGCTTTAAAATCAATTTCCAAACCACTTAAAAACATTAAAAATATAAAACCGAGTGTAGATAAGATATTCAGCATCTCATCTCGCTCGACTAATTTTAAAAATGAATCACCGATAATAATACCCATTAAAATTTCTGCAACGACGACTGGCAGAAACGAAATTCTTAATCTATTAACTAAAATGGGCGTCAAAAATGCACAAATAACGACGACCACGAGTGATATAAATTCCATATAACCCCCCCTATGTTAAGTAAGTCATAAATGAAGTTGCTAAACCAAAGTAAATTAGCATACTTACAATATCATTGATAGTCGTAATGAATGGACCACTCGCCACAGCGGGGTCAATATTTAATTTATTCATTACAAGTGGAATCATCGAACCAACTAACGTACCAACAGTCATAGCAATCGTTAAACTTGCGCCAACAATCATTGCTAAAATTGGTTGATGATAAAGTACGATGATAATTAACGATAGTAAAATGGCACAAACTAAACCACTAAAGAAGCCACTACCCGCTTCTCTTAATGCGACTTTAAATTTGCTCTGTTCATCTATTTCACCAGTTGAAATATTACGAACCGATACGGCAAGTGACTGTGTCCCTGAATTTCCGGACATCCCACTGATAATAGGTATAAATGCAGCCAACAATGCAACTTTTGATAAAGTCTCTTCAAAAGAACCTAATATTGTAGCTGTAATCATACCAAGGAATGTAAGAATTATGAGCCAAGGCAAACGTTTAAATGCAGTCTTAAATACTGAGTCATTGGTTGCATCGACATCTGATACACCGGCTAAACGAGAGTAGTCTTCACTTGCCTCTTCATCCATGACGTCTAAAATATCATCGATAGTAATGATACCTAATAAATGATCTTGATAATCTACAACAGGCATGGCAATGAAATCATAATCTCGCATTTTTTGTGCAACATCTTCTTGGTCATCCGCTGCATTAGCCGAAATCACACGTTCGCTCATAATGTCTTCAATATAAGCATCATTTTCTGCAACAATTAAATCACGTAAAGATAAGACCCCTGCTAATTGCTTATCGTCATTTACTGTAAAGATGACATAAATCGTCTCAGCATCAGGTGCTTGATCTTTAACTTGTATCATTGCTTCTCTAACTGGCATCGTTGCCTTTAAAGAGATGTACTCAGTGGTCATAATACCACCGGCTGTATCCTCTTCATAATGTAACAATGCTTTTATTTCTTTAGCATCTTCACGTTTCATTAATGTCAGCAAACTTACTACCTTTTGCTTAGACAAATGATTCATAATATCAACGGAGTTATCATAAGACATGTTCTCCAGAACTTTACTCGCGTAATTTGCATTCATCTTATCAAACAAATCTTCATATTCGTCTTTATCAATTTCTAATTGTTCGAAGAAATCTGCAACTTCTGCTGGAGATAACACTTCATAGATGCGTTGACGAATTTCTTCATCACTGTCTTCAAAATATTCACTTTGCTCATAATTGTGCATTGATAAAAATTCATCACGAAATTGATCAATGTCGTTATCTTTTAATAATTGATCTAGTAATGCTTGATCGTATACTTGTTCATCATCTAATGTAATAGATTCTTTTTCATTGGCCACATTCCCACCTCCATGAATGGTTAAATTATATCATATTAAATATTGATTCTATCGCTTTATAACGATCAACCACTACAATATTTTCATGTGTAATTGGATGTTCAAACTCAACTTGAACACAACGTAACAATTGATGTTTATACTGACTATGTAAACCATTATATAACGAATCGCCTACAAGTGAATGCCCAATATGTTTAAAATGTACACGAATTTGATGTGTCCGACCTGTTAATAAACGGACCTCACATAAACTATATTGGTCTGTGCGATCTAAACATCGAAACATTGTTTTAGCTTGTTTGCCATTTTTGTCTACTCGTCGTTCTATAATACTTGAAGGGGCTCTAGCAATTGGAGCATTGATGATACCTTCTTGTTCAATTTGACCATAACAAATACAATAATAGCGTTTATCTATATTTACTTTTGACATTAAATAGTGTATGAAACCATGTTTTGCGAAGATGACGATACCTGCCGTATTTCTATCAAGCCGTGTAACAATATGAGGGTTGTACACTTGTTCAGTTTGGTTAAAGTATCCGAGTACTTGTTCTACTAAACTATGATGCTTATGTTCACGTGAAGGTGCACAGTTTTGGTTAGGTGGTTTAGATACAATTAATAAATATTGATCTTCATATAATATTTTTAACGAATCCGTATAAGGAATCAGATTTTGACTCGGTACTTCTTTATTAAGATGAATATCTAATTGATCATCTATTTCTAACTGTTTTCGCACTGTTACTGGCTCATTATTTACAAATATAGCGCCATTATTTTTAATGGCGCTTATAGTCTTCTTTGAATAATCATTATTTTGTAAAAATGTTCTTAACAGTATTGGAGATTTAATTTGATATGAAAACTTCATTACTCTCCATCACCACTTGAAATAAATGAATCATGCACCCTTTTCCAAAATGGAAATGGTCTAAATCGAGCAAATCTAATTTTCTCATTAGCAACACGGAATTGAATGGCATTAACATTTTTATGCTTGACACTGACATGATCAATCGTCGTTAAAATAGAATCGTGGTTCACTGGTGTGATTAAACAAGTATGATGTTTTGGTAGCACGAGTGGTGCCCCTACTGTTCTAAATACGCGATTATTAATCGATGCAATTTCTGCCATCTGAATTGCTTCTAATGAAGGATGTATTAAAGCGCCACCTAAAGCTTTGTTATATGCTGTTGAGCCTGAAGGTGTGGATATACACAAACCATCTCCTCTGAAGCGTTCAAATTGGTTGCCACGTATATTGACGTCAACAACTAATGTCGTACCATTTTCAGTTTTCATTGTCGCTTCATTTAAAGCTAAATATCTCGTCTCATAACCATTATTATTATATCTCACAATAATTTCCAACAATGGGTATTCTATCACTTGGAATTCAGAGTTGTTAATTTCTATAATCAATTTTTCAACTTCATGTGGTAACCAATCCGCATAAAATCCTAAATGTCCAGTATGTACCCCGACAAAGGCACATCGTGAAAGCATGTGACTATAGTGATGAAACGCTTGGAGCAACGTGCCATCTCCGCCTACCGATATGACTATTTCAGGATTCTCAGTATCTTCCACCATTTGAAAATCTTTCATGTAACTTATCATCTTATGCTTAAGTGCATTGGATTTTGAATCGCCTTTAGATAAAATCGTATATCGCAAGATGCCACCCCTAGTCATTATTATGCTTCTTAGCACGTTTTTTAGAATAATACTTTTGCGCTTCTTGAATTTCTTCTTTAATTTCTGACATTTCTTCATCAAGTAAGTAAGCCGCTTCAGCAGCACGCTCTAAACGATGTTGTATTTCTGGAGGATAATCTCCATCATATTTATATCGCAATGTGTGTTCGATAGTTGCCCAAAAATTCATCGCTAACGTTCTAATTTGAATTTCAGCTAATATCTTCTTCTCGCCATCTAAAGTTTCAATTGGATACTCGATAATGACATGAAATGAACGATAACCGCTTTGTTTTGTATTACTAATATAATCTCGCTCTTCAATCACTTTAAAATCTTGGCGTTGTCTCAATAAATTAACTACGTTATCAATATCATCAACAAATTGACACATTAAACGTAGACCGGCAATATCATACATTTCTTCATGCAAACGATCAAACGGAATACCACGTTTGTTCGCTTTATCGATAATACTTGTCATTGGTTTCACTCGACCAGTAACAAATTCAATTGGCGATGCATGATCAACAACATCATATTGCTTCCTGAGACCCTTTAATTTAACTTTTAACTCGTCAACTGCCTGTTTATAAGGCGATAAAAATTGATCCCATTGATTCATTGTGCCTCAACTCCACTTCACTCTAGTTCGAATGTCTTTTCAACTGCTGACACAAACTCCTTACCATAATTTGGATTTTCTTCTATACTATCCAATATGTAATTAAATTCTGTATCGAATTGTTTTAATTCTAAATTATCATTTACGATAATCTTTTTACCTTTATTTTCATGAAGCATAGACCACGTTTCTTGCACAAAAATTAAATATGAATATGACTGACCATCATCTAATATATATGCAAAGCTATATTTATCGCTGTCGGCAAGCATTTGACCTGCTTCTTCTAAACCTTCTGTTGATTCCTCTGTATAACATAAAATACTGTCATCAGTAATTTTCATTTCGTTCACATAAATTCGCACGGTTATACCTCCTTATTCCTCATTATTTTAACATAATTTAATTATACATAACACGTGTCAAGGACATATTAAAACCGTTCCACTTTGTATAACAACTATATAATAACTGAACCACATCAATTTAAAATATGTGGTATGTGTTTTAAAATATTATTAAGACTGATATAGAGGAGTGGTACGAAGTGAGTACAAACAATGAAATTGAATTTAAACAATTACTAACTAATAAGGAATATGAAAGTTTCTACAATACATATTTTCAAGGTGAACAACCATTCAAACAAACTAACTTTTACATCGATACACCAGATTTCCAACTCATGTCTAAACTTTGTGCATTACGTATTAGAGTTAAAGATAGTCAATATGAAATGACTTTAAAAACACCTTCAGAAGTCGGACTAATGGAATACAACGAACCAACAGACATTAAACCACAAATAGATGATCAAGTCTCAGCTACTCAACTACCACATTCAATTCGTGAGCAGCTCGACCAATTGCAAATTAACCAAGATAACCTTGTCATCTTGGGCTCATTAACTACCGAACGATTAGAACGTCCTCTTGAAGAAAACTTAATCGTATTAGATAAAAGTACATACTTAGGTTATGAAGACTATGAATTGGAATTCGAAGTAACGGATTACGATAAAGGACTTGAACAATTTAAATCTATTCTTGATCAATTTGATATTGAACACGTTGATCCAGACAATAAAGTAAAAAGATTTTTCGATAGAAAGCAAAAATTAAACAAGAAACCTAACGATAACGGGTAAAGAGTCGAATTACTTCCATATGCTATGATTCGTGTTATATTAGTAATATATTAAATGATACGGTGATAATATGACACAAACACCTTTCGAAATAATCGGACGTGATGCGCTCTATCAAATGATAGATCATTTTTACTATCTCGTAGAAAGAGATGACAGAATCAATCATCTTTTTCCTGAGAATTTTGAAGAAACGAGTAGAAAGCAAAAGCAATTTTTAACACAATTTTTAGGTGGGCCCAACTTATATACAGAAGAACATGGACACTCTATGCTTAAAAGAAGGCACTTAAACTTTACTATTACTAATTATGAACGTGATGCATGGTTAGAAAATATGTATATTGCTATACAACACGCAAATTTCCCTTACGGTGTCGGTGATTATTTATACGAACGATTGCGCATAACAGCAAATCATATGGTGAACTCTGAAATATAATTGTAGGTGAAATAACATGGCTGAAGAATTAAAGTTAATACATGCACAAAGTCGTGAAGATTCAAATCTTTCACCTGTAAGTAAGATAGAAATTTATTCTTTTTTCGACCCATTTAGTAAAGAATGCTTTAAACTATCAGCAATACTTTCTAAATTAAGAATTGAATATAAACAATATGTCAGTATTAGACATATTTTGAACCCTTCGTTACGCGTATTGACGAAATGCCAAGCGCAAAGCACCTCAGACCTCGACAACATTGCCCTATCTTATAAGGCAGCAGAACTACAAGGTCGTTTACGTGCTGAACGATTTATCCATCTCGTACAAAATGAAATTATTCCAAAAAGGGATATTATTACAGAAGCGATGGTCAATAATTGTATCAAAAATGCAGGACTTGATTATGAAGTCTTTAAAGAAGACTTGCATAACAGTAAACTACGCGATAGTTTACAAGTTGACTTGCATATTGCACGCGAAATGGATATTGAAGAAGCACCTACACTTGTATTCTTTAACGAAGATGTGCATGAAGAAGGCTTGAAAGTTGAAGGTTTATATCCGTATCATATTTATACGTATATCATTAATGAATTAATTGGTACTTCTATAGAAAAAGAACTTCCACCCACTTTAGAGCAATATATTCAACAACAACAATTAGTGACAATGGAAGAACTACTAACGATTTATGAATGGCCTGAAAAGTTAATGAATAAGGAATTGAAAAAACTCGCCCTACAACAAAAGGTTGAAAAACTTAAGACACCAGATGGGAAGTTTTGGAAATCTAAAATGAAATAAATTAAAGAAAAAACTGGGAAATAATTGCCAGTAAAAGCCCATCAAAGATTGAAGGATCTTTGATGGGCTTATCTTATATATCAATATTATTTATAAAATTCCTCAAATGCTATATCTAAATTCTGAGAAGCTTTTTGCATTACTTCTTCTTCCGGTAGGATTGCAGTCCCTTCTGCGCGTACTACATAGAATTTATCAAACCCCATTATATTTTCGAACATTTCCTTTAAGTAACGGTATGAAAAATCAAGCGGTGTATAGCGATCATCATTAGTATATATAGATCCACTCGCTTGGAGTAACAGCGCTTTATAATTATCCGTCATTAAACCGACTGATCCCTCTTTCGTATATTTAAATGTTTCTCGAGCAAGCATAATATTATCCATATAGTCTTTCATTTTAGAAGTAATATTAAAGTTATGAAGTGGCGTAACAATTACAATTCGCTGTGCCCCTTTAAACTGTTCCAATAATTTTTTAGATAGTTGTGCTAAATGTTGTTCCTCTGTAGTTAAACTTTGTTTATGACGTTGTTTATCCCAAGTGTTGAGTAATTGTTGTTGTGTTACTTGAGGAATCTCTATATCATATAAGTTTATTATTTCTAATTTATTGTTTGTAAAAACTTTTTGATACTTTTCTATAAACATATTTTCTAACTTAAGTGAGAAAGATTGTTCATTATTAAAATCAGGGTGCGCATTAATAATTAATGTCTTCATCAAATCGACTCCTTTTTTATGATACACTCATTATAAATCGTTAAGGTGTCAGAATAAGTCACCTTTAAAAGGAGAATTTGATGAAAAAATCAGAACGATTAAATCAAGAACTCATTTTTCTGAGTGGCAAAAGTAGTTTTCAGTTAAAAGATTTAATTGAAGAATTTAATATTTCAAAAAGAACCGCAATTAGAGATATTAAAGAACTTGAAAATATGGGGTTAACTATTTATGTCGATCAAGGTCGATATGGTGGATATAAAATTATTAATCAAAATTTATTAACGCCCATTCATTTTAATAACGATGAAATTTTAGCCATATTCTTCGCCTTAAAGTCTTTAAATTCCTTATCAAGTACGCCATTTAACAAAACATACAAACAAATCAGAGAGAAACTTTACGCCACATTACCAAAGTACGCACAAGACAATCTCACAAAAACCCTATCGTTCATCGAATACTATACACCTGATATTATGAATAACTTTAACTATCTATCGGACATTTTATATTCTATTATGTATGAACAGATGATTGAAATCTCATATTCTACTTCTAAATCTAGAAGCTTTCACTTTCAAGTATATGAATTATTTTACAGAAATGGCATTTGGTTTATAGAAGGTTTTGATCTTTCTAATGAAAAATGGGGTATTTTTCGTTGTGATTATATAGCTGCATTAGTGATTAAAGACACTCAGAAAAACTTATTATCGAGAACACAATTAGAAAATTATAAAAAGCAATACGATGAAAGTTATCGAAATATACCGTTTAAATGTCAATTAAATGAGGATGGTGTTGAATCATTCAAGAAAAATCATTACCCAAGCATGCATTTAGAATACATTGATCATATCCCTTTTATCATTGGTTTTTATAATGAGGATGAACTTGAATATATGATTCGATATTTAATTTCGTTAGGACAAAATGTAAAAATCATTTATCCCGCACAACTCAAAACGAACTATTTGAATGCATTAAAAAGCATAATTAGCTCATATGAATAATGAATATGCTTTTATGAAATTTTCAATCAAATATTTCCATTAAATTTAAGTTTCTTGAAGATACTAAAAAATGGCATAAAAAAACGCCGTGTCTGATTACACGGCGCTAAACAAAGGGGATGGGAGAAATTTTTTCACTTCAAACAAAGGGGTATGTTTGTTATGTGATTAATTTCATGTTTACAATATAACACGCTCTTTACACCCTATCAAGCTTTTAAACATAATAAATGCACTTTGTCACAAACTTGTCAAATTGAAAGCGAATTCACTACTGTTAAGCTTTCATAAGTTTTTCAAAAGCATCTAATTTCTCTTCAAATACTTTACAAGCTTGTTCAATTGGTTCTGGTGTTGTCATATCGACACCTGCATTTTTTAAGATTTCAATTGGATAATCTGAACTACCCTTTTTCAAGAATTCATTAATATAGCGTTCTACAGCCGGTTTACCTTCTGTTAAGATCTGTTGACTTAAGCTTTGGGCTGCACTATATCCTGTTGCATATTGGTATACGTAGTAATTCATATAGAAATGAGGAATGCGTGACCATTCTTTGCTGATATTCTCATCAGTTTCAACAGCATCTCCGAAATATTGTTTATTTAATTTAGCATATTCATCATTCATACGTTGTGCAGTAAGTGGTTCTCCCGCTTCTTCAATTTGGTGAATTTTATGTTCAAATTCTGCAAACATTGTCTGTCTAAATAATGTTGCTCTAAAGCGTTCTAATTCTTGATTTAATAATAATAAACGACGGTCATCATCTAAATGTTTGTCCATATAATCACTTAATAATGCTTCATTACAAGTAGATGCAACTTCAGCAACAAAAATTGTATAATCACTTGAATTTGATGGTTGATGCTTTCTACTGAAATAACTATGTGTAGAATGACCAAACTCATGCACTAATGTATAAAGATCGGATACTGTGTTTGACCAGTTAAGTAAGATAAATGGATTTGTTAAGTGCGCACCTGATGAATAACCTCCTGAGCGTTTACCTTTATTTTCATAAACATCGACCCAACGGTTATTAAGCCCTTCTTCAATCACATTCATATATTCTTCGCCCATTGGTTGTAGTGCATTTACCATCCACTCTTTTGCTTCTTCATACGGCATTTCGAAATTAATATCTTTAACCAATGGTGTATATAAGTCATACATTTTCAAATCATCAATACCGAGTAATTCTTTACGTAATTTCGTATATCTATGGAGTAATGGTAAATAATCGTGAACTGTTTTCACAAGATTATCATACACTGTTTCAGGTATATCATTACTATTTAATGCAGCTGCTCTAGCAGTTTCATAGTTGTGCGCTTTTGCACTGAATACATTCTTCTTAACTTCACCTGCTAACGTCGCACTTAAAGTATTATTATAAGTACCATAAGCATTATACAAATTATCGTATGCAGATTTTCTTAATTGGCGATCATCAGACTCTAAACATTTAATAAATGTACCTTGGGTTAATGTGTGCGGGTTCCCCTCACTATCGATGGCATCTTCAAATTCTAAATCTGCATTACTAAACATACCATAAACATTTTCAGGAGTTGATAATGCACCTTGTGCTTCAGTTAATAGTTTCTCTTTGTCTGAACTTAGCACATGTGGGCGTTTTTCATTAATTTGTTTCAAATCAAATGCATAACGTTTCAAATCATCATTAGATTCAATAAATGATTGAATTGTAGATTCATCTATTTGTAAAATTTCTGGTACTAAGAAACTCCAATTTGCACTAAATTTAATGATTAATTGATGTGCACGTGCTTCAAAACCAGTATATTTATCATTTGTTGCATCTTGGTCTTGCTTTAAATGTGCATAAACATAAACCTTTTCGAGTTTAGAACCTAATTCATCTTCTAAAGCGAGTGCTTGATATAATGTTTCTGCGTCATCTCCAAGATGTCCTTGGAATTTTTGTTCTTCACCTAAATGACTTTCTATTTCTTTAAATGCATCTTCGAACGCATCATCATTTTCAAATATAGTAGATAAATCCCATGTATATTGTGGATATTTACGTTCTTGTTCTTCTCTTGTTAATTGTTGACTCATAATCTTTGTAAACCTCCTATTAAACATCATTGATATAATTTTCTCATTTCAACAGTTATTTTGCACGTCATTATGTTTGAATGTGCGATATATTTGAACAAATCGATCCACAATTTTTTGGATAATAATCTCTTTATCGTATGTATTTATGTAATAGCGATTGAAGTTGATTAAACCTTCAAAGACATGTACATCATATTCACGATTGATCAATAAGTTGAGTAATTGTAACTGCCAAAATACTGGATGAGACTTTATAAATATTTGCTCAGGAAAAATATAGCCTACATGTCGGTAAACCCAACGATCTGATAGTTGTAACTGATACATCACACTAAGCGTAGGTTCTAAAACAGAAAATTGTTTTCTACAATTTAAAAGATAACGTTTTATTTCAATTTCGCTTAATTTAAATGTAATCATCGTTTCATAGGAATTTCTTTTTATAGGATCAAACAGTTGTATGAGTTGCGATAAAGGTATGTATTTTCTAATTGCTAAAAACCGTTTTCCTGATACGTACTGTATGTCAGAATAAAGATAAAACCGCTCTCGTATAGTGTCCCATGCAACCAACTCACGTCGAGTTACATCAATAAAGGTCCTTTCAAAATCCGACAACGTTAACGTATGCGTGTGTCCATTATAATGAGGATTTTTAATTATCCAAATGATGTGATAACCCGATTTGAGTAATCCATTCGATCTTTTTACAACATCTTTTATGTTTATTCGAGAAAATTGTATTTCTATCGCAATTGTTCCATTAACAATTAAATCAGGATATTGAAAACACGACGCAACGTAAGGCTCAATATTGACATGATGACCTTGAAGTCTTAACCACTGTGCTAACTGGTACTTTAATTGAAAGTGTTCAACTGTTTCTTGTTTTTGGCAATAAGTAGTGCTACTCACTTTATGTGAAAAATGCGCAACTTTAATAACCCCTCGCTTTAATATCACTTCATTCTGACAATGGGGACAAAAATAACGACTTCGTTCCTTCGCTTGTTGCGCAAAGACAATCTCTCCTGACTGGTTTTTAGCACATAGCATAATCAATCACCTCACTTATATACACGTGAGTACGGTGATGATTACTTTAAATTATCAATACAAATGCGTTCAAACTAAAAAAGAAGGAGTAGGACAGAAATCGAATTTCTAATAAAGATTTCGTAGTCCCACCCCCGCAAGGATGACTAGGATAGAAAAAAGCTTGTTCTAAGTGCATATTCAATTCAGACATCTACTGCCAAATTAATAAAGAGTCTGAGACACCTAATAGTGTCTCAGACTCACGATGAATTCATTATATTAAAAGTAACGACGTACTTGTGCAGCTACATTGTGACTCATAATAATCTTCGCATAATCATTTAGATAAACTTCTGATTTATCACTTGGATGTGCGAATTCTAATAATTGACTGTAATTATCATCAATAACTTCTTGATTTACTGAAGCATCAAAATAAACCGCATAATAGTAAGTGTTATCTAAGCTATATAGTAAATCTTCGTATTCGTCTGTATTTAAATTATTATGATATGCATATTCAATGACTTCTTCTAAATCATTAAATCTCACAATAACAGTATGAGCGTTTGGTTGATTGTGTGTCTCTTGTTCTTCACTTTGGCTGTGGGCTTTCTTTTGTCGTTGACGTTGTTCAAATAGATCTTCTAAGCTATCCTCTTGATTCATTGATTGTGATAATAAATCATTAACTTGATAATCTAATTGGTCATTATCTTCATCAGCCATATTAATTAAATCTTCATTTTTAGATTTAGATATCGTTACTTCTACGCCCTTTTCAAAAGCATGCACTTGTATCCATAATGGACCTTCTACGACGAAATCTTCTTCTTCGTTAATTTCTTCCATCATATTCCAGAAAAATTCTTCGCCACGTTTACGATTAGTCCATAAATCTTCACGTTTAAATCCTCTAGCTTCAATGTCACTATATGTTATAAATAATTTAACCGTTGTATCGTCAACACGCTCTATTCTCAAATCATCTCACTCCTTACAGTCGATGAATAGTAATCACTATTTTATTAGACTCTGACTGAAATTACAATTAATTTGTTTGATTAAATTTTACCATTATCTATTTAGTGTTATATGATAACATATTCTATTTTATAAACCAAAGATGTGCGTATGAATTTTATTTTCAAACTAAATCATAGAACGTGTTTGTCCGTAAAGCAAATAATCAATATACAAAGACATAAAAAAGCCATAAAGTGACAGGTATGTATCCCTTTATGGCAATCTTGATTATTCAAATTTAGTCAACCATACGTTGCGCTTCTTGCAATTGGAACGTACGAACTTTTCTTGGTAAGAAACGTCTAATTTCGTCTTCGTTATATCCAACTTGTAAACGTTTATTGTCTAAAATAATTGGACGACGTAATAAACCTGGATTATCTTGAATAATTGAATATAAATCTTGAAGAGGTAATGAATCGATATCTACGTTTAGTTTTTGATATGTCTTAGAACGTGTTGAAATGATTTCATCAGTTCCGTCTTCAGTCATTTTTAAAATTTGTTTGATTTCGTCAATTGTTAAGTGTTCAGAAAAAATGTTACGCTCCGTATACGGAATGTCATGTTCTTGTAACCATGCTTTCGCTTTACGGCAAGATGTGCAACTTGGTGAAGTAAATAATGTTACCATACATCTCACTCTCCTATTTTTATGAATTGAATTCATTTGATTTCTAAATTTATGATTAAAAATTTTCAATTGCATTTCCAATTTCTAACCTTACAATCTAAGTATACCCATCCAACATTAAAATTAAATGAGAATCTCTCATATTTTTCCAAAAATCTAAAAATAATTTATTACTCATCCAATCAAGTCAGAATGGCTTTATATACATACTTATAGTCTATCACAACTTACAAATGTTTGAAATACTGTTATAATAAACCCGATGAGAATTGACTAATTAAATATTAAGAAAGTAGGTATTATTCAATGGAAACATTATTTTCAGGAATCCAACCAAGTGGTATTCCGACACTCGGTAATTATGTAGGTGCTTTGAAACAATTTAATGAAATACAAGACGATTATGATTGTTTCTTTTGCATTGTAGACCAACATGCTATTACAGTACCACAAGATCGATTAAAGTTACGTAAACAAATTCGTCAACTTGCCGCTATTTATTTAGCTGCAGGTATAGACCCAGAAAAATCTACTTTATTTATACAATCTGAAGTGCCAGCCCACGCTCAAGCTGGTTGGATGTTAACAACGATTGCATCTATAGGTGAATTAGAACGCATGACACAGTTCAAAGACAAATCGTTAAAGCAAACAGACGGAGTGCCTGCCGGACTACTTACATATCCACCATTAATGGCTGCTGATATCGTTATTTATAATACGAATATTGTCCCTGTTGGTGATGACCAAAAACAACATATGGAATTAACTCGAAATTTAGTTGATCGTTTCAACTCTCGATATAACGATGTATTAGTTAAACCAGAAATACGCGTGCCTAAAGTTGGCGGCCGTGTGATGAGTTTACAAGACCCAACTAAAAAGATGAGTAAGAGTGACGATAACCAGAAAAACTTTATTTCATTATTAGATGAACCAAACAGAGCTGCTAAAAAGATTAAAAGTGCTGTGACCGATTCTGATGGTATTATTAAATTTGATAGAGAAAACAAACCAGGTATTTCTAACTTGTTATCTATTTATGCAAACCTAACTGAGGAAACGACAGATACATTAGAAGAAAAATATAAAGATTCAAACTACGGTGAATTCAAAACAGACTTAGCAGAAATTGTAAAAGAATTCCTTACTGATTTCCAAGAGAAGTATAATAACTTCTACAATTCAGATGAGTTAGACGAAATTTTAGATAACGGAAGAGATAAAGCACAGAAAGCTTCATTTAAAACATTGAAAAAAATGGAAAAAGCGATGGGCTTAGGTCGTAAGAGATAAAATAAAAGGTCACCTCAATCTTTATTGAGGTGACCTTTTATTAATAATTTTACTTTTAATAATATACATAAGATTTGCCTTCTCGCTTCAATTTCGTATTATAGAATATCGCATAAAAAAGTAGAGCAAAGCCAATAATGACTGTAACAACAATGTAAAGTGACATCATCCAAGGTGCAAATATCGTTCCTAATATGAGACTAAAACGGGCTAAAGCTTTAGAGCCATAAAATGAAACCATGCCTACCGTCGCATAAGTACTTCGTTGATCATTGGGTATCATTAAAAATCGCTGTGCATTTTGTATAGGAGAATAAATGAGCTCTCCAATTGTAGCAATTATAGTTACGAGACATAATAACCAAAAAGATGTCGCACTTGTTAATATGCCATATCCCACAGTATATAATACGCCACCAATTAAAAATGCGAGACGTTTTGAGTGATGTTGAATCAATTTGTTAATGGCAAAAGTCATTGTTACAACTACCAATGTGTTTATTATCATAATAATTGAAAACATCCGTACACCATCGATATGAATACCTAAAATATAAAAACTATCAAATTCTTCTTTCAATCGCACAACAACATAGGAATTTAAACTTAGTTCTGCCATAAGTATAAGCATATAACCTAAATTAAATAATAAATAATATTTATCTTTTAGCACTGTCAAATAATTATTGAGTATACGTTTCATTGGTGAACGTGACTCATGGTTTTCAGAGAAGACCTGTTCCACATCATAATATTTATCAAACAAATACCAACTGATGAGCATCGCTACTAAAAAAAGTAAAAAGAGTAAGTGCTTATGCCCTAGATAGAGTAACGCACCTAATAACATCCCAAGTGCTGTACTAATATTAAACATCCAATATTCGAGTTGATAAACATATTCTCTCACTTCCTCATATATCGCATCCATAGTGGCAGCTTCAAATATCGGATTACTCAATGCAAATAGCAATTCAAAAATAAATACGCTGCTACAAAATATAATTAAACCAATACCATTCATATTTACAGTTATCGATAATATGATAAGACATATGGCATATAATGCATGAACGATGTTTACAATTTTCTTTCTGTTGAAATGGTCTCCAATAAATCCTCCTAAAAAGGTAATACCGAAGGTCACAATTATATTCACTATTAAAAAAGTACCAGCAAATATTGCATTTATTTTACTTGTTAAATATAAAGCCATAAATGGGAGAATTGACTGACTTGCAATATTTAAAATAAACTCAGCGATGAGTCTACTTTTTAAGGTTGACGAAAGTGTATTAAACTTTTTCATTTTTGTCCCCCCATTTAAGCAAATATTGTAGTTAATGATGAATTTGAACTCTATTATAGCTTTTTTAAACAGATGACACACCCTATTTTTAAAATTTCCACTTAATAAAGTACATAATTATTTATAAAAATAAAAAACTAGGATACTCAAAAAGTATCCTAGTTAACGCATCTATTTATATATTTATTAATCTTCAAATTTCTTGAATACAAGTACAGCGTTGTGACCACCGAAGCCAAGACTATTACTCATAGCATGTGTGATTGCTACATCTTGGGCTTCGTTTGGAACGATATCAATATCCACCTCTGGGTCTGGTGAATTAACATGAATCGTTGGAGCTACGCGTTGATCACGGATTGATAATGCTGAGAAGATGGCTTCTATTCCACCTGTAGCTCCGAGTAAGTGTCCAGTCATAGATTTTGTTGAACTTACTTTTAATGATTTTGATGCTTCACCAAATGTGTTTTTAATCGCTTGTACTTCAGTTAAATCTCCAACTGGCGTGCTCGTACCATGCGCATTGAGATATTGTACATCTTTCGCTTCGATACCAGCGTCTTCTAAAGCTGCTTGCATTGCACGTGAGCCACCTTCACCTTCAGGAGCAGGAGCTGTAATATGATAAGCGTCACCTGTTGAGCCATAACCGACAACTTCTGCATAAATTTCTGCGCCACGTTTTTGAGCTGATTCTAATGATTCAAGAACTACAACACCAGCGCCTTCACCCATAACAAAACCATCACGACCTTCTTGAAATGGACGGCAAGCCGTCTCTCTATCTTCATTTGTAGAAAGTGCTTTACTTGCAGTGAATCCTGCAATGGCCATATGTGTAATTGGCGCTTCAGCTCCACCTGTAACCATTGCATCTGCGTCTCCGCGTTGAATGATTTTGAAAGCTTCACCAATTGAGTTTGTACCTGTAGCACATGCTGTAACAGTGGCACCATTTGGTCCTTTAGCACCTAAATCAATAGAAACTTGACCTGTAGCCATATCGGCAATTAACATCGGAACGAAGAATGGGCTAACGCGTCTAGGACCTCTCTTTAATAGTTTATTATGAGCAGTTTCAAATGTTTCCATACCACCGATACCTGAGCCAATCCACACGCCAACATTATTCGCATTGTTGTCATCGATAGTCAATTTAGCGTCATTTACAGCTTCACGGGCAGCAATAACTGCATATTGTGTGAATCGATCCATACGACGTGCTTCTTTTTTATCAATATAATCCTCTACGTCGAAATCTTTCAATTCACCAGCTAATTTAACATTATAATCTGATGTATCGATACGTGTTAAAGTATCAATTCCATTGACACCTTTTAATGCATTATCCCATGAAGTTTTTGCATCATTACCAAGTGGGGATAATGCGCCAACACCTGTAATCACAACTCGTTGTTCTTTGCTCATATTTATACTCCTCCTATTTACCCCATTTTAATGTTACAGCGCCCCATGTGAGACCGCCACCGAAACCTACAAGTACTAAAACATCTTCATCTTTTATTTTACCATTTTCTAATTCCTGAGCGATACTTAAAGGAATTGAAGCTGCTGATGTATTACCGAATCTATCTACTGAAACACTCATTTTTTCTTTAGGAATGCCTAAGCGTTCTCTAGATGATTCCATGATTCGAATGTTTGCTTGGTGTGGAATAAACATATCCACATCTTCTGGTGTTAAGTTTGCTTTTTCTACTGCATTTGTAGATGCTTCACCCATAATTCTAACAGCAAATTTGAATACTTCTCTTCCATTCATAAATATTTTACCGTTATCTGGATTTAAGTATAAGTATTTTCCACCTGAACCATCTGAACCTAATTCATAACTTAGAATTCCTCGACCTTCTGATACTTGTCCAACAACGACTGCGCCTGCACCGTCTCCGAATAGAATTGCAGTCGAGCGATCAGTCATATCTGTAATTTTAGAGAGCTTATCAACTCCGACTACAAGTATATTTTGATAGTCTCCAGATTGGATAAATTGCTTCGCATTGATTAATGAATACATAAAGCCACTACAAGCAGCCAGTTGATCCATAGAGGCAACTTTACCTATACCTAAGCGTTCTTGTAACGAGTTCGCTACAGTTGGGAAAGGATGCTCCCCTGTTGAAGTAGCTACAAGTATCATATCAATCTCTGATGCTTCTATGCCTGCATCTTCAATTGCTCTAACACTTGCCTTATATGCTAAATCAGTTGTGTCTTCATCTTCATTCGCCCAACGACGTTCTTTAATACCAGTCATTTTAGAAATCCATTCATCTGAAGTTTCTAAAAATGATTCAAAATAGGCATTATCTACAATATTTTCAGGTGCATAAGCACCGAAACCTTTAATACCCACATTCATGGTTGTACACCTTCTTAAACTATATTTTTAATACCAGGTATTAATTTAACATAATTTTTCTTTCAATTACAAGAATGTCGATCCTTATGTAGTTGTCTCTTTATAAAAAGAATCTACAGTTACATAATGGCACATTTTTCTTCATCTTAATAGTGTGAAAATGAAATGTAGAATCATAGATAAATGATTGAACTACTTGATTGCTACTATACAAATAGTACTGAGTTATTTATAATGAAGTTATATAAAACTTATTGGAGGCATTACATAATGAGATACCTCGCAGTTCTATTTTGGTCTATTGTTTTAATACAAATGGTCAATTTCGTATTAAATAGTTTACAAGGTGGCGGGACTTTAAATCTAATTACACCACTCATTGTGGCAGTAATATTTACAATTTTTGTAATCTTATTTGATTTAGCCATTAAACCTACTACCAAACATCCAGATAAACAGCAATAGATTCAATATAAATAAAAAAACCATGGTACTTCATCAGTACCATGGTTTTTTGTTATGCATTTTGAGGTTGGTTAACTTCGAATGTTAATCCATCTTCAGATAATCCGACATTAACTGTTGTACCTTCGATTAAGTTTTCTCTAATCATCTTTCTAGCTAATGGAGTTTCTATTTGTCTTTGTACAAATCGTTTTAGTGGACGTGCACCGAATTGTGGTTCGTATGCTTCTTCACCTAACCATTTTTTAGCTTCGTCTGAAACGTTGATAGAGATACGTTGATCCATTAATCGAATATTTAATTCATTAATAATTTTATCGACGATGTGTGACATATCGTTTACAGTTAATGGTTTGAATAATACAATATCATCCATTCTGTTAATAATTTCTGGTTTGAAGTATTGATTTAGACTCGTCATTACAGATTTTTCAGTACTTTCAGTAATAACGCCTGCATCTTTAACATTTTCAAGCAAGATTTGTGAACCAATATTGCTTGTCATGATAATAATTGTGTTTTTGAAATCTACGACTCTACCTTTGGAATCTGTTAAACGACCTTCTTCAAGAATTTGAAGTAATACATTGAATACATCTGAATGTGCTTTCTCTATTTCATCTAATAAAATCACCGAATAAGGGTTACGACGCACAGCCTCTGTTAATTGACCGCCTTCATCATGACCTACATAGCCTGGAGGTGCCCCAATTAATCTAGACACAGAATGTTTCTCCATATATTCACTCATGTCGATACGAATCATATGTTTCTCTGAATCAAATAATGTTGAAGCTAGTGATTTTGCTAATTCTGTTTTACCTACACCAGTAGGACCTAAGAATAAGAAACTACCGATTGGTCTATTAGGATCTTTGATTCCGGCACGCGCTCTTACAACTGCATCCGATACTAAATCTACTGCTTTATCTTGTCCAATTACACGTTCGTGTAAGATATCAGATAGATTTAATAGTTTTTCTCTTTCAGTTTCGACTAATTTAGAAACTGGAATACCTGTCCATGAACTTACGATGTCACCAATCTCTTCATCAGTAACAATTTCTCTAATGATTCGATCTGTGTCTCCATTTTGTTCGTCTTGGAAAGTTGCTTCCATTTCACGTAATTCTTTTTCAATTTGTGGTATTTTTCCATGTTGTAGTTCTGCTGCTTTTTCTAAATTATAGTTCGTTTCAGCTTCTTCTAACGCTTTACGGCTTTCATCTAACTCTGTACGTTTTTCTTGAAGTTTAGAAATTTTACCTTTTTCTTCTTCAACATGTGATTGAATCGCATTTTGTTTTTCTTTTTCATTTGATAATTCTTCCTGTAATTCTTGTAGTCGTTGTTTACTTGCGTTATCTGATTCATTTTTTAATGCAGATTCTTCAATTTCAAGTTGCATTACACGACGATTGACTTGGTCTAACTCAGTTGGGTTAGAACCCATTTCTGTTCGTATTGTCGCACATGCTTGGTCAACAAGGTCGATAGCTTTATCTGGCAAGAATCGATCTGTGATATAGCGGTCAGATAATTCTGCTGCTGCAACTAACGCTCTGTCTTGAATACGTACCCCATGATAAACTTCGTAGCGTTCTTTCAAGCCACGTAATATTGAAATCGTATCTTCTACATCTGGCTCTGAAACGTTAACCTTTTGGAAACGACGTTCTAAGGCAGAATCTTTTTCAATATATTCACGGTATTCGTTTAATGTTGTTGCGCCGATACAATGTAATTCACCACGTGCAAGCATTGGTTTTAGCATGTTGCCAGCATCCATTGCACCTTCTGTTTTACCTGCACCTACGAGCATATGAATCTCATCAATGAATAGTAAGATTCTGCCTTCTGATTCTTTAACCTCTTTCAATACCGCTTTCAAACGCTCTTCAAATTCGCCACGATATTTTGCACCTGCAACAAGTGCACTTAAATCTAACTCAAATATTGTTTTATCAAGTAATGAATCAGGCACGTCTTTACGTACAATTCTTTGAGCAAGCCCTTCTACAATTGCAGTTTTACCTACACCAGGCTCACCGATAAGTACAGGGTTGTTTTTTGTTTTTCTACTTAATATACGAATCGCATTTCTGATTTCTTCATCACGACCAGTAACGGGATCCATATTACCTTGACGAACTTCTTCTACAAGGTCACGTCCGTATTTTTCTAATGCTTCATAGTTTGCTTCTGGATTTTGTGAAGTCACGTGATTCCCTCCTCTTATTTTTTTAATAATTTCTTTAATTACTTCATCTTTATTATTTACGAATCTTTTAGTTGTGTCATCTTCTTCCATGGCAGCCAAAGTTAAATGTTCCATCGAAATAAATTCATCTTCATATGCTTTCATATTAGCTTCAGCTTTGTTAAGCAATTGGTTCGCTTTAGGACTAATATATTGGCCATACTGTACATTGTCACCTTGGACAGTTGGATAATTTTTCAATTTCTGATTATAAGCTTCTATCAATTGTTCTGTATCAATATTTGCTCTCTCAAATACACTTTTAAATAAACTTTCATCTTGTTGTAATGCCGCTTTTAAAATGGCTTCTATTTCTACATTTTGGTTTTGATTTTCTTGTGCAATTTCAACAGCTTGTTGTAAAGTGCCTTGCATTGCATAAGTCATTTGATTAATATCCAAATCATTCACCTCACTATGTGTGATAGATCAAAGATTTATTTTTGACTTTGACTTTCTTTGACCTTAGTTTAATTATAATACTTACTCATCTATTATTCAACAATTTAAGTTCATAAAACACAAATTTTTTAATATTATTTGTTATTATCATTTCACTCATTTTATAGCATTTAAACTCAATAAAAAATAGACAAACCCTTCTCAAATTATTAAGGGTTTGTCTATTTTCTAATATTATTTTTTATCTTTTAATTGTTTTAATATTTCATCTGATAATGCCTCTACACCTGATTGTTGTAAATGAATACCATCAGATGCAAAGTATTCTGTGTGCCCCTCTGAACGTTTATGCCAATCGACTAATGTGACGTTTTTATGTTTCTTCGCTGCTTGAGCCATAAGCTTATTCACATGGCTTTCGTAGTTACGAGGAACACGTGTATTAACGAGATAAATATCGGCTTTACCAAATTCACCAATTAATTTGTTTAATTGATCTTCATTGAAATCACCATTTGTACCTAATTCTAATATAACTTTATCATCTTTCTTGTTATATTCACCGTACTTACTTTTCGCGTCTGGTAATACATCATATAAATTTCGACCAACTTTACCATCAATTTTGGCTTTCGGTACACGTGTTTTGAAGTTTTCTCCTATATCGACCATTACTGAGTCACCTATTAATAATGGCTTAATTTTTGTATATACCTTAGTATCGCTGTTGCTATCTTTTTGTCCAGTCAATTTCGATACATCAATAGGTAATGGTTGTACAATCTTATTATCTGCCTTTTCAGTATTAAATGTCGTCTTTTTATGTTTCGTTGTATCTTTACCTAAAGAATCAAATGCACCTGCAAAAATGATTAACGTCGGTACTGCAAATATTAATAATACAACTGTACGGATTAACGCTTTCGTTTTGAAACGATTGAACGTAAATGCTTTGAAACCTTGCTTTCTAAACGGTTGTTCAACGTATCTATATGACAGTTCTGCTAAGAGTAACGTTAAAATAATATCTATAAAATAAACATAGAACGGTATTTGACCATCAACAAAATAAGAATGGACAAAACTAATCACTGGAAAATGCCATAAATATAAACTGTATGAACGCTTACCTATATAAACAAATACTGGATTGCCTAAAGCTTTGGCAAAACGTCCTGTAGGATGAACTGCACTTAAAATAATAAATAGAGCTAGTACAGAAATTAAATAAAATCCTCCATTATAAATCCAGTTGCTATTATCATTAACAAAGAAAAATAATAGACATGTACTTAGTAATCCAAATACTCCGATTCCGTCAATTATATGCTTTAATATTGGTGCAGGATTTTTCTTTAATTTAAATGGAGGCCAAATAAACGCAAATAGTACACCTAACAAGATAGTTTGCAAACGTGTATCAGTACCAAAATATACACGTGAGTGTCCAACATTGGGTTGCGAAATAATGACCATTAATAGTAATGAAATCAAAGAAACTATCCAAAATATTAATGCAACATTTCTATATTTCTTTAAAGTAAGTAATAACGTTATCAATATAATAGGAAAGAATATATAAAACTGTTCTTCAATTGCTAATGACCATAAATGTTTTAATGGCATAAATGCAAATTGCTCGAAATAATTTACATCTGATGCAATATACCACCAGTTTGAAACATAAAATATAGCCGCCCAAGCATCGTGTTTAATATCTACAATATGCGCAGGTTTCAATATGAGTGTTGCTAACGTTACAACACTAACTAATACGAGCACTGCTGGTAATAACCTCTTTATACGTCTAATCCAAAAGTTCTTTAAATTAATAATTCCCGTTTGTTCGTATTCCTTCAAGAGTAAACTCGTTATAAGATATCCTGAAATAACAAAAAATGTATCTACACCAAGAAAACCGCCTGTGAGCCATTGTTTATTCAAATGGTAGATAATTATTCCAATAACGGCGATGGCTCTTAATCCATCTAATCCTGGCATATATCTTGAAGGATGTGCCTTGTTCTCACCATAATTTGAATTTTGATTCATGTTCCCCAAACTTTCATTTTTTATATTAATCGTTTAAATTTAATTCATACCATTTATTTATTGTAATATTTTTGTAATATTACTGCAATCTTTTATGTAACGACTCGCTAACTTTTTTAATGATTATTTTTATTTCACATAATAAACAGTATACAAGTAAAATGTTACCTTTTCCAAATAATCGTATAAAAATTAACATATAAAAAACTAGCCTGTTTGAAGTAAAGACTTAGGAAGCAACTTACCACCACATCTTCTGGTCGACAGTTACATTCTCGTACATCTTCCTTCATTCAGGCTAGTCTATATATAATTAAGCAATTATATTAGCCAATACCTAGAGCGATTTTTGCATAGCGAGACATCATCTCTTTACCCCATGGTGGGTTCCATACAATATTTACATCAGTATCTGATATTTCTGGTATTTCAGCTAAAACACTTTTCACTTGGTTAGTAATTTGCGGTCCAAGAGGACAACCCATTGAAGTTAAAGTCATTTCAACCGTACATAATCCGTCATCGTCTACATCGACGTTATATACTAAACCTAAATTTACGATATCGATACCTAATTCAGGGTCAATAACCATTTCTAGTGCATTTAAAATGCTATCTTTTAATCCTTCATCCATTTGTCTCACCTCTCCTTAAAAATATGATAACTACAATATATCAAATATCTTACAAAACGCCAATAAAATGCTATGATATTGATACATTACTGAAAATTCAATAAGGAGCTTTGCATGGAAACTCACTTAATATGTTTAGACCTAGATGGAACACTTTTAAATGATGAAAAGGAAATTTCATCTTATACTAAAAAAATATTAAAACAATTACAATCGCAAGGACACCAACTGATGATTGCTACTGGGCGTCCTTATCGAGCGAGCCAAAAATATTATCATGAATTAAATTTAGATACACCCGTTATAAATTTTAATGGTGCATACGTACACCACCCTAAGAATGATCAATTTGAAACCTTACATGAAGTTCTAGATTTAGAATTATCAAGAAGTATTATTCAATCATTAAATGACTATGGCGTTTCAAATATCATAGCTGAAATACAAGATCGTGTGTTCCTCGATAACTTTGATCAGAAATTATTTGACGGTTTCTCTATGGGTGATCCTAAAATAGAAACAGGTGATTTACTCACAACTTTAACTGAATCACCTACTTCTATTTTAGTAGAAGCTGAAGAAAATATGATACCGCGCATTAAACAAATGTTAACACGTTTCTACGCTGAGAATATTGAGCACAGAAGATGGGGTTCACCATTCCCAGTTATAGAAATTGTTAAAAAAGGTATCAGTAAAGCAACAGGTATCGATTACATCACAGATGAATTAAATATTGACCGAAATCATATCATTGCTTTCGGTGATGAAGATAATGATTTAGAAATGATTAAATACGCGAAACATGGCATTGCAATGGAAAATAGTTTAGACGAAATCAAGCACGTTGCAAACGAAATCACATATTCAAATAATGAAGATGGAATCGGCAGATATTTAAATGATTATTTCAAATTAAATATACCTTATGAAAATCATATCTCGACCCATATTTAATTTATACTTAAGGAGGTATAGATATGAATAAAATTGTTATAGTAGGAGCTGTCGCAGGAGGCGCCACTGTTGCTAGCCAAATAAGAAGATTAGATTCAGAAAGTGAAATCATTGTATTCGAAAAAGATCGTGACATGAGTTTTGCCAATTGTTCATTACCTTATTATCTCGGAAAAGTGGTAGATTCTCGCGATAAAGTTGTCGAAACAACACCTGAAATATTTTTCGATAAAAAACAAATCACTGTTAAAACTCATCATAAAGTAACGAGTATCAATGAAGATGATCAAACTGTAACCGTTCATAACCTTCAACAAGATAAAACATTTGAGGAAAGCTACGATAAACTCATATTAAGCCCAGGTTGTAGCGCAAATACTTTAGGTTTAAATAGCGACATGGCTTTCACGTTAAGAAACCTGGAAGATACAGATGATATTGATGCATATATTGAGCAGCATAACGTTTCAAACGCTTTAATTGTAGGTGCGGGCTATATTAGTTTAGAAGTGCTTGAAAATTTTTATGCACGAGGCATCACACCGACTTTAATTCACCGCTCCACACATATTAATAAACTCATGGATGAAGATTTAAACCAAACGATTATCGATGAATTAGATAAACGTGAAATCAATTATCGATTTAATGAAGAAATCGATAAAGTTGAGGGAAAAAAGGTTTACTTCAAATCTGGAAAAGTCGAAAGCTACGATATGATAATTGAAGGTGTCGGCATTAAACCAAATTCTGATTTCATTGCATCTTCCAGCATACAATTAGACGATCAAGGTTATATACCAGTGAATAATCGTTTCCAAACGAATATACCGAATGTATACGCTTTAGGCGATATCATAAAAGCTTGTTATCGTCATGTAGATCTCGAAGCCCACATCCCACTTGCTTGGGGTGCGCATCGTGCCGCCAGTGTTATTGCTGAACAAATTGCAGGTAATCCAAATATGGTATTCAAAGGATTTTTAGGTGCTAATATAGTTAAATTCTTTGATTATTCTTTAGCGAGCGTAGGTGTTAACCCTCAATTATTAGACCAATTTAATTATGAATATGTAGAAACTACTCAGGGTACACATGCTGGTTATTACCCGGGTAATACTCAAATAACATTACGTGTCTATTTTGATAAGTCTAATCGCCGCATCTTGCGTGCGGCCGCTGTGGGGCAACAAGGCGTAGATAAACGTATTGATATATTATCGATGGCGATGATGAATCAACTTACCATAGATGAACTTACAGAATTTGAAGTTGCATACGCCCCACCTTATAGTAGCCCAAAAGACGTTATTAATATGATTGGTTACAAAGCGCGAAATAAATAATGGTGACATTTATTAAATGTGTATAATGTTATATAAAAAGCCCATCATAAAAAGTTTATGCTTCTTATGATGGGCTTTAATTTATTTATTCATCTCTTATAGGCCGAACATTTGTGTAATTGGGCCTCTTGGTAAAATCGTACCTAAAGTCATTGTAATAAGGATTAACACGATAGTAATCCATAACATCCCATTACTAGGTTGTCCTTTTTTTCTTTTTGCTATTGTCACTTCCATTAAAGCGATAACGCCTACACCGCATAACATTTTAAGTAACAATACGATATGACTACCTGCGTTGTCCATAGTAAATGCTTGAATCCATAACCAAAAACCAGAAATCAGTACTAATACCATAAATAATCTTAGTAACATATGAATTGGTTTGAAGTATGGCGTCGCACCTTGCTTTTCTGAAAAGTTAAAGTAAGTGGCGAAAAATAGTATAATCGCCAACGCCCATGTCATAATATGAATATGTAACATAGTTGGTCCCCCCTACAATTTGAACTAATAAAGTAAAATAAACATGTCTTTGTAGCGTTAGTAAAAACATACAATTGTACATTTAACTCAATATTGTATGTCATATTGTTAATGTAGCAAAACATAAACGATTGCTCCATACACATTCCCATGATACTGAACTGTTAATCATTTTTAAAGATTTTTCTAAAGATATACCTAGCCTTTTCACCAACAATGCAAAAGGTAGATAGTTATTACATGTATTTCAGTATAACTATCTACCTTGTTTATGCGTGATTTAATTTATTTCTCAATATAATTTGTTAATGTACCAATGTTATCGATTGTTACTTTTACTTCATCACCTGGTTGTAGGAATTGTGGTGGTTCCAACCCAGCACCAACGCCTGCCGGTGTACCTGTAGCAATAATATCGCCTGGGTGTAATGCAACGTATTTTGAAATTTCTTCAATTAATTCATCAATTTTAAGAATCATTTCGCTTGTATTGCCATCTTGACGGATTTCATTATTTACCTTCGTTACGATATTTACATTTTCCGGTGTTGGTAATTCATCTTTAGTAACGATGTAAGGTCCAATAGGACATCCACCTGTTAAACTTTTAGAAAGGAATGCTTGATCTTGTGATGATTGCGCCTTACGATCAGTAATATCATTGATGATTGTATAGCCATACACATAATCTAATGCTAAACCTTTAGGTATTTTCTCACCTGATTTACCAATTACTACACCAAGTTCACCTTCGTAATCTAGTTGATCAGTAATATCTTTGTGGTTAGGAATCGTACTATTGTCACCAGTTAATGATGAAGCTGCTTTAGTGAATACATATAAGCGTTCTACTTCATGATTTAACTCGCTTGCATGTTCTTTATAATTACGTCCAAAAGCAATGACGTTATTTGTCGGCGTTACTGGTGGTAAAAATTCAATATCTGAAAATTGTACTTTATAATCTTCTCCTTTACCACTTTCTTCAGCAGCTACAACTGACTTACGTACTTGCTCTTGAAAATCTATCGTTTGATTTTGTTGTAGTCCGTTTAGTAATTGTTTAGGGTGAAATTCTCCTTCTGAAAAATCAGCAAAAACTTTCTTCAAGTCCCAAGCCGCTTCTTCGCGTTTTACTTTCACACCATAAGATGCCTCTCCGTCATGTCTGAATGATAGGAATTTCATTCAATATCAGCTCCTCATCTTTTATTAATATTTATTATAACTTCATCAAGGATGAAATAACAAATAAATACGCATTAAAATTCTTAAAATTCTAACAAATTTGTTAAAGTATGAAATTACTTAAGATAAGTGAATTTTCGCCATATCCATTCAAATGGACCTTTCTTAAATTTCTTCAAATAATAGTAACTCAATATCATTTGAAGTATAAATATTACAATAGCAATCATATAGGACTGATATAGTGCCAAACGGTCATATAAACCGAACCCAAAACCTAAACCGCCGTAAATAAGTGTGAAAATTATACTTTGTGTTAAATAAATTGTGAGACTTAACTTCCCCGGATATTTAAACATTGAAATGAAGCGCACAAAATTACTTTTTTGACATAATATTATAAATAATAATACATAACCTGTTGCAACTAGTGGACCACCAAGCATTGTACTCAAAGTTGACAATGCCTGATTGGCGTAATCTATAGCATATGGCAATTTAACTAAATATCCTATTATGAGAAAGGTACAACCCCACTTCATCGCTTTTCGTTGATTATTTCGTATGTAGTCAATTAAGTTTACCTTTTGAGCAACCATACCTAATAAGACATAAGGCAGAAATTCAAAAAAAGCACCAAACGTCACTAAATCTAAAATGTGCATTGTTTTTTCATAAGTATTTAAAGCAATATTACTCATATAACTTCCATGTTGCTTCGTATTAATAAGCTTCGATATAGATGTGCCCGTAAAGTTTGCAGTGTCATAGCGACCATTCAACCAAGTAAAGAGTGATTTTGGTATAGCGATAAGTACTATTTTTACTGTAAATAATACAATCGCTGTAATAAATAAGGCTTTTGGTCTTTTCTTAATTAAAAGTACAGCAATCATCCCAGTAATTGCATAATCAACTAAAATGTCCCCTGAAAATATGAAGTAACCATGGATTAAACCTAATGCTAATAAAAAGGTTAACCGTCTAAATATCACTGGATAGTACCCGTAATCACGTTGCACGCTATGGTCAAACATTATCGCCAGACCATACCCAAATAAAAAGGTAAATATAGGATAAAATGAACTGATAATTAACGTCGTGACAATACGAATAATCAGTTCATCCACCCCATCTACTTTATCAGGTAAAAAAGATTCATCGTATGGAAAACTAAATGGCAAAATATTCATTAATAGTATTCCAAATAAGCTCAATCCTCTCAGTGCATCTAACTCAAATACTCTCTTAGATGTTGTCATTTACGTTGCTCCTTTATTAAGATTAATCAATTGAGAGTTGACCAAATTTAAAGAAATAGAGGTATCCTTTTACTTCTTTATTTAATATTGTCTCCAACGTATTTCTATAATATGCCATCTGTATTTTATAACGATCTTTCAATTGTTGACCTATTTCCTCATCTGTCATACTGCGACGTCTATTGAAAGCATCTGTTTTGTAGTCTACAAAGTAATATTCACCGTCACTTACAAAGATTAAATCAATCATACCTTGAATGATTGAAGCATCTTGGTCATCTGGCCTTTTATCTACTTTATTCTGATTAACTACAAATGGAAGTTCACGATAGATTGCATCACTATTTGCAATTTTGCGATATAGCGGACTTTCGATAAAATGCATAATATCATCTATTTGAATATCTTTTTTAGCATCTTCTGTAATAATATTCTTATCAATTAAACGGTCGATGTAATTTAAGAGTTGCTCACGTGTTAAACCATCTTCAGTAAATGGTAAGTGTTGCATTACTGTATGCATCAACGTACCAATCTCATTGGCTCTACGTACTTTTGTATGACTCAAGAAAGCAGGTCGTTCATATGTTCTCGTACCGATACGATATTGACGAACGCGATCATAGTTCGTATCTGTTTGAGCTGTTTCTAATTGTCGTTTCAACTCAGAAACTGATTGTTTAGATGGTTGATGTATAGCAGTTTGATATGGATATCGGAAAGCTAACTGACGTTCGATTTGCATTCTAACTTCTTCGTTACCTGAATTAAATGATTCCATTTCGTTTAATGTATGCGCACGCTCAATCTCACCCACTGATTCAGTTGCGATATCCTCATAAAGATCAATATTTAATTGAACATAAGGTTTCATTGAGGTATCAACCTCATCAATATTCCGTTCAAAACGCAACTCATTGGACAGTTCTGTAGACTGATACTTTGAAAGTATCGGATAAATCATTGAAATTGGACTTTGTGCAGTTAAACGGTAACTCACTGGAAGATGCGTACCTGAAACAGAAACTTGTTCCCAATTTTGTAACTCTTTCTCTGACTTTACACGTCCGATTAAAAAGAGTTGCTCTTTCGCACGTGTTAATGCCACGTAAATTAATCTCATTTCTTCAGAGATCATTTCCTTTTCATTGATAGCTTTATACGTAACTGAAGATAATGATGGGAAAGTTAATTGATGTTCCACATCATAATATTCCATTCCTAGACCATATTGTTGGTTCAAAGTAACCGGTTTATAAAGATCTGCACGACGAAACTTTCTTGATAAACCTGAATAAATGACAAAAGGAAACTCTAAACCTTTACTACTATGAATCGTCATCATACGTACGACATTGTCATTTGGTCCAACGACATTTTCTTCACCAAAATCTTTTCCTCTATCTATCAATTCGTCTATAAATCTTATAAATTGATATAACCCTCGGAAACTAGAATCTTCAAATTCCACTGCTTTATTAAACAATCCATATAAGTTAGCGCGACGGCCTTTCCCACCAGTAATACCACTAAAATATTGAATGACGAAATGGTCATTATAAAATTTATCAATTAATTGATAAACGGCATGTGTTTGACTATATTCTTGATAAAGCTCGATATCTGTTAAAAATGCTTTTAACTTTTCAACGAGATTTTGATCAACATCATCATGTTGAATATAATGTTGAATCGACTGGTAAAAATAATCATCATTCGGACTGATAATTCGAATATTTGAAAGTTCGTCTTCAGTAAACTGATAAATGACTGAACGCATCAACCCGACTAAATATATATCTTGTAACGGATTGTCTATAGTTTTTAAAAATGACAAGATTAACTGTACTTCAGTTTGTTCGAAGTACCCTTCTTTGCTGTTAACATGAAATGGTATATTGTGATCTTTAAACGCTTGTTGAATATTACGTGCTTGGCCGTAAGAACGTTCAAGTATAACGATATCTTTGTATTCAGCTGGACGATATTGCTCAGTTTTAATGTCATAAACTTTATAGTCATTTATAATTTTTTCCACTTGTTGCACAATGTACTCCGCTTCTTGTTCAGAACCTTTTAAATCTGATTGATCATCTTGGATAAGCATATTCAAATGTACATCATGATTTTCCGTATCAAATGGTGCTCCGTAATAGAGTTGTGCTGCAGCATCATATTTTATTTCGCCAACCGCTTCATCCATCATGTGTTTAAATAAATAGTTGGTTGTAGTTAATACCTCTTTCCTGGAACGGAAATTTTGAGATAAATCGATGCGCATACCGTATTCAGAGCCATCAGTTGTAAATCTGTTATATTTTTCAATAAAGAGGCTTGGATCGGCTTGCCTAAACTTATAAATCGATTGTTTTACGTCTCCGACCATAAATAAATTCCCATCAGATTCGGTTCCACGTTTAATACACGTTAGAATTTGTTCTTGCACGCGGTTCGTATCTTGATATTCATCGACGAGTAATTCTTCAAACTGCTTTCTATAAAGGTCTGCTATTTCCGTAGGTTCTCCGTCATCATCCATTAAGATACGTAACGCGAAGTGTTCATAATCTGAGAAATCTAATATGTTACGGCGACGTTTTTTCTGATTAAATTGATTTATTACATCTGATGTGATCTGTGTTAAATATTGTATGCGTGGTGCCAACTGTTGCATATCATTAGTTAAACTTTCCGCATCTCTGGAATAGTAATCTGTTTGTACTTTTGTGACTAAATCTTTGTATTGGTCGTAATATTTTTTAGCATCATCATAGACATCCATCATCATTTCATTCGCTTCTTTGACCTTTTTATTTTTGGCAGGGAAACGTACGATAAATTGATGATCTGCAATAAGTTGTGAATTTAAATATCCATCTTCCATAGCCTGTGCCATAAACTGGCGTTCTGTCTCTATGACTTCTACTTGTTTTTCAACTGATTCTAACATCATAAATAAATCATAACTCTTATTCAGTGCTTCCAATGCAGAGGTCATAAATATAGACGCAATGTCATTTAATAATGTTAGTAATTCTTGTTGCTGCTGTTCATCTTCATATGGATCTGATAAGTGAGCTAACCAGTTTAACGGGTTAGGGTTAGCCACACTAAAGTAATACAGCTCTTTTACAGTGTCGCGCAATAGTTCATCATTACGGTCAGAAGATAAATGTTCCGTTAAATCAATAAAATGCGGGTCTAGTTTGTCATAATGTTGCTCTAATACTTCATCAATTGTTTGCTCGAGTAATAAAATATTTTCCGCTTCACTACTCGTTTTAAAGTTTGGATCTATATCTAATACATCATAATGTTGTTGAATTAATTTCAAACAAAAACTATGTAATGTTGAAATTTGTGCTTGATGAATTTTGATACGTTGATTTTTTAAATGTGTATTCTCTGGTGCTTCCAATGATGCTTCTTGAATGCGTTGATCAACACGATGTTTCATCTCACGTGCACTCGCATTTGTAAACGTCACGACTAATAAGCGATCGACGTCGATCTCATCTTTAATGATACGTTGGATAATACGTTCAACAAGTACTGCAGTCTTTCCTGACCCAGCTGCTGCAGCTACGAGTACATCTTGGCCTTTAGCATAAATACTGCGCCATTGACCATCCGTCCAACGTGTATTTGTCGGCTTTATTGGAATTTGACTCATCATTTACTCACCCTCTTCGCTTTCATCATTTCGCACTGCTTCTAACGGATCAATGGATTCATCTACAACACGATAACGTTTACTATCAATCATCCCGTCCACATGACAAACGGATTTGTAGTTACAAAATTCACACGGTAACTTTTGATCATATTTTAACGGTGCAACTTCTGTATGTCCGTCCATAATATCCGATGCAGTTTTAATAAAATTACGTTTGTTATGCTGGATTAATTTATAAATCGTATCTTCATCAGCAACTTTACTTTGACTTTTTAACCCGCCATCTTTTTTAAGTCCAATCGGAACGATATCAGAAGTATAATTAGGTTCAATTCGCGTATCCACGGCTTCTATAACTGATTCATCATCATTAATTAAACCGCTCAATTTAAATGAATTAATAAACTCTTTGTTACGTTTCTCTTTATCAATTTCACTCCATGCAAGTTTGATACGAGGTTGGTGTACATGGAAGTATAATAATCCACCTGGTTTAGTTTCAGGTGTAAGTCCGAGTCGTTCTTTGTTATTAAGGACGATATCCATATACGTCATCATTTGCATCTGCATGCCATAATACACTTTAGTTAAATCTAACGTGCCACTATATTTTGACGATTTATAATCGATAACATTTACGAAGCTACGACCGTCACGTTGATAAGTATCAATACGATCAATTTGACCGCGGATATTTATTGGTACACCTTGAGAAGTTTTCAGTGTTTCAGCAAGTAATTCTTGGTTATCGCGTGGTTTTCTTCTAAATCCTGCTTCAAAACGCTCTGGCGTAAATTTTGAATAGTTACCTTGATATTTAAGTGCAGTTAGTGTCGTTTCAACGATTGCACCAATTTTCTGTGAAAGATAACGATAGTACGCTGTTGAATTAAGTAAATTAAATTGAACGCCAGGTAAAATATCTGACAGTGCTTCCGCCGTTAATTTATGAATTTGATTCGTATTTAAATTTTTAAAGTCCCCTTGAATTTTATCTGAGATTGCCTTTAATACTCTGTGGAAGATATCACCTAAATCAAAGTTCTCCAATTTATATTTCGTACGTTCATTTAGACGCAGACCATGCGATGCGAAATGTTTAAACGGACATGCTTGATATCCTTCAAAGCGCGATACACTTGCATTTATCGTTGAACCGTATAGTGATTTCGCTTGTTTTTCTGAAAGTTGAACTGTCTCATTATCATAAGTTAATGCAGTTAATAGATAATTAAGTCCTTTGTTGAGTTCATTATTATCACGGATAACTTGATATGTGTCTAACCAAATATCGGCGACAATTTCATCATCTAACCACGACTTTAATGCTTCAAATAAAGAGATTTTTGTCTGGTGCGGATGCTCAATTAACGTTAACGGATGTGCTTGATGATTATATTGAATATTCGTAGCATCTAGATTTGTATATAATGCGCACACTTGGTCTAAAAATGGACTCGGTTCTTTCTCATCACCACTCACGCCCATTAATGAATATGAAAATGTCACTGCTGCTTGACTACGTGTCATCGCAATGTAAAATACGAACGCTTCATCCATTTGCAACACGTCAGAAGTTGGACTCAACTCAATATCTGTTTGTTGTTGGAAATTTTTCTTTTCTTCATCTGTAATTAATCCTGAAGAAGATACTGTTTGTGGCATGACACCATCATTCACACCAACTAGATATACATGTGCTTTATTATCAACTTTGGCTAAATCCATCGTTCCGATGCTCACCTGATCTAACGTTTGAGGAATCATAACGAATTCCAATTGATCCAAACCAATATCTAACAATTCTAAAAATCTAGATTTTTTCATCGATTGATCTTCGAACACAGTTACAACATCATCAAGTGTTTGAATTAAACCATTCCATATTTGATCAATTTCTTCAGCCTTTTGATGATTACCCTCTGCATCGTACGTATCTCTTTCTGTCATTAATTGACTAGGTAATTCAAATGCCTCCATGGATTCATAAAATGCCGTCGCAAAGGATATTGCAGTTGAAGCTTCATTCATTTTACTTTCGAAAATTAATATTTTATCAATAACATTATTTTTCAACTGTACAACACGATTAAATGTTTCGCGTTCTTCGTCTGTCAGTTTATTTCGTTTAATGCCCATAATTCGAAATTGTTCGATATCAAAAAATGAATCATCTAACCAACGCTTACCATATATTCCACGTTCTAATACAAAGTTTTCCAATATATCAATAAGATATTTACTCTCTTTAATAGATTTCGTAAGGACGTTCGTTTTAAATAGTCTCATCATCGGTTCGAAGTTCCAATTTGACTGAATCACTTCAATCATTGACCGAATCATTTCCATAATAGGATGGTGTGTCATAGATTTTTTGACATCGATATTGTATGGAATATCATACTGCTCTAGAATAGATTCCAATAAGAATGCGTATGACTCATCTCGATACAAAATTGCAATATCTTGATACCTTCTATTTTGTTCACGTGTTTCCTTTAATATGCGTCTCGCTATCTCATTTACTTCTTCACGCATCGCTGAAGATTCTAGTATTTCAACACTTTGTTGAGCTGGTATTGTTTGTGGCTGCAACGCATTAAAATTGCTTTCAAGATGTTCCAAATCTTTGTTTTCAAAGCGATACGTTTGGTCAAAATAGGTTTTATTTAATTGAATATTCAAATCTTGTGCAACTGTTTCTAAATGCGTTAACGACTCAGATGGCTTTCTAAATAAACTGAATGGGTCTTTATCACCATCTGTAGTTAATAGTACAGTCACTTTCTTTGCATTCTTTACAAGCCCACGAATCATTTCATATTCAATTGTTGAAAAGTTATGGAAACCATCAATGTAAATTTCACTTTTTTTCAACCATTCTGATTGATCCATCATTTGAATAAATCGTTTTAAACTGTCTTCTGAAGATACGTAATTCCCTTGCATACGTTCTTCTAACTTTTTATATACTAATGCAATATCTTGGAGTTTGTGTTTTGATCGTGTTGGTAATTGATTTTCTGTTATGTATGTTTCTAACGCTTCTGGAGAAACTGAATATTTTTTAAAGTCTTGTATTTGTTCATACAATTTCTCACTAAAACCATAATATTTCACTTGGGATTGATATAAATTCAACTCACTTTGGTGTCGTTGAATAATATCGTAAATCATCATTTCTGTGCCGACTTTAGAAAGTTGCTGTTCTAATATGCCGCCCACTTCTTGAAAAACTCTATGACTTAGACGTTCAAAGTGAAGCACTTCTGTTCTTAAACTGCCATTTAGCGATGAATCATTTACAAACGCTTGTTCAAGTTGAAATGTATTTTGGGTCGGGGCAATTAAAATGATAGGCTCACCTAATGGTTGTTCACGCATTTTTTGTCGAATCTCGTCAATCATCTTTGAAGATTTACCTGTCCCTGCTCTTCCAATATAGGCATTTAATTCCATAACCATCCCACTCCTTTGTTTTCCATTTTAACATATAAAGTGTTACACAATGATAATGATCAACAGCTAATTTCAGCATCCATGCATAAAAAAGCTAGAACATTTTTAACATGTTCTAGCTCTTATAATTCTTTATTTACCGTAATCTGTATCTGGATCAAATCCAAATTTCATACCATTTAATGGCCAATATCTAAACCAAACTTTACCTACAACTTTATCTTTATCAATTAAGCCAAATGAACGGCTGTCTTTGCTGACTTCACGATTATCTCCAAGCACTAGTAATTTGCCTTTAGGAATTTTATTTTTATGTGTTTCTCTATCTATATCTTTTGTTTTAAAGCTTCCAGTAATATAATCATAATGTTTGTGTTTTTCATTATAGTTTAAGTAAGGTTCATCGACTTTCTTACCGTTAACATAAAGTTTGTCTTTTTTATATTCGATTGAATCTCCAGGCGTACCGATAACACGTTTTACGTAATCAGCATTTTTTGTAGCGTGGAACACAATAACGTTACCTTTTTTAATGTCGCCTAGTTTGTAATCAAATAAGTTTACAGCTACGCGTTCTCCGTCTTTCAATGTAGGATCCATTGAATCACCTTTAACTGTATATGACTTTGCAACAAAATTTGTTACTAAAAAAAATATAGCAAGCGCTGCAATTATTGCGACAATCCATTCTATTACTTCTTTTCTCAATTTGTACACCTCATCTATTTAGTTAAAATTAGCCGTGAATTGATCAAATGGATAATACTTTAAACTCACGTTGCCAATCACATCTCGTTTTTTAATCAGTCCGAATGTTCTTGAATCTTTATCATTACCTCGGCGATCATTTAATACAAAATATGTATCGGGTGGTAATATATCGCCTTCGGAGTGTTTCACTTTTCTTAATGATAACGATTCAATTTGTTTGCCATGAGTATAAGGCTCATCAACATATTTATCATCTCGATAAAGTTTACCATGTTTATATTCAACAGATTGACCAGGTTTCCCAATAACTCGGCTTACATGGACTTTGTCACCCTTACGATACAATATAATATCACTATTGCCTAGTAAATTAAAAGTAGTTTTTAGTTTATTTATTATAACACGGTCGTCTTTTTGTAAAGTCGGTTTCATCTGATTATCTTGTATCACAGCACCAGAAATGACAAAGGCTTGTAACATCAGCACAAAAATTAAAGCACATATTAAAGCGATGATATGTTTGATGATGCGTTTCACATAGACACTCTCCTGACGTTTTTTCAACCTTTACACAATAATACAAACTACGGTATTTCATTATAAGTGTAAAAACACCTTATTGGAACCATTTAATATCTTTTTACTTAAAAATCGGTCTCTAGTCCCAGGTAGTTTCGACTATTAAAATTAAAGATTTATAATTTTATTGTGTTATTTATGAATGTTTATATAAAAAACAACCCAATCATCATCGTTTTTGTTAGAATTAGAATATATAAGTAAAATCCAATTACTCATAATAACTTTGATACTTCTTACCTTTGAATAGTAATGACACTTGCCATTGGAATTTATTTTAATTTATCCAACAATTTCTATTTGAATGATGCAATATGTTGAATATTTTTTAATGAAAATCAAGGAGACGATTCAATGAAAAAGTTAGGAGTCATACTTTCGTTTTTAATTTTACTTTCAATCTATGCTCCGCTATATACATTTGCTGGACAATCCCCATACCAAATCGCAGAAAATGAACATATTCATGTAAATAAACAAAATAATCCAAAAAGCGCTCAAGTTACTACCAAAAATGGACAAATTTTATATAACTACAATATTCATAAACAAGTCGATCCTGCTTCAACTACAAAACTTATGACCCTCGCCCTCATTCTTGATGATATCAAACATAAAAAGTTCAATTTTTATGACACAGTTAAAATCGATTTAAGGGAACAAAAAATGTCCCAAATACCTAATTTGACAACTTTCCCTTTAAAAACAGGCCAAACCTTTTCTATACTCCAATTGGTTAAGCAAGCTATGCTTGAATCTAGTAATGCTGCTACTTTAGTACTCGCAGAAGAAATTGATGGAAATTCTTCTCATTTTACAAACCGTATGAACAAAAAAGCGAAACAAATCGGTATGCAAAACACTCATTTTACAAATCCAAGCGGTGCAAACATTAAACTACTCAAACCGTTTGCGCCTAAACAGTATCAAAATCAAACTTATAGTTATACGACTGCCAACGATATGTCATTATTATCACATTATATATTAAACCACTATCCTGAAGCTTTAAAAATCACAAGTCTAAAAAGCGATTTACAATATCACAAGTCTCTACACAATACGAATACATCTCTCCCCTCTTTTCCAGACGGAATGAAAGATGTCGATGGTTTAAAGACTGGAACAAGTGATAATGGATATAATTTAGTATTAACCGCGAAAAGAAATCATTTACGCGTAATTTCTACATTGTTTAATACACAACCTTATCCAAGTGATAAAGCAAAGCATGCACGACAACAAATTTCTAATGGATTAATTAAACATGCTTTTGACCATTATGAATACCGCAAAGTTTTAACTAAAGGTCGACATACAATAAACGGTAAAGTATATAAAGTAAAGCATGACCTATACGATGTCGTTCCTACAAAGTTACATGATTACAGTTTCAAAATTTCAGATGATAACACATTGACTCTCAATTATAAGCGTACATTTTTAAAAGGCGCCCACCCACCTAGTGTTGAAGTTGAACCTGTGATTAATTGGAAACAAATCATTACCTATATATTTATTGCTATATTACTAATATTTATAATCATCATGATATTTGTACTTAAAAATACGTATAAGAAAAAACATAGTTAGCAATGCATGTGCTTTATTTTTAATACAAAGGTCAACCCAAAAGAAATTAATCTTAAGGGTTGGCCTTAATTTTGTACTTATGTCAAAGCTTCTTCAAATGAATTTTTTATAAACGTTCTTCAAGTTCTTGTTTCTTATCTTCAAATCCTGGTTTACCTAATAACGCAAACATATTTTGTTTATATGCTTCAACGCCTGGTTGATTAAATGGATTCACACCGAGTTGGTAACCACTCATAGCACAAGCTAATTCAAAGAAATAAACCAAGTAGCCAAATGTCTCTTCATCTAATTGAGGTACATTTACAACTAAATTAGGCACGCCACCATCAGTATGTGCAAGTAAAGTACCTTCAAATGCTTTCGTATTAACCTCATCAATTGTCTTACCAGCTAAATAATTTAAACCGTCTAGATCATCTGGGTCTGCTTCAATCTTAATATCATGTTTAGGTGTATCTACTTTAACTACTGTTTCAAATAAGAAACGACGCCCTTCCTGAACATATTGTCCTAATGAATGTAAATCAGTAGTGTAGTTAGCGCTTGATGGATAAATACCTTTAAAGTCTTTTCCTTCAGATTCACCAAATAATTGTTTCCACCATTCATTGAAATATTGTAATGATGGTTCGTAGTTAATTAACATTTCTGTCGTATACCCTTTTGTATAAAGAATGTTACGAATTGTCGCATATTGGTAGGCAATGTTTTCTTCTAATTTGTCTGATGATAGTTCCTCACGTGCTTTCGCTGCACCGTTCATGATGGCTTCGATATCAATACCTGCTACTGCAATTGGTAATAATCCTACTGCAGTTAAAACTGAGTAACGGCCGCCGATATCATCAGGTACAATAAATGTTTCGTAACCTTCATTTGTCGCTAATTGTTTTAGCGCACCCTTTTCTTTATCAGTTGTGGCGAAGATGCGTTTTTTAGCTTCTTCTTTTCCGTATTTATTTTCTAATAATTGTTTGAACAGTCTAAATGCAACTGCAGGTTCTGTTGTCGTACCTGATTTAGAAATAACGTTTACAGAAAAATCTTTTCCATCTAAATAATCAACTAATTGTTGAGTATAAGTTGATGATAAATGATTACCGACGAAGACGATTTCTGGATATTCATCACTATTTCTAAATGATGATGTCAACATTTCAATCGCTGCACGCGCCCCTAAATAAGAACCTCCAATACCAATGACTACTAATACTTCAGAATTCTCTTTCACACGTTTAGAAGCTTCTAGAATACGTGAAAATTCGTCTTTGTCATAATCTACAGGTAAATCTAACCAACCTAAGAAATCATTTCCTGCGCCTGTACCTTTATGGATTATATTATGAATCGTAGAAACCACTTCTTGTTGTTGTTGCATTTCATGTTCACCAAAGAACTCTAAAGTCTTACGATAGTCTAATTGAATATGAGTCATGTGAATTGCCTCCCGTGTTTATATTTCAAAACTAATTTTACTAAGTTTAAATTCACTATTCAAACAACTGGCTTTGTACAAAATAAGTTTTCACACAATTGACCCTGAAAACAAATTGTTCACCAAACCTAATATACATATAATATACAATATCCAAACACATTAGAATAGACAAAAACGATTATTCAACTTACTTATAAATTGTTGCCAAAAGATTTTATTTTCTGAAATTTGCATATTTATGTAATTTATTGGTTTTATTTTCCTAACAAATCTGCTATACTCATTTTTAACAAATTAAATTTCAATTAATATATAGAGGTGAAACTTATGAAAGAGAAAATCGTATTAGCATATTCAGGCGGATTAGACACAAGTGTTGCAGTAAAATGGATATTAGATAAAGGTTATGACGTGGTAGCTTGTTGTTTAGACGTCGGCGAAGGAAAAGATTTAGAACTTGTACACCAAAAAGCATTAGATATGGGTGCAGTCGAATGTCATATCATAGATGCTACAGAAGAATTCAGTGAAGACTTCGTAGCCTATGCAATCAAAGGTAACTTAATGTATGAAGGTACTTACCCACTCGTTTCTGCTTTATCCAGACCTCTAATTTCAAAAAAATTAGTAGAGATCGCTGAGAAAACAGATGCAGTAGGTATTGCCCACGGTTGTACAGGTAAAGGTAACGATCAAGTTCGTTTTGAAGTTGCAATAAAAGCTTTAAATCCAAACTTAAAAGTTTTTGCTCCAGTTAGAGAATGGGCTTGGAGTCGTGAAGAAGAAATCGATTATGCATTAAAACATAATATTCCAGTTCCTATTGAACATGATTCACCATACTCAATTGACCAAAATTTATGGGGTAGAAGTAACGAATGTGGCATACTTGAAGATCCTTTCGCAGCACCACCTGCAGATGCATATGATTTAACTCGTGAGTTAGAAGACACACCTGATGAAGCTGAAGAAATCTTACTAACTTTTGAAGAAGGTCTACCTACTTCACTAAACGGACAAACTTATAAACTCAGCGACTTAATTTTAGAATTAAATAAATTAGCTGGAAAACATGGTATAGGAAGAATAGACCATGTTGAAAATAGACTTGTCGGTATTAAATCAAGAGAAGTTTATGAAACACCTGCAGCAGAAGTTATTTTAAAGGGACATAAATCCTTAGAAACCATCACATTGACAAAAGATGTTGCGCATTTCAAACCAGTCATTGAAAAGCAATTTTCTGAGCAAGTCTATAATGGCCTTTGGTATTCACCACTCACAGATAGCTTAAAAACATTTATAAATAGTACGCAAAAATATGTTAGTGGTGAAGTACGCATTAAATTATACAAAGGTAATGCAATTGTTAATGGTAGAAAATCTCCTCACACTTTATATAATGAAAAACTAGCGACATATACAAAAGAAGATGCATTCAATCAAGAATCAGCGGTTGGATTTATCGATATCTTTGGTCTTCCTACTCAAGTGAACGCAATGTTACATGGAGGTTATAACGATGAGCAATAAAGCTTGGGGTGGTAGATTTAGTGAAAAACCCGAAGATTGGGTAGATGAATTTAATGCTTCAGTAGGATTTGATCAAATATTGATTAAATATGATGTTCAAGGAAGTATTGCACATGCGAAAATGTTAGCCAAACAAGATATTATTTCTCAAGCTGATTGTGATGCAATTATCAAAGGATTAACTGAAATACTAAAGGATTACGAAAATGGAAACTTGCCTTTAGATATATCTCTAGAAGATATACATTTAAATATAGAACATGAGTTGATTAAACGTATAGGCGATGCTGGAGGTAGATTGCATACTGGTCGTAGTAGAAATGATCAAATCGCGACGGATATGCATTTATACACAAAAGATGAAGTTAATGAAATAATTTCCCTCATTAACGCTTTCCAACAAACAATCGTTGATATAGCTGAAAAGCACATCGAAACAATTATGCCAGGTTATACGCATTTACAAAGAGCGCAACCAATTTCATTTGCACATCATATATTAACGTATTATTGGATGCTCGATAGAGACAAAACACGTTTCCAAGATAGTTTAAAACGTATCGACATATCCCCTCTTGGAGCAGCAGCATTAAGCGGAACAACTTATCCTATCGATCGTCATACTACGCAAGAATCACTAGAGTTTGCAAATCTATACGAAAATAGCTTAGATGCAGTAAGTGATCGTGATTACATTGTAGAGACACTCCACAATATTAGCTTAACGATGGTACACCTTTCTCGTTTTGCTGAAGAAATTATTTTTTGGTCTTCAGCTGAAGCCAATTTTGTCACGTTATCTGATGCATTTTCAACTGGCTCATCTATTATGCCCCAAAAGAAAAATCCTGACATGGCTGAACTCATTCGAGGTAAAGTGGGGAGAACAACAGGTCATTTAGTAAGTATGCTAACAACATTAAAAGGACTGCCTCTCGCATATAATAAAGATATGCAAGAAGATAAAGAAGGATTATTCGATGCAATCCACACCATTAAAGGCTCACTTCGTATCTTTGATGGTATGATCGCATCGATGACGGTAAACGTAAATCAACTACAAAGTGCTGTTGAACAAGATTTTTCAAACGCAACCGAACTCGCTGATTATCTCGTAAATAAAGGGGTTCCTTTTAGAACAGCACATGAAATCGTAGGTAAACTTGTATTATGGGCTATACAACATAATGTATATTTATTAGATGTCCCACTTACACAATACAAAGATGCCCATGCGAGCATTGAAGCGGATATTTATGAGTATTTAAAACCTGAAAATTGTATAAGTCGTAGAACAAGTTACGGTTCAACAGGACATGATGCCGTAAAAAAACAAATCGAAGTCATCAAACAAAAATTTAAAACTACAAATGAATAATATGGTTAATGCGATACAGAAATATTTTCAAAAATTTTCTGTATCGCATTTTTAGTATTACAGTAAAAATTGAACAAAATTAATCCAATATTTATATTGTTATGGATGAGTTAACATTATTTATTTTAAATAAAGATAGCGTAAATAGTATTCTATTCACTCCTCTTTTTTTGTAATGTGAGAATATAGTAAAAATTGAGGAGTGAACGTATTTATGAAAAAAGCGACAAAATTAATGGTTTCAAGCGTTACTGTATTATCATTATCTTTACTAGGTACTTCTGCTGTATCACAAGCAAGTACTAACGACAATTCAAACAAAGGTCCAAATGAAAATCGTTATTCTTCAGCATCACAATTAAAATCAAATCCAAACAATGCTAGCCATAAAGAAGCGCATAATTTAACTGGCGAGAAACACACAACTATCGCACACAGAGGCGCAAGTGGTTATGCACCTGAACATACATTCTATTCATATGACAAAAGTCATAACGAATTAGGCGCATCATATATTGAAATTGACTTACAAAGAACGAAAGATGGTCATTTAGTAGCTATGCACGACGAAACAGTGGATAGAACTACAAATGGTACAGGCAGAGTTGACCAATATACATTAGATGAATTAAAAAAATTAGACGCTGGTAGCAAATTCAATGCAACACATCCTGAATATGCTAACGAAAAATACGCTGGTGCAAAAATACCTACTTTAGACGAAATCCTTGAACGTTACGGCCCAAATGCAAACTACTATATCGAAACAAAATCACCAGATGTATATCCAGGTATGGAACAAGATTTACTTAATACATTAAATAGACACAACATGTTAACAAATCAATCACTTAAAAATGGTCACGTAATGATTCAATCATTCTCACAAGCAAGCTTAGAAAAAATGAAGAGATTAAATCCAAGCGTACCTCTTGTGAGATTATTAGATAAAGGTGAATTAACGAGCATGACTCAACAAGACTTCAATACTTTACGTCAAACTGCAATTGGTGTTGGCCCTGAATATACAGATTTAACTGCTCAAAATGTTCAAAACCTTAAAAAAGCAGGGTTCCTCGTTCACCCTTACACTGTAAATACAAAAGCTGATATGGAACGTTTAAATCAATACGGCGTTGATGGTTTATTTACAAACTATGCTGACATGTACGAGCAAGTAAACCAAGAACAATAAACTCAAATACATTTACTATTAATCTATGACATAGACCGTCATATATCATAAACAAAGCCCTACCAAAGATGTTGATTATAAATCTTTGGTAGGGCTTATTTAAATTCTTCAAAATGTATACAAAAGCATTTGGAGACTTTGATTTTATAGTCGAAATGACTATGACGATTTATTCTGTATAACTGATATTAGCAAAATCACAAAAAAGAGTTGGAAACTAGATAAGTTTCCAACTCTTTTTATCTTAAACAAACACTATTAAATATTATGCCCAACCACGGTAACGTGCAGCTTCTGCTGTACGTTTAATACCTACGATGTATGCAGCTAAACGCATATCAATCTTACGGTTTTGTGAAAGTTCATAAATCGTATTAAATGCTGTAGTTAATTTCTCACGTAATTTTTCATTTACTTCTTCTTCAGTCCAATAATAACCTTGGTTATTTTGTACCCATTCGAAGTAAGATACCGTTACGCCACCAGCACTTGCTAATACGTCTGGTACTAATAAGATGCCACGTTCAGTTAAGATACGTGTACCTTCTGGAGTAGTTGGTCCATTTGCTGCTTCAACTACTACATCAGCTTTAATGTCATGTGCATTGTCAGCTGTAATTTGGTTCGCAATGGCAGCTGGCACTAATACATCACAATCAATTTCGAATAATTCTTTATTTGAAATTGTCTCTTCAAATAAGTTTGTAACTGTACCAAAACTATCTCTACGATCTAATAAATAATCAATATCTAACCCTTCTGGGTCATGTAATGCACCATATGCATCTGAAATACCGACTATTTTTGCTCCCATATCGTATAAGAATTTAGCTAAGAAACTACCAGCATTACCGAAACCTTGGATAACGACACGAGCACCTTTAAGCTCTAGGTTTCTTCTTTGAGCAGCTTGTTCAATCGCGATAACTACACCTAACGCAGTTGAACGATCGCGTCCTTGAGAACCACCTAATACTAGTGGTTTACCTGTGATGAATCCTGGTGAGTTGAATTTATCTAATGAACTATACTCATCCATCATCCATGCCATGATTTGTGAGTTAGTAAAAACATCTGGCGCTGGAATATCTTTTGTAGGCCCTACGAATTGAGAGATAGCACGAACATATCCACGTGATAAACGCTCTACCTCATGTATACTCATTTGGCGTGGGTCACAAACGATACCGCCTTTACCGCCACCGTATGGTAAGTCTACGATGCCACATTTCAATGACATCCACATTGATAATGCTTTAACCTCTTCTTCATCTACATCTGGGTGGAATCTTACCCCACCTTTAGTTGGCCCAACAGCATCATTATGCTGTGCACGGTAACCAGTGAACGTCTTAACTGTACCATCATCCATACGTACAGGAATTCTTACTTGAAGGAATCTTAAAGGTTCCTTAACAAGATCATACATACCATCGTCAAATCCCAGTTTGTGCAAAGCTTCTTTAATAATGTGTTGCGTAGAAGTAACTAAACTATTATTCTCAGTCATGATCCTTTTCGCCTCTTTTTCGTTACTAATGTTTTCGCTTTCATGCTAATTGTAACATAAGATAATGCATTTTAAAGTGTTAATAAAACTTATATTACATTTTTTGATAATTATTCAAATACAGCTCTAACTTTATCTAAAGCAAAGTCTAATTCTTCTTTAGAAATGATAAGTGGTGGAGCAAAACGAATTACTGTTTCATGCGTTTCTTTACATAATAGACCTTTTTCCTTAAGTGCTTCACAATATGGTCTTGCATTTTCAGTAAGTTCGATTCCAATGAATAAGCCACGGCCACGTACCTCTTTAATAGCCGGATGGTCTATCTTTTGTAATTCTGATTTGAAATATTCACCAAGCTCTAATGAACGACCTGGTAAATCCTCATCAATGATAACATCTAAAGCAGCATTTGAAACAGCACAAGCTAATGGATTTCCACCAAATGTTGAACCATGTGAACCTGGAGTAAATACGCCTAATACTTCTTTATCTGCTAGTACTACTGAAATTGGTAATACACCGCCACCTAAGGCTTTCCCAAGAATATAAACATCTGGTTTCACGTCATCCCAATCAGTTGCGAATAATTTACCTGAACGACCTAACCCAGCTTGGATTTCATCAGCAATGAAAAGTACATTATGTTCATCACATAACTCTCTGATTTGTTTTAAGTAACCTTCAGGAGGTACGTTAATACCTGCTTCCCCTTGAATTGGTTCGATTAATATAGCTGCAGTATTCTCATTGATACTTTCTTTAACCGCTTCAATATCACCGAAATCTACTTTACGGAAACCATCAAGTAATGGGCCATAACCTCTTTGATACTCCGCTTCTGATGAAAGTGAAACAGGTGCCATAGTACGACCATGGAAGTTACCATTGAATGCAATAATTTCTGCTTTGTTCGGTTCAATGTTTTTAACTTCATATGCCCAACGTCTTGCAGCTTTTAAAGCTGTTTCTACAGCTTCAGCACCAGTATTCATAGGTAGTGCTTTCTCTTTTCCAGAAATTTTACAAATCTTTTCATACCATTCGCCTAAATTATCACTATGGAAAGCACGAGAAACAAGTGTCACTTTGTCAGCTTGATCCTTTAATGCTTGAATAATCTTTGGATGTCTGTGACCTTGGTTAACAGCTGAATATGCTGACAACATATCCATATACTTGTTACCTTCAGGATCTTTAACCCATACCCCTTCGCCTTCTGAAATAACGATAGGAAGTGGTACATAGTTTGAAGCTCCAAAATGATTTGTTAATTCAATGATTTCTTCTGATCTTGTCATGATATCTCCCCTTAGTTTAAATATTAGCGTCTCAAATGCACTTTCAACACTTATCAATAGCATAACTCATTTTACTGTCTAACTGAAACTATATGCTAATTCTAAAAACGCTTTGAATTAGGATTTCAGCTTAATATTTAGAGGCCTTTAATACACCTCTATATTAGGTCATTCAGCGTTATGAAAACCCTTACATATATAATGACATATAACGATATAAATATACAAGTCTATTACATAAAAAATTCAAAATCTTTAAATAACTCTTTATACCAATCTTTTATTAGAATAAAAGAATTATTAGAGCCAATTCATTGGATTAAAATATATACTAAAAACGACTATATATGCTTACAAGCATATATAGTCGTCTCTCATACTCATGAATTATTCTTCTTCATCTGTTCTTGGCAATGGATAGAAACCATTATTGAATTGATCCCATAAATTTGGTGGTAATTGATGTTTGTCTTTTCGCTCTGGATCAAATTTAGAAATAATTTCATCTTCTTTGCCCGCTTGTATTTTTCCAACGAATTCATAGTCTAATAATATTTCTCTACCTAAAGCAATAAAGTCAGCATCTGTATTTTCAATTGCATCAAGAGCTTGTTCTGCAGTAAAGATTGAACCGATACCTAGTAATGGCATTTCACCATCTAACCATTGGCTTAATAATTTAATTCGACTTTGATCTTTATATTTTCCTTCGCGAGTTTTTGAATGAATGTCCATAAGTGAAGCGTGAACATAATCTAATGGTTTTTCTTTTAATAATTGAATAAGTGATTCTGTAATCTCCATACTAATACCAGGTTCTTCTGCTTCTTCAGGTGAAAGCCTATAGCCAATGATGAAATCATCATTACCATAGTGACGTGCTGTATTTACAACCTCATCTACTACGAGTGATGGGAATTTAAATTTATCTTTACCCCATTCGTCTGTACGACGATTATAATATGGTGAAACAAATTGGTGTATTAAATAATGATTTGCACCGTGGATTTCCACACCATCAAATCCAGCTTCTATAACACGGCGTGTCGCTTCGCCGAAAGCTTTAATCGTTTCTTCAATTTCTTCCGATGTCATTTCTCTCGCATCGTGTTCTTCTTTTTGTCCGAAACTTTTTAATGAAATTGGGCTTGGACCAGCAACGTCTCCATCTGGTGTTAAATTAGGCAGAGCTTGTACACCACCATGATGTATTTGAACAATGGCTTTTGCTCCATTTTTCTTCATCACTTGGGCAAGTCGTTTTAATCCTCCAATGTCACTATCATGTGCTACAGAAGGTTGTCCTGGGAAAGCTTTTCCTAAATCAGTTACATTACTTGCTGCCGTGATAGCGAGACCTACATCTTGAGAGCGTTGTTCCATATATGCAATCTCATCTTCTGAAGCTGTACCATCATCATTTGATGACACATGCGTTAATGGGGCTAATACAAATCTATTGCGTAACTTAACCTTATTTGGCAACTCCAATTCTTCAAACAATGGGTTAAACTTATCATTCACGTTACATTCCTCCAAATCAATTGATTGTAATTACTTACTTTCATATTGTATTTAACTAATTCCTATTTTAGTGATACGTTTTATCAAATGAAACTTTTTTGCTTACATTTAAACTCTAATTTTTTAAAGTTATAATATACCTTTATTTGATATAAAAAAATAAGGTTAAGACACAACACATGCCCTAACCTTATTCATTAATTAAGATTCATTATTCATCTTATTTTTTGACTGTTTAATCCAAACCGGTAAGCGTTCTTTTATTGTTTGAAACCCATATTTTTCGGTTTCCTTTATTTCATCTAATACTGATTGTTTTTCTTTCTTACGTTCATAATTTTTAAAATAGTCATTATCTTTTAAAGAAAGATTCAATTTGCCTTCTTTATCAATCGAAATTACTTTCGCTCTAACAATTTGGCCTTCTGATAAAAACTTTTTCAAATTATGGACGTAATCATCCATAATTTCCGAAATATGGATTAATCCTTCAGCATTATCCGGGGTTTCAACAAACGCGCCATACGGTTGAATACCAGTCACACGTACTTTGATATGTTGACCTACATTATAGTGATGATTCAACGTTATAACCCCTTACTTCGTAATACTTAACACTATTATAATAGCACATATTAATTCTCGGCACTAATATTATAAATAATATGGGGTTACCACGCCTTTAAGTTCCAACACTATAAAAAAACAGAATCAACTCCTTCGTTTAATTACACCTCATATTTACAGTGTAGATTAAATTCAAGAATGTTAATCCTGTTATAATTTCCACTTTGCCCCAAGTAATTAAACTTATCATGCTAACACTTAGGACAAAATCATATATTCAACTCTTTACAATAAGTATTGATCACTTAATTCTAGACTTATTCTTCAACTTCAATTTTATCGATAGTAATATCGAAATCGGGTTTATCTTGTGCACCTACTTTAGTCGCTGCGATATCTTCTAATGTAGATTCACCTTCAATAATTTGACCGAAAACAGTATGTTTCTGGTCTAACCATGGCGCGCCGCCTCGTTCACCATAAGCATCAGCAATTTGTTCAGGCCAACCTCCATCTTTCAATTGGCTTAACATTGATTCAGGTACTTCTTTCGCTTGAACGATAAAGAATTGTGATCCATTTGTATTAGGGCCTGCATTGGCCATTGATAAAGCACCATATAAATTGAAAGCTTCTAATGAGAACTCATCTTCAAATGGTCCTCCATAAATACTTTCACCACCCATACCTGTTGCTGTAGGGTCGCCTCCTTGAACCATAAAGTCTTGGATTACTCTGTGAAATGTAATGCCATCATAGTAACCATTCTTTGCATGCGTAACAAAGTTTTCTACTGTTTTTGGTGCGATTTCTGGAAATAGTTTGAATGTCATATCTCCTTTATTTGTGTGCATTACTAATTTAATTTCATTATCTTGTACTTGTTTATTTAATTGAGGATAGTTCGTCATGTTCATTCTCCATTTCATGTTAATATGATAAATGTATTTTAACATAAAAGAATAGAAAGGATGAAATGAATGGAGTTATATAAATTTGCACATAAAACAGGCGTTTACGGTGTAACGATTAAGGAGCAAAATGATGATCAAGTGTTAGTCCAAATCGAACAAGTGATTAAACATCCGAAGCAAGGTGATTTACATAATCCAAAGGAAACAGAAAATGTATTTTTCCATGAACGTAAAGCTTTGAGTCAATATGAAAAGCGTTACACGACAATGGCGCAACTTAAACCATTTAATGTAGAGCAATTACCTTATACCCAATCACTTCAAAATGCGATTACAGAACTTGAAGAAAAATTAAAATCTAAAGATACATTGCACGCTCAAAAATCATTAAACAATTTGCAACAATTGAAACGAGATTATGGTATTCAGTATAAACAAGAATTTGTATAAAAATTGATTTTTTTAACGCGTTTCTTCCTATTTAACAACCTCTTAAATATTGTCAATATGGGGAAGATCGTTGTTTTTCAGATCCGTATAATTCATGTATAATGACGTTATACTCAGTTTTTTTAAAGGAGGATAAATAATGAGTTTGTTACATTTAGCGGTTCTCTTGCCGTTAATATTTGCACTCATTATTCCATTTGTATATCGATTTCATAAACGAATACATATAGGATGGTTTGTGTTACCAATCCCCGTCGTCTTATTTATATATTTCTTAACTCAAATTTCGACGACGATGTCAGGAGATACCATCTTAAAACAGGCTAAGTGGATGCCTCATTTTGGGATGAATTTTGATTTATATGTAGATGGTTTAGGTTTACTATTCGCACTACTTATTACTGGTATCGGAAGTTTAGTTGTTTTATATTCAATTAGCTATTTAAGTCGACAAGAACAGTTAGGGAACTTTTACTGTTATCTCTTACTATTCATGGGTGCAATGTTAGGTGTTGTTCTATCCGATAATATTATTATTTTATATTTATTTTGGGAGTTAACATCATTTTCAAGTTTCTTATTAATTTCATTTTGGCGTGATAAACAGAAATCAATCTACGGAGCACAAAAGTCAATGCTCGTCACTGTATTTGGTGGCTTGTCATTACTTGGTGGATTGATTTTACTTACAATGTTAGGTGGAAGTACAAGTATACGTACTTTAATTGCACATGCCTCAGAAATACAAATTAGTCCGTTATTTATATTAGCGATGGTATTTGTACTTATAGGTGCAATGACTAAATCTGCTCAGTTTCCATTTTACATATGGTTACCAGATGCGATGGAAGCCCCTACTCCGGTAAGTGCTTATTTACATTCAGCAACTATGGTTAAGGCCGGTCTTTATCTCGTTGCACGAATGACCCCGATTTTTGCAATTTCTCAAGGTTGGATATGGACTGTGACAGCTGTTGGGCTTATCACTCTATTTTGGGGTTCATTAAACGCCACTAAGCAAGAAGATTTAAAGGGGATATTAGCATTCTCAACAGTCTCACAACTCGGAATGATTATGTCGATGTTAGGTATCGGTGCTGTGAGTTATCATTTTGAGGGTGCAGAAAGTAAATTATACGTCGCAGCCTTTACTGCAGCTATTTTCCATCTAATTAACCATGCAACATTCAAAGGTTCATTATTTATGATTACTGGTGCTATCGATCATGCAACAGGTACACGTGACGTTAAGAAATTAGGCGGATTATTAACCATCATGCCAATTTCTTTCACATTAACAATCATTACAACGTTAAGTATGGCTGGGGTACCGCCATTTAATGGTTTCTTATCTAAGGAAAAGTTCTTAGAAAGTATGATTGAAGTTACGCATGCAAATTTATTCAGTCTCAATACACTTGGTTTACTCATACCAATCGTTGCTATCGTTGGTAGTATATTTACATTTGTTTATTCAGTTCGTTTTATCGGCCAAGTATTCTTAGGCAGTCACAAACCAGATGCCTTGCCGAACAAAGCACATGAAGCCTCAAAACTCATGTTAGTTTCACCAATTATATTAGCAGTACTCGTTATTGTATTTGGTTTTGCACCGTCAATTTTATCTAGTTCAATCATTGAACCAGCTGTTAATGCCATAAGTATGAAAGACAATGCACATGCCGAATTTCATATGTTCCATGGATTTACGCCAGCTTTCTTCACTACTTTAGGTATTTATGTAGTAGGTATATTATTAATTTTAAGTTTTGCATATTGGGTGCGTGTGTTAAAAGCGCAACCTACACAACTCACAATAAACTATTGGTACGATAAATTAGGTGAGTGGACACCTCAATTTTCTAAAAAGCTAACTAATAGTTATGTAACTGGGTTTACACGCAATAATTTATTAATTATTTTTGCAGCTTTAATTATACTCACAATCGTTACATTAAGTGTGACCCCTTTCCATATTAACTTTAAAGATGTCAGTGCTGTACGACCATTTGAATTAATTATTGTAGTGTTGATTATTACTGCGACAGCTATGATTATCTTTGCACATTCAAGACTATTCAGCATTATTATGGCAAGTGCTGTAGGTTATGCAGTTGCGATATTCTTTATCTTCTTCGGTGCACCTGATTTAGCATTGACTCAATTTGTCGTTGAAACGATTTCGACAGCACTCTTTTTACTTTGTTTCTATCACCTACCGAATTTAAACAGACATCAAGAGACACAATCATTTAAATGGTTGAATGTAATCATTTCGGTTGGTGTTGGCATAGTAGTAACAGTGATCGGTTTAATCGCATACGGTAATCGACACTTCGGGTCAATTGGTGAATTTTATAAAACGCACGTTTATGATTTAGCACACGGTAAAAACATGGTCAACGTTATTCTTGTTGACTTCAGGGGTACTGATACATTATTCGAGTCCTCTGTGTTAGGTATCGCAGGCTTAGGCGTCTACACGATGATCAAACTTCGTACAAAGAACAAAGCTAACGATCAAGGAGGTAATCACGTTGAAGAGACAGAAAAATAATTTAATCTTTCAATATTCAGCAGTTGTTATCTTCTTTCTTATCGTAATGTTCGGTATATCTTTATTTTTAGCTGGCCATTATACACCAGGCGGCGGTTTCGTCGGTGGTTTGTTGTTATCAAGTGCACTTGTCATTATCGCAGTCGCTTTTGATGTCAAAACGATGCGCAAAATTTACCCATGGGATTTTAAAATTTTAATAGGTATTGGGTTACTATTCTGTTTATTAACGCCAATGGCAAGTTGGTTTTATCATAAGAATTTCTTTACCCATACGCCATTCGAAATCCCATTATTTATACTAAAACCAGTGCATTTGCATACTGCAATGTTCTTCGATTTAGGTGTTATGTGTGCAGTCATAGGTACAATAATGACAATAATTTTAGCGATTGGAGAGAATGAGTAATGGAAATAGTTATGATTTTTGTTTGTGGTATTCTCACATCAATGAGCGTTTACCTCATTCTTTCTAAAAGTTTGATACGCATCATTATTGGGACTACGATACAAACACATACTGCTAATTTATTCTTAATCACCATGGGAGGATTGAAACAAGGTAAAGTTCCTATCTTTGAAAAAGGAATTAAATCTTATGTCGATCCTATCCCTCAAGCATTAATATTAACAGCAATCGTTATCTCATTTTCTGTAACTGCTTTCTTCTTAGTATTAGCTTTCAGAAGTTATAAAGAATTAGGTACAGATAATGTAGAAAGTATGAAGGGAGTGTTGAATAATGATCGAGAGTAATCTCATTATTTCACTTCTTGCCATACCGATGTTTACAATCATCTTATTAATTTTTATTGGTAAGCGACCAGTGTTGAAACGTTATGTATCATTAATTGGTACAGCAATTACTTTAGTCTTTGCATTTATTAACTTAAATAATGTTTTAAAGGAAGGACCAATCAAATTAGAGCTCGGTTCTTGGGCAGCACCTTATAGTATTGTGTTTGTCATAGATATATTTAGTATTTTACTAGTTATAACGACTTTAATTATCACGCTATTAATTATGCTTTATTCCTATCAATCTGTAGGAATAGAACGCGAAACGTATTATTACTACTTCGCAATACTCTTCATGTTAATTGGTGTAATTGGTGCCTTTATAACTGGCGATATATTTAACTTATTCGTATTCTTTGAAGTATTCTTAATGGCGTCTTATATATTACTCGTCATCGGTGGCACAAAGATTCAGTTAAGTGAAACCATCAAATATGTACTTATAAACGTTACTTCATCTGCATTCTTTGTAATGGCTGTAGCAATTTTATACTCTGTCGTAGGAACGTTAAACTTAGCAGATATAAGTGAGAAACTCAGTCATCTATCAACGAAAGATACAGGAATCGTAAGTATCGTCTTTATCATGTTTATATTTGTGTTCGCAACTAAAGCTGGGGTATTCCCACTTTACATTTGGTTACCAGGTGCTTACTATGCTCCCCCTATTGCAATCATTGCATTTTTCGGAGCTTTATTAACAAAAGTCGGTGTGTATGCCATCGCAAGGACATCAAGTCTTTTCTTTACTGATACATCTAATTTTTCATTCTATACGATACTATTCCTAGCGTTACTTACAATCATCTTCGGGTGCGTAGGTGCGGTAAGTTATTACGATACGAAAAAGATTATTCTATATAATATTATGATTGCAGTTGGTGTCATACTAGTTGGTGTCGCAATGATGAATGAATCAGGTATGATGGGTGCGATTTATTACACATTACATGATATGCTCATAAAGGCAGCACTTTTCTTCTTAGTCGGTATCATTTATAAAATCACAAAATCCTATGATTTACACCAATTTAGTGGATTGATTAAAGCGTATCCTGTACTTGGGTGGACATTCTTTTTCGCTGCTTTAAATTTAGCAGGTATCCCACCATTTAGTGGTTTTTATGGAAAATACTACATTGTACAAGCTACATTTGAAAAAGGATTTTATATTAGTGGCATAATCGTTCTCTTATCTAGTTTAGCGGTTTTATATTCAGTCATCCGTATTTTCTTAAAAGGATTCTTCGGAGAACCTAAAGGCTATCAAGCGAATCAACAAATTAGATATAAAGGCTTGCTCACAGTCGCTATTATATCTGTAATCATTTCTAGTATTTTCGGATTGTCTGCAGATGTGTTAAACCCGATTATCAAAGAAGCTGCGGAAACATTCTACAATCCAACTGTCTATATCGATAGCGTATTGGAGGGAAAATAATATGGCAGTCCAAGTATTCGTAAATATATTACTTTCCGTTTTTTGGTTATTTATTACAGGCAGCTACACTTTGAATAATTTTGTACTCGGGTATTTATTAGGCATCTTACTTGTTTATATACTACGTGGTGTATTACCTGGAAGATTTTACATTATTACAGTTTATAAGATTATTAAACTCGTTTTTGTATTTTTAATTGAACTCGTAAAAGCTAATATTGATGTGATTCGCATCATTATCAAACCGAAGATGGACAATAAGCCAGCATTTTTCACTTATACGACAGACTTAAAACACGATTGGCAAATTGTATTACTATCAAATTTAATTACATTAACACCAGGTACAGTAGTTTTAGGTGTTAGCGATGATCGTACGAAAATTTATATACATTGCTTAGATTTCAGCACAAAAGAAGAAGAAGTTGAAAGTATTAAATCTTCCCTTGAAAAAGTGGTAAGAGAGGTAGGCGAATAAGTATGAATTACAGTATTATTCTCATTATTGCTTTGGTCATCGTTTCGTTATCATTGATTGCAATGCTCGTTCGTGTCATCCTTGGTCCTTCATTAGCGGATCGTGTCGTAGCATTAGATGCTATGGGGATTCAACTTATGGCTATCGTAGCGTTGTTCAGTATTTTTACTGGCACGAAATACATGCTAGTAGCAATTTTATTAATCGGTATTTTAGCCTTTTTAGGAACAGCTGTTTTTGCGAAATATATGGATGAAGGTAAGGTGATACGACATGATAGCAAAGATAGTGATTAGTATTGCACTGATACTCGTGGTCCTCGGATCAATCATTAGTGCATTAGCAGCGATTGGTCTATTGCGTTTAGAAGATGTTTACTCAAGATCTCACGCAGCAGGTAAAGCAGCAACATTAGGATCCATGTTACTCATCTCAGGTGTCTTCTTATTCTTTATCGGTGAGGAAGGCTACGTGAATATGCAATTGTTAATAGGTATTCTATTTATTTTAATTACTGGCCCCCTTTCGAGCCATCTCATCATTAAAGCAGCATATAATTTAAATACACCTTCTTCAAAAAGAACGAAGTACGACGATATTAAAGACGATTTACCAAATACGAAAATATAAAGATGACCCCACATCATACATTATTGATGTGGGGTATTTATTTGTTTAAAAAGGTTAAATTACAATGTAATAAAAAACGCTACAAAGAATGGTTAATGCATCCTTTGTAGCGTTTACTTAATTTATTTTCTTTTCTTAATTGCAATTGTGCCTCTCATCACACTAATTAAACGTTCAGTGTCATCTTTAATTTCGATGTTCCATACTTGAGTGGATTTACCTTCATGTATAATTGTTGCTGTAGCATAAATTGTACCGTCCGTTGTAGAGCTAATATGGTTCGCATTCATTTCTAAACCGAGTGGAATATATTTTTCAGTATCAATTAAATTTGCAGCACCAATCGAACAAGCCGTTTCTCCTAACGCTAGGTTTGCTCCCCCATGCAAATAACCAAACGGTTGTTTTACTGCATCCGAAACTGGCATAGACATGATAACTAAACCATGATTTTCTTTTTCAACTTTCATACCTAATGTTTCTAACATATTAGTCATTACGGACACCCCATTTTAAATAATTACTTCTACATCATTATAATATCATTGCTGCTATCGTTCCAAATATTATTAATGGAACATTATAAAAAATAAAGTTTGGTATACATGTATCTCTAATATGATCATGTTGGCCATCAATATCTAGGCCGGCAGTTGGACCTAATGTAGAATCACTCGCTGGCGACCCTGAATCGCCTAATGCGCTTGCCGTACCAATTAATGCGATTAACGCCATTGTACTTAATCCAAGTTGATCGCCTAGTGGTACAAATAGAGCCGAAATAATAGGTATCGTTGCAAATGAAGAACCAATACCGAGTGTCACGACTAACCCAATGATATACATTAAGATAATACTAAGTAATTTATTATTTCCTGTGATATCACTCAAACCATGCACAAGTTTATTAATGTCTCCTGTTTCGTTCATAACTCCTGCAAAGCCATTTGCCGTTAAAATAACCACGCCAATAAATGACATAATCTTTATACCTTCAATAAATTGATCATCTAGCTCTTTCCATTTATAAGCTCGTGAAATAAAGAAGACGAGCACCCCAGCTAATGCACCAAATATCATTGAATCTGTTAACATTTGTACAACAAAAGTAACGATGATAGCTACAATTGTAACGCCAAGTACATAAGGTTTGAGTTGAGTAATGTTCTCTGCTTTTTCAGTTTTATGCTCTGTATAGCGTCTCGGCTTTCTATAATAATAAAGACCTATCGCTAATCCTACAATATAACCGATGGATGGAATAACCATTGCTTTCCAAACCATACCGATTTCTATTGGGTGATGTGCTTTTTCGAATCCATTTTGAATGATTTGGTGGAATATTTGACCGAAACCAAATGGAATTAATACATACGGCCAACATAACCCGAATCCAATAATTAAAGCAATCTGTCTTCTATCAATTTGTAATTCATTAAATAAGCTAACTAAAGGTGGAATCACAATTGGAATAAAGGCAATATGTACTGGAATTAAATTCTGACTCATGATACTTAAAACAAGTAAAGCTATGACAATAATTATCTTTACTTTCACACGAGAAAGTTTACTATTTTCTGCTTTTATCCCTTTAATAATCTTGTTTACTAAATAGTCTGTAATACCACTATAAGAAATCAATGCTGCGAAACCACCTAATAAGGCGTAACTTAAAGCAACTTCTGCACCATCTACGATATTCTTACCGAATACTGATACAATTTTAGTAATATCCATCCCCGATAATAGTCCACCGACAACTGCACTAATAAATAAACTGATTACAACATTCAATCGACAAAGACATAGTACAATCATCAGTGCTACTGCAATTACTACTGAATTGAACACGCTCCCACTCCCTTTACTTCATTATCGTACTAAAGTATTATAAAAACATACTACCAACTTATAATTGATATGTCAATGTGACTTTTATCAACGTTTTCATACCAAAGCGTTAATATAAAAAGCCAATATATGGGAGTGAGACTGAAATCAAATTTACTAATAAAGCTTTCATAGTCCCACTAGTTGAAAAAAGTCTGAGACAGCTATTTTTTGTCTCAGACTTATGTTACCTCATAAATTGTTAAGTTATTGTTTTCTTAACCAATCCACTATCGTTGCAATCAAGTAACCTGTTGGCCCCTTTGGCCCTAGATGTGTTGCTTTATTAATGGTAGCTGGTCCAGCAATATCAAAATGTAAATGTGGTGTAGCACCTGCAAAATGACTTATAAATGTCGCAGCAAATAATGCTTTACCATGGCCGTTAGTATGATTGACAAGATCTGCGACATCATTTTTTCTAATGAGTTGCTCTTCCGTATCAGTCATAGGTAATTCAAATACGTATTCATTCATAAGTTGAGCTGAAGATAATATTGCGTCTAGTGGGGCTTGTTGGTTGTTTTTAAACACTGCAGCTTTATCTTCTCCTAATGCTGCGACTGCTGCACCTGTAAGCGTAGCGAAATCTAATATCATACTTGGTTGGAATTGATTAGCGTAAAATACTGCATCACCTAATACAAGGCGACCTTCTGCATCTGAATTTAACACTTCAACCGTTTCACCACTTAAAGCAGTAAACACATCATCCGGTTTCATAGCAGCATCATTGATCATATTTTCCGCAGCAGCAATAACCCCGATGATATTCACTTTAAGTTCTAATCGTTGTGCAGCATCTATCATCGCTACAACGTTTGCAGAACCACACATATCATATTTCATTTTCTGCATGCCTACTTTGCTCTTTATAGAATATCCTCCAGAATCATAAGTAACACCTTTACCTACTAAGGCAATTGGTGCCTCATCTTCACTTGCGCCTTGGTACGATAATGTTATTAATCTAGGAGAATGAATTGACCCTTTTCCCACAGCATGAATTAAACCAAAGCCTTCATTTTGTAACGTTTCTCCATCTTTAACATCAACACGAACTTGTGTATCTTTAAAATGATTAATCATACATTCCGCATAATAAGATGGCGTTAAAATATTAGGAGGCATGTAACTAAAATCTTTCGCTAAATTAATTGATGCGCCAATAGACTCTCCCTGCTTGATATCATCATCTATAGCATCGTGTGTAGTTTGAATAGTTAAATTCAATTGATACGGTGCTGCTTTATTGTTTTTATAACTATCAAACTGATAAATAGATTGTACACTTTGACGACCTAGCATCTCTGCTGTATTAGAAGTAGCTATGGCTTGAGATAACATTGTATCAAATAGCAACGTACCTTCATGGATACGTTCTTTTTTTAAAAATTGGAATAAATTCCCAAATACTACAAGTAAGTCACTGACTTTAAGCGACTTTAAATTACCTAATCCAACTGTAATCACTCTTATAGATTGTCCTTTAAGTGGATAATACGTAGACGTCATTTTACCTAAATTACTACTAATGATTTTGTGCTTTTTCAATTCTTCTAATATTTCATTTACTGATTCATTATTGACCGTTACAGAAACAAGTTGATTCAAATGTTCTGGTACCCCTGCTATAATGACTTGATTTTCGAGTTGATCATTTTCTTTAATGTTTAATTGCATAACAAAACCTCACTTCTAAAACAAAATTCAACTTTATATGATAGAACGTTGATTAATAGTAAAAAAAGGCTGAGACATACAATGATGCCTCAGCCCTCGGTATTTCTTAAATATTTGAATTGGATTTAAATTAGAATTTACCTTTTTTGAAAGCTAAGCCCATGCCACCGATTTTGAAGATAGCACGTGTATCGATAACTTTCTTCATGAATGCTGCTTTTTTACCTTGGATGTCTCTACCGTAAACGATACCAACACCATCATTTGCACCTAATGAACATACTGTTCCGCGATCAACGTAATTGAATTCTTGAGTTGGTTGACCTTCTAAAATATTCTTGATGTTTAATGCTGTATGCTCACCTTCTTGCATAGCGATTTGAGCTGTAGTTGGTAATGGACGTTCTTCACCTTCTGGGATGAATGCTGAACAGTCACCAATAACAAAGATGTCTTCGTAACCTTCGATTGATAAATCTTGTTTGTTAACGATACGGCCACGTTTAACGCCTTCGAATGACTCTTCCATTAATTTGCTACCGCGAACACCTGCTGCCCATACAACTGTGTTAGCTTCTAATTGTTGTTCTACATCGTTAACTTTAACTACGAAACCTTTTTCGTTTGCTGCAACGATAGGTGTAGCAATCTTAAACTCAACGCCTTTGCTTTCTAAATAGCTTACTGCGTGGTTAACTAATTCGTCTGAGAATTGAGGTAACATTTTTGGAGCTGCTTCAACACAAGTAATTCTAACTTTGCTTTGTTCAACGCCATATTTGTTACATAATTCAGGAATACGATCTGTTAATTCACCTAGGAATTCGATACCTGTGAATCCTGCGCCACCAACTAAGATTGCTAAATCTTTGTCGTCTTTTTCTTTAGAAGAAGCGTAGTTCGCAAATTTGTCTTCGATGTGACGAGATAATTTACGTGCTGTTAATACGTTTTCAATTTGGAAAGCATAGTCTTTCATGCCTTTGATACCAAATGTTTCGCTTTCGAAACCTAATGAAACTACAAGGATATCAAAATCGAAAATGCCAGCGTCAGTTTCTACTTTCTTAGCATTGCGGTCGATTTTAGTAACTTCTGCTTTTACAAAGTTTACTTTATCTTTGTCTAATACACTTTCAACTGGGTAAAGTACGTCTTCGTAACTCTTAGTACCTGCTGATGCTTCGTGTAACCAAGTTGCTTCATAGTGATAGTCATTTTTATTGATTAAAGAAATTTCCGCTTGGTCTGCTGAAATTTCTTTTTGTAATTTAGTAATAGTTTGTAATCCAGCGTACCCCGCGCCTAGAACTAAAACTTTTTTACGATCTTGAGCCATTTCATTCACCTAAACTTTCATAGTTTTTTTGTTGCTTCAGTCTTTTTCTATACCCTCATTACTCCTATGTAAGTCACAAAAAAGACAATTTTTCATCCAATTCTAATTTTATAGTTTTTAACATTGATTTTCAAGCGCTAGCCCCAGATATTGAAAGGGAATTCTCAATTAAAATAAAAGACTACAACGCCGTCATACTTTATAGCGACGTGTAGCCTTAAAAATCTATATTATTCGCTTAGCAATCTTCTGGAGTGCCTGCGACTTTAGCTGTTCTAAATGAGCTGCCACAACCACAAGATGCAATTGCATTTGGATTATCTATTTGAAATCCTCCGCCCATTAATGATTGTTTGAAATCGATTGTTGTACCTTCTAATACAGGTTTATCTCCTTTATCAACAAGCACTTTTAAACCATGAAATTCTAAGCATTCATCATTGTCTGCAGGTTCATTCTCTGCTGACATACCATAAGTAAGCCCTGTGCAGCCTCCACCTTGTACTTTAAGTTTTAAATAGCCATCTGCCATATCGTTTTTTTCAAGCATATCTTTAACTTCATATGCAGCTGCTTCTGTTACGTTAATTACTGCCATAATCTATTACCTCCTTAGAAAATCCATGTAGATTCTATATGTGCATAAATATTTTGTAATAAGTCATCTGGTGATTCACCTTCAACGATATCACCATTCACCAATGCATACAATTCACTAGAACATAGTCCACAGTTTTGTAAGCAACCATATTCTAAAACATCAACGCCTGGATCGTTTTCGAGTTGTTGATATACGTAGTCTCCACCTTTTGCTAAATTTGAGATGCAGAACTCAACTATTGGATTCATAATACACCCTCTCATTAATTAATCAGTTATCCAATTATAACAAAAATAACATCGTACTGACTACAGACTAGCTTAATCGTTTAAATCCATGTTTTATTATGTATATTCCCTCAATACGTATGTTAATCGTCTAAAAAATTTGATATCATGAAAAAGCTATTAATATTTTTTAAATTTAATCTAATTTTCACACAATATGCATTTGTAGTCACTTTTAAAAAAGCATATAATAGAAACAAGTAAGTAGGTTATGAATTTGGTATAATAAAGTAAAATATGACATTACCACATTGCATTTAGTAACTTACAACAACACTTTTTTATTTAATACTACATACGTTATTCAATAATTTAACTGAAGGGGTATCAAAAATGAAAAATTTAGTTCTTTTAGGTGGCGGTTATGGTAATATGCGCATAATGTCACACATTTTACCTAGTGCACTACCTGAAAATTATTCACTCACATTAATTGATCGTATGCCATACCATGGTTTAAAGCCAGAATTTTACGAACTTGCGGCGGGTACTAAATCTGATAAAGATGTTCGTATGAGCTTCCCAGATTCAGATCGTATTAATACTGTTTATGGTGAAATCAATGACATTAATCTCGATGATCAAATCGTATCTGTCGGAGACACAAAGGTAGATTATGATGAATTGGTCATCGGACTTGGTTGCGAAGATAAATACCATAACGTACCTGGAGCAGAAGAGTATACACATAGCATCCAAACGTTATCTAAATCCCGTGAAACATTCCACCATATAAGTGAATTGCCAAATGGTGCCAAAGTCGGTATCGTTGGTGCGGGTCTAAGTGGTATTGAATTAGCAAGTGAGTTACGTGAGAGTCGTGAAGATTTACAAATCTTCCTATACGATCGCGGTGAACGTATCTTAAGTAGATTCCCAGAAAAGCTCAGTACATATGTAGAAAAATGGTTTAAGAAAAATGATGTAACAGTCGTACCAAATTCTGACATCAATCGCGTTGAACCAAACAAAATCTACAATAATGATGTTCCTGAAGAAATGGATCTTATCGTCTGGACTGCAGGTATACAACCAGTTGAAGTCGTAAGAAATTTACCAATCGATATTAGTAAAAGTGGCAGAGTAATATTAAACCAATATCATCAGGTGCCTACATACAAAAACGTCTTTGTCGTTGGTGATTGTGCAGAATTACCTCATGCACCAAGTGCGCAACTTGCAGAATTACAAGGTGATCAAATTGCTGACGTGATGAAATTACAATGGGAAAATAAACCATTACCAGAAAAAATGTCTGAAATTAAAATCCAAGGATTCTTAGGATCTCTTGGTGACAAAAAAGGCTTTGCCTATATTATGGATCGTACTGTAACTGGTCGCCTTGCTTCAATATTAAAATCAGGCGTACTATGGATGTACAAATATCATAACGGTTAAAGTTATTAAAAAGAAAGGCAATGAACGATGGTTCATTGCCTTTCTTTTTTGTGTTGTTAAATTATAAATCGGAATGTTGTTCCATAAATTTTTTAATATCATTTAATTGCACATACCCATCAGAAACATATTCATCATTCATCGTAACTAACGGATAAAATAACTCATCATCTTGGATACGTTCTATAAACTGTTGATCATGATCCGTTAAATTTTCTGTATCGCGCTCAATATCTATATACGTAAATTCAAACTGTACATCCGGATACTTTCTGTTTAATAATGGTTTTAACCAATCATACGTATTCCGTGATGTAGGTGCATTAACACAACTCGCACATATAACGTCCGCGCCATACACAACTACACTTACCTTATCCATATTATTCATCCCTTTAGTTTCAATTATAGATTTTTCTCCACGTATCTATTATAATAGAAAAATAAGTAGAACTTGAAATTATATACTTGAAAGGAGGCATTTCCATGCCAACTGAAAACGCAACGATGTTTGATCAAGTAGCAGAAGTTATAGAGAAATTGCGTCCATTTTTACTACGTGACGGTGGCGATTGCTCACTCGTGGATGTAGAAGATGGTATTGTTAAATTACAACTCCATGGCGCTTGTGGTACATGCCCTAGTTCAACAATTACATTAAAGGCTGGTATCGAACGTGCATTACACGAAGAAGTACCAGGTGTAGTTGAAGTAGAACAGGTATTCTAATAAACTATTTTTCATTTTTAAAATATCATTTATCGGTACGCGATAATGCGACATATATATTTTAAATAGAAAGCCTAAGACAAATCCCATTGTCTCAGGCTTTTAATAATTACAATCATCTTTTATTAATCATCTAACTGGACTGGTGTCTTTGGAGGTTGGTTATTAAGGACTCTTGTAATGTTATCTACACACAATTGAACCATACGATCTCGTGTCGTTACTGAAGCACTACCAATATGAGGTAGGATGACAACATTATCCATCTTTAATAGAGGATGCGACATATCAATTGGTTCTTTACGTAAAACGTCTAAGCCACACCCTGCAATTTCTTTATTTTGAAGTGCATCGATTAATGCCTTTTCATCAACGACGGCTCCTCTACCGATATTGATAAATATCGCGTCACTTTTCATTTTTTCAAATACAGGTTTATCGAATTTATTTCTTGTTTCCTCTGTTAGTGGCGCAGTACAAATAATGAAATCACTATGTTCAATAAGTGTATCAAATGGAACATATAACGCGCCTAGCTTTTCTTCGGCATGTCTATTGCGAGTACGATTATGATACATAACTTGTGTATTAAAGCCTTTGAGTCTTCGCGCAAATGCTTTACCGATATCACCCATGCCGTAAATACCAACTTTTGAATTAAATAAATCCTTTCCAGCAAGTAAATATGGTGCCCAACTTTGCCAATCACCTTGTTGTACATAATGTTCCGCTTCAACGATACGACGTGCGACAGTTAACATTAACGTAAAGCCTAGTTCTGCCGTAGTTTCAGTTAATACTTTCGGTGTGTTCGTTACGACGATACCTCGACTTTGAGCAAGAGACACATCAATATTATCAAAGCCAACAGCCATATTGGCGATGACTTTAAGATTCGGTGCTTGGTCTATCACCGTATCGTCAATCTTTTCACTTAATGTTATAAAGCATGCCGTTGCATCTTTAATACTTTCTAAAAACTGATCTCTTGGCATTGGTTCATAGGCTTCGTCCCACATGTACACTTCATAGCTTTGTTCTAATTGCTCAATAAACTTTTGAGGAATCTTTCTAGTCACAATAACCTTGTCCATATAAACACCCCTATTTTTCTAATTCGTTTATAACTTCATTTAAATCTTTAAAGCTGTAAGTTGGTGCTATATCTTTTTGTTCTATCTCAGATTTTGTAGTAACACCTGTCTGTACATGAATCGTATCGATATTTGCGTTAATACCAGACATAATATCTGTATCATACAAATCTCCGACCATCGCAACATCAGATAAATCCATATTCAATATATCTAAAGCCATGTCCATAATAATCGTTTGTGGTTTACCGATAAAGATGGGTTGTGTGCCTGTTGAAACTGATACGACACTAGTAATTGCACCATTTCCAGGTAAAAAACCTCTCTCTTTAGGTATAGATACATCTTGGTTTGTTGAAATAAATTTCGCACCATTTCTAACGCCTAACGTAGCAGTAGCTAATTTATCATACGTCACTTGTTCGTCTAAACCGATGACTACATAGTCTACGTGCTCATCCTCTTTAAGCACTAACCCTTTATCTGTTAGTGCCTTTGATAAACCTGTACCACCTAACATAAATACAGAAGCACCAGGTGTTAGCTCAGTTATATATTCCGCAGTAGCCAAAGCAGAAGTGATAACTTCCTCTTCTTTTGCTTCAATACCCATCGTTTGTAACTTAGATACTACATCTTTCGGTTCTTTAGTAGAATTATTCGTCACATAAAGATGTGGGATGCGTTGTTGATTTAAATATGAAATAAATTGCTTCGCACCATCTATCGGCTCATCACCTTTATATAATGTGCCATCTAAATCAATTAAATAAGCTTGATATGCTTTCACTCTATATCATTCTCCTTTTTGACCAAAAGCTGTAATCGGTACATTTTCATTGTCTAAAAATTGCACGACCTCTTCAATAAATTGTTGATAATATTGAAGGGCTTCATCAAATAATGGTATTAGTTGTGTCGTATCTAGTTCATCATACTTATGAACAAATTGTTTACGCACATCAACAGTTTGATTGATTTGGGTTTGTGTATCTTTTGATATCACACCTTCAAGTTCCATGATATCAATCACATCTTTATAGTTACCAGGATCCCTTAATATAAAGCCGTCGATAATCATATTACCAATGTCGACGGATGATTCTATCAACATCTGTGCAATTCGTTCAAATGCATAATAATTATCTTTATTTTTTGGATAATCCTTGATGAGTTGTTGTAAATAGTTCAATTTTTTACTAAGTTGTTGTTTATTAACAAAATACATTTGCGTCACTCCTAACACTATTATCTTACCATATCTTTACAGGCTAAATCATTTATGGTTATACTGAAAAGCATGATGAATCTTAGGATTTTCGACCACTTTAATTTAACAGTAAATTAATGGTTCAACCATGATGATAAGGAGCTATTATTATGATAGATATGTTCTTATATGATGATGACGAAACATCACAAGTACAATTTGTCGGTTTCGTCGGTGATCATAGCCGTTATGATCTCATGCTTGTTCAAACAGATCGCCACTTCGGTAAGACCATCGTTCTGAATATGCAAACGAATAAGTTTGGTATTATCGGTACAGATGATTTAGAAGAAGAAGGCTATATCGCCCATATTCTTGGCGTTTCTGAAGAAGAAGGCAATGAAATCACAGAATATTTACAAGAAGTAATTCAATAGTCAAAAAGCTAGGAATGAGATGAAATAACATCGTTCATTCCTAGCTTTTATTTTTTGATCACTTATTAATTATGGGTGCTCATTTTCTTGGATTGTCGGTTTTATCTTTACATCTTGCAGTTTATCCTGCTCCGTCACTACCTCAGTCTCTACTTCCTCAGCATTTTCGCGTTTTAGTTCACGATGGGGTATGCGTTTTACAATAAAGTAAGGACAACCGAAATTACAGTATTCTAGTAAGTAGTCTTGTATAGTAGAAAATCGCTTACTTACCTCTGCTTTCTTATTACTATCTTTGTAAAACCCTTTAAGTCTGAGTTGTTCGTAGCCATAATCACCAACGATAAAATCGTATTTATCTAATATTTCTGAGTAACGGTTCGCAAAATGCGTTTCATCAAAGCACTCTCTATAATCTTCTATCAATTCGAAGTAGAGATTATTTATCTTTATCATATAATTCACCTATTTTAATCCTCTATTTAAACATACCATAGCTTTTTAAGCCTTATTCATCAACTATTTATACTATACCATAATAAAATTTTATCAGTTGAATCGTAATCGTCCAAAGTAATACCTATGTATTTATTGCGAAATAAAGACTTAGTTCATACAAAGCAACACATTTTTATCAGTTGCCTTATAAATTGAACTAAGTCTTCAATTCATTTTATATTTTTATTTCATATTTTGTTCTTTTTGAAGTTGTTCTTCACCCATACGGTGTTTTTCTTTAGCTGCTTCGTTAACTTGTTCGTCTGCATGGTAAGAACTTCTAACTAATGGCCCTGCTTGGCAATGTTTGAAACCTTTGTCCATTGCAATTTTTCTTAATTTACCGAATTCTAATGGTGTGTAGTATTTCTCAACCTTTAAGTGTTTACGTGAAGGTTGTAAATATTGACCAATTGTTAAGATGTCTACATCATTCGCGCGTAAGTCATCCATTGTTTCTAATATTTCTTCATGTGTTTCACCTAGTCCAACCATTAAACTTGATTTTGTAGGGATATCTGGTTGTAATTCTTTAGAACGTCTTAAGAATTCTAAAGTACGATCATACGTAGCACGTGCACGGACTCTAGGTGTTAATCGACGAACAGTTTCAATGTTGTGGTTAAGAATATCAGGTTTAGATGCCATTAACGTTTCTAACGCTTCAAAATCTCCGCCCATATCTGATGGTAAAATCTCGATTGAAGTGTATGGATTACGTTCACGTACTTTACGTACAGTTTCCGCATACACATTTGAACCAGCATCTCTTAAATCATCTCTTGCTACAGCTGTAATAACAACATGCTTCAAGTTCATTAATTCAACTGATTCAGCTACTCTTTCTGGCTCATCTAAGTCTAATTCATTAGGAAGTCCCGTTTTAACAGCACAGAAACGGCAAGCACGTGTACATACCGCACCTAAAATCATAAATGTTGCAGTACGACGTTCACCCCAACATTCGTGTATATTTGGACACTTTGCTTCTTCGCAAACAGTGTGTAAGTTCTTTTCTCTCATCATTTTTTTAAGACCAGTGTAATTCTCGTTAGTATTTAACTTGATCTTCAACCAATCCGGTTTACGTAGAATTTCTTCATTTTTTGTAGCCATATCAGCAAAATCCTCCCGATTTCAAATTTATCCTCATTATAACAAATATAATTTATTTTAAAACGTAAATCGCTTACAAACTATTACGTGAGTAATGCATTTTTAAAAATATCTCGTAAAAATTCTGGCATCAAATATTCTATAGATTGCTCTTTTAACATCGGGAAATAGCGTCCGAATGTATACATATCTACTGTGCCCAATATATATGTTTCATCGTCTTGTATCTCTTCATCCCCAATAAAATATCGCGATTCTGATTCAATTAAACCGATATTATATAAAATATATCCGCCAAAGATATCACCTCTAAATCCTAATCCTTGCGCATGTTCATTTATATATTCTTGCTTTTGACTTTTAATTATAACATCTTTCAATACTTTACCGGAGAGTTTAACACGAACAAGATTAATAGGATGTGGCAACATTTGATGGATATTGTACTCTGTAACTTGATCTGCAATCATATCACGCACAACTAAGCCAGCGTTAATAATTGTACCATCTGCTTGAGTGAATTCGAACACACTTTTAGCTAACATATATGATGCTTGTGAAATAGAATCGGTGTGTCGAGGTAAGTTAACAGGTCTATCAATTACCGGTTCACTCAATAGTCGTTTACCTTCTTCAGCAAAGTGCGTCTCAACATCAGGCAATGTTTCTACAGGATGTATCTTTGCTGTTTTATTTACGACCGTTTTATTTTCAATCTCTAATGTAACTTCTCCTACAAAGTGACCGTATTTTCCGGCTGCAGCCATTAATACACCGTTATTCATTTCTCCATTTTCAAAATAGTGGTGTGTATGACTACCTAATATGAGGTCAATTTCAGGTATTTCTTGGCACAACTTTTCATCGAAGAATATACCAACGTGACTCATCACAATTAGGATGTCGTACTGTCCTTGTTGCGCGTTAACTTCATCTTTTATCGCTTGTAGTGGATCCGTTACGAGCCAATTTAATGCACGATAGAAAGGCGTAAACTGTGCGGTTGCAGCTACAAACAAAATACGAACGCCATCAATTTCTTTAATATATGATGACGAAATATGGTTTGGTAATTGTCCTTGCTCATCAAACACATTGGCACAAGTGATATCAAATTGTGCATCATTATATAGATTGTTTAAAGCTTCATGAGAAATGGTCATGCCTTCATTGTTTCCTATAGTAGCTAAATCACACTGTGCTTTGTTTAATAATTCAACATTTCTTAATCCCATCGTTGCTTCTGTGACGGGAGCGGATAAATCAACATGATCGCCGATATCTAAATAGAGTGAGGGGTGTGTAAGCTTTGGACGTGCTTCGGCTAAATATGCTGAAATCCTAGCATATTCATGGAGATGACTGTGTATATCATTCGTATGAAAAATTGTTAATTTCATCTTGGCATTCCCTCCTCTGATTTATAGCAATGATTTTATAATTAAGTATATACCCATCAGTAACATCATTGTACGTAATAACATCACGACGGTATCAGATTTCACTGATTGATTAATTTTAACGCCAATCTTCGCACCAATATAACTTGAAATGATAAGTACGATAGAGTATAACCATGCCACATGACCAAGTACAATATGACTAGCTGAACTCATGACACTTGAGAAGAAGATCATCATCATACTTGTACCTACAGCTACATGAGGCGGAAATCTAAATACTATAAGCATGAGTGGTGTCATTAATGCGCCACCACCAATTCCGAATAATCCTGTAAGTATACCGATAAAGAACGTTGCCACAAAGGCTACTAAAGGTGGCACACTGTAATGATATGTTTTACCTTCCCCATCGACATATGATTTTCGAAACTTTTCTTTATCAAATACTTTAAATGGTTTAATCTTATGTCTAACCATCAATAAGATTGCCACTAATATAAGAAATATCCCAAAGTATAAATTAAATGACTCAAGTGTTAAATAACGGCTCAATAACGATCCGATTAATGAACCAGGTAACAACCCAAATAGAAAAATAGATCCATTTTTAACATCAACTTGTTTCGTTTTTAAATAACCTAATGTGGAAGAAAGTCCTGTAACTATGAGTATAACAGATGAGGTACCTATCGCTATTTGTGGTGTAATACCCTTTAATAAATGATGGTCTACACCTAAAAATACTAATGTCGGTACGATGATTATGCCACCACCAATACCTACTACGGAACCTATAATCGCTGATAGCCCACCAATTAATATCAATAATAATATTGTTAACATGATATCGCTCCTAGAATAATTTTAACTGTTGCGGGGCCAATCCTTGGTAATCTATACCTAAGATTTGTTGATATGTTTTGGCATTCTGAGCTGCATGACCACCGGAATTATTATTAAACACAACGTATACTTTTTTAGCCTTCTGTTCTAAAAACTTTACTTTATTCGCTAAATCTGTAAGTTCTTGTTTATTGTAATCATAAAGATACCTGACATCGCGCCATGCTTCATCTGTCATATCTTTTTTCGTCCAACCATGTGCATTACGCCCATGATATCGTACAAAAGCGATATTATTAGTTATTCGATTAATAAGCGGTATTGAACCTTGACCCACTTGAGGCTCATCACAAACAGAATGAATAAGGTTCTGTTGTGTTAAGAAAGAGAGTGTTTCTTCTTTAAATTCTTTATTAAACCAAGACTGGTGGCGAAATTCAATACAGACTGGAAAATCCTTTAATTGTTCGCGGACATATCGTATATATGTAATATTTTGCACAGTACAATCAAACCAAGGTGGAAATTGTACTAATACCATTGCCAATTTCTGAGCTTCTTGAAGTGGTTGAATCATGCCGATAAATTGCTCAAATAAAGCCTTACGAGATTCTGCATAATCTCGGTAATCAGCATGCAAAGTGAGTGCTTGATGTATTTTAACAATAAATTCAAATCGTTGTGGAGTTTCGTTAATCCATTTATTTATATTTCTATCTGGTTGAATTGCATAATAACTTGCATCCAACTCAACGATTGGGAAGTAACTCGCATATGTAATTAATTTGTCTGATTTGCGTTGTAAATCTTCATATAACGAATCGTGATCTCCCCATCCTGTAAGACCAATATTTATCATAGTATCACCAAAACTATGATACCATAGATGTTTTATTAAATTCACTTGTTTCATTTATATTTTCATAACTCAAACAGTCGTAACATGAGTTCTATCCATAGATTGAGTTATGGTAAACTATTCATCATTTTTTTCATTATACCTTTTAAATAAAAAGATAGTGCCACAAATTATAGGTATAAAAGCAGTAGCAATCGTGTAGTAATTTTTATGTTGGATTACACTTGGTAAACAAATGAGTATTATGAGAATACACAGTATTTGAATCATTATCACAATTTTCGTTGATTTATCCATTTTGATCATTACTCCTCTAACTTTAATTTGTATTAGAAAAGAGAGTAGAACAGAAATCGAATTTTCAAATGGTGATTTCGTACTCCCACCTCATCAAGGACGACAGGGATTGAAAAAGCTTAATATGAACGCTTTCTCAATTCATTCATCTACTGCATAGTTGACAAAAAGTCTGAGACATCTATTTTTGCCTCAGACTCTTTTTTACTTATTTTATTAAATCAGATGATTCCTTAATTATATTTTCAACTAATGTCGCAGCTGCTATAGCTCTAGCAAGTCTAGGACTTTGGCCACTCCATAAATGCGTCCATTCTTCCTTTCCTTCTTTAGCTGCTTTTTTTCGAATTGGATTGGTAAGTTGGTTTTGAATTGGATAATCTGGAATTTCATCATTGTATTCGTTCATTTCTTCAATAAAGGCATTTTTAATACCTCTTGCTGGCTTACCACTGAATACTTTAGTTACTACTGTGTCGGTTTCTATACTGTTTTCGATAGCATTTTTATATAAGTTTGAAGCACCGCTTTCATCAGTTGTTAAAAATGCAGTACCTAGTTGAACACCTTGAGCACCTAAGGCCATACTTGCTGTAAGACCTCGACCATCCATAATGCCACCTGAAGCGATAACTGGAATGTTTACATGATCCACTACTTGAGGTACCAACGACATCGTACCTATCATAGGCGTTTGACCATTATCACTCTCTGTAAAAGCACCACGATGGCCACCTGCTTCACTTCCTTGTGCAACAACTACATCCATACCTGCTTGTTCATTAGCGATAGCTTCTTCAACTGAAGTCGCTGTACCAATAACTTTAATGTTTCTCGCTTTAAGTTTTTCAATCACTTCGGCATCCGGGATACCAAATGTAAATGAAACGACCGGTACACCTTTTTCTATAATAATATCAATCGCATCATTAAATTTTTGTTGTTCATCAATGTTTACGACTGGTTCTTCTAAATCAAGTGCACGGCGATATGGTTTTAACCACGCTTGCATTTTCTCAACATTTTCAGGAATGTAGAGTTGTCCTCCCGGTACAAATAAATTTACAGCAAACGGTAAATCTGTGAGTTCTTGAACGGCTGTTATTTCATCTTCTAATTTCTCGGCGGTAAAATATCCAGCACCAATTGTTCCAAGACCTCCACTATTACTAACAGTAGCCACGAGCTCTGGTGTCGTACTACCAGCCATACCTGCTTGGACGATTGGGTATTTAACACCAAATATACGTGTAAACTCAGTAGTTAAATTCATAATCCTCACTTCCTTTCAAAATAAACATTGAAATTGATATTTATCGTTGACTGTGAGATTTCATTTGTTGACGTAACTTATATTCTTCCTCTTTATCCATTTCATCTTCAATTTCCATACCTAACATTTCTTCAATTAAATCTTCGTGCGAAACAATGGCATCAGTGCCACCATATTCATCTAACACAATCGCTAAATGTTTACGTGTGACAGTCATCTTTCTTAAAACCCATTCAGCCTTATTATGTTCATTAACAAACAATGGTTCAGAAATATAATTCATTATTGTATCTGATTGATTCCGGCTCCACGTAAGCAAATATTTCGAATGAAATACACCAATGATATCATCAATATCTTCGCCATATACAGGATAGCGTGTAAATGGATTAGAAGTAACCGTATCGTATGCTTCCTCATACGAAATATCCGAGGGGAAAGCCGTAACGTTAATTCTTGGCGTTGTATCAACATCTGTTATTTTATATTTTTCAAAATCCATAACGCCTTGAATGCGGTTATGTTCAATCTTATTGAATGCACCTTCGCTTTCAGCAATCGTAACAATTTGACGAATTTCTTCTTTAGAAAAACGCTGTTCATCCTTTTGCGCATTTGGTAATACATTCTTCATCGCATTCGTAAATCCATGTACAACTAATGTTAGAGGTGAAAATATAATGATAAATATAGTTAAAGGCCAATACACGAGACGTGAGATGGTATAAGGGTACGTTTCGGCTAGTGCTCTTGGTAATACCTCAATTAACAGAAGCACCGCTAAAATAGTAATAATTGTTGCCCAAATAATATTAGTATCAGATTTCAATGTTAATATCGTCACTAAAGTAATCAACAAAACATTTGAAATGTTCTTCCCAATTAAAATTGTCGTAATCATTCGACGTGGTTTCGTTAATAATTTAGTAATGTTTTTTGATTTTTTATTTCCTTCTTCAGCTTCGGTTTGAAGTTTCAACCGATTCACTGCTGTTAAGGCTGTTTCACTAATTGAAAAGAAAAAAGAAGCAAATAAAAGTATGATTATCGCTATAATCATATAAGCATAACTCCTTAATTATATTAATTTTGATTACATCAATGTACAATTCCCTTTATCTTACATTATAAACGCTTACCCATCTGTATGCTAATTAACGTATAAACAATAAAAAAGCATGCGATGATGCCATATATAGCGTTATTGTTCTTTTTAATAACACTATTGTTAGCATCACCCATGCTTGTATAAAATATTCAGATGTGAAACATCAATGATATTGATTAACCGATTGAACCTTCCATTTCGAATTTGATTAAACGGTTCATTTCTACCGCATATTCCATTGGAAGTTCTTTTGTGAATGGTTCAATGAAGCCCATTACGATCATTTCTGTAGCTTCTTCTTCAGAAATACCGCGACTCATTAAGTAGAATAATTGTTCTTCTGATACTTTTGAAACTTTCGCTTCGTGTTCTAATGAGATGTTGTCATTGAACACTTCGTTGTAAGGAATAGTATCTGAAGTTGATTCGTTATCTAAGATTAACGTATCACATTCGATATTTGAACGAGCACCTTTCGCTTTACGTCCAAAGTGAACGATACCACGATAAATTACTTTACCGCCATTTTTTGAAATTGATTTAGATACGATTGTTGATGATGTGTTTGGTGCTTTATGAATCATTTTCGCACCCGCATCTTGTACTTGGCCTTTACCTGCAAATGCGATTGATAAGGTACTACCTTTAGCACCTTCGCCCATAAGTACACAGTTTGGATATTTCATTGTTAACTTAGAACCTAAGTTACCGTCAACCCATTCCATATTACCATTCTCATGAACCATTGTACGTTTAGTAACTAAGTTATAAACGTTGTTTGCCCAGTTTTGAATTGTAGTATAACGAACGTGAGCATCTTTGTGTACGATGATTTCTACAACAGCTGAGTGTAATGAGCTTGTTGTGTAAACTGGTGCTGTACAACCTTCAACGTAGTTTACTGATGCGCCTTCGTCCGCAATAATTAATGTACGTTCGAATTGCCCCATGTTTTCAGAGTTGATTCTAAAGTATGCTTGTAAAGGAGTATCTAATTTAACGTTTTTCGGAACGTAGATGAATGAACCACCTGACCATACAGCTGAGTTTAATGCAGCGAATTTATTGTCTGCTGCAGGAACAACTGTTGAGAAATATTCTCTAAATAGGTCTTCATTTTCACGTAAAGCACTGTCAGTATCTTTGAAGATGATACCTTTTTCTTCTAGTTCTTTTTCCATGTTGTGGTATACAACTTCTGATTCATACTGTGCTGATACACCAGCAAGATATTTTTGTTCTGCTTCAGGGATACCTAATTTATCAAATGTACGTTTGATTTCTTCTGGTACTTCATCCCATGAACGTTCAGTATGTTCTGAAGGCTTTACGTAGTATGTGATATCATCGAAGTCTAATTCTGATAAATCTCCACCCCATTGTGGCATTGGCATTTTGTAGAAATGCTTTAATGCTTTAAGTCTATAGTTAAGCATCCACTCTGGTTCTTCTTTCATATTTGAAATTTCACGAACGATATTTTCTGTTAAACCACGTTCTGATCTGAAAATTGAAACATCTTCGTCGTGGAATCCGTATTGATATTCTCCAACATCAGGTGCTTTTTTAGCCATTTCAATCACTCCTTTAATATATTTAAAACACATTTATTTCAAAAGTAGCTAATCACTTTAGTTTCTTAAATTGTTATAGATAGTCTGCCATTTTATCATTGTTGTTACCTTCAGTTTGAATGGAATATTACACAATGTCAATGTTTAGAGACTAATCTTTATTCTGCTTGGTTACCTTCTTTATCAACAGTACCTTTTTCAAGGGCTTTCCAAGCTAATGTTGCACATTTAATTCTCGCTGGGAATTGTGAAACACCTTGTAAAGCTTCGATGTCGCCCATTTCTTCTGTGATTTCATAATCTTCACCAAGCATCATTTTTGTGAATTCTTGGCTCATTTGCATCGCATCAGCTAAAGTATTACCTTTCACCGCTTCAGTCATCATTGATGCACTAGACATTGAAATAGAGCAACCTTCACCGTCAAACTTTGCATCTTTGATTAAGCCATCTTCAATATCAAACGTAAGATGAATACGATCACCACAAGTAGGGTTGTTCATATCAACAGTCATCGAACCATTGTCTAATGTACCTTTATTTCGTGGATTTTTATAATGATCCATAATTACAGAACGATACAATTGATTTAAGTTGTTAAAATTCATAAGAGAAAAACTCCTTCGTTTGTTTCAACGCTTCAACGAATTGGTCGACGTCCTCTTTTGTATTGTATACATAAAAACTTGCTCTTGCAGTTGAAGATTGACCTAACCATTTCATTAATGGTTGCGCACAATGGTGTCCTGCACGAACAGCAACACCTTCAGTATCCACTGCTGTTGCAACGTCATGTGCATGAACATCATCTAAATTGAAAGTGATGACGCCTGCTCTACGATCTTTCGGTGGACCGTAAATGTCTATACCTTCAATTTGTGCCATTTGTTCATAAGCATATTGGGTCAATGTAGACTCATGTTGGTGTATCGCGTCGAAACCAATATTTTCCAAGTATCTGATTGCTTCTGCAAGTCCAATAGCTTGAGCGATTAATGGTGTACCTGCTTCAAATTTGGTTGGAAGATCTGCCCAACTCGCATCGTATTTACTTACGAAATCAATCATGTCTCCACCAAATTCAACAGGTTCCATATTATTGAGTAATTGTCGTTTACCGTATAAGACGCCTATACCTGTTGGGCCTAACATTTTATGACCACTAAAGCTATAGAAGTCCACGTCTAATTCCTGCATATCTAAATCCATATGTGGAGCAGCTTGTGCGCCATCAACACTTATAATTGCGCCATGTTCATGTGCAACTTTAGCAATAGATTGAACATCGTTAATTGTTCCTAGCACATTAGAAACGTGTGCGATAGCAACAATTTTTGTGTTGTCATTAATCGTAGCTTTAACGTCTTCAATGTTTAACTCGCCAGTTTCAGTCATTGGTATAAACTTGAGTTCTGCATTTTTACGTTTAGCTAATTGTTGCCATGGAACAATGTTGGCATGGTGTTCCATCTCTGTCACAACAATTTCATCGCCTTCGTTTACATTTGCATCACCGTAACTATGGGCTACAACATTGATGCTCGCTGTCGTACCACGTGTGAAGATGATTTCTTCGAAGTATTTAGCGTTAATAAAGCTACGTACTGTTTCGCGTGCATTTTCATAACCATCTGTCGCTAACGAACCAAGTGTATGCACACCACGATGCACATTTGAGTTATAGCGTTTGTAATAATCCGCCATCTTTTCAATAACTTGAACTGGTGTTTGACTTGTAGCCGTTGAATCTAAATAAGCCAATCTTTTATTGTTTACCTTTTGGTTAAGAATTGGAAAATCTTTTATAATCTCATTTACATTTAATTCGGTCACAGTATTCACAGACCTTTCTATTTAAGAATCTATATTCAATCTTAAGGTTTGGTTAATAACACATAGTTGGGAAGGTTTACTTAAATAAACTGCAACTACTTTTAACACAAACCTTCTCATGTTTATTGATATGTTCTTAAAATTATTTATTTACTTTCAATTCAATAACTTCGCGTAATTGACGTTTAACGTCTTCAATTGGTAGCTCACGAACAACTGGATCTAAGAAACCATGAATAACTAATCTTTCTGCTTCACGTTGTGAAATACCACGACTCATTAAGTAATATAGTTGCTCAGGGTCAACACGACCTACTGAAGCAGCGTGTCCAGCTTCTACATCATCTTCATCGATTAATAGAATTGGGTTAGCATCACCACGTGCATTTTCAGATAGCATTAATACACGTGATTCTTGGTTAGCCATTGATTTCGTACCACCATGTTTGATTGAGCCGATACCGTTAAATACAGTAGATGCATTTTCACGCATAACGCCGTGTTTTAAAATGTAACCGTTCGTTTCTTTACCGAATTGTACAATTTTCGAAGTAAGGTTAACCTTTTGATCACCTGTACCAACGACAACTGATTTCAATGTACTTTCTGAGCGGTCACCGATTAAGTTTGTTGTATTATCAATGATTTGGCTACCTTCATTCATTAAACCTAATGCCCAACTGATTGTTGCGTCTTCAGCTGTTACACCACGACGGATAATGTGTGCTGTAAATCCTTCATCTAGATAATCTACTGAACCATAATTGATTCGTGAATTAGCACCAGCGTTCACTTCTGAAATGATATTAATTTGGTTGTCATTACCAGCAACTTCTGATAAATAGTTCTCCACGTAAGTCACTTCTGCACTTTTTTCAGTCGCGATAATAACGTGGTTATAGAAGCTTGCATTTTCATCATCGTGTAACACAACGTATTGAATTGGATGTTCTACGACAACATTTTTAGGAACATATACGAAGATACCACCATTGATAAGTGCTGTATGCAACGCTGTTAAACGGTGTTCATCCATTGATACTGTATCTTCATTCATTAAATATTGTTTAACTAAATCAGGATGCTTAACAAGTGCTTCAGAAAGACCTTCTACAATAACCCCATCATTGATTGCTTTGTCTGAAACCTTTGTAAAAGCAAGTGAATTGTTATGTTGTATTACTAAATTTTCTGTATTTTCGACATCAATAATTTCTTTTAATGCGTTTGGGATATCTTCTAATGTATTAAACTCGCTACCTTCTGTGTGTAGTTGTTTAAATGAATCAAAGTCCCATCTATTAATTTTTGTTTTATCTGGTTTTGGCATTTCTAAAGTTTCTGTAATCTTTAAAGCTTCTCTACGAAGTTCTGTCATCCAAGCAGGCTCATTATGGGCTTGTGAATATTCGACAATTTGTGCTTCAGAAATGTTCAAAGTTTCTGTCGTCATACTTTTTTTCCTCCCATTCGATGATTATTTAATAAATTTCATTGATTGTCGGTACAATCTAATGCATTGACTTTACTATTTGAAAGTTGAAGTGAGGCTTATTCTGTCGCACCGTATTCTTCTTTAACCCATTCGTAACCTTCTTCTTCAAGACGTTTCGCTAATTCTGGTCCACCTGAAGTTACGACTTTACCACCGAACATAACGTGTACATGATCTGGCGTGATATAGTTTAATAAACGTTGATAGTGCGTAATGATTAATGAACCGAATGACTCGCCGCGCATTTTGTTGATACCTTTAGATACAACTTTTAACGCATCGATATCTAAACCTGAGTCAATCTCGTCTAAGATTGCGAATTTAGGATCTAACATCATTAATTGAAGAATTTCATTACGTTTTTTCTCACCGCCAGAGAAACCTTCATTTAAGTAACGTTGAGCCATGTTTTGGTCAATGTCTAAGTAGTCCATTTCTTGGTCTAACTTTTTAATGAATTGCATTAAGTTGATTTCATCGCCTTCGTCACGTTTTGCATTGATTGCTGAACGCATGAAATCTGCATTTGTTACACCAGTGATTTCTGATGGATATTGCATAGCTAAGAATAATCCAGCTTTAGCACGTTCATCGACATCTAATTCTAAAATATTAACGCCGTCTAATAATACTTCACCTTTTGTAACTTCGTAGCTAGGGTGACCCATGATAGCTGATGATAATGTTGACTTACCAGTACCGTTTGGTCCCATGATTGCATGTATTTCGCCAGTATTAATTGTTAAATTAACACCCTTTAAAATTTCTTTATCTTCTATAGACACGTGTAGGTCTTTAATTTCTAATGTTGATGGCATACATATTCCCTCCGTAATATATGATATATAATACTTACTAGTTTATAATAATTTTAATTTAACGTCAAAAGACTATAACCTAATTACACCCTCTAATTATAACGTAGTTAAGTTTGAATATAAACCTTTTCAGGCTCTAAATTAAAATAGTTCTTATAATGCAATCATTTTTGTTAAATAAGTCTTTATCATGTTAACTGATAATAGGAGGTGTGTTGTTCTCAATTTCTATTATCACTTTTATCGAAATTTATAGATGTGTAATTAATAAACATATGAAATCTGTTTCTTGCTATTATTACTGTATGAAATCATTTTATGCTATTATCATTAACAACTAAGTCATGAGAGGAGGTTCTTTATTGAAAATTAAATGGTCCAATCTTTGGAGAGGTTTCGCGATGGGTACGTCTGATTTAGTACCCGGTGTGAGCGGAGGAACAATTGCTCTATTGCTAGGAATATATGATGATTTCATAAACTCTATTAGCGGTCTCTTTTCTAAAAACTTTAAGAAAAGCTTAACATTCCTAATTCCTATTGTGATCGGTATGTTATTAGCTATGGGATTATTAAGTAAAGTTATCAATTATTTACTAATTGAGCACACTGTACCTACGATGTTTTTCTTTGTAGGATTAATTGCTGGAATTATTCCCTTCCTATTAAAAATATCAAAATTCAAACAAACATTTACGATAAAACATTACGTTGTATTATTGATCGGCATTGGTCTTATTGTCTTATTTACTTTATTAAACAATGGTGATAAACATGCGGGAGAAACTTTAACGTTATCTACCGGTTTAGCCATTAAATATTATTTATGTGGAATTTGTGCCTCAAGCGCAATGTTATTACCAGGTATTTCAGGTTCGTTTATGTTGTTAGTATTTGGTGTTTATGGCACAGTGATGTTTGCAGTTTCTGAATTAATTTCATTAAACTTCAAAGCATTACCAATATTAATCATCGTTGGGTTAGGTATTCTAACAGGCTTCTTACTTTCAAGTAAGTTAATCCAATATTGTTTAACACATCACCCATATATCACTTATGCTTTAATTATCGGCTTTGTTGTAGGTTCGCTATTTGCTGTATTTCCTGGTTTACCGACATCGATTTTAACTTGGGTAATTTCAATTATTACACTTATCGTCGGTTTCATTATTAGTTACAAACTCGGTGAAGTCACGCATAAAAACGAAACACTTTAACAAAGTTTTAAATTTAAAAATTTGAGGGAGAGGGACAGAAATCGAATTTTTAATAAAGATTTCGTAGTCCCTCCCCGGCAAGGATGACTAGGATTGAAAAAAGCTTGATATAAGCGTATTTTCAATTCAGACCTCTACTGCCAAGTTGGCAATGAGTCTGAGACATCTATTTGTGTTTCAGACTCATTTTTTTATTTCATTCATTAAAAGTTCAAACAATATATGTTAAAGTTTAAATAAAATATGATATAGGAGTTATGAAATGAATAAACAATAAAACATCGTATTGGATATTCTAATTGTTATTACAATCATAACTACATTGCATGGGGCATCAAACCCATATGATGACATTAAAACTATCATTAATTGTGTTGGTTTTATTTTTATCATATTAATGGCTATCTTTTGTTGGATTTGGACGCGTAGAGATAAGGGGACTAGACTCATTTTTAATAAGGAGTGGATTTTTTTGGAGAAAAAGAATAAACTACTTCCGTTAAATATATCTTTGATTATACATACTATTTTTATAATTACTTCAATCAACACTATTGTGACAAAGTCAAACGTAACAGCTGAATTATTAGCTATAGGTGGCTTAATAGGTTTTACTGCTTTAATGACTGTAACCATCATTGCATTAACACATGAACTCAAGCAAATGTGAGATTAAATACGACAAACAGTAACCCCTTCATTTGAAAATGAAGGGGTTATGTTTATTCTTATTTCGCTGGAACAACTGAACCATCGTATTGTTTTTCAATGTATTCTTTAATTTTTTTCGATTGTAATACATCGACTAAAGCTTTGATTTTCTTATCATCTTTATGTTCTTCTTTAACTGCAATTAAGTTAGCATATGGATTATCTTTCGCTTTTTCGATTGCGATTGAATCTTTTTTAGGATTTAATTTTTGATCAATGGCGAAGTTAGAATTGATAATAACCGCATCGGCTTTTTCTTTTTGGTAAATTTTTGGTAGGTACTCGGCAGATTGCTTATTGTTGAATTTAATATGTTTTTTGTTTTCTTTAATGTCATCGAAAGTTGCGTCTTGGATTTTAACGCCATCTTTCAATTTAATTAATCCTGCGTCAACGAAGAACTTTAAGAAACGCCCTTCTTCAGCTGGGTTGTTAGAAACGTAAACAGTTGCACCTTTTGGTAAATCTTTTAAGTTTTTATATTTTTTTGAGTATACTGCCATAGGCTCTAAATGCACATTACCTGCTGATTCAATTTTGTAGTGCTTGCTTTTCTTATCCTTGTCTAAATATGGTGTATGTTGGAAATAGTTTGCATCTAGTTCACCTTTGTTTAATAACTTGTTCGGCGTCGTATAGTCATTAATTGTTTTGATTTTCAAATCATAGCCTTTATCTTTCAATAACGGCTTAGCTTCCTCTAAAATTTCAGCATGCGGTGCTGGTGATGCCCCAACTGTGATTGACTTATCCTTTTTACCGCCATTTCCACATGCAGCTAATACTAGTACTAAAGCAATAATCGAAGTTAAACTCAATATCTTTTTCATAATAACTCACCCTTTTTATATAAATTTATCTTTTATCTAATTTATTTGTCGCCCAATCACCAACGAATTGAATGACAAATACTAATACTAAAATGAACAACGTCGCAATAAAGATGACATCGTTATGGTTACGTGTGAAACCTGTCAAATAGGCTAAGTTACCTAAACCACCTGCCCCAATCACACCTGCGATGGCAGTAGAACCTACTAAGGCAATAGCTGTAACAGTAATGCCAGAAATCAAAGCCGGCATCGCCTCAGGTAATAAAACTTTCTTAACCACGGTTGATGTTGTGGCACCCATTGACCACGCTGCTTCAATAACACCTTTATCAATTTCTTTAAAAGCAATTTCCACTAATCTTGCATAAAACGGAGCTGCCCCAATAATTAATGCAGGCAATGCACCCGTTGGACCACTAATCGTTCCTAAAACTAAACTTGTGAATGGTATTAATAGCAATATGAGTATAATGAAAGGAATTGCTCTAAATAAGTTAACTATAAATGATACAACGCTATAAAAAATACGTGCCGCTTTTGATTCACTTTTTGCACTTAAAAATAATAATATGCCTAGAATCAAACCAAATATAAATGCAAATATAGTTGAAATTACGGTCATGTAAATCGTTTCATATGTTGCTACCCAAACTTCGTCCCATTTAACATTAGGCATCGTAAACATTTCCTGAAGGATACCACCCAATGAATCATTCATGTTTTAACACCTCCACAGAAACACCTTGATCCGACAAATCACTTTCTAAATTTTCAAATTTTTCAGAATTTAGATTTTGTAAATGTGCGACGAGAAACCCTATTGAACCTTCTTTTGTATGTTTAATATTAGCTTCTAAAATATTTACATTGATGTCATGTGCTTTAGTTATGTATGAAACTAATGGTTTCGTAGTGTTCGTTCCTGAAAAACTAAAGCGAACAATAAAATCATTTTTATCAATTTCAATAAGTTCTGTATTCGTTTTTTCATAATCATCATTTAAATCATCTTTTACAAAGCGTTGAGTGACAGGTTGTTGAGGATTTTCGAACACTTCTTTCACATTACCATGTTCAACCACGCGCCCAGCTTCCATCACAGCGACTTCATCACAGATTCTTCTAATCACGTGCATTTCATGTGTAATAATGACGATGGTTAGGTTACGTTCCCTCTTAATCTTAAGTAATAAATCTAAGATTTCATCAGTTGTTTGTGGATCTAAGGCACTCGTGGCTTCATCACAAAGTAACACGTCTGGTTCATTCGCTAAAGCTCGAGCAATACCGACACGTTGCTTTTGTCCACCTGATAGTTCAGAAGGATAAGCATATTCTTTACCTTTCAATCCAACTACATCTACTAATTGTTTAGCGCGTAGTGCTGCTTCTTTTTTAGAAACACCTGCAATTTCTAATGGAAACATAATATTTTGAACCACTGTACGCGACCAAAGCAAATTGAAATGTTGAAATACCATGCTTAGCTTTTGTCGTTTCTTTCTTAACTGTGCCTTGGATAATTTATTTATCGTTGCGCCATCTATAATAACTTCTCCTGAAGTTGGCGTTTCGAGATTATTTAACAGCCTTATCAAAGTACTCTTTCCTGCACCTGAAAAACCAACGACCCCAAAAATCGTACCTGATTGAATACTTAAATCAACATGATCAACTGCCAAAATGTCTTGATCTTTGGTTCGATATTTTTTGACAATTTGATTTAACTCAATCATTATTACTACCTCCCTATATTTCGACTAATTAAAAAATGCTTTCTCTTTTTATGGAGAAAAAGAGAAAGCATTAAGTCCGCTTCTCTCATCTCCAAAAGTCATTAAGACTTTATGTGAATTGGCACCATTTCTTTTAAAAGACGGTTGCCGGGCTTCGTAGGGCACATCCCTCCACCACTCTTGATAAGAGTTTCATTATTTAATTATCATTAATCCTACCACCATACTAAAGTATAGTCAATAATTATTTTAAATTTTCTAACAAATAGGGAACTGAGCGAAAAGCATAGATTCTTTTTTGCTCTTGTCCTTTTGACATAACCATTAATATAGGGACTGATTGTATTTCGTATTCTTGGCTAAAATCTGGATGTAAATTTAAATCTATCTTTGTTATTGGTAACTTTAAAATGTCATTAGCAATATCTAACATGCGTTCTGACATCTTGCAAGTTCCACAAGTGGGCGTATACCCAAATATTAAATATTTGTCTTTATCTATATGTTCGCGTACATCTACGCGTTGTTGACTTGCGACATTCATGTTAATAAACTTACCCTCTCAGCTATATAATCTAATCGTGCCTTAGCAACCTTTTCTTCGTCACGAACGTCAAAACCATGTTTAGATAAGACCTTTGATAAATACGGTTTTGGACATCTAGCTACTTCGCAATATTGCTTATCGACACGTATATGTTTACTTTCACTTAAATATTTTTTAAACCATTTACGGATTTTTTCACCTTCATCATCTGAATCAACGAGTATATAAACTTGTTTGTCATATAATGATTCAATCATGGCATCCAATTTATCAATACCCATAGTTCCGTTTGTACATATGATATCAATCGGTTGATCTATCACTTGCTTTACACGTTTTTTGTCTGATTTCCCTTCGACAATAATCACTTGGTTTAATATCGTCATGACATCCACCTTCTATAAAGTTGATAATAAATCTACTCTTTAGTTCTTAACAATACAATAAACTTATAAACATCAATTACAAATACGTAAAAATTATTTAATAATCAAGATCATTTTACGTAATTTATCGTCGTAGTCCGTGAGATATAACATATACAAACTCTAATATAGGTTTTTAAAAATAATATATAAAGAAAACTCCAAGATAGTATGTATCATGGAGTTAAATCTTAATATTATTCACCAATCATTTCAGCGTATTGGTCTGCTGATAGTAATGAATCTAATTGACTTTCATCACTTAATTCAACTTTAACCATCCATGCTTTTTCATATGGTGATTCATTTACAAACTCTGGGCTATCTTCAAGTTCGTCATTAACGCTTACTACTTTACCAGAAACTGGTGCGTATAATTCAGAAACTGTTTTGACAGATTCAACGCTACCAAATGTGTCTTCTTCTTTAAGTTCATCGTCTACTTCTGGTAGCTCAACGAATACGATATCACCTAATTCGTTTTGTGCGTATTCTGTAATGCCTATTGTAACTGTTTCTCCATCAACTTTAACCCATTCGTGATCCTTGGAGTATTTTAATTCATTCGGTACTGCCACGAGAATCCCCTCCTAAATAATATTACAAGTTAATAATGCCATATGACTTTATGACATTCAACTATTTACTTAAATCATATGATTACCGTTAATAAGCATCTTAACAATCCTTAGCAACTGTCACAGATCAATTATACATAGGTATAAATGGTGACAATTTATAGCCAAGTTTGTTTATATTCCTCTTCTTTAAAACCTACTGTAACTTTGTCCCCTGATACAGCTAATGGTCTTTTAATGAGCATGCCATTTGATGATAATAAATCAAGTTTCTCATCATCACTTAATGATTTAAGTTTATCTTTTAAACCGAGTTCACGATATTTTGCACCACGTGTATTAAACAATTTATCTATTTCAATATCTGTACCTTTTAAAATTTCTTTGAACTCACCTTTCGTAGGTGTATGTTGGACGATATCAATCGGTTCAAAGCTAACGCCATAGTCTTTTAAAAACTTGGCTGCTTTTTTACAAGTTGTACAATTGGAATATTGGTAAAATTTTATCATAATGCTCAACCTCCTCTAATAACTTATATCTAATATATCAAAAATCGAATGAAAACGCTCTATAAATTAAGCTGAATTTTTTTATTTCCATAAAATGTTAGTTATAATAAAACCAATTAAAAACAGAAAAAGGAGAATTACGATGCAAACTATTAACTCTACAGAGAACTTTAATGAAACTATACAAAGTGACCAACCCGTTATCGTTAAATTCGAAGCAGGCTGGTGCCCAGATTGTAAAGCTATGGACATGTGGATTGATCCAATCAAAGAAAAATATAACGACTATCAATGGTTTACAGTGAATCGCGACGAATTAGAAGATGTAGCTGCTGATAACGAAGTGATGGGTATCCCAAGTTTACTTGTATTCAAAAATGGAGATAAAGTTGCGCACTTACATTCAGCAAATGCAAAATCACCTGAACAAGTTGAATCATTTTTAGAAGAAACTTTTAAATAATATATACTCAACTTTTAAAACTTTAAGGACATTACATTTTAATTTACCCCCATTAGATTTTTAGTTGAAATCTTTTGGAGGGTATTATATTAATCATTCATTTTGTATCATGTATAAAAACGAGTCTGAGACAAAAATAGGTGTCTCAGACTCGTTGTCAAATTGGCAGTAAATGTCTGAATTGTAAATGCGCTTAGAACAAGCTTTTTCAATCCTAGTCATCCTTGCCGGGGTGGGACTAGGAAAACTCTAATAGAAAATACGATTTCTGTCCCACTCCCGTTTTATTCTTATTCTGAAATATTTTTAACAGCTTGTATTCCATCCGACTACTAAAATTTTTGTACGAAATTTTGTTTTTTACGTTTAGGATGAGGCATGTCCACTTCTAAGTCTGTTAAATAAAGAAAACCTACAAGTTTTTCATCTTCAGCTAAATTAAATATCGCACCAATATCCTTGTTGTTGAAAATATATTTTGGTGTCTTCCAACAACTACCTATGCCGGCCTCGTGTAAGAGCAACATTAAGTTTTGAGCAAATGCACCAAAGGCCATATGATTTTCTAAATTATCTTTCACATCAGGTTCTTCTTTTACGATGAGTGTAAGCATACCACCTAAATTCGTAACAGTATCATAATGATCCTTTTGTTTATTTGGTTCGTCTGGAAATGTAATCTTTGTAAGCTGTTTACTCATTTCACCTAATCGATCTTTCGTAATATGAACAATTCGCCATGGTTGTCTCAAACCATGGTTGGGAGCATCTGTCGCATTATCTATTGCTTCATATAAACGATTGTCGTCTATATTCATATCTCTTTTGAAGATTTTGATGCTTCTACGTTGTGCTATCGCTTCTTGTAGTTCCATAACTTAATCTCCCTTTCGTCAAATGATAACTATTTTCAATTATAAATCAGAAAAGGCTACATTTCAAATTACTCATACACTTCAAGTAATTGCTTCAAGCGTTCAACATGTATTTGTCCTGGTGCTTTCGGCTCATCTAAGCAACCATATGAAACGCTTCCACCAAAAAGACCTTGCGCAGTTCTTGAAACGATACCTAAATGTGACATCGCGATACCTATCGCTTTTTGCGGTACATGTTCAGCCGTTATTACAAGTGCTTCAAGTAGATGAATGACATCAAGTTTATCATTAGGCATCACCGCAACCTTTAAATATGCTGGTGCAAGTTGATGCATTTTAAAGTAAAGGTGTTTAAGTTCTTCTAATGAAGGGGTCTCTTGAAAGTCATGGTAAGATAATACAACTTCGATATCTTTATGATTCGCTTGGGCAATTAATGCTTTTAAAGGGTCGCGGAATTTTGATTTATCAAATTCTACATCTATCATATCCACAGAATCGATTTGAATAATTTCGGTCAATAGTTTCATATATTCATCTTCGTCCAGCTTCCCTGAACCACCTTGTGAAAGTGTTCGGTACGTAACCAATATTTGTTTATTTAATTCTAAAGCGTGGAGTGCCTCTAATGCTTTAATTAATTGTGCCGTAAATGCCTTTTCCCATTGATCTATTCTTAATTCAATGATGTCGAATGATGCTTGAAAAAGAATTAACTGTTCTTTGGTTGTTTGATTTAATAACGATTCAGGTTCAATCGTCACTGCTATTTGTGTATTTGCCATAAAATTAGACTTCCTTTGTAAAAATAGTTCTTCTTACACTTCGATTGGTCTAAGTTTATCAATTTTTCTATAATTATTAAATGCATATGTTCTTTCAGAATGATGATGCTCTGTTTCACTAACGGCTTGAATTTAAATGAAAAACTGAACTGGAATGAAATGATTGGAAAAACGTAAACGTGGGTAATACATATAATGAAGATAAAAGGAGGTTATAAAATGGCAGTAAAATATGAAACTAGTGCAGTAAACACAGGCGGACGTAACGGTCATGTTCATACTGATGATAAAGCAATTGACGTAGCAGTGATTCCTCCAGATCAAGCTGATGCTGAGAAAGGTACTAACCCAGAGCAATTATTTGCAGCTGGTTATGCATCTTGCTTTAATGGTGCGTTTGATTTAATTCTTAAACAAAACAAAGTAAGAGACGCTAAACCAGAAGTAACTTTAACAGTACGTCTTGAAGACGATCCAGATGCTGAAAGTCCAAAATTAAGCGTTTCAATTAATGCAAAAGTAAACAACGTATTATCTCAAGAAGACGCTGAAAAATATTTAGAAGATGCGCATAACTTCTGTCCTTATTCTAAAGCAACACGTGGTAACATCGACGTTGACTTAAACGTTGAAGTTGCAGAATAATAACTAGATGCGTTTATATATAACAAATGGCGAGTGAATGTTTAAGCATTCACTCGCCATATTTTTTTACCTTATGTTTGTTAAATTCACGTTGCACTATCCCCACTCGGGTTAATCATCTTTCTCATTGTAAAATCTTGGCAGAAATAGATTTAATATTAAAAAAGCAATTAACACGAGAATTAATAATGATACAGTAATTGTAATTAAGGACTTCAACAGTTACGCCCCCTTTATATCCAACTCTACATTACCACATTTATGTAACGCAAGACAATATTATTCTAGTTTTCTTATATATAAAAAAATTAAAATATTAAGTTTTCAAAACAATATCATCTTTTTCGAAAAAATTAAACCAAATCAATAATTTCAATTTTATAAATTTTCTGAAATTGATATAATCATATGAATAAGGGGGTTTTTTTATGAATTTAGCAATACTCGGGTTTATTATGATTATTGTATTCATGGCATTGATTATGACACGAAAGATGTCAGCTTTGATTGCTTTAATTGTAATCCCAACTATTTTCGCATTAATTGGAGGTTTCTACTCTGGGCTTGGTAAATATATGCTCGATGGGATAGAAACTGTAGCACCGACAGGCATTATGTTAACATTTGCCATTCTCTATTTCGGTGTCATGATTGACGCAGGTTTATTTGAACCTGTCATTAATCAAATTATTAAAGTTGTTAAAGGGGGTCCAGTAAAAATTACTATTGGAACTGTCATCTTAGCTTCAATGGTAGCATTAGATGGTGACGGGACAACAACTTTTATTATCACAGTAACGGCAATGATCCACTTTATAAAAAGATTGGTATGAGTTTATACACGCTTTCAACGTTAGCGCTATTATCAATTGGCGTAATGAATATGCTGCCTTGGGGAGGACCAACAGCAAGGGCTATTTCTGCTTTACAAGTTTCAACTGAGGATGTATTTATTCCACTCGTTCCAGTGATGGCTGCAGGAATTTTATTTGCATTAATCGTTGCATTTATTTTAGGTAAACGAGCACGTAAAACATTATCATATCAATCTGACATTGAATTAGAAGATGTGAAGAAAGACGAAACGAAAGAAGAATCTTTATTAAAGAGACCAAAGATGATTATTCCAAACGCAATTTTAACGATTTCGCTTATCGTCTGTCTCGTTCTTGAAGTATTACCCATACCTGTTCTATTTATGGTTTGGTTCGGAGTAGCATTATTGATCAACTATCCAAATTTAAGCATCCAAAATTCAGTAGTTAAAAAACACGCTGGCAATGTTTTATCTGTAATCAGTTTAGTGTTTGCATCAGGTATTTTCACAGGAGTAATGGATGGAACAAAGATGGTAGATGAAATGGCAAATACTTTAGTACATATTATTCCAGATGCGATGGGGAGTCATTTCGCAATTATCACTGCAGTACTAAGTGGACCTTTCACATATTTTATGGCAAATGATCCATTTTATTACGGAGTATTACCAATTCTAGCTGAATCTGCACATCAATTTGGAGTGTCCAAAATTGATATGGCTAAAGCGTCTGTACTCGGTCAGCCTTTACACGTGTTAAGTCCTTTATATGCAGCGGGATATTTACTTGTAGGTATGTTAGATATTGAATACGGTCAAAACCAACGTGTCGTAATTAAGTGGGCAATTGGTTCCAGCCTATTTATGATACTTGTCGCATGTATATTAGGCATTATTCCGTGGTAACTCTCAAAATCTATTATGACTATAAATAATAATGATAGAAAAGCTTGGAGAAAAATAAATAAATTAAAGAAGTTAAATTGAAAAGAAAAAGTAGAGGATTGGAAGCATGTCACCCACATGTTTCCAATTTTTTAATGGAAATATTGAAAAATAAGGTTCAAACATCTAAAAAAAGGGGAATACATAAATAACGACACGAATCAATGTCAATTATTTCATTAGAATGTATTAATTACACGCCATACATTTCATAATGATTAAATATTTACAGCAAGGCGTTTGTAAAAAAAATATCAAACGCGTTTAACTGTATGACATATATTTTAAGGGGTGTTTATCTATGCAACCACAAAATGAGTGTAACTACATTAACCCATCCAACATTTCACTTGATTGGGAATGCTTTGTATTAAGTAAAAGTGATATGGAACTTGATGGTTTACCTAATGAACTCATAAGTTCCTGGATGGCCCAAAATATAATTGAACCATTTTCAATTATAGATAACGAAATTAATTTTAAAACAGCCGACATCAAAGTCGCATTAGAAAAACAGAATTGGTATTATACGAAATACTAGTGCCTGATTAATGTATTAATTATAAGCTACACTAGAACCGTATAAACTCAATGCTCTGTTTGCTGAAGCCAACACTTCACCATCTAGGTAATTGTCATAAAAATAATCGCGCAAGGTATCAAGACAAGTTTCATGTTTAGGAAAACTTTGATCCACCATGATACAATTTGCAAGCTTACCAAGTGGTGTATCATCATCAATAAAGCCAATTACAAAATCATAAAATGTCATTTTTTCAACCTCGATTTTTATAAAATTTAATGAAAATATTTTTATAACTTTGAATGTTAATTGTAATCATATCAAATTTAAATAATTTGTCTATTCCTAAAATATAACTTTAATATTTCGAATTCGAGATATTCCTATTATACCAGTATGTATACTAACTTTGTAAAGATTGTAAAATTTTCGTGACACTAGAAAAATCGTCTCAAAAGTCGACTAAATCATAGGTTATAGACAATAATTACACATCTTTTTTTAATAATTAAGAGCAACTCAATTCATGTTATTTAATTGAACTCAGTTGCTCTTTGTGCTGAAAATAAATCCGATCAAAGACAAGTCTTCATTAACTTTTAAGTTTTATAGAAAATTAAACAGCGATGTTACCATTTTCATCAGATGGTACGAATAACGTCATAATTGCGCTAATGATTGCGATTAAATGTGGTATAAATGTCCAACAGAATGCTAAATGTAAGAAACCTGAAAGTTTTTTGCCAGCATAAAATTTATGAATGCCGAAACTACCTAAAAATAATGCTAAAACGATGTAAATCACTTTATTTACTTCAGTCATACTTAACTCTCCTTTTTAAGAATCTATTTTTAGTATAACTTAAATACAAATATTTATTAAATAATTGTAACTATACACGAAAATATAAAATAAAATAGTGACTTTTCTTCTAACTTATAGGGAAAAGAAACTTTTCTGCTACTGCTGAAATGGTATAAATGATAAAATAAGGATATTATTTATAGTATTTGGATTGTTTCGAGGAGGTGCGTCAATATGAGCGTTCATTTTATGATCGTATTTTGGTTATCCGTAATATTTTTAGTCAGTGGTATTATCTCTTTAATTATATATAAAGTAAGAAATTCTAGTGAAGCGAAAGAATCTTTGCTCGGCTTAACTGTAATGTTAATCGTTTTCGGAGTCGTGGGTATAGTCTTTTCTCTCGTATTTAGCTAGATTATTATAAATTATAGATATTTCAACACAACTCAGGAGGCATTTACTTTGAAACTAACTTACTTCCCCGATTGGCAAATTGATAATCAAAGTAAGCATGAATTTTCCATTCAAGAAGACCAACATTCTATTTCGATTGTGAGTGCAATTAATGATTTTGCAATGGGCATTTTAAGTGAAGTTACTTTCACCGTTGAAAATAATCAAGTTGTTGCAACACATGTTGAAAATAATAGCAAAGCATTAAAAGTTGAAGTAGATGAACAACATCACAAATTAACAATTGTTGATTTGTAATATTTCAAATGTACCAATAGTATACAAACCGTCGTAAAATGAATGTTTTACGACGGTTTTCTATGTCCCTTCCACTTATGGATAAATTTTTTCAAAGCAACCAACATCCTTATTTCAAACACCATTATTTATTTCGAATTCATTATAATCAAACTGTTGGAAAATAAAATACAAAAAAGTTATCATTAGGATAATACATTATCATTTATTTTATATAATGATGAATGAAATAAAATGTCTATGCGATTGTTTATCTTTATTATATTTGAGTGTTTTGGTTTGTTTTAGAAAAAAGGGTGATGGTATGGAAGTATTGCGTAAAGTATATAAAGACAACGAGCCTGTTTACCACGTTAAAACAGATAAGGGGACCGTTGTAAGAATTAAAGGCTCAGATGAGTTAACTGATAACGAAACAGAAGAGTTATTAACTTTAGTTTCACAAGATATAGATAAAATGAAAAAATAATCGTAACACGGTAAAAATAATCAATATACATAAACTCAAAAAATAAAGATTCTATTTAAAATTAAAAGAGACTCGGATAGTGCACATTTTGAATCATGGCGTCTATCCGAATCTCTTTATCCAATTAATTAATGAAATTTTATTGTTCAATTATTTGTATTAAATTACCGCAAGTATCTTTGAAAATAGCATATTTAACACCGCTCATTTCTGAAAGTTCTGTATGAAATTCAACGTCGGCATCTTTTAAATTTTTAACAGTATCTTCTAGATTTTCAACACCAAACATCGTAGCAGGTATTCCTGCTGAAAGTAACCCTTCTTGATAGTTTTTCGCAATCATGCTTTCATTAGGTTCAAGTACTATTTCTACTGGATTGTTTGAATGTGCTTCTTTAACAGTTAACCAAGAAAATCCATTTCCTAAATCTTTATCGTGCACTAATTCAAATCCTAATTTTTCAGTATAAAACTTTTTTGCTTTTTCCTGGTCATCTACGAAAATACTCATAGCAATTATTTTCAATTTAATACACTCCCATTACCTTATTTTTATCTATTAAACATCTCACTGTGCGATTCCCTTTCAATATCAAATTAAACTGATATTCTAATTATAAACACGATATATTTTAACCTTGTTTATAAACTACTGTTATAAAATAATCTACACCTTCAACACTATTCGTAACTGTAGGCGTAACGCTCACGACAGAATAATGATGTTGTTTCAATATTTCATCGAGAAATTGATTGACACGTTGATCAAATTCTTCAAAATTTTCTTCATATTGCATATGAAATGTCTTAATTTTCATAATCTCATCCCTTTAATCATACTAATTATTAAATCATGTGTGTATAAATAATTTACCCTAATACACTCATTTCCACACCAGGCCTTTCGCCCTACAATTATTAAGTCTATGCGTATTTCAGTATTTCTTACGACTTCTATTTACAAAACTAGACATCTTACAACTTAATGCATATAATCATATTTAATATACAAAATCAAAACGCTTTCAAATAAAAAGACAATTATTATAACCATAAGTAATCATAATAATCTTAACGATAAATTTATACAATCATTTATCGCACTTAAGTGTAGTACAATATATTTAATCTACTTACGTTATGTTATTACCTGGCATTCAGATATTTCATTTTCCATTGAACAACAGGAGGCTCCAAATTGAATATTTTAGCAATTATTTTTATATTAACCAGCATTATTTTACTTGTTCTCGCATATTTTTCATTCCGTGAAAGTAAACGTGAATTAACTCGAACTACAAACGCAAATGAATATGAAAGTAAAGCGGTTCATATACAATCAAGAAAAGTGCGTATATTCGGTATCATTTTAATTATATTAGCAATTATTTTATTTGTATTTGCACTTACTATGTTATTTTAAATCCCTCTTAATAAAAATTATGAGTCTGAGACAAAAATAAGTGTCTCAGACTCTTTGTCAATTTGGCAGTAGATGTCTGAATTGAAAATGCGCTTAGATTAAGCTTTTTCAATCCTAGTCATTCTTGCCCGGGTGGGACTACGAAACCTTTATTAAAAATTCGATTTCTGTCCCACTCCTCACACATTTCTTTTTATATTAACTTGGCACAGTCATTATGACTAACAACGCAATACCACACACTGCAGCTATCAATAAAGTATATATTCCAGGTTCTAGATTCATTTTTTTGTGACTTTTTATAAGGGCTTTATACATTTCATAACTCATATATATCATTGCACTAATACCAAATACCAAGAATCCGATGGCTAGAAGAGAAGCTGTACTATTAAATAACATTTTATTCCCCCTAGTATTCTATACATTTATATTAACAAAGACACATGGGCAGTGAGCTTACACTTTTGTCACATGGTGAAATATTAAAACTCCCCTCAAATGTCATCTCACACGTACGATAACTTCTAAGGGAAGTTTGATTTTTGCTTAATTATATTTAGGTCTTATAAACCACATTTCGGTATCATAATTATGAACTACCTTATGTGCTACTTCAGTTCGTGTTGCGCCACCGCCGTACCAGTTTTGATCAAGTGACTCAAATTTATAATAATTACCATCTGCATTGCCGTTTGTAACGATTGCCGTGTGTCCAGCACCGTTACCATAGTTATCATTAAATACGACGATGTCCCCTGCCTTAGCTTTAAATTCTGGTGTATTTTTATAAACAGTCGCTTCCCCTGTGAAGTCATTGGCAAATGGTATTTGTTTTGCATAAGCCCCTTTCAAACCATGGTTATATAAATAATCCCATTGTTCATTAACGAGGTCGAAACACTGCCATCCATAAGCGTTATCATAATCCCAACCTTTACCTTCAAGCGTATCAACATGGGTAATTGCTTCATTTTCGGTAGCAGCTGAAACTGTTTCATGAGTTAAAAATATACATATCGAAGTAACAAGTGACATGATTATTAAACGCGATATAACTTTAGACATACATATCCCTTTCAAAAAATATCATTATTAAAGACAAAAACAATTAAGTTGTTTTAAATTACTTCACCTTTAATCCTGGGATAATATATCATAGTCACTTTTCTAAAAGATTACATATAGATGAATGTAATATAACTAAATTTAACTACTTTGTAAAAAACACAATAATCAGAATAACTAAATTTTTAAATTATTCTACAAGTGTAGCTAAAAATTCTACTTCATCATAAACACGTATGTTGTATTCACTTAATAATGCTGATAATACGCCGGGGCCTGCTGTTTTCCCCCCATTAAATTGCCCATTATAAATCGTCCGTGTACCACATGAAGGGCTGTTCGATTTTAAAACTACCGTATCGCACTCAAATGACTGTATTATCTTTAACGTCTGCTTGGCACCTGTTTTAAATGCTTCAGTAACATCTCTACCTGTCACGGTCATCACTTTAGCCTCGTCGTTCCATACATCAAATCCGTCTCCACCTACGATTTCAGACGGTTCTCTTGGAACAGAAAGTCCTCCAAGCAACTCTGGACAAGCAGTAATCGCTTCTCCTTTATCTACGAGGTCTTTCAATCTTTGATCTAATTTATGACCTCCATCATATCGTACCGCTTCTCCTATCAGACAAGCACTAATCAATATCATATCATTTCACACCTTTAAAATAACTACACTTCAATTCCGTACTATTATCAAAGAGAAAACTTTAAAAAGCAATATCAATTGATGTATGTTTAATAATAAATCATTTATGTAAGATATTACGTCTTTCTCTTTTTAAAAAACACGACGGCCACGACAACGATAGCAATGACTTCTAAAATATCAAACGACTTCATTATTGAAGAAGTAACTGAGTGACCTGCCCAAAAAACTCTAATTAAAAATAACAGTATAGAATGCACAATCATAGCAATAATTGTATATTTTAATGATTTATCTAATATTAAATTAAAAATAATTATAAAAAGCACCACAGTCACTGTTAAAAGTAACATAACAATTTCTGCTAATGACATCGTTGGTCTCCTTACTTAAATAAATAGATTTCTACGTTCTCTTTTTATAATAATTTCATATTCTATCTACCTAAACAAGTGCATGCGAATATCTTTCTACGAGGGATTAACACTTTCAAACCCGAACCTTGTAATACATACTCTTTTTTGCACTTTCATTTTTAATTTTGGTAACAAAAAAATTTATATTAGTATATACTGGGTATTATGTTATTATCCTTTAAGAGGTTTTAAATTTTCAATGAATGGTGATTAAAAAATGAGCAAAGTAAATAAACCATTATATTTCTATCTACTCTTATTTCTATCAACGACGATAATAGGAGCATTGTTACTTTATTTACCGTACACCGGTAAAAAACCTATCAATTTTATTGATGCGTTATTTGTAGCTTCGAGTGCATTTACAGTGACTGGCTTATCTCCCGTTGACGTAGGAACCCAATTTAATCTCTTAGGTGAGCTTGTTATTCTCGCCCTGATTCAAATCGGTGGTTTAGGGATTGTAACGGTGACGATGTTGACACTCGTTATTTTAAATAGAAAGATCTCAATAAAAAACAGATTCTTAATTATGGTTACTTGGAATATCGATGAACCGGGTGGCATTATTAAATTAATTAAGCATCTCGCAATTTACAGTATAGTAAGTGAAACAATTGGTGCGCTATGTTTATGTTTAACATTTATTCCTAAATACGGCTTAGGAAAAGGCGTGTTTATTAGTATATTTACATCAATATCTGCGTTTAACAACGCTGGGTTTGCATTATTTAAAGACAATTTAATTCATTTTGCGAATGATCCAGTGGTCATAATTGTTGTTCCGTTGTTAATCATCATGGGCGGTCTCGGTCATTTTGTAATTATAGACTTATTATATTGTAGAAAGTTAAATAAACTATCATTGCATTCAAAGCTTGTACTATCGACAACATCGATTTTGATTGTTTCAGGTATGGTACTCTTTTTCTTACTTGAACAAGCGAATACTTTAAATCACATGGGTATTATTGAAAAGATAGGAAATGCATTCTTCCAATCTGTCACAACGCGTACAGCAGGATTTAACACTGTCGATATTGGTAGTATAACGACACCTACTGCCCTGTTATTCATGTTATTGATGTTTATCGGGGGCGCACCATTAAGTGCAGCTGGTGGTGTTAAAGTTACAACTTTCGCGATTATTGTCATATTTGTGCTAAACACTTTAAGAAAAGAACACAGTATTTCATTGTTCAATAAAGAAATATTCGATAAATATATTAAAATGTCTATTGTGATAATCAATATTTCTATCGCATTTATATTTTTCATGACTTTCATTATATCAATGATTAACCCGACGATTTCCTTTATTAAAATACTATTTGAAGTCGTTTCAGCCTTTGGTACAGTAGGATTGTCAATGAACTTAACACCGGAGTATCATGGAATAACTAAATTGTTAATCGTTATTGTGATGTTATGTGGTAAAGTCGGTTTACTCACGATTGCTAGAGCAATTATACCACCAAAAGAACCTAAAAATTATCACTTCCCTAAAGCGCACATACATTTATAACTCATATGTCGTCGCGCTAATCCATTGTTAAAGTATAAAATAAAAGTAGACACAAAGGCGAATCACCTTTGTGCCTACTTTTTTAATGATAAAAAACTCACAACCAATAAAATTGTGCGTCCATCAACCAAATTTTTAATTTTATGAAAGATATTAACGATTATTTTTCTAAAAAATAAATAAAATGCTTTTTAATTATATCAAAGGCCTTTGATATCGAAAGTTAAAATATTAACAAAAATTTTACTTTTATAATCATTTGTTTCACTTTATTATAAAATTACAATTGTTATACTATAATTACCAACCAAGGAAGGAGGTGTTTATTGTGGCTACAAATAATTCAAACAATAATAACAACAACAACAATAATAACAATAGTACAAATAATAACAACTCAAACAATCAAGAACGTACTGGTCAAGTAAAAGATCGTTCTCAAGTTAAAAACCCTCAAAACGATAGCTATGTTAAACGTGATACTGAAACTGGTGAATTCATGCAAGTAAAATCAGATTCAGAACCATTCAAAGGCGTTCGTAAAGAAGACTAATATGTGTGTGGAGCTACTCTATTGCCGTAGAGTGGCTTCTTTTTTGTTGAAAATAGTCTTTTTAGATAACACTAAACGTCACGTTTAACATAGCTTATTTAACATATATAAATATATTTTAAACCTAGAAACGATATTTTGCAAATTCACACAACTTACATACAATTGTGTAGATATCACACCTAGTTTTAACAAAAACTTAAATTTCATAAGTTAAGAGGCTAATATATTTCTCAACGCAAACTGTTAGCTATTATTTTAATTACATTAATATTGAGCATTTTTATGCCAATCGTTGGTTACATTTGCGATATACATATACTCAAATTTGGTTCATTCTTGATGAAAATAATAGATATATTACTCATTATAAGTTTACTGTTTATATGGGTAAAAAGATAAAAAGTAATGATTTTTAAATTAAATTGCCCCTTTACATATAAGAAATTGCTAAATAGTTGTAGCCATTATTCATGTTTGGATGATGGCTTTTTTTATAGGCTCTGTGGCAATATTAGGGCAAAACTGTGGCAACAAAAATGAAAAAGCCCACAACCATGCGGGTTGTAGGCTCAATAGTGGAGACGGCGGGATTTGAACCCGCGTCCAGAGGTCCTGATACAGATCTTTCTACGTGTGTAGTCTATCTGTAAGTTTCACATAGTGATAGGAGACAGACAACCAACACTATGCTAGTTTGATTAGTTCTCTTCTAAACAGACTTCAAACGGCAGTGTTTAGCGTATCCTACTAAGGTTGAATCGCGTTAACTGCACATAGGAGATGCAGTTAGGCGATGCAGTGGCTATTACGCAGCTACTGCTAAATTATCGTTTGATTTGTCAGTTAATTTTAACTGTGTGTGTTGATACGGAGACAACCCTCCGACACGCTTAATCAGCTCGGGGGACCCCTGTCGAATCCAAGAACGTCCCCTTAATAAAAATTAACAAGCATTCTCTTAGAAAAAATGCTTATATTAACTGACATTTTTTAGAAAGCATATTCAATATTACCAAAGATTAATATCTTTGGCAATATCTTTCGCTTAATAACGGGCTTTCATCTCTCTGTCCACATCGCGTTTGACTGCTTTTTCTTTCAATGCTTGACGTTTATCGTATTTCTTCTTACCTCTTGCAACGCCAAGTAATACTTTGCAGTTACCATGCTTTAAATATAGTTTTAAAGGAACAATAGAATAACCAATTTCTCTCGTACGGTCGCCAAGTTTTAATATTTCTTTTTTATGAAGTAATAGTTTTCTTGAACGACGTGGATCATGGTTGAACTGGTTACCTTCTTCGTACGGCGCAATGTGCATATTTTGAAGGAAGATTTCACCTTTTGATACTTGTGCGTAACTATCCTTTAAATTTGCGCTACCACGACGAATTGACTTAATTTCAGTTCCTTTCAACGCAATGCCCGCTTCAATCGTATCTTCTATGTTGAAATCATGTCTTGCTTTACGATTTTCAGCTAATGTTCCTGGTGATTTTTTCTTCTTTTTCGGCATTGAGTTTCACCTCTTTGTTGAGTTATTTTTTCTTTTTACGTGCTTTCTTTTTAACCTTTTTATCTTTATAAAATGGTTTATGGTTGGTATTACCTTTTTTATCTTTATTACGTTGGTTTTTACCCTTACGTTGTTTTGATTTCTTTTTACCTTTTCGATCGTCTTTAGACTTATCTAAAGCGTTGCCTCTTGTTTTAGTTTGAATTGTTTTTCCTCTTGCAGGTCTTTGACTGCCACGATCATTTTTCGGTAATGGCATACCTACAATTTGGAAATCAATCATACGCTCATCTACGTCTACATTAACGACTTTAATTTTTACTGGATCCCCAATACGGAATACTTTAGCTTGTCTTTCACCAATCATTGCCATTTGACGTTCATCAAAGTGGTAATAATCGTCAGTTAAGTTTGATACATGAACCATACCTTCAATTGTATTTGGTAATTCAACGAACATACCGAAGTTTGCCACTGAGCTGATAATACCTTCGTATTCTTCACCGATATGTTGTACCATGTATTCTGCTTTTTTCAGTTCATCCGTATCTCTTTCTGCATCAATCGCTCTACGTTCTCTTGTAGAAGTATGATCTGCAATTTCAGGTAACATTTCTTCCCATTTATTAAGGGTTTCATTATCCATGGATTGCTCAATGATATATTTACGGATTAATCTGTGTACGATTAAGTCAGGATATCTACGGATAGGTGATGTGAAATGAGTGTAGAACTCAGCTGATAAACCGAAATGACCTAAGTTTACATCGTCATAACGTGCTTGTTGCATTGAACGAAGCATCATAGTAGAAATCACCATTTGTTCTGGTTGACCTTCAACTTCTTGTTGAATTTTCTGTAATGTCGATGGATGAATGTCTTCACCTGTACCTTTGATCATTAAACCAAAGTTCGTAATAAAGTCGAAGAATTGACGTAATCTTTCTGATTTAGGTTGTTCGTGAACACGGTAAATAAATGGTACTTGTAAGTTGTCAAAGTGTTCAGCGATTGTTTCGTTGGCTGCAAGCATGAATGATTCAATTAGACGTTCACCTTCGCCACGCTGTCTTAATTCGACATCCGTTGGAATACCTTCATCGTTTACTAATACTTTAGCTTCACTAATATCAAAGTCAATTTCACCACGATGTCTTCTCATCGCAATTAAACGATTTGATAAATCTTGTGCTAAATCTAGCATAGGTGTAACGTCTGGATACTTTTGTCGTGTTGCTTCATTTTGATCAGTGATGATTTCGTTTACTTCATCATAAGTCATTCGATGATTAGAATGAATGACACTATCAAAGATGCTATGATTTATAACGTCACCACGCTGGTTAATTTCCATTTGACAACTTAATGTTAAACGGTCGACCTTCGGATTTAGTGAACAAATACCGTTACTTAAACGATGCGGTATCATAGGTATAACGCGATCAACTAAATACACACTCGTGGCACGTTCATACGCTTCTTGATCTAGTGGTGAATCTTCAGTCACATAATAGCTTACATCCGCGATGCTTACTGTTAATTGCGTATTACCATTATCTAGTTTCTTCACACTAATCGCATCATCTAAGTCTTTAGCATCTGCACCATCAATCGTAATTGTTAGTTCATCACGTAAATCTGTGCGTCCTTCAATTTGTTCTGGTTTAATTTCTTCAGGTACTGCTTGAGCATCTTCCAGTACTTTATCTGGGAAGTCAATTTCTATGCCATGTTGATAAATAATAGATAAAATATCTACACCTGGATCATTTTTATGACCAAGTATTGCTGACACATGACCTTCTGGATTATCAGTACCGTCCGCATATTTCGTTATTTGAACTAATACTTTATGTCCATCTACTGCACCTAAGTTTTGACCTTTAGGAACAAAAATATCTTGCATGATACGTTTATCATCCGGCAGAACGAAGCCGAAATGACGCGCCTCGCTATAAGTTCCTACAACCTGTGTCACAGAATGAGTTTCGATGGATTTGACTTCACCTTCAACTTTACCTTTATGTTCACCTTTAGATTTTTGTAATTCAACAAGAACAGTGTCCCCGTCCATTGCTCTGTTTATTTTAGTAGGTGGAATGAAAATATCTTCCATATCATCTTCTTCTGGACGTAAAAATGCAAAGCCTTTTTTGTTTTGGCTTAATTTACCTTTAATTAATTTAGATTGCTTTGATGATTTAGTTTCTTTGCGTTGATATCTATCTGTTTTTGTACGTTCAATCAAACCAGTTTGTTCTAATTCTACTAATATTTTAATTAATTCTCTAAATGAATCAGCACTACTTAAACCGAGCGCATCTTGAAAGTCTGACACTGACATCGGTTCATAATCAGGTTGTTTAATAATTTCTTCTATGGATTGTTTTAAATTCATTTTGTCCCCTCCTTTCTTATTTTCTATCTACTTTATTATTTGGACCAATCTAACGATTCTAAAAATTGGTATACATCTTCAAATACAGTTTCTTTTTCTTTATCAATTGTAATAACATGACCAGAGTTTGCATACCATTTTATATCTTTAATATCTGAATCACTTTCGTTGTATATAATGTTTGCTGAATCAGGATTAATCATATTATCCAATTCCCCTTGGACAACTAATAGTGGATCCATAACTTCATCTACTTGGGATCTAATATCTTTAATTTGGCTTTGCAACTCATGTAATGTAGAAGTAGGTTTAAAGGCAGCCATTTCTTGCTCAATTGTAGACTCATCTTTTCCTTCGTATTTCTTAAAGTTACACGCGTAGTCTAGTACACCTACAAACATTGCTCCTTCTGTTTTGATATACATAGGAGAACACATGGTTACAATACCCTTTACATCTCTATTTAAGCTTAATTTTAATGCATAACATCCACCTAATGATAATCCGGCCACGACAATTTCTTCATAACCTTGTTCTACGAGAAAATCATACCCATCAAGTGCATCTTTATACCATACATGTGGACTTGATTTTAAAATTTCTTCAGGTGGTTCCGCATGCCCTTCATAATGTGGAGCGTAAGAAGTATAGCCTTTTTTCTGGAGATATCTTCCTAACTGTCTGACATCTGAAGAATTCCCAGTAAAACCATGTAACAATAACACAGCTCGTGGTCCTTCTTCAAAAAAGAATGGTTTTGGTAATTTAATTTGCATCGTTATTCAATCCTTTCGCCTTACAACAACTGTACTTTTATGATAAATGGAAAACTATCTTTTGCTAAACTCACAAATAAAAAAGCCCGACTTTCGAATCGTCGGACCTTATAAACCAAAATAACTTATGCCTACCATTAACAAGAAGAATATAACTGCTAAAACGATCGTCAATCTATGCAAAAATAAATCGATGCCACGTTGTTTTTGTTTACCAAATAACTGCTCGGCACCACCACTTATCGCGCCTGATAATCCATTACTTTTACCTTCTTGGAGTAATACAACAGTTACTAATGCAATACAATCTAATATTAAAAGTATGATGATTAATGTATGCATAAAAATTGTCCTCCATTCATTATATACGAGTGGCATTATACCATACGTGAATTACATTTAGCAAATTACTACTTATTAAATGTACTTTTTCTTTTAATTGAAACAATTAACATATAAATTGCCATAATTATCGATAATAATAAAGCGATGCTCAATGGCAAGATATTCAGTGGCGACTTAACGTCACTAATCGCAACAAATAAAGAACTAATATTTACTAAGTTATACAAGACTTGTGCGACAAATACTGCAAACATGAACCACCATAAGTAAGTATGTTTATTCCATATAGCAATAATGCCGGCTAAATTCGCAAGTACGTACATCACACCTGTGAATTGTAAGTTATTTCTTATGAGGCCAATAGCGTTGTCAGTAGGTTTCTGTCCACTATTAGATAACATTTGTTTAACGACATGATCGTCTATTACTACAAATACATGAATCGCATATAATATTGCAATCGCAAGTGAAGTATATGCTAACAAATGCGCCGTTTTCGTAACTCTTGACTTAGTCTGTTCGTCCATATAAGTAAAAAATCCCTTCTATAAATTACAATTCTAATTATATCAGTTCCAATAGGAAATATGAACAATTAAGGTTGATCATTCAGTGTTGAACTTAAAGATACTTTTAAAATAAAAAGCCAGCCAACATCGAAAGACATTGGCTGACGTTACATTAACACTTAAATGTTAGCGTGAACTCATGATTTAAGTTGTTATTATTTAGATAAATTGTAGAATGATTTTAATCCTTCAAATTTACCTGTTTCGTATAATTCATCTTCAATACGTAATAATTGATTGTATTTAGCAATACGATCTGTTCTTGATAATGAACCTGTTTTGATTTGGCCAGCGTTTGTGGCAACTGCGATATCAGCAATTGTAGTATCTTCTGTTTCACCTGAACGGTGTGATACAACTGCAGTGTAGCCAGCTTTTTTAGCCATTTCAATAGCTTCAAATGTTTCTGTAAGTGTACCGATTTGGTTAACTTTGATTAAGATTGAATTACCGATGCCATTTTCAATACCTTTAGATAAGATGGCAGTGTTTGTTACGAATAGGTCGTCACCTACTAATTGTACACGGTCACCGATACGGTCAGTTAATACTTTCCAACCGTCCCAGTCGTTTTCATCCATACCGTCTTCAATTGAAATGATTGGGTATTTGTTTACAAGTTCTTCTAAGTAGTCGACTTGTTGTTCCGCAGTTAATTTAGAACCATTGTCTCCTTCGAATTTAGCGTAGTTATAAACGCCGTCTTCGAAGAATTCTGAAGAAGCACAGTCAAATCCTAAGAATACATCTTTACCTGGTTCTAATCCTACAGCTTTAATTGCTTCTAAAATTGTTTCAACAGCATCTTCTGTACCTTCAAATTTAGGTGCGAAACCACCTTCGTCACCTACTGCTGTTTCTAAACCACGATTTTTAAGGATTGATTTTAAGTTGTGGAAGATTTCTGCTCCCCAACGTAATGATTCACTGAATGATTCAGCACCTACTGGTAAGATCATAAATTCTTGGAATGCAATTGGAGCATCTGAGTGTGAACCACCATTTACAATGTTCATCATTGGAACTGGAAGTTCAGTACCATTGAATCCACCTAAATATTTGTAAAGTGGTTGGCCTAATAAGTCAGCTGCTGCGCGAGCTACTGCGATTGACACACCAAGGATTGCATTTGCACCTAATTTACCTTTGTTTTCAGTACCGTCTAATTGAATCATCATTTTATCGATTGATACTTGTTCTAATACTGAAAATTCACCTTCAACAATTTCTGGTGCGATGATTTCGTTAACATTGTCAACTGCTTTAGTAACACCTTTACCTAAATAACGTGACTTATCACCATCACGTAATTCAACGGCTTCGTGTTCACCAGTTGAGGCACCTGATGGTACTAATGCACGACCAAATGCGCCACTTTCTGTTAATACTTCTACTTCAACTGTTGGGTTACCACGAGAGTCTAAGACTTCGCGTGCGTAAACATCTGTAATAATTGGCATGTTTAAAATCTCCTTTTTAAATGAGTAGTTTAGAAATATGAAATTTCATTTTCATTATAGCCTTTACAACTATAAATACAAAATATTTCACTTATGTTTTGTAGCAATGAAAAGCTTTTATATAAGCCCTCCATTGCTTTGTTTTAAAGAAAGTTATTAATCATTAATTAATGATTCACCTGTCATATCATCAGGTTGATTAACGTTTAATAAGTCTAATAATGTTGGTGCTAAATCACCAAGACGACCTGTTTCACGTAACGTTACGCCTTCTTTAGTAACGATAACTGGAACAGGATTTGTAGTGTGCGTTGTCATTGGCTCATCATCATCTGTTAATACCATGTCTGAGTTACCATGATCAGCTGTAATTACTGCATGACCGCCCATGTCGATGATTTTATCCACGACTTCGCCTAGACATTCATCAACGGCTTCAATTGCTTTTACCGTTGGTTCTAATTTACCACTATGACCTACCATATCTGGATTAGCAAAGTTTAATAAGATTAAATCTAAGTCACCTTTGTCTAATTCTTCTAATAGTGCGTCTTTCACTTCGTAAGCACTCATTTCTGGTTTAAGATCATACGTAGCAACTTTCGGTGAATCAATTAAACGGCGACGTTCTCCTTCGAATTCGTCGTTACGTCCACCACTCATAAAGTAAGTCACATGAGGGAATTTTTCTGTTTCTGCAATACGTAATTGTTTTAAACCTTCATTTTGTGCTACTTCACCGATTGTATTTTTTAAGTCAACTTTTTCAAAGACAACTTCAGCATCGATGTTATCGTTATACTTTGTAAATGTTGTATAGAATAAGTCATTTACGCGTTCTACTTTAAATCCATCAAATGCTTTATCTGTGAAGATCTCTGAAAGTTGTGCCGCGCGGTCAGGACGGAAGTTATAGAAGATGACTGAATCACCATCATTCACACCATTATTTTGACCTTCTACGATAAATGGTTCAACGAATTCGTCAGTAACATCTTTGTCGTAACTAGCTTCGATTCCGGCTTTAGCAGATTCAAATGTTTCTCCACCGAAATTACGAATCGCGTTGTATGCTTTTTCTTCACGATCCCAACGTTTGTCACGATCCATTGCATAATAACGACCTGAAACAGAGGCAAATTGACCTACGCCAATTTCTTTAAATTTCTCTTCTGTTTTTTCTACGTATTTCAATGCTGATTTTTGATCAACATCACGGCCATCTAAGAATGCATGCACATAAACTTTGTCGATGCCTTGTTTTTTAGCTAATTTTAAAATAGCAAATAAGTGTTCATAATGACTGTGTACTCCGCCATCTGATAATAAACCGAATACATGTAAAGCTGAATCGTTATCTTTAACGTGATCCATCGCTTTATTCAACACTTCGTTATCGTAGAAACCTTCATCTTCAATCGCTTTATTGATACGTGTAAGACTTTGATAAACAACACGCCCTGCACCGATGTTCATATGACCTACTTCAGAGTTACCCATTTGGCCTTCTGGAAGTCCAACATCTAAGCCGCTTGCTTCGATTTGAGTTGTTGGATATTTACTATAATAACGATCAAAGTTAGGTTTGTTCGCTTGTTTCACAGCGTTACCATGTTCACTGTCTCTATTTGCGAAACCATCTAAAATGATTAAAGCAGTAGGTTGTTTTGCCATATTACTTAGCACCTTCTAACAATTGAACGAAATCATCTACTTTAAGTGATGCGCCACCAACAAGTGCGCCGTCAATGTCTGATTGAGCCATGTATTCATTGATGTTATGAGGTTTAACACTACCACCATATTGAATACGTGTAGCTTGAGCCACATCATCATTTGCTAAATCAGCAATTGTTTGTCTTACATGTCCGCACATTTCGTTTGCATCTTGTGCGTTAGATGATTTACCAGTACCGATAGCCCAAACAGGTTCATACGCGATGACAACTTGTTTTAGTTGTTCTTCTGATAAACCTTCAACAGCTTTCTTAACTTGATTGCCAACAACTTCGTTAGCTTTACCACTTTCGCGTTCTTCGTCTGTTTCACCTACACAAATAATAGGTGTCATGTCATGGTTGAATACAGCGTGTGCTTTCTTGTTAATTTCTTCATCTGTTTCGTGGAAAATATCACGACGTTCAGAGTGTCCAATAACTACATATTTAACACCTAAATCTGCTAATGCAACTGGAGATGTTTCACCAGTAAATGCACCATTATCTTCATAAAATGCATTTTGAGCACCTATTTGTAGGCCTTCAGCTTTACCGTCATTTACTAAAGTAACAAGTGCATCTAATTGAATAGTTGGTGCACAAATTACTGATTCTACTTCTTTAGTATCTGGTAATACTGGTAATTCATTAATAAAATCTTTCGCTTCTTGAACTGTTTTATTCATTTTCCAGTTACCTGCAATAATTGGTTTTCTCATTATATTACACTCCTATTTATTAGTTTTATATATTCATAAACGAATGATACATATCATTTTTAATATACGTTCGTGTGTAAATTATTTATCTGAAATAGCTTGTACGCCTGGTAATGTTTTACCTTCTAGATATTCTAATGAAGCACCGCCACCAGTTGAAATGTGGCTAAAGTCATCAGCATACCCTAGAGAGATTGCTGCTGCTGCAGAATCGCCGCCACCGATAATTGTGTTAGCGTCTTTTAATTCAGCGATGGCTTCACAAACACCAATTGTTCCTTTTGCAAAGTTGCTGAATTCGAATACACCCATAGGTCCATTCCAGACTACTGTGTGAGCACCTTGAAGTTGTTCTTTGAATAGTTCAACTGTCTTCGGACCAACGTCCATCGCTTCTTGGTCTTCTGGGATTTCATCTACAGATACTTCAGTGATTTCAGCATCATTTGAAAATTCTTTCGCTACTTTACAATCAACTGGTAATACGATTTGATCGCCATGTTGATCTAGTAATTCTTTTGCGAAATCAATTTTATCTTCTTCTAATAGTGATTGGCCAATTTCTTTACCTTGCGCTTTAAAGAATGTGTATGACATGCCTCCACCAATTAATACTTTATCCGCAATTTTTAATAAGTTAGTAATTACGCCGATTTTGTCTGAAACCTTAGCTCCACCAAGTATAGCTACTACTGGTTTTTCAGGATTCTCAACAACACCGCCGATATACTTAATTTCTTTTTCCATTAAGAATCCAGCTACTGTTTCTAAATTAGATGCGATACCTACGTTTGAAGCATGTTCACGGTGAGCTGTTCCGAATGCGTCATTTACAAATACATCTCCAAGAGACGCCCAGTATTTACCTAGTTCAGGATCATTTTTAGATTCTTTTTTACCATCTAGGTCTTCAAAACGTGTATTTTCTACTAATAACACGTCACCTTCATTTAATTCCTTTACTGCTTGCTCAAGTTGTTCGCCACGTGTTTCAGGAACAAATTTAACCTCTTGACCTAATTTGTCAGTAAGTTCTTGAGCTACAGGTTTTAATGTTAATGATTCTTTATCGCTTTCTTCTTTAACTTTACCTAAATGTGAGAATAAAACGACTTTCCCGCCATTTTCAATTAAATGTTTAATTGTAGGCAAAGCTTGAACGATACGGTTATCATCAGTGATTTCTCCGTCTTTCATTGGAACATTGAAATCCGCACGAACAAGAACAGTTTTACCTTTAACTTCTATGTCAGATACAATTTTTTTAGCCATCTAAATTTCCTCCTCTTAATGGAACAATAAAGTAAAATAAGCGGAGAAGCGTTTGTGCTCCCCGCTTACTCCTAAGCTTTTAGTTAAATTTAACACAGCACAATGAGCTTGTTAAATTAATATTTTAATTCAATCTTATTTAGATTGTGATGCTAAGTGATCTAAAGTACGTACTAATTGTGAAGTATATGACATTTCGTTGTCATACCAAGCTGCAACTTTAACTAATTGGCGATCTCCAACTGTCATAACACGTGTTTGAGTAGCGTCAAATAATGAACCGTAAGTCATACCAATTACATCTGATGAAACGATTTCGTCTTCAGTGTAACCGAATGATTCAGTTGAAGCGTTTTTCATTGCTTTGTTTACGTCTTCGATTGTAACGTCTTTTTCTAATACAACAGTTAATTCAGTTAATGAACCAGTTGCAACAGGTACACGTTGCGCACCGCCATCTAATTTACCATCGATTTCAGGGATTACTAAGCCGATTGCTTTAGCAGCACCTGTTGAGTTAGGGATGATGTTTTCTGCTGCAGCACGCGCACGACGTTTGTCGCCTTTACGGTGAGGTGAATCTTGTGTACTTTGGTCACCAGTGTATGCGTGGATTGTTGTCATGAAGCCTTCAACTAAACCAAAGTCATCATTTAATACTTTAGCTACTGGAGCTAATGAATTAGTTGTACATGAAGCACCTGAAACAACTGTTTCTGAACCGTCTAATTGGTCATGGTTTGTGTTATATACGATTGTTTTTAAGTCACCTTTAGCTGGTGCTGAGATTAATACTTTTTTAGCACCTGCTTCGATGTGAGCTTCTGCTTTTTCTTTTTCAGTGAATAAACCAGTACATTCAAGTACTACATCGATGTCTAAGTCTTTCCAAGGTAATTTGCTTGGATCTGGTTCTGAGAATGATTTGATTTCTGAACCATTTACGCGGAAACCATCTGATTCTACTTCAACTTCTCCTGTGAAGCGTCCTTGCATAGTGTCATATTTTAATAGATGCGCTAACATTTCGTCGTCAGTTAAATCGTTAACTGCTACTACGTCGATGCCGTCAACTTTTTGAATTCTTCTGAATGCTAAACGACCGATTCTACCAAAACCATTAATTGCTACTTTTACTGCCATAGATAATGGCCTCCTTTATAATGATATTTAAAAAGTGAAATCACTTTTTATTACTATGATTTACGATAATATTTGCCGCACCTTCATCAGTGATTAACACTGTATTTTTAGGAGCTATTGAAAGATAAGCTTTTATTGCTTCTCCTTTTGACTTACCCCCTGCAACGGCAAAAATAAACTTCTTTGATTCAAGGTCTTCTAATTGAAGTCCAATTGTTCTTGCTTTATGAACAATATTTCCTTGATCATCAAAATAATATCCGAATGCTTCGCCTGAAGCTTTATGATGTTGAAGTTTTTCGATGACTTCGATTGACGATTGACGTCTACGTGCCATCTTCAGCGCATCACCAATTCCATGAACTGTAATATCGGATTCTTTAATCTTACTGAGCGTTTGAATCACAGAAGGTTCCAACATTAACGTATTATAAGTTGATTCATTTACATTATCCGGAACGTATAATGTTGTATAATCGCCACCTGTTTGTTGTGCCATACTTGCGGCAATTGTATTTGCTTGGTAAATCACATTCTCGCCAAGACCACCACGTGCTGGGACGAAAAATACACTATAGGGTTGCCGATGCATAGCATCGCTTAAATATGCCATTGTTGAGCCACCAGTCACTGCAACAACTGCATCTTCGTGTAACACCTCTTCAACGAGCTGTCCACCTTGCGTCGATAGTTCAACTTTAACTGTTTTATCAGAATCAGAATCACCTGGCACAATAAATACATCTTGAATGTTAAATTGCTCTTTAATTGATTGAGCGAGATGATGTTCATCAGAATAACTATTAAAGTAACTTTGCAATTGTCGAATAGTGGATTCACCTTTATCTGTGATTTCCATACCAGTTGGTTTAACCTTTATGAGTGATTGTTCCTTTAACACATCTGTTTCAGAACGTAACACACGCTCAGTTAAATCCATATACTCACTTAAACTTCGTCTCCCCACTGGTTGATATTTTGAGATAGTAGTGAGAATTGAAAAACGTCGATACATTTTTTCAACGAGTTCTGGAACTAGATTCTGTTGAATTTTTATCAAGTCTTTCACTACTATCCTCCTCCTTGTGTAAATAAAGGGTCAAGTTTCAACCACGGATTGACTAATATTGTCCCTGGTGGGACAAAAAAATATAACCTCTACAGTTGCAATCCTACTACTATCGTTATAGAAATGCAAGAGAAAAACTTGCTACAATTTTTTTACCAATACATACTCAGTTTACTTTGTAACTATATTTCATACATTACCCTTTAATTTGAAATTTAATCATAGATGTTTAAAGCCTGATTTAGAGGAAAAGATTATATATAAGAAATTTTAAAACTTAGTCGTATTAATTTTTATATTAAAATAAAAAATTAACGATTACAAAATCTATAAAACATAAACTCAAACGCCTTGTAATTAGAAGGAGGATAGACTATGACTAAAAAAGATGAACCTACTGTAATAGATCCTAATGATCCATCTTATAAAGGATCAGATCACTTTGAAGATGAGAGACATACGTCAGAGCAATTTAGCGAAATGAATGGCACTGGTTTTAGAATAATGGGTTGCGGTCCATTTGGATGTTTTGGCGGTTGTTTAACTAGTATTATACTTTCAATATTACTCACTATTTTATTAAACTTTTTATTCAATCTCCCATTTTAACGTATTAAAAAACTGGCACGTCAGGATGATTTACATTCTGACTGCCAGTTATTTTTTAGTCCTCGTCACTTTGTTCAGAGGATTGTGAACTACTATTTGAGCTAGAATCACTACTTGATGATGGCTCATCACTATTTTGTGATGAGCTTTGGCCACTATTTTGGTTAGATTGTTGTTTGCTTGATTGTTGTTTACTTGATGACTGTTCAGATGATCTTGGTTGTTGCGAAGAAGACTGACTAGTTGATTGTTTAGTTTTTTTTTCCTCTGTCGAAGCTTGTTGTTTCGCACTATTGCCTTCTTGGGATGATTGTTGTTTTGAGTCATCTTCAGCTGTTTTTTCTTTTGTTGAAGGTTCCTGCGTTGAGCGCTCTGTTGTAGAACGTTGCTCTGTTGATTTTTGTTGTGTAGATGGTTTTTCTGAAGTGCGTTTTTCTTGTGTTTTTTCTTCAGTGGATTTTTCTTGTGTACGCTCTTGTGTTGATTTTTCTTGTGTTGATTTTTCTTCTGTCGTACGTTTTTCACGTGTTGATGGCTCTTGAGTACTACGTTTTTCAGAAGTTTGTTCTTTTGTTGGTTTCTGCTCTGTTGATTTTTCTACTGTTTTACTTGGTTGTTGTTTCTGTTGTGTTTGTTGTGTTTGTTTAGATGAGTCATTATCTTTTTTGTCTTTATCTTTGTCTTTATCTTTGTCTTTATCCTCATCCTTTTTATCGTCTTTTTTCTTATCTTTATCTTTGTTCTCTTCTTGCTTTTGTTCGTTTAAGCGTTCTTTAGCCTTATTAGAATGATCAACGAATGCAAATACTGCAAACACTAAACCACTGATCAATAATAAAACGATAACGCCACTAACAATTTTAGCAAAAGAACTCATTCCACCATTTCGGTTCGACATATGCTCCCCTCACTTCATTTCAATAAATTTATTTCTCAAGTGACATTGTTTCAAAATAACAAAAATATATTCTACACGAATTTTTTTAAACTGCAACAACTTTTAATCTATTATTTTTTAGCCATTAACATGTTACCATGAGTATGTCGCTAATAAAATAGCTACTTCCCTTTTAACTGTTTCAGAAGTACTCAAACCCTGAACAGTATTATTTCTTAAAATAAACACATTTTACACTTTATTAACTATTACAGGAAGTGACCCTTTTAATGACTAATAATAACTACAATCCGCATGATATCTTCAATGAAACAGATAATCACAAGCAAAAAGGATTACGACGTATGATGTCGGAAAACGATGATTATGAATCTCAACCAAAATCGAAGAAACAAATAGTTATTTTATTATTAATAATAGTTACACTTATAATTACTGCTTTAGTTATATCTCAGATCTTTATTCACTAATCTATAACTAACGTTAGTATAAAGAGAAATGGACGACTATGCAAAAAATACACTATTTTTTGAAGTAACATCTAACTCTTCGTAACCACCTTCAGCAATACCCCTTACTTACTCAACTTTCATTTGTAACTTACAAAAGCCTGAAACGTTGTAACGTCTCAGGCTCATTACTAAAGGGAGTTAGATATTTACCTTCGTAAGTATATTATGGGTATACTGAAATAATTAAGAGATGATTAATTTCTATCGAAGGTACTTTAATTATAAATCTATATAACCTCAAATAAAATAGATTTCAACGCAACTTAATGACATATTGATGACTAATTTTTGAACACTATATGTCATTTGCGTATTAAATAAATTGTAGCTACTCACTAACATTCGTATAATAGAATACATAGCGAAGAGGTGATCTATTTGAAAAATTATTTAATTACAGGCGGCACTGGTATGATCGGTTCAGAGTTAATCAATGCCATTGTCCATAGTGAAGCCCATATCACTGTATTAACGAGACAGAATATTCAAACGTCACAATCACAAATAACATATATCAATTGGTCACAGCCAAATTGGGAATCACAAGTTCCAAGTGACATCGACTTTGTAATCAATCTCGCAGGTGCTAGTTTAAATCAACGATGGACACAATCGTATAAACAAGAAATTATGTTAAGTCGACTGAAAGCTACACAAGCTTTATACGACTTATTTAAAGACCGCACACATAAGCCGTCAGTGTTCTTTAATGCGAGTGCTGTCGGGTATTACCCGCCTGATTTATATCGTACCTATACTGAACTAGATCAAACGTTACCTTTTGATTTCTTATCTGAAGTGGTCTATCAATGGGAACGTAAAGCTCGACAGTTTGAGACTTTAGGTACACGCGTCATCATTGGACGATTTGGTATGGTACTCTCAAATCAAGACGGTGCATTACCATTAATGAAACTACCTTATGAATTAAATGTCGGTGGTAAGGTTGGTTCAGGTAGGCAATGGTACTCATGGATTCACATTGATGATGTAGTTCGAGCTATTCTTTTCACAATTAATTCCGATAAAGCTCAGGGTGTATTTAATTTCACAGCGCCTATCATCGAACGTCAAAATATGTTCGGCTATACGATTGCACGTGTGACAGAGCGTCCACATTATACTTGGGTGCCCGCACCATTTCTTAGATTACTACTCGGTGAAATGTCGACAGTCGTATTAGATACTCAAAAAGTAATCCCTAACAAACTTCAAGCGATCAATTTCGAATTTAAATATTCAAACTTAAAATCAGCGTTAGAATCAATATTAAAATAACTAGACAAAAGAGGTGCTAAATGATGAAATATGATGCACTCACGCACATATTATTATTAATTGTAGGCTTGTTACTACTTGCAAATGGTATATTGTCTTTTGATAAAACGATTGCGATGAGCATTGTTTCTATAATCTTCATTATAGTTGGATTAATCATCGTAGCCTTTGGAGGAAAGTTAATTTACGATAATAAATTTTCCAATAGTAAAAGTAAATAAAACGACAATATAAAAAACCTGAGACAATGTATGTCTCAGGCTTTTTATTTCACAAATTATGCTTCAGGTTCCATAACATGGTCTACTAAGCCGTATTCTTTTGCTTCTTCAGCAGATAAGAAGTTGTCACGGTCTGTATCTTTTTCAATTTTTTCTATTGATTGACCTGTACGTTCTGCTAAAATTTTGTTTAATTTAGCACGTGTTTTTAAGATGTGGTTAGCAGCAATTTCGATTTCTGTTGCTTGTCCTTGTGCGCCACCTAATGGTTGGTGAATCATTACTTCAGCATTTGGTAATGCAAAACGTTTACCTTTCGCACCTGCTGAAAGTAGGAATGATCCCATAGACGCTGCCATGCCGATACAAATTGTTTGTACATCTGGTTTGATGTGTTGGATTGTATCGTAAATAGCGAAACCAGCAGTTACGCTACCACCTGGTGAATTTATATAAAGATAAATATCTTTTTCAGCATCTTGAGCTTGTAAGAATAATAATTGTGATACAATTGAGTTTGCTACGTTATCATCAATTTGTGAACCTAACATGATGATACGGTCTTTTAATAAACGTGAGTAAATATCATAAGCACGTTCCCCACGGTTTGTTGTTTCAATTACTGTAGGTATTAAATTCATTATTACTGCCTCCTTAATTCTAACTGATAAATACATTTTAACCTAAAAGTCAAATATGGTCAAAAAATATAACTCCCAGATTTAAAAGTTTTTTATATTTCCATTGACCGACAAAATGATCATTTGTACACTATTACTAATGTCCTTTTATCCCCTCGTAGTGTAATGGATAACACATAAGATTCCGGTTCTTAGAATAGGGGTTCGATTCCCTTCGAGGGGGGTTTTTTATGATAATTTGACTTTATGACTAAATCACAAAATAAGAAATGATTAATATGATGATTGAAATAGCAGTTGTAATGGTGAAAACCGGTGATATGTTGTTGATTAATTTTTTATATTCACTGTCTGGCGCATTTTGCTTTTTGAGGTCAACACATTTTTTCATTACATACAGTGCTTCAATTAATGAAACAATTAATACAACTAATAGTAAAATAAGCATTCATCATGATCCTTTCATCTTGGGAATAAATATGTAAAAAAAGACGGTACGTTTTAACTCAACGTACCGTCTTTACTCTTTCACAATTATTACATTATTGTCAAACTTATAATTCAATAGTTTCACCACTGCGGAGTTTATCTGCCATTTCGTTTAACTTTCTTAAACGATGGTTTACCCCAGATTTCGAAATCTTTCCGGTAGACATCATTTCACCTAACTCTTTTAATGAAACGTCTTGATGTTCAACTCTTAACTTCGCAATTTCTCTCAATCTATCAGGTAAGTTATCTAAACCAATTTCTTGATCAATCAGTAAAATGCTTTCAACTTGTTTCATAGCAGCACTTACTGTTTTGTTTAAGTTTGCAGTTTCGCAATTAACTAAACGATTAACTGAATTTCTCATATCACGAACAATACGCACGTCTTCAAATTTCAATAACGCTTGATAACCACCGATTAAACTTAAGAAATCAGAAATTTTTTCAGCTTCTTTTAAATAGGCAATACTGCCCTTCTTACGTTCTAAATGTTTAGCATTCAATCCATAACTATTCATCAATTGCGTTAAACCTTCTGAATGATCTTCATATAATGAGAAAATCTCTAAATGATACGAAGATGTTTCAGGGTTGTTGACTGAACCACCTGCTAAAAAAGCACCTCGTAGATAACTTCGTCTCATTTCATCATCTTGAATCATCGCTTCATCAATCTCATGCGTGAATATACCATTCTTTAAAATGCCTAAATCATTTAGTATTTCACGTGCGCGAGCTTTTATGCGACAGATATAAATATTGTTCTTTTTTAATTTCATTTTCTTTCTTACAAGTAGTTCAACTTCAACTTTAAATACCTTTTTAATTAATGAATAAATTCTACGTGCTGTCGTGGCATTTTCAGTTTGAACATTAATGATAAATTGTTGGTTGGATAAACTGAGTGCACCATTCATTCGGATAAGTGCACTGAGCTCTGCTTTAGCATTGATTTCATCTACTTCGATTCTCGTCAGCTCATTTTTCATATCAGACGCAAAGCTCATCGTATCATCAGGCCCTTCTTTACTAAGCTGAGTGCTTAGATTTATTCATCTGTATTTCTCTTGAATTGGATTGTTGATGTTTCTCTTAACGCAATTTCATAAATCATCTTCGCCAACACTTCGGTATTATGTCTTACATAATTTTCCGATGAAATTTCAATTAAATCTGGATGTGTAAAAACCTTAATACCAAGTCGTTTCATAGCTTCTGAATCGTTTTTAACAGGTGCAGCATTATCTTTTTTATAACGTTCAAGTACATCGTTATTATATGTTTGTGAACCACAAAGTGCATAATCAATACATTTTTCACCAATTTGATTATGAATTGCGTTGACGTGATCTAATACAGTATAGCCATTTGTTTCACCTGGTTGTGTCATAACATTAGACACATACAATTTAGGGGCATCACATTTTAATAATGCTTCTGAAATACCTTTGACACAAAGATTTGAAATCACACTTGTATATAATGAGCCTGGCCCCATAACTATGAGGTCGGCATTTTCTAAAGCCTGTACGGCTTCTTCCATAGGTTCAACATCTTCGGGTTCTAAAAAGACATTTTTTATACGTTTATTTCGTTTAGGAATTTCAGACTCTCCATAAACGACCTCACCATCTTCCATGACAGCATTTAAACGTACACTCGCGTTTGTAGATGGTATGACGCGTCCTTTAATGTTAAGTATTTCGCTTAGCTCTTTCACCGCATGACCAAAGTCATCAGTAATATTTGTCAGAGCCGCAATTAATAAATTTCCTAATGAATGCCCTTCAATTTGATTTTCTTTAAAGCGATATTGGAATAATTGTTCCAATGTCGATTCAGTTTCACTTAATGCAGAAATTACATTTCGTATATCCCCTGGTGCTGGTATATCCATTTCATTTCTTATCTTACCTGTACTACCACCATCGTCTGAAACAGTTACAATCGTCGTAATATCAATTTGATAATCCTTTAAACCTCTTGCTAAAACGGATAAACCTGTACCTCCACCGATGAGGACAAGTTTGATTCTTCTCATAGTATTATTTCACGCCACTTTCTATATGTGCATCACGATGATGAACATAAACATTATAATCAAAGCTCTCTTGTAGTTCTGCCCCAATGCGTTTCGCTAAGGCAACTGATCTATGTTGTCCACCTGTACATCCAATTGCTATGACAAGTTGTGATTTACCTTCCTTCTTATAACCCGGAACCATAAATTTCAACAAGTCCATTAACTTTTCATAAAATATATTCGTTTCTTTCCATTTCATCACATATTTGTATACCGCTTCGTCTTCACCAGTTAATGGCCTTAATTCATCAACGTAGTGCGGATTTGGTAAAAATCTTACGTCGAATACCAAGTCTGCATCTATTTGAATGCCATGTTTAAAACCGAAACTGATGACATTGATATTAAATGTTTGGAAATCACTATCGTTAAAATAGTCACGTATCTGATTACGTAGCGCTTTAGGTTTCATATGTGAAGTATCTATTGTGTAATTCGCAAGACTTTTAATTTCACTCAATAAACTGCGCTCTTCTTCAATTGCATCAATTAATGAACGTTGACCATTATAAGTTAATGGATGTGCTCTTCGTGTTTCCTTATAACGAGAAATAAGCTTATTATTTGTAGCTTCAAGAAACATAATGTCTACAATAACGTCTGTATTACTCTTAATTTGATCAATTTCTTGAATTAACGCTTCAAATAATTCCTTACCACGTAAATCAATAGCAATCGCTACCTTTTGTAAAGATGGATTACCTTGATCCATTAAATCTACAAATTTTCCCAATAAGATTGGAGGTAAATTATCTACGCAAAAATAACCAATGTCTTCTAAACTTTGAATGACTACTGATTTTCCTGCTCCTGATAATCCAGTAACAACCAATAATTCGCTTTTTACTATTTCTTTTTCTTCTCGTTGCATTTTTCCACACCATCCATAGTTATTTTTAACTAGAACAAATCGTCTCGTGCTCTATTGAAAGTCTAAGTCGTTAATATATTTGTACATGATACATGCTATCATATTATATTTTACATTAAAATCTGTGACTATAGTAGTCGTAACATCAAAATAAAAAGACTAGTCACTTCATAGATGAATGAACTAGCCTTTTCACTAATGATCTTATAAACAAGCTAATATAAGCAATTTATCATAATCTGTACTTAAAATAAGAGATGCTTAAATTTACTTTATACTTCTAATTTTTCTTTCAACTGTTCGATATATGCAATTGCACTTTGCGCTGCAATACTACCGTCGCCCGTAGCTGTTACAATTTGACGTAACCCTTTGTCGCGCACATCTCCTGCAGCATAAATACCAGGCACTTTCGTGCTCATATCATCATGTGTTTCGATATACCCAACGTCATTTGTGATGCCTAAATCTGTAAATGGCGCTGTTAATGGTTTCATTCCAATGTAGACGAAAACACCGTCAGCATCTAATTGTTGTTCTGAACCATCTTTCGTTGATTCAAGCGTTACTGAGCCTACTTTACCATCTTTTTCATTGATTGTTTTCAATGTGTGGCTCCAAATAAAATCAATCTTGTCATTTTTAAACGCTCTTTCTTGTAAAATGCTTTGGGCACGTAATTCATCTCTACGGTGAACAATTGTTACGCTATCTGCGAATTTCGTTAAGAAAGTACCTTCTTCGACAGCAGAATCACCGCCGCCAATGACGAATAGCTTTTTCCCTTTAAAGAATGCACCATCGCACACTGCACAATAACTTACGCCACGGCCACCAAGTTCTTCTTCACCAGGTACACCGATTTTTTTATATTCAGCACCAGTTGAAATAATTACTGCACGTGCAGTAATTTCGTTGTTCCCTAAATCAATGACTTTGTAATCAACTTTATCTTCGATAGACTTGATATCTCCGTATTGATACTTTGCACCGAACTTTTTAGCATGTTCAAACATCTTAGTTGAAAGGTCAGGTCCTGTTATCATTTCAAAGCCAGGAAAGTTTTCAACCTCTTCGGTATTGGCCATTTGTCCGCCTGGCATACCACGTTCGATCATAACTGTACTTAAATTTGCACGTGATGCATAAACTGCTGCCGTCATACCAGCAGGTCCAGCACCAATAATAGCCACATCAAAATCCACTTGTTCAGTCATTTTAATAGCCTCCTGTTTTCTAAATCAATATGCGAATTATATATGATAATCAACACATTATAAACCTATATGCTCAACAATACATCTATCATTTTATTCAAACGGTATTGTGAAATATCAAACCATTCTTCAACTTGTCGCTTCGTCACTTTGTGCTCATTATTGCGATAATAATTATATACGAACGCAGCAACATAAGCATCTACAGAGCTCAAATCCAGCTTCTCTGCAATCACTGCTTTTGCTTGATCAATCCACGTGACAAATAATAACGAATCATGCGTTAATGAATCAACCTCATAAAGTTTGACCATTCCTCGGTGGATAAAATCTAGCTTATTTAACTTTAAATCTTGAATCAAATAAGTTAAATAAAGCTTTTCATAATCATTCATCGTTTCCAATACCGACCAGATATCTTCGGTCATAAACACTTCTTTACCTTTTAATTGGTTTAATAGAAATATACCATACAATCTGTAATGGCTATCGTCACTGTGCAATAAAGGTAAAATTCTACTCTCAAAAATAGCTTTACTTTCATCAATCACCCAAGGTGCATAACCGACATTAACTTTAGCAATTTCTTGTAATTTGTTCCAGAAGAATTTACTTTCTTCTATATGGTTTAAATGATAATGATTAAAGCTCAATGCATTATACATTTGTAATGAAAGGAACTTGCCTTTTTTATAAAGCGGTTGCAGTATCTTTTGAGAAGCTTCGTATTGTTTCAAATAACAAAGTACAATACCTAATTTAAACGATTCATCGTCATTCATCGGCATCACTTTGTTTAAAATTTTTAAATAACGCTCATATTTTTCAGTATCATTCGTGTTATAAAGTAATAAAGTATAATGACACAATGCATAGACATCTGTACTGTCTTCGGATAATAACCTTTCGAACATGACTTTCGCACTATCAAAATCATTTAAATATAAATAACACATCGCCAATAAGTTACGTACGATACGATGATCTTGTATTGAAGCATCTTGGCGTAAAATATAATTTTGCGCTTCTTCCAAACGCCCTTGTGAAAATAAAAATTGGAAGATAACCTGCGCGACAAATAACTGACTTTCTATTTTAATATCGTTGTTAGATGAATATGAGACCTCAAACATCTCTTCAAGTTCAGTTTTATAATCTTCATCATCCGTCAATATGACGTAATTCATACCAAATAAAAAAGATTTATTCGGATCATTAAGCGTAATATTTAACTGACTTAATTGGTAATAACTTTCAGGAATCATCGTTCCAGCCGCGATATTTTCATAGAATAAATGCTCAGCTTGGTTACTCATGCCTATGTGGGTCAGAGACTCAGCATATTTAACTTTAATATCAAAATCTTGAGGTGACATATCAAGCACTTTGGCATAATACTCAGCTGCTTTTTTATAGTTTTGTTGCGAAAACTTTTGTTCACCCATTTTTTTATAAAACTGACTGTCTAACGTCATAGGTATAATATTGTTATTGCGTGCCATCCATGCTCACCTCCTCTATTACTTAATTTGCATGGGATTGCCATATGCAAATGCTGAATCAGGAATACTCTTTGAAACAACTGTGCCGGCGCCTACTTTCACATTAGAACCTATTGTAACACCAGGCAATATCGTCACATTGGCACCGATTAAAGTATTGTCACCAATATACACTTCACCTGTGCGATATTCATCCACTAAAAATTCATGCGTTAATATTGTTGTATTATAACCTATAACACAATTTTCTCCAACGTGTATGAGACTGGGATTTAGTATATCAGGTACAACTTTATATGCAAAGGCTGAATGTTGACCTACCTTCATGTTTAAAACGTGGCGATATAACCAATGCTTTATTCGTACATCGGGTAAATATCTACATAACTCGACAATAAATGTATTTTTAAAAACTTTTAACCCGTTAACATATTGGTACATATGCCAGAGCGGGTTTTTAGTCTTAACAACTATCTTTTTTAAGTTTCTCATCTCGTTACTCCTTATTACAGTCCTTTTTCAGGCCAAGTTAAAGCGCCTGCATCTTTATAACGCGGTGCTTTATATCTAACTCTACGAAGAACGATGACAGTAATACCTATGATGATTAAAATAATAGACATTAATTGGGCTATTCTGATTTGTCCAAATAGCATAAGACTATCAGTTCGTAAGCCTTCTACGAAAAATCTGCCTAATGAATACCATATAAGATATAAACAAATCGTATCTCCAACACGTAAGTGCTTTCTGATAAATAATAATATGACAAATCCACAAAAATCCCAAATGGATTCATATAAAAATGTTGGTTGGTAATAATGTCCATCTATGTACATATTCTTAATGATGAAATTCGGAAGATGCATATTTTCTAATACGTGTTTAGAAACTTCACCACCATGTGCTTCGTGGTTCATAAAGTTCCCCCATCTCCCTATACCTTGACCTAGAATTAAACTTGGTGCAATGACATCACCAATTTGTAATGGGTTTAAATTCTTTTTCTTACACATGATTACACCTGTAATAAAGCCACCAATTAAACCGCCATGTATCGCTATACCGCCGCGCCAAATCATCGGAATTTCAATCGGATGTTGCATGTAGTATGGCCATTGGAAGATAACGAAATAAATACGCGCTACAATAAATCCAAAGAACGCACTCCAAAAGATAATATCGACTAATTTCTCTTTGTCATGACCTAAACGGACTAAGCTCGATTGTGCGATGAAATACCCTATGAGAATACCAATTCCGATAATAATGCCGTACCAACGTACTGAAATTGGACCGAGTTGAATCGCAACTGGATCAATATAATTTAAAATCATTTGTTAGTTCTCCTTATTGTGATTTCCATTTCGTAAGATTTCAGCATTTAACCGATCGTTAAATTCTTCTGCAGTATTAATACCCATAATATTTAATCGGTAATTCATGGCAGCTACCTCAATAATCACTGCTACATTACGTCCTGGTCTCACTGGGATTGTCTTTTTCGTGATTTTATTATCTAAAATACGTAATTTCTCTTCATCTAAACCAACACGATCATATAATTTACCTTCGTGCCAATTTTCTAAATGTATATTCAATCGTAATCGTTTTTCAGTCAATATAGAGCCAGCACCAAATAACGTCATAACATTAATAATGCCTAATCCTCTAATTTCTAATAAATGTTCAATCAGTTTAGGTGGTTTACCTATTAATTCATCTTTACTAATTTCACTTATTTCAACATTATCATCTGCAACAAGACGATGCCCTCTTTTAACAAGTTCGAGTGCTGTTTCACTTTTACCGATACCAGAGTCACCCGTAATCAAGACGCCTACACCATAAACATCCACAAGTACACCATGAAGCGATGTTGTACGGGCTAAGTTATGTTCTAAAAACGTCGTCAATCGACTCATCAGTTGCGTCGTTGCAGCAGAAGACTCAAATAAAGGCGTATTGTTTTCCTCGGCAGCTTTAATGAGTTCTGTTGGTGGCTCTAAATCTCGCGTTACAATAATGGCAGGGGTTTCTGGACGACATAACTTTCTCATACGCCCTTTTCGTTCCTCATCAGGTAATAAATTATAAAATGATAATTCCGTTGTACCTAATAATTGAATACGGTCAGATGCATAATGCGAGAAATAACCAGCCATTTCCAAACCAGGTCTTGAAATATCAGTATTTTTAATTGCTTTATTTAATCCTGATTCACCAGTTACGAGTCTTAACTCAAACCGTTCGATCAAGCTCTTTGTTGTTAACATAGGTTCACCTCTATTTATAATTCCCTTTCAAAACTACTTGCTTTCATCATATCAAAAAGCGCTAATAATCCATATTAAAAAGTGTATCAGAGCCGGAGTTATATGCACAATTATATTTATTATAACCTATATTCCAATTTTTAAAGCTAAGGTGCTCCTCCCTATACTAAAGGGTTCAAGTATTAAATATGACATAGTTATTTTAAAGAAGCATCATTTCTCACAAAAAAATAATGATTTCCATCACATTCGATAGAAATCATTATTTTTTATTACCTAGGAAATACTTATTTTCTATTCTATTTATCACGTTCTAATACTAGCTTTAAATATTGTCCTGTATAACTATGAGGAACATCTGCTATAGCTTCAGGCGTTCCAGTGGCAACAAGCGTTCCTCCACCATCGCCACCTTCAGGTCCTAAGTCTATAATATGATCTGCCATTTTAATTACGTCTAAATTATGTTCGATGATGACTACAGTATCACCATTTTCAACGAGTTTATTTAGCACCTTTAATAATCTACTAATATCATCCACATGCAGACCTGTTGTTGGTTCATCAAGTATATAAATTGAGTTACCTGTTGAACGTTTGTGTAATTCCGAAGCGAGTTTCACACGTTGTGCTTCACCACCAGAAAGTGTGGTCGCAGGTTGACCTAATGTCACATAACCTAAACCAACATCAACGAGTGTTTGTAGTTTACGATGAATTTTCGGAACATTTTCAAAGAAATGCGTTGCATCTTCAGCAGTCATTGCTAACACATCAGCGATACTCTTACCTTTATAAGTAACCTCTAATGTTTCACGGTTATAACGTGAGCCGCCACACACTTCACATGGTACATACACATCTGGTAAAAAGTGCATTTCAATTTTAATAATACCGTCACCTTTACATGCTTCACAACGTCCGCCTTTAACGTTAAAGCTGAAACGTCCTTTTGAATAACCTCTCACTTTCGCTTCGTTTGTTTGAGCGAAGATATCTCTAATATTGTCAAAAACGCCAGTATAAGTCGCAGGGTTTGAACGTGGTGTACGACCGATTGGAGACTGATCAATATCAATAATACGCTCAATTTGATCTATGCCTTTGATTTCATCACAATCCCCTGGCTTAACTTTCGATTTATTAATAGCTTTAGCTAATGACTTATATAATATTTCATTTACTAAAGTACTCTTACCAGAGCCTGAGACACCCGTAACTACAGTCATTGTTGAAAGCGGGAAGTCAACATCAATATTTTTAAGGTTATTACTTTTAGCACCTCTGATTTGAATTTGTCTGTCAGTTAATGGACGACGTGCTTCGGGTAATTCGATGCGTTTTTTACCGCTTAAATATTGACCTGTAAGAGATTGTTTATTTTGCATGACTTGTTTCGGCGTACCACTCGCAACGATTTCACCACCGTGATCGCCTGCGCCTGGGCCGACATCGACTAAATAATCAGCTGCACGCATCGTATCGTCATCGTGTTCAACGACAATAAGCGTATTTCCTAAATCACGCATCTCTTTCAACGTATTAATGAGTCGGTCATTGTCTCGTTGATGCAACCCGATAGAAGGCTCATCTAACACGTATAGTACACCGGACAATCTTGAACCAATTTGTGTTGCCAGTCTAATACGTTGTGCTTCACCACCAGATAATGAACCTGAAGCACGATTAAGTGTTAAGTAATCGAGACCTACGTTATTTAAAAACTCAAGACGTGCGATAATTTCATTTAAAATTTGTGTCGCGATTTTACGATCTTGTTCTTTCAGCTCAATATGTTTGTATTGGTGTAATGCATCTTTAATTGAATTCTCTACAATTTCACCGATATTATAACCTGCAACATAAACTGATAAAGCTTCACGACTCAAGCGTTTACCATGACACGTTTCACATGGTAACTGTGTCATATATTTACTCATCATTTCTCTTACTAATTCAGAAGGCGACTCATGATAACGACGACTAATGTTATTTACTACACCTTCGAATTCCATCGTTCTTTTGCGAGTTGTACCGTTACGTTGTTTAAATGTAAATTCAATTTCTTTACCGTTTGAACCGTACAAAATAATATTTTTTTGGCGGTCAGTTAACTTTTTAAACGGTTTGTCCATTTTAATCTTATAAACTTCACAAACTCGTTTTAATAAAGTTGGATAGAAATCAGAACTTGTAGGTTCCCACGGTACGATTGCACCTTCATCTAACGTCTTATTTTTGTCTGGAACGACTAAATCTAAATCTACTTTTAGTTTTTGTCCTAAACCATCACAAGTTGGACAAGCTCCAAACGGGCTGTTGAAACTAAACATACGCGGCTCTAACTCACCAATAGAGAAACCACAAATTGGACAGGCATGATTCTCTGAGAATTTAAGCTCTTCATCTCCAATTACATCAACTATGAGGTTGCCATCAGCTAGGTTAAGTCCAGTTTCAATCGAGTCGGCAAGACGTGTTTCAATGCCATCTTTAACTACAAGTCTATCTACTACAACTTCTATCGTATGATTTTTATTTTTATTTAAATCAGGTACTTCATTGACGTCTGTTATTTCACCATCAACTCTTACACGCACATAACCTTTTTTACTAATGTCATCTAATAATTTCTCATGTGAACCTTTACGATGTGACACTACAGGAGCTAAGAGTTGAATCTTACTACGTTCTTCTAATTGTAAGACACGATCTACCATTTGTTGAACTGTTTGCGATTCGATTTCAATACCGTGATTGGGACATATAGGTTTACCTACACGCGCATATAATAAACGTATATAATCATAAATCTCTGTGACTGTGGCAACCGTCGATCTTGGGTTTTTGCTTGTCGTTTTCTGATCGATTGAAATCGCTGGTGACAAACCTTCTATAGTATCTACATCTGGTTTGTCCATTTGTCCTAGAAATTGACGTGCATATGCACTTAAAGATTCAACATATCTACGTTGCCCTTCAGCGTAAATCGTATCGAATGCTAATGAAGATTTACCTGACCCTGAAAGACCAGTCATGACAATCATTTTGTTCTTCGGTATTTCGATATCAACATTTTTTAAATTATGAGCACGTGCTCCTTTAACTACAATGGATGGTTGTTTCATATTTTTCACCCTTCTGCTTTTAATTCAAATAACATATCTCTAAGCTCTGTTGCCTTTTCGAAATCTAAATCTTTTGCTGCTTGCTTCATTTCTTTTTCTATATTTGCAATTGTTTTTTCGCGTTCTTTCTTCGTCATTTTCTTAGGTAATTCAGTTTGCTCTTGTTCGTTTGTCTCGTCACTCTCTACTGTAGCACTAATCACATCATGAATCTTCTTATTAATCGTCATTGGTGTAATACCATGTTCTTCATTATATGCTTCTTGAATTGAACGACGTCGATTCGTTTCATCAATCGCATATTGCATAGAATCTGTGACTTTATCACCATACATGATAACTTCCCCGCCACTATTACGCGCTGCACGACCAATCGTTTGTACAAGAGAACGTTCTGATCTTAAGAAACCTTCTTTATCAGCATCTAAGATGACGACTAACGATACTTCAGGAATATCTATACCTTCTCTTAATAAGTTAATACCAACGATAACATCATATGTGCCCATTCTTAAATCACGTATAATTTCAATACGTTCAAGTGTTTTTATTTCAGAGTGTAAATAATTGACTTTGATGCCCGCTTCTTTCATATATGTCGTCAAATCTTCACTCATTTTTTTAGTGAGTGTAGTCACTAACACGCGTTCATCACGATCAATACGTGTTTGTATTTCACTTAATAAGTCATCGATTTGATTTTCTGTAGGTCGCACATCAATCTTAGGATCTAATAATCCAGTTGGACGAATAATTTGTTCAACCATTTCATCAGTATGTTCTAACTCATACGGACCAGGTGTAGCAGAAACATATACGAGTTGATTCGTCTTATCTTCAAACTCTTCAAATTTCAATGGTCTATTATCTAAAGCACTTGGTAAACGGAAGCCGTGATCTACTAAGACTTGTTTACGTGCACGGTCACCGTTATACATACCTCTAATTTGAGGTAAAGTCACGTGAGATTCATCAATCATAACTAACCAATCATCACCAAAATAATCAAGTAAAGTATAAGGCGTAGACCCTGTTGGACGTAAAGTTAAATGTACTGAATAATTTTCAATTCCTGAACAAAATCCCATTTCTCGCATCATTTCAAGATCATAATTTGTACGTTGCTCCAAACGTTGTGCTTCAAGTAATTTATTTTCGTTACGTAATTCAGTTAATCGTTCTTCTAATTCATTTTCAATACGTTTAATTGCTAATTTCATCTTTTCATCACGTGTTACGAAGTGAGACGCTGGGAAGATAGCAAAGTGATCTCGTTCGCGCAATACTCCCCCTGTTAGGTAGTTCACTTCTCTAATGCGATCAATTTCATCCCCGAAGAACTCAACTCGGATACACATTTCTTCACGAGATGCCGGGAAGATTTCTACAACATCCCCACGTACACGGAACGTACCACGTCTAAAGTCAATGTCATTTCTTGTATATTGCACATCGACAAGCTTTCTTAACAGTTCACTTCTATCCATTTCCATTCCGACGCGAACACTTACAACTAATTCTTTATATTCTTCTGGATTACCTAAACCATATATACAACTGACACTAGCAATAATAATAACATCGTCACGTTCAAACAGTGCACTTGTCGCTGAGTGTCTCAATTGATCAATTTCGTCATTAATAGAAGCATCTTTCTCTATGAAAGTATCCGTTGAAGGTACATATGCTTCTGGTTGATAATAATCATAATAACTCACAAAGTACTCTACACGATTTTCAGGAAAGAACTCTTTAAACTCGCTATATAACTGACCTGCAAGTGTCTTATTATGAGCGATAATTAGAGTTGGCTTTCCAACGCGTTTAATTACATTACTCATCGTAAATGTCTTACCTGTTCCTGTGGCACCGAGTAATGTTTGGTGACGTTTCCCCTCTTCTACACCCTTAACAATTTCATCAATCGCTTGAGGTTGATCACCTTGGGGTTCAAAGTTAGATTCTAATTTAAATGGAGAATGTTCCATAATGATCACGCCTCCTACAAAATTTCACATTAACGTTCCTATGCGATATCCCACATTAATCCTCTATAATTACTTATACTTTTCGTTTATATTAATTGTTCACGATAAACATTTTAACAGATTTACCACTACAAATACAAACATTTGTTCGTTATTGGTTTTGAGAAAATAAAAAACAAACATAGTTATTCCCATGTTTGTCTTATGCGCGTTAAGTTGTTTCTTATTATGATGTAATATGCTAAATAAATAATGAACTTTCGCACTTATATATTAACTAATCGTCCATTTTTTTGTGTAACTCGAGTTGGTCGATAATTAAATATCCTGCTAATAATGACACTACGTCAATAAAGATAATCCACTGACTATGGAAAAATCCTTTTTCAACTGAAACGCCAATGAGTATTAACGCCAAAATCGTTCCAACCCATTTGTTCCTTGTAACTACACTAAAAGAAACTACAAGAATACAAGGGAAAAATGCAGCAAGTAAATACCAAATCATACATCTCACTCATTTCTTTTATTTAGGATGGCCATTGTCGTTTCTCTTAATTCTGAGCGTGGGATAAAGTTTTCAGTAAGCATTTCCGGAATAATATTTTCAATGAAGTCATTTACAGAGCTCAAATGATCGAATTGCATAATCGTTTCTAATGACATCTCATAAATTTCAAAGAATAGAGGTTCAGGATTTCTTTTTTGTATTTCACCAAATGTTTCATATAATAAATCAATTTTGTCGGCTACTGATAGTATTTGCCCTTCTAAAGAGTCATCTTTTCCCTCTTGCAGACGTTCACGATAAATGGCTTGATATGGTTCTGGAATCTCTTCATTAATAAAATGATTGACCATTTCTTCCTCAACTTGTGAGAAGAGCTTCTTTAACTCGCCACTCGCATATTTTACAGGTGTTTTGATATCACCGGTAAATATTTCGGCAAAGTCATGGTTAAGCGCTTTTTCATATAAACTTTTCCAATCAACTTTATTGCCATGATATTCTTCAACCGTACCTAAATATTGTGCAATCTTCGTGACTTTAAAAGAATGTGCAGCCACGTTATGTTCGAAATATTTAAATTGACCTGGCAACCTAATTAACTTTTCCAAATCGGATAAACGCTTAAAGTATTGATGTACGCCCATGACATCGCCTCCTAAATTATTTAGTGTGATTTTACTTGCTTTTATATTATCATTCAATAATCAAAATGTCTTTCGAATTTAATTATAGAATATTTTAATTTCTATAAGAGGTAAAACTTTCATTAAAAACAATTACGGTTCAGTTATGTGCTAACTCAACTTAATTGTTATTATCCATTTGACTACGTAAGTACGCTTCAATAAACGGACCAATTTCGCCATCCATTACTGCATCAACTTTCGCAGTTTCTTCGTTCGTTCTATGGTCTTTAACCATTGCATACGGATGGAAAACATAAGATCTAATTTGGCTTCCCCAACCAATCTCTTTTTGTTCACCACGAATTTCAGCCATCTCTTGTTCTTGCTCTTCAAGCTTTAATTGATAAAGTTTTGATTTTAAAGTTTTCATTGCGGCTTCTCTGTTTTTAATTTGAGATCTTTCGTTTTGGTTATTTACGACGATACCAGTAGGATGGTGTGTAATTCTTATTGCAGATTCTGTTTTGTTGATGTGTTGTCCACCTGCCCCAGAAGCTCTAAAAGTATCTACCGTAATATCGTCAGAATTCACTTCAATTTCTATTTCCGAATTATTAAATTCTGGAATAACGTCACATGATGCGAATGAAGTATGACGACGCCCTGAAGAATCAAATGGGGAAATTCTCACAAGTCGGTGAACACCTTTTTCAGCTTTCAAATAACCGTAAGCATTATGTCCTTTAACGACGAAAGTTACGCTTTTTACGCCAGCTTCATCCCCAGGTAAATAGTCAGCAATTTCAACTTTAAATCCGCTTTGTTCGCAGTAACGTTGATACATTCTAAGTAACATATTCGTCCAATCTTGCGATTCCGTCCCACCTGCACCTGGGTGTAATTCAATGATTGCATTGTTTGCATCATAAGGGCCGTCTAATAATAGTTGTAATTCAAACTGGTCTAGCTCATCTTTGAAAGCTACCACTGTTTCTTCTAAATCATCTTTCATATCTTCGTCATTTTCTTCAACTAATAATTCTCTCGTTGTAGTCATATCTTCTATATCCGCTTCTAGTTTACGATAAGCATTAACGACTGATTTTAAAGCATTGTTTTTATCAATGATATCTTGAGCTTTGTCTTGATCATCCCAAAATGTTGGGTCTGTCATCATTTCTTCATATTCTTGTATGTTCGTCTCTTTCTCTTCTAAGTCAAAGAGACCCCCTAAGTTGTTCTAACTTCTCTTGATAGCTATCTATATTTCTTTTTATTTCTGATAATTCCATAGTGCATCGCTCCTATTTTCTTAATAAACAATGATTTACTTTTATTTTAATTTGTTTTTGAATGAATACAACTATTTTACAAAAGTTAAGGAACACCTTTCAACTTTACATACTGTTCGAACGTCCGTAGTTTGAAATAAGTAGAGTTGTTTCAGTTTCATCCCTAAAATACGCGTGTTTCACTCGATAGCTCTATTAATTCACTATCATTATAAAAATTTAGAGTCTGAGACATAATAGGTGTCTCAGACTCTTTGGCAACTTGACAGTAGATGTCTGAATTGAAAATGCACTTATATCAAGCTTTTTTCAATCCTAGTCATCCTTGCCGGGGTGGGACTACGAAATCTTTATTAAAAATCGATTTCTGTCCCACTCCCTTTTTAAAATTTATTAATTATGCACCGTGGCAATTTTTATATTTCTTACCGCTGCCACAAGGACATGGATCATTTCTACCAATATCCTCATCTTTAACATAAGGTTCTGCCTTAGCTTCACCTTCTCCATAGTCGTCTCCGCTCGTTACATGTTCAGCTTTACCAAAGTCAGTAGATTTATCACGTTCAACATCTTCTTCTACAGAAACAACTGATTTCAAGATGTATTTAGATACGTCCTCTTCGATTGTTTGCATCATTGTATCAAATAATTCGTGACCTTCGTTTTGGTAATCTCGAAGCGGATTTTGTTGTCCGTATGAACGTAAGTGTATACCTTGTCTTAACTGATCCATAGTATCAATGTGATCCGTCCAATGATCATCAATAGAACGTAATAAAATCATACGTTCAAACTCATCAAATTGTGAGCCGATTTTTTCTTTTTGATTCTTCAATGCTGTTTCAATTTTAGGCCATACATATTCGAACACATCTTCATTATCTTTACCTTTAAGTTCAGATGGTTTTAATTCACCTTCATGTAAGAATACGTCTTCAACGTAATTAACAAATGGTTCATAGTTTGCATCTTCTTCGTCTTCATTAATATAGTAATAGATACTGCGTTGAAGCGTTGAACGTAACATTGATTCAACTAGATCATTACTTGAGTCGCTGTCTATAATATTATTACGTTCACCATAAATGATTTCACGTTGTTTACGTAACACGTCATCATATTCAAGTACTCGTTTACGTGCATCAAAGTTGTTACCTTCAACACGTTTTTGTGCTGATTCAACCGCACGTGATACCATCTTAGATTCTATAGGCGTCGTATCGTCCATACCTAAACGATTCATCATACTTTGTAGACGTTCTGAACCGAAACGTACCATCAACTCATCTTGTAAAGATAAATAGAATCTACTATCACCTTTATCACCTTGACGTCCTGAACGACCACGGAGCTGATCATCTATACGTCTAGATTCGTGTCGTTCTGTACCTATAACAGCAAGACCGCCAATTTCTTCTACGCCTTCACCAAGTTTAATATCCGTACCACGACCAGCCATGTTTGTCGCGATGGTTACTGCACCACGTTGACCAGCATCCGCGATGATATCCGCTTCTTTTTCATGGTTCTTCGCGTTAAGTACGTTGTGTCTCACACCATTTTTCTTTAAAAGGTTTGAAATATATTCACTGGTTTCAACTGCAACCGTACCAAGTAAGACCGGTTGACCTTGTTTGTGTTTCTCAATAACTTCGTCCACAACAGCGTCAAATTTACCTTTTTGACTAACATAAATCATATCTGATTTATCGATACGTTGTACGGGTCTATTTGTCGGAATTTGAGTTACTGTCATATTGTAAATATTTCTAAACTCTTCTTCTTCCGTTTTAGCAGTACCTGTCATTCCTGAAAGTTTATTGTACATTCTGAAATAGTTTTGGAATGTAATAGAAGCCATCGTTTTTGATTCGTTTTGAATCTTAACGCCTTCTTTAGCTTCTATCGCTTGGTGTAACCCTTCTGAGAAACGACGACCTGGCATAGTACGACCTGTAAATTGATCGACGATAAGTACTTCGCCTTCATGCACCATATAGTCAACATCTTTTTGAAGTGTCACGTGGGCACGTAACGCCGTATTGATATGTGTAATAATATCGACATTTTTAACGTCATAAAGGTTATCAATTTTAAACATACGTTCAGCTTTATCGATACCTTGTTCTGTTAATTGTACAGATTTCGTCTTTTCATCTAAATTATAGTCTTCTTCATTTTTAAGCATTTTTGCAAAGACGTTTGCTTGAGTATATAAAGAAGTCGATTTTTCTGCTTCACCTGAAATAATTAAAGGTGTACGGGCTTCGTCAATTAAAATAGAGTCAACTTCGTCAATGATTGCGTAATGTAATGGTCTCATTACACGCTCTTCAGCATAGTTCACCATATTATCACGTAAGTAATCAAAACCAAGTTCATTGTTAGTACTGTAAGTGATATCACGTGTATATGCTTCACGTTTCTCATTAGTAGACTTACTATTTAAATTGACACCTACTGATAAACCTAGGAATTCGTATAAGCGTGCCATGTCTTCACTTTGACTACTTGCAAGATATTCGTTGACTGTGATGACGTGTACACCACGACCTGCAAGTGCATTTAAATATGTTGGCATCGTCGCTGTTAATGTCTTACCTTCACCGGTTCTCATTTCAGCAATGTCACCGTTATGAATAGCGATACCACCCATAACTTGTACTCTGAAAGGTACCATGTTATACACACGTTTTGAACTTTCTCGAACAAGTGCAAATGCTTCTGGTAATATTTCATCTAATATTTTATTTTGTTTCTTTACGTCGTCTTCTGCTTGTACTTTTTGTTGCAACGCTTTTGTTTTTTCTCTAATTTCTTCATCTTTTAAAATCGACATATCCTCTTCTAGGGCAAGGACTTTGTCGGCTAACTTACCAAGGCGTTTTATTTCTCTTTTATTGCCATCTGCAATCTTTGATAAAAAACCCATTTTGTTCGCTCCTTTAGCATTTTAACTCTTTGCTTACAACAATTAATCTTATCATTTATATCGTGAAATTTACACTTATTAAGTTCACGGTTAATATTAAGACTCTATTACTAACGTCTATCTCCCATAATTCTTCCGTTAGATATAATCTTATTTAAAATATACATGTTTTGATTACGTATTTCCAAATGTTTGGACCTTAACAACATAATAGGCTAGAAACATATGATTGTTCCTAGCCTATTCTCTGTATTAAGACGTACATTGCATATGAATCACTATTCAGTTGTTTCAATCAATCCATATTTGCCATCTTTTCTTTTATAAACAATGCTTGTACCATCAGTTTCACGATCTGTGAAAATAAAGAAATCATGCCCTAATAAATCCATTTGTAACACCGCTTCTTCTGAGTCCATCGGTTTTAAACTGAAGTTCTTTGAACGGATGATTTCAATATCACTGTCATCATTGTCCTCTTCATCTTGAAGTGATGGGACCTCATTTTCTTCTGGTAATGAAGCAAATGCCTCTTGATCATGACGATTGCGGTTCTTTCTATTGACACGAGTTTTATACTTTCTCACTTGTCTTTCTAATTTACTATTAATTAAATCAATACCTGCATATAAATCATCATGTCTTTCTTCCGCTCTTAAAGTAACATTCTTCAATGGAATTGTTACCTCAATCTTAGTAGAAGAGTTTTGATACGTTTTAACTTTAACGTGCGCAATAGCATTTGGCACATTATTAAAATAGCGTTCTAATTTACCAATTTTTTCCTCAATGTAATTACGAATTGCGTCAGTAATTGTGAGGTTCTCTCCGTGAATTTCAAATCTAAGCATAGTAATCGACTCCTTTAAAACCTCTTTATTGGTAATATTGCTTATCCTTATCATACCACTTAATACTACCGTGCAAAAGTAAATACATATAATTTTCTGATTTTTCTAACAAATATTTTACACGCAGCATGATGAATCGTCAATCCAGTTGTATAAATATCATCTATGAGTAAAATGTTCTTATCATCTAGATCGATAGAATCGTTAATAAGGTGAAATGGATTCGGTTGTTGTGCTCGAGTAAGCTTATCTAATTCAGATTGCTTTGCCCGTAACTGTGTAGAAAGTAACCGATGATAACGAACACCTAAATGCTCCAACACCATTTCAACTGGATTAAAAGTACGCATTTGATCTCGTTCGATGGGTGAAGGAATAGGTATATTGTAATGATAATCTTGTTTCGGTAACTTTAATTTGTATGCTAATAATTCACTAAGCGCTACATCTTTTAAAAATTTATAGTTATGCAAGATTTCTTTCATAACACCATCATATCGATAATTACAATACAGTTGATCCATTAATTTGAATTTTTGAGCTAAAAACTGACAATCTAAACACTGTGTTTCCTTTATAGCTAATGTCTTTAAGCAAGTTGGACAGCAATTTGTCTTACTTATCCCAATTTCCTTCCATTGTGATTCACATTTACAACAAAGCTTTCGTCTTCTTTTAAAAAGATTTCGTGCGTGCAAAGTTTCATTAATGGCAGAATGACATTGTAAGCATCTATTCACGAACCCACCCCCGTTGAGTAGCAAGACGATTCATTTTCACGATTTCGCGTTTTGCTTTCATCATCTTTAACGTAATCCCTTCATGCAAAAACATAACAGACCCTGTAGGTGCATCGATCTTTCTCCCTACTCGACCAGCGATTTGTACTAGCGCACTGCTTGTGAATGTATGACTATTTAACACTAAGACGTCCAAACAAGCTTTAGTGAAACCACGTTCTAATATTGTAGTCGTAAATAATATTTGAATTGTTCCTTCCCTAAATGCTGCTACTTTGTCAAACCTTAGTGGATCTTCACTATAAACGTAATCCAGGTGTTGGATTTGAGTTTTATATACCTTATACATCTTTAACATTGAGTCTATATGATTGAAAAACACGAGGGTAAATCGTTGTTGGTGAATTTGTATATTGAAGTAGTTCGTTAATGTACGTTGGGGCTTGTTATAATTTACCTTAAAATATTTAAACCGAGGCTCAGGTAGTGGATAGCCATGATAACGTGCTGGAAGTCTAACGATGTGAGATTCTGTCATTTGTTGAACAAGGGACCGAGGCGGCGTGGCTGTCATATACACATGACAATGTTGGGGTTTTGAAGCAGAAGTGATATTTTGCATTAAATTCTCATCCATTGACAATGGAAAGGCATCTACCTCATCTACGACTATGAAATCGAAATGCGCTTTATACCGATATAGTTGATGTACAGTTGAAATAATAAAATGCCCATCATATTGCTGACTTTGACCTTGATAAAGTACATCTATATTCTCTTTCTTGAAAGCTTCTTTAACACGCTTCGCAACTTCTATCACGACGTCTACACGTGGTGAAACTATCGCGACATTATCACCACGTCTCCGTGCATACTGTATACTTTCAAAGATCATTTCAGTCTTCCCAGCACCTGTAACAGCATATAGCAATAATGGCTGATAGTGCTTAAGTGCCTTTAATATATGATTGGATGCAAATTGTTGTTGATCTGTTAATTCGAAATCAAGTTGATAGTGTGCCAAGGATGGTTGTTGATGCGATTTCGTAATGATGATATCTGAAACGTTATCCATCCTTCCTAAATTGATACAATGTCTGCAATATACGATATGCTGTTTCTGAATCCTTGAATAATACTGATAAAATAGTTGTTGGTTTTGATTATTACACTGCACACAGAACCACTTTTCATCTACTCGGGTCACACCTTTCGATCGTGTGTGTATGATTTCATCAGTCAATGTTGAAATATCTGAAATTAATTTACCGTAATTTTTTATAATACTTTCCTCCAAAAAAAGAGATCAGCAACATCTATTGTTATTAGAAACATTACTTTATTTCTTAATAACGGATGTCATTACTGATCTCTATCTATATATTAATCAAGTCTAATTTTTCTACCAGTGTAACCTAAGCCCATTCCGCCTGAACCTATATGTGCAGCGACAACTGGACCTAGTTTAGAACGATGTACACGATATTGCGGATAATTTTGTTGTAACTCGTTATACAACCAATCACTATCTTCAGTAATATCACCTTCTACGATATACAACGTTACTTCTTCGTAATCTTTAACGCGTTCTGTAACCTTTTCAATGATTGTTTTTAAAGCACGTTTTTTAGTACGTACCTTTTCCTCTGGGACAATGAGACCGTCTTGGAACTTTAACACGGGTTTCATTTTCAACATAGTACCTATCCATGCTTGTGCTCCTGAAATACGCCCGCTTTTTTGAAGATTTTTCAAATCATCTACCATTAAAATTGCTCCTGATACTTCTCGCATTGATTGTAACTCATTAATAATCGCTTGAGGCTCATAACCTTCTTCAATCATTTCTAAAGCTCGTAAAACGTACCCGCCTTCTATCATTGCAGCTAATTCAGAATCAAATGTGTGGATATTAATACCTTCAACGATATCAGCAGCTTGCGTAGCTGTCTGATAACAACCACTAATACCTGATGACAAGAATATTCCTATAACATCTGTGTAACCTTGATCACGGAAATATTCATAATGTTCAATAAACTCCCCTATTGCAGGTTGACTCGTCGTTGGAATGGACTTTGACGTTTTCATACGTTCATAAAATTCCGAGCTAGAAATTGCCCCATTTTCTGTATAATTATCACCATTATCAAACGTAACACTAAGCGGTGCAATTCTTATATCGTATTTATCTATTAAGTTTTGGGGTAAATAACTTGTTGAATCAGTCAAAACTGCGATTTTCATATATTATCCTCCTCAATTATCCTCACTACTATAATACAGTATAATGAATTAAAAGAAAATTCATATTTTATTTAATATATCAATGTACACAGTGTATAATGAACTACAATGAATCAGTGCGAACGATATCAATCTCATTCAATACTGAATAAAAGAGGTGAACAACAAAATGAGTGAACAATTAATCACAATTAAAGAAGCACATACAATTGAAAATGTTATTAGTAAATCACGTTTTATTGCACATATTAAACCAGTAACAACTGAAGAAGAAGCTAAAGCTTTTATAAATGAAGTCAAAGCTGAATACCGTGATGCCAACCATAATTGTTCAGCATATACAGTTGGAGATCAAATGAACATTCAAAAAGCGAACGACGATGGTGAGCCAAGTGGTACTGCAGGCGTACCGATGTTAGAAGTATTAAAGAAACTAGAAATTCATAACGTATGTGTAGTAGTGACACGTTACTTTGGTGGAATTAAACTAGGTGGTGGCGGTTTAATACGTGCTTATAGTGGTGCTGTACGCGATGTTATTTATGATATAGGACGCGTCGTTTTAAAACCAGCCTTACCAACAACAGTAACAGTATCTTACGATCTATCTGGCAAGTTAGATTATGAATTGGAAGCCACACCTTACTTATTACGTGATAAAGCTTACACAGATAAAGTAAGTTATCAAATCGATGTTGTAGAAACGGATTATGACCAATTTGTTGAATTTTTAAATCGAATCACTTCAGGTAACTACGAACTAAATGCAGATGATACATTACTCCTACCATTCGATATAGAAACTAAATAACAGCACAGGACTTAAAATCCTGTGCTGTTATTTTTATAGTTACTTTTATAATAAAATTTTATCTTTCAATCCGAAACCGAAATAATCCAATTTTCACCCTTAACAGCTGTTTGGGCCGACTCCCGTGGGATTAGCACGTGCCGAAGACTACAGGCTGAGGCTGTGCCCACGGAAAGCGTGCCCAAATACTTGAATACTTAATAACTTTTTCACAATAAAAAAATTATTCTTCATGACCTTTATTTTCGATCAACTTTAATAAAGGTCGATAGTTGTCGTCAATCAAACCTGTAAATTCCACAATCAACTCTATCGTAATCAGGATTAGGATGAACATCATCAGTACACCCCATGGTTGTGATAAATATAAAACGATACTCGAAAGACTAAACAATAAAGCAATCGAATATATTAACACAACCGTTTGTCGATGAGAGTATCCTAATTGTAGTAACTTATGATGTAGATGTGACTTATCTGCTTGCATAATATGCTGACCATTCTTCACACGTCTTACCATCGCAAACAATGTATCGATAAATGGTACTGCTAAAATAACAATTGGGAAGAATAAAGATGCAAAGGTAATATTCTTAAAACCTAATAAAGATAAGAATCCAATAATAAAACCAATTAATAATGCACCACTATCCCCTAAGAAAATTTTAGCCGGGTGAAAATTAAAGCATAGAAAACCTAATAAAGCTCCAATTAGTACACAGCAAATCATAATAATAAAAATATTCGCTTGTAACATTGCTATAAAACCGATTGTCATTAACGCAATCACCGACACACCAGAAGCTAAACCATCTAGCCCATCAATTAAGTTAATTGCATTCGTAATAGCAACAATCCAAATAATTGTAATAGGTACACTGAAAATTCCAAAGTGTATCGTCGGACCCATTGGTAAAGAAATAAAATCAATGGAAACGCCATAAATAACTACAATACTTGCTGCAATAATTTGACCTATTAACTTTAACACTGGTTGTAAATCATAAATATCATCAATTAAACCTACGACATACATAATGAGTCCACCTAATATAAGTGGCTTTACCTCGGTTTCAATAGGATGGCCTAGCCATATACCTATTAAAAATGATAATAATATTACGGTCCCTCCTAAAACTGAAATCGGTTTAGTATGAACCTTTCTAAAATTGGGTTTATCTACAATCCCAAATTTATGTGAAACTTTTATGATTAACGGTGTGATTATTAAACTGACAATCATCGTGTAAATAATTAATAATAATGTATACATCAGTTTCACCTTCAATAAAATAACCTTGATTATTTTGATTTTAATTTTTAGCATTTATTATATAATAATATTAAACGATTGCAAACACATTTCATATCATACTTACTGACCATTTTTAAAATTCAGCTTCGTTCGACATAAACTGTTCTCTCTTTCCTATTCATACTTATTTATAAAAATTAGAAGTAATACGAAAAATTCATCGTTAATTTTTTTATTTAATAATTCAATTGTGTTTTTAGTATAATAAAAAACTATTTTAACATGAAATCATTGTGAATTATAATGAAATTATTTTTGCATTTTGATGACAAATTGTAAGTTTTCACTTACAATAACTAGTGGTTTAATTAAAAGGAGCGTAAAGTAAATGTTTGAAGCAATTATTTATAATATCTCAGTGATGGTTGCTGGAATCTATTTATTTCACAGATTACAGTACTCAGAAAATAAAAAAATGGAATTTTCAAAAGCATATGTATTCGTATTAATGACGGTTCTAGCTTTATTATTATCATCTTATCCTATTTCAATTTTTAACGAATATACGCTTTATCTAACTTTCGTACCTATTTTATTTTTAGGTCGTTATACAAATCTAATTTATACAGTTATATCAGCTTTGATTATTTCTGTAGTCAATTATCTCATAGGTGATTATACATTAATTTCAAGCGTGATCCTTGTAGCTATTGCAATCATCTCTGGAGCCATAGGTCCATTTATCAAACAGACTGATGCCATTGCAATTCAAATACTTAATGCCACTTCGTTATGTATCCTAGCAATATTGTCGCTCATCAGTCCGTATTATGAATTAATGCAAGTGGTCTATCTCATCCCATTATCATTTATCTTAACAGTGACTTCATCAATTACCTTTATCGATAATTGGCATTTCTTTTCACTCGTTAATCGCTATGAAAATGAAGATCGTCTCGATTATTTAACAGGTTTAGGTAATGTTAAAGAATTCGACAGACATTTAAATGAAGTTACAAAAATCGCTGAAGATAATCATGAAAGTTTAGGGTTGTTACTTATTGATATTGACGGTTTCAAAGAAGTTAATGATTCTTACACCCACAATGCCGGTGATGCAGTATTAAGACAGATGGCTCAATTGTTAAAAAATTATGTGCCACAACAATTTAGTATTTATCGTAATGGTGGCGAAGAGTTCTCAATCGTTTTAAATAACTATTCACTTGATCAATGTGTAAAGTTAGGCGAAAGCATTCGAGAAGGTGTTTCCCAATCTACTTTCCACCTACCAAATAATGATGTCATTAAATTATCTGTGTCTATCGGTGTAGGATACATTACGCAAGAAGATCACAAGTCTCAACGTACCGTCTTTAAAATTGCCGATGACATGTTACACATGGCTAAAAATGAAGGTCGAAACAAAGTAATGTTTAACCCAATCGTTAAATTGTAAAATCAAAGTAAGACAATTGAAATAAATACTATCCGAAATTTGCGAAGCCAGTTGATCAAACCAAGATCAACTGGCTTCATTTTTTATTTAAACCCCTATCCTTCACTAGATAAGAGATATTGGATTCATTAATACGTGTTACGATATAATAAAAAATATAACTGACATAAAAATACTATTGCAAGTTATACTCGTACACTGTAAACTTTCAATTGTTCTATAATCAATTTAGGAGGTGGGTCGTCAATGTCTGATTCAATTACTATTATCGATGAAGATAAGGTAATAGATGTTGTTCTCATTGCTGGAAGAATATTACTCGAGAGTGGCGCCGAAACATATCGTGTAGAAGACACAATGAATCGTATCGCCGCAAGTTTTGGTCTAGATGATACATATAGTTTTGTTACTTCGACAGCAATCATCTTCTCATTAAATAATCGTACGAATACACGACTCATTCGAATTCGTGAACGCACAACGGATTTAGAGAAGATCGCATTAACTAATAGTCTCTCACGTAAAATCGCAAATAAAGAACTCGATATCGATGAAGCGAAAACAGAACTCATCCATCTTCATCACGCTTCGTTACAGTTCTCATCTATTTCAAAGTTCTTCGCCGCTGCGATTGCTTGTGGTTTCTTCCTCTTCATGTTTGGTGGTGTGATGCAAGATTTTATCTTTGCAATAATCGCTGGTGCAGGTGCATTCTTAACGTTTGATTTCGTTCAACGTTTCATCCAAATTAAATTCTTCTCCGAATTTATAAGCGCAACTGTCGTTATTACCTTAGCTGTTGGTGCCACTAAATTAGGTTGGGCCCAAGATGCGAATATTATAACCATTGCTGGGGTTATGCCGTTAGTCCCTGGTATTCTCATAACCAATGCAATACGTGATTTAATGGCTGGCGAATTACTTGCTGGTATGTCACGTGGCGTCGAGGCAGCACTTACCGCGTTTGCGATTGGTGCCGGTGTTGCTTTAGTATTATTAATATTTTAAGAAAGGTGCGTACATATGGTCTTTGGTTATTATTTTCTACAGTTTATCGTAAGTTTTTTAGCGACGATGATGTTTTCTGTCATATTTAATGCACCTCGTAAACTATTACTCGCCTGTGGTTTAGTTGGTTCAATGGGATGGATGATTTACAAACTAACCATCGATTTAGAAACGAGTGAAGTCGTGGCAGCATTCTTAGGAAGTTTTATTTTAGCTTTAATGAGTCATATCATGAGTCGACGTTATAAACGACCTGTAATTATTTTCATAGTACCAGGCATCATTCCTCTTGTACCTGGTGGACTTGCTTATGAAGCGACACGTTATCTTGTGAGTAGTCAATATACACACGCTGTGAACACGTTTCTAGAAGTTACCCTTATTTCAGGAGCGATTGCCTTTGGAATCTTATGTGCAGAAATTTGGTATTACCTTTACACGAAAATCAAACAGTATTTTGGCAAATTAAATGGCAAAAGATACAAAAAGTCTTATAATATGAATAATAGAGTGTAAGGGGTGTTATATATGAAAAAAGATTTAATAGAACGATTAACAAGATATGTAAAGATTGATACGCAATCTAATCCTGAATCGACGACTACACCATCAACGGAAAAACAATGGGATTTACTTAATTTATTAGATCAAGAATTAAAGGCATTCGGTCTTGAAACAGAACTAGACGACAATGGTTATTTATTCGCAACATTAGAAAGTAATGTATCACGCCCACTTCCTACAGTTGGTTTCCTGGCACACGTTGATACATCACCGGATTTTAATGCTTCAAATGTAAATCCTCAAATTATCGATAAATATGATGGTGAAACGATTCAACTTGGTGAAACGAACCGTACATTAACACAAGCACAGTTCCCCCTATTAAAAGCAGTTGAAGGTCATACATTAATGGTTACTGATGGCACTTCACTTCTAGGGGCTGATGATAAAGCAGGAATTACTGAAATTATGGAAGCAGTGAAATATTTAACTGAGCATCCTGAAATTGAGCACGGTCGCATTCGTATTGCCTTTACACCGGACGAAGAAATCGGTAAAGGACCACATGCCTTTGATGTCGAGCGTTTCGGTGCTGACTTTGCATATACTATGGATGGAAGCGAATATGGTGAGCTTCAATATGAAAGCTTTAATGCTGCAGAGGCAAAGGTAATATGTCATGGTGTTAACGTTCATCCAGGTTCGGCTAAGAACACACTCGTCAATGCCATTCTTTTAGGTCAACAATTCAATGCACTATTACCGCAAAATGAAGTACCTGAAAGAACTGAAGGCTACGAAGGGTTCTATCACTTAATGCAATTCCAAGGCGATGTAGAACGTGCACAGCTCCAATACATCATTCGCGACCATGATAAAACAAACTTCGAACTACGTAAAAAACGTATGATTGAAATTAAATCAGATATTAATTCACATTATGAAGACGACCCAATCGAAATTGAAATCAATGATCAATACTATAACATGGGAGAAAAAATTGAAGCACAACCCCATGTGATTGAAATTCCTAAACGCGTATTTAAAACTTTAGACATTCCAGCAAACACAGAACCCATTCGTGGTGGTACAGATGGTTCGCAATTATCATATAAAGGATTGCCTACACCAAATATCTTTACAGGTTGTGCGAATTTCCACGGCCCATATGAATATGCTTCTATTGATATTATGGAAAAATCAGTCGAAGTTATTCTTGGTATCGTCAAAGAAATAGCTAAAGATGATACTCTAGCATAGTTCAAAACATAAAACATTAGTCAATCTTATTAAGCCCATCAAAGAGATTAATTATCTAAAATCTTTTTGACGGGCTATTTTGATATCTACGATTTGTATTTTCCTTAGCTGTTGGGACGTGACTTTATCACACCACCTGCTCAATAAATCTTTTTAAAATAACATAGTTAAAATAAAAAACGATGACTTCTATGTACATTTTCATAGAAACCATCGTTTTTAATTTATTCCTGTCTTTCTACAATAAACCCTAGAATTATTTTTGAGGGTCAAACTGTGTCTTTAACAGTTTAATTGCTTGAACCATATAATGTCTGATTTGGATACCCATTTTAAAATCAGTATAGTGTTTTGGCATTTCCATAAAGGTATTAAACATAGACGTTACACCCATTGATTCAAATAAATCAAACTTATCATTTGTCGCACAAATTGCAATTGACGGTTTGTGATGTTTCGTTGCGAGTTCTGCAATGCGAATCGTCGTAGTTTCTAGTAATTGATCTTCCTCATTAACACCTTCACCGAACACAATTAAATCAGCTTGTTCAATCAGTGATTCTAAATGAGTAATTTGATCTACTAATTCATGACTTGTCATAATTTCTGCATTATATAAGCCATTTAAAACTGCGGCAACGCCACCCCCTGCGCCACCTTTTTCAATTGGACCTAACGCAAGTTGCAATTCACTTTTAAATATTTCACTTAAATACCAAATTAAATTGTCTATTTCTGATGCTTTTTCACGATCGAGTCCCAACGCTTCGTATGATTGCATAATTTCACTGTGTTTGCCATATAACTTACTTTCAAAGTCAGTCATGACCTGTAAGCGAACATCTTTTAACTTAGGATGTAAACCACTTGTATCCACTTTACGAATATATTTTAAAACTTTAGCACCTTGTCGAACATCTACTTCTCGTGCTTCATCATCGTAAAATTTCATACCTAACGCTTGCAACATGCCCGCACCTGCATCGAAACTATCCATACCGCCAAGTGAGATTACAATGTGTTTCGCATCCTTCTCTAATGCATCCACAATAATTTCTCCTAAGCCGTAACTTGTACGTTCATTAATCGGTTTATTCCCTTTCATAAACAAATTACTTTCGATTACAGTGGTTTGATCATCTGTAATACCGTATACTGTTTCTACTTGATTCATATCAGCATCGTGCGTTTGAATGCGATACTTTGTACCAGATTGCCATAAAAATACAAAATCCATTAATTCATGACGTCCGTTAAATAGTGGTACTTGTACAATATCCGCTTTATCTAATTGACTGGCTACCGCTTCTTCGGCATAACGGTTTGCTTGGTAACTTGAAATGATACCATTAAATTCATCCATTGCCACTAAAACTTTCATTATGTCACCTCAAATATTTGTTTAAATTACTATAAGCTATAAATTTAATATGGATCGTTCACCTTATCCTAAATCGTTTAGCAAAGTGCCGTTTTAATCCCAAATAACTTTCCTAAACATTGTTACATTTACACTGTATTATACATGGCAAATAAGATTTTTTCACATAATAAAGAAACGCTTGCAATACCCTTCTTTGCTTTCGAGTATAGCAAGCGTCCCTTAATTAGTTTATTTCGTTTATTATTCTTCAGCGTTAGCTAAAGATTTCACATTGATATCTTCGTGATTAGCATGCCATATAGCTTTACCTTTAACAAAGTAAAATGCTTGTGGCGATTCATGTTTGATGTCAGTTTTTTCAGCTATGTAGTCTGACAATTCTCTTTCTTGTTGTACTACTAAATAATAGCCATCCATATCTCTTTCATATAAAAATTTGTTAAATTGATCTATTGCATTTGAAGAAATTGGACATGTTTCGCTATGTTTTAATACGAATACATACTTATTTTCATCAATAACTTGTTCAAACTGGTCAATCGAACTCAGCTTTATAGCCATTCTATTCACCTCTAAAAATATTTAACACACTCACATTTAATAAGTGTGAAATCCCCTCAAAAAAATGTCGTATCACTGCTTACAATTATACACAAATACCTTTTTATTGTTAACCGTTTATTAAAAATCAAGTTCTATTATAGTGCTGTCACAGTATTTTATTCGTATTTAACTTTAATGCTTTGATACTTTTCCTTGAATGACTCGTTGTAATGCTCTAAATCTTCACCATTTTTCAATAATTTGTCTCGATTAATTTTATCAATCTTCTCGCCGTTTGCTATCGTTTCACCGCGTGTTTCATAATAATTTTGTAAACTGTAATACATTTCAATTGCATTTTTACGTGCATTATTTGCATACCCATCTTTTAACTCTAATTTATTTAATTCTCTAATTTGGTCTGTAATTAAAGGCATAATTTCGTCATCGATCGCTTGTTGAGAGTCGTGTGAAACAGAATCACCTAACGTATTTTCAGATTTTGCTTTTAATTTTTTGTTTGTTTCAGCTATTTTATGCTTTAATTTGTTCACTTCATCGCTTTCCCCTGCTGAATTGGCTCTTTTAATATCATCTTCAACAAAGGCTCTATTTTTTTCAAATAGTTTCGTATAATCTAAAATATCTTCATTTGCTTTAATAGATTGATTATATAAATCTACATAAGATTTAACTTCATATATAGCATCTTTTTTTCGATTAACTGTTTTCATATATTCTTTTTTTAATGTCTTCGTATCTTCTGAAGTTGCAGGTAACTTTTCCGCTGATTGTTTATATTCATCAAATTTCTTTATTAATTTTCTATTTACTTTGTTTTGGATATCATTAAACTCTTTTTTATTTTTATCAGTTAATTGCGATTCACTTAAATCGTTTAATCGACCTAATTGTATATCATCAACCGTATTCTGTAATTCTTGGTCTTTTTGCTCAACTTTGGCATATGACTCTTTAAACTTTTTAAAATCAGAGCCATTCCCATTTCCACATGCATTAAGTATGATTGCCACAGAAAATAATAACGTGATATAAACTATTTTTTTCATATCTGCACTCCTTATCAATAAGTATTATACATAAAGTTATTTATATTGGAAATCAAATATGATATATTGTTTCAGAATTTATAGTTGTTAAATTACTATTTGTGTAAGGAGACGTAACATGCACTCAAATATTCAAACTTTTATAACTGAAGATGACGATCAATACTTTGCAACTCAATATAAAACGATACGTCAAGTTCTATTTAATTTACTTGATACGCCCGTGCAAACAACCTTTCACATAGGAGGTACAAAGCATTTTAATTACCCGACCGAACCCATCTTAGATATATTAGTCGGTGTGAATAACCTGCACGATATAACTGCTTTAGACGAAAAACGCTTAAACTATGAAGGCTTTTACCGTTTACATCATCCTTATAAGAAGAAAGTGGTAATGGCAAAATTCAATAATTTAATTGATTTAAGACAAACTGTACGTTTACACATAATTCAAAAGGATTCACCGCTTTACAATGCATACCTAAATACTAATGAAGCACTATCAACAAAGCCCGAATTAGCAGAACAATTTGGACAACAAAAGCAACAAATCACACAACATGTGACGACGATACGTCCATATGAAAATCAAAAACAGCAACTATTTACCAAATTAGCCAAACGCTTAGGCACATAGTAGATAAGACATTTTCAAAATGTATTGACCTGTATTGGGTTTAAATGAATTTTTTATCGGTAATATAAACCATACTATTTAGCATATTTAATGAAACATTGCTATAATAAGACAACGAATTAAATATGAAAGGATGTTCTATAATTGCATAAAGATACGATCTTAAAAGAACTCGAAGCAATTATCCCAAAAGAAATTATAAAAGTTGATGAACCATTAAAACGTTATACATATACAGAAACTGGTGGGAAAGCAGACTTTTATTTATCTCCCACACAACATGAACACGTTCAAGAAATTGTACATTTTGCGTATAAAAACGATTTACCGGTCACATATTTAGGCAATGGTTCAAATATCATCATTAGAGAAGGCGGAATTAGAGGTATTGTTATCAGCTTATTATCACTTGATAAAATAGATGTATCAGATGATGCAATTATTTCAGGTAGCGGTGCAGCAATTATCGACGTTTCGCGCACTGCACGTGATAAAAGTTTAACTGGTCTGGAATTTGCTTGTGGTATTCCTGGCTCAGTCGGTGGTGCTGTCTTCATGAATGCAGGTGCATATGGCGGTGAAATCAAAGACTGTATCGATTATGCTCTTTGCGTGAACCATAAAGGTGAACTTATCACACTGACAAATAATGAACTCGAGTTAGATTATCGTAGCAGTGTCGTTCAAAAAGATGATCTCGTTGTAGTTGAAGCTGCGTTTACGTTAGAACCGGGTAACCAAGAAGAAATTCAATCAAAAATGGATGACCTCACTGAACGTAGAGAAAGTAAACAACCTTTAGAATACCCTTCTTGCGGAAGTGTGTTCCAAAGACCACCAGGCCACTTTGCTGGTAAATTAATTCAAGATTCCGATTTACAAGGTCATCGTATTGGTGGCGTAGAAGTCTCTAAGAAACATGCTGGATTTATGGTAAATGTAGACAAAGGAACTGCGACAAATTATGAAGATTTAATACATCACGTACAAAATGTCGTTAAAGAAAAATTTGACGTAGAGTTACATCCTGAAGTAAGAATCATTGGTCAGCACCCAGACGAATAACTAGGAGCGAAACATTTTGATAAAAATTAATGGCCCAACAGTAGATAACGAAAGTCGATGTATTCATTACCAAACACCTTTAGATATCATTGCAATTAAATTTAAATGTTGTAATAAGTATTATCCTTGCTACAAATGTCATGAAGCTAATGAAGATCATGACATTAAACGTTGGAAACATGAGGAATATGATGAAAAAGCTGTCGTTTGTGGCGTATGTCAATATGAAATGACCATCAATGAATATATGATGGTAGAAGCATGTCCGAAATGTAATGGCCATTTTAATAATCGTTGTAAATTTCACTATCATCATTATTTTTCAGTATAATTCAAGTTATAAAATAAGAAGCGAGACAGAAATCTATTTGAAGTTAATAGATTTCGAAGTCTCGCTTTTTTAATTTATTTGTTCATTTACATAGGATACAAATTTTTCTGCATCACCTTTTTTAATATCTTTCATAGGCATTGGTCCGATTTTAAATTTAAAGTGGATCACATTACCGTCGTAAGTAACTGATTCAATTTCATTGTAAGCAATACTTCGGTAGTAAAATTCTCCATTCATATCGACATTTAGAATCAACCTTTCGTTTGTCGCGATGAATGCACCTTCAAATTCCGTACTACCTTGAATTGAATATTCAATGGTACCGAGAACAGTTGGTCCTTTCTTTTCTGTTGGATATAAATCATTCGGATTGACATTATCCAAAACCATAAATAAACCCCTCCCACGCTGTCTTTTTAACTATTATACATGTTGTAATACCATAAATTAATTTAGTTGCTTAAATTTTTATATCTTCTAATCTTTCAGAAGTCTTCGCTTCGATAATGATTATGAGTATAAAAATAGACCGAGAAGTCATATCGCTTCTCGGTCTAAAAAAATTATTAACTTATTTATCATCAAATACGAAGTCTTCATCACGTAATGCTTCTACATTTAAAGCAAGTGTATAACCATCACCTTTAACTGAGAAGAAATCATGGTTTTTCGTTGAAGTATCCAATGCGTTTTCAATGATTGGATTGAATTCTCTTTCTTCAAAGTAAGGTTCAAAGCCTAAATTAGATAAAGCTTTGTTTCCGTTGTAACGAACATAGTTAAGTACATCGTTCGTTAACCCGATATCATCGTAAAGTGACTGTGTATATGAAACTTCATTTTTATATAAATCATCTAATAATTTATACATTTCTTGATCTGCACGTTGCTTTTCACTTTCAGATAGCTCATTACGTAAACTTTGTGCATCCATACCTGTGAATACACCGTGAATAGATTCGTCTAATAAAATCTTACGAATAATTTCACCAGAAGTTGTCATTTTACCTTGTCCAGCAAGGTACAGTGGATAATAGAAACCTGAATAGAATAAAAATGTTTCTAAAAACACACTTGAAACTCGAGCCATATATTGATCAAAGATTGAAGCTTCTTTTGACCATAATTTGTGATAGTTCTCGATAATTTTATCTGATTTATATTTTAAATGTGGCTCTTCAATTACCCATTTATCTAATAAATAGTTTGTTTCACTTGATGGTAATAATGTCGTGAATATATGAGAATAACTTTTTGCATGAATTTGTTCCATCATAGCCATAAATGAATACACTGCTTTTTTACGTAAATCCGTAGTATGCAGCATGATAAGTGGCATACCATCATCTGCTTGGTGTGTATCTAAACCAGTTAAACCTGCTAATGCTTTTTTGAAAGCATTTTTCTCGGCATCGGATAATGTTTTCCAACTTGCGATATCTTTAGATACTTTAAACTCTGTTTCAACCCACATTTGTGATATATTTTGTCGCCAAAACATATTCGTCATATCTTCTTGCGTATTCCAATTGACTGCTTTCATGATTGAAAATGTCTCCTATTCGGTAAAATTTAGTTAACAATGATAGATGAGGCAAGGCCTTAGCACCCAAGAAGCAGTGCATCATCAACCTTAACCTCATTCAAAAAATCGTTTGGCTCACGGTCAATTTATATTAAATTGCACAGCTTGTGCATTCTTCAACGCTTAATAATTTATTTCTAGTGTAATATAGAGATTTTAATCCTTTATGATGTGCGTAAACATATAATCTTGATAATTCACGAGTTGATATTTCTGAATTAACGTAAAGTATCGTTGAAATGCCTTGGTCCACATGTGTTTGAATTGTTGAAATTAAATCAATCAATTTCATTTGATCAGTGTTGAATGCTGATTTGTAATACCACATTGTTTCTGGTGATAAGAATGGCATTGGATAGAATGTTTCAGCATTACCATAAGTACGACGTTCAATTTGGTCCACTATAGGCATTACTGAGCTTGTTGCATTTTGTACGTATGAAATACTTTGAGTTGGCGCAATCGCTAAACGATATGCGTGGAATAGTCCATGTTCTTCAACCTTTTGTTGCAATGCTTTCCAATCTTCTGCTGTTGGGATATCTAAACCATCAAATAATCTAAGTACTTTTTCATATTGTGGTTCGAATGATTGAGAAGTATAGAACTCGAAATATTTACCGTTTGCATAGTCAGACTTTTCGAATCCTTTATATGTCTCTTTACGTGATTGAGCAATTTCCATAGAACGTTCTATTGAATAATAGTTCATCATCATGAAGAACGTATTTGCAAAATCTTTCGCTTCTTCTGATTCATAACCAATTTTATTTTTAGCTAAGTAACCGTGTAAGTTCATAACGCCTAAACCAACAGAATGTAACTCGCTATTTGCCTTTCTAACACCTGGCGCATTTTTAATATCTGCATCATCACTTACTACAGTTAACGCATCCATACCCGTATGCACTGAATCTCTAAATTTACCAGATTCCATGACATTTACGATATTTAGTGACCCTAAATTACAAGAAATATCACGTTTGATTTCGTCTTCAGTACCATAGTCATTAATGATTGAAGTTTCTTGTAATTGGAAGATTTCAGTACATAAATTACTCATTTTAATTTGACCAATATCTGAATTAGCATGAACTTTGTTCGCATTATCTTTAAACATTAAATATGGATACCCTGACTGTAATTGAGTTTGAGCAATCATATTTAACATTTCACGTGCATCTTTTTTCTTCTTCTCGATATTAGGATTTGCGACAAGTTCGTCATAATATTCATCGATATTAATATCGTCTAAAGTCACGCCATATTCTTTATAGATTGTATGTGGTGCAAACATGTAAAAGTCTTTACCTTCTTTTGCTAAATCAAAGAATTTTGAAGGGACGATAAGACCAGTTGAAATTGTAGATAAACGTAGATCTTCATCGGCGTTAACCTTTTTAGTATCTAAGAATTCTTCAACATCGAAGTGGAAGATATTTAAATAAACTGCCCCAGCACCTGGTCTTTGGCCTAGCTGGTCGGCATAACTGAAACCACCTTCAAGTGATTTAGCAACTGGTAATACGCCTTTTGCTACACCTTTTATACCTTTAATTGCTTCGCCACGTGCACGTAGCTTAGATAAGTTAATCGCAACACCGCCACCAATTTTACTTAATTGCTTAGCAGTCGCATCTATAAAGTTGATTGAGTTTAAACTATCGTCAACTTCAAGTAAGAAACATGAGACAAGTTCGCCTCGGCGTGCACGACCTGCATTTAAAAACGTTGGTGTTGCAGGTTGATATCTTTGTTCAATCATCGCTTTAATAAATTGTTTAGCAGTCGCTTTATGACCATTTGCTAAATATAGTGACACGATAACCACATGTTGATTGTAATCTTCTAATAGTTGTTTTTTATCATTCGTTTTTAACGCATAATCTTTGTAAAATTTGCTCGCTGCCATGTAACTTGCAAATTTAAAATCAATGTTTTTTGCAAAATCAGTAATTTCAATAAGGTCTTCTTCTGAATATTTTTCGAACACATCGAAGTAGAAATTATTGTCCACTAAATAATGAAGACGCTCAATTTCAGAATCAAAGAAAATGGTCTTATCTTTAATCTCTTCCATGTATACAGCTAGCGCTTCTTGATCTTTTTCTAAATCGAAAAAGCCATTCTCTTTACGCTTTGTGACTTCATTGTTCAACTCTATATGATTGTATTGTTTCTCGTCCATAACCTTCATTTATGTGCCCCACCTTATCTTTAAATTCGCTAATATCTTCGTTAGTGCCTTGAACTTCAAATTTCATTAATAATGGTACTTGAAAGTCTGCTGCAATAGTTCGGCCGGCTTTCGCAAAATTTTGTCCCCAATTGCGATTGCCACTCGCTGCCACAGCTCTTAACAAATCATGATTTACATCTAAAAATGATTGTACGGGTGGCGGGATTTCACCGAATCCTATCGTACCAGTGACCAATATAAAAGGTTCCTTCACACGTTCAGTACAATTCGCTTGCGTAATTTCTAAAGTGTCAGCTATCTCTGTTCGTTGAATAAATCTACGCACATTTCCTGAAAATGAGTAATACGCGACCTTCATTAGACCACCTACTTCCTAAAATTGTCATGATCTTATTCCAAAATATCTATCGTTCAACTTTACGCAAAATCTAAAAATTACACATTGTGCTTAATTATATTAATTTACACAATATATAGAATTACCATAGATATGTATCAATGAAACAATCTCAAATTATATACCAATTTTCATTAAAATTGTCATATTTAAGCATCGTAATAGTGTCTTTTTAATTAAAATTTGATTTATTATAAATAAATTGACCACAAGCTAAAACACAATATCTTGTGTTAAGTTTGGGTCATCAACACTATATTATGTGTTTCATTATACATAACTCTTTCTGAGAATTAAAGACATAAAATTGAACTGGTTTGAAAAGATATTTTTAAAAAATGGCACCGAACCACGTGAATAAGCCTTTTGAAAATTTTTTAAATTTTTATTCCCAACTTCAAGCTAAAATTCTTGCAATTTAAAAAACATTATCTTCTGTTATCAACGAACTGAAATAGAACATTTGTTCGCATTTCCATATTATACTACTTCTGAGTTTATTTCAAGGATATACATATTGTATTTCTATGTGCTACTATAGATACGTTAAATTTTAGAAATTGAGGCGATAGTTGTGAATCCTAAAGTAAAAGGAATTATCGCAATTTTAATTTCCGCGATCGGTTTTAGTTTTATGTCAGTATTTTTTAGACTAGCTGGAGATTTACCCGTCTTTCAAAAATCGCTCGCACGAAATTTAGTTGCGATGTTTATACCGTTGTATTTCATATTCAAATATAAACAACCACTTTTCGGTAAGTTGAGTAGTCAACCTTTATTAATATCCAGATCTGCTTTAGGCCTCATTGGTGTATTATTAAATATTTACGCCATTGACCATATGATTTTAAGTGATGCAGATACATTAATGAAGCTTAACCCATTTTGGACAATTTTACTTAGTTTACTCTTCTTAAATGAAAAAATTCGAAAATACCAACTTATAGCAATGATTGTAGCTATATTAGGTATGTTGTTCGTAGTGAAACCAGAGTTTTCTTCTGCTGTGATTCCAGCACTTGGAGGATTACTTTCAGGAATATTTGCTGCCGGAGCGTATACATGTGTTCGTGCGCTAAGTTCACGTGAGGCACCTTACACAATTGTCTTTTATTTCTCATTCTTTTCTATTATAGCATTGATTCCATTTACGATATTTACATTTGAACCAATGTCATGGATTCAAGTGTTATACCTTATTGGTGCAGGTTTATCTGCAGCAATCGGTCAAATTGGTATTACATTAGCATATAGCTTTGCACCTGCAAAAGATATATCCATCTTCACTTACGCTTCTATTATATTTACAGCAATATTTGGATTTATATTATTTAAAGAATCACCAGATTTATTTGCAATATTAGGCTATATTATCATTATTGGTTCAAGCTATTACATGTTTGAGAAAGCACGACGCCAATCTGCTACCACTGAAAAATAAAGTTAAGGAGAGATTTCAATGTCTGAAGGACGCAATAAAGAACAATTAGAAGATATTACACTATTAGGAAATCAAAATAATAAATATGAATTTGATTACACACCTGAAGTATTAGAATCATTCGATAATAAACACCAAGGTCGTGACTATTTCGTCAAATTTAATTGCCCTGAATTTACATCATTATGCCCTATTACAGGTCAACCTGACTTTGCCACTATATATATTTCATACATTCCTCATATCAAAATGGTAGAATCAAAATCGTTAAAATTATATTTATTTAGTTTTAGAAATCATGGCGACTTCCATGAAGATTGTATGAATATTATTATGAACGACCTAATTGATTTAATGGATCCCCACTACATTGAAGTCTGGGGGAAATTCACTCCACGTGGTGGCATTTCGATTGATCCTTACACGAATTATGGACGCCCTAACACAAAATACGAAAAAATCGCAGAACATCGCTTAATGAACCATGACCTTTACCCAGAAAAAATTGATAATCGATAATCACATTTATCAATAATTTTACTCAGGGTATGGGACAGAAATCGAATTTTCTAAAAGTGATATCGTAGTCCCTCTAATTGCCATTGAGGCTGAGACATTTATTTTTGTCTCGGTCTCTTTTAATTTATTTATTCTAATTTCTGCATAAAATTTCCACTTGTTTTTTCAGAATATTCAGTATAAAATTAATCAAACATACATTGGGGGGAGAAGATGAAACAAGTCACATATACACATGAAGAAATAATGGAAAGTACGCCACGAAAAGGTTTTTTCGGTCATCCAAAGGGTCTGAGTACATTATTCGTAACTGAATTTTGGGAACGTTTTAGTTATTACGGGATGAAAGCCATCTTAATCTACTACTTATATTACAGTGTAGCTCAAGGTGGATTTGGATTGAGCGAAGGCGCTGCGATGCAAATTGTATCAATTTACGGTACTTTAATTTATATGTCTGGAATCATTGGTGGTTGGATTGCCGACCGAATTACCGGCACTCAAAATGCAGTGTTTTATGGTGGATTTTTAATTATGTTAGGTCACATATTACTTTCATTACCTAACAATCTAACATTGGTCATGGTTGCTTTAGCAGTAATCATTGCCGGAACCGGCTTACTCAAACCGAACATTTCAACTACAGTTGGGGAACTATACGATCGCAATGACGTGAAACGAGACAGTGCTTTCACGATTTTTTATATGGGAATTAACTTAGGTAGTTTACTCGCTCCACTTATTACTGGTTACCTTCAGACACGCATAAGCTTCCATGCTGGGTTCTTAGCTGCAGCTATCGGTATGTTTTGTGGTCTCGTTGTTTATATTTTAAAGCGAAAAGTCAACCTTGGTCTTGCAGGACGCAATGTACCTAACCCACTGACAAAGCCAGAAATTAAAAAATTGTCTGTCATCACAGTGGCTGTTGTAATTTTATTTTTACTCTATTTATTAATATTACATTTATTCAATGCATTAACTCTAAGCAATTTTAGTTTGCTTGTGACAATACTGGGAATCGTTCTACCGATTTACATTATCATCAACATGTTAGTGAGCAAAGATGTTAATAGAGAAGAACGTTCAAGAATTATCAGCTATATACCACTATATATTACATCTGTAGCTTTTTGGATGATTCAAGAGCAAGGGTCCACTGTTTTAGCAACCTTTGCAGATAAGAAAACGCAATTAGAAATGTCTAAATTAACGAATGGTGCAATTGACTTTTCAATACCTGCTTCATGGGCACAATCTTTAAATCCGATATTTATTGTCATACTCGCACCTGTTTTTGCAGCTTTATGGGTTAAATTAGGGAAGCATAATCCACCAACAGTACATAAATTTGCTTATGGTGTTATCACGGCTGGATTATCGTATTTAATTATGGTCATCCCATTATTAAGTGGCGTCGAATTAGTTAACCCAATTTGGCTCGTTTTAAGTTTCTTATTAATCACTTTTGGTGAGTTATGTATTTCACCTGTGGGGCTTTCTACGACAACGAAATTAGCACCCGTTACATTTACAGCTCGAATGATGAGCTTATGGATGTTAAGTAACGCTACAGCACAAGGTTTAAACGCACAACTTGTCGTCGTATATGAACACATGAAACAAGCAGATTACTTCTTATATTCAGGTTTATTTGCAGTCGCAATTGGTATCATATTATTAATCATTTCGCCAAAAGTAAAACGTGCGATGAAGGGTATTTATTAATTTTATAAAATAGTTTAAGAGGCTAGGACAAAAATAGATGTCTTAGCCTCTTTGTCTATTAATGGGACTACGACATCTCAATTAAAAGATTCGGTTTCTGTCCCACTCTCTTTTATTTCGTATCAAATTAGTGTAAATCGATTAAATATATAAACAGTTATTATATTTATTAACTAATAACACACTTACTTTCTAAATAAATACAAGTCTGTTATGATAAAAACAATAATATAACATAATATTCTAAATATTGTTATTTTTAGAATATTGTTGAAATTGAAAATATTTACGAGTAAAATACTTTTTATATCTTTTTTGTTTCATTGAATGGGGAGTGATAAAAATGAACAAGAAAGCAACAACTTACGACGAAGCAGTTCAATCAATACCTCAAAAAGGCTTCTTCGGTCATCCTAAAGGTTTAGGTGTTTTATTTTTTGTAGAGTTTTGGGAAAGGTTTAGTTATTACGGCATGCGTGCCCTATTAATCTTTTATATGTATTTTGCAATAAAAGATGGCGGTCTCGGCATGGATAAAACAACTGCACAATCAGTAATGGCAGTCTACGGTGCATTAATTTACATGACTTCCGTATTAGGTGGTTGGATTGCAGATAGAATTACAGGGACACGATTAGCTACTTTATTAGGTGGCATATTCATTATTATTGGACATATTTTTTTAAGTTTACCATTAGCTACAACAGGTTTATTTATCTCTATGTTCTTTATTATTTTAGGTTCTGGTTTAATGAAACCTAATATTTCAAATATCGTCGGTCGCTTATACCCTGAAAATGACGTACGAATCGATGCAGGCTTTGTTATTTTCTACATGTCTGTCAACATGGGAGCGCTAATTGCACCAATCGTATTAAACCAATTCGTAGGGTCAGGTAAATTCCATGGCGGATTTTTAATCGCAGCGATCGGTATGGGACTCGGCTTAATATGGTACTTTATATTTAATAAACGCAACTTAGGTGAAATTGGTTTACAACCGTCTAACCCGCTTAACCAAAGTGAGAAAAAACGTTACGGACTTATTTTCGCTATTGCAATCATAGTTATCGTAGCTATCTTAGGTATTACAGCAGCAACTCATACATTATCGTTCGACATTATTAGTACAACCGTACTCGTACTCGGCGTCGCTTTACCCATAATTTATTTCACAGTTATGATTCGCAGTAAAGAAGTAACTTCAGATGAACGTTCTCGTGTCGTTGCATTTATTCCATTATTTATTTTAGGTGTTTTATTCTGGTCAATCCAAGAACAAGGATCCAATGTTCTAAATATATACGCACTCGAACAAAGTGATATGAAACTGAATTTATTCGGGTGGACAACAGGTTTTGGAGCAGCGTTATTCCAATCTATTAATCCATTATTCATTGTGTTACTCGCACCAGTAGTGTCTATGGTTTGGGCTAAAATGGCCACTCGCCAACCTAGCCTACCTACGAAATTTGTATTAGGTGCAACATTAGCTGGACTATCATACATATTGATAGCAATTGTAGGTTATGCATCTGGTTCAGCACATATTAGCGTAAACTGGGTCATTCTATCATATATTATTTGTGTTATCGGTGAATTATGTCTCTCACCTACAGGTAATAGTAGTGCTGTAAAACTTGCACCAAAAGCTTTCAACGCACAGATGATGAGTTTATGGTTACTTACGAATGCCACTGCGCAAGCTATTAATGGATCATTAGTTAAATTAATTAAACCATTAGGTCAAACCAACTATTTCTTATTTTTAGGTGCTTTAGCAGTCGTTATAAGTATTATCGTCTTGATGTTTGTACCAAAAATTATAAAAGGTATGCGTGGCATAAAATAATTTTTTCAAACTACTATGAATTTCAAAATAAGTTCATAGTAGTTTTTTTGTACTCATTAAGTTAAAATGTGTATACATAAAAATAAAGTTTTAAGGAAATGGTGAAACTATTGGCAAATCATAAATTTAAACATGGTGTGCTTTTTTATCATGAGCATTCCGGTATAAAGGATATATACAGAGGTTTAGGCGACGTTGCAGCTTCACTTACTACATTTTGTAAACACTTATCTATTCAGCTCAGTGAAAATGAAGGAGACATTATTAAATATTGTGAAGAAATCAAAACACAACAATATAGCGATGATGTCGATATCGTATTTATTTTAGGTGGAGACGGAACAGTAAACGAGTTAATCAACGGCGTCATGCAAAACAATTTAGATGTGCCTATTGGCATTATTCCGGGCGGGACATTTAATGATTTCGTGAAAACTTTGAATCTAAATCCACGTCATAAACCTGCCAGCCAACAATTAATGCAATCAGAATTACAAACTTATGATGTAATGAAGATTAATGATCAATATGCCTTAAACTTTGTTGGTATGGGACTCATCGTGCAAAACGCTGAGAATGTACAAGAAGGAAATAAAGATGTATTTGGGAAATTAAGTTACGTAGGTTCTACAATGAAAACTTTACTTAATCCAGAACACTTTGACTATAAAATAACATTTGATGATAAAGAAGTTGATGGAAATACTTCTATGTTAGTTGTAGCAAATGGTCCTTTCATTGGAGGTAGCCGCATTCCATTAACAGATTTATCTCCAAGCGACGGATATTTAAATACATTTATCTTTAAAGAACAAGGTACAAGTGTACTTAATGATATATTCAAACAACGTGATAGTATGAATTGGAACAAAATGACAGACGGTATACAACACGTCTTATCTAAAAAAATCACTATAGAAACCGATCCCCAACAAAAGGTGGATATGGATGGTGAAATCGCGTTAACAACACCATTAGAAATTGAAGTCATCCCTAATGCAATTCAAATCTTAACGTTACCCGAAGAAAAGTTAGAAAATGATGACTTAAATTGATAAATCCACTGAACAGTAGAAAAGGTAATTTCTATTAATTACGTTGAAACGAAAATTTTATAAAAATAGCCACCCTAAAAGATTAATTCAATCTTTTAGGGTGGCTATTTTCTGTAATCGGACAGAGGTTTTACTTACTACCTAAGAAATAGGCTTCGATTTCTTTCCAATTATTCATACGAATAAAACGATCTTCATTTGCATTATGTGCCGCTGAAAACATAATCGAAGTTCCAGTAAAAATACTTAACTGTTTTGGATTATCATCTATTAAGTAATCAGCTTTAACGATATTCTTTCTACCACAAAAGACAAACTGTTGTGGATCTAAGAAAGGAAAATGCTTTCTTAACCAACTGTATTTATCGTCAAATGAAGTTGGTACATCCATTGCTGCTGTAGCGATGTAAATATCATAGTGTTGCGATAACTTTTCAACCACTTCTTGTGCATCTGGCATTACCGACAATTTATAGAAGAAACCAGGTTCTCTTAATAACCCGTTTAAAATGCCTTCATGTTCCGGCATTGCTTGTCTTAACCTTTGGCCTTCAAACATGTCGTATTGCAAGTTTAACTGTTGTCGTCTATTCACGCCTTCGATTAAAGCACCAATAGTATCTGCAAGCACCTCGTCCATATCTATAGCAATAGATTGTCTTGTCATTAATTATTCTACTCCCTTTTTAATTCAACTTTTCCAAAGGCATAGTTATTAAATAGATTGTCACTTTTAAGTATAGCAAATATATTACTGAAACTAAAATGCATTTCTTTAAATAAACAATTGCCTAAAATATTTTAATTAATCTTACTAGTTTATTAAAATTCAAATGACTGAAGCACTTGAATCATTTTTTCATTCTGTTCAGGGTAACCAATCGTCAGACGAATACCTTGTGGAAAGACACGTGTAATACATCCTACCTTCAACAATGCTTCAAACAATGCTTGAGGTTTATCCGTTTTCACATAAATAAAGTTTGTCTGACTTGGGTAGAAATGTTTACTTTCTTCTAACTCGAAGAATTTCTCTCGTTCTTCTGCATTACGGTTTCGAACTTCTTGAATATAACTTTGATCTTTCAGTGCTGCATGTGCTGCATATTCAGATAAACGCCCAACATTAAATGGCGGACGAATGATATTCCATTTTTCAATAGATTCTTGAGCAGCGACAACATATCCAATGCGCATACCTGCTAGGCCATATGCTTTTGAAAATGTACGTAATAAGAATGCATTCTCGAATTGTTGTTGTAATTTGAGCGTGTCAGGAAAATCTTCAGCAGTCGCATATTCTACATATGCCTCGTCAATTAAAACTGGTATTTGTGCAGGAACACGTTCAAGGAACTGTGTTAATTGATTATGCGTCATATAACATCCCGTTGGATTGTTTGGATTACATAACCATATGAGCTTTGTTTGGTCATCTATAGCTTTTAAAATACCTTCTAAGTCGAAGTGTCCATCAGTCAGAGGTACTTGTTCTACATCAGCCGCTTCTACAATCGCGTTATGATAATACTGTCCAAATGTCATTTCACTCGTCACAATCTTATCACCTGGCGTTAACACCGCACGTGAAATCATTAATATCACTTCATCTAACCCTGCCCCAAATAATATACGTGATGGGTCTACATTTAAATGTTCGCTAATCGCTTGTTTAAGGAGTGGTGAGCCTGTTTCGGGATAAAATTGTAGTTCATCCAAATGATTTTGAATGGCTTCTTTAACGTGCGTCGAAGGGCCATAGACATTTTCATTAGAAGCTAATTTATGTAAATCACCTTCAATCTCATATTTATCTTTCAATGCTCTCGGAGATAAACCAGGTTCATAGGCTGATAATTGTTCGATTTGCTGTTTCATAAAATGACACCCTCCTTAATTTACTGAATTTTCGAAACTTAGTAACTATTATATACCTTATATTTATACGAAATCAATAGCAATTTATTTACCACTAATTCAAAATAACCTAGTATCAATATTTAATGGACGAGCACCATTAATATCAATACTAGGCATTTAGGTCAATCTATTAAATTGTGCTTCTCTAAATACTTTTTCGCAACTTGATATGGGTCTTTGTTTTTCACTGTTACATCGTAATTCATTTTTTGCATATCTTCATTGGAAATTTTGCCAGCTAATTTATTAAGCGGTGCTTTAATTTCTGGATGTTCTTTTAAATATTTTTCTTTAAACATCGGTGCACCTTGATATGGTGGGAAGACGTGTTTATCATCCTTTAATACGACCATATCGTATTGTTTTAATTCGGCATCCGTTGAATAAGCATCAATTAAATTAATATTTCCTTTTTTAACGGCTTGATAACGTAACTTTGGTTCCATTTTTTTAACGTTTGAAACATCCAAGTGGTACGCTTTTTTCACTGCTGGGAAACCATCTTTTCTATCGTTAAATTCCATAGTGAAACCTGGTTTTAGTTGGTCACTCACTTTTTTCAAATCACTTATCGTTTTAATATGGTGTTTCTTGGCAAAGTCCTTTTTCACTGCTAATGCATACGTATTGTTATATTTCATTGGTTTAAGCATAGTCATGTCGTATTTTTTTTGCAGACTAGATTTAGCTTGCTGATACACTTTATCTTCTTGCTTTGAATGTAGTGATTCTTTGGTTAACTCTCCTAATACAGTACCTGTAAACTCTAAGTAACCATCGATATCATCGGATTTCAACGCATTAAATAGGAATGATGTCTTACCCATACCATCTTTGACATCAACCGTATCATCAGTTTCATCTTCAATTAATATCTTATACATATTCGTAATTACTGAAGGTTCAGAACCTAACTTACCGGCTAATGTGATTTTTTCACCTTTATTCGCAAACATTGGCACGATAATAACGAGTAACAGCACGAGAACAATTGCGCTTAATGTTATTAATAATTTCTTATACGATAACTTTTGCATATAACGTAATACTAAATCGAATAATATCGCCAGTAATGCTGCAGGAATGGCTCCAATTAATATTAAAGCACTATTATTTCTATCAATACCGAGAAGTATGAGGTCCCCTAAACCACCTGCACCAATTAATGCAGCTAGTGTTGCTGTACCGATGATAAGTACCATAGCCGTTCTTATACCTGCCATAATGACCGGCATAGCAATTGGCAATTCAACTTTAGTCAAACGACGTCCAGGCTTCATCCCTATACCTTTGGCCGCTTCAACAAGTGACGGATCAACCTCTTGTATACCCGTATATGTATTTCGTAATATCGGTAATAAAGCATACACAACTAAAGCTATAATGGCTGGTACTTTACCAATTCCGAACAATGGAATCATCAATCCAAGTAATGCCAGTGACGGAATCGTCTGTAAAATTGCTGCGATATTCATAACTATTTCTGACAATCTACGCGTTTTTGTTAATAAAATACCTAAAGGAACACCAATAAGTGCTGCGATAAATAGCGCTATAAATGAAATTTGCATATGTTCAAAAATCGTAGTTAAGAGTTCGCCTTTTCTATCTGAAAGTGTGGACAAAAATTCATGCATGATTGCCACCTCCAGTACGTTGTGCTAAATATTCGAACATAGTTTCTCTGTTAAGTTTATAATGTTTCGCAGTAGTTTCATCTTTAATAAACACCGTTTCATGTTTAGACAATTCTGGGTACGCTTCGTTGACAGTACGTTGACTATCAAATATAGGATATGTATGACTCATTTCTTCATCCCCAACAGTTGGTAAAGTTTCAATGATATCAGATAGTTTCATTGAATGTGTTGGTAGTTGCGCTTTATCCCCAATAAACTGTTTCACGAAGTCATTTTGCGGATGATTTATAAAACCTTGTGGTGTATCTATTTGTTCAATATGACCTTCATTTAATAAACATAAGCGGTCACCCAACTTCATCGCTTCTTCAATATCGTGCGTTACAAAGATAATTGTCTTTTTAATTTTTCTTTGTAATTCAATCAAATCATCTTGTAATTTCTCACGACTAATTGGATCCAATGCACTAAATGGTTCATCCATTAAGATGACTGGCGGATCTGCAGCCAGTGCGCGAATTACACCAATACGTTGACGTTGCCCACCTGATAGTTCATCTGGTTTGCGTGATTTATAAATTTGAGGATCCAAGTTGACCATCGTTAAGAGCTCATCAACTCGCTCATCAATCTTTTTCTCCGACCACTTTTTCATTTGAGGTACTTGTGCAATATTTTCCTTTACTGTCATATGTGGGAATAATGCAATTTGTTGTAATACATATCCCATGTCCCATCTCATTTCGTACACTGAATAATCACTAATAGGTTGGCCCTTAAAGTAAATGTAACCTTCCGTTAATGAAATTAACCGATTAATCATTTTTAAAGTCGTCGTTTTACCACATCCTGATGGCCCAATTAATACAAAAAACTCGCCTTCTTTAATATTAAAACTCACATCATCTACAGCTAATTTATTCCCATAACGTTTTACAACGTTTTTAAATTCAATCAAAATAACACCCTCATTCTTCATCTGAAATCTAGCACTTTTGAATTTTATTTTCATATTTTCAAAATAATTAGTCAATTTATCCATTTACAAAAATGGCAAAGTTAAAATCTGACCAGAGGCGCCTTTATATAAGTATGCGTTCTAGGTGATGTTCATTAACTTTGCCATTTAATTCAATTATTTTATTCTCTTATTATATAAGTAGTTTTATACATATTACACTTATATGCTCATTATATTTTCGCTTTATAAGTTTGAATTGTATCTAAAAACTTCGGACAATAATGCTTCAATTTATAGCTTCCGACCCCATCAATAGAAATCATATCTTGTTTAGATTCCGGTTTTCTTTTTGCAAATTCTTCTATCGTATAATCTGAGAAAATACTTACAGGCGCGATACCTAAATCTTCACTCAATCTTTTACGTACTTGGATGAGTTCATCAAATAACACACGGTCAACACCCTCTACTGTATTGATGCTAACGACTTCTTTAGATTTACGTTTAAATGGTGTCGTAAATATACTTACTTGATCATTGAGTAATGCTTTGACGGAGGTATCACATGTTAATATTTCATCATGCTCATTAAGATAACCTTTAAATCTTAATTCATCAATTAAGTGACTCAGCTCTGAAGTTGTATAATTTTTCATAATACCATGAGTTGAAAGGGTATTGTAATCACAATAACGAATATAATCCGTTTCTTCGCCACGTAACACTTGGATAATTACACTGTAATTCTCTTGTTGATTCATTCGAGCAATACAACTAATAATCATCTTCGCTTCATGGGTCATATCATATGTCTTATTACCTTGAGTACAATTGCTACATTGTCCACATTCAGTTAATTTTTCGTTAGGTTCAAAATAATGAACTAATGTTGCTTCCAGGCATTTCTTCGTTTTCGTATAGAACATCATCTTTGTGAGCTTTTCGCCCATTTTATCTTTATAATCATCATCAGCTTTAGATGAAGAAATAAAGTATTGATGTAAACCGATGTCACGCTCACTAAATAGTAAAATACATTCACTCTTTAAACCATCACGACCTGCACGACCTGCTTCTTGATAATAAGATTCTAAGTCACCAGGCATATTATAATGTATAACGAAACGTACATTTGATTTATCTATCCCCATACCGAAAGCATTCGTTGCTACAACGACGCGTACTCGATCATAAACAAAATCATTTTGAGCGGCTTCACGTTCTTTATTTGATAAGCCTGCATGGTAAATCGTACTATTCACATCTTGCTCAATTAACGCCTCATGTAGTTCTTCAACTTGCTTTCGCGTTGAGCAATAAATTATGCCGGCTTCTTTATCGTGATGCGTAACGTATTCTAAGACAAACTTTTGTCGTTGGTAGGTAGGGTTAACTTGAAATACAAGATTTGGTCGTTTCGTACTTGTTTTTATTTCGTCTTGTTTATCAATATTTAACCGTGCCATTATATCTCTTTGAACTTCAGCCGTTGCCGTAGCAGTTAAAGCTACAACAGTGAAATCTTGAGGCAAAGCAAAGACCTTATCAATAACTTCTTGATAACTCGGTCTGAAGTCATGCCCCCATTTCGAAATACAATGCGCTTCATCAAATGCTACTAAATGAATAGATATTTGCTGTAATAAATGTACAAAATAACCATTATCAAAACGTTCAGGCGCCACATATAAAAATTGAAGTTCCCCTTGCTTCAATTGTGTTTCTATCGTTTGTTGTTCTTTCTTCGTTAAACTGCTGTTAAGGTAGGCAGCGCGAATACCCGTCGCTTTCAATTGATCGACTTGGTCTTTCATTAATGAAATTAATGGGCTAATAACAATCGTTGTACCACCTAACATTAATCCTGGCACTTGATAACAAATTGATTTACCTCCACCAGTTGGTAGTACGCCTAATACATTTTGATGATTCATCACTTTTGTAATTATTTCTTTTTGGCCTGGACGAAACGTGTCGAAACCAAAATAATGCGATAAAGTCGACTCCATGTTTAAAAATCCCTCATTGTTCTTTTAATTCTTCTAATTCAGTCCATCTCATTATATCATTCTCATATGTTTCGTTAAGTTGTTCTTGTAATTCTGTAAGTTCTTTCACTTTAGCGTAATCAGAACTTGCTTCTAAAATATCATTCTCAACTTGTTTTAATTGTTGCTCTGTTTCATCGATGCGTTCAATAATTGTTTCATATTCTTGTTTTTCTTTATATGTTAAACCTTTTTTCTTCTTTTGTTGTTGTGGTTGACGTACACGTTGTTGCTGTTGTTTTTGTTGTTCTTTCGCACGTTCTTGTTCACTTTTATAACTTTGATAATCTTCAAAGTCACCGATGATACGTTCCATCACACCATCGTGTATATACCAATACTCTTGAGCTACTTTATTTAAGAAATAACGATCGTGACTTACGGTAATGACAGTTCCTCCGAATGAACTAATATAATCTTCCAATATTGTTAAAGTTTCAGTATCTAAATCGTTTGTCGGTTCGTCCAAGAGTAATACATTAGGTTGATGTACGAGTAGTCTTAGTAAATAGAGCCGTTTCTGCTCTCCACCAGAAAGTTTGTAAATCTTCTTTCCATGTGTTGAGCTAGGAAATAGGAAACGCTCAAGTAATTGCGTTATAGAAACTGAAGTACCATCTTTTTCTTTCGCTACTTCACTTTCTTCACGTAAATAATCAATCATTCTAATGTCTCTATCTAGTCTATCCTCGGTCTGCTTAAAATAAGCCACTTTAACAGTTTGACCTATTTTTAAGTTACCTTCAAATGATTGATCTTCCCCACTCAAAATGTTTAATAATGTCGTCTTACCTGCACCGTTCGGTCCCACGATACCAATTTGTTGACCATTTTGAATAATTTGAGTGATGTGTTCGAATAATGTTTTACCTTGAATACTTTTAGATACATCTTCTAATTCAAATACTTGCTTTCCTAATCGAGAATAAGCCAGGTTTAATGAACCTTTATCCTGTGTTGATTGGTTCTTTACGTCCTGCTCCAATTCAGCAAAGCGGTCTTTTCGAGCTTGTTGTTTTGTAGAACGCGCTTTAACCCCTGCACGCATCCATGCTAATTCTTGTTTATATAAAGAACGTTGTTTCGATTGTTGTTTCTGTTCGATGAGTTCATTTTCAGCACGTTGTGCGATGTAAGCTTCATAATTACCTGGGTAAGTTTTGAGCTTTCCGCGATCAAGTTCAATAATCCGAGTAGACACTTCATTTAAGAAATAACGATCATGGGTAACGAACATTACTGTATGCGGATATTGTTTCACGTAATTAATCAACCAATTAATTGATTCAAAGTCTAAATGGTTTGTCGGCTCATCTAACAACAATAAATCGGGTTGTTCAATCAGTGTCTTTGCTAAACCTACGCGTTTTTTCTGTCCACCAGATAATTCATTCACTTGCTTATTTGTATCTTTAATACCAAGTTTAGATAATATCGTCTTAATTTCTGAGCTGTAATCCCAAGCTTGATGAGCATCCATAGCCTCTTGTGCTTGCATCATCTTGTTGAAATTCTGTTCTGTTTGTGAAGCACTGTACTGATTAACTGCATGTTCATAAGTACGAATAACATCTAGCGTTTTCGTTTCTGAACTTAATACTGCATCAAATACTGTCATATCTTCATGAAATTCTTGTTTTTGAGAAGAATAACGTATGCGATATGAATTGGGATGGTTTATATCAGCGTCAAAGTCAATATCCAATCCGCCGATGACTTTTAATAGAGAGCTTTTACCAGTTCCATTAATGCCCACTAAACCAATCCGTTCACCTTCTGAGATCGATAGATGCAAATCATCAAATATTATTTTGTCGGCATAAGATTTATGTAAATGTTCTATTTTATATGCTTCCATCGTTCAACATCCTTTTTAATATCGAAAATTATATATTTTTCTGGTAAAATTAATTCAGTTCTATGTATTATACACCTTTTTGAAATGAAATGATACAAAGGAGACAGACTTATGTCGGAATTTTTCCAAAATCTACCTCCATATGTACAAGCTTTAATCGCAGGTATTATTACTTGGTTACTGACAGCCTTAGGTGCAGCTGGCGTGTTCATGTTCAGACGCATCAATGACAAGGTTCTCAATTCTATGCAAGGTTTCGCCGCTGGAATTATGATCGCTGCTAGTTTCTGGTCGTTATTACAACCTGCAATCGAATATGGTAAACATTCTGCAATACCATGGCTACCTGCAGCAATTGGATTTTTATTAGGAGGATTATTTATTCGTGGATTAGACTTAGTCATTCCACATATCCACCCTAACACACAAGATTCAAGTCAATATCAAGAAGGTGTAGGCACAAAAAAATTAAACAAAAACACCTTGCTCGTCTTGGCGATTACACTGCATAATGTTCCCGAAGGTTTATCTATTGGTGTCGCTTTCGGTGGAGTGGTGTCAGGTAATGGTCAAGCAACGCTATTAGGTGCTTTAAGTTTAGCCATTGGTATCGGAATTCAAAATATTCCTGAAGGTGCTGCACTCTCTATGCCAATACGTGCAGCAGGTGCTTCCAGATGGAAAGCATTTAACTACGGTCAAGCTTCAGCAATTGTTGAACCAATCTTTGCGACAATAGGTGCAGCGGCTGTTTTAGTTATCACACCTATGTTACCTTACGCACTCGCATTTGCAGCTGGTGCTATGATATTCGTAGTTGTAGAAGAACTTATACCAGACTCACAAGCAAGTAATAATACCGATTTAGCTACTTTAAGCTTGATGGTTGGTTTCACTATTATGATGGTATTAGATGTCGCATTAGGATAAAGATTCATCTATATCGTTCATTAACGAATTATTTAAACCTAAATATTAAAGAGCCACGCAACAGGACCTTTGGAAGGTTTGTTGCGTGGCTCTTTTTTATTATACATTTAAGATTATGTGTATAATACCTTAGGTATTTAAAAAATTAAAAAAGCGACAGGGCTTTTCGTCCCTGTCACTTTGTCTTTGATTTCCGCTCTTGGCAGTGGTTGTCTGTTCTGAATCTTCGTTTTAATCAAACTCGATTCAGTACTAGTCAACTGTGCCGAGGTGCTACTAGAGTTTTGTTAATAAATTATTTAATAGTAGCACTCTTTATTTCTTTTCTGATCCTTTTGGACCTGTTTTGTATTCATAAGTTGACGGTTGTACTTTTTTGAAGTCTGGATTTTTATAGAATCTGAATAAGTCTCCGTTAAGTACTGAGTCACTCATTTCTAAATCTTTTTCAGTTTGTTCTTTACGTTTTTCAAAGTCTTTAGGTTTCTTCGTCACTGGTTTATTTGTCTTGTTGTCGTAGATTTTACCGTTAACATATTTGTAGTCTTTCGTTACGAAGTCACCATTTCTGAATGGTACTGTATCGTTATGTTCTTTAGAGAATAAATCAGTACCCATCATTAAGTAGTTCTTAGAATCAATACCTAATAAGTGTAATAGTGTTGGCATTACATCGGCTTGGCCACCGTATGTTTCGTTAATGCCACCTTGTTTACCAGGAATCTTCATCCATAAACCAGTACGGTTTAAGTCTGTGAATTTCGCTGGTGTAATATCTTCACCTAATAATTTTTCCATAGCTTTGTTATGGTTTTCAGAAATACCGTAGTGGTCACCGTAGATCATAATTACTGAATCATCATATAAACCTTTTTTCTTAAGTTCAGTGATGAATTGTTCTAATGATTCGTCTAAATATCTAGCTGTTTGAATATATCCATCAACTGTTGAATCACCTGTATTTGGTTTATCAATAGTTGCATCATCTGGTGACAATGTGAATGGATAATGGTTTGTCAATGTAATTAAGTGATTGTAGAACGGTTGTTTTTCTTTTGATAAATAATCCGCTGATTCTTTAAATAACTCTTTATCTTTAAGACCTAAGTTTTCAAGGTTGTTTGGTGACATATCATAGTATGTTGCATCGTAGAATTTATCTACACCAAAGTGTTTATACACTTGGTCTCGGTTCCAGAATGTCTTATAGTCACCGTGCATAACACTAGATGTGTAGCCTTGTTTCTGATCTAAAATAGCTGGTAATGATTGGAATGTGTTATCCCCTTTTAATGAGAACGCTGAACCTTGTGATAATCCGTATAAACTATTATCCATCGTAAACTCTGAATCTGATGTTTTACCTTGTCCAGTTTGATGGAAGAAGTTAGGGAAGTACGTAAAGTCTTGGTTACCTGAAGAAAGTTTGTTTAAGAATGGTGTCACTTCTTCACCATTTACTTTCTTGTTAATTAAGAAAGTTTGGAAACTTTCTAAGTGAATTTTGATGATGTTTTTCTTCTTAGCTGCACCAAAATATTCTTTATTAGGTTCTGTTCGTTTTTGTTTTGTGTAGTTTAATACTTTTGTTAAATCATCTTCATTAGCAAGTGCTTTTTGTTGTTTGTTCTGTACTGTTTTAACACCATCATAAACTGTGAAGTTAAATGGCCCTAAGTATTTAACTAAATATTTATGGTCAAATGTACGTGTTAATAATTGTGGTCTATCTGATTCAGCGAATGCTAAATTCAGGAAGAATAACGCGATTGATGCTCCCATAATGACTGGTACGAATTTCTTACTGAATACGCGTTTATCTAACCTTTTTTGTCTGAAAATCAATACAAATAGATAAACGATTGAATCTAAGAAATAAACAAAGTCGTACCATTTAAATGATGCACCAACGGCGCCACCCATAGAATCAACGTTCCCTACTTGGTTTAATGTACTAAATGTTAAGAAGTCAGAGAAGAATCTGAAATAAACAACATTGGCATATAGTAAGAAACTAAGTAAGAATCCGCCGATAAACATGAACCAATACGCTTTCTTACCTTTAAAGAATAAGAAAATACTTAAGATTAAAGCAATTAAGCTATATGGATTCATCAGTAATATTAAATTTTGAACTAAACCTTTAACACCTAAAGAAAAATCAACATAATATGCAAAGTACGTCTTCAAAGTAACTGTTATCACAGTCAGTATAAAAAACGCAAAAAGAGTTAACTTCTTTTTGTGTGTACTCATGTTTGTTTCCCCCATTATTAATTTATATAGGTTAGAAAATATCTATCCCTTTTAGAAAATATGTGACAAGTTACGATTAACAAATTCTATTGGCTAATGTTATATACATACATTGGTACGTTAATGACAAAAGGTACATACATTAAGATGTGAAATCCATTGTAAACTTATCAATACACTGTGATAGATTCCTTGAATTTCGCTTACTTTCTCTTTTTTAATCGTCGTTATATATCATAAGTTCTTCTACAAATTGAGAGGTTAAGAACATAATCGCTTAACAAATCGGACCATAACTATTTATTGAATGGGTTGTAGTTTCACCATTAAAATGTGCTTTCATACAACTAAAGTTTATTCTTTAATTAAGTAAGAGATCCATATTTGTACGTTATGTCAAGCCCCTAGTTGTTGTGGCAATATTAATGTCACAACACATACGTTTTACTAATTAATATATTATTTACATTCTTTGTTATCTTGTAATACGAATGTAACAAAACGCACATTACTCAATTAACTAATATAAAGGAAAACTTGGTAAATTTCAAGTAAAAAGTCACTTTTTACAAAAATACCTTTTCACATCAGAGTATTGTTAATTGGTTATTAATATATCTTTAAGCAATAAGATGCTTATTTATTGTACGTGAATCTCAAAATAAATTAATCAGACTAGAGACTTATATACGTCAAATAATTTCCAATATCCTATAACCCTATTCATGATAACTTTTTTAAAAATAAAAAAATCAAACCTCATTCTTTACTCTTCTTGAATAAAATAAAGATAATGAGGTTTGATTTCTAATTTGAGTTAAATTTGAGATGCGTTTTCACATTTTAAAGTAAACGCTAACATTGTAAATCCATTGCAAAAAAATACGGTAAAACCCAGGAAAAACTTTAAAATAACTAAATAAAGTTATTATTTTAACATTTCTAATTGCATGCGATATTCTATACCGTGAAACAGTTGGTTTAACCAGTTAGAATATTTAACTAAATTTTTCTCCGCTTCTTCAACGTCAATAAACTGAAATTTTAGCTTAGCGCCTTGTTGCTTTTGACCTAGCTTCGTCAAATGGTAGCTCGCAATCGTTCCAATTTGAGGATAACTACCTAAGGTATAGTGGTCATTCAACAATATAATTGGTGTGCCATTTCTTTTTACTTGGATTGTTCCTTTTTGAACTGATTGGTGTGATGGCATATCATCATAGTAAGCTTTAATTGAAGTACCTTCTAAATACATACCCATACGATTTGCTTTACTTGTCACTTTATATTCTCCAAATGTAAAGCGATGAATGACATCTTTTTTGAAATCTTCAGTACCTTTATTTTTAATTACATGAAATACATCAGACATATAATTAAATGATAAAGCATAACCGTCTATACCCCAGTCAGTTTGACGTTCGTGTTCTAGATTTTCGAACAGTTTAATATGACGTTCTGTATAGCTACGTTTCATGTTCACTTCGTCACCGTTCTTTAATCTACGTCCATGGAAACCGCCGATATTAGAATTAAAATCCGTCGAAGTTGAACCTAACCACGATTCAAGTTCGAAGCCTCCGCCAATCGCAAGATATACTCTCGATGTACGCTTCGTCTCAACAAATCGTAGTACATCACCTTTCTCCATTAAATAGAGTTTGTTAGGTAAAATGGTCATATCTTGTGTTGCAGCTTTAAAGCTACCGCCACTTAAAGCGATTAAAGTAGACTCTGTGAATCGGATGCGTGCCATATTATTTGTCATTTCTAACGTTGCTTCGTGCTTGTCATTTGCTACTAGTCTGTTGGCTATTTCATGAGATAGAAAATCCATTGCCCCGCCCGGGATGACACCATCATGTTCATAGCCTACACGACCGAAGTCTTGGAAGCTCGAAAACAAGCCCGCATCTTCTATTATAATTGACATGGTTTAAAGCCTCCTAAATCGATATCCTCTGCTTTAACTGGTTTAAATACGATATTATCTCCTAGTTTTAAAGTGGTAAAATCCTTCTCTTCAGGTTTAAATAATCGTATAGGTGTATAACCGATAACTAACCAATCTCCATATGTATCAGTCGTCGTTATACCTGTCTTTTTACCTTCAATAATAACTGAACCAGCCGGAATAAAACGCTTATGCTTTCCAGTATGATTGACAAATAATTTCTTGTTCATACCTGTTAAATATGGGAATCCTGGTGTATAACCCATCATTGAGACGAAATATATCTTTTCTGAATGTAACTTTACGAACCGATCAAATGAAATTTTATAGTATGATAATAAATTTTTGATATCAGGCCCTTGTTCGCCACCGTATACTATTGGTATCTCTATAGGGATAATTGTTGTATCTTCATGTTTAATTTCAAACTGGATAGACTGTATCAAAGCTTTCATATATAGAAACGGAGATTGAATATTGTGATGCTTAATCATATCTCTCGCATCGTAACAAATCATCATATCAGATTCTGTTGGCACAATTTCAGTTATAAATGGAAATTTTTTGCTATTTAAATACTTTCTTAACGCTAATAAATCTTCAGTCAGACCTCTAGAAACTTCTTTCTCTATCGAAACGACAATCGCTTGGTCTCCCTGGCTATATATCTTCATTGTTTCACCTCATAATAGTTACTCATGATAAAACACATCTAAACCTTTGACTAGATAATGTATAATTTCATTGACCACAAAATAGATAATGATGAATTGGATGATACAACTTATTGTAACGATTAACTGCACCAAACGAACCCGTTTTTGTTGTAATAGTGGTTTGATCAACCGACGCGTTAAGATAATCATTACAACCATTAACATTAACCATACAACCAACATCATTGATATCACTCATTTTCTAAAATATAATAAAATCATTTATTTCATTACTTGTTATGACATTCATTTTATATATAAATCTTCACGTCGGCAACCTCTCGCAAACTATTTATCAAATACACTTGTATCTCATTTTGCTTATATTTCTCTTTAAAAGAGTCAACATCGTAATCACGTTCATATATGTTACCTTGTTCAATTAAAGCCTGTCGCATACATCCCTTCAACATATCTTTATTATATGTAGGTGTATAGAAATGGTCATGCTCTTTAATTAATATATTACCAATATCAAACTCTAAAATTTTACCATTTGCATCATATAATAAAATGAGATCCGTTAGGTGTTGATGAGATAAATGGGCACGGTTTGTAGTCTTGTTCGTCAAAACCGCTTCAGGTATATTTTTCGGCAACTTTTGTAATTGAGCACTAAATAATGCTTTATCTGGTAAATCTGCTATAACTGAATCAAATTTGCCATTTTGCTTTAAAATTATCTTCACGCGATAAACACCTTTAGGATATTCCTCTGCAATACGATTAAGCAATTGGTTCCATTGTTCAAGGTTAAAGTTTATGTCCAAATTACGACTTGATTGTTGAATACGTTTCGTATGAAACTGAATTCTCTTAAAAATTCCATCTTCTAACCGCATCGTTTCAAATAGATCCATTATATACTCTCCAATATTTTGGTTTTATCTTTAAATTCTTCAACTTCTCTTTCGGGAACCGAATCAATCGTTATACCAGATCCTACACCATAAACGGCTTGTTGATTAACATACTGAATCGTGCGAATCGGTACATTAAAAATTGATTTACCATCCGGTTTCATTAACCCTATTGTCCCACAATAAATACGTCTTGGCACTTGTTCTAACGCTTTAATATATTTCATCGTATTGACTTTAGGTGCGCCAGTAATAGAACCACAAGGGAATAAACCGGTAAGTATTTGCAATAAACTCGTATGAGGCTCAACTTGCCCGGCAACCATACTTGTCATCTGATAGACAGTGGGATAAGATTCAATATTAAACATTTTATAAACATTCACTGTTCCCGTTTTAGCTATACGCCCAATATCATTGCGTAATAAATCAACAATCATTACATTTTCTGCTTTGTCTTTTGAAGATGTCTCAAGTTGATTGAAATGCGTTATATCCTCTTCTTTCGTTCTACCTCTAGGCATCGTACCTTTCATCGGTTTACTCACAATCACGTCTACCTCACCTTTAAACGGTCCACGTTGAAAAAATAATTCTGGAGACAATGAAGCTACTTGTAATTCTTCTGTATCTATTAGTGATACGTAATGCCCATGTTGCTTACGTTGTAAAGCTTCATAAAGTTGAGCAATCGGTACATGGATTTTATCAGTTAAGCGCGTCGTATAGTTCACTTGATATGTATTGCCGGTTTTAATATTTTCCTGAACAGTGCGTATATGACGTATCAATTGGTCATTAGACAATTGAAATTCGAAGTTACATTGTTTGTGAAATTTATCTGGAGATGAAGAAGCATCCATTGGCTCAGCCTCTTTAAACGTATAAGCTGCCGCGTACACCTCACCTTCATTCAACTGCATGGTAGCCATTTGCGAATTAAAATATGTCGAAGCTTCGTATGGTAAATATAATACTACAAAATTACCCATCTGCTGTTGACGTTCCGCATATGCAACGACCTCGCCGACTTGTTCTAATTGGTAAGCTATCTTTTTGTCTTCACATTGTGTGAAATGATAGCAATATGACTCATAACGTACCTCATCTAACATATATCGATAATTAAACTCTATTCGCATAACACGCCCTCCACTTGTTCAATAAATAATTGGAATTGTTCTATGCCATAGTCACTTAATATCGACTCTGGATGATATTGAACGCCATATATTGGTCTTGACTGATGTTCAAATGCCATAATGATCCCTTCCTCATTCTTTGCTGTAATCTTCAGTTCACGTGGAAAGGTTTCAGAATCAGCCATTAAAGAATGATAACGCATTACTTTAAACCCTTGTGGTAAACCTTTGAAAATGCCTTCGTTATTATGATGAATGCACGTTGTGTGACCATGTACCGGTTTCTTGTTATGTATAATATCCCCTTTAAAAAAGTATACAAGTTGTTGGAAACCAAGACATACTCCTAGAATAGGCATTCGTTCTGGAATCGTCTCATATATATGTAACATATTGCTATACTCAGACGGAGTTCCAGGACCAGGTGAAATAATTAATGCCTCAGGGGAAAGATTACTTATTAAATCACTATTCACTTCATCAACATCGATTACGCGTAATTCTTTATCAGTTGATCGTTTAATATAATCGACAATGTTATAGGTGAACGAATCTTTGTTATCAATCATTAATATCATTGTGTCACCTCAATAAATTCGTAATTAGTTAGGATTGCTTTATATTATCCCAAAGATTAGCTTGATTTTACAATACAAATATATTATTCTTATCCAAGTAAAATTACATCGTATCAGAGGTTCCTAGCTCACACCCTCTATAAAAAACTAGACACCCAAAAACGTCTATCTTTTTATAGAGATAGACGTTTTTTTAGGCGTCATAGTCATTCACAGGAAAGCTAGAGAGTTTAAATTTGAAGGAGAGTAACAAATATGACGCAACAAAACACATTAAACAACAATAAAGCCATTGTCGTTTTTAGTGGCGGTCAAGATAGTACGACTTGTCTTTTTTGGGCAAAGAAACATTTTGACGAAGTAGAGTTAGTTACATTTGAATATGGACAACGACATGATAGCGAGATAGAAGTTGCAAAGCAAATTGCCAAAGAGCAAAACGTTAAACATCATGTATTAGACATGTCTTTATTATCACAACTCACGCCCAACGCACTAACTCAACATGACATGGATATAGAAGAAAACGATGATGGCGTACCAAATACATTTGTACCAGCAAGAAATTTACTATTCTTATCATTTGCGGGCGCTTTAGCATATCAAACTAACACGAAACATATTATTACAGGTGTATGTGAAACAGATTTTTCAGGCTATCCAGATTGTAGAGATAGCTTTATTAAATCGATGAATGTCACACTTTCACTTTCAATGGATAAAGATTTCGTTATTCATACGCCGCTGATGTGGCTCGACAAGAAAGAAACATGGGCACTCAGTGATGAACTCGGCGTACTAGACTATATTAGATACAATACACTCACTTGTTATAATGGCATCGTGGGTGATGGTTGTGGCACATGTCCAGCCTGCAAATTGAGAGCACGTGGCTTAAATGACTATTTAGAAGAAAAAGGAGTACGATAATATGTTTCAACAGCATTATCCGAGCATAACGCATCCTTACCAATTCGAACTGAACAAAGATTTCAACTTCTCTGCCGCACATTATATCCCCAATGAAGATGCAGGTAAATGTATGCGTACACACGGACACACTTACTTTGTGAATTTGACTATTGCAGGTGATACTTTAGATCATAACGGCTTCTTAGCAAACTTCAGTGAACTTAAAAAGTTGGTACACGGTCAATTCGACCATTATTTACTAAATGATTTGCCACAATTTGAAAATAAGATTCCTTCAACTGAACTCGTGGCACAAACAATATATGAAATGATTCAACAAGATTTAGACCAAAGACCCAACAAACCGCAATGCCTACAAGTATACCTTCGTGAAACACCAACAAGTTATGTCATTTATCGACCAAAGGAGCACAATAATGAGTAAGATTCCCGTATTAGAAATTTTTGGTCCTACAATCCAAGGTGAAGGACGTGTAATTGGACGTAAGACGATGTTCGTCCGAACTGCGGGTTGTGATTATCGTTGTAGTTGGTGTGATTCAAGTTTCACATGGGATGGCAGTGCCAAAGAAGATATCCGTATGATGACAGCTGAAGAAGTTTATGAAAGACTATATGAAATCGCTGGTGACACATTTAATCACGTAACGATTTCAGGAGGTAATCCTGCTTTAATTAAAGGTATCCAGTCCCTTGTTGATTTATTTGAAGAAAAGAATATAAAAACTGCTCTCGAAACACAAGGAAGTAAATTCCAACCGTGGATGCGACAAATAGATGACTTAACAATCAGTCCGAAACCACCAAGCTCTATGATGAAACCTAATTTACCATTATTAGATGAAGTTATCGAAGAATGTGTACCTGAATCATTGAATTTAAAGGTCGTGGTTTTCGATGAAACTGATTATGATTTCGCTAAAATGATACACCATCGTTATCCAGAAATACCATTTTACTTACAAGTGGGCAATCCTTATCTTGAGGATGACCATATCGATTCACATACAGAAAAACTATTATCACTTTATGAATCGTTGATTGATCGAGTAATGCAAAGCAGTGATATGAATAATGTATACGTCTTACCTCAATTGCATACATTACTATGGAGTAATAAAAAAGGGGTCTAGTATCGATACTATAAATATATTTCACTTATTTAGAATGGAGTCTGAGACAAAAAATGTCTCAGACTTTTTTTCAACTAGCTGAGATGTACGAAATCTATTTTAGAAATTTCGCTCCTGTTCCACTCCTATTTTTTATGTTTAAAAGGTATGGGTAATGCTAACACTTCTATTTTTAACAACTTAAAATAACACGAACAATACAAAAACAATAATATTACACATTTCCCTTTCAAAAATTATAAATTATGAGTTGTTATCAAATGAATATCTTTATTTTAATTGATATAATATTGGAATGAAGTACATTGGTTAGGAGAGCATCATGCTACAATTTATTATCATAAACATTGCTGTGGTATTTATCATTTTAGGTTTAGATTTATATCGTCAGAAATTTACACAACTTAAGTTCAGCTCTATTCTTATTGCAATTACTATCAATTCCTTTATCAATCTCTTTTTTGCAGAGAAACAAGATTACATAACTATATGCACCGTAGCTCAATTGTTAATTTGGACCATTTTGCATATTTATATTGATAAAACTATTCATTCAGCAACTATTAACAAACATAAATATATGGCGTTTATTATCTCAATTATTTTTAGTTTATCACTCTTGCTTATTTATGGTACGAGCCAAGATTCCTATTATATGTCAGCGCCCTATTTTTCACCGACGATATTTATGTTAGGCTTTATAATTCTTCTTTATAGCACTTTCAAACCAGAAGAAAAGCAATATTTTAAATTAATCAATCGTATTAAAGCACCATTGTACGTTGGACATACACTTATTATTATCTCGTTTACAGTAATGATTATCTTAACACCTTACTGGTACATATTATTATTTATTCATATCATATTTTTATTATATATATATTGGCAAAAGCTCTTTTCAAAGAAATATTGATTATGTTATAACATTTCGTGGTATATAATGATTATCATATTATTTAAGGAGGTTATACCATGGGTTTTATTCTTATGTTAATCATCGGGGGATTAATTGGTTGGATTGCTGGTGCAATTCTAGGTAAAGATATTCCTGGTGGTATTATTGGTAATATCATTGCAGGTATTATCGGTTCAATCATCGGTTCTAAACTATTTGGTCAATGGGGCTGGGAAATCGGCCGTATTCACGTATTCCCTGCATTAATCGGAACAATTATTTTAGTTGCACTTGTTTCACTTGTGTTCGGATTAATTCACAAGAAAAAATAATGGGACATACGTTTAACTAAATATTATTATGAAAGAGATAGATTCTTTTACTAGAATCTATCTCTTTTTTTCTAATGAAACAAGGAATTAAAAACAATATATTTTCAGTCCATAACTATCTTAGAACTAAAAAAGCGAGATGCAAACTTCTATATTTAATAGATGCTTGCATCTCGCTCTTATTAAATTATTTATGATTGACTAATTTCTTTTCCTCGACAGGTTGTTGTTTTATTTCATGTTGATAATATTTTTGATTAATATTAGTAATTGAAGTGTGGTAATCTCTTTCTCTTTCATCTCTTGATTGTTGGTATGACTGTTTGTTTAAATTGGATGCTTCAACTATATATTTAGGTCGTTTTTTCACTTCATAATAAATACGTCCGATATATTCACCGATAACACCAATTGAAATTAATTGGATTCCTCCTAACATAAGTATAGCTGCTATAGTAGAGAAGTATCCTGGTGTTTTGACACCGTGTAAAATAATACCAGCTAAAATAAATACTATATATAACAAACTGATAAATGAAACAAACATCCCTAAATAAATCATCATACGTAATGGTTTTGTATTAAATGAAATGAGTCCATCTATACCATAATTTAACAGCTTACCAAATGACCATTTGGAGTCACCATCTTCTCTTTCAACATTTTCATAAGTAAATACTTTCGTATTATAGCCAATCCAAGCATAAAGTCCTTTAGAGAAACGCGTACATTCATCTAAGTCAGTTAAAGAATTTACTGCTCTTTTACTTAATAATCTGAAATCTCCAATACCATCTTCAAGTCTAATATCTTCTACAAAGTAGTTGATTGCTCGATAATAAATTCTTGTTAATAATTTACGAGATTTCTTTTCGCCTGTTCGGTCTCTTTTTGCAATAACTTGATCATATCCATCCATATAACCTTCAATCATTTGAGGAATTAATTCTGGTGGATGTTGCAAATCTGCATCAATCATAACGACTGCATCACAATGGCTACTATGTTGGTAACCTGCAATCATGGCTGACTCTTTCCCGAAATTACGGCTAAATGAAATGAATTTAACGTGTTGGTCTTTATTTGCCACATCTTGTATATAATTAATAGTATTATCGCTACTACCATCATCTATAAATAACAAGTCATAATTGTAGTGGTGTTGTTGGCTGTCTTCTGATAAAATTTCAGTTAATCGTTGATACGTTTTTAATATAACTTCACGTTCGTTATAGCAAGGTATGATTACTCTTAATTGCATTCCTTAACACCTTCATTTTAGTTACTTCTTTATTGCTTTATATTACTTTATCAAGTTACTGCATGATAATGCTATCTATAGCAATTAATTTTACATAATTTTTATATAGCCTTTACATTCTTCAATTAAACTTGTTTCCCAATAAATCGGACTAAGGTCGCAATTAAAATCTTTATTTTGTTAAAAATGCTTTTCAAACTATATTTCACCTTATATATTTAGGAAAATGTACTCGCTTTCCTAGGGCACTGCCTCAGCCTGTAGTCTTCGGCTTGTGCTATTCCCTCAGGAGTCGGTACATTTTCATTTAAAGATCTGTCTTCTATTTATTTTAACTTTTATATTTTTTACCTTGGAAAATGTATTCACTTTCCTAAGGTACTGTCTCTACCTGGAGTCTTCGGTCCGTGCTTTCTTCTCAGGAGTCGGTACATTTTCATTTAAAGATTTATCTTCTATTTATTTTAACTTTTATATTTTTTACCTTGGAAAATGTATTCACTTTCCTAAGGTACTGTCTCTACCTGGAGTCTTCGGCCCGTGCTTTCCTCTCAGGAGTCGGTACTTATTAAGTATTTATATATAATAAAACCGATGATACCTTCTTACGAAGATATCATCGGCTATAAAGCATTGGTACTATATTAAAAATACACTGCTTACTATTTTAATGTGCCTATTCTTACTTCATCCGGGTCTTTACCTTGTCTAGCACCTCTGTCTAAACTATCTATTTCAGCTATATCTGTTAATTCTAAATTAAAATCAAAAATATTATAGTTTTCTTCGATACGTTCTGGTGTTTTAGATTTAGGTATGACAATGCGATTATGCGCAAGATGCCAACGCAATACTATTTGCGCAGGTGTTTTATCATAGCGTTTAGCTAAATCAGTAATTAATGGATCGTCTAATAAGCCTTGATTTCTCATTAATGGCATCCAAGCAGTTACTGCAATATCATGTTTATCACAGAACTTTTGTAGTTTGTACTGGTTAAAGTATGGGTGGAACTCAATTTGATTTACAGCTGGTACGATTTCCGTTTCATCCATCAGTTGTTCTAAGTGGTGTTGTTTAAAATTGCACACCCCAATAGCACGTACTTTTCCTTCTTTGTATAATTGCTCCATCGCTTTGTAACTTTCAATAAATAATCCATCTTCTTCACATGGCCAATGAATTAAAAACAAGTCTAAATAATCCGTATCTAAATTATTTAGTGTTTTATTAAAATATTCAATTGTTTGGTCGTAGCCTTGATAATCATTCCATAATTTTGAAGTAATAAATAAGTCATCACGTGAAACATCTGATTTTGATAGTACTTGACCTAAAGCTTGTTCATTATTATAAAAATAAGCAGTATCGAAAGCACGATACCCTACCTCTAAAGCATGCATTACTGCTGTTTCCATTTCTGTTTCAGAGATTTTATAGACACCTAGTCCTACTTTTGGCATTGGATAACCGTTATTTAAATAATATATATCTTCAATCATAGGTAATCCCCTTTCTACATATTTCCTAAAATATATTGATCAAATAAACTTTTTTCACAATTCATATGACTTTCTATGTGAACAGTATTATATCTATTTTATTATGCTCAAAAATAAAAATATACCTTTAAGCTTAGAAACGAAAATAAAAAACTGAGACGTTATTACACGTCTCAGTTTTAGCATTTATATTATTTCGTATAAAACATTTATTAATCGTTTGATTCGTCTTCCTCATCTTCTTCAGGTGTCGGACGCGTATCGTTAAACTCATATTTTAAAATAACATGAATAATTTGATGATTATCTATTTCAGAAATGACCCAACGATCATGTTCAGTATCTACATAGTCATTTTGCTGTAAGTTTGTATTGTGGGCTTGTAGCCAACCACCAATCGTATCAATATCTTCAGAGTCTTCAAATTCAATACCAAACTGTTCGTTTAAGTCGTCGAGTAATACACGTCCATTAATTTGGTATTTATCATCAGATAATTTCACAATATCGTTTACTTCATCGTCATCAAACTCGTCACGGATTTCACCTACTATTTCTTCTAAGATGTCTTCCATTGTTAATATACCGGCTGTACCACCGTATTCATCAATGATTAAACTGATATGCACATGTTCACGTTGCATGCGAATTAATGCATCACTAATCTGTGTCGTTTCAGAAATCATAGGTAAATCGTGAATATAATTGCTTACTTTAATCTGTTTACCTGAAGCATATTCCGTTAAAAATTCTTTAACGTTGATAAAGCCTTTAATATGGTCTTTGTCACCATCTTCAGTAATAGGATAGCGTGTGAATTGGTGTTCTTTAATTGTGTCTAATAATTCATCAACATTAAATGGTTCATTCAACGTAATCATTTGTGTTCGTGGCACCATGATATCTTTAGCATGGCGCTCATCGAAAGAAAAAATATTTTGCATGTAAGCTAACTCGGTTTGGTTAATTTCTCCACCGTTGTAGCTGTTATTTATAATAATCTTTATTTCTTCCTCTGACATTGCATCATTATTTGCATCCGGGTCTACACCAAAAATACGGATAATCAGTCTTGCTGAACCGTTCATTAACCATATTAATGGTTTCATCACGAATCCAAAATAATAAAGTGGTCTAGAATATAATAGTGCTAATCTCTCTGTATGTTGAATTGCTAAAGTCTTCGGTGCTAATTCCCCAAGAACTACGTGTAAGTACGTAACGATGATGAACGCTAGAACAAATGAAATCGTCGTAGTGATAGCTTGAGGTAGATGTAATAATTCGAACAAAGGATGTAATAACTTATCGAAAGTTGGTTCACCTAACCAACCTAATCCTAGAGAAGTTACCGTAATCCCGAGCTGACAGGCAGATAAATAGTAATCCAAGTTCTTCGTCATCTTTTTAACAACTTTGGCATTACCATTTCCTTCTGAAGCTAACTGTTCAATTCTCGTAGATCGAACCTTTACTAAAGCAAATTCCGAGCCAACAAAGACAGTAGTTAACGCTATTAATAGAAAAAATATTACTAAATTTATTATGGTCGCAGTTTCCAATTAATTCCCTATTTCTAGGGATTCACCTCCAAATTTTTGTGTCACAATAGGTGACCGTTCATTATATTGATCGTTATTCCAAGTCATCATTAAAGTTACTAAATCCTTCCCATTGTAACACCTCCCTAAAAATACATATTGATTTTTATTCTACCATATTTAAGACGACTATTCTATATTTCAGAATCTTTTTTATTCATATTACTAATAAATCGTAAATATACAATTCCATTAATGTTTTAACAATCTAAATGTTAAATTTAACATTAGTATTATTTTGAAAAATGATGCATTTTACCTGACTTAATTGTCAATTGCACATTTATATCATTATCTAGCACAACGATATCTGCATCATTGCCAACTTTTAAACTCCCTTTTCTATCATCTATTTTTAGTGCTTTAGCTTGATTTAAACTCGTAACTCTCCATAAGTTTTCTAATGAATCGCCAGTATAATTGATTAAGTTATTTAAACCGTCATTCATCTTCAATATACTACCAGCCAAGGCACCTGATTCTAACCGTGCTTCAGTGCCTTTAACAATCACATTTTGACCGCCTAAATCATATTCACCTTCAGGCATGCCTTTCGCTCGCATCGCATCTGTAATTAAGAAAAATCGACTATTACCTTTTTGTTTATAAGCAATTTTGACAGCTGCAGGGTGTGAATGCACACCATCAACAATGATCTCTGTATGAAGATCATCGTTCGTCCACGCCGCGCCAAACACGCCTGGCTTTCGATGTTCAAATGGCGTAGCTGCATTGTATAAATGCGTCACATGTCTAGCACCATTTTGTGCCGCTTTATTAGTCTCTTCAAACGTCGCCACACTATGACCGATCGAAAAACGTATTTTATCTTTAAATGATTGTAATAACGCTAAAGCACCTTTGACCTCTGGGGCAAAGGTTATAACTTTGATTTGGTTATTTGCACTTTCTTGAAACTGTTGCAGTTTTTCTACGGTTGGTCTTTGTACATATTTAGGATTTTGAGCTCCTACTTTATGTTCAGAAATAAATGGACCTTCTAAATGGACACCTACTACTTCAGCTGCTTGATATCTATCTTGTTGTGACTGATAATCGGCAATATTTTTTAATGCCGCTTTAATGTTTTGTTCGGATTGAGTCATTGTCGTAGGTACATAACTTGTTGTACCTTCAGACAATAGCGATTCAGATAAATGTTTCAGTCCGTCAAACGACCCATCCATTGCATCTTCTCCATAACCACCGTGAATATGCATGTCAATAAATCCTGGTAAGATGTGTCGCCCTTTCATATCATATGTCTCGAGCTCACCTTCATAGTTACCATTACCTAAACCAGCAATTTTGCCGTTTTTTATAATGACATAACCTTTATCTATTTTTTCTCTTTCTGTATATATACATCCATTGATTAAAACATATTTAGACATTATACTTACCTTCTTTATATGTTAATTTAATTATGTTTATCCTACTTTATCAGTTTATCAAAATTAACCTACATATTATATTCAAATGTTTATGTTAAATATATGACAATAGTTAGAAAATCCACTAAACGTGCTTCATTTTTAGAAAATAAAAAAATAGAGGCTGGGATAAAAAATATCTCAGCCTCTTTGTAAATTAGGTGGGATTACGAAATCTCTATTAGAAAAATTCGATTTCTGCATCATTCTCTATTTTTATAAAGTAAAGTGTTAATTATTACATTATATATTATTCATTCATTGACTTTGAAGCGTCAAGTTCATTATCAGTTACTTTAGGTTTAAGTACACCGTAAATGATTGCTGAAACAATTGAACCAATTACAATTGCTATTAGCGCTGACAAAATATGATCTAAATGGTTAATGTTCGTACCAATAATTACAAAGATACCACCATGAGGCGCTTGTATTGTTGAACCTAATCCAAGTGCAATCGCACCAGCTACACCTGAACCAACCATCATTGAAGGAATCACTCTTAAAGGATCAGCTGCCGCAAATGGAATTGCACCTTCTGTAATAAATGAGAGTCCCATAACATAGTTTGGTAAAATTGATCCTCGTTGCTCTTTCGTGAATTTCTTTTTAAAAATTAACATCGCAGTTGCAATAGCCATTGGAGGTACCATTCCTCCAATCATAGCTGCTGTAATTGGCGCTGCATTACCTTCAGTTAAAGCTGCAGTCGCAAAGACATATGCGGCTTTGTTGAAAGGACCACCCATATCGATTGCCATCATTGCACCGATAACTAATCCTAATAACATGATGTTAGAGCCAAATAAACTATCTAAACCGTTAAGTAATGTATTATTTAACCATGATGCAGGTGGGTTAACGACATAAATCATTAGTAATCCACTAATTAGAACAGAAAATACGGGATAAATTAATGTCGGTTTTAAACCTTCCAATGCTTGTGGTAAATAACTCGCAAGTTTTTTAATACCTTGAGTTAAGTAACCAGCTAAGAAACCAGCTAGAATACCACCAATAAAGCCTGAATCACCATTGGCTGCTAACATACCACCAACTAAACCTGCAGCGAAACCAGGTTTATCCGCGATGCTTCGAGCGATGTAACCCGCAAGCACTGGTATAATAAGTAAGAATGCACTGTTTTTACCGATATTCCATAATTGTTCTGCGAAAGCATTATGTTCAGAGCTTTTTGGATCAAAAGAGTTTGGACCTATAATAAATACAAGTGCCATAATGATACCACCTGCTATTACGAGCGGTAACATATTAGAAACACCATTCATGAGATGTTTATAAATTGTTTTTCCGACACTTTGTTTCTCATTGCTTTCAGTATAGCTGCTTTGGCTATCTCCTTTTGCAACAAATGGTTTACGAGAACGATCTTGTGCCATATTTATTAATGTTTCAGGACGTTTAATACCATCAGCCACTGGCACTTCTACAACATTTTTTCCATCAAATCGATCAGTATCTACATGTACATCAGCTGCTACGATAATTCCTGTAGCACGTGCTATATCTTCATCTGTAAGGTGATTTTTGATACCACCTGAACCGTTTGTTTCGACTTTTATTTTAACGTCCATTTTTTCTGCTTGTTTCTTCAAAGCATCACGTGCCATATATGTGTGCGCAATTCCAGTAGGACAAGCTGTGACAGCCAAAATGTATGGTTCATCTTTATCAGTTTCTTCCGTTGAAGAAGCATTGGTTGTAGCTGAAGCTTGTTGTTCTGCTTCTTCATCTTCAGTTGCCTCATCATCAGCTTTATCAATAATTTGTAATACTTCCTCTGGAGATTTAGCATCTAATAATTGTGCGCGAACATGCTCATCCATAAGAATACCTGAGAGTTTCGCCAGTGCATCTAAATGCGTTTGAGCACCACCTTCTGGCGCAGCAATCATAAAGAATAAATGTGCAGGTTGCATATCTAAACTTTGATAATCGATGCCCTTTTTAGATTTACCGAATGCTATCGCTGGTGAATCAACTGCAGCTACTTTGGCATGTGGAATAGCAATCCCTTCACCAATACCTGTTGTACTTTGCGCTTCACGGTTATGAATCGCTTCTTTAAAAGCTTTAACATCGTTAAGTTTTCCTGCATGATTTAACTGATTCCCTAATTCTTCAATAACACCATCTTTATCATTTGCAGATAAATCCATCGCAATGGTTGATTGCGTCAATAATTCTGTAATTCTCATGTTTATACACTCCCATCTAATGCGCTAATTGTAACTTTGTCTTTAACTTCTAATATAGATTGATATGTTGCTAAATCATCGTTAAACGCTGTAGCTGATCCCGAAGCCACTGCTTGTTTAAATGATTCTTCGATTGAAAGACCTGATTCTAAACCTGCAACCATGCCTGCAACTGTGCTGTCTCCTGCACCAACTGTGTTGATCACTTTATCTATAGGCACTTCAGCTTTATAACTATTTTTATGATCAACGTAAATTGCACCTGCACCACCGAGCGTGATTATGACTGACTGTGCACCTTGGTCTATAATTTGTCGAGCATATTTAATCACTTCTTCATCTGATTTAATCGTCGTATCAAACATATCTTCGAGTTCATCTTTGTTCGGTTTAATAAATAAAGGCTGATATTCTAATACAGACTTCACTAAATCTTTTTCCGCATCTACTACTAACTTCGCACCTGTTTCATATGTGATTTGAGCTATTTGTTTATACGCATCATCAGGTATACTCTTTGGGACGCTACCTGAAACAATGACAACATCATGTTCTTTCGTTTTTCTCATTTGATTTAATAATGTTTCAAATTGCTCATGACTAACAGTTGGGCCAGGTGTATTTATTTCTGTTTCAACCTGTGTTTTAAGTTTGACGTTAATCCGTGTATCTTCATCAATATGCACAAAATTATTTGCAATTGATGCATTTTGTAATGTATCGATAATAAATTGTCCCGGAAACCCACCAACAAAACCTAATGCAGTCGAATGGACATTTAATGTTTTCAATACACGCGATACGTTAATTCCCTTACCTCCTGCGAATTTCTGCGTATCTGTAACGCGATTTAACCTACCCAACTCAAAGTCTTCTGACACCATGATATAGTCTATCGATGGATTAAAAGTAACGGTATAAATCATATTGTTTCCCCCGTAAATTGATATTTTTCAAAATAATCTCGTTGTACTGTTGCAACAGCCTTTTTAGAAGTTACAATTTCTATATCTTCTTGAAGTGAAACTTGGGCAAAATAAACTTTATTGAACTTTGAATAATCTGCTAATATAAATATCTGTGAACCCAACTCAATAGCATGAGTCTTTATAAGGGCTTCTTGTTCATCAGGCGTCGTCAATCCATGCTTTAAATCAATACCATTGATTCCCATAAATACTTTGTCAAAGCGGTAACGATTTAAAGTAGATAGTGCGCTGGCACCAACTGCGGCAAGCGTTGTTGATTTAATTTCTCCACCAATCATCAACGTCTTAATACCTTGCTTTAATAGTTCTTCTACATGTGTTAAACCATTAGTTACAACGATAATATCTTTCGCAGTAATATAAGGTATCATTTCAAGTGTCGTTGAACCGGCATTTAAATAGACACAATCGTTATCATTTATTTGAAGTGCAGCTAACCTACCTATTTCTTGTTTTTCTCTAATATTTGTACTCCGTTTATCTGCTAAATTAGGTTCAAACACTGTAGTTTGATTCAAAGTTGCACCACCATGCACACGCTTAAGTTTCCCCATCTGTTGTAACTTAGATAAATCACGTCTAACCGTTGAAGCACTACAATGCGTTCTATCTACTAATTCATTCAAAGTTAAAAAGTCTTTCTTCGCTAATTCATTTAAGATTAAACTTTGTCGTTTTTCTGAAATCATCGTTTCACCTCATCTTCAAATTCATTATAATGAATCCGCTTTCATATTTCAATCACTTTTTATCAAAAACAATCAAAATCAATCATTTTTCTGACAACTTTTTGAACAAATAAAAAATCACAAAGCGCATATTTATTTACGCCTTGTGATTGAATACTATTAAGTTCTTTAATTTATACTTTTCTATAACGTTTCAAACCAATAATATTTAATAAAGTAAATACTCCAATAAATAACAATAGTACAGCAAGATCTACCCAAATATGGGCGAGCCCCTGACCTTTGATCATTACATCAGTTAGTCCTTCACCACCATATCTTAATGGGAAAGCATAACTAATTGAACTAATCCACTTTGGAATATTATCTAAAGGAATAATACCCGATAAGAACACTTGTGGTATAACAACAATAGGTATAAATTGAATCATTTGAAATTCTGAATTAGCAAATGTTGATACAAATATACCGATAGCTAGAGCCGTTAAAGCAATCAGTATGTTAGTAAGTAACACCCAACCGATACTACCGTGAATATCAATTTTTAATAGGTAAATAGAGTACAGGACGATGATAAGCGTTTGAATGATAGCAAATAAACCATAACCTGCCATATAACCAAAAACGATTTCACTTCTTTTAATTGATGTAGCCAACAATCTCTCTAAAGTTCCATTTGTTCGTTCTCTTAATAATGCAATTCCAGAAATTAAAAATACAAAGAAAAATACGAAAACACCTATTAGAATAGGAAATAACTTATCAAAGTATGTGCTATTTGCATCACCATATAAATAGTGATGTTTTAATTTCATATCCTCTGAGGTATGTTGTTTGTTTTGCTTTAGCTGAGGTGGTAGTTTTTGCATGACATGAGCCATATTTTGCATTTTATCTTTCTGAAGAGTGCTTGCTAATATTTGTTTGGTAGAAACAGTATGGTTAGGATCTTCATTTTTATAAGTAATGTTTAAATGTTTACCGTCTTTTTCTATATAGGCATCTAGGTTATCGTCTTCAATCGTTTCTTTAATAGAATTAGGATGGTTAACTGTTTTCGTATCAACTTTATCTGAAGGAAAAGCATTAACTATTTTATTTGGTACATTTCTATTCACGCCAATTTTCAAATCAGATTCAGTATTTGTATCAAATATAAAATACATTAACGTCAAAACTAAGAGCGGCGCTAAAAACATTAACGCTAATGTTCTTTTATCACGTAACAATTCCTTAATAACTCTTATAAAAACTGCTTTTAACCTCATTGTTCCACCTTCTTTTCAGCTTTAATAAAGACTTCTTCAATGGAATCAACTTCAAATTTAGCTTTGAGTGTCTCAGGTGTGCCCATCGTAAATAACTGACCATCAACAATAAGACCGATATAATCACAACGTTCAGCTTCGCTCATCACATGTGTTGTGACGATGACAGACTTATTGTTGCGCGTAAGATGGTTTAACTGTTTCCAAATATCTTTTCTTAAACTTGGGTCGATACCTACTGTTGGTTCATCTAAAATAATGAGGTCAGGATTAGAAAGTAAAGTGATTGCTAATGAAAGTCGACGTTTCATCCCACCTGAAAATGTAGAAACAATTTGGTCAAGTTCTTGTTCTAAATTAACAAGGTTCATCGTTTCAGATATAGCATTTTTTAATACCTTACCTTTGATTCCTTTTAAATTTCCGAAAAACTCCAAATTTTCGCGAGCTGACAATGATTCATATAACGCATCGCTTTGGCCCATATAACCAATGTCATTTAACACTTTTCGATTAGGGATAGTTTGATTAAATAAAGTGGCTTGCCCACCATCCAGTTTCTCCATACCCATCAGGCATTTAATTGTAGTCGTTTTGCCAGAACCACTTGGTCCAATTAATCCTAATATTTCACCTGAAGATAGTTCAATATTAATGTTATTTAGGACCTGTTTCTTTCCATAATATTTCGTTCCATTTATAAGTTGCGCTACATTTTTTGTCATTTGCATCCCCCTCCTATTAGACACCGTGTTTATTTTCTCTCATAATAAGATTATATAATGATGGATAATTTAAGCAATAGTAAATCTTAATTTAATTAACATATAATTAAATATGTCTAATAATGTTTAGGAGGTAAATTATGGAAAATGAAAACACAACAGATATACGGATTTTAAAAACAAGACGTCGCGTACGTGTAGCTTTAATAAAGTTATTAAAACAAAAAAAGTTTGAAGAAATTGATGTGAAAGATATATGTAATGAGAGCGGAATAAGTAGAGGGACTTTTTATAAACATTTTAAAGATAAATATGATTTAGTTTATCAATATCAATTAGAGATAATGAAAAAAGCAAAACAACATATTAGTCAAATCATCAATAACAACCCAGATCAATTATTTATTCAAATGCTAGAATTTTGGAATAATGAAGCCGAATTACTTCTTCTACTTATTTCAAATAACGGTTCTCCAGATATTCAAAATCAAGTTAAAAAATTACTTCAACGATATATGGAACGTTATACCTTTTCTTTAGTGTTTAAAAATAACTTCACTAATCAAGAAAAACATTATTTCACAATATTTTTAACTAATGCGTTATTCGGCATTATCCAAGAATGGGTAAATCAAGGTCAACAAGAATCTCCTGAAGAATTGGCTTTAATCCTCTCGAAAATCATGCCGTCTTCTTTAATGAAGAAAAGTTATACTTAATAAATAATTTCAATGATTGGTATCTAATTTAATTTAACAAAAACAATACTCCCCTTTTCATTTTTAGCGAAAAGAGGAGTATGATTAACAATTAATCAATATCTAATTTTTTAATAAATGATGTCAATTCATCGCGCATTGACTCATCTTTTAAGGCGAATTCTATCGTCGTTTTAACGAAACCTAACTTTTCGCCAACGTCAAAACGATTTCCATCGAAGTCAAATGCGTATACTTGATCATCTTTATTCAAACGTTCAATAGCATCAGTCAACTGGATTTCGCCACCTGCACCTTTACCTTGTGTAGCAAGGTAATCAAATATTTCTGGTGTTAAAATGTAACGGCCCATAATCGCTAAATTAGAAGGCGCTGTACCTTGTTTTGGTTTTTCAACAAATTGTTTAACCTCATACTTTTTATCTACCTTTTCTAAAGGATCGATAATGCCGTAACGATGCGTTTGGCTTTCATCAACTTCTTGTACACCAATCACTGATTTACCTGTATCCTCGTAAGCCTCAACAAGTTGCTTGATTGCTGGGTTATCAGATTCAACGATATCATCACCTAATAACACTGCAAACGGTTCATCTCCAATAAATTGGCGTGCCGAATAGATAGCGTGTCCTAGGCCTTTTTGTTCTTTTTGACGAACATAGAATATATTCGCTAAATCAGTTGAATATTTTACTTGTTCGAGTAAATCAGTTTTGCCTTTTTCTTGTAAAATCATTTCTAATTCTTTTTGATTATCGAAATGGTCTTCAATTGCGCGTTTATGTTTACCCGTAACTATAATAATATCTTCTATACCAGCCTTGGCCGCTTCTTCAACTATGTATTGAATCGTTGGTTTATCTAATATCGGGAGCATTTCTTTCGGCATTGCTTTAGTCGCTGGTAAAAATCTTGTTCCTAATCCTGCTGCGGGTATAATCGCTTTCTTAATTTGATTCAAGTTGTTCATCCTTTCCGTTGTCATCTATCATCAAATATACTCGTGAGCATGGTCATCATTGTTGAATACTTTAAAAAGGTTTGCTTACCATTACTTTTATAGTACTCTTCTCAAACCGCTTACTCATCTCACTTTTCTTAATGTAATCATAACATTGATCGGTACAACTTTATAATATTTTTTATGTCAGTTGCATATTATTCAATATCTATGTGAAGTTTACCCATATTTTTCTGTATATAAAATAAAGAGTCTGCGACAAAAATAGGTGTCTCAGACTCTTTATCAATTTGTGGGACTACGAAATCTCTGTTAGAAAATTCGATTTCTGTCCCACTCCCTTTGATACTTATTTAATACACTTAATTTATTGTATGTTGATGATTTACGTTTCCATTTTTATCAATAATAATTTGATATGTTTTTGAACCATTTTTACTTTGATACTTATAACACATACCATCTTTCGATTCTTCAACATTACTCAATGTTGTACTGTTACCTAGTTTATCTGTGGCATGTTTTTGTGCAATGACTTCAGACTCCTGTGGTGAAATGCTAGGTTTATGAGATGGTTTGCCACCTTTAATATTAAATGATTTATCAATAATACGAGCTTCATTGTGGTTGTCTACTAAAACTTTATAATAAGTGTGTGGTTTCAGTCTATTTTTAAAGGTGAAAATATAATAATATTTACCTTGGCATGTACTATCGATACCATAATCATTATATTTATTGTTTGCGTGGTTATCATGGTTAACTGTGGAACGCGCTTTACCTAATGCTTCTGAGAATTGAGGTAATTCAGCTTTACCAATTTCATTAAGCTTCAAATTATGTGTCTCTCTTTCAGCAATTGGTATATAGTGCTTTGCATGATAAGGTTTTTTTTGTTCTTTTCCGTTTTTCACTTTATCGATTAAGTTAAGTGAGGCCTCATGACCGTTATTATCTTTTTCTTTTGCATTTGCTATCTTGCTCATATTGGGCACGTTAGAAATTGTATGATGCACTTTCATTAATGCATTTTCATTTGTAGCTATGATTAAAAGAAAACATAAACAACAGGCTAGAAAGAGGGCTGATACACCTAACATCATATTTTTCCAATTCATATTCATACCCACATTTCTTCAAATAATTTACCTTATAGTAACACAAAACAACCTATTTTCAGTTATATAGATTGCAATTTAAAATAAATGTAATATATGTAATATTGGTATTACTAAATTGAAGTATCATTACAATATTCACTAATATTTATTTCACTTTAAATCGCATTATAAGGTAATTTTTGAAAAGTTATGAGCTTAGTTTTTTTACAACGCTAAATCATCTTTCTTTTCACTTTGTGTTGACGAAAATTTCATTACACATCGGTAATGCGAACAATCTTTTAAATATTATGTTTGCTTCTTTTTATATCTCATTTTCTCAATAAAAATTACACCAATACCTATCATCATAACGATAATCGACATATATAAAGGAAATTCAAAGTTGACATCATACAAACTTCCTGCAACGAGCGGACCAATAAAATTCCCCATACTCGTAAATGTGGAGTTGAGCCCACCCGCGAAACCTTGTCGATTACCTGCAATATTTGAAAAATAATTGGTTATAGCAGGGCGAATCATATCGAACCCAATAAAGACTATGAAACTGATCAACATAATTGTCCAATAATTATTCGCAACAATTAATCCTAATAGTACGAGTGATGAATAGAGTAGCGCTACTACTATAAAGTTAAGTTCCTTTAAATATTTCATAAATTTATCAAAGAAGAATACTTGGCATATCGCACCTAGCACGCCCCCACCAGAAATTGCGATAGATATATCTAACGGAGAATACTTTGCTTTGTCTGCAGTATATAGAGGGAACAACGTTTCAAACGCCGATAATCCAAAAGCTAATACAAGAGTAAGGATTATAGGTGTTACAAATACTTTCCAATCAATTTTAGTTAGCATATCGCTTTGATACTTTGTAAAACCGTCTGTTGAATGTTTTTTTAAACTTTTAAGCATAGTGATTGTCATGATTAACGCAATAAAACCACTGACCCCTGCAATAAAGAACGGTAAACGGTGTGAAAATTCTGCTAAAAATCCACCAATTCCTGGTCCAAGAATAAAACCAGAGTTAATAATGGCTGACATATAGCCAAAATTCTTTGCTTTATCTTTAGCTACTGAAATATCAGCAATCATACCTGTCACACCCGGCATAACCATACCTGCACTAAAACCACCGAGAATTCTTGAAATAATAAGTATTGTAAAAGTATGTCCTACTGCAAATAATATTTCAGAAATGGTAAATAACACGAGGCCTATACAGATTATTAACTTTTTACCTAATTTATCTGCTAAAGTACCACCGAAAGGAGAAATAAGCATTTGAGACATAGCAAATACCGCAACTAATATACCTAGGTCACTACCATTGAGTCCCAAGTCTTTTAAATAAATAGGCAATACTGGAATAACTAATCCAATCCCTAAAAAAACTAAAAATATATTAAAATAAAGTATAATAAACTGTTTTTTCATATGTCTCGCCTCATTTCTCTATATAGTACCTTTTCATACAATTATTTATGTACTAAACTCTTTTGATTTATATTTGAATTTTACGTAAATAAGCTTTATTATAAAATTTCACGTCAAATCAACTTAGAAATTCATACAAACTAATTATACTAACTACTTTATTATGAATTTATATAAAGTCAAAACAATCAAACTTACTTTGATTTACGAATGCAATATTTGTTTATATAATTAACCGATAATGAAAAAAAGTGAACATCAAAAACAACAAAGGAAAGTAGGTTTTGTCATGAAAGCACGCTATATAGCTAGAATCACCTTTGTCTTACTGATGATTATATCTATTTGCTTTAATAGTGTATTTAAATTTCTGACATTAAATTTATTTCTAGCTTATATCCCCTTTGAACTGTGCTTACTCTTGAAACTGTTCAAACCAAAACGAAATATCGAATGGCCATTATTTATAATTTTTATGCTCGTATTTTTATTTATGGTTCCAAACACACTATATATGGTGACCGACTTAATTCATTTAAAGCAATTTAACTTTAACTTTTACCAAGGATTGGAAATTCAAGAATGGGTATACTTTACATTCCTAATTATCTCAGTATTACTCGCACTTTATTTACTAACTATTATGTATTTAGAACTTGAACATTTTACGCACAATCTTTTAATGAATAAATTACTGATATTAGTCATTATGTTTTTAAATGGACTCGGCATTTTTATAGGCAGATTCTTAAGGTTACATTCAGTTTATCTCATTAATGAACCTTTACCAATTATTCAAAAAGTGTTGACTAGCTTGAATTTTGAGTCAATTTCTTTTATCTTATTACTCGTCATTTTACAAATCATTATTTATGCTTTTGCGAAGGGAGTTCGAAGCGTCAATGAGTCCTAATATAATGATTCTTATCGTTGTAATCGTTGTTTTGCAACTGATTATCGGACATTTATTACATGATATAGGTTTTTCATATACACAAAGTATTTTATTGATGTTACTTCCTTTAGGTATTGGATTGTTTTTCCTACAAATCTTATATTATGAAAGAAAGTATCCAGAATGGGATGTACCATTCAAATCAAAGGTTCGTTTAAAATACCTTTATTTATTAACATTATTAGAATACATCGCTTTGTATATTTGTATCTTTAAAATGTAAATCATAATTTCAATTCGAGAAAACGAACCATGTCTAGAACATAAATCCTGAAAAAGCCAGTAAATGAGTTTTACATTCATTTACTGGCTTTTTATTTATAATACTTCATAAGCTTATGATTTAAATAGTTAGAATACTTTATAATCCGATGTCACTTTTCCAAAATTATTGTTGTTTCAACGATTGTTTTACTTCTGTAACAGAATCAGCTGAAACCTTAAGTTGCTCTTGTTCCTCTGTGGATAGTTTCAATTCCACAACGCGTTCTATTCCGTTCTCTCCTAATATCGTAGGCACTCCTAAACAGATGTCCGAATACCCATATTCACCATCTAAATAAGAAATGGTTGGGAGTAATCTTTTTTGATCTTTGAGTATCGCAACTAACATGCTATACACCGCTGAAGCTGGAGCATAATAAGCGGAACCATTGCCTAATAATTCAACAATTTCAGCTCCACCTTTTCGTGTACGAGCAACGATACCTTCAATTTGTGTATCATCTAATAAAGAACGTAAAGGGACTCCATTCACATTTGTAGAATTTACTAATGGCAACATCGTATCTCCATGACCGCCAAGCACGAGGCCTTTAACGTCTTTGACAGAAACACCTAAAGCCTGTGCGATGAACGTTTGGTAACGTGCTGTATCTAATATGCCTGATTGACCTATTACACGAGATTTTGGGAACCCTGATGCTTGTAATACAGAATATGTCATCGCGTCTACTGGATTGGTTAACACTACAATCGTACAGTTAGGCGAATATTTTACGATATTACTTGTAACGTCATGCATGACAGATTCGTTAACTTGAACAAGTTCATCACGACTCATACCTGGTTTACGCGGCACCCCAGCAGTAATGACTACAATGTCTGAGTTCTCAGTATCTTCATAGTTAATTGAACCTTTAATGTCAGCATCAAAACCATAAATAGGGCTACTTTGTAAAATATCTAAAGCTTTACCTTGTACCTGACTTTCATTGTGAGGTCGATCAATCACAACAACATCTGCAAGTTCTTGTTGCGCCACAATAAATGCTAATGTTGCACCCGTATTTCCGCCGCCAATAATAGAAACCTTTTTCTTTGCCATAATATCCCCCTCAATCTAATTTACTTGTTATTTTAATTATAACACTAAAAAGAAAGATATTATGGTAATTCACTTGCTTGATTTCTTTGATTTAATTATTCAATGCAATTAAATTTACTTATCATATTAAAATAAATTATTTGCTTTACCATATAAATAAATTAACGAACCAAAAATAGCTAATGTCATTAACGTTAATATCAAAGTAAGTATCATAATACGTTTGTAATGCTTAAGAAAAGATACAAATAATAATCCTGTATTGTAAAAGAAAAACAGACCAAATAATACCATCATCGTATTAATATCTGGATAAATAATATTCAACAATGCTACAACGAGTGCGAAACCTAAAAATGGTAAGATAATTAAATTACGTGCAAACTTAAACTGCTTTTCACGTAACTTATCGTTATTCTCCGTCATAACAACTCTCCTTCTAAATTTTACTTTATGTCATGCCCTAAAGATGCAGTATAGACGTCGAACCACTCCTGTTGCGTCAACTCAATGTTTAAACCTGAAATCGCTTCATCAATACGTTCTAATCGATGTGTGCCTAAAACTGGCATTATCTTTGCAGGTAATTTGCTCAACCAAGCTATCATAATACTACTGTGTGAAACATCATATTTAACAGCTAAAGATGATATAACTTTCATGATACGTCGCGATTTTTCATCTTTCTCATCAAACAGTTTACCGCCTGCTAAAGGGCTCCATGCCATTATTTTAACATCATCTTTCATCATATGACTTAACACTCCGTTATCAATCGTTTCTAAATGATATGGAGAAATTTCTAACTGGTTTGACGTAATATGCAATTGTTCGGACATCAAACGTTTGTTGAGTAAGTCAAATTGTTCATTATCGAAGTTAGAAACGCCAAATGACTTAATCTTACCTTCGAAAACAAGTGCTTTCACCGTTTCCGTTATTTCTTCTGGATCCATTAACGGTGAAGGTCGGTGAAGTAATAGCGAATCGAGATATTCAATATTCATATTTGATAAAGAGCGTTCAACAGATTGGCGAATATGTTGGGCGCTATGATCATAACGATGACCACGTTCATGATATGGCGTTGACGGTAAAATGATGCCACACTTAGTGATAATCTGTAATTCATTTCTTAAATTCGGAGATAATTTTAATGCATTACCAAAAAGCGTTTCACAATGATATCCTCCGTAAATATCTGCATGATCCATAGTTGTAACGCCACGTTCTACAAGGCTATTAAGGTAATAATTTAATTGTTGGTCCGTCCATTGCCAATCTTTAGCTCTCCAAAATCCTTGTATTAATCTAGAGTAGGATATGTGTTTATTAATTTGCACGCTTTCCAATCAAACCATCGCCTTTTTCTAATAATTGAGATGATTGTATCACAAAATGGCTTAAAACGTCATAAAAACACCTTATATCTATACTGATAACAGAATAAAAATAATGTCTGGCAACGCCTGAATGATTTCATGACCATTTACGACACCACGATAAACTGTTATTATTCAGATCGGTTTACTTATATCGCAACAATATGCAAAAATCTCAAGTTTTTAACCTTTTATTTTATATCATTATCTCGAAATCGTAAAATAAAATGATAAATTTCAATTCAACTATATTATTACTTGAAAAATCTCCCGTTAAATTTTACGATAAAAAAGTTGGGGATAACATTTTTTATCTCCACGAATCAGATGATGCCCTTTAATATTTTGAATTTGTCTTTGTGCCCAAATGTGAATAATTAATAAAAATGTGTTTTATTGCACTTTTATGATAAAAATGTTTTAATTATTTTATCATGAAAACGGAAAATTTTTATTTTACCGTTAAAGCAATTACGAACTTTGCACGAGAGTATTAATTATAACTTAGTCAATACGAACAATTTATCTGATACATGTGAATTAAAGCGACTTTAATTATAGATTACGATAACGTTTGAAATATCGTTATAATTGGTTTTCAAATTGAAATAATATATAATTAGGTCTTTACTAGGCCAAAATTGCTACCCCTTTATTTATTTACATCACATATTTTAGTGTGATAAAGTGCAAAAGTGTGTTTGAGGAAGTGTCTAACAACATTAGACGGATTCAATCCGATACACAGAGAGAAAAAACGGATAGAATGTCTGGAGGAGAACTTTATGTCTGAAGAAATAAATTTAAAGGAAGAACTTTGTTTTAGTTTGTACAACGCTCAAAGACAAGTAAATCGCTACTACTCTAATCATGTCTTTAAGAAATACAAACTAACTTACCCACAGTTTTTAGTTTTAACTATTTTGTGGAATGAATCACCAGTTAACGTCAAAAAAGTCGTTACTGAATTAGCATTAGACACAGGTACAGTTTCACCATTGTTAAAAAGAATGGAGCAAATGGAATTAATTAAACGTGAACGTTCAGAGGTTGACCAACGTGAAGTATTCATTCACCTTACTGATAAGAGTGAAGAAATCAGACCAGAACTTGATACTGCGTGCCAAGATGTCGCAGTTGCATCATCTTTAAATAAAAAGGAAACAGCTGAACTCAACCGTTTATTAAACAAAATTATCACAACATTTGCTGAAGGTAACAAAGAATAAAAGCTCTAGTATACTAATAAGGGGCACTATTGATAAATCAATATATTTCGATATAATTAAGCGTTCTAGCGAACTAGAACGCTTGTACTTATATTTAAAAAGAGGTCGAGACAACAATCGTTGCATTTAAGAGGGTCATAACCCCTCCTAGCAAGTCATTATTGTCATGACCTCTTATTTTTTGACATATTTTACAAAATTATTGATTCATTTTCATAACCTCAGATAAATATCCTTGAGATTGTATTAATGTTTTATAACTCCCCGATTCAACAATCTGGCCTTCTGAGATTACAATGATGCGATCAAATTTCGGTAATATTCTTAAGTCATGTGTTGCTACTATAAGTGTTTGAGCGTGCTCTTGAATGAGTGCCATAACATCGTCACTATGATTTATATCTAATGATGTCGTAGGCTCATCAAGTACCCATATCGGAGCATTTCTCAGTAATAACCTCGCTATTCCGATACGTTGAGCCTCTCCACCTGACAATGTCTCTCCTGAAATAGTTACGTCTTTATTTAAAGGAATATGGTCTAATCCTAATTGATTCAACACTTTGCGTATCTTCGCGTCATCTGCTTGAGTAAACAAATTATCTTTAATATTTCCATCAAACAGTTGTTGAGATTGTAGCAACGCATTAATGTTTTGATATTTTGACTCATCACTTATTTTATTAATGTCTCGGTTGTAAAGACGAACCTCTCCTTTTTCAGTTTGATATAAGCCTGACATCATTTGAAGTAACGTTGATTTACCTGAACCAGAAGCACCTATAATCGCCACATGCTCCCCCTTTCTTATACTTAAGTTAATATCTTCTAGTACATATTGTTTTTGATTCCAATATTTAAAATGAATATCTGTTATTTCGAGCACGTGAGCAGAATATGGTTCTGATATATTGCCAATTGTTTCTGTACCTTGTTTAACAGGATGTTGAATGACTTCATTAATGTCTTGTAATGCAGCATCTGTATCAGCTTTATAATAAGCCACGTTACTCATCGGAACGGCTTGTTCAAATATCGTCAACATCATTAACACAATACTCGTTAAATAAACAACATCAAGTTGACCGTCGTGAACTTGAAGAATACCTAAACTAAGCGTCAGTATCAAAGCAACCATCGATACTATATTTAAACTATATTCATATACAATTAAAAATCGTTGTTCTTTTGATTGCGCTTCTTCAAAACGATTCAAGGCTTCTGACAAATGTTGATAATAAGCTTCAGTTTGGTTAAAACGTTCTAACTCTTCGTAACCTTCATGATAATCATAAAATGTCGTTAGAAAATGTTGTTGTTGCTCACTTGAATATTTCTTTAAATGTTGGGCTCTACGTGCACTCAACCATGGTATAACCAACAGTGAAATGAGCATACTCACAGCTATAATGAGCGCATGTACCCACGAGAAAAACAGCATTACAACAATAGAAATCATAGCGGTTAAACCAATTACAATTGGTGGATAATATACGCGTAAGTAGATGTTTTGTAATGCTTCTACACGACTAATCATCTTGTTTATAAGGTCACTTGAGTTGTGTCTTCGATAGACATCAGGAATAACAGGCAATAATTTTTCGAAAAATTGCACTCTCACGTCACGTAACATAGTGAAAGTCGTTCTATGGGATAGCAATCGCTCTATATATCTAGCAATTGCTCGCATAAATCCAAACAACTTCACTGTTACGATAATAATCATTAATGAAAATAACGGCGCGCCTAAAGCACTTTGGGTAATCATATAACCTGACAAGAAGAACATGATTAGTGCGACTAAACAACCTACTACGCCCACAACTATCGCTAATACTAAATCTTTATCTGGATTGAACTTTATACGTGGTTTCATGTAAAATCACCACCTATGTTTGGTTTACGTATTGGTTGATAACTATCGTTAGTGATCGTTTGATTTTGAAGATGAATAACTCTATCTGCGTGTTGAATCGTGTGCGGTCTATGGGCAATCGTAACAATTGTTTGGGTACTGAATTGTTTTGCTATCGCTTGTTGAATTATTGTTTCAGTATGAATATCTAAACCGGTTGCAGGTTCATCAAAGATAATAATATCCGGTTGATCTACTAATATTCTACATAACTCAACTCGACGCATTTGCCCTCCTGATAACATCTCTCCACCTTCTCCAATTTGTGTATCGAGTCCATCTTCTAACATCATAACTTTGTCATATAAATCAACGTATTGAAGTGCTTTTACAATGACAGACTCATCTATTTCACGAAACATCGTAATATTGTTACGTAGAGAGCTAGAAAAAATGTACGGTGACTGACTGAGCACACCCATTTTTATATTTGGAGATTGATACGATATTACACCATTATTAGGACGATATCGACTCGAAATAAGTTGGACTAGCGTCGATTTACCTGCACCACTTTGACCTACGAGCGCTATGTGTTCTCCTTTGAAAATATCTAAATTGATATTTTTTAACACGTAAGACGAGGCAACGTCATATTTAAAGCTCACATCATCCACTTTAATTAACGGAGATTGCTGTTGGTTAAAATGTTTCGACACTTTACTTGATGCTTGTTGCTGATCAATTAATTCAAAAACAACATCACTTGCTCCTTCACTTTGTTTCCCTGTGTGGAATGATTGCCCTAAATCTTTAATCGCATTGTAAAATTCTGGCGCTAATAACATTGCAATAGCAGCCACTTTAAAATCAATGCTATGAAATACGATAAGACCCAATCCTGCTTCTAACGCAACAAGTCCAATACCTAGCATTGTTATAAATTCCAACATTAAACCAGAAAGAAATGCGCTTCTTAATATGCGCATCGTCAAATCCCTAAACGTTGTACTTTCTTGAAATAAATTTTGTTCAGTTTGCTTCGTTTGGTTAAATAATTTCAAAGTTATTAAACCTTTAATTTTATTTAAAAAACGCTGGCTAAACTGGTTTAAATAAGTCATTTTATCTTTGGATTCATCACGTGTTTTTAAACCGAAAATAATATAAAACAATGGAATAAATGGGGCTGTTACCATCATAATTAATGCTGTATTCAAATGAATAAAGCACATTGCAATAATAATAAATAACGGTATCATAACTGATTTAAAGAATTGAGGTAAATAATTATTAAAAAATGGCGACATTCCATCAACACTTTCAGTGATTGTATTCATCTGTACACCTAGTGAAGAAGGTCTCCGTTGTGAAATAATTTGTGTTCTTAGAAGATGTTTCACTTTTCCAGATAACAGGTGGCCTAACAATAAATTGAAGCTATTAAATGTAGCGCGCAATATGAGTACAATAAATGCGACGATACATAATTTCACTATATTTTGATACGAATGGTGTAACGTTTCGTTTAAAATCGTTGCAATCGTAATATTTTGTATTATTACAGATAATGCTAAACAAATACTGGCTATTACCATACTCATTGGATAAATTTTGTATTTTTGTGCTAAATTCATTAATCTTTTCACACATATCACCTGTAATTAATTATAGTCTTTATATATATAATTTAAATATATTAACTCATATTTTGAAATCTCTTTGATTTAGAATTCATAAATCTGTCATACATTTTGTTGTAATATGTTGCCAAAAGCTGATTTTTTCCAAGAATGGTTTTTTGTGGTAATTGCTATTTTTATTATGCTATGATTATGTAATGAAAATGATGAAAATTTCATAAACGAATAATTATAATAGTAACTTTATAAGAAAGTAGGTAAAACATGTTATTGCTTGAAATGATAAAAGGTATCATTCTCGGTATTGTTGAAGGATTAACAGAATTTGCCCCAGTTTCATCAACAGGTCATATGATTCTCGTCGATGACATGTGGTTAAAATCGAAAGAATTTTTAGGTTCACAATCAGCGTTCACTTTTAAAATCGTTATTCAACTCGGCTCTGTATTTGCAGGGGCATGGGTTTTCAGAGAACGTTATTTTGAAATGCTACATATAGGTAAATATAAAGCGCAACCCGCTACTGGATCTAGACAACGTTCTAAACGCTTAAACTTATTACACATTTTAGTAGGTATGATTCCAGCAGGTGTTCTTGGCGTACTTTTTGATGATGTCATTGAAAAATATTTATTCAGTGTCCCAACAGTCATGATTGGTTTATTCATCGGAGCACTTTATATGATTGCTGCTGATATGTATAGTAAGAAAGTGCCAAACCCACGCACAGTGGATGAAATAAATTATGTACAAGCCTTTATTATAGGTTTGTCTCAAGCCATTGCGATGTGGCCAGGTTTCAGTAGATCAGGTTCAACAATTTCTACTGGTGTATTAATGAAGATGTCACATAAATCTGCATCTGATTTCACATTTATCATGGCAGTACCAGTTATGTTAGCAGCAAGTGGTTTATCACTCGTTAAGAATATGGAATATATTCATTTAAACCATATCGGTTTTTACATTCTTGGATTCTTAGCTGCGTTCATCGTAGGATTGATTGCGATCAAAACATTCCTATCACTTATTAGCAGAGTGAAACTAGTACCATTTGCAATTTACCGTATTGTCTTGGTAATTATTATTGCAATATTATATTTCGGTTTCGGCATCGGCCAAGGTATTACAGCTTAATATCAATAACACATACACCCTGCAACTTGTTTGGAGGGTGTTTTATTTAGCTTATTAAGAAGCAAATTTACTTTCATAACAGATGTGATTATCGTTTATTTTCATGTATCATAGGGTAATAAGAATATAGTATATTATGATATGGAGGCAACGTGTATGGACAAAAAGCAATTAATTAAAACAACCGTCAGAGTTTTACCTATATTTTTAGTACCGTTAGTTGTTGAGCGTAAACGTATTAAAGACCACCCTGACGTTAAAAAGGCAAGCGAAAAAACTGTCGATGCATCTAAAGTAGTAGCAGACAAATCAGTACAGTTTAAAGATAAAGTCGTAGAAAAATCTTCAAATACTAAAGATTATGTGGCTGAAAAACGTAATGATAGAAAGCAAAAACGTGAACTCAAGCGTATTGCTAAAGAGCATGACCCTGCTTACATTGAGAAAAAAGGCGAAAAATTAGAAAAAGAAAACCGTAAAGAAGCCAATAAATTAGATAAAATTCTTCAAAAAAATATTGATAAACGCCACAAAGAAGAAGATAAATTAAGAGAAAAAAATAAAAAACAACGCATCAAAGATATGAAAAAATCTAATAAGCATATGAAAGAAGTTGGCTTAACACCTGGTAAACTTGACGATGATACACAAGAAAAAGGTGAACAATTAGAAAAAGAAAATCGTAAAGAAACGAACAAACTCAACAAAAAGCTTCAAAAAAATATCGAAAAGCGCCATAAAAAAGAAGAAAAAGCTCAACAAAAAAACAAAAAATCACGTTTATCTGAATTTAAAAACTTCAAAAATAAAAATTCAAAAAGCGTTGTTAAACAAAACAATGACGACCAAGGTAAATAATTAAAATGACAAACGTAATTATTGACGGAGATGCTTGTCCTGTTGTTGATTCAGTGATTGAATTGACACAAGGCACAGGCATCTCTGTACTTATCATGAGAAGTTTTAGTCATTTTTCAACAAAAATAGACCCATCACATGTTCAAACGATTTATGTCGATGATGGACCTGACGCTGTAGATTACAAAATAGTACAACGCGCACGTACTGAAGATATTGTTATAACCCAAGATTACGGCTTAGCAAGTTTATTATTAAATCAAGTTTATATTGTGATGCACCATAAAGGTGAAATTTACACACCTCAAACTATAGATACTTTATTAGAACAACGTCACGCCAGTGCTCAATTTAGAAAAAGTGGTGGTCATACTAAGGGGCCTTCCCCTTTCACAAAGGAAGACAGAGCTATTTTTGAACAAAAATTTTCTACAATCATTCAAACATTAACTGCATCTGAGGAGGATTAACATTGAAAAGAATCGCTGTATATTGTGGAGCTAGTAAAGGTAAAGACGAAATTTATATGAAAGAAGCGTATCAACTTGGAAAGCAATTAGCTTTAGCCGATTATGAACTCGTATTTGGTGCAGGTTCAGTCGGTATTATGGGTGCGATTCAAGATGGAGTATTAGATCATGGAGGTAAAGCAATCGGCGTGATGCCACGTATGCTAGATGAACGTGAAATTACAAGCACGAAATTAAGCGAATTAATTTTAGTAGATTCCATGCATGAACGTAAACATAAAATGGCTGAACTAGCTGACGCTTTCGTTATGGCCCCAGGTGGTGCAGGTTCCCTAGAAGAATTTTTCGAAATGTATAGTTGGGCACAAATAGGTATCCATCAAAAGCCAATCGCAATTTATAATATTAATCAATTCTTTAACCCATTAAATACACTAATCCAACATATGATAAGCGAAGGATTTATCGATCAAAAATATGAAAATCTTGCACCACTCTGCGATACGACAGAGCAATTATTTGAAGTATTGCAAAACTTTAAACCATTAGGTGTTAGAACATACGATTAACTCAAGCACGAACAAAGCTACTGGAATAAAAACATATTCCAGTAGCTTTTTTATTATATATCCCTGTACGCTTTTAATGTAATAAACTTAAGTCTCTGTAATACCTCACACACTCACTTAAATGATGATGTGGACTCACTTCAGGATCTTTAAAGTGATCATAAATTTTCATCCCAATTTTTTCCATCACTTTTCTCGAAGCAGCATTTGATACAGTCGTAAAAGCATAAAGTTCATTAATTCCCTTTGAACGCGCATATTTTAAGACCGCTTCGGCACCTTCAGTTGCTAGACCATTGCCCCATACTTCTGGTATTAAACGCCAACCAATTTCGTAAAATGGTAACTCTTTAAACGTATATTTCGTTTTCTCCGTTACATAATTTAAACCGATAAAACCTAACCATGCACCTGTTTCTTTTAATTCCACGGCAAACAGACCGATGCCAGTTTCCTCAAGTACTTTGGCCATATTTTTCATGTCATTTTTTGAACGTTGATAACTTAACAGACTGGAAAAATGCCTTCTTACTTGTGGGTTCGCATTCATCTCTTGGAATAACTTTAAATCCTCATCTTGCCAGTCTCTTAGTAGTAATCTATCAGTTTCAATATAAACAGTCATCCCATCACACCTCTTACTGGTTATGTAAAATTCTATACAAAAGTAACGCGTTATGAGTAAATCATAGCGCGTTACACTTGTCCGTTATCTTTAAATTAAGATTTTGTCATATAGCTAATTAATTTAACATTTACAGCAATTTCAGTTAAACGGTTTCTTTCACGTTTAGGTGCAGTGAAAGTTGCATCGATAAAATCATGTTGATGATTTAAACGATAAGTAGCTACAAATGTATCTGTATCTGATTCAAAATTAGGCAAATGTGCAACGACACGTTTAATTTCGCCTGTAGAATCTTTGATTTGTCTTCCTGTAATGTTCTCTATTTCTCTACCTAATTCAGGTAATGTTAGTGAACGACCTTCTAACATTCTAAAGTCTTGTTCATGCATAATAGTTACCTCTCTCTCTTTGAAAGCTAATTTAATATTATTGAAAAGTGCTCCAATATTTCATAATAAAATTCACAAGTTTAATATGTTCTCATTTGGAAAATGACTATTATTTGTATCGATACCCTTTAAATTAGTGATTAAAACGCAATCTTCATTTCCTAGGAAATATTATACCATATGGCATAAATTTTATTAAATAACGCTTCAATTTATAAGTTATAAAACACTACATAATATAATAGTAGATTTTCGTCATCATAACACTTTTACAGCTATTATTATGAGTCAGCATTTACTTCTTTCTCTAGGTCTTTTGATTTTTTCTTTAACTCTTTATTTTCTTTATCTAACTGATCTTTTTGTTTTTTTAACTTTTTATTTTTGTCTTCGTACTTTTTAATATTATTCTTCAAGTCTTCTTTTTCTTGACTCTTACCACACCCGCTTAATACGATTGTCGCAGCTAAGAACAATGTGACATATTTCTTCATTTAGGTACTCCTTTATATAACGATATAATAACTTAATTTTATCATTATTTCCTATCGTCTTCACTATTTATAGTTAAATCTTTAACCATATGCACTTTTTCAATTTTGTAGCCCCTCTCTCTATTCATTTGTTTCATCATTTCATTATTATTTTGGACCGTCGTTTCTATACGTTTTACATTTATAGAAAAAGCCTTCTTTTCGAGAGCGTTCTTAAGACTTGTAGCAATACTTTTACCACGATAATCTTCATCAACATATAACATCTCAATTTTCATTGTGTTCGTTTCTTTTAAAATGCGTCCCCAAATAAATCCAATGATTTGATTACCTTGAACTTCTGCAAACACGATATCCGTTTTATATCGTAAGCCACGAGCAAGAGATTCTTCTCTCAAACCAACAGAAAAATCACTATGTTGGTAATCGTGATATTGTTTATCCAATTGTTGTTCATGTTGTAATGCGATTTGTTTAATAAAATTATGTTGGTCTTCACGAATGCTTTCCATCTGCTACACCTCACAAAATATTAAGTTGATTTATAATACATTTTTCTTCATAATAAGCTTTACCAAAGACTTTACTAAAAGGAATGCAAAATCTAAAATGAAATCTACTGAAGCCCTAATGCGTGAAAATAATGTAAAAGCTTTGAGATTAAACAATACAGATAGAGAAACCTTTGAAAATTATATGACCTATGTACGCGCTGATTTAAGTGTGAACCCACATGATTCTGAAAAGATGCTAAACCGTATTCTAAAGCAACTACTTAAGGCCGATGAAGAAGGCACACTCGCTATGGACTTTTTTGATTGTGATCCGAAAGCACATGCAAAAAATGAATTGAAGAAATTACCGAACGAAACGATACAAAATATTTTCAAATATATTTTTAGACATTTCATTTTATTTTTCGGTATTTTTTGTTTTATGAAAGGATTTATAGGTTTTTTCATCGGTGAAAAACGATTATATATCTTTACTTTCTTAGTCACTCTAGTTATCGGCATCTTTATTATCTTTTTATTCGTGTGGATGTTATTCCGAACCATCCAACTACATTGTTTTGGCAAATCCCAATGGGTTTGGATTTTAACATATTGTACTATTTTATTATTACTTGCTGCTATGTTTTATGTCTTTTTCATACCTCAATCTTATCTCGCATTTGGTCCTTATGTTCGAATTGGTAATTGGACATTTATTATATTATCTTTCATTATTATACCAATTGCCTTTTACATTAATTATCACTTTATAGATAGTGATTCAAACACAACACTTTAATCAAAAATATAAAATCAGCTAACCACGATTTATTCGGGTTAGCTGATTTTTGTTAATATATTAATTTACGTTGCGAAACGTCCCTCTTTACGTTCTACTTTTATGCTAATGAATAAAAAGATTAAACCAATAAATGTTAATATCGGTGCAATTAATGTTAGTGATGCTAAAGGTAAATTTGTAACAACAACGCCACCAATAAACGCCCCTAAAGCATTACCTAAATTAAATGCAGATTGATTTAAAGTACTCGCTAATGTAGGTGCATCTTGAGAGATTAATGTACTCTTGAATTGTAATGATGGACTCATACTAAATCCAATTAATCCAAAGAAGAAAATACCTGCTACCATAAGGAATCCATTCATTTGGATAAAGTACAATAAGATAAAGTAAAGTATAAACACAATAAAGATACTTTTAAGTGAACGGTTAAGATCTTTATCCGCAAGCTTACCTCCTACTACATTGCCTAACGTTACCCCTACACCGAAAATAATTAATAGATAAGATATTAGATTTTCATGAACATGAGAAACATCAGTTAATACGGATGAAATATAAGTGAAAAATGCAAATACACTACTAAATCCAAATAATGTCACTGCTAACGTTAGCCATAATTGCTTTTCTTTTAATATTTTTAATTCACTGATAACAGATGATTGCACAGTTTGTTTTTGATTCGGAACAACAAATAAAATACCAAACCAAGCTACAATTCCAATAAAAGCAATAATTACAAAAGTCATCTTCCAACCGAAATTTTGACCAATCAGTGTGCCAAATGGTACACCAAGTATATTACTTAAACTTAATCCCATAAACATTAACGCCATTGCACTGGCACGTTTTTCAGGTTTCACCATACTTGCTGCTAAAATAGAACCGATACCAAAGAAAGAACCATGTGCCAATGAAGTAATGATGCGTCCCACCATCATTAATGGATAATTAGGACTTAATGAAACTGCAAAGTTACCCAAAATGAAAATAATCATTAAAGCTAATAAGAGTAACTTTCGATTCCATTTAATTGTCAACATCACTAGTATTGGACCACCTATAGCTACACCTAATGCATAACCCGTAATCAATTGTCCAGCTTGACTCACAGTTACATCAAAATCTCTTGCTACATTAGGTAATAAACCCATAATTACAAATTCTGACATCCCAATTGCAAATGCTCCAATAGCTAGTATCCAAATAGCAAATGGATATTTCATACTACATTCCCTCCTATTTCTTTTTTACATGTGTGAGATTATACTAAAAAATGATTGCAGAATACAAGTATACAAGAACAATTTCTTTTATTTTTTTACAAATTTCTAGAGTATTAATCATTTGTAAGTCGCAATTAATTAAAAGCAATGTACAAAGCGACAATAAAAAACACCCCAAAAGATTGATTTAACCTTTTGAGGCGTCTTTATCATTTAATGAATGACCTAAATGTTTTCTCTATTCGATTCATTTTATGCATAAATGGTATTTAGTTGATAAGTAATGCATCAATAAAGAACCAAACTACCATGATAAACATGATGATGGCTTGTGCAATTGAACTCGCTAAGAATGCTACAATTGAACCATAACTTGCCTTTAAAGCTCTTGATACATCTTGCTGTTGCATGAATTCAACAATAAATACTGCAATAAATGGGAAGATGATAATGCCGAATGGTGGTAATAAGAAACACCCGATAATGACACCGATTAAAGCAGCGTATTCACTCATTTTTGAACCACCAAATTTATTAACGAAATATTTATTCATTAAGAAATCTGCTACTATGATAAATAATGTAAACAATACCATCGAGACGTAGAAGACCCATGATAAATTACCAGTTTGGAATCCAAATTGATAAATCAAGAACCCAATCCATAATACGAGCACTGAAGGAATAATCGGTTTGATTAGACCTACAAATGCTAAAATAAATGCCACTATAATTAAAATCCACAATATAGCTGTCATTTTTAATTCCTACCTTCTGTTGTAAATTTTTGTTCTTTCGTAAAGAACATGAGTATCATTCCTAAAAATAACGATGAAGCTGAAACAAAGAAAACGTTTCCTAGTCCAACCCATTGTCCCATAATACCACCTAATAAATTCCCACATAACTGACCGATGACCATAGCGTTTGCAAATAATGTGGACGCATAACCAGGGAAATCAGGTAAGATATCTTGGAAGTAGCTAATACCTAGCCCTAATAATATCGCTAAAAATGCAGCTAAAAATAATTGACCGATGACCATCATCATGAAACTATCAAAAACACCAATGCTAAAGAAGAACATGCCTCCTAATAAGCCAGCCACCATCAGTAAGGTGCGCGTCTCAAATTTAGCAGCAATGATTCCTAAGATTACCATAAATGGGACCTCGAGACCTGCACATAAACTTGCTAATATTGATACATAACTCTCAGGTTCCTTTAAATACTTTGTTACGAATAAAGGCATATTTAGTGTATACATCCATTGACCAATATGTAATAAGATAAAAGCGATAAATGGTAAAAATAACCTAATATCTTTAAACATATTAGGTGCTGCAACTTCTACCTGATTCGTGTCAGCAACATTATGTTCAACCTTCACGTCTTTAAAGAAGAAGATTTGGAGTACAAGTGTAAATAAAATAACAGAAACTGTACCACCAAATAATCCTGCATAACCGTTGATTTGCAGTAATAAACTACCTACAAGTGGGCCAAATAAAAATCCAAAAGAAAACATTGACCGGAGTACAGTATTAGCAAATTTAGCTCTATCTCGTGATGTAGATGCATTGATCGCCTCACGCGCCGAAGCATACATTTGAGGCATAGCAGGTGCAAAGCATCCTTGTAATATTGCATAAACTACAATAAATATCCATATTTCATGTATATAAAAATAAATTGAAAAACTCAATGCCCCCATAAATAAGGCGGTAATAATAATTAACTTTCTACTGATTTGATATGTATCTGAAAAACGAGCTACAATCGTATTCATCGTAAATTGACTAATCGCAGCCAACGCGAGTAATAGACCAAATTGTGATGTAGTCATTCCTAAATCATTTGTTGCAAATAATACGAGGTAAGGTACAGTAATCGCAATCCCCATTCCTAATAGCATCATATTTACAACAAATAATTTGTAGTTCTTTATATGTAATAATGCTCGAAACATCTTATTCCCTCTATTCTTTATCAAATATATATCGGGTCAAATAAACCATAATACTTAAAATAATTCGCATCGAAAATCTACATGATTAATTCACGTATTCCATCATTAAATTAATAAATGAATCAACTTGAGGGAGTTGTAACATACTCGCATCATAACTTAAAAAGGTTGATCGAATTAGTGGATTATTTTCTATATCGACACGTTTAAATTCAAATTGATCACGGTCTAAATTTTTCATCATAATTTCAGGTAATATTGTTGCACCGACACCATTTAACAACATTTCCTTACATGTAGCAACTTGATCTACTGTAATCATAGCATGATAATCTTTACCAATGTGATACCCGTACCACTCTTTAATTTGATTGATGTACATTGGATCTGCCTGAAATTCAATAAATGGCATTTTATCAACGCTATCATGTCTTTGATCTTTTGGATAAATAAAGTAATGTTCATCATTAAATAAATGGGTATTACTTAGGTTCATTATCTTATTTCCTCGGATAATAATGACGTGGTAATCCTTATGATTCGCTTTAATCTGTTCGCTTGAACCAACTTGAACTTGAATTTCTACATTAGGAAATTGACGCGTATACAAATTGAGCACTTCGGGTAACAGTGTTTGCCCTATCAAAGAAGAACAGCCAATGGAGATTGTACCATTGACTTCACCAATGTGAGCTTGCATTTTATCGAAGAATAAACGTTCACGATTTAACATATCTTTCGCATGTTCAATAATCATGGCACCTTCAGTTGTAGTGATGAGCTGCTTTTTAGTTCGAATAAAAATATCCACACCGAAAGCATGTTCAATAGCTTTTAACCTTTGTGTTACAGCAGGTTGTGAAATATATAAAATTTCTGCCGCTTTTCTTAATGTTTTTGTTTCGTCTAAAGTCGTCAATAAGCGATAATCCTCAATCTTCATATAGTCCTCCTCATTTCAACCACAATTTCGCACACCTTTGAAAGGATTGAAATTGCACACACAAAACATATTCGTAGATGTCTTTATAAGTTACTTCATTTCCTATAAATAAATTTGGGACAGATACAAGATTGATTACAAAGCGACAAATAATGTTTCATACGATACCACATTTTAACTTCTCTCACTTTTGTAATATTTCTATAAAGTTAACTATCCCTCTTAAAAATTAGCAAGCGTTATTTTTTATGCTGCTTTTTATTTTTATACTTTTTAGATTTGTGATGCTTTTGTTTTTGTCTTTGTTTAATCTTATAAAAACAATACATAATTTTTTCTTGTAATGATTCAAAATCTTCATCAATTTTGATCATAATTTGATGTGCAATAATATACGCTTCGTGATATTGTTTTTTCGATATTTGCCCATTGTCTAGTGCACGTTGTAAATCGTCTTCGTCTACCAATTCATACTCTCCGCTCGGTAACACGAGTACATCTAAACATAAATCAATTGTTCGGGCATTGCCACGTTGAGTGACATTTTTAATATTAATGTCAAAATAATATTCTAATGGATTACCTTTGTCATCTAACATCACAGTGATACTATAACGCTTCTTTTCAGGTAATATTTGTAGCCATTGGTAATTGTCATCAGCAACGATTATCTCTTTCCCTGCTACCGTAACTTCCAATGGCTCACGTACCTTTTTCATCGTTACAAGACCAATAATACCTTTATATTTATTATTACTTACTTTCACTTCGGTATATTCTCGATCAATAATGCGACGCCAGTGACGTTTATCAATATACTTTACTTTCACTGCCACCCACTCCTTGTCATTATTATATAAAATTCAATTGTTCATGTCATCCTAAGATGTATAAATATGAAAACAATCTTTATATCCAGAAAATTCAATTATGTACATTGTACTATATTTCATTACATAAAAGTAAATTGACAAACTTTTGGAATTCTGATAACTTTTATTTATATTTTTTCAGAAAATTCAATCAATAAGGTGCGTGAACAAATGACAGTACAAAACAGACCATTTAGAGCAGATCATGTCGGTAGCTTATTACGACCTGCGCGTTTAAAAGAAGCACGAGATGCTTTTCGACAACATCATATTACACAAGCAGAATTAACTCAGATTGAGGATGAAGAAATTGAACGAATCATTGAAAAACAAATAGAAATAGGATTACATAGTGTGACTGACGGAGAATTTAGAAGAAGTTGGTGGCACTTTGACTTTTTGGAGCATTTAGAAGGTGTAGAAGGCTATTACACAGATCGTGGTTTGCAATTCCAAGGTGTAGAAACACGAAATTATAATGTGAAAATCGTCGATAAAGTTAAATTTAATCCTGACCATCCACACTTTGAACACTTTAAATTCCTCTACGATAAAGTAAATGGACGAGCTACAGCAAAGGTCTCTATCCCAAGTCCTAATCAGCTCTTCCATCCTAATATATTAAATGAAGAAATTTATCCAAACATTGAAGATTATGCATCAGATGTGGCACAAGCTTACCATCAAAGTTTATTAAAATTATACGAAATTGGGGCACGTTATATACAATTAGACGACGTTTATTGGGCGAACCTAACTTCAGGTTCACAATTAACACACGGACGCGATCGCAATGAAGATGAAAAAGAAAAAGCGAGACAACTCGCCTACAAAGTAGTCAACGATGCCATTCGTAATTTACCTGATGACCTTTTAATAACGACGCATATTTGTCGCGGTAACTTTAAATCTACTTGGGCCATCACTGGTGGTTACGAACCAATAGCGCCATATTTATTTAAAGAGCAATTAGGTGGTTTCTTTTTAGAGTATGATGATGACCGTTCAGGTGACTTTGAACCTTTACGTTTCTTCCCAGAACATCAATCAACTGTTGTATTAGGCTTATTCACTTCTAAAAAAAGGGCAACTTGAAGATAAAAGTACGATATTAAAACGTCTGAAAGAAGCACAACAATACGTGGATCTTAATCAAATTTGTTTAAGTCCTCAATGTGGCTTTGCTTCAACTGAAGAAGGAAATAATTTAACTGAAGAAGAACAATGGAACAAACTTGCATATATTGTTGAAATTGCTGAAGAGGTTTTTGGAACGACACGATAACAGTTGATTTTATAGTATAAAAAAACCACGATGAGATAGGACAAACTTTAATCTCATCGTGGTTTTCTTTATTAAATATTATCTATTTGGGCTTGTGTTAATGCATAGCGCTTACTTATTTTTGAATGTTGACGATAATTTGCATCAAGCCACTCTTTACTTATCATTTCAAAGCTTTCAAATTCAAATCCAGGTTGACACATACACCCTACTAGAGCATATTCTCCCTTTCCTTCTATTGAAGAAGCAAAAATTGTTCCTTTAGGGACTACATATTGTAAGACATCTCCGGATTCAATATTTGGTCCTATTGATACCTGTTGATATTGACCATCCTCAAAAATCATATGAACGGTCAAACTATCGCCTGAATGGTAATACCAAATTTCATCTGAATCAATACGATGAAAATGCGAAATATCTTCCTGAATAATTAAAAAGTAAATACTTGTATAGGGTGAACGTTGAATTTTATTGTCATAAGGTGCCTTTATTACTTCTCTGTAATAACCACCTTCGGGATGTGGTTGAAGTTGAAGTTTATGAATCCATTGTTTTATGTCTTCATTCATATTATTTCAAATCCACATTATGAAAGACGTTTTGAACATCTTCAAGATCTTCTAAAGCATCAATTAAACCTTCAAATGTCTCTTGATTGTCAGCTGATAATTCAACATCACTTTGAGGTAACATTTCAAATTCAGCTACTTTGAAATCTTCTACTCCATTTTCTTTCAATGTATCTTGAACTTGAGCAAATTGATCCGGTTCTGCGTATACGATTGTTAAACCATCTTCGTCAATAACATCTCGCACATCTATATCTGCTTCCATTAATAGTTCTAAAGTGTCGTCGGCAGATTTTCCTTCGAAACCAAATACAGCTGTATGGTCAAACATATAGGCAACTGACCCAGAAACACCCATGTTACCACCATTTTTACCGAATGCAGAACGAACATCTGATGCTGTGCGATTCACATTATTTGTCAATGCATCAACGATAATCATTGATCCGTTAGGACCGAAACCTTCATATCTTAAATGATCATAACTTTCTTCGCCGCCGCCCTTAGCTTTTTCAATCGCTCTATCAATAATATGATTAGGGACTGAATAAGTTTTCGCACGTTCTAAAGTTAAACGTAACGTTTGGTTAGATTCTGGGTTAGGTTCCCCAGATTTTGCTGCGACATATATTTCTTTACCGAACTTCGCATAAATTCGGCTCGTATTTTTATCTTTTTGGGCTTTCTTTTCTTTAATGTTATTCCATTTTCTACCCATAATTTCATCTCACTTTCTCGATAACAACTAATCATTACACGCTATATTATACATGATATTTTTATTTCGGTGAAATTGAAAAATCTTATACAATTTCAAAAGTTAAGCAATGTATTCTTCAATTTTATCTATTTTACTTTCTCACTCTGTCCGCTAAATATAATACATCTTTAATGATATTGAGTAAGTTAATGAATAAATTGAAGCCCATTTCTCTTGGTTTAAAATGGCCTCTTTTCATACGGTTAAAGTCATAAATCGTATATAGTAAAAACAGTAATAACCCTACAACCGTAATGATTGTATGGAATATTGAATTATGGATAAATATACCAACTAAACTTGCCACAATGAGTGCTATAAAGGTTACAAACAAGTATTTACCCATACCTGCAGCATTATCTATTAAGAAATAACCAATCAGACCAAATGCTATAAATGCTGCAATAGCTAAAATAACGTTTTTATAAAAAACATCTGTACCTAAACTTTGTAAATAATAAGTGAAAGTCGCGTATGACAATAAACCAATAACTATTGCATAAATGTGAGAAATAATTAAACCATACTTACGTGCACGGTTTACGAAAGTAGTTATCAATACTAATACGAGTAAACCAATTGAAAGTGGTTGTCTCCATTGCATTGGTAAAAATTGTCCTAAATAACAACCAATACCAAAGATAAGCCAATAGTAAATAAAGAATAACCATACTTTGCCATAAGCATTAGACTGAGCTTTTGACTTCTGATGAGTATGTGTTGCATTGTGTGCTGTTTTAGACAATAGTTTTTCCTCCTGTATCGCTTTTTATTTCAAATCTCTAATATGATTGACTAATGATTATTTTATCATAATCTTCCTTATCATTTAGTTCAATTAAAAATACATTTAATGCCCCAAATAGCGATTTTTTATATTTCATTACCTTTTGAAATATTACAAAATCATAAAGTCAAATAAAAAAGTTTAAAAAATAACACCTCTCAAAACCTTTTATACCAGTAATTCAAACAATTGAAAGAAATATGTTGAAAATATTAACAATGTTACATCTCTATAACAATAAACACAGGCTAAATAAATTTTGTTATTATTGAACGTGAATTTAGATTCAAAAAACATTTACATATATTTGATTCATTTATAACGATAAAATATATAGGAATCAGAGGAGGAGTTCTTTTGAAAAAGTTAGCTTTTGCAGTTACGGCTGCTTCGGGTGCGGCAGCATTTTTAGCCAACCACGAAGCTGATGCATCTACGCAACACACGGTTAAGTCTGGCGAGTCACTTTGGACATTATCACAAAAATATGGTGTTTCTGTTGACGAAATCAAAAAGAATAACGATATCAAAAATAACATGGTGTTCCCGGGACAAGTCATTGAAATCAGTGGTGGTTCATCACAAGAACAAGGTAACAATTCAAACTCAAGCCATTCCGTTCAATCTGAATCATCTAATGGTTCAACACATACAGTAAAAGCTGGTGAGTCTTTAAATATTATCGCGAATAAATATGGCGTATCAGCTCAAGAAATTATTTCAGCAAATAACTTAAACGGTTATTTAATTCACCCTAACCAAACACTAACAATTCCTACAGAAAAAGGAACTGGTGGATCAGGTTCAGGTGGTACTGCATCTCAAACTGGTAACACAAGTACACAATCACATGCCAACGATTCAAACCTTTATACATGGGGACAATGTACTTGGCACGTATTCAACCGTAGAAAAGAAACAGGTCAACCTATCAGTACTTATTGGTGGAACGCTGATCACTGGGCAAACAATGCTGCAGCTGATGGTTACACAGTAAATCATAGAGCAACAGCTGGTTCAATTTTACAAACATATTCAGGCGCTGTTGGTCACGTTGCATACGTAGAACGCGTTAACCCTGATGGTAGTCTTTTAATTTCAGAAATGAACTATAATACACCACCAGGCGTTGTTGACTACCGTACAATCCCAGCTTCACAAGTATCAAGTTATAACTACATTCATTAATAATAGTTTATAAAATAAATCCGAGACATTAATGTATTGGTTTATATTAAAACGATGATTTCTATTGAAACAGTAGGAATCATCGTTTTTTATGTATTAGCCTTTAAATACCTTCACGTTTCTTAATTATTTAATACCTGTAAGTGACTTTGCGCTGTAACTTAACCTTTAGCTCATGGCTTATATCAATATTCCCCTATTCAAGCGTTATAAAGAAATATAATTAACCCAACAAAGAAAATTGAGTTGAAAGCCATGTGTTAAGTTGAATATTAATGAATGATAGATCTAGGACTTTTGCAATAAATCTTTCGTATGCAGGTGCATATACAACCATAATAAAAAGAGGTTAAGCCATTTCAGTGACTTAACCTCTTTTTTTTATATTAATACTTACAAGAAAATGTTGATAATTAGGTATGTGATTGCTGCGACAAGTGCAGAGATAGGTAATGTAATAACCCATGTAATAACCATACGTTTTGCTGTATTCCATTTAACACCTTTCACACGGTTAGATGAACCTACACCTAAAATAGCTGAAGAAACAACGTGTGTAGTTGATAATGGGAAATGTAATGATGATGCAACAAAGATTGTTAATGCTGAAGCTAAATCTGCTGATGCACCATTAGCTGGACGTATTTTCATGATGTTACCACCAACAGTTTTGATGATTTTCCAACCACCTACTGCTGTACCTAGACCCATTGCTGCCGCACAGGCAATTTTAACCCATAATTGAGGTTCTACACTACCTGTTTGTACATGCGCAACGATTAACGCTAATGTAATTATACCCATTGATTTCTGAGCATCGTTTGTACCATGTGAGAATGATTGTAACGCTGCTGTGAAAATTTGGAAAAATCTAAAGTTACGATTCGCTTTGGAAAGGTTAGCGTTTTTAAATATTACTTTAACAAGTGAATAAATGATAAAACCTACGCAAAATGCAATTAATGGTGATAATAATAGAACTATGATAATTTTAGTAAACCCTTGATAATGTAATACTGCAAATGAACCTTGAGATGCAATCGCTGCACCAGCAATAGATCCGATTAATGCGTGTGATGATGAACTTGGTATACCAAAATACCATGTTAATAAGTTCCAAAAAATTGCTGCTATAATTGCTGCTAAAACAACTATCAAACCATTTTCAAGCTTGAATGGATTGACGATATCTTTAGTAATCGTACCAGCGACACCTGTGAAAGTAAGTGCCCCTATGAAGTTCATAACAGCTGCTAATAATATTGCAAGTCTTGGTGTTAATGCACGTGTAGAAACAGCAGTCGCTACCGCATTAGCAGTATCATGGAACCCGTTGATAAAGTCAAATACAAGTGAAAAAATTACGATAGCTATTGTGATGATCAAAATATATTCCATAACTTAGGACTCCTTAGCTATTTTTCATAATAATTGTTTCAAAGTTATTTGCTACTGTTTGACATCTATCAGCAATTTCTTCTAAACTTTCATAAATATCTTTTATTTTGATTAAAGTCATTGGATCTGTTTCACTGTTAAATATATGTTTGATTGATTGACGTAAAATGCCGTCACAGTTTGTTTCAAATTCTTTAATATTGATTGAATGAATACGCATATGTGATAATTTCTTATCTACGAGTAATCCAACTGCTAATTTCATTTCGCCAACAGCTTTTTGAATATTTTCAACAAATTCAGCCATATATTCGTCTGTATACTCAATTGAATACATTTCGAACATAGCTGATGTTTCTTCCATTGCGTCTAATACATCATCAATGGCATTACACAATGAGAGGATATCCTCACGTTCGATTGGTGTGATAAATGTTTGGTTTAAATCAGAAATCACTTGATGCATTAATTCGTCACCATGTGATTCGTAATTCTTTATGTTATCTGAGTACGCCTTTAAATCTAAATGCGTGTTAAAATCCATCTTACCAAATTCATTTGCTGCTCGATCTAAGTTGAAGACCATTTCTTCGAGTTGCACCATGAACTTATCTTTTTTCTTATTAAACATTCAAAAAATCCTCCATTTACAGCGACTGTTTCCAATCACTTTCAATTTAATTTTAAAAATTTAAAATCTTTAGGATAAAAAATTCAAGGTGAACAATCCAACTTTTCTTGTGAGTAAATATAATTTTTTATGTAAAAGTGAGAACCGTTACTTTGTTACCTCAAAATTGAATTATCCTTAATTGAAAATAGCACAAAATTTACATTTCCACAATTATATTTACAAATTCTTAACAATAGATATTAATTGCCTTAATACTTTTATGCATGTCATGGTGTGCCTAATACAAATCCAACAATACATATGCAAGTTACATTCATTTTCTTAACCATCTAAAAACATCATTACACATTTATTATATGTGTTCAAATGATATAACAATAGTTAAATTATTATGCGCGCCATCTATCAATTTATAAATACATCTTTATTACAGTTTATTTTGTACTTTTCATAAACTTTGTAGTAATCAAATATTATGATAAAAGCACATATGTTTCAGCCCAATTCGTTATCCATATGTGCATTGCCTTCGTTGTTTAGAGCAAAAAATAACCTGAGACATTTCGTTTGTCTCAGGTTATTATTCTTACGTAAATTATACTTATCTCGTACCAGGATTGGATAATCTATTAATGATTTCATTTTGATTTGGAAAGTTGAAGGTAACAGAAGTGCCTTCATTTTCTCTAGAAGCTATTTTTACTGCAATACCTAAGTTGTCTTTGACGGTCTTCACTAAATATAACCCTATACCAGAAGAAGTTGTTTCATTTCGATATCGTGTAGATGTAAATCCTTTGTTATAAATACGTGGTAAATCTTTCGCACTTATGCCTCTACCTTCGTCTTTAATATTTAAAGTAACGTGACCGTCCTCTATAAAGGTCTTTACATAAATCGAACTATTTTCACTATATTTAATCGCATTTGATAATATTTGTCTAATCATCATACGACACCATTTCGTATCTGTATAAACTTGATAATCATCTTTGAAGTCTACTTCAAAGGCGATACCTTTGGATTGGCTAATATTGCGCGTTAATTGTATTTCTTCGATAATTAGCGATTTTAAAGGTACATTTTCAAAATACATATCATTATTTTGAGATTCTAATTTAGTTAAATACAATTGACGATCTAACATTTCATTAATTCGAGACCATTCGAAGAGCAAGGCTTTACGTCTTTCAGGATCTTCTTCCTTTTGTAACATAATATTAAGTGCCGTCACTGGCGTTTTAATATCATGGACGAAATCAGTCAATGAAGCAGAAGTTGCGCTAATTTGTTGTTGTTGTTTTGTAACTAATCTCTTTTGTTTCGTAATTTGATAGAAAAGATAGTTTACCATGAGCTTTTGGAAAGGTGTGTCAGCTAAAGACTTATGTTTCAGTTCCTCGGGTTCTAAATTTTTCTCTAAATGTTTATAAAATTTGATTTCTTTTACGAACGTAAATATAAAGAAGAAAATTGATAATATGAAATTTAATACAATAATATAGATTATACTTCCTAAACTGATATCATAATCTATATATGCCACACCAAGGAAGATTAAATGAATAAAAATAATCCATAAAATCCAGTTTAACCTTGAACCAATAAAGATCATTGCCCATTTATAACTACTCATGTGCCATGTATCCTTTACCGATTTTAGTTTCTATAGCATCTTGCATATCAATTTCTTCTAATTTTTTTCTCATTCGATTCACATTTACAGTTAACGTATTGTCACTGACAAACGCCTCATCATCCCATAAGGCAGTAATGAGCGTATCGCGCGTAACAATTTGGCCTTGTTTCTTTACGAGCATTTCTAAGATAATCATTTCTGTTTTAGATAGAACCACTTGAACATCGTCTTTATTGATACTATCTTTAGATAAATCTAACGTAGCTTCTTGCCAAGTGAGTACACGTTTATCGTCTACACTAAATTGATATACTCGGCGATATATCGCCTGTAACTTTGCAATGAGTATACTCGTATTGAAAGGTTTCTGGACATAATCATCTGCGCCCAATTCCATACTCATCACTTGGTCCATCGGATTATCTCTTGAAGATAAAAATAATATCGGTGTGTTTGAAATGGCTCTGATTTTACGTGTCCAGTAAAATCCGTCAAACTTAGGCAGTTTCACATCCATAATCACGATAGAAGGTTGAAGCGTTTCAAATGTCTCTAGCACCGTACTAAAATCTTCTATGCCATGTACCTCGAAATCCCATTGTTCTAACTCATTACTTAATTCATTGAATAATGTCATATCATCTTCCACTAACAAAATATCCATACCTATCACAACTCCATTATTTGGTATATTTGATTTCTTCGCCTGATTGTATTCGCCCATTATAGTGTTTAATTCGACAATCGATTTCAAATCCACGCATCATTAAATTTTGGAATGGGGATTGCACAAGGTAAAATATTGGCCACGTTAGCTTCGGAATATAATCAAATAAGTGAACCATCACCTTCTGGGAATCTTTCAACTTTCTAAATTCCAATTTCCCTTGCTTTTTAAGGTTAGGTTTTACTAAACTGCCACCGACGAGATGTAGCGTAATGATATCGTCTTCGGTATAGCTTTTATTTAAAATCAATAAAGGTTTATTCTTGTCTTTTAAATATACGATATAATTATTATCTTCGTAATCTGTATGTAAGAGTGTTCCATTTGTGGAATTTAACCAATCGAAGTAATAATTAACTAAATGCTTGAGTGTCCAATTCATAGGTAATTGCATGCTTTGGGCACTACGTACATCGTCATATTTAGAACCTTGAATCTCAACTGATACATGTGGACGAGGCACCGCAGTTTTAGTTGTCTCTACAGTAGCTCCATAAACAGACAAACGCTCAATTGTTTCTAAATCGAAACGCCCTCCACTGATGTAGATAATCTTACTAACACCTTGTTTTACAGCAGCACGACCAAAGTTATCTGCTGCAATTAAGTTTAAATCACGTGCACTCGCATGCGTTAATTTGGCTGAATGTTTCGTTGGATCCAAATAAAATATTGCAATGTCAATATTCTGCATAGCTTCAACAACATGATTGTAGTTGAATATATCTTTCTTCAACCATGTTATATCCTGAATCTCTTCCTCTTTCGGATATTTAGACATCGTATAAAGGTTAGTACCTTCTTTAATCGATTGAATTAACGTCTTACCAATTGAACCTGTCACACCTGATAATAAAATATTTGGTTTCATCGTCAAACTCCCTTATTAAAAACTGAACCACTCCAAAATTATAAAAAAACAAATATGCGAATTATCATAAATTGTGGTACGATTAATTATAAGTACAATAGATTAAGGAGTGGCATAAATGGTTCATCAAATTCGTGAAATTAGTATTAAAGATATAGATGACTTTGTAAATTTATTAACAACTATATATGATGAATCCGATTATTTAATGTATAGCCCTGGTGAATACTCACCTTCTACGACAGACGCTATTAATAATTTAGAGCATTTCATTACTTCACCTACAAATGCAATCTTTGTAGCTGAAAGTAACCAGGAACTGGTAGGTTTTGCTACAGTCACTACTAAAAAATTAGAACGTGTGAAACATGAAGCGCACTTCTCTATGGGTGTTATTAAACGTCATCAATCTCAAGGATTAGGACAATCGTTAATCAACTCTGTTGAAGCTTGGTGTGTTAATCATGAAATTCACCGTATAGAAGTCATCATTGTCCCTGAAAATGCATCTGCATTGGATTTATTTAAATCATCGAATTATCAAATTGAAGGCGAACTTCGAGATAAGTTATATATTAATGGTCAATATTATAACCAATACGTCCTCTCCAAGTTATTATTATAATCTACTTTAATTTTCTATTATATTTCTAACTATTTCCATTCTAATACGAAACAATGAAAAGAGCCAAATAACTACATCGTTATTTGACTCCTTTTTTATTAATATGGATTTAATTCAACATTATTTGGATTATTGCTTGATGTTTTCAACTCAGTTTCTACCCCAGATGCGTTCGTATTTCTACTTAAAAATTTCAGTACATCTTTCATGTTCTGTTGTGATTCAGGTAATTCCATATGAAATTGATATTGATGTTTCAAATGATGTGATCCATCATAGAATAATTTATCCACCGGCACATCTTTAGATTTTAACTTTTTATAAAATGCTGTATTTTGACTATAAAATGGGTCAGCATCCCCTACAGATAAAAATGTTGGCGGATAATCTTTAGTCACTTGATTAATCGTTGACATTTCACTGATATATTTAAATTGTCGCTCCCAATCTCGTACGCCTGTATAACTTTCCATAAAGCGTTGGATGCGTGGAAATTCCGTGGCCTTAACTGTCTTCATATCATAGAAACCACCGAAAAGAATGACTGATTTAATTTGATCTGGTTTAAATTGTTGTTTAAAATTCATTTTATTTCTAAGTGACTTATTTGTCTGGATTGCTGTATATTGACTTGATAATTGTGCACCGGCAGAGTCCCCTCCAAACACGACTTGGTCAAAATCAATCGGTAATTCATGTTTATTTGATTTTATAAACCTAACCGCACGATCAATTTGATTAAGTTGCGTCGGATATTTGTAATCTGGGGCTAAAGCGTAGTTTATATTTACTACGATGTAACCTTGTTCAGCAATTTTAGAAAGCAACGGGTTTTTATATTGTTTATCACCTGCAATATAACCTCCCCCGTGCATCCAAAATATGACAGGTAATTTATTATTTTCATCTAGTTCAGTTGGCGTTAATATATCTAATTTACTATTCGGAACGCCTTGACTATATGTGATATTCGTAAACGCTTTAACATTTCTGTTATTTATTTGTACTTTCTCTTTTACCCCTTTAGCATGCTCTCGATCGAAGTGTTGCTTTAAAAATAGGCCGATAACAGCTGCAACAATGAGGAAAATAACTAAAGTGATGACCGTCCATTTATGTTTGTGCTTCATGTGCGCTCGTTCCTTTCTGAAGCATTGTAACATAATTACGAATTACACAATAGTAATAATCTTGAGCTTTTATTTCTTAACTTTAAAAATAAAGAAACTGCACATCTCTATAGTAAAAGCCAACCTAAAAGATTAAATCAATCTTTTTAGGTTGGCTTTGTTTATTAGCGCTTTAATTTAATTTCTAGTTAAATTAAGCAATGTGTTTTTTATTATCATTTTTTCTTAAGTAATACTTAATTAATACTGCTACAACTACGATTAATCCGATAACACCCATTACTGGATATAAGAAGTTGATTAAACCTTTGAATCCTACGAAGCTCAATATAAACCCAACTGCTACCATAATCACAATAAATATATGGTATTTTTTACTGTAAGGTTCTGTAAATCGAGCTGCGAATGAGTACATTAAACCTAAAATCGTATTGTACATAACAGCTAACATAATAATTGATAACGCAATTCCAATCCATGGTTGAATGTGATTAGCAAGTGTCAACATTGGAATTGACGCGTCTTTAACCTTTGGATATTCAGTTTGTAAAGCGAAGTTTATAAGTGCTAATAATACAGTGTATATAATACCACCAAATGCAGCACCTGCACCTGCTACTCTACGTTTTGATGCGTCACCACCAATAGCGACAATCGTACTGAATCCTACTGCAAAGGCTAATCCTCCGTAGTTAATACCTTTCAATATACCTAAAAAGATATTAGGTTGTGGTACTGTTTGGTTTATTTTATTTAATGGAATCGTTCCGTTAAATAAATAGTAAACTGCTATGATGACCACAAAGATAATTAAGAAAGGTGTTACAAGTCCTAGAGCTCTAACAATCTTATCAAAGTCCATTAACAATGTTAGGTAAATTGCAACTGCCATTATTAATGCACCTAACCATGTTGGTAAACCAAAACTTTCTTTAAATGTCGATCCTGCACCGGCAATCATTGTTACGGATATACCGAATAAGAAGAATATCAATAGATAATCGACAATTTTACTAAATAAATCATTAAATAAGTAATTTAAAGTTGATTCGTGGTTTTGGGCATCAAATGCTGTCCCTATCTTAGCAACTTGACGTCCAATAAAACCTAAAATTAAACCAGCTAATAATACACCAATATACGACCATAAGCCAAATGGCGTAAAGAACTGTTTAACTTCTTGTCCTGTTGAAAAGCCAGCACCTACGACGATACCGACATAAGCGAAACCAATTTTTATAGCTTCTTTATTCAACCCCATGTAATAAATAACCTCCTCATAGTTAACACATTGAACAATTATAACGTACTCAAAATAATTTGCAACATAGTTATAATTAAATTTACATTTATAATTTCAAATGACACTCGTTAGAAAACTTTAATAAATATGATATAAAATTCTACACATTTCAAAATTTATAACTATATTTGAGTGATTTAATTGATCAATGCACTTGTTCTATACCACTTCCCACGGTTTTTTAAAGATAAAATAATATAAGTATTGTTACAATATATTAAAAATGTAATAAACCATCCGTATATTATGTAAAATGTAACTATAGTGGTTATGATTCATTTCATATTTTAAATTCAATAAAATTAAAACAAGACGATTCGCTTCTCGAACCGTCTTGTTTTAATATTATTTATTTTTCTAAACAGATTTCAATTATTAGTGAGCATTTTTAATACGATTTAATTCGTTGATATCAACAACGACATTGTCCATACGTTTTGCAGTTTCTTTTAAGACTGTACGTGCTACATTATTTGATGGGTCTAATTTGAGTATTCTTCTAGATATATCAAACGCCTTCTTGTCGCTAATTACAGGCTCAGGTACTGCGTGTAATAGTAACATTTGCAGTAAACTCTTCACTTCTTTACCGTCAGTTAGTTTTATGGATGATTCAGCATGATAGTAAGCAGAAGTTAATGCACCTTCAATTTCACTTAATGGATATACTAATAATAAGAAGGCTAAGTCATGCATTTCTGCTGTTTCCTCTTCTTTCATCATGTCTAATATACACGTATAAAACATAATGCTTTCCACTTCGTGAGCACTTGAAATATAAGCTTCCTCAAACTCCATAAAATCTGTCTCGGACATTAATCGTTTGACTGACTCAAATTCACCATTTAAGACATGTTTTTTGATTAACTCATGCATGCCAATGTCCTCCTAAGTACCCAGATTTTAATTACATATGATAATTAGTCTTTATTTTATCACATTTCTATATAATCTTCATTCAAATAATGTACTTTCTCAGATATATTTTAAGAAAAAACCAGTCCGTCGCACAACCACAAGCTTTACCCAAATTTTTCATTTAGTTCTTGTTCAACATCATCAATATCTTTTCCAACTGAAAGGTTTACTGCCGCTGTAAAACTGCCTTCAACTATCGGTGCTTTCATCTTTTTAACTTGATGATTCCCTTCATACATTTCTATTGCCATGTCTAAATTCATTTCGGCCGATCCTATATCATAGAAACATAACGCATCATCATCTAGTTCGTTGACAAGTTGCTGTATGTCATCATATGAAGTACCGATACCTTCTTCAGTACCTCCTTGTACAATCACTTCAACATCATTAGCCATTTGATTCAATAAATCTTTAACGCCATTAGCTATGTCCTTACTATGACTGATGATTACTATTTTAGTCATTTTATTCATCTCCTATTAAAGCATTTAATATATAAACGCTACTTTGTGCGCCCGGATCAATGTGACCTTTTGATTCTTCTTTAAAGTACGAAGCTCGACCTTTCGTTGCTTCGATATCTTTGGTTTGGTCAGCAAATGATTGTAAGATTGATTCATTTACCGTCTCACCATTTTTCAAAGCATTATTTGTCCGTTCAATTACATCGAACATTGTCTTTTCGTTAAGTTCAACTTTCCCTCTTTGCGCTACCGCTTCGGAAAATGCATTTACTATTTCACCGAGATTATCGTGGTCAATCTCTTCGGCTACGACTTGAGACATCTTTACAAAGCTAAAACCGTACAACGGCCCTGAAGCTCCACCAATATTTGACATTAAAGTCATGCCAGTCGATTTAAATAAAGCTTGCATTGAACTATCATCAATTTTATCAGGTAAAGCTTTAAAACCACGTACCATGTTTACACCATGATCGCCATCACCAATCGCTCGATCTAAATCTATTAATAATGTTTCTTTCTCTTCAAATATTTTTACTAGACCTAATAATTGTTCTTTAACTTGTGCTACGTTCATTTATCATCACTCCTAGAATAAATACTAATTAAAATAAGGACTTGCAGTTGGAGCAGTCAGTGCTTTACTTAGCGTCTCTTCATAAGGCATTAAGGTAACTGACAAGCCTTGCATATCTAATGAAGTCATAAAGTCACCGACGAACCAATGCCCTACTTCAACATTTTGTTGTTCAAATACTTGTGCAATGTATTTAACGGCTATACTGAGCTCAGACTGCGGGGTGCCGCCCATACCATTCACCATGACGATTAATTTATTAGCGCTCACTTCTTTTTGCAATGCATCAATGAGTTGATCTACAATTTGATCTACAGTTTGAATTTTTGTTCTAGAGATACCTCTTTCTCCATGAATACCTATACCAATTTCCATTTCATCGTCATCAATATCAAAACCATATTGACCTGTAGTTGGCACCATAGGAGCTGTTAAAGCCATACCAATCGATTTGATTTGAGGTAAATAGTGTTCGACACGTGACTGAATTTCATCTAATGTATAACCTTCATCAGCTAAATAGCCAGCAATTTTATGAACAAACACAGTACCAGCTACACCTCTGCGTTTCTCTGTATCAGTAACTGCTATATCATCTTTAACAATGACTGTAGCGACTTTGATATCTTCCATTTCAGCCATTTCTTGTGCCATCTCGAAGTTCATAACATCACCAGCATAATTTTTAACAACGAGAAGGACACCATCACCATTGTCTACTGCTTTGATTGCATTTAATATTTTATCTGGTGTTGGAGAGGTAAAGACTTCCCCACATACAGCAGCATCTAACATGCCTTCAGCTACATACCCTGCATGTGCAGGTTCATGTCCACTACCGCCTCCCGATACAATTGCGACACCTTTATCTTTTTTATTCTTTTTCACGACAATCGTTTCGTCTTTAATTTCTAATTGTGGATTTGCTATTGAAAGACCTTTTAGCATATCGGCTAAAAAGTGTGTTTTCTCATTTATTAGTTTTTTCATTGTAGACGCCTCCTAAATAACCTTCCAACTATAGTATACCCGCACAACAAATGTAAACGCTATCATAAAGCTATAAAAATAATCAGGAGATCAGATGATTATTGGTTAGTTGGACAATGTTATGCATGTTCTCAATAATATCTTAATCTCCTGAAAGTCTTTAAAAATTTTTTATTAAACCGATTTTGTTTTGTACATTAAATATAAGAAATAAGGTGCACCGATAATTGCTACAATAATACCTGCTGGAATACCTGATGGCTGTAATATAACCTTACCTACTGTATCGGATAATACTAATAAAAATGCACCTAACAGAACAGATAGTGGTAAGAATAATTGATGACGTGGACCGACAATTGACTTCGCAATATGTGGTCCCATCAGTCCGATAAAGCCTATTGCTCCTGCAACTGAAACGGCTGTAGAAGATAAAATGACTGCAACAATTAATAACACTATACGTTCTCGTTCTATTTTAACGCCTACACCTTTAGCAATATGTGGGTGTGTATTTAATAAATTAAGCACATTCGATTTAAGTAATAAAAATGGAATGAGAACAATTACCCATGGTAAAAATGCAATCACAAATGACCACTCGTCACCCCATATATTACCTGCATACCAAGAAGCGATAAACTCAGATTGATCTTTATCGAACTTAGACATTAATGTAAGTGACCCACCACTTAACGCTGCAGCCATTCCGACACCAACGAGCACCATACTCGCTGGTGTAATACCGCTTCTTTGATTATAACTAAACGCAAAGATGACTAAAGCCGTTACAATTCCACCTATTGTACTGATAATTGGTAACACATAAATAAAACTATCTGCATTCACTTGGCCAATCATGATAAAGAGTGCGATAAAAAATCCACTACCGGCATTAATACCTAGAATACCAGGTTCAGCTAATGGATTACGTGTAACACTTTGAAGGATGGCGCCACTCATCGCTAATGCTGCTCCAGCTAATATTGTAATAAGCATACGTGGCATTCTAAATTGAAGTAATATGAGGGAATCTGTATATTCACCAAATCCAAATAGTGTTTTAAAGAATGTACCGACAGACATTTTATAATCTCCTGCAGTCATACTCCATGCACATGCTAATAATATTAAAATAACTACAATGGCCATACTTATCCATTGTTTATATTTTAACTTTGGATCTATCATGAGAATCGCCCTCTCTTTTTAACTAAATATAAGAAATAAGGCAATCCTATAAATGAAATCATTGCACCTACAGGGGCTTCGCCTAACAGACGTGCTAACGTATCAGCAACAAGCATGAGTAAACCTCCAACCACAGCTGTTAAAGGAATAACACGTGAATAGTCTGTACCAATTAAATAACGTACTATGTGAGGCACCATTAAACCAATAAAAGCTATTTGCCCGACCATGGCTACAGCGATACCTGCTAAGATCATTGAAATGATTAATGTTACAGCACGTGTTACGGCAACATTTTGCCCTAACCCTTTCGCTAATGTTTCACCTAAATTAAGTATCGTGAGTTGCTTACTCATCGCAACGATGATAACAAGCGAAACGAGAATGATTGGTGTCGCCCAGATCAATTGATTCCATGTCGTACCAGATACCCCGCCCGAACTCCAAAAGTTCAAGTTTTGATTTAATCTAAATAGTAATGCTATACCTTGGCTCAATGCCGTTAATAACGCACTGACAGCTGCACCAGCTAAAATGATTCTCATCGGATTAAAGCCATCACTTCTTGATCTTCCGATGATTAAAACGATGAGCCCACCAATTAATGCGCCTAAAAATCCTGCCAACATCATTACTAAGAACGGTGCGCTTGGATAAAACGCATACGTTAGTGCCAACATAAAAGAAGCCCCCGAGTTCAATCCTATTAAACTCGGGTCAGCTAAACCATTCTTTGTCACGCCTTGAATGACAGCACCAGAAGTAGCTAATGCAACACCAACGAGTATAGCGCCAATATCTCTTGGTACCCTTATTTCACTAATTATATTATGTTGTTGGTTACTTGATTTGTAATTAAAAATGGCATCAAAGATTGTTGAAATATGAACTTTAGCATCACCTAATAAAATAGAGACAATTAATGCTAAAAATAACAGTATGATACTAGTAGAAAATATAATAATGAAACGATGTTTTCCGTGGTCCTTTTCCATAGCTTAATACCTATACTTCCGAATAACTTTTCTTACATAAATCATATGTGACTAGCATCGGTTTACCAGTTCTTGGATCTGTACTAATTTCAACATCGATGTTAAATACTTTTTCAAGGATTTCTTTCGTTAATACCTCTTCTGTATCGCCGCTCGCAATAATGTCGCCATCTTTCATCGTTACGAGATAGTCTGAGAAGCGTACTGCTTGGTTAATATCATGTAATACCATAATGATTGTACAACCTTGTTGTTCATTCAATTGTGTAATTAATTCTAAGATTTCTAATTGATGAGAAATATCTAAATATGTTGTAGGTTCATCTAAAAAGATAATGTCAGTACGTTGGGCAAGTGCCATCGCAATCCACACGCGTTGACGTTGTCCACCACTCAGATCATTAATTGAACGGTGTTTAAATTCAAAAGTTCCTGTCACTGACATGGCCCAATCTATTTCTTTTTTATCTTCTGCAGATAAACGTCCAAATCCTTTTTGATGTGGAAATCGACCATATGACACGAGTTCTCCAACAGTTAGCCCATCTGCAACTTCTGGAGATTGTGGTAAAATCGCGATTTTCTTTGCAATGTCTTTCGTAGACTGTGCATGCAACGATTCCCCGTCAAGATTAATTTCACCATTTTTTATTGGAAGTAATCTCGACATAGCTTTCAGTAAAGTTGATTTCCCACAACCATTCGGTCCAATAATTGAGGTGATCTTCCCATCTGGTATTTGAACATCTAAATTGTTTACGATGTCATTATCACCATAGCCAATTGTTATATTTTCTCCGTTTAATCGACTCATAAATACCCTTCTTCCTTTAGTTCAAAATTCATTTCCCTTAACAACGAATCATCTATGTTTTGTTTATATATTTAAATTAAGTAATTTATCGTCTTTCGTAAATGATAATCATTATCATGGATGTTATTATAACATTTTTGAAATAAATTGACTATCGATTGTTCATAATTAGTTGTTTATCCACCATATAAATAACCCCACACAATGATTTATAATTTAAATCATTGTGTGGGGTTTACTTTTCAATAATACTAATATGGTTCGATTAATGTTCTTCCATTAAGAATCCATTTCCATATACATCACGTACATCGTGAATAACAAGGAAAGCATTTTCGTCTATGCCTTTTATTAATCTTTTCGCTCTTGTAACTTGCGTCTTCGTTATCACGACATAAAGAATATCTTTTTCTTCTTGTGAGAAGTACCCTCTACCTTGGAGTATCGTTAACCCTCTTCCTACTTGTTGATCAATCACATCTGCAATTTCATCAGGTTTACTAGAAATGATTGTAATAGCTTTCTTCGTATTCAAACCTTCTATGACAAAGTCCATTACTTTTGTACCAATGTATAATGAAATAATCGTAACTAATGCACTCGCAATTGGAATAACTGTCATAGAGATGGCAACGACGATTAAATCAAAGAATAGCAATGCATACGGTGTACTTACGTCTAAATATTTTGCAGCGATTTTCGCTAAAATTGTAGTACCCGCAGTAGTTCCTCCGGCAAGCACGATAATTCCAATGCCTAAACCAACACATGAACCACCAAATACAGCATTCACTAAAATATTTCCTGTTTCAATGTGCCAACTACCTGTTAGCTCTAGAAAAAGTGATATCAAAATAGTAGCAACGATTGTAAGATACATACTACGTTTACTCAAATATCTATATCCTACAGCTATAAGTATTGCATTTAGCACAAAGTTCGTAATACCAGGAGATAAGTGAAAGGCATAATATAGTACAATCGCTAAACCGGTCACTCCTCCTTCACCTAAATCAGCGGAAATAATGAATGTATTGACCCCCGCAGCAAAAATAAATGACCCAATAACAATAAAGATTAAATCACGAATTGTTTTATTCACCTTCACTCCCCCCTTTATTAAGTTCAATCATAACAAATGTTAGCAAATATTTCCTATTTCTACAACTTCGCTTACAACAATTTAAAATATTCTGAATTTTCCATTTACTTAAAAGAGTAAATTTGCTATAATAATATGCATCTTCTTAATGAAGAATAAGAAGATATCTCCTTTGTGTTGTTTATAGTCACAAACAAATTTTTTTGCTCGGTATATTGATAGTACCTAGTCCTTGCTATCAATTATACTTTTAATTCATTTCCCGTAAAAACCAAGTGGATGAAGATAGCTCTGTCACTTCATTTACTTGGTATTTTTTTGGATAAAGGGAGTGGAACAGAAATCGAATTTTCTAATAAAGATTTCGTAGTCCCATAAATTGACAAAGAGTCTAAGACAACTATTTTGTCTCAGACTCCTACAATTATTATTCATTAAATTATGTCTATAGTTAAAACGTTAATTTCCTCATACTTACCACGCAAATAAACCTACAAAACCTGCTGTCATCAGTGAAACGAGAATACCAGCAAGTAACATCATCGGTACGTATTTCGCTACAAAGTCAGATGTCTTTTGATCAACAATACCTTTTAATGTGCCGACAATCATACCAATAGTTGAGAAGTTAGCAAATGAAACTAAGAATGTCGTTATAATTGCTCGTCTGTGTGCTGAATATGAATCAATGTGTTTCGATATTTCACCCATGACTACAAATTCGTTCGTTACAATCTTCTTCGACATTTGTTGTGCTACATGCCAAGCTTCATCAAACGGTAAACCTAATAATAATGCAAATGGATACATAAAAGCACCTAATATTTGATCTAGACCAAAGCTACCTTTAATGTGCATTAAATGTGCGATACCACCAGTAATTAAATGGATCAAACGATCGATTAAATCAGATAATGCAACAAAACTAATGACGAAAACGATGATGATTAATATTAATTTACCTGCATTCAATACTGAATCTCCTAAAAATGAGAAGAACGGTTGACGCTCTATTTCGTTGTTGCGAATACTGTAAATAACATCTTCTTTGTCCTCTAATGAAATTGGATTTAAAATTGAAGCAATGATAATTGCGTTAATAATATTTAATGGAATTGCAGTCAACACTAAATCGCCTGGTACCATCGTTACATAAGCACCAACAATTGCCCCAGATACTGAACTCATTGACATCATTGCTATTGTTAAGACACGCGCTTCATTAATACGCTTTAATTGCTCGTTAGATACTGCTAGAGCTTCGGTGTTACCTAGGAACATCATTTCAATACCGAAGAACGATTCAAACTTAGGCTGACGCGTAACCTTAGCAAGCACCCAACCAATACCACCAATGATTTTAGGTAAAATATTGAAATACATCAAAATATCAAACAATGGGACAACTAATAAAATTGGAAATAAAGCACTTACTGCCATATCCATTTGACCACCAGGCTTAACCCAACTAGAAAATGCAAAACCTGTACCAGCATGTGCTGATTCAATCCCCCACGCAATTGCATTGGCTAAACCGTGTACAGCTGCCTTCCCCCATGGAAAGTAAATTAAAAACCACGCTAACACTAAATTCACTAATACAAGTATACCGACTGAACCCCATTGGATGTTCTTTTTATTTCTTGAACATAAAACTGCTATACCTAGAAACACAAATAACCCAATGATATTAATCAACAAAAACATTCTACACCCACCAATTCATATAAATTCAAGTATGTAATGTGTTCTATCAGAATTCCCAAAAGTACACGATAGTTACATGAATAATCGAGATCATTCACAAACAATTCGTTTAACGCACTACAACTTCTATAATTTACAATAATTATAGCATGACTGTACTTTTGAGAAAATAACATTTTTAAAGTTCGTTTATACATATATTTAATAAAAAAACTCAATGAAAATGTACGGAATTATACATTTCCATTGAGTTAAGATCAATTGATTAAATTAATCTGTTAAGTTTTGTGTTGAAACAAATTGTTGATACTTTTCGTGCGTTTCCATTAAATATTGATGCGTACCTTTACCAGTAACTTTACCGCCATCAATAAATATAATTTGTTGTGCTTTTTTAATCGTTGATAATCTATGTGCGATAACAACAGTCGTACGATCTTCCATTAACACTTCTAACGCATCTTGTATTTTACGCTCACTCTCACTATCTAAATTAGCTGTCGCTTCATCTAGCAGTAAGATATCTGGGTTTTTCACGAAACTGCGTGCGATATCGATACGTTGACGTTGTCCACCTGAAAGTTTCAAGCCACGTTCACCAACAACTGTATCGTACCCTTCATCAAACTCTTGGATAAAGTCATGACAATTCGCAAGTTTTGTATAAAGTATCAATTCTTTATCTGTTACTTCTCTATTAATTCCATAAAGAATATTGTCTCGAATTGTACCGTTCATCAATGAATTTGATTGCATAACATAGCCAATCTTTCTTCTCCAATCAGCTAATGTTAAATCGTATATGGATTTACCACCATATGTAATTTGTCCACGTTCAATTTCGTACATACGTTCAATAATGTTGAATATCGTACTCTTACCTGAACCAGATGGTCCAACAAATGCGGTCACTTTATTCGTTGGAATTTTAAAAGACACATCTGACAGTACAGGCGAATCATCATATTTGAAATCTACTTTATTAAACACTAAACTGCCATCTCGAATATTACGTTGTTTCTGCACATCCAATGGCTCAGTAGGTTCAAGCATGATTTCGAAGATTCGACTACTTGCACCGACAGAACGTCTATAATCCGTAACGAGTGTTGATAAATTAATTAACGGTGCAGACAACTGAATGACATAAAATATCATCGCTATTAATGTACCGGCAGAAATCGCACCAGTTGAAATTTCAATTGCTCCGAATCCTAAAATGATTGCGACCGTTAATAGCATGATTAAACCTGAAATCGGTTGAATAATCGCAGTGATTTTAGCTTGCTTTAAACCGAGATGATAAATTTCTTTCAAGTTTCTATGCGCATTATCTAATTCCAATTGCTCCGTATTTGAAACTTTTACAAGTCGCATTTCTGTTAACACACGACCTAATAAACCACTGAAATTCGCAATTTCTGTTTGCGTATTCATTGATACTTTCTGCATTTTCTTACCGAGTGGCATCATTATCGCTACGAAGATTGGAACTGCCACAAATGTTAGCAACGTCATCTTCCAATCCATTATAAATAGCATGATGAGAGAGCCAATAATTGTTAAGACTGATGGTAATAAGTTTGGTAATTTTTGTGAAATAAAGACATTAATTACTTTCGTATCATCAGTCAAACGACTCATTAACTGACCACTTTCATTTTTATCGAAGAAAGGCATCCTTAAATGGATGATATGTCTCCATAATACAGAACGTATATCATAAATAATCTTCTCACCGATTTTACTTAATAAGTATAATCCTAGACCGCTAAGTACAGCATTAAGCATGAATACTCCGATAAATCCTACAATAAACATCCAATTAATGTTTTCTAATGAGAATTTATCTACCAATTTACCTGTGAAAAATGGTACAACGAGTCCTGTTAAACTGCCTAATGAAGAGATTAAAACTGCGATAATAATCAATCCAACAGGCCATTTCAATCTCTTTAATAAGTAAAATAATGGATTTCCATGTTTCACTGTTCGTTTCATTGTGTCTTTCATTATGAGTTACCTCTTCCAGAAAATATTTTTACTGACTCAATTTTTGCAACTATGATGCACAACTCAAAGTTATATTATGCGCTCAAATCATATTTGCAACAATAAAAAAACAATGTGTATATGTATGCTATAAAGCCATATACCCATTTGTAAAAGTTGTAATTATATCTCTAATCAAAAAAATTGGGCAAAATCATCCGAACTATAGAACGCATTATTTAATTTATTATGCGAACAAACAAAATTGATTAAGTCGCACCTGCCACACTTTAAAATCAATGTGACATTATATATGTATAAAAAATTAATGCAGACGATATAATATGCATCTGCTCATTAATATTATTATAACACCTTTAACTCACTAGAATATAGTGAAAGCTTTCTCAAATTATCTTCTTTTGTTAAAAACCAACATTGCTACTATATCATCTCACTAATAAAATGAATAGCGCGACACTATGTGCATATATAAATCTTTCCATTTAAGTTATTTTATAGAAGGAAACCAAAATAAAAAACCTATGTCACTGAACTGATAGTACAGTAACATAGGTTCATAAATTTTCGTCAATGAGTAATTATTTAGCGCCATCTCCGTAAAGTTCTTTCTTAATTTTCGTAGTTGAAATACCTTCCGTACGATTTAAGTAAACCACTTCACATTTATCTTTAAGAAAGTCAAACTCACCTTCCCAATCATGACCCATTACAAATTTATCAATTTCATAACGGTCAACATCTTTTTCTTTTTGACCCCAACCATTTTCTGGGATTACAAGATCGACAAAGCGAATTGACTCTAACATGATTTTACGTTGTTCATAATTGTAATATGATTTTTTATTTTTAATACGGTTAAATTCGTCTGTTGAAAGTGCCACGATTAAATAGTCACCCATTTCACGCGCACGTCTTAACAATTCGATATGACCATAATGTAACAAATCATACGTTCCATAAGTGATTACACGTTTCATTTGTTTATCTCCTTTACATAAAATTAAACTAAAATTTACATTTTTAAAGATTATAGCACATCGAAATCAAGTTTTCGAATATTCTTATTGATTTATTTTCTCAAATATTTTTTTAAAGTCGTTTCACCTTTATATTTCGCGCGTTTAGGTAAGGCACTAGCTTTAAATAAAACATATTTCGGTCTTCCGATACCGACGCTAATTAATGTACTTCTCCATTGATCATAAAGTGCTTTATTCCAATTTTTTGTGCCTTGTTCAACCACTTTCACTATTCTGAACATAGCGTCACCATCATAGTCAGTCTTCTGCATCTCGTTAATATAATTGATGACCGTGTTCAACGTCGCTTGAGTCAGCTTTTCATGTTCTGTTAGATACGCTTGAATTAAATAGCTCACGATGAGTTCATCCATGCGATAACTATAATATAGTCTTGCCTCTCTTAAATGTAATTGATCCATGACACTTGATCTCACCTTAATCGCATCTTTCATATATGCGTCGAAATGTTGTTGACGATTGTATGTCACTGAATCAATTTGTTCATTATATCCGTAAACGACGTCTGGTAACAATTGAATATCGCGTGCCTTTTTATAAAGTTGCACCATAAATTCATGTTCTTCACAGAATACGATATCTTCATTAAAACGCTCACCGGCAAAACGTGCGTTAAACATTTTCGCACCTGGTCCGATAGATTGCAGTATCGCTGGGCACTGTGAAAAATTAACTTTATCTTCCTTTTGAATATCACGATGTGTAGGAATCGCAGTCCAAGTGCCATATACATCTCTAGCTAACTGACCTAAGACAATATCTACATTTTCATCTGATAAATAATAATCTGCCATATAATCGATGCGACTTGTTAAAAATTCATCATCTGCATCTAAAAACATAAATACGTCACCAGTGATCAATTCTAAACCTTTATTTCTACTTGCAGCTGCACCTTTGTTCGTTTGATTAACAATCACCATGTTTGAATATTCTTTACGTAATTGTTCTAATACTTGTTGACTATTATCTGTTGAACCATCATTGATACAAATAATTTCGTGATCATGCTTCGTGTCGATTGATTTTATTGCTCTTTGAATCGTTTGTGCTGCGTTGTATACGGGAACGATAATTGATATTTTCATGATTTCACCATACCCTCTATATATTTTATAATTTGAGTTAAACTGTTGTCGTTATTGAACTGGTGCCATTCTTTGAAAATAGGTTGTAGTGTATTTTCTTTGTATTTTAGTTTCTGTATCATATCATGTTCATTATACACTTTATAGTGAGAAGGTGTTTGGTAATAAAATCTATTTAATCCTCGTTCAGCTTCATATTGCGCTTCATCATATACGTATAACAATGTTGGTTTATTAAGGTAACTCGCTTCAATTGCGAGAGAACTATAATCACTAATAACAACATCAGCCATAATTAATAGAGATTGTATATCTAGTGAACTATCATTCACATCAGTGATGGCAGGATGTAATTTACTTAATAATGTATAATTAGGCAGTTCTTGTTCGAAGTGCTCCTTATTAATCACGCGATTGCTTTGATGATTTTCACGATATGTTGGTACGTATAAAGCAACCTTCCCTCGAATATTATAGTGTGATTTTAATTCTTGCTGTCTTTGTTTAATATCGATGTTTTTATATTTAACCAGACGTGGTAGACCTAATGTTAAAAATTGATGTTCTTTTGCTCCAAATGATTCCTTAAAGCAAATTGACATCGCTGGACCGCCGATTAAATATTTATCAGTCGCATCATAAACACGTTTATACTGTGCTACTTTTTTTGAGTTTGATAAGTCTACTTGATGATCTGTCAAACCAAAATTTTTCAAGGCGCCTGAAGCATGCCACGTTTGAAGTACTGTCTGGCCAGCTTTTTTATGAAATGCACCTAACATTAAATAGTACGTATCTACAATAATCACTTTCGCTTGGCTTAGGGCTTGAATGTGTTTAAAAACGTATTTATTACCCGCCGTAATGTAAGTAACATCTTCTAAATGCTTAATATATTTTCGTTTCTCTTCTTTACCGATGACCGTTATACGATAGCCTTTTTTATATAAAGCTTCAATTAAAGGCAATACATCTTCAACAAACGTCATCATGACGACGACGTTATCATTTTCAACCTTTTTCTTACTAAATAATATATTTAAGAAATGTATGAACCATAAATACATTTTCTTTATGATTTGTCTCAAATCTTTCACCGTCCACATCACGTATATTTGTGCTTTTTGCAAGTGACTAACTACAATCTGTTACTTTTTATACAAACGCAATTTAAATCCATAATGTATAAGCGTTTATTTATTCCTAAATATAGACTAAGCCTGAGACATATTTTCTATCTCAGGCTATTTTTTCTATCTACTTAATTTAAAACGTTTAAAGCAGGCACTTATTACATAAAGTCTGCAAAGTGATCTCTATAACGCATGTGCATAAAGGCACCAACAACAAACATAAACAAGATAAAACCTACATTATATAATGTTAACTCCCAGTGAGTGATGAAATACCATTCTTTATGCAATACCGCTGCACGATATGCTTCCGCTAGGTAATATATTGGATTAAATTGCATGACTTGCTTTACGATGCCATCTGGCGGAACGATCAAGATAGATGACGCAAAGAATACCATACGCATTAATGCTTGAATCGCTTGTTGAGTATCTCTTACTAGCACACCTAATGTGGAAGTAAATAAGGCGATAGACGCGGTTAATACTAATGCCATTGGTACATAAATTAATAATTGTAATGTATAAATAGATGGATAAAACCCACCAATCATACAGAGAATCATGACAATTGCTAACAATCCAAGATGTCCATAGAACCGACTCATAACAATATAAGTAGGTACAATAGATAACGGGAAATTCATCTTCGAGACTTGATTATACTTAGTGGCTATTGATTTTGTCCCTTCTAAAACGCCCTGGTTGATGAAAAACCACATACTAATACCAACAAGCAACCAATAAATAAATGGCACGCCATCAATTGGACCATTACTTCTAATACCTAATCCGAACACAAACCAATAAACTAATATTTGTAGAGCAGGATTGATCAATTCCCACGCCATTCCTAAGTAGTTATTCGTATTTGAAATCTTTACTTGGAATTGTGCTAACCTTTGAATAAGATAAAAATTTCTAAAATGCTCTTTAAAAACTACCCAAACTGCATTCATTTATATAAACCACACTTTCAATCAATAGACTATCTTTTTGCTAAATAAATACTTTTAATTTCAAAATGCAATGCGCCACTTATTTAAGAGCTTTATATTTTCATTACTTACAAGTATGATGATCATCATATCAATCAAATTTATTTTTATAGTTGATTTTATTTCTCATATTCAGTAAAATTTAAAAACTGTATTTGCTCTATAACTTTAAATTATATTTACCAACTTTACAATAGGTTAATAAATTTAACAACTATTATAATATATAATATAATGGAGCTAACTGTAAATAAGGAAGGTAGAAATATGACTGTATCGGTTAACATTGACCATGTAACAAAAGAATACCGAATTTATCGCAATAACAAAGAGCGTTTAAAGGATGCACTTTTACCCTTTAATAAAAATAAAACATTTTACGCATTAAACGACCTTTCACTTACAGCTTATGAAGGTGATGTTGTAGGTCTCGTAGGAATCAATGGCTCAGGAAAGTCTACCTTAAGTAATATGATAGGCGGTTCATTATCTCCTACGCATGGCAAGATTGAACGTAACGGTGATGTGAGTGTTATTGCTATCAACGCAGGTTTAAATGCCCAGTTAACAGGCATGGAAAACATCGAATTTAAGATGTTATGCATGGGCTTTACGCGTAAAGAAATCAAAAGACTCACACCTGAAGTAGTAGAATTTAGTGAACTCGGTGAATTTATTTATCAACCCGTTAAAAAATATTCTAGTGGTATGCGTGCTAAACTAGGTTTTTCAATCAATATCACTACAAATCCTGACATATTAGTGATTGATGAAGCATTATCTGTTGGTGACCAAACTTTCGCACAAAAATGTTTAGATAAAATTTATGAATATAAAGCACAAGGCAAAACGATTTTCTTCGTCAGCCATAACATGAAACAAGTACGTGAATTCTGTACTAAAATTGCTTGGATTGAAGGCGGCAAATTAAAGCAGTACGGTGAATTAGAAGATGTCTTACCGGAATATGAATCTTTCTTAAAAGGGTTCAAAAAGCGTTCAAAGAAAGAACAAAAGGCATTCCGCAAAAAATTAGATAGTTCTAGATTCGAAGTAAAATAACTCAATAATAAATTAACCACCCTAAACGTGATTTTTACGCTAAGGGTGGTTTTTATATTTCCTAATTTAATATTGTTGATTATCACATTTATAGTTCTTAAACGTGTTTACGCTTAAACATATTTTGTGATTTAAACACACTGAATAAATATTTTGGTATGACAGCCATTCTACCGATACGTTTCCAATCAATTAACAAACGATAAACCCATTCCAAGTTTAATCGTCTCATTAACATAGGTGCACGTTTCTTGGTTCCACTAAAGACTTCAATAGCGCCACCTACACCCATAAATAATGTTTGATTAAATGCATGTTGATGCTTTGCAATCCATTGTTCTTGTTTAGGATAACCCATACCAACAAATACATAATCAGGTTGAAAGTCTTGTATTCTCTTTGCAACAATTTCATCGTCTAATTCAATATAACCATGATGACTTGCGATTTCTATATTTGGATATTGTTGTTCAATATTATGTTGTGCTTGTTGTACAATCGAATCTTCGGCACCTAATAAGAAGACCTTTTGCTGTTTATAGTTGGCAATATCAAGACAACTTTCCATTAATTCGATACCTGGCACACGATCTTTCAGAGGTGTCTTTAAAATTCTGGAAGCTAAGACTACACCGATACCATCAGGAATAACAAAATCCGCTTTATTAATTAATTGCTGATATGATTTATGATGAAATGCATAATAAACAATTTCTGGATTTGCAGTTACGATGAACATATTTTGATGTTGCTGTGTATTGAAAAATTGATTAATGTTATGTTGCATATCAAATAAAGTAACATTATCAAAGCTTACAGATAACACATCAACTTTATTTTTCTCATTGATATGTGTCATAATGATTAACTCCTCACTCGCCCCAGTTGGACGACTACCTTTACATATTATTAACAATCTTAACACAAACATTACCTAGAGAAAATAAGTTAATAAAAAGATACATCTAAAGTCTAAATGCACAGATTATTATTTTGGATTATACTTAATGAATCATTAAGGAGTTAAACTTATATGGGAACATTAAAAAGTGATAAATTGGGGTTTTGCTATGACATTACTGAATAATTTTTTAAATACATCAATACAATTACATATTCTGTGGATCTTGTTTATCGCGCTTGCCTATATTGTGATTCACAATAATCGACTTAAACCCGTGAATCAATTTTTAGATATTTATTTAAATTATATCCCCGTACTTACACATGAGTTTGGGCATATTTTATTTAATAAAATAAGTGGCGGGAAAGCGAAAGATTTAGTAATTGTCGCCTTGCCGAAAGAACGTCAAGCTACTTCTCAACAAGGTTATGCGATTACACAATCTAAAGGACTCCTCGGCCAAGCGATTACGACATTAGGTGGTTATATCATGCCACCATTCATGCTTTATTTAAGCTTTTTAGCTGTGGAATTAAAATATCCGAGTATTTTTATATTTACATATTTAGTGATATTTATTTATTTTCTCGTCCTGACCTCTCGAAAGTTTTTACCCATTATTATCATTATTTTGTTAATCATACTATTATATTTTCTATTACAAAATAACGATCCGATTATCATGACTTATATCGTCCCAATTGTATATCACTTTATCGTAGGCGTATTGCTTGGCGAAGTCCTACAATCATCTTGGACAATTGTGAATCTAACGTTTAATGCTCAATCTATTACTTGGGACGGCAGTACATTAAAGGATTTAACCCACATACCAACTTTTATTTTTAGTATTGTTTGGATAGCGATTAACCTTCTAACCGTATACCATTTATTTGGAGATTATTTACCTTGGTAGAATTACTTCAAATGCCTACATATTCACTTCATCACAATATAAAATAAGCCTCTCAAAAGATTTATTAAAATCTTTTGAGAGGCTTTACTCTTCGAATTTTTTAAATACACATTTTTACTCTTCTTTATTATTCGCTGACCTCTGCATAAACATGTTGCGCATTGTCGTAACTTAACAAAATCGTGTCATCTGCTTTCTTTAAGATAATTACACGATTAGTTTCATCTTTATCTATGATTTTAACGGTTTCATCAATGTAAATGTTTTTACTCGTTAAATAAATGAGTAAATCAGTTTTATCACGGACACGTTTGATTTTTACACTTTCACCAGTCTGGTATTGCAATATATTTGATGTATATAACTCTTTATATTGATGATCTCTTGGAATAATACCACCGTGCGGACATGTCTTAGGGTAATCTAACAATTCATCCAATCGTTCGACAAATAACTTCGAAACTTTATGCTCTAATACCTCTGCCTCTTGATGGACCTCTTCCCAATTATATTTCAATATTTTAATTAAAAATAATTCAATTAATCGGTGGCGTTTAATGATATCTAAGGTGTAAGTCAAACCAGTTTCTGACAACTGAACCCCTTTATAAGGCTTGATGTTAACGTAACCTGATTTTTCCAATCGGTTAATCATCTCACTTACTGAGGGTGGCTTTATATTTAAGTATTGGGACAACGTTTTATTAGAAACAAAGGATTGATCACCATCATGCGTCAAAATAGCTTTCAAATAGTCTTCTTTTTCTTCAGTCAGCATTTTCTCACCTCTTAAATCATTCATCTTATTGTATCACGAAATAACTTGACACGCTAAAAGTTTCTGATATATCATAAAATAAATTAGGTTAACCTAAACTTTTAATTAAGGAGGTCTAAAGTGTTATCTATTAAAAATTTGAATTTAACTTTAGGTGTGAAACACGTCTTACATAACGTCACCTTAAACATTCCTATACAAGGAGAAATTATCGGTGTATTTGGTCCAAATGGTGCAGGAAAATCCTCACTTTTCAAATCTATTATTGGTGAATTTAAATATTCTGGTCAGATTAACTACCAAAATAAACCGATAACCAATCATCTCAAAGCCATTACCTACATACCTCAAAAATCACAAATTGATTTGGACTTTCCAATAGACGTGACAAACGTGATTATTTCTGGATCGTATAAAAATATAGGATGGTTTAAGAAAAAAGGACGTGAAACGAAAGATAAGCTCAATGAATTACTCAAAAAGATGGAATTAGAGGATTTGAGACATCGCCAAATTTCTCAGTTAAGTGGTGGTCAGTTACAACGTGTATTAATCGCACGTGCATTAATGAGTGAGAGCGATATCTATTTACTCGACGAACCATTTGTAGGCGTGGATTTTCGTAGCGAACAAATTATAATGACCCAACTCAAACAGTTAAAGGAAGCAGGCAAGTTACTACTCATCGTTCACCACGATTTATCATCTGCTGAAACATATTTCGACCGTATCATTTTGATTAATAAAACGGTAAAGTTTTTTGGAGATAGCAAACAGGCAATGGAACCGGAACAAATCAATAGCGTCTTTCTTTCGGCCAACAAGGAAACGAAAGGAAGTTATGCATAGTGGATTTTTTACAACATTTATTCGATTATAAATTTTTAAATCATGCCTTTATTCTCTCGATTATCGTAGGGATTGTGTGTGGCACAGTTGGTTGTTTAATCATTCTTCGAGGACTGTCGTTAATGGGAGATGCGATGAGTCATGCTGTGTTACCAGGCATTGCTTTATCTTATTACTTCGCAGTCCCGATGTTTTTCGGAGCGTTAGTAACTGGTATGGTTGCAAGCTTTTTTATCGGTTTTATTACAAAGAACAGTAAAACGAAGCCCGATGCCGCCATTGGTATTAGCTTTACAGCATTTCTAGCTTCAGGCGTCATTTTAATTAGTTTGATAAATAGTACAACAGATTTATACCATATTTTGTTTGGAAACTTATTAGCAGTTACAAACGAAACCTTTTGGTCAACGATTGGCGTAAGTGTTTTTGTCATGGTCCTCATCATCGTATTTTATAGACCACTAATGATTTCAACTTTCGATCCAACTTTCAGTAGACTAAGTGGATTAAAAACAACATTTTTACATTATTTCGTTATGTTGTTACTGTCTCTTGTCACTGTACCAAGTATACAGACAGTAGGTATTATATTAGTTGTCGCCTTATTAATTACGCCCGCTTCAGCGGCCTTTTTAATCGCGAAACGTTTATCCACGATGATGATCATTTCAAGTTTAATTAGTACGATAAGTGCAATCATCGGTCTTTATTTTAGTTATATATACAATATTCCGAGTGGAGCAACTATCGTATTATGTGCCTTTAGTATATATATCATTATTTTTATTTATAAAAAGTTAACTATTTTAACAAGGAAAGGACAAACAACATGAAAAAACTATTCGTAATTATGCTCTTTACTATGCTCATATTAACTGGGTGTAATACACATAAAAATAACGCATCAGACCACGAAAAGTTAAAAATTGTAACAACGAACTCTATTATTTACGACATGGTAAAAAACATTGGTGGCGATGACGTCGAAGTACATAGCATCGTACCCATTGGTCAAGATCCACACGAATATAAAGTAAAACCAAAAGATATTAAGGCGTTAACTGATGCTGATATTGTGTTTTACAATGGATTAAATTTAGAGTCAGGCAATGGTTGGTTCGATAAAGCATTAGACCAAGCTGGTAAATCTACGAAAGACAATTCAGTCATTCAAGTATCTAAAAAGGTTAAACCACTTTACTTAAATAACGAAAAAGGCAATGCGTCCAAACAAGACCCGCATGCTTGGTTAAGTTTAGAAAATGGCATTAAATATGGTAAAACGATTCAAGAAACACTTATTAAAAAAGATCACAAACACGCAACAACGATTAAAAAACGTAGCCACAACTACATAGACAAATTGGAAACGTTAAACAAGAAGAGTCATCGCTTATTCAAAGATATTCCTAAAAAAGAACGTTCTATGATTACAAGCGAAGGTGCGTTTAAATATTTCTCAAAGCAATATGACATCAACTCGGGTTATATATGGGAAATCAATACAGAAAAGCAAGGGACACCTAACCAAATGAAACAAGCAATTTCATTTGTAAAACAACACAAGCTTAAACATCTTCTTGTTGAAACAAGTGTCGATAAAAAATCAATGAAAAGTTTAAGTGAAGATACGAACAAAGATATTTATGGTGAAGTGTTTACTGACTCCATCGGTCCAAAAGACTCAGATGGTAACTCCTATTACGATATGATGAAACATAACATAGACACGATTCATAAAAGCATGAAATAACGAGCAGGCTATTTTAAGAATTGAGACTTAACCACAGTAATCACCTCAAGTTAAATCTCAATTCTGAATAGTTCCATGCCGTACGTTATCCTCCCCTAGTACGTACGGCATGGCGGTATTCAATAGCCCCAATCAATGAGAGCATTACTATTATATAATAATGTTTTTATAATCTAGTACTGCCTAGGCACAGCTAACTCAGTTTGAAATAAGTTTCATATTCCCTTTTTCGTGTAAGTTAGTAGTTGCCAATAAAAAGGCTGGGAAATATAAGATTTCCCAGCCTTTTTATTTAATCTGTTAAGCGATCTACGATAATCATTTCATCATAGTTAATCGCTTCACGAATTTTCAATGCAGTTGCTTCGCTCACCTTTTCATCTTCAATCATTTGTCCTAAAATACGGCGTTGTTCTCTCAATGCTGTGAGTTTAATTTTCGTTACAGAAGTTTCCTTTTGAGGACTTAAGAAGTTTGAAGGCGTTAAGTTTTCAGAACGAATTAAATAACTATCGCCGACCATACCAATTTCAAGTTTATTATCTTCAGTTGTTTCTTCAACTAGTCGTGTAACCACATCATAGTGTACATGACGCATGACAGCTGAAATTTCTTTTAAATTTTCAATAATTGATAAAGATGATGCAGCATTCACTCTCATGTTGCGTTTCATTCTCTTTCTCAAAATAAGTAATTTCCCTTTTAACTTCAATCTTTGCAATAACGTTGCCTGCTTATAAATTTGTGTTCTTTCAGAATATCGAATGTAGTTATCTAAAATACTAGATGTAATTTTGCCTTCTTCGACTAATTTATTAAGCGTTTGATTTTCCACATCGAAGGCTATCGCTTGTAGTCTTTGAAGCTCTTTCGTGTTTTCATCGTCCTTTTCAACAGTTCTTATGAACGCAAGCTTGTCATGATAGTCTTTTATTACATTACCATATTGGAAACTAGATTCGATTGAAGACATTTGATGTAAATTATCTATCACTTTTTCCAATATATAAATACGTGCTTGTTTAAAGTTCATCCCTTTATCTTCTGGTTCTACGATTGAAGGTGTGACGAGTGGCAATACAAACTGTGCCACGATGAGACTTATCAATACCATACCTGAAGATATGAATAATAAATCATCACGGAAAGTAAATGCTTTTTGATTCGCCAATAAGTGCGGTAAAGTCAATGCAATTGCCAATGAGATTGTTCCATGAACACCACATAGTGACATGATAAAAGCATATTTTCTACGTTTAGGTGGTGTTTCAGTTACAGCCTGATCTTCTTCGTTTTGTGTAATCATTTTTTGGAATGGGTTGACAGGTAAGTAGAAATATGGATAGAGCACTAACACCCATAAGAATCTAAACGCATAAACAGCAAGTGCGATAAGACAAGTGATTATAATTAAAAATAACAAATTCTCTGGTTCATGTTTAATAATACGTCCTACAACTTCAGGTATGAGATAACCTAAGATCGAGAATACAAAGCCATTTAACGCATAACTCAATATATTCCAAGTATGATTGTAACTCATTTGAAGTTGTGTCCTAGATTGGGCAATTCGATCACGTTCAAATCCATGGATGAGTCCTGCAACGACTGCTGCAATAATGCCTGACGCATGAAACATTTCAGCTACAAGATAAGTAACGAAAGGCGTCATTAATTGGATAAAGGTAAACATATTAATATTTTCTATACTTCGGCGTGATAACGTCACTCTGAAACGTACCAATGCCATACCAATAATAAATCCTACGACTAAACCACCTATAGAGGAAATTAGGAATTGTTCAACCGCCTGTCCTATTGAAAATACGCCCGTCACTAATGCGCCGACTGCTATTTTAAAAGAAATAATACCAGCAGCATCATTTAACAGCGATTCACCTTCAAGAATTGTCATAGAACCTTTCGGCAAGACTTTACCTTTAGTGATTGCTTGCACCGCTACCGCATCTGTCGGACAAAGAATAGCTGCTAATGCAAAAGCGGCTGCCATAGGTAAATCAGGCCAAATCCAATGTACAAAGAAACCTACGACAATAACAGTTGTAAATACAAGGCCTAACGCCATCATCAACACAGGTTTAATATACCGTTTCAAATGTACTCTGGATACATCGACACCTTCAACAAATAATAATGGAGCGATTAAAACAACCATAAATAATTCAGAATCGAAGTTAAATTCCACGGGGATAGGTGTAACATAAAGTAACACACCTAGTATAATTTGAATAAAAGCAAGTGGGACTTTAGAAAGGAATATATGTACTAAAGAACTAATAATAACTAAAGCCAAAAATATGAGTAGTGTTTCAAATAGTTGCAAAGTTTCACCTCTTACATCTTATTTTGTGATTGATTATTTGTGGAGGTTGAAACAAATATAAACTGCTGAAGCTAAATGTGTCTCAATCTCTAATTTGTCATTTACTGAATGTTCTGACAACAACTATTTAACTTATATTAAGCACAGGCACCTTATATCATTTTTAACCCATGCTAAATTTCTCAATAAATTAAACATACAATTACACTCGAATTAATTTTACCATTATTTTTGTTATTGATTAAATGTCTTGCTCTATTTTACTTATAATTACATTACTTTTAATTATTTTATATTATTTAAATATATATAGAAAAACCTATTCGCAATCTATTATCTCACAGATTACAAATAGGTTATTACATTTTTATTTTAATCTTCATCAGTTGTTTCAGCATAGTCACGTCTTCGCGCCTCGCGTGCTTCCGCTCTTTTCTTTAATTGTTCAAACGTATTATTTTCATTGGAACTTAATAAAATACTCGTTCCTCTAGGTGCATCACTCTTACGGTACATATAGGCGCCATTTCTATAGGCCGCTCGAGCAATCAAATGGCCTCCCACAGGCGAAGTCAAGTTGATAAATACGAGTGCTAATATTAAACGAACACTGATGTATCCTTGGGAAGAGATAAAGTAAATAATAACGCCAACTAAAGTGAGTAATATGGATAGTGTCGAACTCTTGGTTGAGGCATGACTTCGTAAAAATACATCTTGGAATTTAATCAATCCAATCGCACTAATCAAAGCAATAATACTACCTAAAAACATCATAATCGCTGCGATAAGATTAACGCTTTCGTTTACTGTTGGCATGGAAGACGTGCCCCCCTTCGATAAATCGTGAAATCGATACAGAACTTACAAATGAAATAATAGCAATGAGCAATATTGAATCTAAAAATGTGAAAGTCCCAAATATTATACTTAAAACACCCACGATAGACATGAGCACCGCACTAACCGTATCAAATGCGACGACTCTATCTGCAGTCGTTGGACCTTTAATGATTCTGAATAATGTTAACAACAACGCAATACCGAAAATAACAAGTGAACTGGTAATGAAAAAGTTAATTAATATATCTATCATTCCGTCACCTCCAAAATGAGACTTTCATATTGTTGAATGCTTTTAAGTAATTTCTGTTTCTCTTTTTCCGAAATATCTATGGCATGAATGAAGAATTTCTGCTTTTGCTTTGAGATACGCAACACTGTAGACCCCGGAGTAATAATGATTAAGATCGTTAAAAAAGTGACTTCCCAGTCACTAGTCAGCTTTGTTTCATATGCTACGAGTCCTGGATTGATACGCTTTGTTTTAAATAAAATATAATTAATTGTCGAAATACTTGAAGTAACGAGTTGGTATAAATATACTGCTAAAAATTTTACAGCTACCCATACTTTTTTCAGGTAAAATTGTTGTCCAAAAAAACGATGTAATATATAAATTACGATGACACCGATTAAATATCCTGCAAAGAATGTCGAGGCTTTAAATGCTTCTTCGTCTTGGAATAAGACCCATAATAAAGCAATGACAATATTGAGTAAGACTTGTCTCATTATTTAGCCTCCTTTACAAGATGAGGATTGACTGTTTGTTCATATAAACCATCTTTATAATTTAACTCGGTAGCTTTATTAGTGACGCTTAATAAGACAGGTGCAGCTATTCCGATAAAGATAACAGCCGTTAATAATATGCCAAAGAGCACTTTACGATATTTAGGAATAGATAGGTAATCTTTGTGCTCTCCTTTTTCACTATTTCCGAAGTACATGACGAAGAAAATTCGGAACAAACTATACATTGCAATCAGACTCGTTACCACCATCATACCTAACGCGACATAATTTCCATTTTGTATCGCACCTTGGAAAATTAATAATTTCCCAGGAAATCCACTAAACGGAGGAACGCCACCAATTGCAAGAATCATAATTACAAATACTACACCGAAGAATGGCTCTTTCTTCGCCAATCCTTTGAGATGGCGAAAATGACGGTGTCCAGTAACGTAAACTAAGCTACCGATAACAAAGAATAGTAGTGTTTTTACGACAATATCATTCGTTAAATAATAGATTGCCCCGTTCGTCCCAGCGAAAGTATGTGTACCAAGCCCTAATATGATGAATCCTATCGATATAATCACTTGATAGGCAGCGATTTTTTTCATATCAGTGTATGCGAGCACACCAAATGCACCAATAATCATCGTCAAACACGACAAGAAGATCATAAGATTGTGCGTAAGACCTACTTTTTCATCAAAGATTAATGTAAAGAATCGAATCAATGCATAGGCACCTACTTTCGTCATTAACGAAGCGAATAATGCTGCAAGTTCAGTATTTAACACTGCATAGGCTTTCGGTAACCACATAAAGAGGACCAACGCAGCTTTAGCACTAAATGCCACGAGAAAAATCATCGAAATAATGAAAACTGCACTGTTGTCATGCATGTTTCCTATGCGTTGTGCAACTAACGCAAAATTGAGTGTGCCAGTTAACTTATAGAGTAATCCAACCCCAAGTAATAACAACCATGAGCCAATAATATTTAAGACTACGTATATAATTGCTGCACGTAGCTGTTCAACTGATTGGCCTAATGTGATAAGTACGAACGAGGCTAATAACATGACCTCAAACATGACATAAACATTAAATAAATCTGCTGTTAAAAATGAGCCAATCACACCAACTGTTAGGAATAAAATAAAACTTGGTAAATAATAACGGATTGCTCTTTTTTCAGCACGACCAAAGCCATATGACAAGATAAGCGTTACGACAAAGCTCGATGTCGTTACTAATAGTAAACTCAACTCATCACCAACAAATTGAATACCATAAGGTGCTTTCCAACCACCGAAATCTAATACAATCGGTTTATATCTCATAACATGTATTAATAAATATAAGGAAATGAGCGTCGTAAGCGCCATTACACCGATAGATAACACACGTGATAATCTACTTTGAGTTCGGACAAAAGCAAGAATTAATCCACAGACGGCTGGAAGTAACAATGGAAAGATTAATAAATTACTAATCATTCTCTTCACCTCTCAACACGTCAATTTCGTCCTCTTTCGTCACACGATACGTTCTATATACGAGCACAAGTAAAAACGCTGTCATCGCAAAGCCAATGACGATCGCAGTCAGCACGATTGCTTGTAATAATGGATCAACATATGCCGTATTACCAGAACCTATCAATGGTTCATTCATATGCTTATTATATTTCCCCATGCTCATAATGATGAGGTTGCCTGCATGAGTAAAAATAGAAATACCGATAACGATACGGATTAAATTCACTGACAGAACCATGTACGTTCCAATAAATATTAAAAATCCTATAACTAATAACAATAAAATATTCATGAACGACCCCCACTTATCGACAACATCACAGTCACTACTACACCAACAACTGCTAAAACGATGCCCGCTTCAAATAGTGTCACTGTAGTCACATGTACTTCACCTAATATAGGAAAATGAATGTGTGCGTCCGTTTGATAGAGGAATGGTTTACCAAAAAACATTGGTAAAACTGCCGTAACAAATGAAATTAACGAACCAATAATCATTAATATTCTAAAATCCAGCGGCAATGAAACTAATACCTTTTTGACATCAAAGGCCAAGAACATGAGTAAAAACGCTGAACTGAAAATCAATCCGCCAATGAAGCCACCGCCAGGATTATTATGTCCTGCTAAAAACAAATAAAATCCAAACGTTAACAGAATAAAAACGACAATTTTTGTCACGGTTTTTAATACAACGTCATTCTCTTTCATCTTGACCCCTCCTATCTTTAAAGTTAAGTAACGTATAAATACCTAAACCAGCGATAATCAATACTAAGCCTTCAAATAATGTATCCAATGCACGGAAATCACCTAAGATAGCATTAACAATATTTTTACCACCTGTTAATTTATATGCTTGATGATAATAAGTAGAAATTGAAGACATCGCATCACTTTGTTGAGCTATAAATACGAGTGTCACGACCGTGATTGCCATCATTAATGAAACACCAATTTTAATAGCTTCTCGACGTTTATGTACCTTGGATCTTGGCACGTTAGGTAATCTAGAGAAACTGACGATGAATAAAATTGTGGTAATCGTCTCAACAACGAGTTGTGTTAAAGCTAAATCAGGTGCTTTCATTAAAATGAAAAAGATTGTGACACAATAACCAATGATTCCATTTAATATGACCATCGTCAGACGTTGACGTATAAATATTAATGCAATACCAATGATAAATACTACCACCAAGGTAATCACTTCTAACGGGCCAAATCCGCTGACATGTATGAGATGTACTTTAGGCATACCTATTTGAATCATTCCATAAAAAACAATGCCAATAAATATGAGCAACGTAAGAATAATATAATGATTCAATCGGTTATTCATTAACCCCCGTATACTTTTACCAGAATAATGTTCAAACTGTTTAAAAGTATTTAAATACATACTAGAGATAGATTGTTCTGATGTAATTGCGCTATACCTTTTCCAGTTAACTTTAAGTGCACCGAGTATACCGATGAGGATAACAATAACACTTAATAATAATGGTAAATTAAATCCATGCCATTGAGAGACATGCGGTGCGAACTTATCTACCTTCTCTCCAACTGTAATACTTCTTAGCGCTGGTAATACAATAAAATGACCAAACACGTTAGGAACCACAAATATGATTGGAAGTAACAACATCATGATGCCGGAAGGTAAGAGGAATTTAAGTGGTTCATGTACAGGTGTTGGCGCTTGCTCGGGCTTTTCAAAATCACCCCAAAATACCTCTTTAATCATGTATAATGCATAAATTAACGTAAAAATACTCGCTATCACGCCGATTGAAGTAATTATAATGGTCAACACAATATTGAATTGTGGTAATTTGGATGCATGCACGAGTCCATCAAAGAACATTTCTTTACTTAAAAAGCCATTTAAAAACGGTATCCCTGCCATAGATAAAGCCGAAAGTAACATAATGATATGCGTTAGAGGCAAGACCTTTTTCAAACCAGATAATTTACGGATATCTCGTGTTCCTGTTTCATGATCAATAATGCCTACCCCCATGAACAATGCCCCTTTAAATAGTGCATGATTCATCAAATGGAAGATTGCTGCAAATAAGATTAAGCTGTAACTTTGTGCTAATGCACCTGTACTATTTTGTGCAAAACCACTTCCTAACCCGACCATGGAAACAATCATACCTAATTGACTGATAGTAGAAAATGCAAGAATGCCTTTTAAATCATATTGTCGGATTGCATTGATAGCACCGTAAATCATCGTTACGAGACCTACAAAAGTGACCACATAAAAATAAAAGTTACTTAGACCGAGTAACGGTGTCAATCTCAATAATAGGAAGATACCGGCTTTTACCATTGTAGCTGAATGTAAATAAGCACTAACTGGCGTTGGGGCTGCCATTGCTTTAGGTAACCAAACATGAAATGGAAATTGTGCAGATTTAGTAAAGGCACCGATTAATATCATAATAATGATTGGTATGAATAAAGTACTATGTGCAATCTCATCACTATGTTTCAATATTGAAGTAATAGTGAATGTACCGGTAATTGTGTAAATCATAATAAAACCGATAAGCATTGCTAAGCCACCAAACACCGTAATGACGAACGACTGCATGGCGCCAAATTGACTTTTACCCTTACTATACCAATATGAAATGAGTAAAAACGAAGCAACACTCGTTAGTTCCCAGAAGATATATAGAACCACTAAGTTATTTGAAGTTACTATTCCTAACATACTTAACATAAACAGTATTAAATAAATATAAAATCGCGGTAAATGGTCATAATCCTTAGATAAATATTGTGTTGCGTAATAAAATACTGCCACGCCTATTAGCGAGATAAGTAAACTGAAAAATAAACTCAACCCATCTATTCTAAAATCAAGGTTAATATTCAAATTAGACATCCAAGGTATATGCACATTAATATAATGTCCATTTAACACCTTTGGTAACTGTACTAAAAAATAAATAGATGTGATTACTGGTGCTAATAATGCAATGTAACCGCTGAGTCGTTGTAGTTGATCATTTAAACAAGTTACTAATAGCACACACATGATTAGCAACAGCATACAAAATATTACGATTAAACTCATCATCTACCCCCTTCCCTAAAGTTTATAAATTTAATGCAATTGTGGTTTTACTTTTTTGAGTAGAAATGCCAATAAATTTCATCGTTTCGAATGTTGTTTGATGACCTAAATATTTCTGAATAATAGAAATAGAGATACCTGATTGGTATGCATGATATGCAAACGTCTTTCTCAACGTAGTCAATCCAATATGTACCATACCTAACTCAGCCGCAGCTGAATGAATAATGCGGTAAGCTTGTTGTCTAGACAAACAGTTTGCAGTTCGATTTGATTGAAATAACAAACCATCATCTTCTAACTGTTCTACTTTAATATATTGGGATAACTCGTCACGGAGTAAGTCAGGTAACTGGATATAGATATCCGGCGCTTGTTGTTCTACCCAATAAGCCTTTACATCCCCTTCTGAATCTTTAATATCATTTACCTTCATATTTAATAAATCACTGAGTTTCACTCCGGTATGTATTGCAAATTTAAATAATAAATAGTCTCTCGTCGATTTATGTTGTAAAACATCATACATCGCAGTAATTTCTTCAATTTCCCTTATTGGATCAACTTGATTCAACTTCGTCACCTCTTTTTCAATGTTCCTTATTTAAGGATATAATATATTTTAGTAACATTAAAGTATTTAAGCTAAATTTTCAGAAATTTATTTGTCCAATTGCGCTATTTTTTTCGATATATATAAGTGAAAGGAGGGAAATCATCATGAATAATATTAATAAGTTAGAAGTTACTATGTCGCGCAATACAAATGATAAAGACGGCAAACCTGTTACTTATAAACGCCACTTCTCAAACTTAAACACTTCAGCAACGCACGACCAATTAAAGAGTTTTCAAGCTATTATTGAAAAACTAACTGGCGAACGATTCGAAAAACTTGAAGTTATTACTACAGAACAAATTAAATAAGGAGGAAAAATTAATGACACAAACTTTAGAACTTTTATTCAATGATGCTGTTAACAAAACAATTAAGTTACAAATTCCTAAAATTGAACACTTCACGCATGATTCAGTGATTAAAGAGAGCATGAAAGATATGCTTGCTTTAGATATACTACGCCCTAAAACAGGCATTCCGACAGATATCCAATCTGCTCAAATTATAGATAAAACGACGAAAGTATTGTTCTAAACTTTATAATACCCAGTCAATAAAATCAGTAATTCATTTATTTAAATTCATAGAAAATAAACGCCCTAGTAGAGAACGCCTATAATCTCTGCTAGGGCTATTTATGTTTAAGTGGTCTCAATCTCACTGTATCTCCAAAGAATATTTTCTTTTCTCCTAACTTTTCGCACATCGCATATTGGTCAAATACCTCAGTGACTTGAGCTAAGTTTTTATAAGATCTACGCGGGTTAAGCACCTCGATAAATTGATTTTTCACAATACCGATGTCATGACCAGCACCAATGAAAAATATATCTTCATTCAAAAGACGTATGATATTTAATTGCTTCAATATATTTTCTCACTCGTTTCTAATGTGATTATGACTATTTTAAATAATAGTATTTACCATGTATTCCTTTGGCAAATTGGAATTTATTAATTACTAACTTAAAAGTAATCACTAATTATATTTTAATGTATTTTGTGTATTGTGTACATCATTTTTTTATTATGTAATTAAACACATCAAAAAAATCGGTTTAATGGGAAATTATTTTACAATAAACTATAATGATTTTACAACTACATATAAAAGGTGATTCTATGTTTTTACTTTATTGTTTAGGTATCATTGCCGGAATGGTGCTACCTTTTCAAACTTCAATCAATTCACGATTAAGTCTTTATACTAAATCTTCTTTTTATGCGTCGACGATATCTTTTGCTACGGGTACTGTTTTCTTAATTTTTTTAAATTTATGTATTAACCCGCACGTATTTACGCCACATTTTTACGAATCACAATCATTCAATTATTTATGGTTTTGTGGTGGATTATTAGGTGTAATATTCCTGACAGGAAATTTATTACTATTACCTCGGTTAGGCGCTTCGTTAACCGTTGTGATCACTGTTGCCGGACAAATTATTATGGGTGTCATCATCGATACGTTTGGTTTCTTTGGTGCTAATGTAGAATCGTTTACATGGTTAAAGGCGCTTGGGATAGTGTTATTACTTTTTGGCATTATTTTAATGAATTATGTGCGAGAGCAAAACACTACATCGGTTCAAAATACAAACACGCGCTTATGGCTAATACTAGGGTTTTGCTTTGGATTTTGTCCTCCAGTACAAACTGCCATTAATAGTGCTTTAGGAAAGCAACTACATTCATCTTTTATGGCTTCACTCGTATCATTTGCTGTCGGGACTATTGCTTTATTTATGTTGACGCTTATCTTTAATCGCAGTTTAAAAATGACAAAACATCATAAACAACAAGGACGTTTAAAACCTGTGTATTTTATAGGTGGTTTGTTAGGTGTAGTATTTGTAACTACAAATATTATTTTAATGCCTCATCTTGGAGCTGCTTTAACAACCATCATTGTTATGCTCGGTCAAATGTTGATGGGACTTATCATTGATCATTTCGGTTTATTAGGCACACATGTAAATAAAGTCACTACAAGAAAAATAATCGGTATCACAGCTATTTTGGTTGGCATAATTATATTACGTTTATTTTAAAAATATTACATTTATTTATTGATAAAATCGTTATAAAGTTGCGACTTGCGAATCAAACACAATAAATATTTATCATTATTATTTTCAAAGAAATCCTTATAAACTTTAGTCTTATTGCAATCACATTTTGCTAGACCCTTCGTAAAATTTATTATTGTAATATTTCTTAAAAGAAAAAGTTGATACACCAAAAGTTTATCAGCAATATTAAATTTATAGTAATTATTTTACGATTAAATTATAATTTTATTAAAACCGTTAATCTGGTGTGATAATGGGTATTATTGTTTATATATTAAAGTTTCATTTTCTGAAATTTAGTGATGCTTTAATTAAATTATATGTAACATATGGATAGATTGTGTACACATCGTAAATATAATTTTTTTGAACGTTTTATTTTCTAGTATTATATTTATTGAATGACAAAAAATTGAAATGGTGTGAAATAAATATATATAAAATTTTGGGTAAGTTAATTATTCAATTTATAGCTTATTCCATTGTTGTGTTGCTTAAACATTTTTTTGTTTACTTTTTATTTTCATTTAGTTATAATTAACTAAATAATAGAGGCTTTAATATATTCATCATGAATATAATTAAGCCATAAATTATTGTAGGTGTTTGAATACCTAAACAATTTAAGCTAGGCAATGATACAAAAATATAATTATTATGTATTCTAAAAGGCTATTTCAAATAGGGAGGAATTTCAATGGCTATTTCAAAAATCAATGATTGCTTTGAATTATTAGCTATGGTTACATATGCTGATAAATTAAAAGGAATTATTAAAAAAGAATTTTCAGTCAGTTTTGAAGAATTTGCAGTATTAACGTATATCAGTGAAAATGAAAGTGAAGAATATTATTTAAAAGATATTATTAATCACTTAAATTACAAACAACCACAAGTTGTAAAAGCTGTTAAAAACTTATCTCAAGAAGATTATTTCGCTAAAAAGCGTAATGAACACGATGAGAGAACAGTATTAATCTTAGTTAATAAAAAGCAACGTAAAAAAATCAATGAACTATTAACACGCGTTAATGACCGAATTAAAGAAGCAAACGACAACAAAGAAGTTTAATTAATATCACATTCACACAACAAATAAAACGTGTGTACCTTATAAATACACTATTCATATTTTATAAACGTATATGCGTCTGGAATATCACGTTCACAGACCGAGAAAAGGCAATTTCTATTGAAAAATATAGAAATTGCCTTTTCTATTTTTATACAATGAAAGTATCTTATTTTAATAATTATTAACTATAAGATTTGGTTAAAGTTTGAACAGGACATATTGAAAGTGAAGCTCGTACAAATTATATAAATAAAATAATACAAAGCCCATTTCAAAGATTGAATGAACCTTTGAGATGGACTTTTTTCAATAATTTACTATACATATTCAAGTATAACATTGAAATATTTTTAAAATTGCAAAAAATTCGCATAAAAGGATGTAAGTATAATAATCAATAACATGTATATTATAAAGACTTAAACCTTGACTATCTTGCTATTCTACAACGCCTTGATTAGTAAATTCTAAGTATTTTTGAATAAAATTTTCAGCTTCTTCAATATGCGGGGCATGTCCCGAATGTTCAAAGGTATATACGGTTAATTCATCCCCTGCTATTGATTCTTGATTGAGATTATCTAAATCAACTAACGGGTCATGTTTTCCATAAATCATAAGTGTTGGTACATTTACTGTTTCAATCACTTCATTTTGACTCAATAATGGAAAATTCATTAATGCTCGCGTTGCAATAGCACTATCTTCTGACGTTTGTCTGCTGTAAATTCTTTGATCCTGTAACCACTTACGGGCTTTAAGTTGTTCTTGATAAATATAAGGGAATAAAATAATCAACGCTTCAGATTTATCAAACCCTTCTATTTCATCTTGGTGGTCGATCATTAATTTATTTAAACCACCCACACTATCAAATAGGTTGGTAGCTACCAATGTTAAAGATAAAACTTTTGTGTCAAATTGATTTGTAAAATGTTTAGCGATTAAGCCACCCATATCATGTCCGACTAAATGTGCCGCTTCGATATTTAATTTTTCCATTAAACTATATAAATCTTTAACATGGTCATTTATATCAAAAGATTCATGCTTCGTTGATTTACCGTGACCACGTACATCATAAATGATGACTTCGAAAATCGTCTTTAATTCGTCTTTCAAACTATAAAATGAAGCCATATTACTATCCAGTCCATGGATTAAAATTAAGGGCACTCCATGGCCTTCACGAATATAAGCAATTTCATTGTCGAAACTTGTTTCAACTTTTTTCATATTGGGTCACCTCCCTTTACTCTGATTTATACCCTCAATGCGTATAGGTTACGCTTGATACAGAAAACTCCTATTATCTTTTTACATAAACGTGCTTTCCCTTGAATTTTATAGTGTCTTTTAAAATAAAAAAGGTCGATTCTAACGTAGAACCGACCTTTTTTATTAAGCATTTCTTGAAGAAATACGAATGGTATAATAAATAATTACGATTAACAGTAGAACCCAAATAACGAGTGAAACAATTTGAGCAATATTTGGGTCACGTACCATTGAATCTATTGTTTTTTGACAGAGTAATAAACCAATACCTGTGAATTCTAACCTTTTAAAATAAACACCCGCAATACTAAGAATAATACCTACAAAAAATACAAATTGGTGTGTAACCATCGTCACGGAGACAATGCCTAAATTTAAGCCAAATGTATGTGCTACTACGAGAATAAAGGCGACAACCGCTATAACGGATGCGATAATCCGTTCAAACCTATTACTATATAAATAATTTTTCCACTGTATGCGGAAATAAATAAATATCGATAATGGTAGAATGATAATTAAATAAAATATGTTTAGACCAGGTGTCGCTTGGAATTCAACGTAATGTTTGTCATATAAGTACGAAATCAATATAAAATTGATAATAAAGAATACGACGGGGTTAATTTGTAACGTGAATAAATTCCTTTGAATTGTCAAAATGATTTCAGCTGGAGATTTTGACCGATATTCAATATAATCCATTTTTCGTTCTTCTGATTTTTTCATGTCTTTCTTTAACTTAACTTTGATATCATCTATTAAATTAGGAGAAAGCCCTTTATGAGTAAAATAATCATTAATATTTTCAATTAATACTTTGTCATTCGCTTTCATAATCGTCTCCTTGTCTACTTCAATTGAAACGTGCGCTTTATATTATGTATATCTTATGTTACTACATCCCACATGTAATTCAATTTAAATTTATTATATCAACTATAATAACAAATAAAATAACCGACAAGTCCTATTTATTTAAACTTGTCGGCTATAATATATTTTAATTTATATCTATAAGCGCTCTATTTTGCAATATCAATGCGATATAATTTAATATCTTTGTCTTGTGGTGATTGTGAACTGAATTGGTATGAAACGTTACCGTCTTGGATGTAGCCAAAGTTACCTGTTACACTGTTATAATTTGAACGTGAAATAACATCGTCACCTAGTTGTTTTTTAACATCTTCGAAAGATGGGCCATTTGTTTTATTATAACTCATAGAAATACGTGTAATATGGCCTTTGTTCTTTTTACCGTCTGCTGTAATTACAAAACGACCGTCTTTTTTATTAAATTCATAAAAGTGTTCATTACCATCAGCACTTTCTGAATAAATTGGTGTGCTATTATGTTTCAATACGCTTTGAATTGAATCACCTAATTTGGCATTTTCTAATGTTGTATCACCATTCTGTAATTGTTCAACATTGTGCATTGTATTACCTGTTGCTGCTGAAGCATTGCCCGCACCTACGCCTGTAACTGCTATACCTGTGACTAAAACAGCCGCTATCATTTTTTTCATAGCACTCTCTCCTTCTCTATATGTAATGCTTTATATCCATTTTACTTTTGTCAGTTATCAATACATCTTTTATATTACAGAAGTGTTACAAATAATGCAAATAATTTAATTTGACTTTAGAAGTGCAAAGTGAAAAATATTGTTACTTACTATAAAAAACAAAGATTCATTGAAATTTTCAACGAGATGTATAGTTATCATTACCCAAAATATAGAACATTATACACATAGAGAAATATTACTAAGGACAAGAATGTATTTATTTTTCTTTCACTAAATTATTTTCCAAAAAATGTTTCACTGATGTTACAAACTTTTCTTTTTCTTCGCTAAATGGATATAGACCTGATTTATCAAATACTACAAATTTCACTTCATTATTAATGTAATCTCCTACTTCTTTAGCTTCTACAACTGTTGTACGTTCACCGTGTTGCCCAGCAATAATTAAAGTTGGTAGATCTAATTGACTTAAATAATCCGTAATACGGTTATCATTAAATGAGGCTTTAACAGCATTTCTTTCTTTTTTCGTTAATAAATCATTTGTCGTAGACATATGTTTAAGTTGTTTTTTAGCTTTACGTTTAGAATAATACAAATGTGAATCTAAGAATTTTTGTTGATCATTTTCATCCCAGTTACGTATTTTTTCCGCATACTTGCGATATAAACGTTCTCCTGGGAACATATCATTAAGTAATGTTGGGTTTATTAAGGTAAGAGATTTCACCATGTCTGGATTACGCGCTGCAATCGTTGCGGCAATTGAAGCACCCATTTCATGCCCGATAAATGAACAATGATCTATATATAAGTAATCAAGTAATTGTTTAATATCTTCAGCATATTCTGCAAAATGAATATAATCCTTTTTATCTGAGTAGCCATGACCTCTTAAATCAACGAGTACGACTTGATATTTATCATTAAATTCGGACTCTATATCATTAAAAATAGTTAAATTATCAAAAGCTGTATGAAGCATTACAATTGCTTCACCTTCACCTGTTGTCCTGTAATTGATTACTGTACCATCGTTCGTAGTAAATAAATCCATTCGCTAACTCTCCTCTTTTGAAATTGGTAATATCGTCAATAGCTCTTCTAATGTGGAAATAGTAAAATCTACTTCCTCAGGTAATGGCTCTATTTCAGCCTCACCTTCTTTGAACCAAACGCTAATCATTCCCATTGCTCTTGCAGGGGCGACATCATTTAAGGCATCATCACCTACATACATTGTTTCTTCAGGTAACGTTCCTAATTGGTCTAACATATCTTCAAAAATCTTTGGATGTGGTTTACGATAACCTACTGTTTCAGACGTTGTTAAATAATTGATAGCATCTTCTACACCTAAAGCGTGCATCCGAAATTGCTTGATTTTCGATTTACCATTTGCGATAACACCAGTTAAGTATTCATGTTTATTTAATTTTTCTAACGTATATAACGTATCATAATATGGAAAAACATAACGATAAAAATGCATTTCAAAATCATTAAACAAATCTTTCCAAGTCAGACGATCCACATGGAAATCTCTAATGATAGCTTTATATACTTCAGGCTTATCGTGGTCTTCGTCATCATCTAACTCGATAAATTTGTTTCTGAAATCAGCTTGTTGAATACGAACGAAGTAATCGTGAAAACGTTCATACTGTTCCTCAATAAATTTATCACGTGATTTTTTTCTATCTAAGAGTGTTCCTTCTAAATCGAAAACAACTGCTTTTACTTTTGTTAAGTCCATTATTCATTACCTCTTCATTTAAACAAAGCGTTCTTAATATAAATTCTTAAATACTCACATCAATATCTAAACTAGCTACGTTGCTCTGTTACCATCATATAAAATAAAACCGGAATGCCTAATAATGCCATTACAATGCTCGCAGGAATTTGTAACGGTTGGAATAAGCTACCGCCTATCCAATCTGCAATTACCATTACAATACCGCCAATGGTCACATTTAAAATCATTTGTTGTGTTAAGTCAAAGCTATTACACTGACGCCGTACAATTTGAGGAATAACCATGCCTATAAACCCTATGATACCTACAAATGCAACAATCACTGCTGTTAAGACTGATGATATCAATAAAACACCATAAGTTACAATAGTCACATTTAAACCTAAAGATTTAGCGCTTAACTCTCCTAATTGTAATAATTTAATACTTGGCATCAACGTTAATAGAATGATGATACTTAAGATAAATACAATACTAATATACACGACTTCGTGATATTCTGCAGAAGAAAAACCACCGAACATATAATTAATAATATTATTTAGCTTTCTTTCATTAAAGATAATTAATACATACAGAAATGCATTGAATAAAGCTCCAACCATAATCCCAGATAAAATCAAAGTTCTCATAGGATAACCTTTAGACATCGCCATAGTAAGCGTAAGCACAAGTATTAATGTAAGCACACTAAACATAATTGAAAATATTGATAACCAGACAAAAGATAACCCAAATACCACCGCTAGTCCTGAACCAAATGTGGCGCCACTAGATAACCCAAGTGTAAAGCTGTCTGCTAAAGGATTATTTAATAAGGTTTGAAACATATGACCTGCTAGCGTTAAGCCCATCCCTGTTATCATCGCTAGTAAAATTCTAGGCACACGTACTTGTACTAAAATCGGTTCAAATAGATTTTTCTCAATACTAGAAATATCCCACATCAAACTCAAAGCCACCGACATACAAAGTACGATAAAACATATTGAAAAGACGCTTTTGAACTTCATGTTTTCCACACTTTCATTGAATTTTTCAATACTCACTATACTATTACTTGTTAACTTTTTTGAATATTTTATTAGTCAATATAGTGTAATAGAGAAATAAATTTCGATAGTTTTGATGAATCATTCATATAATGGTGATTTAAATTGGAATTAAACTTGATCGCTTGTTCTTCATATAAATGATATGTTTCACCCTCTATATTTATTTTCAATTCACCTTTAGTAACAAATAAAAAAATCATTGATTCTTCGTGGTGCGAATTCGTCACTAAACAACTATTCGGCTGCAACTCTGTTTGGAACATTTCAAAGGGTCTATATTTTTTATATAAAAAATAAGGATATATAGCTGTTGTCTTATCATCGTTGTACATCGGTTGAATCTGGGATTTATCAACAATATCAATATCTTCTTCATTATCAGTAATCAGATTACTAAGTGGTATATTTAATCCGTTTGATATTTTCCATAATACAGTAATTGAAGGGTTGGATTGACCTGACTCGATTTGGTTGAGCATTGTCTTACTCACTTCAGTCATTTCTGATAACTTCTGCAAACTCAAGCCAGCTTGCTTTCTATATTCCGAGATATTGTCCGAAACTATATGTCTAATATCTTTCATCTATTTCCCCACCATTTACAATTTAAGTTAATTTATTATATCATAACACTGGACGTTATAGTTGTACATTCGTACACTAAAATGATCAATTGAGGAGTTTTATATTTATGTCTTTTATTCGTAAACATAAAAAGGCGATTTTATTATTAGGTATTTTACTCATTGGCGCAAATTTACGTGCGCCCATTACTTCAATAGGTGTAGCTATCCCTAATATTAAAATCGATTTACACTTGTCTAATAGTGTAATTAGCTTATTAACAATTATGCCATTATTGGCTTTTGCAATCGCTTCGTTATTTGCAGCAAAAACAGGTAATCGCATCGGGTTAGAGCGAACGATGTTTATTGCACTTATACTGATCGTCATCGGCTTGTTAACACGTACTTTTACCAATACTTATTTCTTACTTATAGGCACCCTTTTAGTTGGCATCGGTAACGCCTATGGGAACGTACTTACACCAGCGATAATCAAAGGACGTTTCCCACGTAGAATAGGCGTCGTAACAGCATTGTATACAGTAGTTATGAATCTATGTGGCGCATTATCTTCATTTATTACGGCACCATTATTACATCAGTGGCACTATAACATTGTGTTAAATTTAGTTATTCTTGTCACATTATTTACGATGTTTGTATGGGTCTTTCAATTAGATAGATACCAACTTAAAGTAAAAGGTGCTGATTCATTACAATTTAACGTATGGAAGTCTACGCTTGCTTGGCAAATCACTTTATTCATTGGCAGCCAATCATTAATATTCTACTCATTCCTAAATTGGTTACCAGAATACTTATCCAGTAAAAAGGTCGACTTAAGTGTATCTGGAACATATTTAACGATTTTACAACTTTGTCTGATTCCAATGACTTTCGTAACTCCAATGATTATTGAAAAAATGAGAAAACAAAACTTAATTATCTTTATATCCGGCCTATTATTTATCATAGGTACATTATTAGTCATGTTTAATATCCATCTTGTACTACTAGGTGTCATCTTCATCGGCGTTGCGAGTGGCATCTCATTCGGTATCTTTAATACTTTCTTCGCAATGAAGACTGAAAGCAGTGTTACTGCAGCTAAATTATCAGGTATGGCCCAAGCGGTTGGCTATTTAATCGCAGCAGTCGGACCTTTATTATTCGGTATATTGCATGAACTTACGCATACATGGTTGTTCTCATTCATCTTACTAATCATAACAGCTTGTATTATTATGACTTACTGTACACGTTCAGGACGAAAACAAACTGTTGAAGGTGAATTAAGATCTAAAGGTCAGCCTACGCAATTATAGTAAATAAAAAAGAGTCGAGCGTCCATATAATTATATTATTGGACGGCCGACTCTTTTTTTATTATGTTTAATTGGTTTTTTCTTCATAAATTGCTTTTTCTAATACTTTCAAACCATCATCGATACGTGGACCGGGACGGGATATTTTATCACCATCGACGGCTTTGATTCGGTTATTTTTAACTGCTTTAACTTGGTTAAATCCTCCACGTCCCTTGACTTCTTTCTGGTATGCTTTTTGTGAAATACCACTTGTAGCTATCATCATATCTGGGTTCTTCTTAATAATATCCTCTTTACTTACCTTTGGCCATCCTTCTAATCCCGCAAAACTATTTTTCACTTTCAATTGCTTTAACATATCATTGAAAAACGTATGTTTACCTGCCGTATAAATTTCAGGTTGTGAAGAAATTTCCATAAATACTTGTTGCGATTTTTGAGAATTAGGAATTGATGATTTTACTTTTTCCACATTATGCTTCGTTTCTCTAACTAGATCATTCGCTACTTTTTCTTTCCCAGTAATTTTACCAATTTGTTTAAATGTATCATAAGTTTCATCTATTGACTGAGCGTCTTTAATATAGACAACTTTAATGCCACTCTTTTTTAACGACTTTAATACATCACCAGCTGTTGATTTTTGAGATTCGTGAGCTAAGATTAAATCCGGTTTAGCTTTCAGTAATGCTTCTTTATTAAGTTTCATGGCATTGAATTTCTTCTTATCTTTAACTTGTTTTGGATAGTCATCGACTGTAGATACACCTACTATTTTTTTGCCTAGACCTAATTCATATAAAATTTCCGTATTACTCGGCATTAAAGAAATAATACGATGATATGGATGCTTATTTGACTCGTGTTGTTCTGTAGATTGCTTGCCACCTGAACTACAAGCAGATAACACTAGCATGAGAATCAGTGTTAAATAAATCAATAAATTTATTTTTTTCATTGGCTTAACTCCTCAAAATAACGTTAAGTTTATCATAGCAAAACCACGCACAATTTTAACTACTATTTAACAAAATATTGATCTAAAAAAGTCATCTTTTCTGTATTTTTTCCGTTAAAGTAGTTTTTTCCAAAGTTATCGAGTAAGGCGTGAAATTCTTTTGCATCTTGATTCGTAAAGTCCGTAGGTAATTCAATATGTTTCTTGAACTTATCATATGTTTCTATTTGGTCGTAACCTAATTTTTCATAAATCCTACGTGTATATTTATCGGGGATAAATTCGATACCGCCAAATACGTACACAAATAATACATCTGCAGTTTCACTTCCAATACCTTTAATCTTCAACAATTCATCTCTCATAGATTTGTGATAATAGTTCGCGATGGCTTCATAATCAAAATCGTGTACATCAAGCCATTTTAGTAATGCATGAATTGTTTTTGCTTTATTTTTATAGAAACCACTTGAACGGATGAGTTGTTGCAATGTTTCTAAATCTAAACGCAATATGTGATGAGGGTCGAGATTCGTAGCCTCCTTCAATGATTGTATCGCATAGGCTGCGTTCCGCCAGTTTGTATTTTGTACTAATATCGCGCCTAACATCATCTCTATTTGTGTTTCGGCTGGCCACCAGCCTTGTGGCCCCATATGTTGATATAATTTTTTATACAGTGACGCTGTATCTAACATATTCCAAAATCCCTTTCTCAAAGTTTCATCATTAAACAAAAAGAACCCACGTACCATGCTGCAACGTTCATTTTATTTAAATCGTTGTATTTGCATTGGCAATGGATTCTTTATCATTGTTGTTTATTCAATTTGGATGTAATGCGATTTTAAATCATTACATTGATTCTGGTGCATTGACACCTACTAAAGCTAATGCATTGTGTAATGTGATTTTCACCGCTTCTACAAGTGCAATTAAAGCTTTTGTTTTCTCAATATCTTCTGTTAATACCTTTTCAGCATTATAAAACTTATGGAAATGAGCCGCTAAATCTTGAATATAGTTCGTAATTCTATGTGGTGCACGTTGTTCGGCAGCATTTTGAATCGTTGGTTCAAATTCAGCTAATTTCTTCATCAATTCAATGGCTTTGTCGTTTGTAATTGGTGAGAAATCAACATCAGCTGATGGCGTGATATCGCGCTCTTCTGCTTGCTTTAAGATAGAGCAAATACGTGCATGTGCATATTGTGCATAGTACACTGGGTTGTCTTGTGATTCTTGTTTCGCTAATTCCATATCAAAGTCAAAGTGCGTATCCGGACTACGCATCGTTAAGAAATAACGTGCCGCATCTACACCAACTTCATCCATGATTTCACGTAAAGTAATCGCATTACCTGTACGTTTACTCATCTTAACTTCTTCACCGTTTTGTAAAAGACGTACCATTTGCATGATTTGAATTTCTAGACGTTCACTATCAACACCGAATGTTTCCATTGAGGCTTTCAAACGGTTAATGTAACCATGATGATCTGCACCAAATAAATTGATTAATGTATCATTTCCACGTTCAATCTTATCGAAGTGATATGCAATATCTGGTAGGAAATACGTATAATTACCGTCGTTTTTAATTAACACGCGATCTTTATCATCTTTAAAGTCCGTTGTACGTAACCAAGTCGCATCATCTTGTTCATACGTATAGCCCAACTCTGTCATCTTATTTAACACTGCTTTGATTTCACCTTTTTCATAAAGTGAAGTTTCACTAAACCAGTTATCAAAGTGTGTATTGAAATCAGATAAATCTTTTCTTAATTTCTCCATTTCATAATTTACACCGAGTTGTCTAAACGTTTTGATGCGCTCCTCTTCAGCTAAATCCTTTAACTCTGGTTGTTTTGCAGCTAAATCGTTAGCGATATTGATGATATCTTTACCATGATAGCCATCTTCAGGCATCGTTACTGATGAATCCCCTAACGCTTCGAAATAACGCGCTTCAATTGAACGTGCAAGGTTTGTAATTTGGTTACCTGCATCATTGATATAATATTCTCTTGTGACTTGATAACCAGCTGCAGTTAAGATGTTTGCTAAAGTATCCCCTACTGCCGCATTTCTCGCATGTCCAATATGTAAATCACCTGTCGGGTTAGCTGATACATATTCAAGTAGTATGCTTTGATCTTTCGATGATTCTGCATAACCAAATTTATCGCCTTTATTAATCGCTTCTGGGATAACAGCTGTTAGATAGTGGTTATCTAAATAAAAGTTTATAAAACCTGGGCCTGCGATATCTACCTTTTCAACATTTGCTTTCGCTGTATTTAAATTGTCAACAATTGCTTGTGCGATTTCACGTGGGTTTTTCTTAGCGATTTTCGTTAAAACCATCGCTATATTTGTTGAATAATCACCATTTTTAGTATCTTTAGGAATCTCAACTTTAATTTCTGGTAAACTCTCTGAATCTGCGAGCTCTGAAGTTAAAATACTATGTTTGATTTCTTCAATTAGTGTTTGTTTCACTTGGTCAATAATATTCATCTTTACAGCGTCTCCTTATAAGTTATTTCATATTGGTAAGTGCCCATTTTCTCTTCATCTTGAATTAAATCATAATGTATTTTAAGTTTTCCACCATTATCATTTAAAAAATGGTTAACACGGTGCGTATGCACTGTTAAAGGAATACGTCCACCGCCGATTTCATATAAAGTGATTGTGTCTTCACCTTCTACAAAGTGAAGATTCATATTGATATCGCCTTTGCGAATGATTTTTATTCCACTTTGTTCAATCTTAACCGTAACGTTAACCGATGCATCTTCAATCTGTTCTTCATAACGAATGAACTCAGCATGGCGTTTTTGCCATGTCCCATGTGTGTTAAATGCAAATTTCTGTTTATCTCCATGTTGCTTAACAACTTGCTTGGTCTCGATACTCACATTGTTTTCCAATGAACGCTTCACCCTGCTCTTTAAATTATTACACATTATTATAGCATATTTATACATTGCAAGACAGGTGTGCATACCTAACAAACTTCGATGGTAAGCCCCCATTTAATTTAAAATAAAAAAGACACTTCTTTATCATTGTATTGAAATAAAAGAAGTGTCTTGCTTATAAAAATGATTCAAATTAAAGTTTTTAACTTTCCTATACTAAAAACTTCATAAACAATTATGATTCTGAAAATGCCTGATGTAATTCTTCTGTTGAATTGTCCCACATTTTAATATCATGTTCTTTTAAGAAATCTTTTAATATCGCTCTATTTTCTGCTCCGATATGATCAACAATAATATGTCGTTTCATTGATTTATCCATCATATTCACATGTTCAGGCATACTCTTATAACCGCGTCGAATAGATTTATTTACTAACATATAACAAGCTGTAACACCAGCGTAGTATGGGCCATTTTCACCACGTTCGGTCGTCACCCAACATAACCAGTATTCCTTGGCTTCGTCACCTTCAACAGTTTCTTTATCTTTAATCCATTTAACGCCTTTTTCAACTTTTGCACGTGCATGCATACCACCAATATCAATAAATGCCTCTTTATTTGCAACATCAATAAAGACTGGCGCAACGTTATCTAAACTAATTGAACCAATATTCGTTCCTTTATGCCCATCAAGTGGATCGTTTTTTATAATATTGAAATTAAATCCTTTATTTTCAGCCATTCATTACACCTCCATCTCTGTTATTTAGACATCTAGTGAATATCTTACGCGTTACCATACCTACTATGTCTTTTAAAAATAAATTTAACAAATATAACCCTAATTTCTCAAATAAATGACGTTTTAGTTTAATTCATTCAAAATACCGAAAATAGCATTACGTACTTGTTCATCTTCAATATTTGAGATGAGTTCTTTAGGATAATACAGTTTATAATCTTTACGATTAATACCAGTGATGCTAGCGATAACTAGCGATTGATTACTAATTTCTCTAATATCTCCGTTACGTCTTAACAAATGTATCGGCTGTCGATTTGATCCCGGACGATCATAATCATACGGTAAATCTGAAAAGCCTTCACTCACAAAGTAATAGTTCGGGTCAATATCTGCTTGGATAAATAAATCAGTCAGTTCTGTAATCGTAATAATCGAACCATCGAATGGCATATATTTAAATAAATCTCTATTAATAAATCGGCGCGATAAATCACTCAATATTTCATCTTCTTCATTAATCCATGATTTTAAATAATACACTACTACCGCTTCGTCTAATTCAACATATTGTTCTATCGTCATAGACTCTTCAAAAAATGGTATAAACTCATGTGGTGGCTTGTTAAATGAATAACCTTCTTGATATAACTGTTTCGCACGTTTTAAGCAGTTGTTTAGTAGTACTTCTCCACCACGACTAACGGGATGGAAGTATACTTGCCAATACATTTGATATCTACTCATGATAAAGTTTTCAACTGCATGCATACCACTTTCTTTGATGAGCACCTCATCCTTTGTCGGTCGCATCAATCTTAAGATACGTTCCATATCAAATTGACCATATGTCACACCAGTAAAGTAAGCATCTCTTTGTAAGTAATCCATTCTATCAGCATCTATCTGTGAAGAAATCATCGAAATCACAAGTTTGTTATCATGCGTCTTGTTAATTACATCGGCAACTTGCTGAGGGAAGTCTTCACTTACACGCTTTAATACTTGATTCACTTCGGTCGGCCCAGTAATAATCGCTTGGGTAAAGGCTTCATGATCCGTATTAAAAATCTTTTCAAAGCTATGAGAAAACGGACCATGCCCTAGATCGTGCAACAGTGCTGCACAAAGTGCTAGCGGTCTATCATCATTATTCCATGCCTTTCGCCCATTAAATGAGTCGTCTATCAATCGGCGTACAATCTCGTAAACACCTAAAGAATGCCCAAAACGACTATGCTCTGCTGTATGGAAAGATAAATATAATGTGCCTACTTGCTTAATTCTTCTAAGACGTTGAAATTCTTTGGTCTTTATTAAATCCCAAATCACTTGATCTTTAACATGGATGTATCGGTGAATAGGATCCTTAAAAACCTTTTCTTCATGTAACTTTTGTGTGGCATATGTTGAAAGTGTCAATTTTGTCCTCCTCATTATGCATGTTAAGCAATAGCTAAGTTAATGATTTACACATCAATGCTAAATCCATAGCTTCGCCATACATTTCATGTTGATATGAACGTATCTTTTCAAAGCCTTTCTTCTCATAAAATGAAACTGCATCACTGTTTTTATTGTCTACCTCTAAATAAACCTTACTGTAATTATCCTTATAATAATCTAAACCTTCCGTTAACAAATCAGAACCATAACCGTGGTGTTGCCATGAAGGTCTTACATAATGGGCTGATAAATAAAGTTCTTTACCATTTATAAAATTAGCGAACCCGATAATTTCATCTTCCTCTTCGATTACTAAAAATAATTGGTCGTCTAATCGTTTCAATAAATGTTGTTCATTGTAAGAAGCTGCTAATAACTCGTTCACAGTCTTTGCAGCATAAATATTTAAATATGTGTTATACCAAGCCTTTGTTGCGACATCTCTTATACCGACAACATCATCTGCTGTTGCTTTCCTCACTTTATGCATGTTGCTCTCCCCTTACTCACAATAGGTATTAATGACTTTATTATATCATAATTTCAATAGTCAAAATACTTAATCTATTTAAGATAAAATAGTTAGGGTAACGCTACAATTTCAGACATTCATTTAACCTGCAAAATCGCCTAATGTTTCTTGCCATTCTTTCGCGCGTTCTAATGCATAGACATCTTTTTTAATATCTCCAGGCTTTTCCGCTCTGCCTATAATATAACCACTTAAATGCGCATTGATATATTCTAAACTATATTTAAATTGAGAAATGCATGGTTTTGCTTTAATCTTAGGCCAATCGCCACCTACCAATATTAATCTTATATCTTTTTTAGACATTTTTTCTTTAAAATCTTTATAGTTAGGATCCATCAACGTCTCAGACCAATGATCTATAAATGCTTTCATAGAGGCTGAAACACTGTACCAATAAACAGGTGACGCAAAAATGATTGTATCGCTTTCTAATACCTGATCAATTAATGTCTTGTAATCATCATTATAAGTCGTGATTTCTCCATTATCGTGTCTCACATCTCTCACTGGGTCTAACTGATATTGAGTTAAATCAATCCAACGGTATTCATGACCAGCAATTGCTTTCTGAGTTATGTAAGCCGTATTACCATCAGGTCTGCTTCCACCAAATAAAACTGTTATCATCATTTTCACCTTCTTAAGTTTTTAATGATTTATTCATATATTCAAAAATAGTTGTACCTATTTTATCAAATTTCTCTAAATTTAATAGTTTGATACAATTTAAATATATAAAACACTACGAACAAAACTGAAAGTTTATTCGCAGTGCTTTGGCTTAAATGTCTTATTTTAAAGGAAATAATGTCTCAATTTTTTCGATATCTGCATCCGTCAGTTGAACATCTAATGTTTTCAAATTATCTTCTACTTGTTCTGGACGTTTAGCACCAGGAATCACAACATCAAGGGATGGTTTTGTTAAATAGTACGCTAATACGACATGAGCTACTTCCGCATCATGTGCTTTTGCGATTTCTCTTAAACCTTCAATTTTTTTCAAGTTTTCTTTGAATTTATCACCTTGGAATTCTGGATTTTTAGCTCTGATGTCATCAAATGTTGTATTTTCGTTATATTTACCTGCTAATAATCCAGAAACGAGTGGGAAATAAGGCACAAAAGTAATATTGTTTTCCGCAGTATATTCAAAGATAGCTTCGTTTTCTCGGTTTAACAGATTATATTCCATTTGTACTACATCTACGTCACCATTTTTATTCGCTTCTTTCAACTGTTCTAATGAGAAGTTCGATACACCAATTGCTTTAATTTTCCCTTCGTCTTTAAGTTCTTTTAACGCTGCTACTGCCTGATCTTTAGGCGTATCTTTATCTGGGAAATGAATATAATATAAATCGATATAATCAAGTTGCAAACGTTTTAAACTTTTTTCTACTTGATCTTTTAAATATTCAGGTTTATTAGACATTTTAATTTCTTTGTTTTCATCGAAATAATGTGCACCTTTTGTAGCGATAGCAAAATCTTCTCTATCAAAATCTTGAACGGCTTCGCCAACAAGTTCTTCTGAGCGCTCTGGACCATAAATATACGCCGTATCAATTAAGTTCATACCATTGCGTATTGCATTGCGAACTGTTTCTTTACCTTGTTCTTCATCTAAATCGTTATAAAAATTATGTCCACCAACAGCATTGGCTCCCATTGCAATTGGTGTTACTTCAACGTTTGATTTGCCTAATTTCACTTGTTTGACCATCTCGACACAACTCCTTTTCTCTTGTATAACGCTTGTTTAAAACTACTCTTATGAATAAAAGGCTGAGACAAAAATAGTTGTCTTAGACGCTTAGTCAACTAGGTGGGACTACGAAAGCTTTATTAGAAAATTCGATTTCTGCCCCACTCCCAATTAGCCATTTGATATAATATACTACATTAAAAAAATATCATTAATCTATGTAGTATCTAAATAATCTGCTTATTACTATGATGATAAGTACTTTTTATAGCTAGAAGATAAATTGAGGTATGAAGCATAAAGTAAGATTAGATTTTAGTAAAAAGTATTGTAATTAAAAAACCAGTAAATGCATTCATTATTCAACATTTACCGGTTTTATCAAATTTATATTTATTATTTTGCACTTTTACGTCGTGCAATTTTTTCTTTTAACTTTCTATCTTGTTCTTCTTTACGGCGTTTACGTTCTTCGTGTCTTTGTCTTAAACGCTCTTCTTCTTCTGGGTCTCTTGGTTTTTGTAATTGCTTAATGACCTTTTCCATGAGTTCATCTTCAGTAAGTGCAGCTAATGGCCGATTATTAATGAATGCAAATGTTTTACGACGTCCAGGACCACAATATGACTGACAACCAATATCGATTTCTGCATCAGGATCTAATTTCGTTAATTTCTTCTCCAAAGATTTACAGTTCACCCCATGGCAGTCATCGCAAATCATAAATTTATTTTGCAAAGACACCCTCACCTTTCTTTAAAATTCATTCTATTTATATAAAAGCAGTTATCTACAAACAACTTATTTCGAAAAATTTATGTACGTTATTACTTACAACTCTAATTATTTTACTCTCTTTGGGAAAAAATTCAAGTTCAATTTATTGGTTATTACACTTTCTCATTATAAAAATCCCGAATCTAATCGAATAGATTCAGGATTCTTTCCCCGTATTATTGGCCATTATAAATATTAAATTCTAACGGTTTCACTTCGTTAACGCGCCATTCACTATAAATCGCTTGTTTATCAATTGCATTGTGAATAATCGTAATACCACAATCGCCGCCACCTGCACCTGATGTTTTAGCAGCACCGCCATATTTTTCAGCAATAGAACATAACGTCTTTAAATGTGCTGTTTCAATTTCAACAGTGGCTTCTGCATCCATAGATTGAATGATTTCTCTATTTTGGCGAATCATCTGTTGGACACCTTGAATATTGTTTGTCTTAAAGGCATGAATTAATTTTTCTACACATGCATGAGATTGTTCTAAAAATCGACTATAAAATGAGGGATCTGATTTCAAACGTTTTACTTCACTCACTAAATGATGTGATGAGGCTGGAGAACCTGTCCAACCGATCAGTACTTCCATATTTTCTGGAGCTTGTAATGGTTCAATATGTAAACCTGGCCAATTTTTCATAACAACTTCATCTACTGACGTATCTTCAATTTGTTGAGATACCCATTCATGATCAAAGGTGCTATATGCTAACCAACCTGTATAGACGCTAACTGCAATATCTCCACACGAACTCAAACTTTGCAATTTCATATTGGCAATGACTGCTAATTTGTAAATGTAAAGGTTAGATAAATGCATCTCATAAAATTCATTTAATGCTTTAATGACTGAGACTAATACCGCTGCACTTGAACCTAATCCGTACTTATGGCCATTTGCATCATCCAAATTACTATCTATAGTTAAATGGAAATGGGTTAAATCGATGTCGTGCGTTAACGCATACTGTTCAAATACGTTGATTGCAGTAATGACATATTTTAATTGTTTTGCTGAATTTGTATCAGAAACAATGATTTCATCTTCATCACGGTAAAATACAACCGGTTCGTGATGCAATGTTTTCGAATGAATCGTGCCTGTACCTTCTACAGAATCTGCTTTTTCTATAGCGGCAGTTACAAAACGATCAACTGCGATGAGTACTGATTTATAACCAGGTTCTGTTACCGCATATTCACCTGCAATATACAATTTACCCGGTGCTTTTACATGAATCATTTTATCTCTTCCTTATTCAATAATTTCTACACCTGAACGCGTGATATCACTCGATAGAACTTGTGTTTCATCAAATACTTTACATAGTTCTTCCATAACTTGTTGTTGGTGTTCTTTCTTAACTAAAATTTTAACGTTGGGACCTGCATCCATTGTAAAGTAACAAGAAAGATTCTGTGCTCTACATTGTTCAACAATGTCCATAACTTGGTAACTTTCATCGACTAAATAAGAAAATGGTGGTTTAGCACCTAAATTTGTAGCATGCATGCGTAAGCCATTTTCTTCAAATACTTCTCCTAATCGGTCGAAATCTTTAACTTCAATGGCCGCCTTTGCTTCAGTTAAATCAGCATCCACATGATCTAACCAGTATTGATAAAAACGTGACGTCTCGCGTGTATGCGACATACCTGAACGACTTGATACTTTTTTCGATTGATTGTTAATCACTACAAATATCATAGCTAATTCATCTTCCCAATGATTTGTATCTAACGGGAAACTGTATGATGTCTTATCACTATCCCCTTTTTCCCATTCAACAAAACCACCGAAAATACTTCTAGAAGCTGAACCAGAACCACGACGTGCTAAACGGGATAAGTCTTTGTCTGATAGGTTCATTTGTAAAGCTTCATTGCAGGCAGTAGCTAAAGCAGCATAAGCACTTGCAGATGAGGCTAGACCAGCAGCTGTCGGTACGAAATTTTCACTTTCGATATAAGCATACATTGAAGTGTTTGCACGTTCTCGCACAACGTCCATAAAACGGCGTATTTTGGCAGATTCTTTATCATTAACCGCTTCACCATTTAAAATCAATGTATCTTTTTCGTAAGATGCATCAAAAGTTACCTTCGTTTCTGTATAAAAACGCTCTAAAGCAACCGATAAACTGTTATTCATCGGTATAATATATTGTTCATCTGCTTTACCCCAATATTTGATGAGGGCAATATTTGTATGTGCACGTGCTTTGCCACTGTTTACCAACTTTTATCCTCCTAAATATTCAATCCAAGTATGATGCGCACCTAAATCTAGTGCATTCTGTGCAATCTTTTCAGCTATATCAATGCTTGCAGCTAGCATAATCATGCTACCGCCACGTCCACCACCTGTTAACTTACCAGCGATAGCACCTTGGGACATACTTGATTTGATTAGTTTCTCAATTTTTTCATGACTCACAGTTAATGTGCGTAAGTAATCTTGGCACAAATTAAATACTGAAGCTAACTTTAAGAAATTAGAGTGTTCTATTGATTCACTCGCTTCAAATACTAACTTACCAATTTGTTTAATATACTGCTTATATGTGTTGTCATTGTTACATAGTTGATGTACGTCTTCTACAGCTTGTTTCGTAGATCCTCTTACACCCGTATCGATCACAATCATATAACCTTTTAAGGATAAAGGTTTAAGTTGTGTGACACGACCTTTATGGAACCAAACTGGTTTATTGGAAACAATCGTTTGTGTATCAATGCCACTCGGTTTACCATGAGCAATACGTTCTGCCCAGTTCGCTTCTTCGATAAGTTGTGCATCAGTTAAAGGCTTGTTGATATAGTCGAAACTTGCACGTACGAAAGCAACTGCCATGGCTGCACTTGAGCCTAGTCCTCTTGAAGCAGGCAAATTCGTTTCAATCGTTACCTTGATTGGTGTATTGATATGATATTGTTCAATAAAACGATCTATGACTGATTTTAAATGCTCTGGCGCATATATTAATTCACCTTCATATACATCGCTATTCACGTACGATTGACTATTCTGTTCTAATTCATCAATCGACGCTCTCACTATTCCAGTCGTGAAGGGGATTGCAATTGCAGGTTCGCCGAATGTCACTGCATGTTCACCTATTAATATTACTTTTCCATTTGCTTCCCCATATCCGTGTTGTCCCATTTTCCTAATCACCTTAATATATTCATTAAATTTATGGTTTAGACATCATTAATTGATGGGCAGTTCAACAGCTTACATTTTACAATGTCCCGTAAATTGCAGTGTTGGGCTAAAACCATATTTTCTTTTATTTATCGATCGATCTAATTACAATTGGTTGTTAGTGCTCGTAGTTATGTAAAATCTTGATAGATACTGTAGAAGATGTTTTTACCATTTTATATTACCTTACATATGAACATAACTCTATACAACTATAGTCATAGATATTATGAAACACATCTCTTGAAAATTAATACCAGATACTAATAATTTTTAACATGTACATATTATAAAACGCTTTAACATTATATTCAAAAAGTACACTTTATTTCGTATGAAAGTGTAAATAATTATTATTTTAGACTACACTTTGTCTATATTACTTTTTCAATAATATAATTCAACAATTTATCAAAGAATAAGTAGAATTTTTATTGCCATATAAAAACCCTAAAAAGTCGTTGTTTGGGCTCGTACTTTTTAGGGTTTTTGTCATATTTATTATGTGGTTGATGCCATTGTGACTTATAAAGTTTTACTGAATTTAAATTATAAAATATATGTCAATCTTACTACGCTTCGTTCATTTTTTGATTTAGTTTCGCGTTACGCTCAATCATTTTCTCAAAGTACACTTCATATCTCTCATACTCATTGTCCGTCATAGGATCCATATTGAGTTGCCCGCCTAAATCTTTAATTGCATGTAGTAATTTAAACATGACATCTTGGACAGTTAGAGATTGACCTAACAATGTATTGAGAGAAGCCATACATTCAGGATCGATATCTGGGTATTTAAATTTAGTTTCTTCTCCCTTTAATGCATGTTCATAAAACGTCTTCATCATCGCTGCCCGTTCACTTCCATCACCTTCAACACAAAGGTACACTTGGACAGCTATGCCGCCACGCACGCGTCGTTGAGAAATACCTGCAAATTTCTTACCGTTGATACTTAAGTCAAATTTACCTGGACAATAGGATTGTTCAATTTCATGTGTTTCTATTTCCACATCTTCATCTTCGAACATTTTTGCGACTAATAAATACATGACGGTAAACGCTTCATCTATTGTTGTTTCATTCTTTCCTTTAAAAATCAATGAAATGTTAAGAATACCTTGATCTAATACCACGCCAAGGCCTCCGGAATTTCTGACAATCGCATTATAGCCTTGTTGCTCCGTTAAATAACGGATACCATCTTGCAAGTAAGGTAATCTCGAATCGTGGATACCTAATATGACTGTATGTTGATGTACCCATGTGCGAACTACATTACTAGATAAAGACTTGCCAACACTTTCAGAGAAAGTATCGTCAAACGCGAAAGATTGCATTGGCGCTAACCCTGAAGAATGATCAATGTAACGCCAATTAATATGATTAAAATATTTAGCTGCTAAATCCATAATTACAGTGTTTGAGCTGCAGTAATGATTGATAGATTAAATACGTCTTCAGTTGAGCAACCTCTTGATAAGTCATTAACAGGTGAATTTAACCCTTGTAATACAGGACCTACTGCATCATAACCGCCTAAACGTTGTGCAATTTTGTATCCAATATTTCCAGCTTCTAAACTTGGGAAGATGAATACATTTGCGTTACCTTGAATATCAGCTTCTGGCGCCTTTTTCTTAGCTACTTCTGGGACAATAGCAGCATCAAATTGGAATTCACCATCGATTTGGACATCTTCCAGTTGTTCTGATTTAAGTTTATCTTTAGCAAAGTCGACAGCTTGAGCAACCTTTTCAACGTCATCTGATTTTGCTGAACCTTTAGTTGAGAAGCTGAGCATAGCTACGCGTGGATCCATGCCAAAGCTTTTAGCCGTTTTAGCACTTTCAACTGCAACTTCTGCTAAATCCTGTGCTTCTAACTTAGGATTGATGGCACAGTCACCAAAGACATATTGTTCGTCTCCTTTAATCATGAAGAAAACACCTGATGTTTTAGAAACGCCTGGTTTAGTCTTAATAATTTGTAATGCAGGACGTACCGTATCTCCAGTAGAATGTGCTGCACCACTCACGAGGCCTTGTGCTTTACCAGTGTAAACGAGCATTGTACCAAAGTAATTGACATCATTTAACATATCTTGTGCTTGTTCTTCGGTTGCTTTACCATTACGACGTTCAACAAATGCATTGACTAATTCTTCTTTTAATTCACTTGTTGCAGGGTTAATGATTTCTAATTGTGAAATATCTAAACCTTTGTCATTCGCTAAAGCTTTAATGCTATCTTCATCACCTAATACAATTGGATTTACGTAATTTGTTTGGTGCAACTCTGTAGCTGCTTTTAACACACGCTCATCTTCACCTTCAGGCAATACAATACTCACTTGTTTACCTGATAGCTTGTCTTTTAATACATCTAATAAAGTCATAGTGCCCTCCTAGAATTTAAAATTATTCCTTTTATCAGTATTATACGTCATATTTTTATATAATGCCATGACACTAATTTGAGAGAGGAACAGAAATCGAATTTTCTAAATAAAGTTTTCGAGTCCCACCTAATTGATAAAGAGGCTGAGACATCTATATTTGTCCCAGCATCCTTTTATGATAAAATTTACGTGTATACAAATGTTAAAGAAGGAGCGATTTAAATGCCACAAGCACCAGAAACTTTAGACGGTTGGTACAGTTTACATTTATTTTATGCTGTTGACTGGACAAGCCTACGTTTAGTACAAGAAGAAGAAAGACAACAACTTGTTGAAGAGTTACAAGCATTTTTAAACAAACACGAAGAAGCACGTACAAACAACGTTGGTGATCACGCCTTTTATAATATTATGGGTCAAAAGGCCGACATTTTACTTTGGGCATTACGTCCTGAAATGAAAGATTTAAACCAGTTTGAGAACGAATTTAACAAATTAAAAATCATGGATTTCTTAATCCCTACTTATTCATTTGTCTCAATTATTGAATTAGGCAATTACCTAGCTGGTAAATCTGATGAAGATCCATATGAAAACCCACACATCAAACCAAGATTGTATCCAGAATTACCACAATCAGAATACATTTGCTTCTATCCAATGGATAAACGTCGTAATGAAACATATAACTGGTATATGTTACCTTTAGAAAAACGCCAAGAACTTATGTATAATCACGGCAAAATCGGTCGTCAGTATGCTGGTAAAATCAAACAATTCATCACTGGTTCAGTCGGTTTCGATGATTATGAATGGGGCGTGACGCTTTTCGCTGACGATCCATTACAATTTAAGAAGATTGTATATGAAATGAGATTCGACGAAACAACAGCACGTTACGGTGACTTCGGTAGTTTCTACGTAGGACACATTCTTAAAAAAGAAGAATTGCAAGGATTTTTCGAACTTTAACGTTAAAACTTTATAATATTAACTAAAGCCACATCCAATGTTTAAACATTGAATGTGGCTTTTTATAAATTGCTTCGTATTTACTTTGGAAATATAAATAGTAGCATTGAATTGTCCGAAACAGAAGGGAGTGGGACAGAAATCGAATTTTTAATAAAGCTTTCGTAGTCCCACCCCGGCAAGGATGACTAGAATTGAAAAAAGCTTGATATAAGCGCATTTCAATTTAGACATCTACTGCCAATTTGACAAAGAGTCTGAGACGCCTATTTTTGTCTCAGACTCTTTAAGTGTGTGTTTGGGAGAACTTTAATCACACTTAAACTTATTAACTGCTACTATCATTGTTACATTGTCGCTACTCAATAAACATATAAAACAGTTAACTACTTATATATTATCCGATATAATATTTTTGAAACATAATTGTCTTGTAAAAAGTGGTGACACTATAAGTTAGATGGTAACTTAAAATAATATGTCTGTCATCTTACTTGTTCAAGGCCATTTCTATGTTTTAAACTGCGTTGTTTTCACCATCATCCATCGATTTTAAAAACAAAGCAGGCACTATAATAATCATTAATATTATTATCGAAATACCGAAGCCTAGATGATAAGCAGTAGCTATATTTAAATTTGATACATGTACATATGTTAAGGCCGCGGAAGTGATCGATGCCATTAAAGCAGATCCAAAACTAGAGCCAATATTTTCAATCATATTAATACCTACACCCGCTTCAGATATGGCTTTAGAGTTCAGTCCGATATAAGCAGAATTAGTTAATGGCAACATAATACCTCCAACAAATAAACCACGTATAAACAATGCAATCACATCAAAAATAATAGGTGTAGATTGCGAGATAAAAATAAACGGCAAAGTCCCAATTACTGAACAACTGACACATATAATAATTACAATTTTCGCACCATATTGGTCAGTTAGACGTCCAATATACGGTCTTGCTATAAGCATACCAATACCTTGCGGCATGAGTAACATCGCTGCTTCTGTTTCATTAAAGCCATTAATTTGTTGAAAGAAAATAGGAAATAAAATCATCGGACCGAGGATAGCAATGTTCGCTAAGAATAGTCCTAAACTAGATAAACCGTAATTTCTCTGTTTAAATAATGTCGTAGGTAACACAGTAGCGTAATTTTTCTTACGATTATAAATTAAATAGATAACAGCTAGTACGATAGCACTCAAAAATGTCACTATTGTTTCAAAATTAGTGAAACTTGCTTTTTTCGAAGCTTCGGTCACGCTTTCTATGAATAACACGCTGATGAGTGATAACAAAATCACGCCTAGGATGTCTAACCTTTTAGAACGATTAATCGGTAAAAACGAAGGCAATTCCTTAACCATGATAGGTACTAACACCAAAGTGATTATGACATTAATAAAGAAAATCCAGTGCCATGAGGCCATATGAACGATGAATCCACCTAACACTGGTCCAAATATAGGACCAAGTATCATCGGCGTGCTCACGATTGCCATAACTCGGCCTAAATATTGTTCTCCTGCAATTTTAACGAGCATCGTCGACATTAAAGTCGTAATAATACCTGCACTAAATCCTTGAATTAGCCGTAATATAATGAACATTTGAATCGTCCAACTCAACCCCAAACCAATTGATACGAGACCAAATAGGGTTGCAGCAAAGATGAAAACCTTTTTACTATTAAATTGGTCCATGAACCAACCTGAAATCGGCACGGCAATCGCCAATGCCAATACATAACCTGTTATGCTCCATTGTACGATGTCCAATGGTACTTTAAATTCTTGGGTCAATTGATTCACTGCGATATTCACCATAGTAGAATCTAACATCGGCGCAATTGCTCCCAAGGCAAGTGCCCATGCTGGTTTCATAATATCGGCAGGAATCTTTGTAGATTGTTGAGACAAAAACAACCCTCCTTTTTGTTTCTCCGTCAACAAAATATAACGTATTTTTGTTTCCTAGTCAACAAAAAGAAAGGCGATTAATTATTTTTTTGTGTCCCTTTGCCTTCAATTTCTTCAGTTAAATGTTGATTGTATTTTTCAAAAAACGATAACATTACTTCATACTGTTCATCCGTAACTTGGTCAAATACTTCAGCATCTCTTTCACGAAATTGTTGATGCAAACTTTCATGTTTATCGAAAATAGCTGTCCCTTTATCAGTAAGTTTAAAATAGACTTCTTTTTTATTGTGTTCATCTTGGTAGCGTTGAATCGCATCCTTATCTATTAATTTCTTCGTTAATTTACTTATAGCGCCGCGCGTCATAAACATATTGTAAGATAAGTCACTGACATTCGGTTTTGCATGTCTGCCTATTTCTTGGATACAGTGCACCTCGCCTGACGTATATCCAGCTAACTCTTGTTCCATAATCGGTTTATTTAATAATACGATTTTGTTATAAACCTGTCTGATTTCATTTAATAATTGTTCTTCCTTATCCATAAGTTTCACATCCTTTTCATTGCCTTTAACGTGTTTATCATTATTATGACCAATTTTCCATATATTGAAAAGAAGTTCATTTGTATACCTATACAAAAAGAGTCTGAGACATCTATTTTTGTCCCAGACTCTTCATTTATAATTATTTATTTGACTTCGTACCTTTAACCATTTTATTTACTTCACTTTCAGATTTATTTAAAATCAATTTACTTAACGTGTCGTTGTCCATTTTCTTCAATTTAGGATAACGGATGATAAAGAAGATAAGTCCTATTAAGAACCAACCAGCTAAAGCGATATATGATGGCATTGATAAACCTGCTGGTGAAAATGGCACTAATAATAAAATTAAGAATGCTAATGACATGATTGAACCTATAATTGCAAATGTCTTATATATCGGTGCATATGTCGGACTATTTTTATCATAGCTAAATAATCGAACTGCAGACAAGCAAGTAACTAAATAAGCGATAGACACACCAGAAGAAGACATGTTTACAATCCATGTTAATGCTGTTCGACCTAACCAAGGTGCGATTAGAGTTATAGCTACTAAGAAGATAATCGCAACGTAAGGTGTTTTATATTTTCTGTGGAGTTTACTGAACATTGAAGGCATGATACCTGAACGTCCCATTGAGAAGAGTAGACGGCTTGAGCTCATTAAGAAACCGTTTAGTCCAGTAAAGATTCCCATAATTATCGCAATGGCTAAAATGGCTAAACCGATATATCCGAATGCACTTTGTGTCACGGCACCTGTTAACCAAAGGTCACTCTTGCCGCTTGATTTACTGTGCAACCATCCAGTATAAAGTAACATTAATACGTATGTGAAAGCTGCTGCTAATAAACTATATACTATTAGTTTAAATGTCTTATTTGGTGAAAAATCAAATTCTTCTGCTGTTTGTGGAATATTATCGAATCCTACATACGCCCATGGTGCTATCGCAACGATAGAGATGATTGATAAGAACCAACCCTGTTTTTCACTTTTAAGTGGCTGTAAATTATCCAATGAAAAACCATGACCGAAAAATGAGCCAATGAATAATAATACAATTGTAACTACCATAGCCACACAGAAGTAATATTGTAACGATCCTGAAACACTCGTACCTTTAATGGCAATGAACATAAAGATTATTAATAGTACGGATGCAATAAGAATTTCCGTAATATAGACGTCCCATCCTGCAATGGTGTATAACTTACCATGTTCTAACACGCCCGGCATTAAGAATTTAATCAATAAACTAAATGCGGTTGCGTTCAAGGCTACTACACATATGTAGCCAAACGTTAAAAACCAGGATGAGAAGAAACTGACGTATCTACCAAATCCTAAAAAACTAAATGCGAAAGCGCCACCAGAAACTGGAAAGCGTTCAACTAATGCACCATAACTGACTGCAATGAGTATCATCAATAATGCACCAATAACAATACCTATTGCTGATGCGATTGGACCTGCTTTATGAATCCAATCACCTGGTAGGATAAATGCCCCCCATCCTATACAGGACCCATAGGCAATTGCCCATACAAACTTCTCTGATAGATTTTGTTTTAAATCTCCTCTATCAACTTGCCTTTCATTTTTGCCCATAAAAAAATTCACCTCATGGGTTGTATTATAACCAAAAGGTGAATCCTTAAACAACGTAAATTTTACAATTTAAAGGCAGCGATAACGAGTAATAACCAACTCACGATGAATAACACACCGCCGATTGGAGTAATCGCACCTAATATACGGATTTGAGTTAGTGCTAATACGTATAGTGAACCACTGAAAAATACAATACCAAAGAACATTAACCAACCTGCCCAATTAATATGAATGGGTGTTGTACCGGTAATAATTCCAAGTAGGATTAATCCTAAACCATGATACATTTGATATGTTGTGGCTTTCTCCCAAACATTCATGTATTTATCAGACAGTTTTCCTTCCAAACCGTGTGCACCAAATGCACCTGTTCCTACTGCCATAAGAGCATTGAGCGCTCCTAGAATAATAAAAACTTTCATCATAATATGATTATCCTTTCTCTATTAGAAATCAAAAATTGAATCTCCATTACCTATGCCATCGTCCGTCTTAAGGTTAGACGATGTCGTCATATCTGACGAAGAATGGGATTGAGCTGACTTATATGGTACTTTCGCCCCCATCGCTTTCAGTTCTGCATCAGAAATACTCTGATTCTTAGAAGCTTGCTGTTGTGAGGGTTGTGTAGCTGCTAACTCCGTAGAACTTGGTGTTTCATATAAATCAGTATGTTGTGAACGTTGTCCGCTTTTATCGGTAGCAATCAATTCCGTCAATTTATAAATCGCATACATATGCTTTTCAAATTCTACCTCTGATGTGGACTCATCTGCAGAAACGAGTTCTTGTTCTATTAACTGAATCATTTTCTCTTTTTCCATAGTTATTCCTCACCTTCGCACCAATTTACAGGTGTAATATTGTGTGCCTGTAAGTATTCATTCGTCCTAGAATACGGTTTCGATCCTAAAAAACCTCTATGAGCTGATAACGGACTGGGATGCGACGATTTAATAATATGGTGTTTCGTTTGATCAATTAATTTAATCTTTTGTTGCGCAGGTTTACCCCACAAAATAAACACAACATTATTCAACTGTTCAGAAATGGTCTTAATCACAGCATCCGTAAATACTTCCCATCCGATATTACGATGAGAATGTGCCTCTCCTTGGCGAACGGTAAGCACTGTATTTAATAATAATACACCTTCACGTGCCCAATCTTGCAAATGTGGAGACACGCGACAACACCCGATGTCAGCTTCTAATTCTTTATACATATTTCGTAATGATGGTGGAAACTTCGCGTTAGGTTGTACTGAAAACGCCAAACCATGCGCTTGATTCGGGCCATGATATGGATCTTGACCTAAGATTACGACTTTAATATCTTCAAATGGCGTTAAGTCGAACGCTTGATATATATTCTCCCTATCAGGATAAACGACTTGCGTTGTATATTCCTTTTCCAGAAAATCATGCATCTCTTGGAAATCATGTTGGGAAGTAATTTCGTGAAACACCTCTGACCATTCCATTAAACATCTCTCCTTACTTGAATATATTAACATATACGCACTATCCGTGATTATCTTTTATAATTATGGTAATTTCATTTTATGTATAAAACAAGTACCAAGAGAACGATAAGATTTAGAATAGTCGATAATCGTGGTATGATATAGATAAAAATTTAGTGAGGGAGTGATTTTTCATGGCATTGAAAACAACACTAACAATCGCCGGTTCAGATACAAGTGCCGGTGCAGGCATGCAAGCAGATTTAAAGACATTCCAAGAATTAGGAACTTATGGCATGGTAGCCTTAACATCCATCGTAACTATGGATCCAAAGACGTGGTCACATGACGTCACACCAATTCCATTTGAAACCTTTAACAAACAATTAGAAACAGCTATTTCTATCCAGCCTGATGCGGTTAAAACAGGTATGCTTGGCACACAAGAAATTATTAAACGTGCCGGAGAAGCCTTCTCGGAGTCTGGCGCAACATACTTTGTTGTCGATCCAGTAATGGTATGTAAAGGGGAAAATGAAGTACTTAACCCGGGAAATACAGATGCGATGATCGAATATTTATTACCAAAAGCAACAATCGTGACGCCTAACTTATTTGAAGCAGGTCAATTATCAAATTTAGGCACGTTGAAATCTATTGATGATATGAAAGAAGCGGCTAAAGTGATACACCAACAAGGCGCGCAACATGTCATCATTAAAGGTGGTAAAGCGTTAGATCAAGAAAAATCATACGACCTTTACTTCGATGGAGAGCAGTACTATCAATTAACTACTGATATGTTCCAACAAAGTTATAATCACGGTGCAGGTTGTACATTTGCAGCTGCAACGACGGCATATTTAGCAAATGGTAAATCACCTAAAGAAGCTGTAGTAGCAGCTAAAGCATTCGTCGCTTCAGCAATAAAAAATGGTTGGAAGATGAACGAATTCGTTGGTCCCGTTGACCATGGTGCATACAATCGTGTAGAACACATCGATGTAGAAGTTACTGAAGTATAGAGTTAAGTTATAACCCGTTCACATCCCATGTGGACGGGATTTTTTGTTGATATAAAAATGCGCATTTTAAAAGAAAAAAAGGATGCTTTAATAACGCTATATTTAAACAAAATATAAACTCCGTCGTAAGTACCATCCAAATTTGATACTACGGCCTCATGTTAAATATTGAAATTTGTATTAATCTATAAAGTGTAGAGAGAGAAAGGAGGTTATAACAACATGATTATCTACAAACAGACCATTGAAAACGGCAACCCAATTTATGAGATTATCACCAAGAGTTTTAAATCAATATCTGTTAAATTCGATGAAAGCTTTAGTAAAAATGAGTTATACAAGTTACTCTCTCTACTTGAAGGTGACGTTGATAATATGAAAAGTTTAAATTATCAATAACACTTTCTATCAATCGAATGAGAAATACAGACGAAAGCTCCAGAGACAAATTCATAAGTTTAAAACCCCTACTAAAAATATATGAAGTTAAGATATGAAATTATAGTAATTTTGTCCCTATTACTATAGTTTCACACATATCCCTATAAACACTCACCCTATAAGATAAGTGACACAGAGTCAGACAAAGTTGTCCCCTTTGCTTAGCTTGGAGAGCATCTCGAAGCAATTCTGACTCCAGTGTCACTCTTTTTGTATGACCTTTACCTTACTCAATATTATTCACCTGTAAATGGATTACGCTAAAAAGCACAGAAAAGATATATAGAGTTATGAATCAGCTAAATAAAGTGTTTATAGATCGCTCATTATAAAGCTTTTTATACATAGTATCGCTACACAATTCAAAGTGATAATCACTGTTAGAAACCCTATATTATTTCCACCTCCTGTATAGATAATCGTTTGGTATTCCTACCCACTATGGTGTTATAATTCAAGTAACAAAGATGTCGTGCAGGTATGCACCACCCCCTCACTATGCCAGTAGTGAGGGGATTTTTTTGGTATGACTAGTCACTATTTATCATTGCGTTTGCGTAGCCAGTTCGCAAATAAACCAACGATACAACCGCTTGTAGATGACAGAACTTGTTTACATTCCGTCACCCTTTTTATTAATAATTTGAAACTTTAGCTTTTCTTGAATATCCGAAACTATAATTTTATCTTTTTCTAAAAATTCTACTTTGAATTCTTCATATACATAAATACTTTCAATGTATTTAATCCTGTATTCAGACCAATTGATATTTAAGTTTATAAAAACGCTTTGCACGATCATTTGACCTGGCACCACTTTCGCATGCACAGGGTTTTTATCATTAACTATAGTAAGGTACCTTTCAACTTCTTCGGGAGTAAAATGCATCATTTTAAATCTCCTCCAAAAACACTTGTGTAATAGAAATACACTTTTCTCTATTTTTATTTATTTCTAATTTAAAGGTATATTTCATAAATTGTCTCACCTTTGATTGATTCAAAAAATACAAATGTGCATGATACCGTTCATTAACATATAAGGTTTGTAGTTGCTGAACTTCTGTTTCTCTCAAGATTAAATTTTTATATCTAAATGGTTGAAACAATTGAAACTCAGGCCATAATTTCGCACAAAATAGTGGTGCAACTTGAGTGAGCGGTTGAATACCAAATAATTGATTATATGCTTTAACTTCTGATGCATCGAATTCAATTTCTAATAACTCATGACCATCTTTCAAATAACGCTGCATTGCCAATACCTCCACCGATGCCCATCGTCGCAATCGTCCGATAGTAGTTTTCCATATAAAATAAACGCGTTACGAGTGCTGCACCACTTGCTCCATATGGATGCCCCGTTGCAAGTGCGCCTCCAAACAAGTTTAATTGCTCATCAGAAATCCCTAATAACTGCTTACTTGCCAAGACTTGTGAGGCAAACGCTTCATTCAATTCCACCGCTTCTATGTCATTTATTGTCAATTGTTGTCTATGTAAAAGTTGTTTAACTGCATTTACTGGACCAATACCTAATATTGTAGGATCAACACCAACCGTTGCACTATCTATAAATCTCATTCCTGTTGTAAATCCAAGACTTTCCGCAGTTTCTCTCTCCATAATGAGAAGTAATACTGCCCCATCATTCTTCATACAACTATTACCAGCTGTCACGGTCCCATCCGTTAATAATGGTTTTAACCGACCGAGTAAAGCAGGCGTCAACCTAGATTTAACACTTTCGTCTTGTTGAAATATAGTTGTTTTTGCCTTTACAGGTATAATTTCTCGGGAAATAATATCTTGCTCATAAGAAGCTATCGTTTTTTGGTGACTCTTCCATGCATATTCATCTTGGGCTTGTCGAGAAATATTATAACGTTGCGCTACATTTTCAGCCGCTTCAATCATCGAAACATCTTGCCCCTCAGGAGCGAATGACGCGCGCTCGAAAAACGCAGGCGTTGGTGCATCATAAACAGATTGGGGCCTCTGAATCTTCCAAGGTGCTCGACTCGTACTTTCTACTCCACCTACGATATAAATCGAACCTGCTTGCGCTTGAATCATACGACAAGCAGTCGTAACTGCATCTAACCCTGAACCACACTGTCTATCTATAGTGACACCAGGGATGGATTTAGACATCCCTGCTTCTAACAATGACTTTCTCGCAATATTGCCGTCATTACCCACAACATTCCCTAAAATAACATCATCCACTTTCGCCATTGCTTCTGGATAATAAGACTGAAAGTGTTGAAATAAAGGTTTAAGCAACATTTCAGGCTCTATGTGTTTCAATGTGCCCCCAAACTTACCGAATGCTGTTCGTTTTGCTGCAACAATCACTGCTTCTTTCATGGCTTATACCTCCCATTTAAATACAAAGACTTCATTTCTGAGCGCGCAATTTTACCACTTGCAGTATAGTTCATACGAGGAACTTGAATTATTTTAGAAGGTATTTGATAACGTGCTAATCGATTTGATAAATACGTTCTTAGCGTTGATTTTGAAAGAGTTTCTGAGGCGGTATACAACATACACGCAATTTCACCAAAGCGATGATGAGGCACCCCCATGACCACTACTTCTTCTATTTCGGGATACGTCATCGCTACCCTTTCAATTACTTGTGGGAACACGTTGCGACCTCCAATTATCATGCGATCATGCTTTCTTCCATGTAGAAATAAATAGCCGTTACAATCGACGGACGCATAATCCCCTGTTTCAATCCAATCAAGTGAATGCATCGATCCACTATCTACGTATCCACTAAATACCATATCACTACACACCTGTAATAACCCTATATGATGTTCATCTTGATGAGATAATTTAACTTCTACATTTGAAAATAACTTCCCAACAGAATGGGTAGGCGCTTGATTATCATAGTTATAACTAATAAAACTCGCTTCTGATGTGCCGAAAAATTCTATCAATACACTCTTTGGAAAGGTATGTCTTACTCTTTCTCTAAAATGGTCATGCAATTTATCACCAGTAGAAAAAATATGATGCGTTTGTGTTAGCTCATCTTTTGTAGCCGTGCACGCTGCGAGCATCGTAGGTACTAAAAACATCGCCACGTTTTGTTGTGCTTGCTCAATATTTTGTAACAAACGTTGGGCATTGAAGTGATGCTGGCCTTCAAAGGTTCTACCACTATATAAAGCATAAACACAAGCATAGAGTGATAACGAATGAGATAAAGGACCAGGAGCCACAATCGTTTCAATTTGATTTAACATCAATGATTCATTCTCTTCAAAAGAAATAATCCACGAATATTCATTTCTATAATAAGCCTTAGGTAAACCTGTTGTACCTGATGTAAATCCAATATGTAATAATCCCTCTATGTCGGATGTAAATTGATTTGTTACGTCCTTATTAATATGTACACGCTGTGTATCATCTACTAAATACGATAAACCGTAATGTCGAATCAATTGATCTTGTTGTTCTCGAGACCAACGATGATCTAATAAACACGGCACACATTCATGCATTAATAATGCTAAATAATATATCATCGTATCCATGGGATGACTTAACGTAAGTCCAACATAAGTTTGTTTAGGAATATGTGCTATGCGATGTTTAATCTGCATTACTCTGTCGTACAATTCTCCATAGTTCAAAGTAGCTTGATCAAATCTAAAAGCACATTGATGAGGGCGTTCTTTTGTATATCGTTTTAATCGATTTAATAATTCCATAATCACACCACTTTTGTTAACTTCGATACAAGTTATCTTAACATTAATTTCTACAATTTGTCTTTTCATCCTATGTGGTAACACGTAACATATTAATCCCAAATAAGCATTATATTGAATCAATTTATGGAAACCATATATTGAATAATCCCATTTTCAACCTTTAAAGTGGAACTTCATCCCAAAAGCAATCAATTTAAAAACAAAAAAGGCATACTCACTAATGAGTATGCCTTGTCTATTGATTAATAAAGATTATTCTAAATTTGCGTGATTACTTTGCATCGTTGTTTCATCGACTTTAAGTGATTTCATTAAGTCTAACACAATACTGTCTAAAAATATTTGTGCAGATTGTTCAAATAAACTACCTAAAGGTTGTGAAGAACCTTCTATGTCATATTTCGTGCCTGCAGGTAATTCAATGACTGCATTTGCTAATTCACCAATAGCCGACTCTGGCTTTGTTGTGAGTAATACAACTTCAGCACCTGCTGATTTCGCTTTATCCGCAAGTAAACGTAAGTGCTCTGTTGAACCAGAACCTGATGCTACGACGAATAAATCATTTTCAGAAATCGATGGTGTTGTTGATTCCCCAACAACATGAGCTTGTTTACCCAATTGGTTTAAACGCATTGCAAAGCTGTTCGCTACGAAACCTGAGCGTCCTTTACCTGCAACAAATACACGTTCACTTTCTACGATACGGTTTAAAAATGTCGTTGCTTCATCACCATTTACATGGGATAATGTTTGTTCTAATTCATCGAGAATTAATCGATAATTTGTAAATTCAGTCATATTATTTACCTTCAATCGCATCTCTGCATTGTTTTGCAGCTGCTACTGGATCGTCAGCATTGGCAATACCGCCACCTACAACAACTAAGTCAGGATCTTCTGCTACGACTTCTTTAATAGTTTCTGGCTTAATGCCTCCGATAACAGCTACTTTAGAGTTATTTATTACTGACTTAACTTGACGTAAGCTTTCTAATGGTGATTCACCTTCTGCTTGTAAATCATAACCTGTATGCACTGCGATATAATCTGCACCTAATTCATCTAATTCTTTCGCACGTTTTTGTAAATCTTGTACAGCAATCATATCTACAAGTAATTCTTTATCATTTTTATGTGCTTCTTCAACTGCTGCTTTGATTGAAGCATCTTCTGCAACACCTAAGATTGTAACTACGTCTGCACCAAATTTAACTGCTTGGCTTACTTCGTAGTCTGCAGCGTCCATGATTTTTAAGTCGGCAAGCACTTTAACACCATCAATGTTATCATTTAAATGTTGTACAGATGGTAAACCTTCATTAATCACAATCGGTGTACCAATTTCTACGATATCTACATAATCTTTCACTTTATTTGCAAGCTCTGCAGCTTCTTCTTTATTTAATAAATCAATTGCTAATTGTAATTCCACTTTAATCATCCTTTCCATTGTTTAAAATGTTCCATAAGTCATGATTAAATATCCCTATTAAATCAATGCTTTTACATTGTTTTCGTACCCTTTTGCATACAATTTAAACGCTAGCCACGTTTAAGGCATCGCCTCATCGTCCACATACACCTCAACATTAGGATGCTCATGTAAGATTGTAGCTGGAACATCAGGATTCACTTTACCCTCTTGTAATCGCATCATTGCTTCTCGTTTAGATTTACCAAAAGCTAATAAAATAATACGTTTCGCTTTAAAGATTGAATTCAATCCCATGGAGATAGCTTGTTTAGGTACTTCAGCTTCATTATCGAAATAACGACTATTCGCTTTAATCGTACTTTCAGTTAAATCTACAACATGTGTTGGACTATCGAAAGGTGTCCCTGGTTCATTGAATCCGATATGACCATTTTCACCAATACCTAATATTTGTATATCTACAGGCCCCTGTTGATTAATTAAACTTTCATAACGTTCCGCTTCTTCTTCTAAATCAGGTGCAACGCCATTGGGTACATGTATTAAATCCTTTGAAAAATGAGGATAAGGATTAAATATAATATCTTGCATATAATGGTGGTAACTTTCTGGATGATCTTGAGACAGACCGACATATTCATCTAAATTGAATGTTTCTATTTGTGACACATCTTGCTTATTTTTTAACAATAACTCTACGAGATAATGATAAACTTCTATCATTGTCCCTCCTGTAGCTAATCCTAATATACTCTTTGGTTGTTCACTGATTTGGTTAAACAGTTCACATGCAACATAAAATGAAGCGTGATCACGAGAACCTAAGTTTGTTATTTTCATAAAAGTACAACCCCCTATGTCATTGAATCAACAAATATATTCACAATCTTCTTAATTATCTAAGTTTCGAACTCACCTTCATTATACGTCTTTAACTATGGAATAAAAGCATTGCGATGAGTACTTTAAAGTCTTATCAATATTTTAAAATTCTTTACAGAAATTGAGCAGAGATATACATTTATTTAACTTTTTCTAGTAAAATAGACAGATAAACATTTCACAATTACATTGTATATAATTTGAGTTAAATAATTAAAATGCCAGTTGACAATCAAAGTGATCGAACTCATCATATATATATTACGATAATTATTATTATTTATTGGGAAGATGTCAGGTTCAAACGAGCAAGGAGGCAACACTTTGGAACAAATAAATGAACAGAAAGTACAAGAAATCCTTTCTTCATACGCAAACCAACCTGTCTACTTACACGTAGAAACGACAAACGGGGCATACGCTGCACACTTTGATCAACGTGTTTTTAATGCAGGTACTTTTTTAAGAAATATCCAAGTCACATACGAACATGCGCAACTTAAAGGTGGAGACAAAGACCCATACAGAGTTGGGCTTAAATTAAAGGATAACGGTTGGACTTATGTTCAAGGGTTAACACATTACGAAATAAACGAGAGAGGCGAATTCCTCTTAGCAGGCTTTAACTACGAAGGTCAACTTGCGGCTGCACTCGAAATTAGCACGCAACCATTTCATGTATAAGGAGGTCGAATAATGGCAGAGGACAGTCAAGTATTAGTTATATTTCCACATCCTGATGATGAAACTTTCTCATCTGCTGGAACATTAGCTAGATATATAGATAACGGCGTACCCGTAACGTATGCTTGTTTAACACTTGGACAAATGGGACGTAACTTAGGCAATCCGCCATTCGCAACACGCGAAACGTTACCTGACATTAGAGAGAAAGAGCTAGAAGACGCAATGGACGCAATTGGCATTACTGACTTACGTAAGATGGGATATCGTGATAAAACGGTAGAATTTGAACCTCACGAAGAAATGGATGCGATGGTGAAATCACTGATTGATGAATTACAGCCATCAGTCATCATTTCATTTTATCCTAAATTCGCAGTACATCCGGATCATGAGGCAACTGCTGAAGCCGTGGTACGCACAGTAGAACGCATGCCTAAAGCAGAACGACCACGCTTACAACTCGTAGCATTTAGCAATGATGCACCTGAAAAACTAGGCGAACCTGACATATTAAATGAAATTGGTGAATACAAAGACGTTAAATTACGTGCATTCGAAGCACATGCATCACAAACAGGTCCATTCTTAAAACAATTAGCAACACCAGATGTCGCTGGAGGCGCACAAAGTTTCTTAGAAGTTGAACCTTATTATATATATAACTTTGAATCTTAAGTGGAGGCAATAGCATGACTGAATTTGATTTATCTACAAGAGCAGGTCGGTGGAAACACTTTGGTTCCGTCGACCCAGTAGAAGGTACGAAACCGACAAATAAAGAGCAGATGACAGATTTACAAAGCACACATAAAAATTTCCTATTTGAAATAGAAGAAGTTGGAATTAAGAACTTAGTTTACCCTGTGCTTGTAGATCGTTTTCAAACTGCAGGAAACTTTAGCTTTTCAACAAGCTTAAACCAAGACGAAAAAGGCATTAACATGAGCCGTATTCTTGAAAGCGTAGAGAAACACTATCATAACGGTATAGAACTCGATTTCAACGCACTTTACCAAATCTTACGTAGCTTACAAGAGAGCATGCAACAAAATGCAGCCGGCCTTGATGTCTCAGCAAAATGGTTCTTTGACCGTTTAAGTCCTGTAACACAAATTAAAGGTGTCGGACATGCAGATGTCACTTATGGTTTAGCAATCGACCAAGATCAAGTGACGCGTAAAGAGGTGACGATTGAAGCGGCTGTTACAACACTTTGTCCATGTTCTAAAGAAATTAGTGAGTATTCTGCGCACAATCAACGCGGTATCGTAACTGTGAAAGCCTATATCGATAAAGATACTGAACTGATGGATAACTTTAAAGAGACGATACTAGATGCGATGGAAGCGAATGCAAGTTCTATCCTCTATCCTATCCTGAAACGTCCAGATGAAAAACGTGTCACTGAACGCGCATATGAAAATCCAAGATTCGTTGAAGACCTTATCCGTTTAATCGCTGCCGACTTAGTAGATTTAGATTGGATCGAAGGTTTCGACATCGAATGTCGTAACGAAGAATCTATTCACCAACATGACGCATTCGCGAAGTTAAAATATAGAAAATAAGCAAGAGGTCGGGACAAAAGCGTTTAGAATTTGAGCAGAACCGTACAAAGAGGCGAAACTGTTCTTTAGTTTAACGAATTGTACGAGTTTCTGCCGAAAATTCTGCTTTTGGTACGCCGTATATCGGTTTCCCAGCGCACAAAGTCAAAATGTCCTCCCCCCCTCACAGATATAACAAACGCCATTGAAACAAGCTGTACGCTATTCCAATGGCGTTTTTTCTCGATTTAAATAAATTGAGTATATCCACTATACAAATGAAGGATGATTTTTAACCTTTTTCGTCGCTATTTTTAAAAATACTATTCATTACAACACAAATCATGAATAAAATGATAACCACCGTAAAACTATGCGGTAGATTTTCTAAACAAAACCAACTAATATCGAAACCTGCATAATGATTTAGATTTTGAATAAAAAACCTTGTTACAAGTAAAAACGTTAAAATTACTGTCATAACACTTGTTAATTTTTCTATAATTTTTAACATGATTAACTTTGCCCCTTAGCTTTAACTTTCACTTTCCAATACGTAAACATTCTTAAAATATATTCTAAAGGCCCATATCTAAAGTATTTTTGATACCATGATGCTAAAAATATTTGAATGACATATATCCCTATAAATCCTAGAGAAGTATAAATTAGTATATTTTTCCCAAATAAGCCTAAACCGTAACTATATAATACGAGTGTCCCAATAATACTTTGCATAATGTACATTGTTAAAGACATCTTCCCCATATTTTCAAGACCTCTGAAAATTTTAAAAGTGGTGTATTTTTGATATAAATATTTGAATAAACATATATAGCCAAAAGCTAATAGTATTCCGAAAATATTATTTAAACTACCACTCACGCCTTCATTGTCTAGCCATAATATGGATGATTTTAATACTAAACTAATAGGTATTAAATATATAAATAGTTTAGACGACCAAAATGATTTTGCAGTTTTTTCGAACCATTTGTATCTTGAAAGACAAATTCCTAAAGTGAAAATAGGAATTTGTAAAAGTATGGCTCCTATAAAGAATAAACCTACTCCTTTTCCATTTCCTAATTGTTGTTCTAAGTCTTCAAACTTAGGATTTTCAGTCAAATTTTCAACATTTCTTATATCTGCATAACTTCCATTACCAAATATTTCTTTAATGTCATGAATATAATTAATTTTATCTTGAGCACTTATTGAACTCTCTGCTTGTCCAAATATTGACAAACTAAATATCAAGACAATTATAGAAAAACCTATAATCGTAAACCATTTAAAGTATTTCTTATTTAACGATATAAAAGGAATAATCATTAACATTGCAAGACCGTAAGTTGTTAATATATCCCCTTCCCAAATAAATAAGCCATGTAGTAAACCAAGTACGATTAAAAAGAACGCTCTTCTCAATAACTTTAATTTCGGTCTTTTCATTTGTCTCCACTTCATTGATTGATATAATTTATCCATTGAAAAACCAAATAAAATGGCAAATATCGGCATAAAACTGCCTTCAAATACAATCAATATCAAATTAAATACACTTTGATTTGCGGTATCTAAATGAAAATATTCTATGAAGCTATGACCTGATAAGCCAAATTGAAATATTAATAAATTGGCCATAAATATCCCTAACAAACAAAATCCTCTTAGTCCATCTGCGACTTCTATTCTTTTCATCTCTCTCACCTCAATGATGATGTTAGCAATCCAAAATAAAATCACACTTATATTAACCTTAAATGTATCTTAAATTTATAATTTCAGGTAGAAATCATTTAATTAGACATATAAAATTAAAAATAGATTGAGGTGTATAAGATGAATGGAAAAATATTAATAATAGAAGATGATCATGATATACAAACTTTAATAAAAATTGCGTTGTCGAATAAACAATTTGGCAATATTTATACTGCCGATGATATACAAAGTGCAGAAAAGCTATTACGCTCGTATACTTTTAACGTCGTACTACTAGATTTAAACTTAAAGTCGGAGAATGGATATCAACTTGTTAAATATTTAAATAATAATGTAACTAAATTAATTGTTGTGACAGCTAAAGATACTGACCTTGATGTCTATAAAGGATTTGAACATGGTGCAGTAGATTACGTTAAAAAGCCATTTGACCCAATTGAACTAGCATTTAGAGTAGGTGTACACATAGAAAAAAACAATATACATAAAAATGGTAATTTAGTCGTTAATTTTGATACTACCGATGTCTCTTTAAATGGCGAACCGATTAGTTTAACTACGAGAGAATATGATTTACTAGAATATTTTATTGAAAATAAAAATCAAATTCTTACTAAAAATCAAATATACGACCGTGTGTGGGGATATTCAGTAAGCGTGGACGACAATACGTTAATGGTACATATAAGGATGTTACGAAAGAAAATTGAAAATGATGCAAATACGCCCCAATTTATTCAAACAATTCGTGGCAAAGGCTACATTTATAGGAGCTAATCATATGAACAAACGATTTACTTTGAAAATTTTTAAATATATTTTTATATTTTTAACTATAACGTTAATCATCATGAGTATTGGAATTGTTTTGTTTTTTACCAATATAACTAAATTAGTTTATTTAGATTTAAATGAAGTAGACGAGTTTTATACAGACCTAGCAATATCTAAAAAAGGTCATACTTATGATCCAGAAGACAACTTCAAACGTATGCTAAAAGAAAAAAACGCAAAATTATATATTACCGACAATCGAGGAAATACAAAATACCCTAGTAAACATAAAAATATAAAAAAATTAATTGTTAATAACATCAATAATACAAAAGCAATTCCCTTCAAAAACAAAAACACCAACGTTATTATTATTTATCCCAAAAAAGAAAATATTAAATTGAAAAATACAAACGAAATTAATACTAAAAAATTAATAAAGAGTCTGTACATAAATAATTTAAATCCATATCAACATCACATCGTAGACGGGAAACTCAAATATACTAAAAACCCTGCAGCTAGAAAAATTATTTATGGTCAAGATGATGACTTATCCACCGTTGAAAAAAAGACACTCATATTTATATTTGTAGTTATCTTATTGTTATTCTTACTTAACTTTCTATTTGTAATTATTTTCGCAATTATTATTTCCAAACGACTTACTAAACCTTTATTTTTCTATACCGATTGGATTGCAAATTTATCAGCAGGAAAGTTATTTAAACCAAGTTCTAAACATTACAATAAAAGAAGTAAAAAGTTATTCAAAGAACTTAATGATTCAGTAGAAACACTAAATACCCAACTTACTCAAAACAGGATATATCAAAATCAAATTAACTACTATAGAGAAAAATGGTTAAATCAAATTTCTCATGATTTAAAGTCACCTTTAACTTCGATATATGGTTATGCTAGATTACTTTCAATTCAAACAGAAGATGTCCACAAACATTCAGAACTCATCGCAGATAAAGCTTCTTACATGAGTAAACTCATAAGCAGTTTGAACGAAAACTTTAAAAATGAAACTGATCAAATGAAATTGCACAAAGAAAAATTCAATGTGACAAAGACTTTCGATGAACTTATTAGATCAATCCAATATGATAAATTCAAATTAAATAACCATTTACACGATGATGAATTTTACGGAAATAAACTTTATTTCCAAAGAATGTTGATGAATTTAATTGACAATAGTATTGATCATAATAAATTCAACCCCTTCATTGAGGTCACTTTAGAAAATGATGGAGATTTTTTACTTATTGATTATAAAGACGACGGCATTGGACTCAAAGAAGATATTTTTGATCAATTATTCAATTCGAAATATACAACTAAAGAAAATAAACAGAATCATGGTTTAGGAACGATGATTATTAAAGAAGTGATAGATTATCATAATGGGAAATTTAAAATTTTACCAACAGAAAAAGGAGTACATTTTAAAATTTACTTAAAACATGATCATTAGCATTTTAACAGTAAATAATCATCCACTAATACACAAACGTAGTATTAATGACGAGTCTCCTGAGGGAGCAGTGCCAGTCGAAGACCAAGGCTGAGACGGCACCCTAAGAAAGCGAAGTCAGAGAATACGTAGTATTATATATAAAAGAAGCACAAAGATGGCTTGAAATTGAAAATCATCTTTGTGCTATTATTTTGGGTTTATGTTCCATACTTTTTTATTAGTTATTTTCAAAAGTAGTTGTGTAATGTCGTCATGAATTGATTAAATACGGGTGTTTGCATCACATCTTCTCGATGTACGAAATAAATAGGTACTTGTTCAAAAGGACTGGAGAGTTCATAAACATCGAAGTCGTTGTGGTACCCTTCTTTTAATACAGATTTGGGCAGCATTGCAAATCCTAATTCAGCTTGCACGCATCCTAGAATACCATCTAAAGTATTTAAGGTGATGTAGTTATTGACTTGAACTTGATGATAGTCGAGCCAATTTTCACAGTAGCCTCTATAGAAACACCCTTCTACAAAGACGATAATGTTATGCGGTTGATGACTTTCCAATGGGTTACCATAACCTTTAGCTGTAATGACGACTAACGTTTCGTTGTATAAATGTAACGCTGATAAAGATGGGTCGTTGACTTCACCTGATAAAAACGCACCTTCAATCTTCCGATGTCTGATTTGTTGCAATAGTTGTGCCGTCGCATTGGTCGAAATTTGTAGTTGTACATCTGGTTTCTCTTGACGAAACGCACTTAGTACATTAGGTAATACCGTAGCAGCAATAGTTTCAATTGATCCAAAATGAAATGGTGCAGATGTGCCACCTAACAATGTTTGCTCAGCCTCATTTATACGATCTAATATTTGATTCGCATAAGTTAACAATACTTTCCCATCAGGTGTAGGCGTTACTGATTTTTTATCACGGTACAATAATTGAGTTCGGTAATGATCTTCTAGTCTTTTTATCTTAGCAGTGACATTAGACTGTACAAAGTTCAATTCGGTCGCTGCTCTCGTAAAGCTCTGCAATTCAACAACTTTTTTAAAGGCTTTGAGATCTTCAATATTCATTTATATCTCTCCACGTTTCTTTATTTTAAAGCTGATTATACTACAAAATAACCCAATTAATAATACGGCTGTTGCGAAGATTAAAGCAGCATTATAGTTATTCCCTTCACCAATGAGCACACCTGCAATCGACGGCGCAATCATCTGGCCAATACTGTATACAATCGTTAAAGTAGCTACAAGATTCGTCTTACTCGTCGTCTGATACATCAATGTTTGACCCTGAGACATAAAGAGTGTCGTTAAGCCTAAAAAGGTACCCCCAAATAGTAAAGCACTTATAATTAAACTGAGACTATGGTGCGATATAACAGGACATATGACACCGATGATTTGCAGTACAAATGCACTATATATCGCTTTGTTGAACCCATACTTTTCAGCGATAATTGACCACACAACTGTTGAAGGTATCGCTCCGAGACCGACAAACATCCAACTGAGCGCTGCATAATTCGATAGTTCAGGAATGGATTTGACTATAGATACTAAGAAAGTACCTGTAACAATGTAACCTGCACCTTCACAGAAATAAGCAATATAATAAAAGCCTATAAATTTCTTATTTAACGTTGTAGTTGGGGTTTTTATACTTTCACTTTGTTGCTCATGTCCAGAGGACTTACGCGTGTTGTTTTGTTGTATCACTGGATTTTCTTTCATAAATAACACTACACATAGCCCTAACGCGAGCGAAATAACGCCGAGGATAACCCATGTGAGCGACCATGTCTTCGTATTAGTAAATAATAATACAAAAATACTACTCAAGAACAATCCGATTCCGACAGCACTATACAGAAATCCGGATATACTACCTTTTCTTGCTAGCTTTAACGCCTCTAACACAACATTTGAAGCAAGTACAAATACTGTCCCGCTCGTAATCCCCGAAATTAATCGTAGGATATTCCAAATAATATAATCATCAGTTAAACCTGTAGCAATTGTCGTTACGATATTAATGATTAAATAAATCTTTATATCGGTTACTTTACTCTTAAACACGTACCACATAGGAATCATCGCGCCAATGAGATAACCTAAATAGTTAACAGACGCCAGTAAACTCGCCTGTTGGTTCGTCATATTTGTTCCATGTTGCATAAATGGCATCATCGGTGTATAAACAAACCTTCCAATTGCCATGACGATTAATAATGCACACATGCCTAATAATAATTGTCGATAAGCATGTTTGACCACAGTCATTCCTCCCTTTTATGTATATAAGTTGAGTATACATCTACATAATCATTAATAAAAATGATTGTTTTTGATATTTAGGATTAATAATAATGATTGATAACACCATGGTCGTTCACTAAAATTTTAGACACGTTGCAATCTATAAATAATTGCACATAAAAAAACCAGTAAATGAATTAATTAAACTCATTTACTGGTTGATTAGTCTAGAATTTATATCCTATTATCCATTAACTAAAACAATCACATTAATTAACATTCAACTTATTTTAAATGTTCATATGGACTATTATTCGCAAATGATACGATTTGATCTACGAATAATTTACAACGTAATTGGAATTCGTTGTTATCAAGATAATATGTGCCGTCCTCTAATTTATTATAATCTGAATCATGTGTTGCAATTTGTGTTGGTACTGCAATACCTAATAATGTACGTACGATTAGACGTAAATGTGATAATGGTTCCGCACTCACGATACCACCACTATTTCCAACTAGACCAACAGGTTTCATTTTGAAATCATCCATTGTTAAATGATCTAAAGCATTTTTCAAAATGCCTGAGAATGAACCGTGGTAGTTTGGTGTACCTAATACGAAGAAATCAGCTTCTCTAGCTTTAGATTGTAGTGATTTAACATTATTTAAATAAGCTTCACTTGGTTCTGATGCACCTGAAACATCTAATTGATGAATTGGTGTTTCCGCTAAATCAAAGATATCAACTTCGATATCATGCTCTCCAAAGTGTCCTTTCAAATAATGTGCTAATGCGTTTGTATGTGAGCCTGATTTTGCGCTGCCTACGATGGTTAAACCTTTCATTATTACTTCCACCTCATATTATAAATTATTATTTTCTTTTAGTAATTTCATAATTGCTTTACCTACGCCACTTTCTTCATTTGAAGTTGTGACAAACTCGGCCTCTGACTTCACCGCTTCTTCAGCGTTGCCCATTGCTACCGGATGACCTACACGTTCTAACATAGAAACATCATTTAAATTATCGCCAATCGCTACGACATCTTTTAAATCAATCTTTAAACGATCTGCTATCGTTTCTAAAGCGATACCTTTTTGTGCATCAGCATGTGTAATTTCTAAATTACCTCTAGATGAAGAAGATACGGCTAAGTTACTCGCTTCTGATAACTGGACTTTAACACGGTCGATCTTTTCTAAATCACTATCAAATGCCAGAATCTTCATTACAATTTCGCCTGGCGTTTGCTCAATCTTATCGTAATTGTCAACGACCTTTAATGTACCATTATCGATACGTTTCTGGATTCCAGCTTGTATCTTTTCAACATCCGCTTTCTGTCCAGCTCGTTCAGCGATATCAACATATATGTCTAAATCACGTTGAGGGTCTTCCGTATATATTCCAAAGTTTGTATAAACTTGATAATAAATATCTTCAGCTTTCAACGTAGTTGTTACTCTTTTAATTAATTCATGATTTAAATTTGAAGTACTCATGATATTGAATGATTCATCTCTAACTTCAGCGCCATTTAAACAGATATACGGAACTTGCAAATCTGTTTGACTGATTGGTGTATTTGCCTCATAAAAAGCTCTACCCGTAGCAATCACTACAGTAATACCTTGTGATTGTGCATATTTAATCGCTTGAATATTCTCTTCAGAGACTTCGTGTGCTGCATTGAGTAATGTTCCATCCATATCTGTCGCAATTAGTTTTATCATGCATTTTCCTCATTTCTGATGATTATCCATCATACATTTAACGTTATAATGTAAAGATTAATGATGTTGTAACACAAACTATTTTAACAAATTATCAAACATTTGTATTATCGTCTGTTTGTATGATTTTTTTATTTTTTCTCAATTTTTTAAAAAAGTTAGTGAGTAATTGGCTACATTGTTGTTCTAGTACCCCTGTAGTTACTTCAGCACGATGATTAAATCGTGGTTCAGCAATTAAATTCATTAAACTGCCTGCACAGCCGCCTTTAGGGTCTTCAGCACCATAAACGACACGTGGTATTCTACTCATCACAATCGTACCTGCACACATCGCACATGGTTCCAGTGTGACATATAACGTACATCGTTCTAATCTCCAGCTCCCTATCACTGTAGCAGCTCTTTGAATCGCAATATGTTCAGCGTGAGCAGTTGGGTCTTGTAGTGTTTCACGTAAATTGTGTGCACGTGCAATCACTTCTTCATCTCTAACGATGATGGCACCTATAGGCACCTCACCTATTTGCTCTGCTTTCTTGGCTTCTTCTATTGCAATTTCCATATATTTTTGATCAACCCTCATGTGTCTCACACCTCACATATGATACAATATTGAATGTCTATTTTAACATTGGAGTGTTCAATATGAAAAAAACTTTTATCGCTATCGAAGGCCCAATTGGCGTTGGGAAGTCTTCTTTAACTCATAAACTTAGTCAAACTTATCACTTCTATGAAGAGAATGAAATTATAGATGAAAATCCATTTCTATCCGATTTCTACGACGATATTTCAACTTGGAGTTTTCAAACAGAAATGTTTTTCTTATGTAATCGTTACAAACAATTTCAAGATATTGAACACATCAATTCAGGTGTAGTAAGCGACTATCATATATATAAAAATAAAATCTTCGCTAGTAATACACTATCACAAGATGAATTTGATAAGTTTTCAAGAATTTATAATATACTCACCGAAGATTTAGAAATGCCGAATGTAATTATTTTCCTAGATGCTGATTTAAATGTTTTAAAATCTCGTATCGCCAAGCGTAATCGTAGCTTTGAACACCATATTGAAGACGATTATTTGCTCAATCTAAAGCGTGATTATCAACGATTCTATGAGTCAATGAAATCTGCAGAAACACAAGTTATCCGTATTGATACGACTAATCTGGATTTCGTCAATAATGATGCGGACTATCAACAAATTTTAAATTTAGTAGAACCACTCATTGGAGGTTATAAACATGAATAAATATGGTATCCCTCAAGATGCGATTATTACAGTTGCGGGTACAGTAGGTGTAGGTAAGTCCACGTTGACACGTGCGCTAGCCGAGCGATTGAATTTCCGCACTTCGTTCGAAAATGTAGATCATAACCCTTATTTAGATAAATTTTATCATGACTTTGAACGTTGGAGTTTCCATTTACAAATTTACTTCTTAGCTGAACGCTTTAAAGAACAAAAACGCATGTTTGAATATGGTGGCGGGTTTGTGCAAGATCGCTCAATTTATGAAGATGTCGATATCTTTGCGAAAATGCACCAACTTCAAGGAACGATGAGTGAAGATGATTTCAAAACATACTCAGAATTGTTTAATGCAATGGTCATGACACCTTACTTCCCGAAACCTGATGTATTAATTTATTTGGAATGCGATTACGATGAAGTAATAGAACGTATTAATCAACGTGGTCGTCAAATGGAGATGGAAACAGACCCTGAATATTGGAAGAAATTATATACACGTTACGAAGAATGGATTCGCGATTTCAATGCTTGCCCAGTCGTGCGCGTCAATATCAATGAATATGATCTGCTCGAAGATCCTGATTCATTAGAACCTGTTATAGAAAAAATAAGCCGTATTATTAGTGCGTATCGCAATGTCGATCAACGTTAGACAATCTATGAATAAAAAACCAACGCAAGAGATTAAATCAATCTTTTGCGTTGGTTTTTATATATTCAGATGTTTTACTAATAATATTATAAACCCAAAGCTTTGCTCTTATTATTTAATAATTTTAATAATTTCATTTGCGGTTTCGAAGACATAATCTGCTTTAGTGAACTCTTCTTCTAAGCCTACGCCAGTTAATACAGCTACACTCAAACCAAGATGAGCATTTACACCTGTTTGTATATCATTAGCGGTATCACCAACAATCATGACATCTTGTGGTGCTACATCGTAGTGATGAAATAACGGATTCAATACTTCAGCGTTCGGTTTTTCTACCGCATCCGCTTCTGTAGAAATCACAACATCAAAATAATGTTCAAGTTGTGTTGCTTCTAAAAATTGTTCAACACCTACTTTAAAATCACTCGTCACAATACCTAAACGGTAACCATCCTTTTTCAATGTGTCTAAAGTGTCGGTAATACCTTCAACTAAAATATTTTCAGGAACACGTTGATCCACTAAAGTTTGACTTCGGCGTTGTGCCCACTGCGTTACATCTTGACCTGCAATTTCGCAAAACGCCTTGATCATTTCATCTAATGCACCGGAAGCCATGATTGTTCCCGGTTGAATCTCGCCATCAATCACACCAAGCTGACGGTAAGCACGATCCACGTCATTGATATTTTCTCGATATTCATCCATAAAATCATCGACGAGTTGCAGACCTATCTTCATCCAACTACGGTCAAAATAAATTAATGTACCGTCTTTATCAAATAATATCCATTCCATGTTGCTACATCTCCTACATCATTACATATTTCCTCTTTAATTATATTCACCATTTAAGTTTAATACATTAATTTTTGATTTCCTAGAAATGTGACTAATATAAAATAGGAGCAGGACAGAAATCTAATTTTCTAATTGAGATTTCATTGTCCCACCCCAGTAAAGATGACTAGCGTTGTACGAAACTTGATATAAGCTTTAGCTATCTACTGTCTAGTTGATTAAAAAAGTCTGAGACAGCTCATTTTGCCTCAGACTCAATTGATTATTATTCATATCTTGGTACTACAACTCTCCAGCCTTCTGGATCATCCAATTTACCGCTTTGAATGCCTACGTAGTTGTCGTAAAGTTTTTGCGTAATCTCGCCTGTTTCATTGTTGTTGATAACGATTTCTCTATCTTCGTATTTCAACTTACCGACTGGTGAAATAACTGCGGCAGTACCTGTACCAAATACTTCTGTAAGTTCACCTTTATCGTATGCTTCAAATAGTTCATCAATAGATACGTGGCGTGTTTCAACTTCGTAGCCTAATTTTTGTGCTAATTCAATAACAGTCTTACGTGTAATACCTGGTAAGATACTTCCATTTAATTCAGGTGTAACAATTTTTCCATTTTCAACGAAGAAAATGTTCATGCTACCAACCTCTTCGATATATTTACGTTCAACACCGTCTAACCATAGCACTTGGTCGTAACCTTCTTCTGCTGCATTCGTTTGAGATTTAAGGCTTGCTGCGTAATTTCCTGCAACTTTCGCAAACCCAACGCCTCCACGCACGGCGCGCACATATTCATCTTCTACATAAATCTTCGTAGGTGTTAATGACTCTCCGCCATAATAGTTACCAGAAGGAGATAAAATAATTAACATTTGATATGATTTTGCAGGTCTTACACCTAATACGCCTTCAGTTGCAAAGACAAATGGACGAATATAAAGTGATTGACCATCGCCTTCTGGAACCCAGTCACGTTCGACATCTACAAGTTGTTTAAGCCCTTCTAATAATAATTCTTCATCGACTTTAGGCATTTCTAGTCTTTCTAATGAGTTATTAATACGCTTAAAGTTCTGAGATGGACGGAATAAGTCAACTTCTCCATCATGTTTATATGCTTTCAATCCTTCAAACACTGCTTGTCCGTAATGAAGTGCTTGAGCAGCTGGAGATATTTCGATTGATCCGTATGGCACAATCTTTAAATCATGCCATCCTTTATCGGCATCATATTGAAAACTTAACATATAATCCGTGAAGTGCTCCCCAAATCCTAAATCTTTTGGGTCTGGCTTTTCTTTTAATTGTTGTCGCTCTACAAATTGTATTTTTTCTGACATGATTTATCCTCCCAAAGCTTTCAAAGTTTGTATATTAAATTATATCAATGTGAATAACTTGATTCAATGAATTTTCGAAATATTTAAACTTTAACACAATTATCTAATTGTTTTATATACAATAAATGATGAAGTTATTTCTGTTTAATAGCCTCTAACATAACCTCAGTCATTTTGTTGAGATCATATTTCGGGTCGAATCCCCACTCTGCTCTAGCACAACTTACATCTATACTATTCGGCCAACTATCTGCTATGGCTTGTCTTTGCGGATCAACGTCATAACTTAATTCAAAATCTGGTAAATATTCTTGATTAGATGCTTTAACCATTTCTGGTTCAATACTCATCGCACTTAAATTATAAGCATTACGGTTAATCAATTTCACACCATCTGCTTCCATCAATTGAATGATAGCGTCGATCGCGTCATCCATAAACATCATATCCATATAAGTATCTTGTGCAATATAGCTCGTGTATTTACCTTGGCGTACTGCTTGGAAGTATATATCCACGGCATAATCTGTCGTGCCGCCACCAGGTTCTTTAACATGTGAAATCAGCCCTGGAAATCTAACACTACGCGTATCCACATTAAATTTCTCAAAGTAATATTGGCACAATAATTCACCAGCAACTTTGTTAACGCCATACATTGAAGTCGGTCGTTGGATTGTAACTTGAGGTGTGTTTACTTTTGGAGTAGATGGGCCAAATGCGCCAATTGAGCTTGGAGTAAAGAACTGTAAATCATATTCACGTGCTACTTCTAAAGCATTCATTAAACCACCCATATTTAAATCCCAAGCAAATATCGGGTTCTTTTCTGCTTTCGCCGACAATAAAGCTGCCATATGCATTAAAGTATCAGGCTGAAATGATTCAACTAATTGGTTCATATGTTTTCTATCAGTCACATCTAAAATTTCAAACGGTCCATTTGAAAGTGATGATGCTGGTTCAGGTTCTCTTATGTCCGTAGCCAACACATTGTCATTACCATATAAGGATCTACACTTTAACACAAGTTCAGTACCAATTTGTCCTAAAGCGCCAGTTATCATAATTTTTTTCATTATAAATCTCCCCTTTGTTTACTACAGAAACGTGTTGTGTTCTCTAGATGTACAAATATATTATTATTAACTATATTATAGAACATTATAATTGATTTGTATACTTAGAGTGAACAAAAGCGTAATATCAAGGAGATAAGTATCCTTATTGTGTACTATTTTCCATCTTTGTATTTGATACGATACGGAAAAACAACTCTCATTAAATAATCTACAAATGTCTCAATCGTCGTTAAATTATTACTATCTTTATGCGTCATAGCTACAAAGTGAAGGAAATAATCAAACGGCGCTCCAATTGTTACCATTTCTACCATACCACTTGCGATATAAGGATCGTCTTCTAACATTAACCTTGAGACAATACTTACACCTAATCCCTCAGATATTGTTTTAATTAATACACTCGGATTGTTTGTTTTGAAAACAATTTTTAACGGGCCGTTTTTATCTTCAAAGTTCTTTAAGTTCTCATGATAAAAATTGCGATCATAAAGTACAAAAGGATATGGCTGTATCATTGATAAATCTACATTTTCTCGTAATGATAATTTTGACTTTTTCGGTACAATCAAACGAAAGTCTGTCGAAATATTTAATGGGTAACTCGTTAATGTCTTAGCAAATGTTTCAGATTCACGTTTTCCTATTAATCCAATATCAACTTCATTGTTTTCCATCATTTTAATCACTTTATCTTTATCACTTTCGAACACTTGAACTTCAATATGAGGGAAATCTTTCTTAAAAGCAGATAAAGCTTTAGGAATAATCTTATTAAATAACGTCGGTATCGTCGCAATTTTTAGAGATCCTGTTAGATTACTCTTTAACGAATCGACTTCTTGTAATAACTGTGTACGCGCATCTAAGATATCAATAATATATGGAATAATACGTTGACCAATTTCAGTTGCAAAAGTACCTCTTCTAGATCGCTCGAATAATTGGTACCCTAACTCAAATTCTAAAGCGCGCAAAGACTGGCTCATTGCAGACTGGCTTACATGCATTTTATCAGCCGCTTGAATGATAGATTCCAATTCATATATCTTTTTTACATAGGTAAGTTGTTCAAAATTCATATTTAGCTCCTTTATATAAGCTTTACTTATATTAATATCATTAATCTTAATTATACATAAGTATGCATAATTTATTATAATGAAAATATTCAATAAATGTAGGGGTGATTCTGTTTTATGAATGAAAAGTTATGGACGAAAGATTTTATTACAGTAACACTCGTTAATTTTCTAATGTATTTAATACATTATACTTTAATCGTTACAGTAACGACGTATGCAATTCATACGTATCATGCCTCAGAAAGTATGGGTGGTCTAGCAGCCGGCATCTTTATCATTGGGATGTTATTTGGCCGACTCTTATCCGGTCGATTTATCGATCATCTTAAGCCAAGAAAGGTATTGCTATACGGTATTATATTCTCAATTATTACCGTAGCACTTTATTATACAATTAATAGCTTAACGATCTTAATGTTAGTCCGACTCATTCACGGCTTTGCATTTGGTATATCTTCTACAGCTACAGGTACCATTTCTTCACGTATTGTACCAGAAAAACGTAAAGGTGAAGGTATTGGCTACTATGCACTTAGTGTCACATTAGCTTCAGCTATCGGACCATTTTCAGGTATTATTTTAAGTCAACACTTAGGTTTTAAATCTATCTTTAATGTAAGTTTATTATGCATTGTATTATCACTTATATTAACTTTATTTATTAAAAATCTTCCAAAAACAACTAGTCTACAAAATGCACAACAAAGTCAACCTAAAGGTATTGATGCATTCATTCAACGAGAAGCGCTACCTATCTCTATCGTGGTAGCTTGTGTAGGTATTGCTTATTCAAGTGTACTATCATTCTTGTCAGCTTATACTGAACAAATTAATTTAGCATCAATTTCTAGTTTCTTCTTCGTTGTTTATGCTGTAAGTACTTTTGTTACAAGACCATTTACTGGTAAAATCTACGATAAATTCGACGAAAACAAAGTAATGTATCCAGTGATGATTAGTTTCATCATAGGGTTATGCTTGCTAGGCATGACGCACACAAGCTGGTTATTACTTATTTCAGCAGTATTCATCGGTATAGGTTATGGTACGATTGTTCCTAGTGCACAAGCGATTGCAGTGCAACAATCACCTAAGAAAAATATTGGACTCGCAACTTCAACATTCTTTATGTTTGCTGACTTTGGTGCCGGCATCGGACCATTTGTATTAGGTATTATCATTCCACTCGTAGGCTATAGATTCTTATATATCATTATGGGCATATTAGTACTGGTTTCAATCGGTCTTTACTACCTATTACATGGTAAAAATGTCCCGTATCAACACAATCATTAATCAACAAAAAAGCTGAGGTTTACGTACTAACGTAAACCTCAGCTTTTTGCGTTTATAAATCAAGTTGATTTTTAATTTCGTTTGTTACTTCATCAAAGTTGTAATTTTGTTGGTCAAGTGGTGAACCTTTTTCTACTAACTGCTGTATACTTTTCATATGAAATTGCCATCCTGTAAAATCAGCTGCAATATGTGGAAACTCGTGAGGTAAATGTTCTTCAAGTGTTATTTGAGTTGCACCTTGTATTTCAGCTAATACAAACTTCACAGTACCTTTATCCCACGTGAAACCTACTACCTTGTTTGGCTCGTAATGCGTGATTTCCATTTCTTGTCGAGTATCTTCCATATTAAATACCACTGTGCCACCAACTTCTTGGTCTTTAAATGACAATTGAGGGAACCATTGTTGTATCCCTTCAGTCGTACTTAAATAAGGAAATACCTGATCCGTAGTGGCATCAATATGTTATATGACATTTTGAGTGATACCTTGTTCGCCCTTCAAATATTTTACTTCCATTACATTTACACTCCTTGATTTCATTATAAGGTTCACATCTACTCTATTAGGTTATTCCTTTTTACAAATTACACAAAACCTCTATAAAGAAATTTAGAAACAAAAATTACTCATTCGTAGATTTAGATTTTTTCATCATAAACCAGTAAATAATGCCAAGTAAGATAAACCACAATGGAGATAGAACTACGCCCATGCGTGTATCAGGTGCAATAAATAAAAGCACTAATACAAAGACAAAGAAGAGTTGTACCACTCTCGCACTATGAATACCTCCTGGTAATTTATAATGGCTTTTTTTATGTTTTTCAGGATTATTCTTAATATATTTAATGTAAGCGTAAACGATAAACATCCATACAGCTACAAGTAAAATCGTTGATATCGCAGTTACATAGAAGAATACTTGCGTTGCGTTTGGTATAAAATAGTTCAGCAACACTGTAATCGATAGCAATAAACAAGTAACTAAAATGGAAATTACCGGTACCCCACGTTTATTTGTTTTCATTAAGTAACGGTTCGTCTGTTTTTTCTCGGATAAGCCATGTAGAATACGACTATTTGCGAAAATACCACTGTTACAAGCAGATGAGGCAGCTGTTAATACAACAAAGTTGATAACGCTTGTAGCAAAAGGAATACCAATAATTCCAAATAGACTAACAAATGGACTATCATTTGGATCGATTGTATTCCAAGGCATAATCGTCATCATTACAGCTAAAGCACCAATATAAAATAATAATATTCTCACTGGAACACTATTAATTGCTTTAGGAATTGTTTTGTGAGGATCTTTCGTTTCCCCAGCTGTAATACCTAGCATTTCTAAGCCAGTAAATGAAAAGACTACCATCTGGAATGACATAAAGAAACCAGATGCCCCATGAGGGAAGAAACCATCATGTGAGACTAGATTACTTAAGCTAGTCTTACCATATGGCGTGTGAAATGCAAAGACAATCATCACTATTCCAATCACAATAAGAAAGACGATTGTAATTACTTTAATAATAGAGAACCAAAATTCAAGTTCCCCGAATACTTTCGTACTTGTTAAATTAAGTAACATTAAAATTAATACACACGATAGTGAAGTAATCCAGTTAGGTAAATCAGGTAACCAAAATTCTACATATTTTGCAACAGCGGTGATTTCTGCCATCCCTGAAGTAATCCAAGTTAGCCAATATGTCCACCCTGTCACAAATCCTGCAAATGGCCCTATTTCATCATGCGCAACATCTGCGAAAGTCTTATAACCTGTATTAGACAATAATACTTCGCCCATTGCACGCATAAATATAAATAGGAATAGACCTACAACAGTGTAAGTTAATAAGATCGAAGGCCCAGTAATACTTATAGATTGACCTGCCCCTAAGAAGAGACCTGTACCAATGGAACCACCAATGGCAATGAGTTGAACATGTCTGTTACTCAGCTCTCTGTTTAAACTATTCTGCATCTAATTACTCCCATTCACTTTGTTTTAAAAAGCATTATTAAATGACTAAATAGTGTTTACAACCTCCTTTAATATGTAAACGACTATTTTGCATCATTTGAAAAAACTAAATTAATGCTTTGTTGTATAATATTCTTTTTTTCAGAAAATTACAACTACTTTCAAAGTAAAAATGACTTAATTTCATAAAAATCTGTTGGGAATTTAGTCCAATTTCAATAATTTTTCTTTTCATTTTCTAGCATAGCCTTAAATCAAAAGACACAAATTTTTTTAAAAATCAACTAAAACATAAGTATTTTTTATAATATTAGACTAAAGTTATAAATATTTGTAATCGCAAATTTAATTTTATATAATAAATCCATGCTACAGAGAAACAGAATAAAAGCTTGTAGTGAAAAGGTTGGTAAAGATGGAAAAAGAAAAAAAGAAACAATTATTCAAAAATGTAAAGCCATTTGCGAAAACAAATCATAAAAAAAGTGCTATTCAAATAATGAATACATTATTACCATTAGCGATAATACTCATAGCAAGTTTACTTTTATTTCAAATTCATTGGTCACTTGCAGTTATTAGCAGCATCATCGCTTCAATATTTTTAGTTCGAACATTCATTATATTTCACGATGCATGTCACGGCTCTTATTTGAAAAAGCAATCACATAATAAAATACTTGGTAACATTACAGGTTTCCTTACGTTTTTTCCATATGAAAGATGGCGTAGAGAACATCTTATTCATCATGCCGGGAACGGTAATTTAGAAAAACGAGGAACTGGCGACATTTGGGTAATGACTGTCACTGAATATAGTGAAGCCACTAAGTTCAAACGTTTATGTTATAGAATATATCGTAATCCATTTGTGATGTTTGTCATTGGTCCATTCTTCTTAGTATTTGTATCAAACCGCTTTAACGTGAAAGACGCAAAAATGAAAGAACGTATCAATACATGGGCTAATAACGTGCTATTGTTATTAGTGTACGGTGGCTTATTTTATTTGTTAGGTCCAGCTCAATTTTTAGCTGTATTCTTGCCTATGGTATTCATCTCAGGAATGATGGGTATTTGGTTGTTTTACATCCAGCATACTTTTGAAGATTCTTATTTCGAAGAACCTTCTGAGTGGGACTATGTCAAAACTGCGATTGATGGCAGTTCATACTATAAACTCCCTAAATTTATGCAATGGGTAACAGGTAACATCGGTTATCATCATGTACACCATTTAAATCCTAGAATTCCTAACTATGAATTAGAGACAACACATGAAAACGTCACACCATTGCAGCATGCAACTACGATTTCAATAGCTGAAAGTCTTAAATCGTTAAAATACAAATTATATGATGAAAGTCGTAAACGTTTTATTACTTTTAAAGAGTATACACGCCAATATAAAGCGACTTATTAAAGCAAATTAAAAAAGAGAGCGGGACAGAAATCTAATTCTCTAATAGAGGTTTCGCAGTCCCGCAAGTTGCCAAAGAGTCTGAGACACCTATTTTGTCTCAGACTCTCTTTTTATTTTTCACATAAACCAATAAAAGTATAATATACGTCCCCTTACCCAAATAAGCGTGTTCCAATTTTCAAAATGTGGTTATTATCGGGTTTTAGTTTTCAGACTTATTTGAAATGTCCGACTATTAACTATATAATTGTTTTCAATAAAGGGGATGATTAAATTATGAAACAAAATATTTACGGTAATGTACCTTGCTTTTTAAATGGAAAAAACTTAACACAATCACAATCGTTAGATACAGATGTGATTGTGTACGGTGTCCCATTTGAAGGTGAAAGCACATGGGGTGACTATACAGGCGTTGAACTTGGCCCTAAGCAAATTAGAGTAAGTTCAGCCCGTTATAGTCAATATTTACCTGAACTTAATCACATAGATATTAGTGAGCATTTATCTTTAGGAGATGTTGGAGACGTTCCTTATATTGCGCATAATAACGAAGAAAGCTATAAAAATATTGAAGCATTTGCCAAAAAACTATGGGAAAGTGAAAAATTCTTAGTCGGTTTCGGCGGAGAACACGGCGTCACATATCCAATTTTAAAAGCACTAACAAATACCGGCAAAAAAGTCGGTATCATACATCTTGATGCACACTATGATAATATGCCTGATTATGAAGGCGAAATATATGCCCGTAATACACCTTTTATGCATTTATATAACACTGAAGGTATACGAAATGAAAGTATTATTCACACAGGTATTCATGGACCACGTAATAAACCAGAAACAGGTCGTTATGCACAAGAAGCTGGTGCAGTAACGCTAACGATTAATGACATTAGAAATGCGAATGATTTAAAACAATACGCACGTGACATTTACAAACAGGCAAGTCAAGATGTCGATGTAGTATATCTGACGATTTGTAGTGATGTATTGGACTTCGCCTTTAACCCTGGTGGCCCGGTGGATGGTAATGGCCTCAGCTCTTATGAATTACTCACGATGATTTATGAATTCGCATCATTAGGTATTTGTGGCATGGACTATGTAGAAGTTTATCCAATGAATGATGCAAACCAAAACTCAGCCCATTTCGTTTCAACTGCGGTATTATACGTCTTAGCTGGTCATGTTGCTTATTTAAATAAAAATCAATAATACGAGGAGTGATTACCATGTTGAAAAACACGAGTAAACTGTTGAAGTCACTTGGACCTGGGATGATTATCACTGCCTCATTTATTGGACCTGGTACCGTTACGACTATGTCTCAAAGTGGAGCCGGTTTCGGTTATAGCTTGTTATGGGCTGTACTATTTTCAATTATTGCAACAATTGTATTACAAGAAATGATTATTCGACTATCGCTCGTTACAAGAGAAGGCTTAGGCGAAGCAATTCAAGATTTATTTGCACATAAAGTCGGCAAACTTATTCTCGTCTGCTTTACGTTGATCGCAGTAACAATTGGCTGCGCCGCTTATATTAGTGGAGACCTAATTGGTACTTCCTTAGGTGCTTCATATTTACTTCATTTACCTGAACACGTCGTAGCCCCTATTATCGGACTAATTATTTTACTCATTGGTTTATTTGGGAACTATCAGATACTCGAAAAAATTATGATCGGTTTAATGGTAGTTATGGGCATTATTTTTATCACTACAATGATTATTATCCGTCCCGATGTTATTGGTATTCTCAAAGGGATTTTTATCCCTTCACTACCCGATGGATCATTGTTAACTGTAATCGCTTTAATCGGAACAACAGTCGTACCTTACAATTTCTTTATTCATTCAACTGCAGTTCATGAACGCTTCGATAGTATTAAGGCGCTACGTTTCGCACGATGGGACACAATCATATCTATTTCAATCGGAGGAATTATCTCAGCAGCAGTACTTATTTCGGCTGCTAGATTAATGCACGGAAAGAAAATCACAAGTGTTATCCAACTTGCTGAACCTCTGAAGCCATTATTAGGAGATGCTGCTCCTATCGCAATAAGTATCGGACTATTTGCTGCAGGTTTATCCTCTGCAATAGCCTCTCCAACTGGTGCTGCTGCGACGATTAGTAGTTTGTTAAAATGGGATAAAGGCATGAACAGCAAAAAATACAAAACCGTATTCGCCTGTATCATATTAATAGGTATGATTACCTCTGCATTAGGATTCGAACCATTGCAAGTACTTCTTGTCGCTCAAGCACTCAATGGCATTATCCTCCCAACGGTAGCTATTTTAATATTTATCATTATAAATAAAAAAGGACTCATGGGTTCTCATGCAAACAATATATGGTTAAATATCATTGGTGGTCTCGTCGTTCTCGTTGTTACATTTCTCGGTATTTATAGTTTAGTAGATGCAATCAATAACTTTATTCATGCATAATCGAAATGAAGTCATTTATCTTAATACAACGATTTGAAGGTTGATACATTAAAAATAGCGTCCCAGATTACATTGGACATTGATGTAATCTGGGACGCTATTGATTTGAAGAGATATTGAACAATGAGGGGGATAAACAACCTGTGTCGTTTCAACTGTTTTGTATGTGATATAAATGTAAAAGCAGAATTAAACAGAGCGATACTAATATTCTGCGACTAACCTAAGATAGTTATAAGACATTAACAATTTAAGATGGTATGAGAACTATATAAGTACTATAGCCTTTTCAATAATAGAGATACCATACAATAGCAGCATTATTTCAATCGTCTCTGAAGTTTATATCATGGCTGCAATGCAATAATGGTTATGATTCGATTCAGAATTGAGAACCCCCTACAAGGTTATTAAATTATTTCTTCACCTATGATAAAAATACATAGTTGGAATATATTATATTCGTTTAAGGCATGCTTTAAAATGTGGAACTTCCATTATATATTTTTTGGACAGTCGGTCGTGGACCCTTTTAAAAATTCAATTAATTCACGTGTAGCAAAGTTCATATAATTACCTTTCTTCCAAATAACACCTAAATTCCATGAATCATCCGCCCCTTCTAAAGGTATACCAACAAGTTCATCATTTAAAATCTTCACGATACTTTCGGGCAAAACAGTTATACCAATACCATCCATAATCATATTCTCTATAAATGTAATCTGAGACATTTTAGCAATCGTTTTCGGTTCGAAACCTACATTTCTACAACTCTCAAAAAATTGATCTTTCAAATAGTAATCATCGTGAAACATTAAAAAATACTCATCTTTCAAATCTTTCAAATGAACAGCGTTCACGTCCGCATATTTAGAGTCTTTATTTACTACAAGTAACAACTGTTCAGTATATAAAGGTATTGAGTCATAAATATCATCGTTCACTGGTAATGTCGTTATACCAACATCAATTTCATCATTATTTAAAAATTGTTTAATGGCCTTTCCGCCACTTTCAATTACTTCATACGTTACATTAGGATATTTATTATGAAATTGTTTCAAACGTCCCGTAAAAAATCTTACATTCAGTATTGCAGATATCCCTAATCGAATATGCCCACTATCAAGATTCATAACATCTCCCATTTCAGATGTCATATCTTCAATTACTGCTAAAGTTTCCACACATTTTTCATAAAACACTTTCCCTACATCTGTTAAGTCGATGTGCTTTTTACTACGATCAAATAACTGGATAGAAAATTCATCTTCTAATAACTTTATATTCTTACTGATTGTTGATTGTGCAATAAATAATTGCTCAGATGCTTGAGTCATGCCTCCACGTTTAACAACCTCGACGAAATACTTCATTTGTTTAAATTCCATGCTTTGCTCCTCACAATACACATTTATTTTTCACCCGTTTAAAATTTAAATAATAATCTAAAAACAAGCACGTCATTGTATCAATATATTAATATTTTATTTTACAATATAATTACTATTACTAATAATTATAATTACAGCGACTTAATAATACAAATGTTATCAGTCCTTATTTCCAATTAATTTCCAAAAAATAGAACCACTTAACGTTAGGTTTTTAAAAATTTTTAATTATTTTTAAATAGCGTTTTTCGATAAAATTTACTCTGTTTTTAACTGAAAATTTGAATATATATTCTACAAAAAATCACTATAAATATCTAAAAAAATTGTCATTGTTTCTACAAGACTCATTTATTGATTTAAATTTAAATTAAATATACAAATCGCTTTACAATGCGATCCATCTGTGTCCGAGTTTTGAAATCCCTACAAAATCACTATATTATAACTGTGTTGAATAAAGTTGAAAAACATCATTAATTGTCACCTTACTCAATTTGTAAAAATTCTAATTACCGTTTAAATATTAAATAAGCGTGATAAAACTTTTTATTAAATTTTCTGAATATCTTGAATTTAAAATGTTTGAATTCGAGATAAATTGGTTAAAGATTACTGCTCAAATTAAACTGTAGAAATAAAAAAGATAAAATCATCTTAAGCCATGATTGTATTTTCAATAACTATACTTAGAGAGAGAAATTAATAGTTACTCTGAACATATTATACTTAGATTATTTTTTATTTTTACAAATTAATATGTTCGAGCTTAAAATCATTGGGTTATATTATTCATGTATGATCATTTGAAAATAAGGAGGGATTTCGATGGTACACCGTTTCTTAACACTTTTAGGTCAATTCTTCTACGATGAGATTGGTTATTATGGTCAAGATAAACCTTATACAAAATAATTTTATTTTGTAACTAATTACAAAGGAGGCTTTACCATGATTGAAGATATTTATGAAGCTTTCATCGGATTCATCAAAAGAATCGGACTTTAATTTTCTAAAGCAACCAGTTTTTTAGATTTCTAAGTGCATTGCACTTAACATACTATACTAATCAAAGGGGGCTTTTTAAATGTTACATCGTTTCTTAACACTTTTCGGTAAGTTCTTCGACGACGAAATCGAATATTATGGTCAAGACAAGCCTTACACTAAATAATTTAAGCTTAATCAATTCAATCTAAAGTAAAGGAGGCTTTACCATGATCGAAGATATCTATGAAGCATTCATCGGATTCATCAAAAGAATCGGACTTTAATTTTCAAATTGGAACAACGACAAATTCAATCAGTTTTAATCATATAAATTAAAGTATAAGGGGGCATTTATAATGTTACATCGTTTCTTAACACTTTTCGGTAAATTCTTCAACGACGAAATCGAATATTATGGTCAAGATAAACCTTACACTAAATAATTTAAGCTAATATTAGTATTAAATTAATAAAGGAGGCTTTACCATGATTGAAGATATCTATGAAGCTTTCATCGGATTCATCAAAAGAATCGGACTTTAATTTCTAATTAGAATTTTTTTTGGCAAAAATTCTTAATTATTAGGCTGTATAATTTTTGCGGTTGATGGAACACGGATTCCACCAACCGCCTTTTTGTTTCATGTATAACATAATTTTTAATAAAGGGACTGCATTTGCTTCTCAAAATCTTCGTATGATATTTGATTTCTAGATAATTTAGCTATAAGCATATACATCTTTTCATTTTTCGTATATTTCTTTTTCGTTAACTTAGATTCAATATTCTCTTCCCCATTTAATGGTACATCCACATTACTTCTCTCATTAAACGCTTTATAATAACGCATACCAAACTTACGTTGTGATAATGCATCAATATGGATACCGTCAGGATTTGGCGTTAACGCTTGTGCTGTAACGAAATAACAATTGTCTTTTTGTTGCGCAACTTCTTGAATACATGTATTAATATGTTGAAATTCAGGCGCACTGAGACCGAAACCTTGCTGTCCGAGATAATCTCCTAATAACCCCATCACGAAAGGACACTCTGGCTTATTAAACGTTTCTCTTAAATAATCAATGAGACCTTTCAATTTTTCACTATAAGTCGCATAATTACCGTTTAAACTATCACTTTCACCTTGATGCCACAATATGCCGATAAGATCACTCGATTCCATTGCAAACTGAGTTTCTGCAATTGCATGTCTCGTTAACATTTGATCTTTCGCCCATTCATCAATTGATGTACCTCCATCAGCACAAGGAATGAGCCCAATTGTTTCATTTGGGTGCGCATCTACCCACATTTTAGCGAAAGAGGCTGCTGGACCGATACCAGCAACTGCTCGATCACTATGAATCGGTTCATCCATCATTTGCCAACGACCATTGCGCAGTACAAATATACGTTCATCTATAATTGGTTCCACTTGATTTGTGAACCCTCGACCAGCCATATTAGACTGCCCGATAAGTAACACTGATTTCATATTTTTCTTCCTCCAAACAATCTATTTCATAAAAACTGTTATTGACCTTTACGATTCATTTTGTTGTTTGAACTTTTGATAAAAATAGTTTGCCACTACAATATCAACAATAGCTAAACCTACTGATTTAAATACTGTCTTCTCTTCCTCTGAAGTTCGTCCATCGAGCTGGCCTGAAACGATACGACCTAACTCACCATATAAATCGTCTTTATTAAATTCACCTTCAGAAATAGGCGTCACTAAATCACCAGTTTCCTCTAAAGCTGCTTCAGCCGATTCAACGACAACTTTATCTGCAGATGAAACCACATGTGTCGGTAACTCTTGCATTTCAGGTTTAAACGATCCTACTGCATTCACATGTACACCTGGTTTCAACTCATTATTGAATACTGGTTCTGAGGCATTCGTTGCAGTAACAATCACATCGGCTTGATGAATAGCGTCTTCCACATTTTCAAAAACTTCAACGTCTAAATCTGAATGTTGACTCTGCACTTTCTCTGAAAATTTAACTGCTTTATCATATGTGCGATTAAAGAATTGAATGCGTTTAATATTTCTTTCTGCAAGTACTGCTTCAATTAATCCTTCAGCTTGATCTCCCGTACCAACTACACAAAGTGTTTCAGCATTTTCTTTCGCAAGGTAACGTGTTGCAACGCCTGAAATCGCACCTGTACGAATCTTCGTTAAGTATGAACCTTCTAGAACTGCTAACGTTTCCCCCGTTTCATAATCTGACAAAATGACCGAACCAACAATTGTATTTTTACCAATCTTCGTATTATTCGGTGCCATCGTAACCGTTTTTAGACCAACGATCTTTAGTTCATCAGATAAAGCCGGCATAACAAGATATCGATTATCCTCATTAAATGGCAAAACATAACGCAACGGTGTTTCGGTTTTACCTTCCGAATATGCCTGTAACGATTCTGCTACCGCATCCACAACCTCTTTCATATTTAATAATTCTGCTTGTTTTTGTTCATCTATAAATAACATCATTACACCTCTTTAACTTGAATTTTATCATTTAAAACTTTCAAAAATTTTTCTTTATATTCATAATAGCAATTATATAAATTTCAAATGACGTTCTCCTTCATTATCATATGAATATGAAACAGACACAATGATAATGTTTATGGTAAATATAAAAACCCGACAACATGACGTTGTCGGGTTAAGTTGAAAAATGATGGTGTTATTTTAAATTTAAATTTTTCTTATACGCATTGATAATGGCATCATTATTACCTGGATAGAAATAGTAAATACCATCTTCACCTTTTTTATTTTGTCCTTCTAAAGTGTGACGATTCACTTTATTTTGTGCATTTTTATAATCCGAACGAATACCATTTAGCTCAGTGATACTTAAGTCTGTCTTAACGTTATCGCCTGCTGCATCAAATATACCGTTCATCTTAGGAATAGAACTTGGTTGTAATGCTTTCTTCGCTACCGCTTCAATCACGAGTTGTTGACGTACCTGACGCCCTTCATCGCCACCAGCACCTGGTTCCTTTCTACTGCGCATAAAGTTCATTGCTTCTTTACCATCCATATGATATTTCTTCCCTTTTTTAAAATCATATCCTTTGATAAAGAAAGAAGCATTGCTGACTACATCTACGCCATCTAACTCATCGATGACAGTGGATACGCCGTCCATATTAATTGCGGCATAATGATCAATCGGCACATCCATTAATTTTTCTACTGATTTAACCGCCATGTCTGGCCCGCCATATGCATAAGCATGATTGATCTTATCTTCTTTATGCTTTCCTACAATTTCAGTTCTTGTGTCTCTTGGTACACTAATCATTTCTACTTTTTTATTTTTCTTATTAATTGACATTAAGATGATAGAATCCGAACGCTGACCTTCATTCTGTTGATGTCGCACCTTGTCATCATCAATACCAAACAAAGCTATAGAAATCGGTTCACCCTTTTTCACTTTGCCCTGCCTTAATTCAGAGTGATCTCCACGGTCAAGCGGATTATTAATCGCAGTATTCAAAGCTGTTAACTTGTAGAAAATAAAAGCAGCTACTAATAACACACCAATCGCTAAGATAATGAAGCAAATGAGAATAATCTTTTTAGTTTTGGATTTTTTCTTCATATTGGTGACAGATCCTTACTTGTCACTATTTAAATCTTTAATTATTTGAATAACTCGATCCTGTTGTTCAGCTTGCATGTCAGAACTTGATGGAAGACAAATACCATTTTCGAATAAAGCTTTTGCATTATCACTATTTAATTTTATGAAGTCATAATTTGAATACAGTGGTTGTAAATGCATTGGTTTCCATACTGGACGAGCTTCGATGTTTTCTTTTTCTAAAGCTTCAATAACATCCTTAGATGAAAAACCAGCTTTTTCAGGATCAATCGTTAATGCAGTAAGCCATCTATTAGATTTAGAATTTGTAATCTCTGGTTGGAATTCGAACCCATTAATATTTCCTAATGATTGTTGATATTTTTCAAAAATGCTACGTCTTATACTCACCCTGTTATCTAAAACTTCCATTTGTCCTCTTCCAATACCTGCAGAGATATTACTTAATCGATAATTATAACCTAATTCACTATGTTCATAATGAATGGCTTTATCTCTAGCTTGAGTTGATAGGAATAATGCGTGATCTCTTGAAACCTTATCATTAGTAACTAACATACCACCGCCACTTGTAGTGATAATCTTATTACCATTAAATGAATAAATGCCGTAGTCACCAAAGCTCCCACTTTTCTTACCGTTATATTCTGAACCTAAAGACTCCGCTGCGTCTTCAATCAACACAACATCATATTGATTACAGATTTCACGAATTTCATTTAATTGAGCTGATTGCCCATATAAATTCACAACTATTACAGCTTTAGGTTTTTGTCCTAATTGTTCATACTTTTCAAAGGCTTTTTTTAATGCTTCTGGAGACATATTCCATGTATCTAGCTCGGAGTCAATAAATACTGGTTGAGCCCCTTGATAGAGAATTGGATTTGACGTAGCGCAAAACGTTAAAGAAGAACAAAATACGATATCGTCTTGACCTACATTACTTTCTATAAGTGCAAGATGTATTGCTGCTGTTCCACTACTCACTGCTAAACCTTCTCCAACGCCTGTATAACGTTTGATATCATTTTCAAATTCTGTAACATTTTCACCTAATGGAGCTATCCAATTTTTTTCAAAAGCATCTTCTATATATTTTTGTTCATTACCGCCCATATGTGGTCTCGATAAAAATACTCTTTCTTTTTCCACTATATTCACTCCTTTGGTTTGGCAGGTGTGCCTATAACTGTTTGTTCTGAAGGTACATCTTCAATTACAGTAGCTCCTGCACCGACAATACTATTACTGCCAATTTTCACTTGAGGTAGTACGTTAGAACCAATTGCGACATGTGCTAATTCACCTACTGTTACACCACCAGCTAAAAGTGCGCCTGGTGAAATGTGGACATAATCCTCAATTACATTGTCATGCTCTACAACTGCTCCTGAATTCACAATTGCATGATTTCCTATACGAGTATCCGCATTTATTACAACGAGGGGCATTACGACTGTACCTCTCCCTATTGAACTAAATGGACTTATAATGGCTGAAGGATGTATAAGCGTAGCGAACTGTTCTATATTCAAACCATATTTCAAAACAATTTTTTCTCTAACATGATTATTACCAATCGCTATAATAAAAAAATGGTCCGATGAATACTTATTAATATTGTTTAAATTATCAAAAAATAAATCATCTTGTTCATAATAAGATTCAATCGCATTATCTAAGTAGCCAACTAACTGATATTCACCTTGAGCTAAAATAATATCCCTAATGACTTTAGAATGACCACCTTTACCAATCATAATAAGTTGTTTCATTAGCTATTACCTTTAAACCTTTCCATTGTGACATGTGCATCTGCACTAATATCTTTTTTCTTTAAAACATTCTCAACTGTTTTGTATAAAATATACATATCTAATTTGAATGATTGGTTTTCAGCGTACCAAACATCTAATTTAAATTTTTGTTCCCAAGTAATTGCATTGCGTCCATTGATTTGCGCCCATCCGGTAATCCCCGGTTTTACGCTGTGCCTTTTTCTCTGTTCTTCATTATATAACGGCAAATATTCCATCAATAAAGGTCTAGGGCCAACTAAACTTAAATCACCTTTAAGCACATTAATAAGTTGAGGCAATTCATCAATACTTGCACTTCTTATTGTACTACCTAGTTTAGTCATCCTTTGTTCATCAGGTAATAATTCACCATATTCATCTTTTTCATCAGTCATCGTACGAAATTTGTATATTTCAAATGGCACTTCGTCTTTACCTGGTCGTGTTTGCCTAAATAACACAGGTTTATCTAATTTTTTAGCAATCAAAATAGAAGATACGACAATAATAGGAGATGTTATCACCAAACCTATTAAGCTAACTGTAAAGTCAAATAATCTTTTAAGCAAAGTTTACACCTCCTCATTTTCTATTACTTTTATTAATTTTGAAGTTAACTTTTCAAAATCAAATTCGTGCGCCGCACTTCTTGCATTTTCACCTTGTTCAAATGATTTTCTTTCATTATTAGACATTTCTATAATAGCATTAGCTATCATATCAGGTGTTTGTTTATCAAGGCACACACCTGCATTAAACCTATCTATTACGCTATAACCTGTTTGATAAGTCTGTAAAATTGGCTTCCCAGCTGCCAAATACTCAAATAATTTATTCTGACTTTGCCCGTATTTATTTAGTTGCGTACTTTTATTATGAAGAATGTTAGCATAGGATTGTTTTAAAATAGAAGGTATATATTTTTTTGGTACACTACCTTTAAACTCAATATTTGTTAAACCTAACTTCTGCACTTTATCTATTAAATATTCTCTTTCGTCACCATTTCCGTAGATTAAAATTTTTATATCTGATTTTTTATACTTGTTTTGTATAAGGTCCGCCGCTTCAACTAAAACCTCTATATTATTCACTTTTCTAATAGATCCTGTATATACGAACGCTTTTATATCATATTCTAGATTTTTATTTACAAAAAAGTTTTGACTATTGTAATCAAAATCACTTAAAACTACACCATTGCTAATATGGTATATTTTATTTTTGTTTATTTTATTAAACCATCCTTTATTTTTGATATAGTCTTTACCACCCTCCCATGTCATTATAATTGCGTCCGCTTTTTGGTAAATTATCTTTTCACATTTGTACATAAGCTTGCTTAGTATATTTTTTTCACTTAATATTCCGTAAGCTACAATACTTTCTGGCCATAAATCTCTAATCTCCACTATACAAGGGATATTTAATTTCTTTGCTATTCTTAACCCAACCATCAAAGTTAATGGGTGGACACTAGAGGCCACAATAATATCCGGTTTCCCATATTTACTCACAAATTCATTAGATAGATTCAATAAATTTTTGCTAAATGTTAATATGTTTATGATTCGTTTATAATTATTTTTTTCGTATAAACTTGATTTCACGAAAATAAATGGTATATCATTTTTTATTTTTCTTATATACTTACCACCGTTCAAACTAATTACATCTTTTGAATTATGACGCGTATTAGCGCAAAAAATACTTACATCATACCCATTATTTTTTAAATTTTGGCTGAACCAATAATGTCTACCGCCTTCATTAAAATAATTATCTGTTGCATAATGATTTAAAATCCATACTTTTTTCATATACAATCTCCCTTTTAAATGCTTAAATTATTTATGATTCTTACTCAATGAAGTCTCAATTACTACACTTAATCCCACAGCTAAAATAAACCATTGTAATAAACCTACTGATAATTGGTTTTGAAATAATGTTATTTCAAAAGATTGATGTACTAAAATACCTACAAAATAACTACCTACTAATCTTGCTATAAAATTATTTCTTAATTTAGTTAACCCATGCCAAATCACAAGAAATAAAAGTATATTTAAAAACAAACCAATGTAGCCTATTTGCATTAATATATTTAAATATAAATTATGCGGCGACTGATCAGTAGCAATTAAATCACTTGCTAAAGTACCAGGCCCATAACCTAAAAATAGCTTTTGATTAATCATTTCTATTAATGGAACCCACAATACATTTCTACCTGACATGATACTTTTACCTGTATGGGTTACCATCCATTGTTCAGCTGAATTAAAAAAGGAAAAGGTAGGTAATATAGGGTAGACAAATACAAACATTAATATAGCTGAAATTAATAAAATAAAGAATATAAATGATAAAATCTGTGATTTACTAATGTACTTCCAAAAAGAGAATATAACTATAGAAACAAAAACACTTAATAAAATTGATCTAGCATCACTTGCTAATATTAATATAAAACTCATAAATAAAATTAAAGAATATAAAAGTTTCTTTTTTGAATATCTAAATCCTAATATCAAAAAAAATGATGAATAAAACATATACGGCCCAATTAAATTTGAATTATTATAGATACTAGCAAACATTCGTGGACATCCAGATATAATCCAAATTATGAAATGAAAAGTAATAAATAAAGTTACAAAGAGGTTAATGAATTTTAATTTTGAATAGTCAAACTTAATACAGGATACAAAAACTAATAAATTAAAGCATGATAACATCTGCAAGGTATTAATTAGGTCTTTCAAATCATACCTATTATTAATTACAGAAAAAAAACACACTACAGTAGAAATTATTATAATAAATAAAATAATAAACTGTAACGGCAAAAAATTCTTTTTGACAAATATAAAGATTAATATTCCTATTGTTGAAACTAATAAAGTCGATATAAGAGATAATAATCCTACTATTTTCAAGGAAGACTCCATTGCATTCATAGAACCTATAAGAATTAGTAGATATAAACAAACGGTTATTAATGTGGATACTTTAATTTCAAATTTTCCAGTTTTTTGGATATTTTCCATTATCATTTCCTCCTTCCTTTAGATATTTAAATTACTAATCCTCGACTTCTAACTTTAATAGAATGAATATTTCAATAATAACTTTTAGAAACATTGAAACTAACTGTGCTAATGCAATTGATAAAAGTGAGTGATTAATTAAAACCAAGAAAATTGATAAAACTATAAAAATCAACAAAATAGAAATATCTAAAACTGATTTTTTTATTATTGAATAGTATTTCAATATAAAACTTCGTACTATACTATCTACGCATACTAACCCAAAAGTAAATACCACTATAAAATAAATACTTTGGATATTATCATAATATTCATCATATAATAATTTAATTATTAATAGTCCTATAAGATAAGAAAGAGAAGATACTATTATAAATATAATTGGTAATAATAATAATAGTTTACGTTTAATTTGCTTATTAATATTATTAGATTTAGCTAAGTAACTTAAAATTACAGTTGACATCATATTAAAAGGAAGGATCATAAGTTTAGTCGGCAGTGTAGCTATATAAAACACTGTAACACTTGAAGCACCCAATAATATGTTTATAAGAAAACGATCTGAATAGTTCATTAAGGAAGCTGAAAAACCAGATAACATTAAAAAATTTAAAGAAGCATAACTAAAATCATTCATATTATACTCGAAAAACTTATTTATATTTATTTTCAATAAAATGTAAATAATTATATTTACTAATAATTCAATAACTATAAATGACAACAATATCTCCGAGATAGTTAATGGGTTTATAACCAATACTAAAACATACATTAGGCTTAAAATTAAGTTAATAAAAAGTATAAAAATATAATTTTTATGTACTCGGTACCAAACTATTAGAAACATTCTACTAGTTGTTAATATTACTAAAATTGAAATTAAAAGATAACTTAGAGTATTGAATTTCGTAAAGAATAAAACCACGAAAACCATTAATAAAATCAGTAAACAATAAACTATCATCTTTTTATAAAAAATATAATATGTTTTCACTTCACGAGATTGATCAATATAAATATTTAGTTTTTTTTGATAAAGATTTGTAAAACTGGTAGCTATAGTAACGGTAAAAACATTAAAAATTCCATATAACAATAGAAAAAAACCAAACTCTTTTTGCCCTAAATGACTTTCAAAAATCGGAAATAAAATTATTTGTTGAACAGCCAGAAATAATGCTTGGGACAAAATATTTAAGAAAATATCTTTGAGAAATTTCATGTATATTTTCAATTTTCATTTAAAATATTTATATATATTTTTTGATGATTTCTAGCGTTACTTTCCCAACTAAATGCATTTTTATTTATATTACTGATTTTTACTTGAAGTGAGTTATACTCTTTATAAATTTTTTTGAATTTATCGATAAGCTCCTCGTCATTATTGGGATTCACCGCATAACCCACTCTTCCATTTTCGAAGTAATTATCAAACCCTTCATTTTTTGTATATAGAAGAGGTAAATTTTGAGTTAATGCTTCTAAATATACTAAACCAAACGTTTCATGAAAGGAGACCATAGCAAATATATGCATTGATTTCATAATATTTATTAATTCGTTTTTTGATTTTTTTCCTAAAAAAACTACATTATGGAATCTTTTTAGTTTTTCATAATATTCATTTTCAATCACTTCTCCTATTACATAAATATTTATTTTCTTATTGAAATTTTCATCATTTAAATTTCTAGCTATAAAATCTATATTTTTATTTTTCATTATTCTTCCTATAAAAAGAACGTTAATTTCATCTTTTATCACTTTATTTTCATTATTAGCATTATTAATCCAAAAATCATTAATGCCATTTGGGATTACGATTGACTTTTCAGCAACTTTACTTCTTGTATTTTCATTCTTAAATAATTTAACAAGAAATTTTTCTTTATATGATTCAGAAAGAAAAATTATTTTTTTTGCTTTGTTAATTATATTTTTAGCAACAGGATACAAGTGTTTAAAATATTTTAGATAATAATTAACGTCTGTATTTCTTATAGTAACTACATATGGTCTATTAGAAATGTAAGCCTGATATCCATCTGAAAATAAAGTATGAGCATGTACTATGTCATACTTAGTATAATCAACTTCTAAACTTTTAACCCAATTATTAATTTTTCTTTGTTTTCTAAAATATAAGAATCTATCAGCTTTATTAATTATTTGAGAATTATAAATTTTCGAATTTGTTTCTAATAAATTTGAGTTAAGATGTTTATTATCCGCTTTTTTCCTAGGCATTATTACATCATTGTAAATGTTAAAATATTCTAACCTTCTTAACATCTCACTATATAAAGGTGAATGTAAATAATTACTGTTTATATGCAATATTTTCAAACAGATTCCCTCTTTCTTTTTATAATGACCAGTATTTTCTTTTATCACTAGCATATTGTTTAAATCTATTTTTTAAATCTACAATTATAGCTGAATCTTGATTTAAGCTATTTATAAATGTCTCATCTTCAATATCTTTAAATGCTTTATGATTTACAGCATAGATCAGTACATCAATAGGTTTATCGGATTTAAACTCACTGGTAATTACACCATCAATTTCTCCTTTAAAACTTTTTGCGAACGGGTCTACTATATTTGGTTTAATTCCATAGTCATTTAGTTCTTTTATGACATCTAAGACTTTTGAATTTCTAAAATCTGGTGTATCCTCTTTAAAAGTTAATCCCGCTACAACAATGTTACAGTTAGAAGCTTTATTATTTTTCATCAATTCTTTCACTATATTTTGGGAAACAAATTGCGTCATTTGATTGTTAATCTTTCTTCCTGCTGAAATTATTTGTGAATAATAACCTAAGTTTTCTGCTTGATATATAAAGTAATATGGATCTACCCCAATACAGTGGCCCCCTACTAATCCGGGGTAAAACCCAAGGGCGTTCCATTTTGTATTCATAGCTTCGATAACTTCAAATGTATTGATACCCATCAGATTAAATACTTGTGATAATTCATTCATAAATGCAATATTGATATCTCTTTGGCTATTTTCAACTACTTTAGCACTTTCAGCGACTTTAATTGATGAAGCATTATGTACGCCAGCTTTTATTACTTTTCCATATATTTGTGATATTACATTTAATGCTTCATCATCAATACCTGAAACTATTTTTATAATATTCTCAACTGTGTTTTTCTTGTCGCCTGGATTAATTCTTTCTGGTGAATAACCAACTTTAAAATCATGAGGTGAATTTAAACCAGAAATTTCCTCGATTAATGGAACGCATATATCTTCTGTTACACCAGGATATACAGTTGATTCATAAATGATATAATCACCTTTATTAACATATTTTGCTACTAGTTTAGTTGCACCTTCCACAGGTTTTAAATCAGGTGTATTATCTTGGTTGATAGGTGTAGGCACTGTTACTATATAAAAATCTGCATCTTTTATCTCTTCCTCTGATGAAGTAAAGTTCAGTGTCGTTTCCTTTAATTTCTCACTACCAATTTCTCCTGTTGGGTCAATATTGTTTTTATATTTTTCAATTTTCTCTGCATCAATATCAAATCCAATAACCTCAAAATGCTTTGCAAATGCAACTGCTAGAGGCATTCCTACATAACCTAATCCAATTACTGCTACTTTTCTATTTAATCCCACAATTATTAGCTCCTTTAAAAACTGTAATATAAAATTATTTATTTACAAACTTAATTAATTGTTCTTTATCAAAATGTTCGCTTAATTCTTCTATAAATTCATATAATTCTGATTTATTTTCGAGACAAACTTTACCAATATATATTTTTTCGTATACTTGCTCTGGATGTATTTCATTTTCATTTAATAATTCTTCATATAGCTTTTCTCCAGGTCGTATCCCAGAAAATTCGATTCCAATATCTTCTTCTTTTTTTCCACTCAAACGAATAAGATTTCGAGCTAAATCTACAATTTTGACTGGTTCACCCATATCTAAAACAAATACTTCTCCACCTTGTGCTAAGGCACCTGCTTGTAATACAAGTCTTGAAGCTTCTGGTATAGTCATAAAATAACGCGTCATATCAGGATGGGTTACTGTAACTGGTCCACCCGCTTCTATTTGTTTCTTAAATAAAGGAATTACTGAACCTCTAGAACCTAATACATTACCAAAGCGTACAACGACAAAGTCAGTGCTACCTTCTGGTTCATTTAAACTTTGTATAATCATTTCAGCAACACGCTTTGATGCCCCCATCACATTAGGTGGGTTAACAGCTTTATCAGTTGATATCATTACAAACTTTCGTATTCCTACTTCTTTTGCCGTTTCAGCAATATTCCTTGTACCAATAATATTGTTTCTTACTGCTTCTCTAGGGTTGTATTCCATTAATGGTACGTGTTTATGTGCTGCAGCATGGTAGATTACATATGGTTTAAATTCATTTACCACTTCTTGTAAACGCGTTTTGTTTTGAATATCTGCGATAACTGGGATAACTTCAATCTCTTTACCGTATTTATTAGTTAGCTCATGGTGGATTAAATAAATGCTATTCTCTCCATGACCAAGTAAAATAATTTTATTAGGCTTAAATTTACATACTTGCCTACAGATTTCTGAGCCAATAGAGCCTCCAGCACCCGTTATCATGATTGTTTTATTTGTTAATTCTTTAGAAATCATTGCCATATCTAGTTCAACTGGGTCTCTTCCTAACAAGTCTTCAATTTTCACTTTTTTAAGTTGGTTTACTTCCAATTCTCCCGACATTACATCTTCTATGCTTGGCATTTTAAACATTTCTACGCCATCGATATTACAAATTTCGTTAATTTCTTTTAGCCTATCTGCGCTTAAAGTTGGAATAGCAATAATAATTTTTTTAATTTCATATTTCTTTACAAGCATCGGTATATCATTGATAACACCTTGTACTTTGACACCTTCAGCAATCGCAATACGTTGTTTATTGATATCATCATCTACTGCTAAGACTGGTTCCATTCTCATATTAGGGCTTCTTAACATTTGTCGTATTAGTAAAGATCCACCTTGCCCAGCTCCTACAATAAGCGTTGGCGTTTTTTTTACCGATTTCCCTACAATGTATTTTCGATAAATTCTCCAAAATATCCTTGAACCACCTATGAGTATGAGATGCATCATCCACGTAATGAAATACAATCTAAAAAATGGTGATATTCCTGTAAATATTGGTACGATAACAATCGTGGCAATAATAGAACTAGAAACTGCCCGAACTACTAGCAATAATTCACTTACACTCGCATATTCCCAAGCACGATGATATAAGTTAAATAACGCAGCAAATAAATGGTGAAATACCAAAAGACTGATTGCGGAAAACAATAATACTTTTATTGAATAATTTTCAAAATAGGGTTCTAGAATAAAATATCCTAAAAATACTGAGAAAGTCACTATTAATGAATCGATTAATATTAGTCCCATTAAGCGAACTTTCTTTGAAATCTGTGTCACAAAACATCCCTCATTTATTTATTTCTAAAATATCCCAAACCACTTTTTCTTTTTATAATCTTGAATTGGTCTATATTTAGTGATTTTTTCATTATTTATTAATTTTTTTGCATTTGTTAAATATTCATTTAAATCCCCATGATAATCTTCTAATTTCTTGTTATCGAAGAGTGAATTCATTATAAATGGTCTTTCGTTTGTGCTATGTGCATCTGAAGCAATAAAATGTACCAAGTTATTTTCTATCATTTTGATTGAATTTTGCGTTACTTTTTTACCAAATTGACCTGTCAATGATCCAGAAGTAAGTTGTGCTAAAGCGCCACTGTTGACCAAATCAAAAAGCACATCCAAGTCTTGACTAATAACTTTGTTTCTCTCTGGATGTGCGATGATTGGAATATATCCCATATTTTGTAATGTATAAAAAAGATTTTGTGTATAATGTGGAACTTCATTAGAAGGGAATTCAATTAATAGATATTGCGAATCATTTATTCCGGAAATAGAACCTGTATCAATTTCCTCAATAATACGATCCGTTATTCTTATCTCTTGGCCATGGTATATATTGATATTTATTTTTTCTTCATTGATTAACTCTTTTAAAGTATTGATATTATTTTTTACTGATTGAATATCATTATTAAAACGTGTCGTTAAGTGATGTGGTGTGGCAATAATATCTGTCACGCCTTCGTTCGATGCTTGCTTAAGTAAAGTAATAGCTTCTTCTTTCGATTGAGGCCCATCATCTACATTAATCAAAATATGATTATGTATATCAAACATTGCCCTCATCTCCATAGTAATTGTAATAATTTGAATTCTTTTCTACTTTTGACTTATTAAATACAACACCAATTACTTTTCCAAAAGATTTTTCTAGTAATTCTTTGGCTTTAATGACTTCTTTCTTATCATTTTTTTCACTATCAATGACTAAGATGCAATTTTCTACCAACTGTGCATACAATTGTGCATCAGTCACAGTAGTCACTGGCGGAGTGTCTATTACAATAAAATCGTACTCTGCTAATAAATGTTGAAACAATTCTTCAAATTTTTTTGAACCAATTAATTCAGATGGATTTGGTGGCACTGGACCTGCCGTTAAAACATCTAAATTGTCTACGTGCGTATTTTTTATTGCATCTTTTTTAATTACTTTACCAATAATTAAATTAGAAAGACCGCTTTGGTTTGATAAATTAAACAAATAATGTTGTGTGGGCTTTCTCATATCTCCATCGATTACTAAAGTTTTATAACCTGCTTGGGCGTAAGTAATTGCTAAATTAGCAGAAACTGTACTTTTACCAGATGATGGTTTCTCAGAAGATATCAAAACACTCCCAATCTCTTCATTTGCATTCGAAAACATAATGTTTGAACGAATACCTCTAAATTTCTCACTGACGATAGATTTGGGTTTATTATGCACTATTAATGGTGAAACATTTCGTTTAGATCTAGACATATTTACATTCCCTTCTACTCATATTTCTGTATTGAACCTAATACTGGTATATCTAGTAGTCGTTCAACATCTTCTTCATTTTTAATACGTTTATCAAACAGTGCTTTAAATCCTATGATTAATAGAGCTAATGCTAAACCAATAAATATACCTAACGCTAAATTGATAATTGTTTTAGGCTCTACTTGCTTACTCGTTCCGTCTGCATGAGATAATATAGAAACGTTATCTACACTCATAATTTTGGGAACTTCCTTACTAAACACATTTGCGTAAGCATTCGCTATTTTCTCAGATTCTTTTTTATCTTTACTTGTAATATTGATATTTAATAACTGAGTTTCTGCTTGATTATTTACCGATAACATACTTTCAAGTTCTTTAGATGTGTATTTGTTGTCTAACTTTTCTGATACTTTATTAATAATTCTAGGGCTTTTTACTATTTCCGAGTATGTATTCACTAGTTGTATGTTGCTTTGAACTTCTTGTGCTATCATCTTGGGGTCTTTTTCTTTTTCATTTACGAGTACTTGGGTAGTTGCCTGATATTTATTGTCTATAAAGAAAAATGAAATTATTGCACTGATGAGTAAGAATATTAAAGGTAGTATAATTAATAATTTCAAATTATTCTTTAGCATCTTTAAGATCTTAGTTAAATCCACTGTACTTTCCATGTATACCTCCTGAAAAAAGTTAAATTTAATATTATTAAACCAAATACATCAGTTTTGTACAAGACTCTTTTTCGCTTTTGAAAATATTTTTTCTTGAATTTACACATACTTAATAATTATATAACCTTGTTGTAATTTACATTTTAGGGCGCAATAATTTTGTAAAACAACAAAAACCCTCTAACCTTCGCAATATCACGAAGGTTAGAGGGTTCTACTCATTTTATAATATTTTATCCATTTTCTATGATAAATCTACGAAATACTGTGCCATCTTCTCTATGATATGACTCAATTTCTTCTCCACCATTGTTCATTATGACAGCGGCTGAAGCGTCATTGCCTTGTTTACACGTTACTAAAACTTCTGTAATTCCAATTCTTGAGGCATAATCTAACGATTTTTTAAGAATTTTTGTACCATAGCCTTTGCCACGATATTTTTTTCGAACGCCATATCCGATATGTCCCACAGCTTTTTTCAAACGGTCATTGAGTTCATGACGTATATTGGCAGCTCCTATGATTTCGTCATCATCAATTAAAAATAGTGTTGTATTATCTACAAAATCATCACTTGATTTACTATCTGCTAAGAAATGAACTAATTGTGAAAAATTATCATATCTCGTAATGTTTGTTATACTTGGCACAATCTTTTCATCATGGTCAATCCATTCGCTGATATAGTTACAATATAGTGGTTCATCTGCCATGGTTAATTCTCTAAATTCCATTTTTGACGCTCCCTTCCGTTACAACATTCAATTTCTGTTTTTACGTTTCATATGAACACTATGATATAAAATTAGCTAACGCTCTCATAATAAGACCTATAAAAATGAAATGCAACCACATTTATTTATTAAAATATTGCATTTTCGACAAAAATATAACGTTCGAAAATTGCGATACTTTATCTTCGAACGTTATGTTATGTTATGTTTTTAATTACTTAATCGTACCGAGTTCTTTTCCAACCTTTTCATATGCCTTCAGAGCTTGATCTAACATTTCTTTAGTATGTGCGGCTGTTGGCATATTTCTCACACGGCCTGTTCCTTTTGGTACTGTAGGGAAGACAATTGATTTAACATAGACGCCTTCTTCCTTTAAACGTTGGCTGAACATTTGTGTTTCCTTTTCATCTCCAATAATGACAGGTGTGATTGGTGATTCTGACTCGCCAATATTAAATCCTAAATCTTTTAATCCAGCCTTTAAGTAATTCCCGTTATCCCATAATTTGTCATGTAATTCAGTTGAATTCATAAGCTTTTTAACGGCTTCAGTAATTGCTTTTGTATCTCCTGGTGCTAATGATGTAGAGAAAAGGAATGGTCTTGATTGTGCCTTCAACCAATCGATGAGTGATTGCGTACCTGCTACATACCCACCAACTACTCCAATTGCTTTAGATAATGTTCCAATTTGAAAATCTATCTTATCTTGTAAACCGAAATGTTTCACCGTACCAGCGCCTTTCCCCATTACGCCAGAACCATGAGCATCATCTACGTACGTAATCAAACCGTATGTTTCAGCAATTTCTACAATTTCAGGTAACTTTGCTACATCACCATCCATACTAAATACGCCATCAGTAATATACATAACTTTGTTAAATTGTCCTGATTCTACAGCCTCTTTCGCTTTTGCTCTTAAATCATCCATATCAGAATGGTTTACGCGAATGATCTTAGCTTTAGATAAGCGACAACCATCAATAATAGAAGCGTGATTCAGTTCATCAGATAAGATTGCATCATGCTTATTCATTACTGCAGAAATTGCAGCCATATTACAGTTAAACCCAGATTGATAGGCAATAGCAGCTTCTGTACCTTTAAATTCAGCAAGTGTTTCTTCTAATTCGTCATGTAAATCAAGTGTTCCATTAATCGATCTTACTGCACCAGCACCTACGCCGTGAGAATCGATTGCTTCTTTAGCAGCTTGCTTTAAATCTTCGTCTGTCGCAAGACCTAAATAGTTGTTAGAAGATAAGTTGATGTATTGCTTACCATTAATCTTTATTTCCGGTCCGTTGGCACCTTCGATTGAATCAATTTCGTTATATAGACCGTTATCTTTTAAATATTGAATGTTGTCATCTAAAAATGAGTGTAGAGATTGAACCATGACACATCCCCCTTTGAATAGTATTAATCACTTTAATCATACCTTATTTTATAATGTTAAGGAAGAATTATTACTTTAGTTGAAAATGCGCGTACTTTGATCTCAATTTCACCTACATAGCCTATAAGTTAAATGATATACTTATTAAAAATAAACAGGAAGGATGGATGATCATGATTGATTGGTTCCAACTTGCGAGTGAAAAAGAGAATAAAATGATACAAATCCGTCGTTACTTACACCAATATCCTGAACTTTCATTTAAAGAACACCACACACATGAATTTATCTTAAGTCACTTGAGTCAATTATCATGTGATATACAAGCTCCTGTAGGTAGAAATGGAATCATTGCTACATTTAAAGGTAGAGGTGACGGACCAACGATTGCCTTGCGTGCTGACTTTGACGCATTACCTATTGAAGAGTTAGCCGATGTGCCTTACAAATCAAAAAATAAAGGAGTCATGCATGCGTGTGGTCATGATGGTCATACTGCAACTTTACTAGGTGTAGCTGATTTAATAGAAGAACATTTAAATTGCTTAAATGGTGATGTGGTGCTTATCTTCCAATATGGAGAAGAACTTATGCCTGGTGGCTCTCAAAAAATGATTGATGCTGGTTGCCTACAAAATGTTGACCGAATTTATGGAAACCACCTATGGAGTGGTTATCCTACTGGTACGATTTATTCTCGACCTGGACCAATGATGGCTTCACCTGATGAATTCCAAATAACAATCAACGGTAGAGGTGGCCATGGGGCCAAACCACATGAGACCATAGACCCAATCGTTATATTATCTGAGTTCATTTTAAGTACGCAAAAGCTTGTTTCAAGAACAATAGATCCAGTTAAACAAGCCGTTATTAGTTTCGGTATGATACAAGCAGGTGCAGCTGATAATGTCATACCAGACTCAGCAGTTTGTAAAGGCACAGTCCGAATATTTGATACTGAGGTTCAAGACCACATTATAGAAAAATTAGAGAAATTATTAAAAGGCTTATCTATAGCCAATGATATAACCTATGATTTTGAATATATAAAAGGATATTTACCAGTTAACAATAATGCAAATTGTTATGAAATAGTTAAACAAGCAGCAAATGAAATCAATCTAAGATTTAACGAAGCTGATTTAATGATGGTAGGAGAAGATTTTTCACATTATCAAAAAGTAAGACCAGGCGCGTTCTTTTTAACAGGATGTGGCAATAAGCAGAAAGAGACAGATTACCCTCACCACAGTCCTAAATTTAATATTGATGAGCAAGCGATGAAATACGCCACAAGTGAATTTATGAAAATATTAGAATTAGAAGATGTTATTCATGTGAAAAAAATAAATGATATGGCAATCTAAAAGTTAAAGAAAATAAATGATATGGCAATCTAAAAGTTAAAGAAAATAATAGCAAAAAAAGAGCCTCCCTTTTGGGAGGCTCTTAATATTTCTAGCAAATATAGAGATTATTCGTGGATTTCAGTTACAACGCCTGATCCAACAGTACGTCCACCTTCACGGATTGAGAAACGAGTACCATCTTCGATAGCGATTGGTGAAATTAACTCAACGTTCATTTCAACGTTATCGCCAGGCATAACCATTTCTGTACCTTCTTGTAAGTTAACAACGCCTGTTACGTCTGTAGTACGGAAATAGAATTGTGGGCGGTAGTTAGTGAAGAATGGAGTGTGACGTCCACCTTCGTCTTTAGATAAAACGTAAACTTCCGCTTTGAATTTAGTGTGTGGAGTGATAGTTCCAGGAGCAGCTAAAACTTGACCACGTTGTACATCTTCACGTGCAACACCACGTAATAATGCACCGATGTTGTCACCAGCTTCAGCATAGTCTAATAATTTACGGAACATTTCTACACCAGTAACTGTAGTTTTGCTTGATTCTTCTTGCATACCGATGATTTCGATTTCTTCACCGACTTTGATTTGACCACGTTCAACACGGCCTGTAGCAACAGTACCACGACCAGTGATTGAGAATACGTCCTCAACTGGCATCATGAATGGCTTGTCTGAGTCACGGTCTGGTGTTGGAATGTAATCGTCAACATTTTGCATTAATTCTAAGATTTTTTCTTCGTATTCAGCTTCGCCTTCTAATGCTTTAAGAGCTGAACCTGAGATTACAGGTACATCGTCACCTGGGAAGTCGTATTCGCTTAATAAGTCACGAACTTCCATTTCAACTAATTCTAATAATTCTTCGTCGTCTACCATGTCAACTTTGTTTAAGAATACAACTAATGCTGGTACACCAACGTTACGTGATAATAAGATGTGCTCACGAGTTTGTGGCATTGGGCCGTCAGCAGCTGATACTACTAAGATAGCTCCGTCCATTTGCGCAGCACCAGTGATCATGTTTTTAACATAGTCAGCGTGTCCTGGGCAGTCAACATGAGCATAGTGACGTTTGTCAGTAGTATACTCGATGTGTGCAGTATTGATTGTAATACCACGTTCTTTTTCTTCTGGAGCGTTGTCGATCATGTCATATGATTGAGCAACTGTGTCTCCGTTTTTCGCTAAAACAGTTGCAATAGCAGCTGTTAAAGTTGTTTTACCATGGTCGACGTGACCGATAGTACCAATATTGGCATGTTCTTTTGAACGATCAAATTTTTCTTTAGCCATTTAAAATCTCTCCTATTCTGTTAGAAAATTATTTTAAAATTATCTCTCATGACAGTTTCTCACCATCATGAGAAAATAATTATTTTTTATTGAATAAAGCAACATATAGTTCCTTTATAATGCATTTTTCCCAAAAAATCAATTGATAAAACTACAAGCAGTATAACACTATACGATTGAAATTAAATAGTGAGCATTGAAAATTCAATACGCTATCTATTTAATTATTCGCTTTGGTTACCACTGTTTTTCTTGATGATTTCATCAGCTACAGATTTTGGAACTTCTGCATAGTGATCGAAGTACATAGTGTATGTACCGCGACCTTGTGTATTAGAACGTAATGAAGTTGCGTAACCGAACATTTCTGAAAGTGGTACAAAGGCATTAACAACTTGTGCATTACCACGAGGTTCCATACCATCAACACGTCCACGACGAGCTGTTACGTCACCCATGATATCACCCATGTACTCTTCAGGCATTTCGATTGTTACTTTCATCATTGGTTCTAAGATAATTGGATCACATTTTTTAGCAGCTTCTTTAAGTGCTAATGATGCAGCAATTTTGAAGGCCATTTCAGATGAATCGACATCGTGGTATGAACCATCATATAATTTAGCTTTAACATCGATTAATGGATAACCAGCTAATACACCGTTTTCCATTGCATCTTGTAAACCAGATTCAACAGATGGAATGTATTCACGTGGAACTACACCACCAACGATAGCGTTTTCGAATTCGAAACCTGCGCCTGTTTCGTTAGGAGCGAAGGCGATTTTAACGTCACCATATTGTCCACGACCACCTGATTGACGAGCGAATTTACCTTGAACTTCAGCTGGTTGCTTGAATGTTTCACGATATGAAACCATTGGCGCACCAACGTTACATTCAACGTTGAATTCTTTCTTCATACGGTCAACTAAGATGTCTAAGTGAAGTTCACCCATACCACCGATGATAACTTGTCCAGTTTCTTCATCTGTGTGAGCGTGGAATGTTGGGTCTTCTTCTTGTAATTTAACTAAAGCAGCTGTCATTTTGTCTTGGTCTGCTTTAGATTTAGGTTCAACTGATAAGTGGATAACTGGATCAGGGAATTCCATTGATTCCAAGATGATATCGTTCTTCTCACCACATAAAGTATCACCTGTACCAGTATCTTTAAGACCTACCGCAGCAGCGATATCGCCTGAGTATACTGTATTAAGTTCTTCACGTGAGTTTGCGTGCATTTGTAATAAACGACCTACACGTTCACGTTTATCTTTCGTAGAGTTCTTAACGTAAGAACCTGAAGATAACGTACCTGAATAAACACGGAAGAATGTTAATTTACCAACATAAGGGTCAGTCATAACTTTGAATGCTAATGCAGCAAATTCTGCATTATCGTCTGCTTTCGCAATAACTTCCTCTTCAGGATTGTCTGAACGATGACCAACGATTGGTTTAACATCTAATGGTGATGGTAGGTAATCAATTACCGCGTTAAGCATTAATTGAACACCTTTGTTTTTGAATGCTGTACCAACAAGTACTGGGTAGAATTCTACGTCAGTAGTTGCTTTACGGATAGCAGCTTTTAACTCTTCGTTAGAGATTTCTTCGTCACCAAGATATTTTTCCATTAATTCATCGTTAGTTTCAGCAACTGCTTCGATTAATGTTGAACGTGCATCTTCCGCACGCTCTTTATGATCGTCAGGAATTTCGATTTCTTCAATGTCAGTTCCTAAGTCATTTGTATAACGGAAACATTTCATTTCAACTAAGTCGATGATTGCATCGAAATCATCTTCAGAACCAATTGGTAATTGGATAGGTTGTGCATTTGCTTGTAAACGGTCATGAATAGTGCTAACTGAATATTCGAAGTTTGCACCTAATTTGTCCATTTTGTTTACAAATACGATACGAGGTACACCGTATGTTGTAGCTTGACGCCAAACTGTTTCAGTTTGTGGTTCAACGCCTGATTGCGCATCAAGTACAGTTACTGCACCATCAAGTACACGTAATGAACGTTCAACCTCAACTGTGAAGTCTACGTGTCCTGGTGTATCGATGATGTTTACACGGTGGTCATCCCATTGTGCTGTTGTAGCAGCAGATGTAATTGTGATACCACGATCTTGCTCCTGTTCCATCCAGTCCATTTGTGAAGCACCTTCGTGCGTTTCACCAATTTTGTGGATACGTCCAGTATAGTAAAGAATACGTTCAGTCGTAGTTGTTTTACCAGCATCGATATGAGCCATGATACCAATATTACGAGTTCTTTCTAAAGTAAAATCTCTAGCCATGTATTTTTCTCCTTCCAGTATTACTGCGAATAAATACTATAAATATGGCGATGCCCTAAGCATGCACCTGTGATAGTAAACTATCATTACGAAACATACTCAGGGAGAAAGCTTCTATCCTACCAACGATAGTGAGCGAATGCTTTGTTAGCTTCAGCCATTTTGTGAGTGTCCTCACGTTTCTTAACTGCTCCACCAGTGTTGTTAGCTGCATCTAAGATTTCGTTTGCTAAGCGCTCTTCCATAGTTTTTTCACCACGAAGACGTGCATAGTTTACTAACCAACGTAAACCTAAAGTAGTACGACGTTCTGGACGAACCTCTACTGGTACTTGATAGTTAGAACCACCAACACGACGAGCCTTAACTTCTAATACTGGCATGATATTGTCGATAGCTTCTTCGAATACTTCGATTGCTTCACGACCGCTGCGTTCTTGCACGATATCGAAAGCAGAATAAAGAATTCTTTGAGCTGTTCCGCGTTTACCATCTAACATAATTTTGTTAATCAATTTTGTTACTAATTTAGAGTTGTGAATTGGATCTGGTAACACATCTCTTTTTGGTACTGATCCTTTACGAGGCATGATTTAAATCCTCCCTTCCTATTATAATATATTTTTAATTTCTATAGCGAATATTTACGTAATCTTTAAATTAATTTTTAGGTTTTTTAGTTCCGTATAATGAACGACCTTGTCTACGTCCATCTACACCTGAAGTATCAAGTGCACCACGAACAATGTGATAACGCACACCAGGTAAGTCTTTTACTCGTCCACCACGTACAAGTACAACACTGTGTTCTTGTAAGTTGTGTCCGATACCAGGAATGTAAGCATTGATCTCGATGTTGTTTGATAAACGTACACGAGCATATTTACGTAACGCAGAGTTTGGTTTTTTAGGTGTCATTGTACCAACACGCGTACAAACGCCACGTTTTTGTGGAGAATTTAAATCAGTAAATTGTTTCTTTTTACTGTTGAAATTTTTGTTTAATGCTGGTGAATCAGATTTCTTTGATTTGCTTTTTCTTGGTTTACGTACTAATTGATTAATAGTTGGCATGATTTGTGTCCTCCTCTCTTGAATTTATAATCCCACACATCCAGGTGGTTCATTTAAAGGTTAAATAAAATTTAGTAAGATTACTCTTACTAATCTCATTTTAATAATGCAACAATCATTGCATTAACATTAATGCCTGCATATTCTCCTAAAGCCTGTTGACTCTCGAAGTATGTGATAGGCATATTTTGAAGATTGATTTGGCTTAACACGCGAGTCAATAAATAGACTTCAACGTCTTTAGCAATAATCAATGATGCAACTTGGTCTCGTTTCAAAGCTTTAAGCGTTTGTTTAAGACCAACTACAAAATGTTGTTTGTTAAAGCGTGCAACTTTTTCATTAGACAATTACATATCCTCCAAAGTTCTGCTTGCATCAACCTAAATAATAATAACATTTTCTATAGTGTCTGGTCAACTTGTAATTGCACTATTTCTGAAAATTATCTAAAAATCTGATGACTTTATCTAAGTTTTATAACAGTGTCACTTTGGGATACTTTTATAAAAATAGAGTCTGAGACAAAATTGGTGTCTCAGACTCTTTATCAACTTGGCAGTAGATGTCTGAATTGAAAATGCGCTTAGAATAAGCTTTTTTCAATCCTAGTCATCCTTGCCGGGGTGGGACTACGAAATCTCTATTAGAAAATTCGATTTCTGTCCCGTTCCCTTTGATTGTCTAACTAAACCGAATTAAGATTCAGTAGTTTCTGTTTCTTCAACAACTTCTTGTTGTGATAAAGCTTTTTCATAGTTAACATCGCTATATCTTCTCATACCTGTACCGGCTGGAATTAATTTACCGATGATAACATTTTCTTTAAGTCCAAGTAAGTTATCGCGTTTACCTTTAATTGCTGCATCTGTAAGTACTCGAGTTGTTTCTTGGAAGGAAGCAGCAGATAAGAAGCTTTCAGTTTCAAGTGATGCTTTCGTAATACCAAGTAATACTGGTTTCGCAGTCGCTGGACGCTTACGACCTTTGAATGCTTCACGGTTGGCATCAGTAAAGTTATGAATGTCTACAAGTGAACCTGGTAGTAATTTAGTGTCACCAGCTTCGATGATTCTAACTTTACGTAACATTTGTCTAACCATAACTTCAACGTGTTTATCGTCGATTTCAACACCTTGCATACGGTAAACTTTTTGAACTTCTTTTAATAGGTAACTTTCTGTAGCATTTAGACCTGCAACAGATAAATAGTTCTTAGGTTCAATTGAACCTTCTGTTAGAACTTCACCACGGTCAACGCTTTGACCAGTTTCAACTTTCAAGCGTGCTGTACCTGAAGCAAGATATGATCTTGTTTCATTTGCACCTTTAATGACGATTTCTTGTTGACGGTCTTTACCTAGTTTGATGTCGTCTACAACACCTTCAATTTCAGTAATTACTGCTTGACCTTTAGGGTTACGCGCTTCGAAAATCTCTTGGATACGTGGAAGACCTTGTGTGATATCGCTTCCGGCAACCCCACCAGTATGGAATGTACGCATTGTAAGCTGAGTACCTGGTTCACCGATTGATTGAGCGGCGATAGTACCAACAGCTTCACCAACTTCAACTTTTTCACCTGTTGCTAAGTTCTTACCATAGCAACGTTCACATACACCATGACGTGTATTACAAGTGAATGCTGAGCGGATGTACATTTGTTCAAATCCTGCATCAGTAATTTGTTTTGCAATTTCTGGTGTGATTAACTCATCTGGTCTTACTATGATTTCATCAGTTTCTGGGTGACGCATTGTTTCTTTTGCGTAACGCCCCTCGATACGTTCGTTGAATGGTTCGATCATTTCTGTACCTTCTTTGATATCAGATACAAGTAAACCACGGTCAGTACCGCAATCTTCTTCACGAACGATAACGTCTTGAGCAACGTCAACAAGACGACGTGTAAGGTAACCTGAATCGGCTGTCTTAAGTGCTGTATCGGCAAGACCTTTACGCGCACCGTGAGTTGAGATGAAGTATTCTAATACTGTTAAACCTTCACGGAATGATGAAGTGATTGGTAATTCAATGATCTTACCTGATGGTGCTGCCATCAGACCACGCATACCTGCTAATTGAGTGAAGTTTGAAGCGTTACCTCTGGCACCAGAGTCACTCATCATGAAGATTGGGTTTGTCTTACCAAGTGAGCCCATAAGTTCACCTTGGATTTGTTCTTTAGCGTTTGTCCAAATTTCAACAACTGCGTTATAACGCTCGAATTCAGTGATTAAACCACGGTTGAATTGTTTTTGAACACGTTCTACTAATTTTTCTGATTCATCAAGGATATCTTGTTTATCAGGTAAAACAACGATATCTGATACACCAACTGTAATACCAGCTTTAGATGAGAACTTGAATCCTAAGTCTTTCATTCTATCTAACATCATAGAAGTATCTGTAATGCTAAATCTATTGAAGACTTCTGCGATAATGTTACCTAAGAATTTTTTGTTGAATGGTTCAATTAATTCTTTATCTTCAAAGTAACCTTTAAGTCCTTCTTCACCTAATTCAGTAGCAGAAACAAAGTATTTATCTGGTGTTTTATCTTCTAAGTTCGCTTGTGAAGGTTCATTGATATAAGCAAATGAATCAGGAATGATTTCATTGAATATCACTTTACCTACTGATGTCGTTAAGATTTTTTTGTTTTGCTCTTCAGTAAATGTCGGATTGTTGAATGAGCTTGCATGTACACCGATACGTGTGTGTAAGTGCACGTAACCTTTGGCGTATGCTTTTAATACTTCGTTTGTATCGTTGTAAATCGTACCTGTGTTAACAGCATCTGTACGTTCTAAAGTTAAGTAATAGTTACCTAATACCATATCTTGTGATGGTGTAACAACTGGTTTACCATCTTTAGGGTTCAAGATATTTTGTGCAGCAAGCATTAACATACGTGCTTCTGCTTGTGCCTCTTTAGAAAGTGGTACGTGGACGGCCATTTGGTCACCATCAAAGTCGGCGTTGTATGCTGTTGTAACAAGTGGATGTAGACGAATCGCACGACCTTCAACTAACGTAGGTTCAAATGCTTGAATACCTAATCTGTGAAGTGTTGGCGCACGGTTTAATAGTACTGGGTGTTCTTGAATTACATCTTCAAGCACATCCCATACTTCGTCGTCCATACGTTCGATTTTACCTTTAGCATTTTTGATATTTGTAGCAATTTCACGTTGAACTAATTCTTTCATAATAAATGGTTTGAATAGTTCTAACGCCATCTCTTTTGGTAAACCACATTGATACATCTTCAAGTTAGGTCCTACTGCGATAACAGAACGGCCTGAATAGTCAACACGTTTACCAAGTAAGTTTTGACGGAAACGACCTTGCTTACCTTTTAACATATGAGATAACGATTTTAATGGACGGTTACCTGGTCCAGTAACTGGACGGCCACGACGACCATTATCGATAAGCGCATCAACTGCTTCTTGTAACATACGTTTTTCATTTTGAACGATGATGCCAGGAGCACCTAAGTCTAATAAACGTTTTAAACGATTGTTACGGTTAATGACACGACGATATAAATCATTTAAATCACTTGTAGCAAAACGTCCACCATCTAATTGAACCATTGGTCTGATTTCTGGTGGAATAATAGGTAGTACATCTAAAATCATCCACGCTGGATTATTACCAGAATGTCTGAATGATTCTACGACTTCTAAACGTTTAATTGCACGTGTAAGTCTTTGGCCAGTAGCTGACTCTAACTCATCACGTAATGATTTAAGTTCAGTATCTAAATCGATCTCTGCTAGTAAATCTTTAATTCCTTCAGCTCCCATTTTAGCAGTGAACTGACCTGGGAATTTATCATAATATTCTCTGTATTCTGCTTCAGAAAGTAAAGTTTTCTTTTCTAAGCCTGTTGGACCTGGATTTACCACCACGTAAGAAGCGAAATAAATAACCTCTTCTAACGCTCTTGGTGACATATCTAATAATAGACCCATACGACTTGGGATGCCTTTGAAATACCAGATATGTGATATTGGGGCAGCTAATTCAATATGTCCCATTCTTTCACGACGTACTTTTGACTTCGTTACTTCAACACCACATCTGTCACAAACCATGCCTTTATAGCGCACGCGTTTATACTTACCACAACTACATTCCCAGTCTTTTGTAGGTCCGAAAATTCTTTCACAGAATAGACCATCTTTTTCTGGTTTTAAAGTACGATAGTTAATTGTTTCTGGCTTTTTAACTTCACCGAATGACCAAGAACGGATTTTTTCAGGTGAAGCGAGTCCTATTTTCATATAATGGAAATTATTTACATCAATCAAGGAGCCTACCTCCTTCAATTTAGATTAGCTGTGCAAATTGATTGATTACTTTATATCAATAAATGGAACAACCGATATTGAGGTCGGCTAGCATATTTGCTACGCCTGCCCTCAATTCGAATTATTCCTTCAACTTAAATGCGATTAGTCAGTGATTTCTTTCTGAGATTCTGGAGCGTCTTTTTGTTGTAAATCTACTTTGCGTTCAACAACATCTTCATCTTCGTTATCATGCATGTCAATTTCATTGTCATGTTCATCCATAATCTTAACGTCTAATCCTAAACTTTGTAACTCTTTCATCAATACGCGGAATGATTCTGGAACACTTGGTTTAGTGATATTTTCACCTTTAACAATAGATTCGTATGTTTTAACACGACCTACTGTATCATCTGATTTGTAAGTTAAGATTTCTTGAAGTGTGTATGCAGCACCATAAGCTTCTAGTGCCCATACCTCCATCTCACCGAAACGTTGTCCACCGAATTGTGCTTTACCACCAAGTGGTTGTTGTGTAACAAGTGAGTATGGACCAGTTGAACGTGCGTGTAGTTTATCATCTACCATGTGTGCAAGTTTCAACATGTACATAACACCAACAGAAATTCTGTTGTCGAATGGTTCGCCTGTACGACCATCATATAATACAGTCTTACCGTCACGAGCCATGCCTGCTTCTTCAATTGTAGACCAAACATCATCATCACTCGCACCATCAAATACTGGTGATGCAACGTGAATACCCAAGTTCTTAGCAGCCATACCTAAATGTAGCTCTAATACCTGACCGATATTCATACGTGATGGAACCCCTAGTGGGTTTAACATGATATCAATTGGTGTACCATCTGGTAAGTAAGGCATGTCTTCTTCCGGTACTATCTTAGAAATAACACCTTTGTTACCGTGACGTCCACACATTTTATCTCCGACATGAATCTTACGTTTTTGAACGATATAAACACGTACTAATTGGTTTACACCAGGTGATAACGTGTCATCGCCTTCTTCACGGTTGAAGACTTTAACGTCTAGTACAATACCGCCTGCACCATGAGGTACGCGTAATGAAGTATCGCGAACTTCACGTGCTTTTTCACCGAAGATTGCATGTAGTAATCTTTCTTCTGCAGTTAATTCTGTAACACCTTTAGGCGTTACTTTACCAACTAAAATATCTCCATCTTTAACTTCAGCGCCGACATATACAATACCGCGCTCGTCTAAGTTTTTCAGTGCACTATCTGCAACATTTGGAATGTCACGTGTGATTTCTTCAGGTCCTAATTTAGTATCACGTGCTTCTGATTCATATTCTTCAATATGAATTGAAGTGTAAACGTCATCTTTAACAAGACGTTCACTCATGATTACAGCATCCTCGTAGTTGTAACCTTCCCATGTCATGAAACCAACAACTACGTTACGACCTAATGCCATTTCACCTAATTCCATTGAAGGACCGTCAGCTAAGATTTCATTTTTAGTAACAACATCGTCTTTGCTAACGATTGGACGTTGGTTATAACAAGTACCAGTGTTAGAACGTTTGAATTTAGCTAATGGATAACGGTCTAATTCACCTTCGTATTCTTGACCATCTTCTTCGATAATTTGACGTACTAGGATTTCATCAGATTCAACGTGCTCAACGCGACCTTTGTGTCTAGCAACAATTGCTGCACCTGAGTCACGAGCGGCAACGTGTTCCATACCTGTACCTACGAATGGTGATTCTGGGTTCATCAATGGTACCGCTTGACGTTGCATGTTCGCACCCATTAATGCACGGTTTGAGTCATCGTTTTCTAAGAATGGGATACATGCTGTCGCAGCTGATACTACCTGTTTAGGTGATACATCCATGTAGTCCATTTTTTCTTTAGCCATCACTGTGTTGTTACCACGGAAACGACAAACGACTTCATCGTCCATGAAACGACCATTTTCATCTAATACTGAATTGGCTTGGGCAACAACGTAGCTGTCCTCTTCATCAGCTGTAAGGTAATCAATTTGATCAGTGATTGAGTTTGTTTCAATATCAACTTTACGATATGGCGTTTCAATGAAACCAAATTCATTCACGCGTGCATAACTTGATAATGAGTTAATCAAACCAATGTTTGGACCCTCTGGTGTTTCGATTGGACACATACGACCATAGTGAGAGTAGTGTACGTCACGCACTTCCATTTGTGCACGTTCACGTGTTAAACCACCAGGTCCTAACGCTGATAGACGACGTTTATGTGTTAACTCAGCTAATGGATTGGCTTGGTCCATGAATTGTGATAATTGCGAACTACCAAAGAACTCTTTAATAGATGCAATAACTGGACGAATATTAATAAGTTGTTGTGGTGTGATTGAATCTGTATCTTGGATTGACATTCTTTCACGAACAACACGTTCCATTCTTGATAAACCAATTCTGAATTGGTTTTGTAGTAATTCACCTACTGAACGTAAACGACGGTTACCTAAATGGTCAATGTCGTCTGTGAATCCAATGCCACTTAGTAAATTAAAGAAGTATGACATTGATGAAATAATATCTGCTGGGGTAATACATTTCACTTCTGAGTCTGGGAATGCATTACCGATGACTGTAGTTGTACGGCCTTCTTCATCATTTGGTACATAAACTTTAATTGATTGTATTTCAACAGGCTCATCAATGATACTGCCTTCTAATTCGAATACTTCACTGTTTGCATTTGATTCTAGTACGTCTATAATTTCGTCAATCTTTCTACGATCTAAAACAGTACCTTCTTCAGCTACAATTTCACCAGTTTCAGAATTAACAATTGGTTCTGCTAATTTTTGATTGAATAAACGGTGTTTTAAGTGAAGTTTTTTATTTGTTTTATAGCGACCTACACTTGCTAAGTCATAACGTTTTGGATCGAAGAAACGTGAATATAACAAGCTTTTAGCGTTTTCTAATGTAGGTGGTTCGCCAGGGCGTAAGCGTTCATAAATTTCTAATAACGCTTGATCAGTATTTTCAGTACCATCTTTTTCTAACGTATTACGTAGATATTCACTTTCACCAAGTAAATCTACAATTTCTTGATCTGAAGAGAAACCTAATGCTCTAAGTAACACTGTTAATGGTAACTTTCTTGTTCTGTCAATTCGTACGTAAACAACGTCTTTGGCGTCTGTTTCATATTCTAACCAAGCACCACGGTTAGGAATAATCGTTGCATCGAAGTTTGTACGACCATTTTTATCTAATTTCTCATTGAAATAAACGGATGGTGAACGAACTAATTGTGATACGATAACACGTTCAGCACCATTGATTACGAAAGTACCAGTGTCAGTCATTAATGGGAAATCACCCATAAATACTTCTTGTTCTTTGACTTCACCAGTTTCTTTGATAATCAAACGCACTTTCACACGTAAAGGTGCAGCATACGTTGTATCACGGTTTTTAGATTCTTCTAAATCATACTTTGGTTCTCCAAGACGATAATCGACAAACTCTAATGAAAGGTTGCCAGTAAAGTCTTCAATCGGTGAAATGTCTCTAAACATTTCTAATAAACCTTCTTCTAAGAACCACTCATAAGATTTAGTTTGGATTTCTATTAAATTTGGTAATTCTAATACCTCTGAAATTCTCGCATAGTTTCTACGTTTACGATGTCTTCCATATTGGACAAATTGACCTGCCAAACAGATTCACCCCTCAAAAATTGCGTGTTTACTTTCATCAAAGCAGCAAATATAATAAGACAAAAAGAAAACGGTAGCACACCTGATGACACCATTTCCTATTTCTTATCTTATATACATTATTATCTTAGAAGTAAAAGTACACACTTATTGAACATAAATTTTTACATTCTATAACTATATCAGAACATAGTGATTTAATCAACCTTTTACACTTCTTAAAATGTAATAGCCTTTACTTTTTTCTAATACTTCGACATTGCTAAATGTTTCTTCCATTTTTTTCTTCGCTGATGGCATACCTTGTTTCTTTTGTATAACAACGTAGAGCATACCTTCATGCTTTAATTTATCAAATGCATCTTCTAGTATGCTATGTACGACTGATTTACCCGCTCTAATAGGCGGATTCGTCACTATGCAATCATAGTATGCATTTGAAACTTGTGATAATCCATCACTTTCTTTAATGGTAACATTTTCGAGTTTGTTCTTTTGCTTATTCGTTTCTGCTAATGATAATGCACGGTAATTTACGTCAACCATGTTTACGTCGTGTTGTGGTGCTACTTTAGCAATCATTAATCCAATTGGACCATATCCACAACCAACATCGATAATATTTTTCGCGGTATCCGACTTATGTTGTTGAAGAAATACGTTAACGAGTAAGTCTGATCCGTAATCGATTTTACCTTTAGAAAACACACCGGCATCTGTCTTTAATGCGATATCATGGTTTTCATATGAATATGTAAAAAGTTCAACATCACTTTTTACATCTGGATCTTTATCATAATAGTGACTCATGACTACACCTCTTTTATTCAACTTAGGTTAATACTATACCCATTTTATAGGATTGGAGTCCATGAATCATACTGAATATAGTTATAGTTTAAACAATATAAAACCCCGTTACATACATAACGGGGTTTTCATTTCTCAAAGATTTCTGATTGTTATATTAAATTAGATGACTTAGACGTCATAGAATTATTTTAATTCTACTGAAGCGCCTACTTCTTCTAATTGTTCTTTAAGTTTTTCAGCTTCGTCTTTAGCAAGAGCTTCTTTGATTACTTTAGGAGCTCCGTCTACTAATTCTTTAGCGTCTTTAAGACCTAAACCAGTTGCTTCTTTAACAGCTTTAACAACTTTGATCTTAGAAGAACCAGCTGAAGTTAATTCTACGTCGAATTCAGTTTTTTCTGCAGCGTCGTCTCCGCCTGCTGCACCTGCTGCTGCTACTGGAGCTGCTGCAGTTACACCAAATTCTTCTTCAATTGCTTTTACTAAATCGTTTAATTCTAATACTGACATTTCTTTAATTGCTTCAATAATTTGTTCTTGATTAGCCATTTTTATTCCTCCATAATTAATATTTTTTAGTTAGTTAAGCGTGATTACTCAGCGCTTTCTTCGTTATTTTCTTTGTCTTCTCCAACAGCTTTAACGGCATATGCGAAGTTACGTACTGGAGCTTGTAATACAGATAATAGCATTGATACAAGTCCTTCGTGTGATGGTAATGTACCAACAGTGTTAACTTCTTCTGCTGAGATTACTGAACCATCCATGATACCAACTTTGATTTCTAATGCTTCGTGTTCTTTAGCGAATCCTGCAAGTACTTTTGCTGGAGCAACAACGTCATCAGTTGAAGTTGCTACTGCTGTAGGACCTACTAAGAATTCATCTAAGCCTTCGATTTCAGCTTTTTCTGCTGCACGACGTACCATAGTGTTTTTGTACACTTTGTATTCAACGCCAGCTTCACGTAATTGTGAACGTAATTCAGTTACTTCAGCAACGCTAAGACCACGGTAGTTAACAATTACTGTAGATACTGAATTTTTAAGTTGATCAGCGATTGTATCAACTTGTTGTTTCTTTGCTTCGATGATTGCAGACATTTAGACACCTCCATAATTTAAGTTTTGGTGCTTTTTATATTGAATGCCACGGTGTGGGTTCATCCAAATAAAAAAGCACTTTCTACCCACGGCAAAAAGTGCTTGAAAGTTTATAATTAATCACGTTCAAGTCAAATTTAGCCTCGGTAGGACATGGTTTAAGTTATTTCTAACTCCTACTGTCTTAGGTAAAATTATTACATACACCAATATATATGGTTATATACTATATGTCAATATAAATTTTCAAGACTAAATTATATTTAGCCTTGAAAATACAGTTTCATTTCTATCTTAGAAAGATGAAACGTCAACTTTTACACCAGGACCCATAGTAGTCGTGATGTTTACTGATCTGAAGTAAATACCTTTTGATGATGAAGGTTTAGCTTTTTCTAATACATCTTGTAAAGCTCTGAAGTTTTCAATAAGTTTATCAGTATCGAATGATGTTTTACCGATTGATGCGTGAACGATACCTGATTTTTCAGCGCGGTATTCTACTTTACCTGCTTTGATTTCTTCAACAGCTTTTTTAACGTCCATTGTAACTGTTCCAGTTTTAGGGTTTGGCATTAAACCTTTAGGTCCTAATACACGACCAAGTTTACCAACTTCGCCCATCATGTCTGGTGTTGCTACAACTACGTCAAAGTCAAACCAACCTTGTTTGATTTTTTCAACGTATTCGCCTTCGCCAACAAAGTCTGCACCTGCTTCTTCAGCTTCAGTAGCTTTGTCACCTTTTGCGAATACTAATACACTTTGTGATTTACCTGTACCGTTTGGAAGCACCATTGCTCCACGGATTTGTTGATCATTTTTACGAGTATCAATGCCTAAACGGAAGGCTACTTCAACAGAAGCGTCAAAGTTTGCGATACTTGTTTCTTTAGCTAGCTCAACTGCTTCTTCAACACTGTAGTATTTTTGGCGGTCGATTTTGCTAGCTGCTTCTTGATATCTTTTGCTTTTTTTAGCCATTTCATGTTCCTCCTTTAGTGGTTTTAGCGGAATTTCCTCCCACGTTTACTTGCTATCACAAGTTAAGAGCAGATGACAGAGAGGTATGGATTGATTTCATATCAGGAATTTTCCTTTAATCAATGACATAAAGCCTCATATTATACGACAATTTTGAATGCTGTCATCATGTTTGTCATTTCTGCCATCTGCTTCGATCTTATTATCTATAGTTTCATTTGCGATTCGTATTATTCTACTGTAATACCCATGCTGCGTGCTGTACCTTCAACGATACGCATAGCTGCTTCTTCGTCAGCAGCGTTTAAGTCTTTCATCTTTTGGTTAGCAATTTCGCGTACTTGATCTTTACTTACTGTAGCAACTTTAGTCTTGTTAGGTTCACCTGAACCTTTTTCAATGCCTGCTGCTTTTTTAAGTAATACTGGCGCAGGTGGTGTCTTAGTAACAAATGTAAATGAACGATCTTCATAAACACTGATTTCTACTGGAATGATTAAACCTGCATCCTCTTGTGTACGTGCGTTGAATTCCTTACAGAATCCCATGATATTCACACCTGCTTGACCTAATGCTGGACCAACTGGTGGTGCTGGGTTCGCTTTACCTGCAGGAATTTGTAATTTAACTACTTTTTCTACTTTTTTAGCCACGATGTGCACCTCCTTGATATCGTGATGTGGTCATAGGACTGAGTTTTGCCCTCCCACTCTTCTACATTTCGTGACGAAATGGAACGCTCTTAAAGCGCGACCACAGTATTATAACATCAAACAAAATTAAAAATCAATAGCCTTTTTGGGAAAACTGAAATGAAGTTCGTGTTTCCATAAAGGTCAATTGCTTTCAATATGCATGATTTTCCTAATGATTATAGTTTTTCAATTTGATCGAATTCTACTTCGACTGGTGTTTCTCTTCCGAACATGTCTACAAGAACTGTGAGTTTAAATTTATCCACATCGATTTCTTGTACTTCTCCAACTTGGTTTGCAAATGGACCTGATTTGATAACAACTTGTTCACCAATATCAATATGTACGTCCACTGTTTTTTCTTTCATGCCCATTTGTTTTAGTATAAAACGCGCTTCTTCTGGAAGTAATGGGTTCGGTTTAGATCCTGCACCTGCTGAGCCAACAAACCCTGTAACACCTGGTGTATTTCTTACAATATACCATGATTGATCAGTCATGATTAGCTCTACTAATACATAACCTGGGAACGTCTTTTTAGTTAAAGTCTTGGCTTTACCTTCTTTAACTTGCGTTTCCTCTTCTTCAGGTATTACAACTCTGAAAATTTGTTCTGTCATATTCATCGTCTCAACACGTTTTTCTAAATTTTTCTTTACTTTATTTTCATAACCAGAATAAGTATGCACAGCATACCAACGTTTTTCGCCAACTTCCTCAGACATGTCGTCACTCCTAACTATTTAATTAATTCTATGATACTTGTAATTCCAAAGTCTAAGACATAGAAGAAAACTAAGAAAAAGATTACCGTAGCCACAACAATAACTGTGTATTTAAATAATTCCTCTTTCGTCGGCCAACTCGTTTTTTCCATTTCTGACTTAACGCCTTTAAAGAAATTCTCTTTTTTAGCCATTAACAAGACCTCCGTATAATTTCATTAATTCTCTATCTGCGAATGCGTACATTAAATCAAGAAAATACAATCAACATTGTGATAGCGTTCGTTGTGCTCATCAGTTTTAAACTATAAATACAGACTTACTTCGATTCTTTATGTAGCGTATGCTCATTACATCTCGAACAATATTTTTTCAATTGAAGTCTTGATGATTGATTGTTATGCTTCGGAACATTGTAATTTCGATTGCCACATTTATCACAGCTTAGTGGTACTTTCTTCATTTAGTCTCACCTTACTCATTATAATACCAATCTACTATACAGAACATTGAAGTTAATTGTCAATTATCATTAATAGTGTGATATGGTCTATTTTTTCATTTTATAGTAATGTCTTCAATCATTTAAAAATCACTTATGATATTTCAAATGATGTTTCATTTTCATTTTACAACGTTGAAGTGCATTGTAAACAACTTTCACTTTAACATTCAATAATTGTGCAATTTCTTGGGGTTTGTAATCCTCCAATGTGTAAGTAATCACTGCCTGTTCCAATTGAGTAAATGAGACAGTTAGTGCTTTAATTTGGTGTCGCATTTCATCGCTTATGACATTATTTTCTAAAATACATTCTGACTTTTTATAATTATAACTCACTACAAAATCATTGACTAACATATCCTGACGATGTAACATCGCCATTTTCTTACGAATGTAATCATTTTTTACCGCTTTCACGATGCGATTAACGTAATGTTCAAATGGCGTAGGTTGCGAAAAGTCAAATTTCTTTAATGCACGAAAGAGTTTCAGTAATATTTCTTGGTATAAATCTTCTCTGTCGTTTGCATGTATTGAATAATTTCTTAAAGCTTGTTTAATCGCCGGCGTAACGGTTTCTATAATTTGTTCAATGTCGAAGTTTGAAACAGTGGTTTGTGAAGTGCAATCTTGGGTGTTATTCTTGGCCATTACTTTGTCCTTTCATCGATGTTAAATCAAGGATACAAAGTTTATTTACCAAAAATCAATGCTTCAAAATGGTGATTATTCGTCTGTACCACGTCTGAGTTTTTCAAATTCTTCTAATATCTCATTTGAAAGTTCTATACGTGTCCGTGGCTTATTTTCATTGAAACCTTCCAGTTTTTTAGAAACAGAATCTTCGCTCTCTTTTAAGTCTCTCCACATTTCTCTTGAAGAAATGCGATAGGCACCTGAGCCAAATATCGCATGTTGTTCGCTCATGTCACTCGTAACGACGGTAATATGTCGCGTATGTTTCTCGTACAAGTCATATACATAACGTTCGATATAACTATCAGCTGTTTCTTTTTCTTTCGTGAATATAACCTTCACACCATGATACGTATATTCTGAATGGGCCCCAGCTTGTTCATAAGCATCAAAGACACATACAACTTCATCTGCTATGACTGCACTGTAGTTAGCAATCGCTGTGAGGAGTTGTTCTCTCGCTTCTTCAAGATTCTCTTTAGACAGTTGACTCAACTCTGAAGATTGACCAATCATGTTATAGCCATCAATGATTAAGTGGCGTTCTTTCATGAGTCTGCTCCAATCTCATTGCGCTTACGATAGACCTCATACATCATAAGACTTGCTGCCACAGAGGCATTTAAACTATTAACATGTCCAATCATTGGAATCTTAATGTGGAAATCACATTTATCTTTAACGAGACGACTCATTCCTTGGCCCTCACTGCCAATGACAATCGCAAGTGGCATACCTGCATCAAGCTCTCTATAATCAGTAGCATTATCCGCTTCTGTACCAGCGACCCAGTACCCGTGGTCTTTTAAAGTGTCTATCGTTTGAGCCAAATTCGTTACACGTACTACCGGTACATGTTCTATCGCACCTGTCGAAGCTTTAACAACCGTTTGAGTTAATGCGACCGAACGTCTCTTAGGGATAATCACGCCATCCACACCTGATGCGTCAGCCGTTCTTAAAATAGATCCTAAATTATGTGGATCCTCTAACCCATCTAATATTAATACTGTAGATAATTTATCCTTATTTTTCTGGGTTTCGATAAACTCATCAAAATCAGCGTAATCATAAGGTGCAATATAAGCTGCAATACCTTGATGGGGTGCATCTGATAAGTTATCTAACTTTGATTTTGGTACGTTTTGGACAATGATATTTTCATTTTTCGCTTTTTTCAAAATGTCATTAATCTGGCCTTTTTTAATGCTGTCTTGAATTAAAATTTTATTGATTGTATGCCCCGTGACAATTGCTTCCTTAACGGCATGACGACCGACAATTATAATATCTTCCACAGTATCACTTCCTTTCATTTACATATTGAACGATTGTTTCTAATAAAGCATTTAGGCGCTCTTGTTGCCCTTCTAAATATAAAAATCCGATAACCGCTTCAAGCCCTGAACTCTTTCTATAAGTTTGAATGTCGGTGTTCTTAGCTTTCGTATAACTTTTTGCGTTTCTGCCACGTCTAACAATATCAAGTTCATGTTCTTTAAACCATTCCGCCTCTAACAGTTGTTCTAATGTCTGAGCTTGACTCTTCGCTGAAACATAACGTTTCGCTTCTTGATGTAATCGGTTAGGTTTCGCTTGTAATTTAGTAACAATATAGGCTCTCACATGTTGATCTAAAACGGCATCTCCCATATAGGCTAAAGTCAATGGGTTAAGAAGTTTAATGTCCATATTAGCCACGTTTAAACCTCACGCCTTGAGGTGTATCTTCTAGAATAATATTTTGCTCTTTTAACTCATCACGAATAACATCTGCACGTTCAAAGTCTTTACGCTTTCTCGCATCTTCGCGTTCTTCGATAAGTGCTTCAATCTGCTCATCTAATAACACATCATTTTCTTTGCTTTTAAGAGGGACGCCTAATACGTCGCTGAAGATTTGATACACTTCTTTAAAACGATTAATGACACGCGTAGATGTTGTATTTTCTAATACGTATTTATTCGCTAATTTCGCTAAGTCGAACCATGCAGTGATTGCATTTGCAGTGTTAAAGTCGTCATCCATCACAGTTTCAAATTGCTGAAGTATTTGATCGATGGACTCAATATATTCCTCTTGATTTTCAATATCTGTCGCAATTTCTTCACGTTCTTCAATCGCTTTATAACTATTTCTAACACGTTCTAAACCACTCTTAGCCGCATCTACCAATTCCATATTATAATTAATAGGACTGCGATAATGAACACTAATCATAAAGAATCGTAATACATCTGGGTCTATTTCTTTAATAATGTCATGAACTAAAACAAAGTTGCCTAATGATTTACTCATTTTCTCATTATCGATGTTGATGAAACCATTGTGCATCCAATAGTTAGCAAATGGGGCATGGTTATGTGCTTCTGATTGAGCTATTTCATTTTCATGGTGAGGGAATTGTAAGTCCGTTCCACCTGCATGGATATCGATCGTAGCACCCAGTTCATGGTACGCCATTACCGAACATTCAATATGCCAACCGGGTCTACCTTGACCGAATGGGCTGTCCCAACTAATTTCGCCTTCTTTCGCTTTCTTCCATAGCGTAAAGTCTAAGGCGTCTTCTTTTTGTTCACCTTGCTCGATGCGAGCGCCTACCTTTAAATCATTTAATGACTGATGACTTAACTTACCATAATCATCAAATTTACGCGTTCTAAAGTAAACATCACCACCGCTTTCATACGCATAACCTTCATCGACTAATTCCTTGATAAATTTAATGATTTCATCCATATGATCCATTACACGAGGGTTGGATGTTGCTTTTTTCACATTAAGCGCACCGACATCTTCGTAAAATGCTTTAATATAACGGTCAGCAATCGTATTTACTGATTCGTTCAATTCCTTTGAACGCTTAATCAATTTATCGTCAACGTCTGTAAAGTTTGATACGTAATTCACTTCATAACCTTTATATTCAAAATATCTGCGGACAACATCATAATTAATAGCTGGCCTAGCATTACCAATATGAATATAGTTGTAAACTGTTGGACCACAGACGTACATATTCACTTTACCTTGTTCCATTGGTTTAAATGGTTCTTTTTGTCGTGTTAACGTATTATATAATGTAATCATCTTGTATCTCTCCGTTTCTTGTTTTCTCCAATTGTCTTTCCAGGTGTTTGAGTTGTTCGTAAATTGGATCTGGTAAGTTTCGATGATCAAATGTTTTACCTATACGTTTGCCATCTTGTTTCACAATGTGGCCTGGAATTCCGACAACAGTTGAATAATTGGGAACTGATTTTAATACTACTGAATTAGCTCCGATATTAACATTTGAATCAATTTTAATATTACCTAATATTTTCGCCCCTGCTGCAATGAGTACATTATCCCCAATATCAGGATGACGTTTACCCTTTTCTTTACCTGTACCACCTAATGTAACACCTTGATAAACCGTCACATTGTCTCCGATATTACAAGTTTCACCGATGACGACCCCCATGCCGTGATCGATAAATAATCGTTTACCTATTTTTGCGCCAGGATGTATCTCAATCCCTGTAAAGAAACGAGATATCTGTGAAATGAGTCTTGCCATCACAAATTTCTTCTTTTTATATAACTCATGTGCGATTAAATGACTCCAAACTGCATGTAATCCTGCATATGAAGTAATAACTTCAAATGTTGTACGTGCCGCCGGGTCTTGCTCAAACACCATGTTCACATCGTCTTTGATTCTTTTTAAAAATTTAAACACGGACAATCCCCCTTTTTATAAAAAAAGCACCTCTAACTCACTTGTTAGAGGCGCTTTCGCACGGTTCCACTCTTATTTCAAAATAAGTCTTCACCACATGCTACGTATACATGTAGTTCAAACTTAAATTACACTCATCAACATTATTTAACTTTATAAACAAAGGTGCATTCAGCAATGTTAGTGATGTGCTCGCAGCAACCGCACACTCTCTTTACACTAGGCATTACATACTATTCCTCTGTATTTCAATTTAATCATAAGTGGTATAGTGTTATTTTTCAAGTTCTAAATATGCACTTATTTCACATATTGTTGTAAACGTGACAACACTTTTTCTTTACCTAATACTTCGATTGTATTTGGTAATTCTGGACCATGCATTTGACCAGTTACTGCAACACGGATTGGCATGAATAATTGCTTACCTTTAATGCCTGTTTCCTTTTGTACTGCTTTGATTTCTTTTTTAATTTCTGCAGCTTCAAATGGTTCTAAAGCTTCTAATTTACTATATAGATGTGTCATTAATTCTGGCACTTGTTCACCGTTTAATACTTCTTGTTCATCGTCTCCTAATGTTTGATCGTCGCGGAAGAATAATTCAGATAAAGGTACGATTTCTCCAGCATAACTCATTTCTTTTTGATAAAGTGCAACAAGTTTACGACCCCAGTCTAGGTCTTCTTCTGAAGGTTCAGCTGGTAACAACTCAGCTTTAATTAAATGAGGTAATGCTAATTCAAATACTGTTTCAGTATCTTTTTGTTTCATATATTGGTTGTTAACCCATGCTAATTTTTGTTTATCGAAAAATGCTGGCGATTTAGAAAGACGTTTTTCGTCGAATATTTTAATAAATTCTTCTTTAGAATAGATTTCATCTTCGCCTTCTGGTGACCAACCAAGGAGTGTAATAAAGTTAAATAATGCTTCTGGTAAGTAACCTAAATCGCGATATTGTTCAATGAATTGAAGGATTTGACCATCACGTTTACTTAACTTTTTACGTTCTTCGTTAACAATTAATGACATGTGAGCAAATCTCGGTACTTCCCAACCAAATGTTTCGTAAATCATCATTTGTTTTGGTGTATTTGAAATATGGTCATCACCACGAATAACATCGGTAATTTCCATATAGTGATCATCGATTGCTACGGCAAAGTTATACGTAGGGACGCCGTCTTTTTTAACAATGACCCAGTCACCAATATTATCTGAATCGAATGAAATTTCACCTTTAACCATATCTTCAAATTTATAAGTTTTATCTTGAGGCACACGGAAACGGATTGATGGTTTACGACCTTCCGCTTCAAATTGTTGACGTTCTTCTTCAGTTAAATGTGCGTGCTTTCCACCATAACGAGGCATTTCGCCACGTGCGATTTGTTCTTGACGTTCCTCTTCTAATTCATCTTCTGTCATATAGCATTTATATGCTTTATCTTCGTCTAATAATTGTTGAATTAATGGATTATAAATTTCTGCACGTTCTGACTGACGATAAGGGCCATATCCTTTATCTTTATCTACAGATTCATCCCATTCGATACCTAACCATTTTAAATTTTCAAATTGTGAAGATTCACCATCTTCTAAATTACGTTTACTGTCTGTATCTTCAATTCTGATTACGAAATCTCCATCATAGTGTTTTGCGAATAAATAGTTAAATAATGCAGTTCTAGCATTACCAATATGCAAGTATCCAGTTGGACTTGGGGCATATCTAACTCTTACACGATCGCTCATTCTGTTCACTCCTGTTTAAAAATTTATTAATTAATATATAGATGTCATCTTTATCATATCATTTAAAAAATAGACATCACCAAAAATATACTTAGTCAATCTCATAAAGTAGCAATTAAGCCTTTTTTACATTGACTTTAGTAGTTATTTCCTCGCCTAATAATCATACCACAGCCTGCCATTTTTTAAAGTGCCATAAAGCACTCCTCTTTAATTCATTGGGTATATTAATCGGTTATGTTTCAAAATACACCTTTAAAATTTATTTATCTATTGTAGCATTTTCAACAAGGAGATGATAATACCGCAGTTGTTATCGATTTTGAAACGGTGACACATATTTAACTATTGCGTCATTTTAGCAAAGATAATTCGACCTGAAGAAGACTGTAATAAACTAATAACTTCAACTTCTACTTGTTCTCCGACGTATTTTTTAGCATGATCTACGACAACCATCGTGCCATCATCTAAATAACCAACTGCCTGACCGGCCTCTTTACCTATTTTAGTTAATAATAAAGTAAAGCAATCACCTTGGTGTACATTCGGTTTAATCGCTTCTGATAAATCGTTAACGTTCAAAGCTCTTATCCCTTGCACGTGGCATACTTTATTAAGATTAAAGTCTGTAGTAATAATATGTGCTTTGTATTGTTTCGCAAGTTTGATAAGCATTGCATCAATATCGCTATGCGTAGAAGTTGGATGTATCACTTGTGTTGGATAATCAATGTCATATAACTCATTCAGCAAATCTAAACCACGCTGACCCTTTTCTCGCTTCACACTATCTTTAGAATCCGCTATTACTTGTAGCTCATTAATCACTCCTTGAGGAATGAAAAGCACCCCATCGATGAAACCACATTCGATGATATCTAAGATACGCCCATCAATAATTGCACTCGTATCTAGAATCTTAGGAACTGCATGGCTCGCATTTGTAGACATAGAACGCGCCATTTTTTCAGGTAAAAATAACAACATTTCATCTCGTTTACGTAACCCAAATTCAAAACCAAAATAACCTAATATAATCGTTACAATAATGGGTACAAAATGATTTAATACATGATTGCCTATTATTTGGAAGATGAATGAAATCATTACTGAAATGAGTAAGCCAATCATTAAACCAATCGTTGCAAATAAAATTTCTACTGCACTTTGACGCATTATCTTACGTTCTAAATCTTTTAAAGTAAATGTCACTTTTCTTATAAACCATCCGAAAATTAAAAAGAATAATGCAATCCCTATCAGTGCATTACAATAACTGTTTTTTAAAAAAGTGTAGTGACGTAAACCAAAGTCAGATGCAATTTCAGGGATTAAATAAACTCCTAAACTTGCCCCTAATATGAAATAACAAAGTATAACGATGATTTTTAATGTTTTCATTGTCACCCTCCCTTCTCATCTTTTATTAATAAATAATGTCTGAATGCTTTAATTTTACTTTTTGAATAACTTAACGCCTATGTATTATGACATATCGTTCCGTTTTACGTGTTACGTGCAATTATTTTGAAATTGCATATTTTAAAGCATCATGAACATTTTCCACTCCTATAACTTTAATATCTTCTGGGAACTGCCAGCCACCGATATTCGTCTTTGGAATAATGACTCTCTTGAAACCTAATTTAGCCGCTTCTTGCACACGTTGTTCAATACGTGACACACGGCGAACTTCTCCTGTTAAACCTACTTCACCGATGTAACAATCTAGCCCATCGACTGCTTTATCTTTGAAGCTTGAGGCTGTAGCTACAATAATACTTAAATCTACTGCAGGTTCGGTCAGTCTAACCCCACCAGCAACTTTAATATATGCATCTTGTTGTTGTAATAAATAATTTTCTTTCTTCTCCAAGACGGCCATCAATAAACTCAATCGATTATGATCAATGCCTGTAGCCATACGTCTCGGGTTGTTAAATGTCGTAGGAGTAACTAACGCTTGAACTTCTATGAGTAGCGGTCTCGTACCTTCCATCGTAGAGACGATTGTAGATCCAGGTACATTCGTTGACCGTTCTTCTAAGAACATTTCAGAAGGATTTTTGACTCCTTTCAAACCGCTTTGTTTCATCTCGAAAATACCCATCTCATTTGTTGAACCAAAACGGTTCTTAACTGCTCTTAATATACGATAAGCATGGTGCTCATCACCTTCAAAGTAGAGTACGGTATCAACCATATGTTCTAACAACCTTGGGCCAGCAATTTGTCCTTCCTTCGTCACGTGTCCAACGATAAATGTTGCAATATTCATTTGTTTTGCAATGTTCATTAGGCTTTGGGTACTTTCTCTCACTTGAGAAACTGAACCTGGTGCTGAACTGATTTCCGGATGAAAGATTGTTTGGATTGAATCGACCACGAGTAAATCCGGTTTCGTTTGTTTCACAGTTTCATGAATAATTTCCAAATCCGTCTCTGCAAAAACATTTAGATTGCTTGAGTTTTCTTCTAATCTCTGTGCTCTCAATTTTGTCTGGCTTAATGATTCCTCACCCGTAATGTATAACACATTATGAGATTGAGAAAGTGCTGCACAGACTTGTAAAAGTAAAGTAGACTTCCCTATACCAGGATCTCCACCTATTAACACAAGAGAGCCATTTACAATACCGCCACCAAGTACTCGGTTGAATTCTTCCGATTTACTCAATATACGTGGCGTCGTTTCTTGCTGTATATCATTTAACTTTTGTACTTTAGCTGTGTTTTCACGACTACGCACGCCATGTTTTGGACTAGTACTCGCCTTTTGTTCTACTATTTCTTCCATTTGGTTCCATGCGCCACAGTTAGGACATTTACCCATCCATTTCGGTGACTGGTAACCACATGCCATACATTCAAAAATTACTTTTTTCTTGGCCAAAACTGCACCTCCATCTTTAATAAGAACAAATCTATTTTAAACCTCATACAGAGTTAAAACAAATTAAAATACATTATTCTTTTTTATTGGTGTTTATAAATCACTTATTTTATTATAACCACAATTAAATCGGTCATCCTTTCCATGAAATTTTCACAAAATAAAAAGAATCTGAGACAAAAATAGATGTCTCAGATTCTTTGTTAACGAGTGGGAATACGAAATCTCTATTATAAAATTCGCTTTCTGTCCCACTCCTTATCGTTTATTTGTGTGTGAAGCTATTTAGATTCAGAAGTTGCTTTATCTTGATCTTCAGTTTCTGTACGTTCTTGAATGTCATATTTAAATTCTTCTCCATCGTAATCAATTTGAACGTCTTTACCTTCAATTTGATTACCGTCTAAGATGAGTTCACTTAAATTATCTTCTACTGTTTTTTGGATTGCACGAATTAATGGGCGCGCACCGTATTCTGGGTCATAACCTTCTTCTGCAATTTTTTCTTTCGCAGCGTCGGTTACTTTAATGTTGATGTCTTGTTCGTGAAGACGACTTGTTAATCTGTTTACCATCATCGTAACAATTTCTTTCAATTCATCTTTTGATAGTTTGTGGAATACGATAATGTCATCTACACGGTTTAAGAATTCTGGACGGAACGCATTTTTCAATTCTTTCAACATTGTCTTACGGATTGTTTCATAGTCTTCACCTTCAGCTGCGCCACCAAATCCTGCAAATCGTTGGTCTTGTAATTCTTGTGCACCAACGTTAGAAGTCATAATAATCACTGTGTTACGGAAGTCAACTTGACGACCTTTCGTATCTGTTAAATGACCATCATCTAATACTTGTAATAGGATGTTGAATACATCTGGGTGTGCTTTTTCTATTTCATCAAATAAGATTACAGAATATGGTTTACGTCTAACTTTTTCAGTTAATTGGCCACCATCATCATGACCTACATAGCCTGGAGGGGCTCCGACTAAACGACTGACAGCGTGTTTTTCCATGAATTCACTCATATCAACACGAATCATGGCATCATCTTCACCAAACATAGATTCAGCTATTGCACGTGCGAGTTCAGTCTTACCTACACCAGTTGGGCCAAGGAAGATGAAACTACCGATTGGTTTTTTAGGATCTTTCAATCCAGCTCTTGCACGTCTAACGGCTTTACTGATTGAAGTTACCGCATCTTTTTGTCCGATAACTCTGTTGTGTAGTGTATTTTCTAAGTTTAATAAACGATCTGATTCAGTTTCATTGATTTTTGTTAATGGAATACCTGTCCATCCAGCGATAACTTCACCGATGTCTTCTTCAGATAATGCTGTGTTATCACCGTTTTGAGTATTTTTCCAATTGTTTTTAGATTCTTCGTATTGTTTTTCTAATTTTGTTTGTTTATCTCTTAAGTTAGCTGCATTTTCGAATTCTTGAGCATGTACAGCAGCATCTTTTTCATTTTTAACTTGCTCAATTTCTTGTTCAATTTCTTTTAAGTTTGGTGGTGTTGTATGATTTTTCAATCTTACTTTAGAGCTTGCTTCGTCGATTAAGTCGATTGCTTTGTCTGGTAAGAATCTATCTGATACATAACGGTCGCTTAGTTTAGCAGCTGAAATAAGTGCTTGATCTGAGATGTTAATACGGTGGTGTGCTTCATAGCGATCACGTAACCCTTTTAAGATTTCAATTGTATCTTCAACTGTAGGTTCATCAACTTGAACAGATTGGAAACGACGTTCAAGTGCTGCATCTTTTTCAATATTTTTACGATATTCATCTAAAGTTGTCGCACCGATACATTGTAGTTCACCACGTGCTAATGCTGGTTTCAAGATGTTTGAAGCATCGATTGCACCTTCAGCACCGCCAGCACCTACTAATGTGTGTAATTCGTCAATGAATAATATGACGTTACCTGCTTGATGGATTTCTTCCATAACTTTTTTCAAGCGTTCTTCAAATTCACCACGATATTTCGTACCTGCAACAACCGTACCCATATCAAGAGACATCACGCGTTTATCTTTTAATGTTTCTGGCACTTCGTTGTTAACAATTGCTTGAGCTAAACCTTCTGCAATTGCTGTTTTACCAACACCAGGTTCACCAATTAATACTGGGTTATTTTTAGTACGACGACTTAATACTTCGATTACACGAGTGATTTCTTTATCACGACCGATGACTGGATCTAATGTGCCATCTTTAGCGATAACAGTTAAGTCACGTGCAAGTCCATCTAATGTTGGTGTGTTGTTTGATTTGTTTGCTTGCGCATTTTTTGTATTCATTTCAGGACTGCCTAGTGCTTTTACAACTTGTGCACGGGCTTTCGTAATGTTTAAGTCTAAGTTTGCAAATACACGTGCAGCGACACCTTCATTTTCACGAATAAGACCAAGTAAAATATGCTCAGTTCCTACGAAATTGTGATGCAATTTACGTGCTTCATCCATTGATAATTCAATAACCTTTTTCGCACGAGGTGTGTAATGTAGCGCACCCATTTGCTCTTGGCCATGACCGATAAGTTTCTCAACTTCTTCGATGACCTTTGCTTCCGTAATATCAAATGACTCTAGCACTTTAGCTGCAATACCTTCTGGCTCTTTCATAAGTCCTAAGAGTAAATGTTCTGTTCCTATATTTGAATGATTTAATCTAATTGCCTCTTCTTGGGCGTGTGCTAATACACGTTGTGCACGCTCTGTTAATCTACCAAATAACATAATAGCATGACCTCCTAATTTATATGTTCTCTCAATATTTGCGCTCTAATTTCATTTACTGATCTATCATCTTCATCATCTAATAAGAATGGTGTTTGCATCGCGATCATCATTTCATTAAATTTAAAGTGCTCTAATTCTAAATAACCTAAATCAATACCAAGCTTTACATCGCTCAGTCTTAATGAGGCCTCTTCCATATTCATCAGTCTACTATACTTTAAAATACCTAACGAACGATATACTCGATCTAGCGTTTCACTATGATTGTGCTCATTAAGCTGATCCCTTATTTGAAGTTCTTCGTTGATAATCTGTTGCACAACTTCGTTTAAACTCTCGATAATATGATCTTCGGTGTTACCTAAAGTAAGCTGGTTAGATATTTGATATATATGACCGTAGACTTGCGAACCTTCTCCGTAAATACCTCTAATTGTAAAACCAAATCGGCTGATTGTTTGAGCAATGCGATTCATCCGGTTCATAATCGATAATCCAGGTAAGTGCACCATGACACTCGCCCTCATACCTGTCCCAATATTTGTAGGACAAGTCGTTAAATAACCGAGATTTTCATCAAAGCTAATATCTAATGCTTTATCTAATTTGTCGTCAATTTCTGATGCTTTCTCATACAAACTATGCAGTGATAAATCATTTCCCATTGCTTGTATGCGAATATGATCTTCTTCATTTACCATGACACTTAAGGATTCATCCTCATTCGCTAACAATGCAGAAGCCGGTTGTTTAATTAACTCTGGGCTTATTAAATGTTTCGCCACAAGTTTATATTTACTCTGTTGGTCCATCATATCTAATCGTTGAATAGACATTTCTGGAAGTGCATCCTGTACTTCGTTTATCACTCGAAATCCTGCCTCTTCTGATGGAAACATCAACGGATGAACATGATTATTTAAATTTCTAGCTAGTCTAATTCTTGATGACATAACGACTGGCACTTCAGCTACATTACGCATCCATTCACTCATATATGCATTAATTTCACTGTTGTTCATCACGATTCACCTCGCTGTCCGCCTTCAAAGCTTTGATTTCATCACGAACAATTGCAGCTTCTTCGAAATTTTGTTCTTCTATGAGTTTGTCTAAATATGACGATTTTTCTTCTATTTTCTTTTTAAGTGCTAACTTTTTATATGAAGACTGAGGTGTTTTGCCGACGTGTTCAACTTGTCCGCCTTGCACGCGTCTAACAATATCGATAATGTCGTCTTTGAAAGTTCCAAAGCAATCCGCACAACCGAATTTACCGACGTGTGCAATATCTTTGAGGGTCATACCGCACGTAGGACAACGTTTCTCTTCTTTAAATGCAATGTTATCAAACTCTAAGCCGTGTTTTGCTGCTAAGTGCTGTAAGATTTGTTTAATGACGAAAGTATCTTCAATATCATCGTTACCTTGCATTTGCTGATCGTTCGACCAAACATTATCACTTTGTGCACATGTCGGACAAAGCCATTTTTCTTCTAATCCATCTACGCCTTTAAAAGCAACTTTATATTCAGCTTCGTTTGAATGACAATTTTCACAGAGCACGTCACATCACCTCACTTTAATAATAACTAATCACGTGTAGCAAACGTTTAAGAATATTAGCTCGAATAATATCTCGAGCCATCACATCCATGTTTAATGTTTCTCTGTCTATTACAGCTCTGATCATCTTAGCTTCTCTTTCATTGATGTAATGGTTGTCTAATAAACCATCAATAATATAGTATCCTTGTTGTTGAGAAATAGATGGTCCGATCAATTGTAATAAGTGATTAATATAACCTTTTACGTCTCTATTTTCTATCTTCGTGATGCGGATATAACCGCCTCCACCACGTTTACTTTCTATTTCATAACCGTGTTCGTTCGTAAAACGAGTCTTGATCACATAGTTTAGCTGCGAGGGTACACAATCAAAGCGTTGCGCAATATGTGCACGTTGAATTTCAACTACATCTTCATTTGCGTCCTCAAATAATTTCTTAATGTATTGTTCTATGATGTCGGACATGTTATGCATGTTCATCACCTCTTTTGACCATCTTTGACTATATTATATGACCAACTTTGACCTTTTTCAACCAATTTGATTTAAAAATTTTAAAATACTCATGTTAGTAAACTCTGTTTTATTGTATGATATAAGATAAGAAAATTTAAAAGGGACTGAAATTATTATGCATATTATCATAGGATTAATTGGGATTGCAGTATTTTTAGGCTTGGCCTATTTATTTAGTTCTGACAGAAAGAACATTCGATGGAAGTATGTCGGAATATTACTCGTAATACAACTTGTATTTGCTTTCATATTATTAAAAACAAAGTCCGGTATTACAGTTATCGGAGCGATATCAAATGGCTTTAACTATTTACTATTAAAGGCAGCTGAAGGTGTAAAATTCGTGTTCGGTGGTTTCGAATATGTCGATCCGAAGAACCCACCATTCTTCTTTAATGTATTACTACCTATCGTATTTATTTCAGCGTTAATTGGTATCTTACAATACACAAAAATTTTACCTTTAATCATTAACTTCTTAGGTTTAATCATTTCAAAAATTAATGGTATGGGTCGTCTAGAATCATACAATGCGGTTGCTGCAGCTATATTGGGACAATCAGAAGTATTCATTTCATTAAAGAATGAGTTAGCTCACATTTCTAAACAAAGACTCTATACGTTAACTGCGTCTGCGATGTCTACAGTTTCAGCTTCGATCATCGGTGCATACTTTACGTTGATTGAACCACGATACGTAGTTACAGCTGTAGTATTAAATTTATTTGGCGGTTTTATCATCGCATCTATCATCAATCCATACACAGTTGATGAAAAAGAAGATAAATTGATTTTAGAGAAAAGTGAAACAAAGAAACAATCTTTCTTCGAAGTATTAGGGGAATACATCTTAGACGGATTTAAAGTTGCAGTCATTGTCGGGGCAATGTTAATTGGTTATATTGCAATCATTGCATTGCTCAATGGTGTCGTGAGCGCCATCTTCACTGGCGTATCTGGTGGACATATTACATGGGACTTCCAAACATTAATTGGTTTTGTCTTTGCGCCGTTTGCATTCTTAGTCGGCGTACCATGGGATGATGCCGTTCAAGCAGGTTCAATCATGGCAACTAAATTACTTTCAAACGAATTCGTAGCAATGGAAAGCTTGAGAAAGGCGAAAGATATGAGCGACCATGCGGTTGGTGTTATTTCAGTATTCGTTGTATCATTCGCAAACTTTAGTTCAATTGGAATTATTTCTGGTGCGATTAAATCTCTAAATAGTGAAAAAGGAGATATGGTTGCACGTTTTGGATTAAAATTATTATTCGGTGCGACACTCGTATCATTTATCTCAGCAGCTATAGCAGGATTCTTCATTTAATAAAAAAGTGGTTCATCGCATATTTGCGACGAACCACTTTTTATTATTTTAATGGGATTTATATTATTTTTCTTGTTTAGCTACAATTTCATCTATGAAATATTGAGTAATTCTAAAATCATCTGTTAATTCAGGATGGAAAGAAACACCCAAATATTTACCTTCTTGTACTGCTACAATTTTATTTGAGATTTCACTAAGAATTTGAGCCTCGCCATGAACTTCTGTGATATGGGGTGCACGAATAAACACGCCTTCGATATCTTGCGCCACACCTTTAACATCTAATTCACTTTCAAAGCTATCTACTTGTCTACCGAAAGAATTTCTCTCAACAGTAATATCTAATTTATTGAGATAACCTTCTTCGCCAACTATATCTTTAGATAGTACAATTAAACCTGCACATGTCCCAAACATTGGAAGCTCAGATTGTTGTAAGGCTTCTTTAAAGCCATATAAATTCATTAAGCGACGTAAAGTAGTAGATTCACCACCAGGTATGATTAAGCCATCTATATCGTTTAACTGCTCTGTTCTTTTAACAGAGATACCTTCATGTCCACTTAATTCAATATGGCGTATATGTTCTCGAACAGCACCTTGAAGTGCTAATACACCTATCTTCATCTTACCAACCACGCTCTTGCATACGTTCTTCTAATGACAATTCATTAATGTCTAACCCTTTCATAGCAGTACCTAAATCTTTTGCTAAACGGCCTATTAATTCATAGTCTTGATAATGTGTTGTAGCTTGAACAATCGCTTTGGCGAATTTTTCAGGATCATCTGATTTAAAGATACCTGAACCAACGAACACACCATCAGCGCCTAATTCCATCATTAATGCAGCATCTTGAGGTGTTGCTACACCGCCCGCAGCAAAGTTAACTACTGGTAAGCGACCATGATCTTTAATATCTTTTAATACTTCATAAGGTGCACCAATATTTTTAGCCTCAGTCATAATTTCATCATCATTCATTACTGTTAAACGACTTACTTCAGCATTAACTTGTCTCATATGTCTTACTGCTTCAACGATATTACCTGTACCTGGCTCACCTTTCGTACGTAACATCGCTGCACCTTCACCAATACGTCGTGCAGCTTCCCCTAAGTTACGGCAACCACATACAAATGGTACAGTAAAGTTATCTTTACGTAAGTGGTATTCTTCATCTGCAGGTGTAAGTACTTCAGATTCATCGATATAGTCAACACCCATAGATTCTAATACTCTCGCTTCAGTAATATGACCAATACGACCTTTAGCCATGACTGGTATAGAAACTGCATTCATAACCTCTTCAATAATATTTGGGTTAGCCATACGTGCTACACCACCAGCTGCTCTAATATCAGATGGTACACGCTCTAAAGCCATCACTGCAACTGCGCCAGCTTCTTCAGCGATTTTAGCTTGTTCTGCATTTACGACGTCCATAATTACGCCGCCTTTTTGCATTTCAGCCATACCTCTTTTAACTCTTTCTGATCCAGTCATTTTACTCATAAATTATTACCCCTTTACTAAGTTGATTAAATTCATTTTAAAAGATAAACTGGTATTTAAAAAGGGACAATTCCGAATTAATTTAAGGGGTCAGTTATATGGTAAAATCACATCTCTATATCAAATTGTATGAAGATTTAAAACAACAAATTATTGAAGGTCAATATCAATCTGGAGATAAATTCCCGTCAAAACGTGCATTAAGTCAGCACCTTTCAGTGAGTAACACTACGATTGAGCACGCTTACCAATATCTATTAGATGAAGGTTATATTTACTCGAAACCACGTTCAGGTTACTTCGTCTCAGATATCGAGAATTTACCACTTATACACAGAACAGGATCACCTGTAGAATATGATGAAGATTCAAAAACGATTCAAAATGATGTTACAACTCATTATGATTACGCATTTAATTTAAGAGAAATAGATACGGAATATTTTCCAAACCAACAATTTAGAAAGTACGCACGTGACACTTTTGAAGATAATGCAGTGAATCTATTACAATATACGCACCCTAAAGGGGAGTGGAAGTTACGCCAAGAAATCGCACATTATCTGTTTTATAGTAGAGGGGTTACATGTCGACCAGAACAAATTATTGTTGGATCATCTACTGAACAGCTCATTTATTTACTAACCGATATATTAGCAGAAACAGACTACATTATTGAGAATCCAAGTTACCCACCTATCAAAAATGTACTGGATAAAAAAGAAATCTTCTATGCGCAATTCCCAGTAAACAAGACAGGTATGGATTTAAAAAACTTAAAAACCTCAAACTATCATGTTGCATATGTGACACCATCCCACCAATTTCCAACTGGATATGTCATGAATCTCAAAAAAAGAACCCAATTAATTCATTGGGCTCAACAACGAACTGATCGCTACATCATTGAAGATGATTACGATTCAGAATTTAGATATTTTGGGAAACCTATTCCTGCTTTACAAAGTTTAGACACGAAAGACAAAGTGATTTATATCAGTTCATTTTCAAAATCACTGTTCCCTAGTTGCAGAATCGCATATTTAGTCCTACCCGATAAATTAGTGGATAAATTCGATCATATGCATAATAAACCATCAAATACAGTGCCTACACACATGCAACATATCGTAGCAAAATTCATGGCTTCTGGAAGTTTTGAACGGCATTTAAATAAAATGCGTAAAGTATATAAAGCCAAACTTCAATATATTATTGATGCGCTAGAACCCTATCATAAACAGTTGAAGATTGATGACGCACTTGCGGGCATGCATTTCACTTTAACTGTAAAAAATAAATTAACAACAGAACAATGTTTAGCACGTGCAAAAGATAACCACTTAAAAATCATTCCTTATAGTATGTATGATGATACAATCACTGAAACCAAATTTATTTTAGGATTTGGAGGCATTCCATTTTCAAAAATTAAAGATCACACCGACGCTTTAATCAAATCCTTAACCGTTTAGACTCACTTGTCCAAGGCAACTTGGGCTTAGTGAGTCTTATGCAAGTGTGTAACCACTTGCGATCCTTTATCTACGCAGTCCAAGGCAACTTGGGCTTAGTGAGTCTTATGCAAGTGTGGAAGCACTTGCGTACCTATCATTCATCAGCTTCAAACGCTTTTAAAGCACTACTTGTTTTTTCAATACTTAGTAGTGCTTACGTACTCTTGCGGAACGTAAGTCGGCTACCATCGACGCTAAGGAGAATCTTCCTGATTACGAAGGCAAGCGCTCGCATCTTTCCTCATTTTCGTTCTTTCCTTATTCACTTACCTCTTGTAAGCTCTTTGCGTCTTTCTCTCAATTCGTCAGCTTCAAACGCTTTCTTCTATCAGGGACAATGCAAGGTTAGAAGTTAAGCTCTTTTTGTGCCTGCGGCACTGATTAGCGCCTTTTTTCATATAAAAAAAGAGACCTTTCGGTCTCTTTCTTGGGTTATTGCCTGGCAACGTCCTACTCTTGCGGAACGTAAGTCCGACTACCATCGGCGCTAAGGAGCTTAACTTCTGTGTTCGGCATGGGAACAGGTGTGACCTCCTTGCCATTGTCACCAGACAATGCAATGTATGAAATTATACATTCAAAACTAGATAATAAGTAAAATGAATGAAACCAAACAAAACGTTTAAAAATTGATTAAGTCTTCGATCGATTAGTATTCGTCAGCTCCACGTATCGCTACGCTTCCACCTCGAACCTATTAACCTCATCATCTTTGAGGGATCTTATAACCGAAGTTGGGAAATCTCATCTTGAGGGGGGCTTCATGCTTAGATGCTTTCAGCACTTATCCCGTCCATACATAGCTACCCAGCGATGCCGTTGGCACGACAACTGGTACACCAGAGGTATGTCCATCCCGGTCCTCTCGTACTAAGGACAGCTCCTCTCAAATTTCCTACGCCCACGACGGATAGGGACCGAACTGTCTCACGACGTTCTGAACCCAGCTCGCGTACCGCTTTAATGGGCGAACAGCCCAACCCTTGGGACCGACTACAGCCCCAGGATGCGATGAGCCGACATCGAGGTGCCAAACCTCCCCGTCGATGTGAACTCTTGGGGGAGATAAGCCTGTTATCCCCGGGGTAGCTTTTATCCGTTGAGCGATGGCCCTTCCATGCGGAACCACCGGATCACTAAGTCCGTCTTTCGACCCTGCTCGACTTGTAGGTCTCGCAGTCAAGCTTCCTTATGCCTTTACACTCTATGAATGATTTCCAACCATTCTGAGGAAACCTTTGAGCGCCTCCGTTACTCTTTAGGAGGCGACCGCCCCAGTCAAACTGCCCATCTGACACTGTCTCCCACCATGATTAATGGTGCGGGTTAGAAATCCAACACAGCAAGGGTAGTATCCCACCAACGCCTCCACGTAAGCTAGCGCTCACGTTTCTAAGGCTCCTACCTATCCTGTACAAGCTGTGCCGAATTTCAATATCAGACTACAGTAAAGCTCCACGGGGTCTTTCCGTCCTGTCGCGGGTAACCTGCATCTTCACAGGTACTATGATTTCACCGAGTCTCTCGTTGAGACAGTGCCCAAATCGTTACGCCTTTCGTGCGGGTCGGAACTTACCCGACAAGGAATTTCGCTACCTTAGGACCGTTATAGTTACGGCCGCCGTTTACTGGGGCTTCGATTCGTGGCTTCGCAGAAGCTAACCACTCCTCTTAACCTTCCAGCACCGGGCAGGCGTCAGCCCCTATACATCACCTTACGGTTTAGCAGAGACCTGTGTTTTTGATAAACAGTCGCTTGGGCCTATTCACTGCGGCTCTCCTGGGCTTGCACCCTAAAGAGCACCCCTTCTCCCGAAGTTACGGGGTCATTTTGCCGAGTTCCTTAACGAGAGTTCGCTCGCTCACCTTAGAATTCTCATCTTGACTACCTGTGTCGGTTTGCGGTACGGGCACCAGTATTCTAGCTAGAGACTTTTCTTGGCAGTGTGAAATCAGCGACTCGAGGAAACAATTTCCTCTCCCCATCACAACTTGACCTTATGAGTGTCGGATTTGCCTAACACTCAGTCTTATTGCTTGGACGTGCACTCCAACAGCACGCTTCGCCTATCCTACTGCGTCCTCCCATCGCTTAAAACGAATCATGGTGGTACAGGAATATCAACCTGTTATCCATCGCCTACGCCTGTCGGCCTCAGCTTAGGACCCGACTAACCCAGAGCGGACGAGCCTTCCTCTGGAAACCTTAGTCAATCGGTGGACGGGATTCTCACCCGTCTTTCGCTACTCACACCGGCATTCTCACTTCTAAGCGCTCCACATGTCCTTGCGATCATGCTTCAACGCCCTTAGAACGCTCTCCTACCATTGTCCTACGGACAATCCACAGCTTCGGTAATATGTTTAGCCCCGGTACATTTTCGGCGCAGTGTCACTCGACTAGTGAGCTATTACGCACTCTTTAAATGATGGCTGCTTCTAAGCCAACATCCTAGTTGTCTGGGCAACGCCACATCCTTTTCCACTTAACATATATTTTGGGACCTTAGCTGGTGGTCTGGGCTGTTTCCCTTTCGAACACGGATCTTATCACTCGCGTTCTGACTCCCAAGTTAAATTGATTGGCATTCGGAGTTTGTCTGAATTCGGTAACCCGAGAAGGGCCCCTCGTCCAAACAGTGCTCTACCTCCAATAATCATCACTTGAGGCTAGCCCTAAAGCTATTTCGGAGAGAACCAGCTATCTCCAGGTTCGATTGGAATTTCTCCGCTACCCACAACTCATCCGCTCACTTTTCAACGTAAGTCGGTTCGGCCCTCCATTCAGTGTTACCTGAACTTCAGCCTGGTCATGGGTAGATCACCTGGTTTCGGGTCTACGACCAAATACTCAACGCCCTATTCAGACTCGCTTTCGCTACGGCTCCACATTTGCTGCTTAACCTTGCATCAGATCGTAACTCGCCGGTTCATTCTACAAAAGGCACGCCATCACCCATTAACGGGCTCTGACTACTTGTAAGCACACGGTTTCAAGTTCTATTTCACTCCCCTTCCGGGGTACTTTTCACCTTTCCCTCACGGTACTGGTTCACTATCGGTCACTAGAGAGTATTTAGCCTTAGGAGATGGTCCTCCCAGATTCCGACGGAATTACACGTGCTCCGTCGTACTCAGGATCCACTCAAGAGTGAACAGATTTTCGACTACAGGATTATTACCTTCTCTGATGTAACTTTCCAGTTACTTCGTCTAATCTATTCTTTTCTAACTCCGTAGAGAGTGTCCTACAACCCCAATAAGCAAGCTCATTGGTTTGGGCTCTTCCCGTTTCGCTCGCCGCTACTCAGGGAATCGATTTTTCTTTCTCTTCCTGCGGGTACTAAGATGTTTCAGTTCTCCGCGTCTACCTTCGGATATGCTATGTATTCACATATCGATAACACGACATAACTCGTGTTGGGTTTCCCCATTCGGAAATCTCTGGATCACAGCTTACTTACAGCTCCCCAAAGCATATCGTCGTTAGTAACGTCCTTCATCGGCTTCTAGTGCCAAGGCATTCACCGTGCGCCCTTAATAACTTAATCTATGTTTTTAGTCAAAAGACTAAAAAGCAAACGTTATTAATCTGTGAGTGTTCTTTCGAACACTAGCGATTATTTTTGAATTCAAGCGTATACACGCTATTCACTCGGTTTTGCTTGGTAAAATCATTATTTTACTTATTTATCTAGTTTTCAATGTACAAAATGGTGGGCCTAAGTGGACTCGAACCACCGACCTCACGCTTATCAGGCGTGCGCTCTAACCAGCTGAGCTATAGGCCCATTTCTATAATATTTTAAATACTCTGATGAGCATTCAAAACTGAATACAATATGTCAATGTTATTCCGTTTCATCTTCGTAGAAGATGTTCCGAATATATCCTTAGAAAGGAGGTGATCCAGCCGCACCTTCCGATACGGCTACCTTGTTACGACTTCACCCCAATCATTTGTCCCACCTTCGACGGCTAGCTCCAAAGGTTACTCCACCGGCTTCGGGTGTTACAAACTCTCGTGGTGTGACGGGCGGTGTGTACAAGACCCGGGAACGTATTCACCGTAGCATGCTGATCTACGATTACTAGCGATTCCAGCTTCATGTAGTCGAGTTGCAGACTACAATCCGAACTGAGAACAACTTTATGGGATTTGCTTGACCTCGCGGTTTAGCTGCCCTTTGTATTGTCCATTGTAGCACGTGTGTAGCCCAAATCATAAGGGGCATGATGATTTGACGTCATCCCCACCTTCCTCCGGTTTGTCACCGGCAGTCAGCCTAGAGTGCCCAACTTAATGATGGCAACTAAGCTTAAGGGTTGCGCTCGTTGCGGGACTTAACCCAACATCTCACGACACGAGCTGACGACAACCATGCACCACCTGTCACTTTGTCCCCCGAAGGGGAAAACTCTATCTCTAGAGCGATCAAAGGATGTCAAGATTTGGTAAGGTTCTTCGCGTTGCTTCGAATTAAACCACATGCTCCACCGCTTGTGCGGGTCCCCGTCAATTCCTTTGAGTTTCAACCTTGCGGTCGTACTCCCCAGGCGGAGTGCTTAATGCGTTAGCTGCAGCACTAAGGGGCGGAAACCCCCTAACACTTAGCACTCATCGTTTACAGCGTGGACTACCAGGGTATCTAATCCTGTTTGATCCCCACGCTTTCGCACATCAGCGTCAGTTGCAGACCAGAAAGTCGCCTTCGCCACTGGTGTTCCTCCATATCTCTGCGCATTTCACCGCTACACATGGAATTCCACTTTCCTCTTCTGCACTCAAGTTTTCCAGTTTCCAATGACCATCCACGGTTGAGCCGTGGGCTTTCACATCAGACTTAAAAAACCGCCTACGCGCGCTTTACGCCCAATAATTCCGGATAACGCTTGCCACCTACGTATTACCGCGGCTGCTGGCACGTAGTTAGCCGTGGCTTTCTGATTAGGTACCGTCAAGACGCGCACAGTTACTTACGCATTTGTTCTTCCCTAATAACAGAGCTTTACGATCCGAAGACCTTCATCACTCACGCGGCGTTGCTCCGTCAGGCTTTCGCCCATTGCGGAAGATTCCCTACTGCTGCCTCCCGTAGGAGTCTGGACCGTGTCTCAGTTCCAGTGTGGCCGATCACCCTCTCAGGTCGGCTACGTATCGTTGCCTTGGTAAGCCGTTACCTTACCAACTAGCTAATACGGCGCGGGTCCATCCATAAGTGATAGCAAGGCCATCTTTCACTTTAGAACCATGCGGTTCTAAATATTATCCGGCATTAGCCCCGGTTTCCCGGAGTTATTCCAGTCTTATGGGTAGGTTACCCACGTGATACTCACCCGTCCGCCGCTAACGTCAAAGGAGCAAGCTCCTTATCTGTTCGCTCGACTTGCATGTATTAGGCACGCCGCCAGCGTTCATCCTGAGCCAGGATCAAACTCTCCATAAAAATTTATGATGTTTGATTAGCTCATAATACTAAATGTGTTTCTTCAACACTTGTTAAATCAACAATAAATTGTTGTTTTTCGGAATTAACGTTGACATATTGTCATTCAGTTTTCAATGTTCATTTGATATTTCAAAAATGGTGGAGACTAGCGGGATCGAACCGCTGACCTCCTGCGTGCAAAGCAGGCGCTCTCCCAGCTGAGCTAAGCCCCCATTATTTAAAGAGTCGGGAAGACAGGATTCGAACCTGCGACCCCTTGGTCCCAAACCAAGTGCTCTACCAAGCTGAGCTACTTCCCGTATATAATTAAAGGGTTCTATTTAAATGGCGCGCCCGATAGGAGTCGAACCCATAACCTCTTGATCCGTAGTCAAGCACTCTATCCAGTTGAGCTACGGGCGCAATATTAAAAGATGGTGCCGAGGACCGGAATCGAACCGGTACGGTGATCTCTCACCGCAGGATTTTAAGTCCTGTGCGTCTGCCAGTTCCGCCACCCCGGCAAAATAATGGAGCAGAAGACGGGATTCGAACCCGCGACCCCAACCTTGGCAAGGTTGTATTCTACCGCTGAACTACTTCTGCTTAATGAAACTGTATGAGCCATAGAGGATTCGAACCTCTGACCCTCTGATTAAAAGTCAGATGCTCTACCAACTGAGCTAATGGCTCAAAACATGGTGCCGGCCAGAGGACTTGAACCCCCAACCTACTGATTACAAGTCAGTTGCTCTACCAGTTGAGCTAGGCCGGCTAATGTATTTAAATGGTGGAGGATGACGGGTTCGAACCGCCGACCCCCTGCTTGTAAGGCAGATGCTCTCCCAGCTGAGCTAATCCTCCGAATAATTGCCTGGCAACGTCCTACTCTTGCGGAACGTAAGTCCGACTACCATCGGCGCTAAGGATCTTAACTTCTGTGTTCGACATGGGAACAGGTGTGACCTCCTTGCCATTGTCACCAGACAATGCAATGTATGAAATTATACATTCAAAACTAGATAATAAGTAAAATGAATGAAACCAAACAAAACGTTTAAAAATTGATTAAGTCTTCGATCGATTAGTATTCGTCAGCTCCACGTATCGCTACGCTTCCACCTCGAACCTATTAACCTCATCATCTTTGAGGGATCTTATAACCGAAGTTGGGAAATCTCATCTTGAGGGGGGCTTCATGCTTAGATGCTTTCAGCACTTATCCCGTCCATACATAGCTACCCAGCGATGCCGTTGGCACGACAACTGGTACACCAGAGGTATGTCCATCCCGGTCCTCTCGTACTAAGGACAGCTCCTCTCAAATTTCCTACGCCCACGACGGATAGGGACCGAACTGTCTCACGACGTTCTGAACCCAGCTCGCGTACCGCTTTAATGGGCGAACAGCCCAACCCTTGGGACCGACTACAGCCCCAGGATGCGATGAGCCGACATCGAGGTGCCAAACCTCCCCGTCGATGTGAACTCTTGGGGGAGATAAGCCTGTTATCCCCGGGGTAGCTTTTATCCGTTGAGCGATGGCCCTTCCATGCGGAACCACCGGATCACTAAGTCCGTCTTTCGACCCTGCTCGACTTGTAGGTCTCGCAGTCAAGCTTCCTTATGCCTTTACACTCTATGAATGATTTCCAACCATTCTGAGGAAACCTTTGAGCGCCTCCGTTACTCTTTAGGAGGCGACCGCCCCAGTCAAACTGCCCATCTGACACTGTCTCCCACCATGATTAATGGTGCGGGTTAGAAATCCAACACAGCAAGGGTAGTATCCCACCAACGCCTCCACGTAAGCTAGCGCTCACGTTTCTAAGGCTCCTACCTATCCTGTACAAGCTGTGCCGAATTTCAATATCAGACTACAGTAAAGCTCCACGGGGTCTTTCCGTCCTGTCGCGGGTAACCTGCATCTTCACAGGTACTATGATTTCACCGAGTCTCTCGTTGAGACAGTGCCCAAATCGTTACGCCTTTCGTGCGGGTCGGAACTTACCCGACAAGGAATTTCGCTACCTTAGGACCGTTATAGTTACGGCCGCCGTTTACTGGGGCTTCGATTCGTGGCTTCGCAGAAGCTAACCACTCCTCTTAACCTTCCAGCACCGGGCAGGCGTCAGCCCCTATACATCACCTTACGGTTTAGCAGAGACCTGTGTTTTTGATAAACAGTCGCTTGGGCCTATTCACTGCGGCTCTCCTGGGCTTGCACCCTAAAGAGCACCCCTTCTCCCGAAGTTACGGGGTCATTTTGCCGAGTTCCTTAACGAGAGTTCGCTCGCTCACCTTAGAATTCTCATCTTGACTACCTGTGTCGGTTTGCGGTACGGGCACCAGTATTCTAGCTAGAGACTTTTCTTGGCAGTGTGAAATCAGCGACTCGAGGAAACAATTTCCTCTCCCCATCACAACTTGACCTTATGAGTGTCGGATTTGCCTAACACTCAGTCTTATTGCTTGGACGTGCACTCCAACAGCACGCTTCGCCTATCCTACTGCGTCCTCCCATCGCTTAAAACGAATCATGGTGGTACAGGAATATCAACCTGTTATCCATCGCCTACGCCTGTCGGCCTCAGCTTAGGACCCGACTAACCCAGAGCGGACGAGCCTTCCTCTGGAAACCTTAGTCAATCGGTGGACGGGATTCTCACCCGTCTTTCGCTACTCACACCGGCATTCTCACTTCTAAGCGCTCCACATGTCCTTGCGATCATGCTTCAACGCCCTTAGAACGCTCTCCTACCATTGTCCTACGGACAATCCACAGCTTCGGTAATATGTTTAGCCCCGGTACATTTTCGGCGCAGTGTCACTCGACTAGTGAGCTATTACGCACTCTTTAAATGATGGCTGCTTCTAAGCCAACATCCTAGTTGTCTGGGCAACGCCACATCCTTTTCCACTTAACATATATTTTGGGACCTTAGCTGGTGGTCTGGGCTGTTTCCCTTTCGAACACGGATCTTATCACTCGCGTTCTGACTCCCAAGTTAAATTGATTGGCATTCGGAGTTTGTCTGAATTCGGTAACCCGAGAAGGGCCCCTCGTCCAAACAGTGCTCTACCTCCAATAATCATCACTTGAGGCTAGCCCTAAAGCTATTTCGGAGAGAACCAGCTATCTCCAGGTTCGATTGGAATTTCTCCGCTACCCACAACTCATCCGCTCACTTTTCAACGTAAGTCGGTTCGGCCCTCCATTCAGTGTTACCTGAACTTCAGCCTGGTCATGGGTAGATCACCTGGTTTCGGGTCTACGACCAAATACTCAACGCCCTATTCAGACTCGCTTTCGCTACGGCTCCACATTTGCTGCTTAACCTTGCATCAGATCGTAACTCGCCGGTTCATTCTACAAAAGGCACGCCATCACCCATTAACGGGCTCTGACTACTTGTAAGCACACGGTTTCAAGTTCTATTTCACTCCCCTTCCGGGGTACTTTTCACCTTTCCCTCACGGTACTGGTTCACTATCGGTCACTAGAGAGTATTTAGCCTTAGGAGATGGTCCTCCCAGATTCCGACGGAATTACACGTGCTCCGTCGTACTCAGGATCCACTCAAGAGTGAACAGATTTTCGACTACAGGATTATTACCTTCTCTGATGTAACTTTCCAGTTACTTCGTCTAATCTATTCTTTTCTAACTCCGTAGAGAGTGTCCTACAACCCCAATAAGCAAGCTCATTGGTTTGGGCTCTTCCCGTTTCGCTCGCCGCTACTCAGGGAATCGATTTTTCTTTCTCTTCCTGCGGGTACTAAGATGTTTCAGTTCTCCGCGTCTACCTTCGGATATGCTATGTATTCACATATCGATAACACGACATAACTCGTGTTGGGTTTCCCCATTCGGAAATCTCTGGATCACAGCTTACTTACAGCTCCCCAAAGCATATCGTCGTTAGTAACGTCCTTCATCGGCTTCTAGTGCCAAGGCATTCACCGTGCGCCCTTAATAACTTAATCTATGTTTTTAGTCAAAAGACTAAAAAGCAAACGTTATTAATCTGTGAGTGTTCTTTCGAACACTAGCGATTATTTTTGAATTCAAGCGTATACACGCTATTCACTCGGTTTTGCTTGGTAAAATCATTATTTTACTTATTTATCTAGTTTTCAATGTACAAAATGGTGGGCCTAAGTGGACTCGAACCACCGACCTCACGCTTATCAGGCGTGCGCTCTAACCAGCTGAGCTATAGGCCCATTTCTATAATATTTTAAATACTCTGATGAGCATTCAAAACTGAATACAATATGTCAATGTTATTCCGTTTCATCTTCGTAGAAGATGTTCCGAATATATCCTTAGAAAGGAGGTGATCCAGCCGCACCTTCCGATACGGCTACCTTGTTACGACTTCACCCCAATCATTTGTCCCACCTTCGACGGCTAGCTCCAAAGGTTACTCCACCGGCTTCGGGTGTTACAAACTCTCGTGGTGTGACGGGCGGTGTGTACAAGACCCGGGAACGTATTCACCGTAGCATGCTGATCTACGATTACTAGCGATTCCAGCTTCATGTAGTCGAGTTGCAGACTACAATCCGAACTGAGAACAACTTTATGGGATTTGCTTGACCTCGCGGTTTAGCTGCCCTTTGTATTGTCCATTGTAGCACGTGTGTAGCCCAAATCATAAGGGGCATGATGATTTGACGTCATCCCCACCTTCCTCCGGTTTGTCACCGGCAGTCAGCCTAGAGTGCCCAACTTAATGATGGCAACTAAGCTTAAGGGTTGCGCTCGTTGCGGGACTTAACCCAACATCTCACGACACGAGCTGACGACAACCATGCACCACCTGTCACTTTGTCCCCCGAAGGGGAAAACTCTATCTCTAGAGCGATCAAAGGATGTCAAGATTTGGTAAGGTTCTTCGCGTTGCTTCGAATTAAACCACATGCTCCACCGCTTGTGCGGGTCCCCGTCAATTCCTTTGAGTTTCAACCTTGCGGTCGTACTCCCCAGGCGGAGTGCTTAATGCGTTAGCTGCAGCACTAAGGGGCGGAAACCCCCTAACACTTAGCACTCATCGTTTACAGCGTGGACTACCAGGGTATCTAATCCTGTTTGATCCCCACGCTTTCGCACATCAGCGTCAGTTGCAGACCAGAAAGTCGCCTTCGCCACTGGTGTTCCTCCATATCTCTGCGCATTTCACCGCTACACATGGAATTCCACTTTCCTCTTCTGCACTCAAGTTTTCCAGTTTCCAATGACCATCCACGGTTGAGCCGTGGGCTTTCACATCAGACTTAAAAAACCGCCTACGCGCGCTTTACGCCCAATAATTCCGGATAACGCTTGCCACCTACGTATTACCGCGGCTGCTGGCACGTAGTTAGCCGTGGCTTTCTGATTAGGTACCGTCAAGACGCGCACAGTTACTTACGCATTTGTTCTTCCCTAATAACAGAGCTTTACGATCCGAAGACCTTCATCACTCACGCGGCGTTGCTCCGTCAGGCTTTCGCCCATTGCGGAAGATTCCCTACTGCTGCCTCCCGTAGGAGTCTGGACCGTGTCTCAGTTCCAGTGTGGCCGATCACCCTCTCAGGTCGGCTACGTATCGTTGCCTTGGTAAGCCGTTACCTTACCAACTAGCTAATACGGCGCGGGTCCATCCATAAGTGATAGCAAGGCCATCTTTCACTTTAGAACCATGCGGTTCTAAATATTATCCGGCATTAGCCCCGGTTTCCCGGAGTTATTCCAGTCTTATGGGTAGGTTACCCACGTGATACTCACCCGTCCGCCGCTAACGTCAAAGGAGCAAGCTCCTTATCTGTTCGCTCGACTTGCATGTATTAGGCACGCCGCCAGCGTTCATCCTGAGCCAGGATCAAACTCTCCATAAAAATTTATGATGTTTGATTAGCTCATAATACTAAATGTGTTTCTTCAACACTTGTTAAATCAACAATAAATTGTTGTTTTTCGGAATTAACGTTGACATATTGTCATTCAGTTTTCAATGTTCATTTGATATTTCAAAAATGGTGGAGACTAGCGGGATCGAACCGCTGACCTCCTGCGTGCAAAGCAGGCGCTCTCCCAGCTGAGCTAAGCCCCCATTATTTAAAGAGTCGGGAAGACAGGATTCGAACCTGCGACCCCTTGGTCCCAAACCAAGTGCTCTACCAAGCTGAGCTACTTCCCGTATATAATTAAAGGGTTCTATTTAAATGGCGCGCCCGATAGGAGTCGAACCCATAACCTCTTGATCCGTAGTCAAGCACTCTATCCAGTTGAGCTACGGGCGCAATATTAAAAGATGGTGCCGAGGACCGGAATCGAACCGGTACGGTGATCTCTCACCGCAGGATTTTAAGTCCTGTGCGTCTGCCAGTTCCGCCACCCCGGCAAAATAATGGAGCAGAAGACGGGATTCGAACCCGCGACCCCAACCTTGGCAAGGTTGTATTCTACCGCTGAACTACTTCTGCTTAATGAAACTGTATGAGCCATAGAGGATTCGAACCTCTGACCCTCTGATTAAAAGTCAGATGCTCTACCAACTGAGCTAATGGCTCAAAACATGGTGCCGGCCAGAGGACTTGAACCCCCAACCTACTGATTACAAGTCAGTTGCTCTACCAGTTGAGCTAGGCCGGCTAAAATTTTTAAATGGTGGAGGATGACGGGTTCGAACCGCCGACCCCCTGCTTGTAAGGCAGATGCTCTCCCAGCTGAGCTAATCCTCCAATTTAAGTTAATGCCTGGCAACGTCCTACTCTTGCGGAACGTAAGTCCGACTACCATCGGCGCTAAGGAGCTTAACTTCTGTGTTCGGCATGGGAACAGGTGTGACCTCCTTGCCATTGTCACCAGACAATTAACTTACTTTATACATACTACACTGTTTAATTAACGTTTGCAACAGTTAATTTTACACTTTTTTAAAATTTCTTTTACAGTATATTTACAGTGTTATTATTTTTTCACGTCCTGTTTTTGACGACTTTTTTATATTACTTCATTTTTCTCTATGCGTCAACACTTTTTTAAATATTTTCTAAGATAATCAAAAGACAATTGCTACTTTACAATAATAGTTTGTAAAATTTCTATCTCTTTACATTCAATTCAAAAAGTATTTGACATCTAATTAAAAAGATTTCGTAATCACTTAATTATCTTTAGATAATTAATCGTCTGTTTTTAAGGCTTTAAAAAATATCATAACAAAACATGGACAACTTCACAATAGTAAAAGTTGCCCATGTTCAAATTCTTTAAATTTAATTGTTTATACTTAATTATTTTTGTCTCATGTATGGGAATAATAGTACATCTCTGATTGATGCTGAATCAGTTAATAACATAACAAGACGATCGATACCGATACCTAAACCACCAGTTGGAGGCATACCGTACTCTAATGCTTCAATGTAATCTTCATCCATATCATGCGCTTCGTCATTACCTTGTTCTTTTTCTTCTAATTGGCTTTCAAATCTTTCTCTTTGATCAATTGGGTCATTAAGTTCTGTAAATGCGTTACCATGTTCTCTACCAACAATGAATAATTCAAAACGGTCTGTAAATCGTGGGTCTTCTTCATTTTTCTTCGCTAATGGAGAAATTTCGATTGGGTGACCATATACAAATGTCGGTTGAATTAACGTTTCTTCTACTTTTTGTTCGAAGAATTCATTTAAGATATGACCATATTTCATGTTGTCAGTAATTTCGATGCCATGTTCTTTGGCAAGAGCTTTAGCTTCTTCATCGCTCTTAACTTCATAGAAATCTACACCAGTTGCTTCTTTCACTGCATCTACCATATGCACGCGTTTCCAACTAGATTCTAAGTCTACTTCTACTTCACCGTATGTTAATTTAGCTGTACCACGTACTTGGTTAGAAATATGTCTAATAAGGTTTTCTGTTAAATCCATGATATCTTCGTAATCGGCGTATGCTTCATATAATTCAATCATTGTAAATTCAGGATTGTGGCGTGTAGATACACCTTCGTTACGGAATACACGTCCAATTTCATATACTTTTTCCAATCCACCAACAATTAAACGTTTTAAATGTAATTCGATTGCGATTCTCATGTATAAAGTAGCGTCTAATGCATTATGATGCGTTACGAACGGTCTTGCTGCTGCACCACCTGCGATTTGGTGCATCATAGGCGTTTCTACTTCTAAGAATCCGTTTTGATTTAGATAGTTACGCATTTCTTGTAGGATTTTACTTCTATTAATAAACGTTTGTGTACTATCTTGATTTGTAATTAAATCTAGGTAACGTTGACGATAGCGTTGTTCTACGTCTTGTAGACCATGGAATTTATCTGGTAATGGGCGTAGTGATTTAGTTAGTAACGTGAATGATTTAGCTTTTACAGAAAGCTCACCCGTGTTTGTTTTAAACATTACACCTTCAATGCCGACGATATCTCCTAAATCAGCAGCTTTCCATAACTCAAATTGTTCTTCTCCAACTTGGTCTTTTCTTACATAAATTTGAATTTGTCCTGACAAATCTTGTACGTGAGCAAATCCAGCTTTCCCTTTACCACGTTTTGTCATTAAACGACCAGCGATACTTACTTGGCTCTCATCTTCTTTTTCTTTCAATTCTTCTTTTGAAAATTGATCCCAATCTTCGTGTAATGGAGCCGCCATTGATGATCTATCGAACTTTTTACCGAACGGGTCAATCCCTAAATCGTAAAGTTCTTGTAATTTTTGACGACGGACTTGCATTTGGTCATTCATTTCTTCTGACATATTTGCCTCTCCTTTATGCTTTTTGGTCTATTTTTTGAGATTTCCATTTGGAAATTTTTTAAAATCTCTAGCATGTGTTGCTTCGCACTTCATGGTTAATGCTATTCTCACTTTAAAATTATCTCTTACACTTTCAAAGTATCCTGAAGCATATTTCCACACTTCAGTTGCGACAACTCTCTCACTTATTAATTCTACTAGACGGCGAGAATGTAATAAAGCAATTTATACTTTTTGTGCTGAAAACACCTCAATAATTACATTTGTGAGTTATTCGATTTCTTTCGCACTCTCCAATCACAATTGCCACCACGCCTTATGTCATCTACTATTATTCCGAACAGGAATCCTTAAACGTCACTCTGATACTGCTTAACAGTATCGTCAGTTTTCACTAGTTGACTAATCTTTTTGTGTGATTGTGGCTCAATCACGTCAGATGCTATATCATTTAAAGGTATAAGAACAAACGCGCGTTCCAACATACGTGGATGTGGAATGATTAAATCATCTTGTTCTACAGTGAGATTACCATAAATTAATATATCAACATCTAGTGTTCTAGGTCCCCATCGTATATCTCTCACACGATGCAGTTGTTGTTCTGTATCGAGACAAGCCTTCAATAAGTCTGAAGGCGGCAACACTGTTTGAACCTCTATGCATTGATTTAAAAATTGTGGTTGGTCGGTATAGCCAACCGGATCTGTTTCATAGATTGGCGATGTTTGTGCAACTTGTATCCCTTCTTTATTATCTAAAATACGAATGGCTTCTTCAAGTTGTGTTTCACGATCACCAATATTACTTCCTAAACCTAAATATGCATTAACCATTAGTGATTCACCCTCACTATTTCAACACCTACGCCTTTGTAATGTCCAGGTATCGGTGGATTTGTTTTAGTGATGCTTACTTTTGTTTCCATTACACGATTATAGTGTGAATTTATACGTTTTGCAATACGTTCAGCAAGATGCTCTAGCAATTGCACAGGTTTGCCTTCCATAATTTCTTTAACGTGTTCATATACTTCACCGTAATTCACTGTATCATTAACATCGTCTGTCTCCCCTGCTGTAGATAAGTCCAGTTTCATAGCCACATCTACGCTGAAGATTTGCCCTATTTCATTTTCAGCAGGAAGAACCCCATGATAACCATAAAAATCCATACCATTAAGAAAGATTGTGTCGTTCATTTTCATTCTCCTTTAATATATCCATACTTTCAGCTATACGTGCATTCAATTGTACATTATGAACGCGAACACCTTGCACACCTTTCATAATCCCGTATGCCGTTGTTGCTGCTGTAGCTTCATCTCGCTCCTTAGCAGGTAAATCTTCATGCATGATGGTTTTTATAAAGCGTTTACGACTGGTCGCTAAGAGGACAGGATATTCTGTAGCAACTAGTTCATCAAGTCGCTTCATTACTTCATTCTCTTCCTCTCTAGACTTAGCAAAACCAATCCCCGGATCTATCCAAACATGTTCTTTTGGAATACCTTTCATTTCAGCTCTATGCGCTTGTTTTAATAAATAAACTAACATTTCTTCAACAACTGGTTCATCCCGTGTTCCATCTCCATTATGCATCAGTACAATCTCGCCTTTATATTTGGCAACTACATCAAATATACGTTCATCAAATAGGCCTGCCCATTGGTCATTTATCATCGTAACGCCTTGTTCCATCGCCGCTTCAGCAACTTCACTACGAAATGTATCAACAGATAACTGGACGTCAAATTTCGACAGAGCTTTAACAATAGGCATTACACGGTCTAACTCTTCTTCTAAACTCACTTCAGAGTGTCCGGGACGTGTAGATACACCTCCGATATCGATGATGTCTACGCCTTCTTTAATCATCTCTTCAGCACGTTTAACTGCATGTTCAATTGTTTGATACTGTCCACCATCAGAAAACGAATCTGGTGTTACGTTTAGAATACCCATTATTTTTGTATGTGTCATAGTCGGTCGTCTTCCTTTCACTTTCAGGACTTATTATTTATACACTTACATTCTATAATAACGTTAAATAATATTTTTTTCAGTATGTATGAACCATTTTCCTAAGTCACCAGTAGTTATTTAAAATAATAAAAACCGATCACACAACTATTTGTGTGACCGGCTTCAATATATAATGATTAATCATCAAAAGAATATAGCGGTGTTGATAGGTAACGTTCACCATTACTTGGTAATACAGTAACAACTGTTTTACCTTTACCTAATTGTTTAGCTTTTTCAAGCGCTGCGTAAATTGCTGCACCAGATGAAATACCACCAAGGATACCTTCTGCTTTAGCTACTTTACGCGCCATTTCCATCGCTGTTTCATTTCCAACTTTGATAATTTCGTTATAAATGTTTGTGTTTAATGTGTCAGGAACGAAACCTGCACCAAGACCTTGTAATTTATGAGGACCTGCTTCTCCACCACTTAATACTGGAGAATCTTCAGGCTCAATTGCGATAATGTCGATATCTGGATATTTTTCTTTTAACACTTTACCTGCACCAGTTAAAGTACCACCAGTACCAACACCTGCTAAGAATGCATCAATTGTTTTACCTTCAAATTGTTCAACGAGTTCAGGGCCAGTTGTTAATTCGTGCACGCGAGGGTTTGCTTGGTTTTCGAATTGTTGAGGTTCGAAATAACCGTGCTCTTCTTTTAATTCTTTGGCTTTTTTAATCGCACCTTTCATCGCTTCTGAACCTGGTGTTAACACGACTTGAGCACCATAAGCTTTCAATAAGTTTCTTCTTTCTTGACTCATTGTTTCTGGCATTGTGAATACAGCATTATATCCTTTCGCTGCACATACAAATGCAAGTCCAATACCTGTGTTACCACTTGTTGGTTCTACAATCGTATCACCTGGTTTAATCTTTCCTGATTTTTCAGCGTCTTCAATCATAGCTAATGCAATACGATCTTTAACTGAACCGCCTGGATTTTGATATTCAAGTTTTACGTATACGTCTGCTGCATCTTCATCTACAACATTATTTAACTTAACGACTGGTGTTTCTCCAATGATTTCTACAATATTATTTACTGGTTTTTTAGTCATGTATATTACCCCTTTTCAAAAAAGTGTTAAAACCTAGTTCTCTAATCGGATATACTTTGTATTTTATCAGATTTTTCTGTAAATACAACTATGACCACTTATATTTTAAATATCTCGTTTAAAAATAAGCTCAATTAAATTATTTCATGCTTTGCAGTAATTCTTCAAGTTCTTCTTCTGAGTAGTGATATTTACTGCGACAGAAATGACATTCAGCTTCTGCGCCATGGTCTACTTCAATCATATTTTGGATTTCTGCTTCACCTAATCCTTTAATCGCTGTTAAGAATTTCTCATGGCCACAATTACATTCAAATTGTGCTGGCATCTCTTCAAGAATTTGAACATTGTCTTTTCCTAATACTTCATACAAAATTTCCTCAGGCGTTAACCCTTGATCAATTAATTTAGAGACTGGCGTCATATTAGTGATAGATTCTTCTAATTGACGGATTGTTTCATCTTCTGCACCAGGCATAACTTGTATAATAAAGCCGCCTGCAGCTTTTATCGTATTATCAGGATTTACTAGGACCCCGAGACCAACTGATGATGGAACTTGTTCACTTTTTGCAAAATAGTAAGTGAAATCATCGCCTAATTCACCTGAAACTAATTCACTTGAACCCGAAAAGTAATCTTTCATTCCAACATCTTTAATGACAGTAAGCGCCCCTTGTGTCCCTACAGCGCGACTAACGTCTAATTTACCAACACTATTTAATGGAAAGTGTGTTTGAGGGTTAGTCACATAACCACGTACGTTACCTTGTGCATCGGCATCTGCAGTGATCTTACCAATCGGGCCGCCACCTTCTACGGTTACTGTTAATTTTTGATCACCACTTAACATCGCTCCCATCATGACAGTAGCAGTCATTGTTCTACCTATTGCGGCAGATGCTGTTGGCCAAGTGTAATGCTTTGTTTGTGCTTCTTGCACAGTATTTGTTGTTAACGCACTATATGCTCTGATTTGTCCACCATAAGCAAGTGCTTTAATCATATAATCATTTGCCATCACTTATAACTCCTTTATCCTTTCATTCATTTAACGCATTTTTTGCTAACAATGTTTATGCTTTATTTTACTTTTTAACTGTTAAAATTGCTAAGCATTTGTTTTAGCATAGCAAAAATAAACAACCCCTTACTACTGATATTCAGTAATAAGGGGTTGATTGAAAGCATTAGTCTCTATTGCTTGGATCGTTTGGATCACTTGGGTTGCTCGGTTTATCAATGTTTGGAGCTTGTTCGTGACCAGTGTCCTCACTTGGTTCTGAACTTGAATCATCGTCTTGAGAACGATCTTGATCATCATTACGGTAACCTGGTTGTTTTTTACCTAATTCAGATTGTTCTCTGCGAACATCTTCATATGACTTACCATATTTACCATCTTCAAATTCAGTGTCGTCTTTACTTACAACTTCTGCTGAATCGTAATCTACATCTGGTAACACGCCATCGTTGAATAATGATTTAATTTGTTCAGCAACCAATGTTTCTTCTTTAAGTAATGCTTCAGCAATTAATAGTAATTGTTGTTTATGTTCTAACAAGATATTCTTACAACGTTCATATTGTTCTTTAACGATACGTTGTACTTCTTTGTCAATTTCATATGCAATTTGACCTGAGTAATCAGGGTCGTCTTGCATGTCTTTACCTAAGAATACTTGACCACTGCCACCGCTTGAGAATTGAAGAGGTCCAAGTTTCTTACTCATACCATATTCAGTAACCATTTGACGTGCAATTTTAGTCGCACGTTCGAAGTCATTTGAAGCACCTGTTGATACTTCGTTAAAGTTAATGTCTTCTGAAACTCGACCACCTAATAGACCACAGATTTTATCGAGTAACTCTGGTTCTGTCATTAAGAAACGGTCTTGTTTAGGTAACATCATCGCATAGCCACCAGCTTGGCCACGAGGTACAATCGTTACTTTGTGTACGACTTCTGCTTCATCAAGTACCATACCAATAATTGTATGTCCTGCTTCGTGGTGTGCCACGATGTTACGTTCTTTATCAGAAATAACACGTGATTTTTTAGCTGGACCTGCGATAACTCTGTCTGTCGCTTCTTCTATATCACGCATGTCGATTTTCTTTTTACCTTCACGTACTGCAACTAATGATGCCTCGTTAAGTAGGTTTTCTAAATCTGCACCTGAGAAACCAGGCGTTCTTTGTGAAATTGCTTTAAGGTCAACTGTTTCATCAAGTGGTTTATTTCTTGAATGAACATGAAGAATAGCTTCACGACCTTTAACATCAGGTCTGCCGACTTGAATTTGTCTATCAAAACGACCTGGACGTAATAAAGCTGGGTCGAGAATATCTGGTCTGTTTGTAGCAGCAATCATAATGATGCCTTCATTTTCACCAAAGCCATCCATTTCAACAAGAAGTTGGTTAAGCGTTTGTTCACGTTCATCGTGACCGCCACCAACACCTGCGCCACGTTGACGACCAACTGCATCAATCTCATCAATAAAGATGATACATGGTGCGTTTTTCTTGGCATTTTCGAATAAGTCACGTACACGGCTCGCACCGACACCCACAAACATCTCAACAAAGTCTGAACCACTGATTGAGAAGAATGGTGTACCAGCTTCACCTGCAACTGCACGTGCTAATAACGTCTTACCTGTACCTGGTGGGCCGACTAATAGCACACCTTTAGGTATTCTAGAGCCCATCTGTTTAAATTGCTTATTATCTTTTAAGAAATCGACTATTTCTACGAGTTCTTGTTTTTCTTCATCTGCACCAGCAACATCTGAGAAGCGAACGCGTTTTTTCTGGCTATCGTACATCTTCGCTTTGGATTTACCAAAGTTCATCATACGGCCACCACCGCCGCCACCGCCTTGAGCTTGGCTTAAGAAGAAAATAAATAATAAAGCGATAACTAAGACTGGGATAAGTGATGTTAGAATACTAACAAATACACTTTGTTTTTCTTCCTCTTTAACTGTAAAATTTAATCCATTTTGACTACGTGCTTTATCAGTTATTTTTTCAAGTTCTTTATCATTATTATATAAAATGGTTGAAGAGTAATCTTCACCTTTTTTCGTTTCACCACTTACCATATATACGTTTTGTTCTGGTTGGATTTTAAGTGATTTTAATTCACCTTTATCTAACTGCTTAACAAATTGCTTATATGTAAGTTGTTTCGGCATATTTCCATTACCGTTTAACCATGAAAATAAGCCAAATATAATAACACCAATGATTGCGATAACTAGCACATTACGAAAGGCCTTCTGCATGCATTGTTTCCTCCTACTTCAATAATAAAACTAACAAAAATTGTAACACAAATCGCCTTGAATAGGCTAGTATTTCAACTTTTGTATTTAAGTTACAATTCTCTATAAATTTTAAAATAGAGTTATTTAAATTTCCTACTACATAAGTTTCATGTCTTAAAACTATTGTCTACAATTTCCCAAAAACATCAACTATATCCCAATTCGCTTAATTACGACTAATGGTATACTATTCTATCATCAATTTATATATAATTAAACATAAGCGATTTACTAAATATCACAAAGTAATGACACTTTGTAAAATAAGTTATTTAGAATATATTTCTGGTTTCAATGTACCAATATAAGGTAGGTTTCGATAATTTTCCTTGTAGTCTAAACCATATCCTACTACGAATTCGTCTGGGATTTTCTTACCTACATATTTCGCTTCAATATCTGCTTTACGACGATTTGGTTTATCTAATAGTGTTACAATTTCAATTGAATTGACACGTCTTGATTGTAATAATTCAGTAATAGACTTCAATGTCGTACCTGTTTCTAAGATATCTTCAATAATTAATACATCTTTGTTTTCAATAGAAGAACCTAAGTCTTTAAGGATTTGTACTTCACCTGTAGACTCAGTACCTCCGTGATAACTAGACACATCCATGAAATCTATTGATAAATGTGTGTTGATGCGCTTAATTAAATCAGCCATGAACATTACAGAACCTTTTAAAATACCTACACAAACAAGTGGCTTACCGTCATAATCTGTTGTTAGTTGCTCTCCTAATTCTTTACAAATCTGTTCAATTTCTTCTTCTGACAACAAAATCTCTTTTAAATCGTCTTGCATTTTATTCCTCTCCCATTTTTAATATTTTTATATGTTGATTAAATTGCTGTGATAAAAATAAGATGCCTACTGCTAATATTTCATCGTTCGAACCTACGACTACCGGCATTTCATCACGCTCTTGTTGCACAATCTTCTCATCAATCAATAACCTGCTTACTTTCTTATGACCATGCGCACCGTTCAGTTGAAATTTATCACCATTGTTTCTCGTACGGATTGTAATGGGAAATTGTTGTTTCGAAATTGTATGATTAACTACAATTTGGTACGCACCAAAAATGTATGTACCTGGCTGATTGACGCTTATAGGATTAAGTTTCGTTACATCATTTGCCATTATGGCCAATTTATCATAAGCAACTTGAATAATCCATTTATCTGTAGTGTGTAATGTGCATTGAGCGATATTGGACGAAATCTGTTCGAACCATGCGTTATATGTTTTTTCGGGAATTGCATCACCCAATTGAAACTCCCGTAAAATTTCATCTAACACTGTCATTTTAACGGAATGTGATAATTCTACAAAATCTTTTCTTGAAATTTTAATATTTTTACCGTTGAAGTCAACTTCATTTTTAATAAACTGGTGTGCTTCGTTTTTTAACTTTTCACGTTGTTCATCATGCCAGTCTTTCAGTTTTAACAAGTGATGTCTCGACAAATGGTCATTAGACTCAATCTCAGGTAAGATGCGATTACGAATATCATTTCTTACGTATTGATTATCTAAATTAGATTGATCTTCGAAATATGTAATTTTATGTGCGGATTGATATTGTCGAATTTCAGATTTTGTAGTGTTTAATAAAGGTCGGCACAATTGATAACCTGACCGAGAACTTATATACGACATACCTAAACTACTGCGTGTAGAACGGCCTGTGAACAATCTATAAAATATCGTCTCAATTTGATCATCTAAGTGATGTGCAGTAATTAAAACGTCGGCTTCAAGTTTCTGCATCATCTTATCAAACCATTGGTAACGTGATGTTCTTGCTTGATTCTCGATGCTAATTCCTTGTTGCACCACTTCAGATAAATCTAAATCATGTGTATAAAGGGGGATGTGATGCTGGTCACAGTATTGTTCAATAAATAAAGCTTCTTTCTCAGATTGTGGTCGAAGATGATGATTGACGTGTAAACAAGTGAGCGATGCATACGTGTCTTTTAATTCAGTTTGTAGACAATGGAGTAATGTCATACTATCTATTCCTGTAGAAACCGCGAGCACAAGATGCTGGTGATGATTCCAACCTGTACTATTTGCTTGCAATCATGACACCTCCTAAAGATTGTATGAAAAACGCTATCGAACTAGCAATAACCACAAAAAAAGAGACTGTTTCAACAAAAGCAAACAGTCTGCGGTTGCGACATATAGCCTCGTCTTAAAATCTATCTTGAGTTATACCTCAACAATACAGTTATTTCCTTTGAAACAGCCTATTATTTAACTAAGTTATAATTAACGTCTCGCACCTTTACCGCCGCGTCTTGATTCAGTTTGGCGTTTGATAGAAGTAAGTTTATCTTCACTATCTTTCAAGAAATTTGTTAGTTTCTTTTCAAAATCTTCACCTTTTGGTTGAGCTTGTTTTTGGTGTGATTTGTTTTGTGGTCTACGTGGTCGATCTTTTGCCTTTTTAATTGATAAGCTGATTTTCCCATCTTCTGCAATTGAAAGTACTTTTACTTCAACTTCATCACCAACAGACAAGTGATCTTCTACGTTTTCTACGTAATTATCGGCAACCTCACTTATGTGAACTAAGCCACTTTTCCCTTCAGGAAGTTCGACGAATGCGCCAAACTTTTTAATTCCAGTGACCTTACCTTTAAGTTTGTTTCCTACTTCGATTGACATATTGTAAATAAATCCTCCCGATTCGTTTCGATTTTAACCTTATTATATGCCTGTTTTGACAATTTAACAATGGTATATTGCTTCAAAAAATTAAATTTTCTTATTTATCGTCTTTGGACGCTTTCTTTTCAGATTGTGATTTTTCGCCTGGTAATTTAAATACGACTTCGCCATCTTTACTTAAATAATACTCATCACGCGCCACTTTTTCTACGTAACTTTTGTCGTTCAAATTATTTAATTTTTCTTTTAAGGCAAGTTCTTCATTTTGTTGTTTCTCGTATTTATGCTCTTTTTGTTGACGTTCTACCGAGGCTTGTTCGTTACTTTGTTTCTGTGTGACAAGCATACAGCATAATATTATGATTATTGCGAGTAAGATACCACCAAACACAGTGATACGCCGGCGTACAACCCGTTTTCTCGTCTGCATTTTTTGCTTTTTCTTATTTTCATCTGACGTATACGTATTGCCGATATTTTCTATTTTTTTACTCACTTGCTTGTCACCTCCTTTAATTAATTTTCTGATACCTTTTCTTCTTTGATTAGTTCGTACATACCTTTTGCATTTTCTTTTGTAGCATGTTCACTTAAACCAGTGACTTTAATCGTAATAACCTTTTGTCCAAAGCGGATCACTAACTCGTCCGATTCTTGAACGTCGGTTCCTGCTTTGGCTACGTTACCATTCACTGTAATGCGACCTTGATCGCTGATTTCTTTTGCCAATGTACGACGTTTTACTAATCTAGATACTTTAAGATATTTATCTAGTCGCATGTTTCATGACCTCCTCGTTCTAATTTGCGCTTCAATTCTGTTTCGTTTAAGGGCATATTTTTTGTTTCATCATACAACTTCAAGAAATGCTCTGCAAATACTTTCTCAAACTTCACACGCTCTACCTTTCCTTCTTTAGCTTTAGCTGTCGACCAAATATTTTCCAAGTCTTCCATGTTCTGCGCATCAGCTTCTCCGAAAATGTGAGGATGACGTCGTATCATTTTATCTGAAAAGCTATGGATGATTTCGTTGATATCAAAATAGCCTTCTTTTTTACCGATACTTGCATGTAATAAAACTTGTAGTAGCACATCACCTAGTTCTTCAATCATATGCCAATCATCTTCGTTATCAATAGCTTCAAATAGTTCAAATGTCTCTTCTAACAAATAACGTTTCAATGATTCATGTGTCTGTACTTTATCCCACGGACATCCGGTCTCGTCATCAACTAAGCGATCCATAATAGAGGCAGCATAATAAAAATCACTGTAGTAATCTTTTTCTGATTGCGCTTTAGGGACAAAGACACTTGTAAGATTGTTAAATACACTATCATCACGATCTAACTCATATAAAGGGAGTTGTATCAATTGATTACCACTGTGGTGTGCACCACTTACAATGTAGACCTCATGTTCGTCATTAAATCTTTCCATGAGTGTAACCTTTAAATCTCCAGCAACTAAATGACTATATACTTGGGTGATTAATGTATGATTTCGAATGTTGATTTGGTCTTCATGAATATTGGTCGCATCTAACAGTGCAAACCCATCATTCGGATCTACCTTTACCGCTTCAAACACATCATCTATGAAACTTTTCCCACCTAGTACTTTAACTTCAACATCACTATGTTGCTTAGCATATAATTCTAATTTAGTCGTGGTAGTTTCAGCAACACGCGGATGTCCAGGTACTGTGTAGATAACGTCTTCTTTATGGGCAGCTTCAATTAATTGCGTCACAATATTTTCATATACTGCTTCAAAATCCTCATGTGCTTCATATACTTCATCAAAACTTTGAAACTTCAGGCCTTCTGACTGCAATGATTCAACAACCGGATGATCTAAAGTTCTTGTATACAGATGCGTATGTTGTGTTAAAAATTTATAAATACCTAGAGGTAAATCATCCAGGCTATGATTTCCTAATCCTACAATTGTAATTTGGTGTGGCATTATTGTCTCCCTTTCTTCAACTCATAAAGCTTGTCACCGAGTGGTAAGTGTTTTAATTCGTCATTTTTTAATAGAGATAATTTTACGATAGCAAACACGACTACGAGTACGCCAACAATGGCAGCGATTAGCAATTCAATTAAACCACCTAAACGCCCCGTAGCTGGAATAATAAATAACATAACTTGAACAGCTATTGTTAACAAGGCCATGATACCTATCAGTTTAGCGACAAATAGAGCAATATCTTGGAATTGATAGATTTTCACTACTGAAACATGTAATATCGTTACGAAAATCACTAAAGATAAGACGGTACTCATACTGCCACCTAGCATCTCGATATATGGAATGAGAGCGACGTTTAAGATTGTTTTAGCTATGATACTGATGGCCAAGGCGATAAAAATAGGACGAATACGTTCGCGCACTTGGAGTAATGCAATATCTAACATAATTAATGATACACAAATTACCGTCAACATATAAACTGATAACGTAACTGTTAAACTATCATGCTTGAAGAACACAGCGTTCATCACCGGTAGTAGGTTGATTAAACCGATGCCTGCAGCGACACTAAATGTCACTGTAATCTTTAAAGAAGTATTCGCATAGTGATTGGCTAGATGCGATTCGCCTGATTTAATTGCTTCCGTTAATAAAGGAATCAATACAAAACAAAATGTGGTAGTTACTATAAGCCCCATTTGAATAAAGGAAGCACCTCTATCATATACGCCTTTCTGTGCCATAGCTTGATGTAAATCTAACCCTGAAAACTTTAGCGCATGTATTACTGTAAAACTATCCACAACTTGCCATAAAATGACTATCAACTGACTGACTGCAAAAATCACGACGGCTAATAGAAATTTACGCCCTTCAATTGATGTTTGTTTAGAATACATAGTTATCTTGAAAGGCTTTCGCAACATAAGAAATAATGTTGAAGCCAGAAAGCCAATCGCAGAACCTGTAATGGCCACCGTGCCTGCCGTATAAACAGTCCAATGTTGCGACATGAAGCCTATTATTGCGCCCATAATGATAGCTACGCGAACGAATTGTTCTATAACCTGGGAAATAGCTGGGGTATTCATGGCATGCTGAGACTGATAATACCCTCGATACACACCGAGCAACCCGACGAGTAAGAAACTGAAACTCGCTGCACGTAACATCGGAGTCAACTGAATATCTCCCATTAACATCGCAATCCACTTAGCAGCCAAGAGTACAATGATAAAGAAACAAACTCCGACTAGCTGTAATCTCACAACAAGTTTCGAATAACGGTCATGTTGTGTGTCCGATGCAAATGTCTGGGTTACCGCACTTGGTATGGCATTCATCGATAGAATCACTCCAAGTGCCACAATTGGGTAGATTTGTTGGTAGGCATATAGCCCCGCATCACCTAATATGTTTTGATAAGGAACCCGGTATAATGCACTCAAAACTTTGACTATAACGAGTGCTATGGTTAAAACAATAACCCCATTGAATGCGGGCGTTTCTTGTGATTTAGACTTCATCAGCTATAACCATGCTTTCTTCTAAACTTTTCGCAAGGAATTTCAAGTTATCTAACCATTTGCCTGACTTATTTAACGTCACTTTCATTTTACCATCTTGGACCCCAACTTTCATTGATCGACCAAGGGGTTGTGTTTGTTTAAATAACGCTTCACCGTTAACTTCTTGAGTACCTTTTTCTGATAGGTAAATTTCGATTTGTTTACCTTTGTCTTTTATCAATGTCACTCCTGCATGTAATGCGTGAACTTTCACTTCCATCATATCGAGTAAACGTTCAACTTCAGGAGGATATTCATTAAAGCGATCAATAAGTTCGTCTTTGATATCCATCAACTGGTCAAGCGATTCAATCTTACGCAGTTTCTTGTAAATTTCTATCTTCGCTTGTTCATTTTGAATATATTGAGCTGGTAGATAAGCATCGATATTCAGCTCTATTTCCACTTCAAGTGCATCGTCTTGTTCTGGTGTAATACCTCGTTTTTCGTTTACTGCTTCTTCAAGCATTTGAGAGTATAAATCGAAGCCGACTGAATCAATAAATCCGTGTTGTTGTTTACCTAATAGATTACCTGCACCTCGAATATTTAAATCTCGCATCGCAATCTTAAAGCCTGAACCAAGTTCTGTGAATTCTTTGATTGCTTGTAAACGTTCTTCTGCAGTTTCTGTTAGCACTTTATTCATTGGATGTAAGAAATATGCATAACCGATACGACTCGAACGTCCTACACGACCTCTTAGTTGATATAGCTGACTTAGTCCAAAGCGGTCGGCATTTTCAATAATAAGTGTATTTGCATTTGGTACATCCACGCCTGTTTCGATAATCGTAGTCGTCACTAAAATATCAAATTCATGGTTGATAAACCCAAGCATTGTTTCCTCTAAATCTCGTTCAGTCATTTGACCGTGAGCTACTGCGATGCTAGCATCAGGCATCAACATTTGTAACTGTTCACGTTTCTCATATATTGATTGAACTTGATTGTATAGATAGAACACTTGACCATCTCGTGATAATTCTCTTTCTAATGATTCTTTGATAAAGTTGCTATTTTGTTCTAGTACGTAAGTTTGCACCGGGAATCTATTTTCTGGAGGTGTTTCAATTACTGATAAATCTCGTACACCTAGCATACTCATATGCAACGTACGTGGTATCGGTGTGGCTGTGAGTGTTAAGACATCTACGTTAGTCTTTAATGTTTTAATACGTTCTTTGTGACGGACGCCAAAGCGTTGTTCTTCGTCTACAATTAACAAGCCTAGATCTTTATATTTAATGTCTTTACCTAATAATTTATGTGTACCTACGATGATATCTACTTCGCCAGATTTTAATCGTTCTTTCGTTTCTTTGACCTCTTTCGGTGTCTTAAATCGACTGATTAATTGCACATCAATAGGAAAGTCTTGCATACGTTCTATTAAAGTTTCGTAATGTTGTTGCGCTAAAATCGTCGTCGGTACTAGAAACGCTACTTGTTTTCCTTCCATTACTGCTTTAAATGCAGCTCTTACCGCAACTTCAGTCTTACCGTAACCCACGTCACCACATAATAAGCGGTCCATCGGTTTTTGTTGTTCCATGTCACCTTTAATTTCTAAGATTGATTTATCTTGGTCTGGAGTGAGTTCATATGGGAAATCCAGCTCAAAGTCATTTTGCTCAGCTGTGTCTGGTCCGTATTTATAACCAACTGACATTTCACGTTCTTTATATAATGCAATAAGTTCGTCAGCGATATCTTCAACACTTTGTTGTACTTTCGCTTTTGTCTTCTTCCATTCACTACCGCCTAGCTTATTCAGCCTAGGTGATTTATCTTCTGAGGCTACATATTTTTGAACTTGATCCATTTGATCTACAGGTACAAATAATTGGTCTGTACCTTTATACTGCAACTTAATGTAATCTTTATGTACGCCACCAACTTCTAACGTTTCTACACCTAAATAGCGTCCGACACCATGATGTACGTGAACGACATAATCTCCAACCTTAAGGTCTTGATAAGACTTGATTTTTTCTGCGTTCGTTAACGTTTTTTGACGTTTTGGTTTTTTCTTCTGCTTAGATTTAAAAAGTTCTCGTTCAGTCACGACTACTAGTTGCATATAAGGGAGTTCAAAACCTTCAGATAAACTACCTTCCACGATAATAGCACTACCTTCAGGGTTTTGATCCCCAACTGTATCAACGAATGTCGGTATGTGCATTTCATTCAACATTGATTGGATTCGTTCTTTCTTGAGTTCTGTCTCCGCTAGTACAACAACTGTATAATCATTTTGTACGAAGCGCTGGAATTCTGAGCGCATAATATCATATTGGCCATAAAATTGTTGAACCGGCTTACATGAAAATTTAATTATTTCATCTAATTGGACGGACATCGTAGCTGTAAAGAGTGTGAAATACGTTACAGGACGGTCTTTTATTAATGTTTCGAAACCATCATATTGTAAAAAACTTTGCCCAATAAAGCCTTTACCACTTTCAATTAGGTTTTGGATAAATTCATCTACTTCTGTAGTTAAAGTTGATTCTGTTTCTTTAACTCTGTTATATTCATCCACCGCAATAATCGCATCATCGTTAAAATAATCCATGATTGTAGCAGGTTGATCATACATAAAAGCAATTAAACGACGTAACACTTGGTGGTCAAACATATCTGATTCAAACAGTTGGAAGCTTTCATACGTTTCTTTTAAATCATTACGTACTGATTTATCAATTTTCGGACGTGTCGTCTCATACGCTTCTTTTAAATACTTTTTAGTGCGTGCTATCACTTCATCCGTAATAATATAATCGCTTGCAGTTGTTATATTAACTTGTTCAATATTTTGTTCTGAACGTTGTGTCTCAACATCGAATTGACGAATAGAATCCACTTCTGTATCAAATAGTTCAATTCTAACTGGATCTCCGATGAGAGGGTATATATCTATAATCCCCCCGCGTAATGAGAATTCTCCGATATGAGAGACTACGCTTTCTCTTCGATAGCCCATACTTACTAACTTATTTAATAATTCGTCAACGTCAATATCATCTCCAAGTGATAAAGTGAGTTGATGTGATTTCCAAATATCTACAGGGGTTAACCATTTCTTGAACCCGTTTAACGGTACGATAAACAACCCTCTCATTCCTTGAGCCAGTGCAGTTAAAGTACGTACACGTTCGCTCATAAATTGAGGGCTTTGTGTGGAAAATTCTTCCGTCATTATGTCTTGCATTGGATATTTATAAATTTGATCGTTGTCTACGTATTGTTGAATGTCGCTTTCTAATTTGTCGGCTTGATACATATTATTTGTAACAACTAATAATTGCTCTGAACTGTTTAAATACTTTTCAGAAAGTATTGTTGCTTTCGCCGAAGAAGATAAGCCACTTACCAATACGTTCTTATGGCCGAATACTTGATCTAGTTCTTGATAACGATTATCTTCGTTTATTAATTCTGTAATTATTGATTTCAATTGACTTCACCATTATATTCATTCATCACACGATCAAATCTAGAACTTTCGATATAAGCCTCGACCGCGCGGGCTGAATGTTCTATTACTTTATCCATTGTTTTCATTTCTTCTTTCGAAAATTTCTGCAATACATAATCGGCTATAGACATACCATTAGATGGACGATCAACGCCTATTCTTATACGTTTAAAGCGATCAGTGCCTAATACTTGGATGATGGATTTCATGCCATTGTGACCGCCTGCACTACCTTTCTGTCTTAAACGAATTTCACCTTGTGGTAAATCAAGATCATCATATAACACAATTAAATCTTCCACATCTATATCATAATATTTCATAAGTGGGCCTACAGCCTCACCTGATAAATTCATCATTGTAAGTGGTTCAATAAACATAACTTTTTCATTACCGATACGTTCTATTGTATACGCACCTTTGAATTTTTGTTTATCTAATGTAAAACGGTGTTGGTCTAACATATAATCGATAACTTCAAATCCGATATTATGTCTCGTTTGTTCGAAACGTTTACCTACGTTACCTAGGCCTACGATACATTTCATTATGTAACCTCCAATTGTTGTTATCTATATTAAAAATTGTACTGAAATTAATCTGTACAAACGATTTATATCAATCACTATAATAACATAAAAAAGCACCTGCTTAACGTATTAAGCAGAGTGCTTTTATTAAATAGTATATCCTTATCAATACGACTACTATTTTAATCATATTAGGCCAAAATGCTCATATGTTTCTTTGGCGTAGATGAGCATTTTAACAGTTATCAAAACTTCCTAATATCTCTAAATTATTCTTCGTTTTCTTTATCTTCGTTGTCGTCTTCTTTGTCTTCACCAACAACTTCAGGTTCTTCAGTTTCTGATTCGCCTTCCATTGCTTCTACTTCTTCTTCTGAAGGTTCGTCAGTTGGTGGTACAACCGTTACTACTGAGTCAGTAGGTTCGTTTTCGATAGTGTAGTCACCATCTGCTTTAAGATCTTCAACAGAAATACTATCGTTGATTTCTAATTCGCTGATATCAACTTCGATTGATTCAGGGATGTGATCTGGTGTAGCTGTGATTTCTAAGTCGAATAATGGTTGTTCAACAACGCCGCCTTCTTTAGCACCTACAGCTTCACCTACTAAGTGTACTGGTACTTCTACAGTACGTTCTTCAGTCATATTGATTGCTAAGAAGTCAATATGAGTGATTTGGTTTTTAAGTGGGTCGAATTGGTAATCAGATACCATTACTTTGATGTTTTTTGAACCTACGCCTAGTTCGATAACACCATTACGACCTACTTCACGGATTACTTTGATAAATTCTACTTCGTCAACTTTAACTGAAGTATTTTTAGTACCGTAACCATAAACTACAGCAGGTACTTTACCAATGTTTCTTAACGCTTTTAATTCTGAGCGTGTTTGTTTACCTTGACGAATAATTGACTTTAATGAAGCCATATTCATTTCCACCTTTCATATTTGCTCTCAAATAAGAGCCCCTCACTTGCCCATCAACATATTGTTGCTTGCAAGTGTTTATTTGTCCGTAAAATCACGAACGAAACCATTATACACAGGTGTAACGGATTAGTCAAATAACACACTAACTGATTCACGTTCATATACACGGATAATAGCTTGTGAGATTAAGCCTGCTACTGATAATTCTTTAGTGTTTTCCGGCTTGCGATCTTCGTCTAATTGAATTGAATTTGTTACTACTAATTCTTTGATAGCTGAATTTTCGATACGTTCTTTAGCTGGACCTGAAAGTACTGGGTGAGTACAACAAGCATATACATCTTTTGCGCCTTTGTCTTTCAATGCTTGAGCCGCTAAAGTAATCGTACCCGCAGTATCGATAATATCATCAATGATAATTGCCGTTCTGCCTTGAATTTCACCAACGATGTTCATTACTTCTGCAACATTTGGTTTAGGTCTACGTTTATCGATTATAGCGATTGGTGTTTTAAGAATGTCGGCTAATTTACGTGCTCTAGTAACCCCACCATGGTCTGGTGATACAACCACACATTCCTCAGGGTCGATATCTGTACCATTTTGGAAATATTCAGCTAAGATAGGTACTCCCATTAAATGGTCGATTGGAATATCGAAGAAACCTTGGATTTGTGGTGCGTGTAAATCTAATGCAATCATGCGATCCGCGCCAGCTTTTTCAAAAAGGTTAGCTACTAATTTAGCTGTGATAGGTTCACGGCTGCGTGCTTTTCTATCTTGACGCGCATAACCATAATAAGGCACTACAATGTTAATGTTTGCAGCTGATGCACGTTTACAAGCATCAATCATGATTAATAATTCCATTAAATGGACATTTACAGGATTAGATGTTGGTTGGATGATAAACACATCACAACCACGGATACTTTCTTCTATATTTATTTGAATTTCACCATCACTAAAGCGCTTAACTGAACATTTACCTAATTCAATTCCTACATGGTCTGCTACTTCTTGGGCTAACGGTTCATTACCTTTCAAAGAAAATATTTTCAAAGCAGAATTCTTATACTCATTGTTTAACATTTATAGTCCTCCAATTAATTCATTCAATTCATTCTATTAATATTTACAAGCTATTTATCAAAATATCCTTTTTTCGTCGTCTGTCTATTACGTGCGATTGCAAAGCTATTGTGTGGTACGTCATCGGTGATGGTTGATCCTGCAGCTGTAAATGATCCATCGCCTAAATTTACAGGGGCAACAAGGTTTGAATTACAACCTATAAATGAGTCACTACCGATTACAGTCTTGAATTTGTTCTTACCATCATAGTTTACTGTTATTGAACCACAGCCGATGTTTGTTCGCTCGCCAATTTCAGCATCGCCGATATAACTTAAATGAGGAACCTTAGCACCTGCTTTAATTTCTGATTTTTTAATTTCTACAAAGTTACCAACTTTAACTTTATGTCCTAAGTTCGCACCTGGGCGTAATTGAGCAAATGGTCCAATCTTCACATCATCATCAACAACTGCTTCATTAATCATAGATTGTTTAATAATGACATTATTGCCAATGCGACTATTCGTAATTTCTGTATATTGACCAACTTCGACTTCACTACCAATTTGTGTGTCACCTGCAAGTTTCACACCTGGTTCTATCGTTGTATCTTCACCTATCGTAACGTCAACATCGATGTAAGTCGATGCAGGATCAACGATTGTAACACCATTTCTCATATGAGATTCATTGATTCTCTGTCTAAACACGCGTGCTGCTTCACTTAGCATTACACGGTCATTTACACCCATAATTTCTTCAAAATCATTTGTATGGTGTATTTCTACAATTCCCTGTTCCTCTAAAATTAATGATAGCACTTCTGGTAAATAGTACTCATTTTGCGCATTATCGTTGCTCACATGTTGAAGTTTTTCAAATAATACTTGGTTATCAAATGCAAAAATACCTGAGCTTATTTCACTAATTTGTTGTTCTTCTACAGTAGCATCTTTCTGTTCTACTATTTTTACTAATCGATCATTCGCATCACGCACGATGCGTCCGTAACCCTTTGGATCTGGAGCAGTAGCAGAAAGTACTGTTGCTTGTGCTTCTTTCTCTTCATGGTGATCAACTAATGATTTCAACGTTTCTGGCGTAATAAGCGGCGTATCACCACAAACCACTAATGTCGTCCCTTGTTGATCCTCTAAATGTTCGCTTGCCATATTAACAGCATGCGCTGTACCTAGTTGTTGTTCTTGAAAGCTATAAAGTGACATGTCTCCTAAAGTTTCTTTGACACTTTCTGCGCCATGCCCAACGATTGTTACAAGTTGTCCAACACCTGATTCACTTACGCTTTTAACCACGTGTTCAATCATGGACTTACCTGCAACTTCATGTAGTACTTTGTATTTCTTTGATTTCATACGCGTACCCTTACCCGCTGCGAGTACTATTGCATGTCTTTGCATGTATGCTAACCCTCCATTAAAATATACACTTCTATATTATTATAATTTAACGCAACTGCCACTTTCAAGGCTGAAAGGCTTATTATTAATTAATGTAAACATATTGTTATGATTTATTTAATTTCAAAATCACAGAATTGTCATCATTCATTCAAAAATATTTATTAGGTAACAATAGAAGTAATCTAGATAAAATGTTGTATTTTAGCCATTAGTAATACTCATATTTTAAAAATTAAATCTATATAGCGTAACTTTGTCTTAATGTAAATTTTGTAAATCATTCAAATTGTCACCTTTACAAAAAATTAAACATTTCAATTATTACAATGTTTTACTAGAATAATGAATTGCTATTTTATAATTTCTTGCATACTCTATTAAACCGTAAAAAAGAGTCTGAGACAAAAATAGGTGTCTCAGACTCGTTATCAATTTGGCAGTAGATGTCTGAATTGAAAATGCGCTTAGAACAAGCTTTTTTCAATCCTAGTCATCCTCGCCAGGGTGGGACTACGAAATCTCTATTAGAAAATTCGATTTCTGTCCCTCTCCCAAATATATATCAGTTGTGTTTACACACAGTATTTTATTTTAACTATTAATTAAGCTTCTTCTTCTGAATCTTGTTCAGTTGTTTCTGATTCTTCAGATGATTGCGCGTTTTTATCTGGAATCACTTCATCCGTTTCGTCATAAACTTTCATGACTGCATCTTGAATTTCTTGTCTCATTTCTGAGTTGATTGGATGTGCGATATCGCGGAATTCACCATCTGGTGTGCGTTTACTTGGCATAGCCACAAATAAACCTGTGTTGCCTTCAATCACGCGTAAATCATGTACAACGAATGATTCGTCTAAAGTTATTGACACAAGAGCTTTCATTCTGCCATCTGTTTGTATTTTTCTAAGTCTTACATCTGTCACTTTCATGTAGTGAGCCCCCCTAGTATCTATCTCTTTGTTAGAAGCTTAACAAGTTTATTAAAAATTATAAATCCTTACTTGACTTGTGCTATGAGTTCTATCTTCACCTTAACATCTTTAGGTAATCTAGCGACCTCAACGCAACTTCTCGCTGGTTGATTGTCAGTGAAATATTCACCATAAACTTCATTGATATCTTTAAATTCATTCATATCATTTATGAAAATCGTTGATTTAACAACTGAATTTAAATCTGCACCAGCTTCATCAAGTACAACTTTTAAATTTTCAAGCACTTGTTTAGTCTGTTCTCTTACATCATCACTGACAATCTCACCATCTGTATTTAATGGAATTTGTCCTGATGTAAATACTAGACCATTAACTTCAGTTGCATGTGAATAAGGCCCTAATGCTTCAGGCGCCTTTGTTGTATTTATAACGTTCATGCTGTCGTATCGCTCCTTTTATGAAAATTTAGTTAAACTGTTGCCTTTTTCCACTTTAAATTCCTGATTGTATTCATCTACATCAGATAATCTAACTAAGGAAGTATAATCTTCAATTAATCTTTGCTTTACTTCTTTTGATTCTACTAATACAGATACCCCTTTTACCTGCGCTTTAAACTCATTCATTAAATTCATCACACCGTTGATTGAGCCTCCCGCACGCATGAAATCGTCGACTACAAGCACATTAGAGTGTTCAGGTAACGTACGTTTTGAAAGTACCATTGTCTCAATTTTACGGGAAGAACCAGAGACATAATTGATGGAAACTGTTGAACCTTCAGTAACTTTATTATCTTTACGAATTACTACAACAGGTAAGTTCAATACATTCGCTACTGCGTTTGCTAAAGAAATCCCTTTCGTCGCAATGGTTACAATTGCGTCTAACTCTTCATCCATATATAAAGTAGCAATCAACTTACCGACACGGTTCAATAGCGTTGGATTTCCCATTATATCTGATAAAAACAAATAGCCACCAGGAAGTAAACGATCTCTCTCTTGCAGATGTTCAATAATATCGTCAATTACTTCACTGGCTTCAGCTTTACTCATTTGCGGTTTGTAAGTGACACCACCACTTGCGCCGGCAGTCGTTATCACTGTACCGAGTTGTTCTTTCTGGAATGTAGTCTTAATTATTTGTACATCCTCACTTATGGACGATTTCGCTTGTTTAAACTTTTGCACAAAGAATGTAAGTGGTATCAATTTATTCGGATTATTCATTAAATGCTGTGTCATGAAAACAATTCGTTCACTTCTTTTATAACGCATCTTATCCTTCCCTTCTCCTATCCTAGTAATCTTACGATATATACTTCTTTACAACAGCCGTTAACTGCATTATAAACGTGTTTTGCTTGTCGTTCTTTTTGTGTGAGTCCATAAACAGTTGGTCCACTTCCACTCATCACTGCGCCGTCAGCACCATTTTCTAACATATTACTTTTGATTTTTAAAATTTCAGGGCACACTTTACTTGAAATGGGTTCTAATCGATTTGAAAGACTTTCGCATAACAATTCATAATCTCCTGCTTCTATAGCTGATTTACATTTATTTGTATACACATTATGTGAGACAGACAAATCTAACTTTTTAAAAATGTCAGGGGAAGAAATCCCGATATCAGGTTTCGCTACTACGACCCAAGCACTCGGTGGTTTGTTGAGAAATTCAATTTTTTCACCTTTTCCACCACATAGCGCCGTTTTTCCTAATATACAAAACGGGATATCTGTACCTATTGTCAAACCTAATTCACATAATTCTTCGAGTGGTCTATTCAACTTAAATAGTCGATTCATACCTCTCATCGTCGCCGCAGCATCTGTTGAACCACCTGCAAGACCTGCTGATACAGGAATATTCTTATCAATCGAAATTGTAACGCCTTGCTTTAACTGATAGTGTTCTTTCATCAACTGTGCAGCTTTGTATGCTAAGTTATCGCTATTCGAGGGTACGTAATTTTGTTCTACTTCTACAACAATCTTATCATCTCGTCGTTGTTCAAGTGTCAGACGATCATTTAAGTCGATTGTTGTCATAATCATTTCAACTTCATGAAAACCATCATCTCGTTTAAAGAGTGCGTCTAATGTAAGATTTATTTTCGCTGGTGCAGTTTCATAGATCATTTCGCCACCCTCTTTCCGTTTCGATATGGTAATACAAAGATTTTAACATATAGTTAACTTATGTTTCGCTATGAAAAAGTACAATATTTATATTCTTTAGTGATTAAAGACTGATTGTTATCCTAGAAAATGTCATACTCATTTCATTATTTTATAATATTCATTGAGTTTAATAAAATTATAGCACCTGGACATATTCCTTTAAATTCCCGCATACGTTATCTGGTTAATATTGTAATTTTATTGGTTAAAAAAATGTGATAAAGACTATAAATAAACATAAAAATAGCCCTTCACAAAATTCTATTAGAAGAACCTTTATGAAGGGCAATTAAAGTAAAATGAATGATACTTTAAATTTATCGATAAAATATAACTTGAGTATTGATAAGAGTCTGCTTATAATCAAGCATCTTTCTTATATAAGTTTACTGTGCAATGACCTCTTGGTGTTTATCTTCTTCGAATGAGACTTGTACGTTCTCAGTTAATACATCAGTATATGTATAAGATACGCGTTCGAAGTTATACTTTTCCTGATCTAGTTCAACAATGAAAACAGAAGGATATGTTTCTCTTAACACTCCAGTACGTTCGATTGTTTTCTTACGTCCACCATTCGCTTTCAGTACAATACGGTTTCCTAATTGACAATCAAGACTATTTTTGATGTCCCCAATTGATTTTGGCATATTGCTCCACCTCGCTACAAATTGTATAATAACACAAATTGAGCGATTTTGTCAAATAAAATTTCAATTTTAGCAAGGTGTAGCGCTGTTGTCAATGATTTAAAGTTCCAATTCTGGGAATTTTTTCAATTCATTATAAAGATGTGCAAATTCTTGTATTGAAAGCGTTTCTCCGCGTCGTCTTGGATCGATGCCACTTGTATCTAACCAGTTTTTAATAATATCTTTTTTAGCTTTTCCATCCATAAATAAACTTTGATAATTGTTACTTATCGTTTTTCTACGTTGACTAAATGCTGCTTTCGTCATTTTGAAAAAGGCCTTCTCATCATCAACTTCAACTTGTGGTTGCTCTCTTTCCATTAATTTAACGACAATAGAGTCCACATTAGGTGGTGGGAGAAATACAGACTTTGGCACATTTAATACTTTACTCGTATCATTATAGTATTGAGCCACAATAGAAAGTGAACCATATGCCTTTGTTCCAACTTGTGCGTTGAGTCTTTCGCCGACTTCTTTTTGCATCATTACAACATAACCATCAATAGGGAGGGGCTGTTGCATTAAATTTAATAAAATAGGTGTTGTGATATAGTATGGCAAATTTGCTACAACCATAATCTTATCGCAATCACTAAGATTTTCAGTCACATGATGTGCAATATCAGCCTTTAATATATCTTCATTGATTACCGTAACATTATTAAATTCTGATAATGTGTCGCCTAATACCGGTATTAAACGTTGATCTATTTCGAAGGCAATGACTTTTTTAGCCTTTTTCGCCATCTGTTGCGTCAGTGAACCCATGCCTGGACCTACTTCAATAATACCTGTAGTTTCATCGATATCACTAGCATCAATTATCTTATTTATTATATTTACATCTACTAAAAAGTTTTGACCTAAACTCTTTTTAAAGTTAAAACCGTGTTTTTGTAATAGTGCTTTTGTACGTGTAGGTGTAGCAATATCACCATTGACCATTATTCGTCACTCCCTTTATTATCACTTAACGCTGCTCTGACATCCGCTTCTGTATAGCCAAAAGCATTTAATTTATTTATCAATTGTTTACCGTTTGAATGTCCAATATGTAATTTCCGTCCTAAGATTTCTCTTTTTCTGCGTGCATCTTTTCCTATGATTAAACCTAAATCAATTAGCACGTCTTTGCTAATAGATTCATGCCCTTCTTCAAATGGTGTACTGACATTTATTAATGCCTCTCTAATGTCTTCTAAACGTGCATGTTCTACACCGATTTTACCACGTTTATTTTTTGCCTTTTCTCGATCTAAATAGGCATGTTTCACGCCTGGAATGTGCTTTTGGATTGTATTTCTAATCTTATCACCCGGGAAATCTGGGTCAGTTAAGACGATGATTCCTCGTGTTTCATAGCCGTTTTCAATCACTTGTAACGTTTCTTGATTTATTGCACTTCCATTTGTTTCAATCGTATCACATTCGACAGCTCTTTTAACACGTTGCGTATCGTCTCGTCCTTCCACTACAATAAATTCGTTAATTTTCATGTATAAATAGGTTCACCTTTCGTCACATTAATTTATGTATATCTTTCGCTAATAAAATCTTTATTTAAAACGACATAGAAAAAGATGTCGGTAGCTAATATGGTTATTACATAGTATACACTAAAAGTTATCTAACCATAATAAGACCGACATCCTATTTTATGCAAATTTATAATTTGAATAAGCGTTCTGCATTTTTAGTTGTTTGGCGACAAACTTCTGCATAATCCATTTCTCGTAATTCCGCTATTTTTTCTGCAACGAGTGTAACACGTTCAGGTTCATTACGTTTTCCTCTATAAGGATGAGGTGATAGAAATGGTGCATCCGTTTCTACAAGTAAACGGTCCATTGGCACGTGTTGTGCTACTTCTTTCGGTTGCTTAGCATTTTTGAAAGTTACTGGACCGCCTAAAGAGATGTAGAAGTTTAACTTATTAATCACTTCATCTGCAATTTCAGGTGAAGCACTAAAGCTATGCATAATTCCGCTAATTTCTTCAGCATGTTCTTCTTTTAAAATATCTACGCAATCTTGTGTTGCCTCTCTGTTATGAATAATAATCGGTAAATTCACACGTTTAGCTAAAGCGATTTGCTTTCTAAATACGTCCTGTTGAACATCTTTCGGTGATTTATCCCAGTGATAATCCAAACCTGTTTCTCCGATACCGATAATCTTAGGATGTTGCGCCAATTTTTCGATCCATTCTAGACGTTCTTCGGTACAATCAATCGCATCTACCGGATGCCATCCGATAATACCATAGATAAATTCATATTGATCGATGAGTTCCATTGTACGTTCAACTGTCGGTGTATCAAAACCAACCACAAACATACGGTCTACACCATTGTCTCTTGCACGTTCAATAACTTCCTCTAAATCTTCATCATATTGATCTGCGTTTAAATGAACATGTGTATCGATTAGCATATATTATCGCTCCTTTAGCTATTATTACTTAATCACTGCGCCGTTCGGAATCGCATTTGGTAAGCTTACTAACGTGAGTACACCGTCTTTTTCAGCTGATAAAATCATACCTTCTGAAAGACGACCCATCAATTTAGCTGGTTTAAGATTTGTGACAACTGCTACCTTTTTCCCGATAATATCTTCTGGTTGATAGAATTTCGCAATACCTGAAATGATTTGACGTTGTTCACTGTCTAAGTCAACTTGGATTTTTAATAATTTATCCGATTTCTTCACTTTCTCAGCATCTGTGATTGTTGCCGCTTTAATTTCTACTTTTTCAAAATCTTTAAAGTCAATTTGGTCTTTGCTAGGAACTTCTTCTTGTTGTTCAGTTGACTCTTCAGATTTAGGCGGTTGCATAGATTCTTTAATATATGCAACTTCCGCTTCAGTATCCAATCTTGGGAAAATTGGTTGTGGTTTGCTAATTACCGTAATCGGCTCTGTTAATGCACCATATTGTTCTAAACTGCTAAGTTCATATAATTTAGGTGAATTAATATTCAATTGTTCAAAGATTTGCTTAGGTGCGTGAGTTAAGAACGGTTGTAATAACACAGCTGCAAATCTTATATTTTCAACTAAGTGTGCCATCACATTACCGAGCATTTCTTTCTGACTTTCATCTTTAGCTAATACCCAAGGTGTCGTTTCATCAATATATTTATTTGTACGACTAATTAATTTCCAAACTGTAGATAAAGCGACTGAGAATTGTAATTCTTCCATGTTTTCATGGAATGTTTTAGCCGTATCTAATGCTAATTGTTCCATATCTTCATCTAATTCATGCTTCGGTCCTTGATATGCAGGTAATTCACCATCGAAGTATTTATTAATCATTGAAATTGTACGGTTAACTAGGTTACCTAAATCGTTCGCTAAATCATAGTTTGTACGCTCAACGAATCCTTCTGGTGTAAATACGCCATCAGAACCGAATGGTAACTCTCTCATTAAGTAGTAACGTGTAGCATCTAAACCATAACGGTCGATTAAAACGTTTGGATCCACCACGTTTCCTTTAGATTTACTCATCTTACCATCTTTCATTAAAATCCAACCATGGGCGAAGACCTTTTTAGGTAATGGTAAGTCTAAAGCCATTAATAAGATCGGCCAAATTATAGAATGGAAACGCACAATTTCTTTCGCCATAATATGCATGTCCGCTGGCCAATATTTCTTGAATAGTTGGTCGTCATCAGATAAATAACCTAGTGATGAAATGTAGTTTACTAAAGCATCAATCCAAACATAAACGACATGTTTAGGATTAGACTTAACGTGAATACCCCAGTTGAATGAAGTACGTGATACTGCTAAGTCTTCTAAACCTGGTTTAATGAAGTTATTAATCATTTCATTTTTACGAGATGGCGGTTGAATGAAATCTGGATGTTCATCGTAGAACTCTAATAAACGATCTGTATATTTAGACAGATTAAAGAAGTAACTTTCTTCTTTAACTAATTCTACTTCATGACCTGAGTCAGGACTTTTACCTCCAACGATTTCACCATTTTCATATTCTGGATCAACGAGTTGTGTTTCTGTGTAATACGTCTCATCAGGTACTGAATACCAACCTTCATATTCACCTAGGTAGATATCTCCTTGCGCAAGTAGACGTTCAAATATTTGTTGTACAACCTCTTTATGACGTGATTCTGTTGTACGAATAAAATCATCATGTGAGATTTCAAGCTTTTCCCATAATTGTTTAATGCCTGCAATCATTTCATCTAAATATTCTATTTCTGATTTACCGTTTTTAATCGCTTTTTCTTGAATTTTTTGTCCGTGTTCATCCGTACCTGTTAAATAGCGGACATCATAGCCTTGCATTCTTTTGTAACGTGCAATTACATCACCAGCAGTAGTTGTGTATGCATGACCTATATGCAAGTTACCACTTGGGTAATAAATTGGTGTAGTGATATAAAATGTTTCTTTCGCCATCAACGTTCCTCCTAAAATCTTATACTTTAAATTTATCTAACTTTATTTTTATTTTCAACGAAACTGAGCAATCAGGCATTTTACACTTACACATATCATTATGTAGTGACCTGGATCCGTTTCTAATTTAATATTTATAAGTGTTCAACTTATAATTTCCATCTTTTTTACATTACCATAAATCAACCTTATTATGGGCTACTCACTCTTATTTTTCATCATTCTTATGATTTTTTTATTTTACTTCATGGTATATATCATAAACTTCACTTGTTTTCATTTGTCGTTGTTCCGCAACTTGTTTAATGGCTGCTTTCGGTTTCATGTCTTGTTCAATAAAATAATTTACATGTTGTTGTATAGTCATATCTTCAAACCAGCTAGTATCCGCTTCTGCAATAGCACCATTAATTAATATAACGAACTCGCCTTTAGTTGGAATAGTACCATCATCTAATAACGAAAGTATATCGCGGATCGGGCCAGTTTCTATTTGTTCAAACTTTTTAGTTAATTCTCGCCCAATGGCAATTTTTCTTGTTGCATCAACTTTTTGAATCGCTTTTAATGTATCTTTTACACGGAAGGGTGATTCATAAATAATAATTGTACTATCTTGATACATGCGTTGTTCAAGAACTTCTAGTTTTTGTTTTTCTTTTCGTGGCAGAAACCCTATAAATGTATATACAAATGAAGTTAGACCACTCGCCATTAAAGCAGTTAACCCCGCATTTGGACCTGGCACTGTCTCAACTCTAATGTCATGCGCACGAGCAGCGACGACGAGTTCGTATCCTGGATCACTGATTAACGGCAATCCGGCATCGGACACGAGTGCAACATCATTTGAAGATTGTAACAGGTCGATTAAATATTCGGTTTGATTCTCTTTATTGTGTTCATGATACGACTTTAACGGTGTATCGATATCGTAATGAGCGCAAAGTTTTTTTGTGACTCTCGTGTCTTCACAGGCGATATAATCAACCGTCTTCAAAGTATCGACAGCTCTATAAGTTATGTCAGCTAAATTACCGATAGGTGTACCAACTAAATACAATGTTGCCATCGTTATCCCTCACTTATAAGTTTTAATTTTTCTTTACGTGAATATCTTTTAATTTCAATTTCACGTTTGAGTGCTTCAGATTTTGTACCATACATTTCCTGATAAACTAACTCTACCGGGCGTCTTGTTTTTGTATATTTGGCCCCTTTGCCCTCGTTATGTTTCATTATACGTTGTGACACATCTTTAGCATACCCAGTATACAAACTATTATCGTTACATCTAACGATATAGATATAATGTTCATCCATAATAAATTTCACTCATTTCTTTTGAATACGCGCCATCTTCGTTATAAATATAAAATGGAGGTTGTATTTCTAAACCTTGGCTACCACCTTTTCGACCTTCAACTACAATGGTTTGTGCTGCTCTATTATGTTTACTATATATAAAGTACAATTTTTTCGGTTCGATTTGATAATACCTCATGCTCGATAAGACATCCATCAGACGTTCCGCACGATGCACCATGACTAAACGACCACCTTGTTTAAGTAAATGTCTCGCTGCAAAACAACAATCTTCTAAAGTACATGCTATTTCATGACGCGCAATTTTATGTGCATGTTTCTGATGTTGGTGCTGTTGGTTCACTTTAAAGTACGGTGGATTACAAGTCACCAAGCTAAATTCTGACGGGTTGAAATGTTTATGTGCTTCTTTTAAATCGAGTTGAAGCATCTCAATCTGTGTCGATAATTGATTGTATGTAATAGACCGCTTAGCCATATCAACGAGAGGTGGTTGAATTTCAACACCAACAATTTTATTTTGTCCTTTATCAGACAATAATAATGGAATGACACCGTTCCCTGAACATAAATCTAGTATTTTATCCTGTTTTCTAACGTGTGTGAAATGTGCTAATAACAACGCATCTGTTGAAAATGAAAACACGTCATCATTTTGTACAATTCGTAAGTTTTCTTTAATTAAATAATCTAACCTTTCACCTTCATGCAACATTTCATTTTTAACCCCCAAAAAAGGATGAGATATTGGCGATACTTCACCTTTAAGCCTATCGCTTCTTCTCATCCTTTCACTTTAACTATCATTTCTTTGTGCAGTGCTTGCTATTCACTTAATACTTCTAAGCAGAATAAACAATCATCGCCTTTTCTATGTTTACCGAATAATTCACCATTACAAATATGAAATCCTTCTTTATATAGCATCGCTAAGTTTTCTTTGCTTCGAAGTGGTTTTTTACGTTGTGTTTTAGTATTATTTTCAACTTTTTTAGGCTTTTCTTCTTTATCGATTAATGTTTTTAAATTTTCATTTTCCACTTGCAAGGCGACGTTTTCTTCGACCATTTGAACTGTGAGATGCTTTAATTCTGATAAATCATTATTAAGTTGACTCATATTCTCTTCAAGTCTCGCAAGCTTTTCAAATATTTCACTTCGATTCAATCTCGTCATGGCCTCCTAATTTAATGTCTCTAATTCTTCCATTTTATATTCGAATGGTTGTTCAAATCCATCCACTTTAATTTGCATGGAAATGTCTAATATATTGAGTCCGATGACTTTACCGTTTCCTTCTGGGGTTGCAACTACCTCTCCTACATCAGGTAATTGTGCACGTGCTTCTTCATAATAGTCATTTTCATATTTTAAACAACACATTAAACGACCACATGCACCTGAGATTTTCGTAGGATTCAGTGATAGGTTTTGGTCCTTAGCCATTTTGATAGACACTGGTTCAAAATCACCCAAGAAAGTTGAACAACATAATGAACGACCACAAGGACCGATGCCACCTAATAATTTCGCTTCATCTCGAACGCCAATTTGCCTTAATTCTATACGTATTTTTAACTTTTGAGCTAAAGTTTTAACAAGTTTACGGAAATCAACACGATCGTCTGAGGTAAAGTTAAAAATCACTTTGGATTTATCTAATGTATACTCACAATTCACAAGGCGCATATCTAGTCCTTGCGCTTTAACTGTTTGTTTACATAATTTCAAAGCGTCCTCAGCGTCTTGATCATTCTGTTCATGTTGATGTTGATCTTCTTCTGTCGCCTTTCTGACGATTTCTTTCAACGGTAATGTGACATCTTCATCTGCTACATTTAAAGGTTCGTATTTTACACGGCCCATTTCTAATCCTCGTTTCGATTCGACGACAACCCATGTACCTTTAGTCAAATCAAAGCCTGTAGGTGAATAATATTCCATTTTTCCCGTTTTTGGAAAGGTAATACCAACAACATTTTGCATTTTAACTCACCCCTTTTATTACAATTTGTTCAAACACAAGTGTTGGATTAACATTTTGACTTAGCTTTTTATGCGCTTCAGTAATCTGGTCAAATAAAGCTACAATTTGATTGTAAGTTAACTTATCCTTATATGAAACAATATCTTGACTTAATTCTTGATATAATAAATCTTCTGTCATGCCTACCTTAGCATGTAACACATCTTCAAAGAAACCATTCACAGCTGCTAATGTTAATAATTGCAGACGTCTATTTTTCGCTTGCTTCAACAATTCTACAATTGTAATTAGCGCCATAGACCTATTCGTCAACAATAAATGGCACCATTTTAAAGTGACCTTTCGCAATGCAGTGATATCAGCCTCTTCATTCAAGGCTTGTGCTGTTTCAATTTGTGTTGTATATGTACTTAAAAATTCGGCCACAGGTTTCGACATATCATGTTCTTCTAAACGTTCTATGAAATATGATTTATCTTTCGGTTTAAAATAAACATGCTGACATCTCGAATGTATCGTATTTAAGATTTGTTCCGGTTTCGTAGATAATAAAATCGCGATTGTGTTTTCAGGTGGTTCTTCTAAAAACTTTAATATACTGTTTTCCCCTTGTATCGTTAACTTCTCAAAAGATTCGATAATATAAACTTTATATTGACCTTCAATGGGAAGTTGATTCATATGATGCACGAGTTGTTCAACTTGGTCTTTTTTGATTGTCGTCTCTTCTGTCGCTACATATCTAAAGTCCGGATGATTTAATGTATCCACTTTTAACTGACATTGTGCATCTTGATCACATAAAATGAGTTTCGCAAAGTTCATCGCGACTTGTTGCATCGTTTGACCGTCGTCTCCTTCAAATAAATAAGCATGAGACAATTTATCAGATCGATAAGCATTTGTCAGACTTTCTAGTTCATCCCTCATTAAGTTACTCCTTTATATAAAAAGGTTGCTTCTACATAGTACACTCCAGTATATATTTTAAAAAGAACATTTACATCCCAATCCGAAAAATATACTTTGGAGTTCACTATATATAGCAACCATGACTAAAATTAAAATTGATGGAAAGCTTCAACTGGCATTACGAATACCGTTGCCCCTCCAACTTCTACTTCAACAGGATAAGGTATATAAGAATCTGCGCTGCCGCCCATAGGTGTTATAGGCGAAACAAGTTGTTCTCTATTTCCACATGTATCATCAATGACTTTCAACATTTCATCTACTCGATCATCTTCAACACCTGATAAGAAAGTTGTGTTCCCAGCTCTTAAAAATCCACCCGTTGTTGCTAACTTAGTGGCTCTGAAATTATTTTTCACTAATTTATCTGAAAGTTCTTGGCTGTCCTGATCTTGGACAATTGCAATTATCATTTTCATAATTAACACCTCTTAATAATAATTATATCATAATTCATCTAAGTACTTTTTTAATTTATGATATGTATCTTCTACCACTTCTTCGATAGATCTATCCGCATTTATAATGATAAAGCGTTCAGGTTCATTATGAATAATTTTTTTATAACCTTCAACAACTTTTTCATGGAATTGAATGTCTTCTTGATCTAATCGATTTTGATTACGTTGATTTTTCAATATACGTTGGCGTCCAACCTCTGCACTGATATCAAGGTAAACAGTGATATTTGGATACAATCCATTTATCGCAAATTCATTGACGGCTTTCACTTCTTCTAAACCTATACCCCTTGCATAACCTTGATAAGCTAATGAACTATCAATATAACGATCACAGAGTACAACTTTCCCATCATTTAACGCTGGAATGACTTTGCTGACGAGATGTTCACGTCTTGAGCCTGCAAATAACAAAGCTTCTGTACGTTCGTCCATTTCGTCGCCCTCCAACAAAATTTCACGAATCTTTTCACCCGTCACGACACCACCAGGTTCTCTTGTTGTTACAATTTCATAGGTAGCTTCTAATTTTTCAGCAATTTGTCTTAACACTGTCGTTTTTCCTGAACCTTCTGGACCTTCAAACGTAATAAATGCAGTCATTTAGAGTCATCCTTAATTTTTATTTTATGGCCATATAATCCTTCTATTTTTAAGTTCTGATTATGCCAATTGTGCAACAATTTTACCATAGAATTAGAGATTTTTTCACCCTTAAACATTAAAGGGATTCCAGGTGGATAAGGTACGATATGCGTAGCTAATATTTCATTCTCAGCTTGATCTATATCAATTTCTTTCACATCATTAATATCACCCGGGTAATACTTGCTGCTTTCCGTATTGTAGATGATTCTTTGTTCATCTAATGGTGCCCTTTTTTCAATTTTTAATTGTTTAATTCGCTCTAATAATAACTCAAATGGATAATTATCGTTATCATGCCACAGTGGCAAAACGAATAACACTTGATATTCGTCTGCTAGCTCAGTATAAATTTGTAATGATTCAAATTGTTCCTGTAACTCAAACCCTTGATACCCATCGCATTGAATAATTAATTTTAATGGGTCATCCACTTCAACAACCTTGAATTGCTTAGACGATAATGCATTAATGAGTTGTTGCCTTTTATTAAAAAATTCAGCACTCTTATAATTATTATAAAATTGATGCGCTAATTCTAAACTACTCATAACGAGATATGAAGGACTCGATGTTTGGAAATACGATAAATATTTAATGACACGTTCTCTCACTGGCGCCTCTTTATGTATAAAAATAACTGACCCCATCGTCAAAGCAGGTAAAGTTTTATGATAGGACTGTACCACATAATCAGCTCCTGCCTGCATGGCTGAATGTGGAAAACCTTCTAAATCGAAATGAGCGCCATGTGCCTCATCTACTAAAACGGGTACATCATGTGCATGCAATGTTTGAACTGCATTAGCAATATTAACGCACTCGCCGTAATAATTTGGATATGTTAATATAGCTAACTTCGTTTCATTGAGTTGATGATGTAACGTTTCAAGTCGGGGTCCAATATATTGTTTCGTTTCATTACTCATAGTCATTTCAAACAGGTGGCATGGTTGTTGTGTTAAATCCACTGCATGAAACACAGATTTATGCGCATTGCGTACGACGCCATAACGTCCGGTTTCATCTTTATAACTTTGAATCACTGATAAAATACCCGAAGTCGTGCCATTCACTAAATAAAATGCATCATAGTTCGGGTGTTTATGAATCGTTTCCATACTTTCTAGCAACACATCTTCCGGATGATGCAAATCATCTAACCCAGTAATTTCAGTCATATCCATTGTGAAATCCAACTGATTTAAATTACCGATTGTCATATTTTTATGTCCTGGCACATGTAGTGAGATTGGTTTTGTATGATGTAGCGCTTTTAATTGATTTACTAATGGTAATCCCATCATCATTCTCCACTTCTTTTTATAAAATTAACGTAAATGTAGTTGTAATGTGTTTCATTTTAACATACATGGAATTTTCCTTGTTAAAACAGTGACATTATAGGAGTTATATTATTTTGTTCCTTCGGTACTGAAATTTTTTGTGCAAATAAAAAAGAGACCTTTCGGTCTCTTGAGTTATTGCCTGGCAACGTCCTACTCTTGCGGAACGTAAGTCGGCTACCATCGACGCTAAGGAGAACCTTCCTGATTACGAAGGCAAGCGCTCGCATCTTTCCTCATTTTTGTTCTTTCCTTATTCGCTTACCTCTTGTAAGCTCTTTGCGTCTTTCACTCAATTCGTCAGCTTCAAACGCTTTTAAATCAGGGACAATGCAAGCTTAGAAGTTAAGCTCCTTTTGTGCCTGCGGCACTGATTAGCGCCTTTTTTCATATAAAAAAAGAGACCTTTCGGTCTCTTTGGGTTATTGCCTGGCAACGTCCTACTCTTGCGGAACGTAAGTCCGACTACCATCGGCGCTAAGGAGCTTAACTTCTGTGTTCGGCATGGGAACAGGTGTGACCTCCTTGCCATTGTCACCAGACAATGCAATGTATGAAATTATACATTCAAAACTAGATAATAAGTAAAATGAATGAAACCAAACAAAACGTTTAAAAATTGATTAAGTCTTCGATCGATTAGTATTCGTCAGCTCCACGTATCGCTACGCTTCCACCTCGAACCTATTAACCTCATCATCTTTGAGGGATCTTATAACCGAAGTTGGGAAATCTCATCTTGAGGGGGGCTTCATGCTTAGATGCTTTCAGCACTTATCCCGTCCATACATAGCTACCCAGCGATGCCGTTGGCACGACAACTGGTACACCAGAGGTATGTCCATCCCGGTCCTCTCGTACTAAGGACAGCTCCTCTCAAATTTCCTACGCCCACGACGGATAGGGACCGAACTGTCTCACGACGTTCTGAACCCAGCTCGCGTACCGCTTTAATGGGCGAACAGCCCAACCCTTGGGACCGACTACAGCCCCAGGATGCGATGAGCCGACATCGAGGTGCCAAACCTCCCCGTCGATGTGAACTCTTGGGGGAGATAAGCCTGTTATCCCCGGGGTAGCTTTTATCCGTTGAGCGATGGCCCTTCCATGCGGAACCACCGGATCACTAAGTCCGTCTTTCGACCCTGCTCGACTTGTAGGTCTCGCAGTCAAGCTTCCTTATGCCTTTACACTCTATGAATGATTTCCAACCATTCTGAGGAAACCTTTGAGCGCCTCCGTTACTCTTTAGGAGGCGACCGCCCCAGTCAAACTGCCCATCTGACACTGTCTCCCACCATGATTAATGGTGCGGGTTAGAAATCCAACACAGCAAGGGTAGTATCCCACCAACGCCTCCACGTAAGCTAGCGCTCACGTTTCTAAGGCTCCTACCTATCCTGTACAAGCTGTGCCGAATTTCAATATCAGACTACAGTAAAGCTCCACGGGGTCTTTCCGTCCTGTCGCGGGTAACCTGCATCTTCACAGGTACTATGATTTCACCGAGTCTCTCGTTGAGACAGTGCCCAAATCGTTACGCCTTTCGTGCGGGTCGGAACTTACCCGACAAGGAATTTCGCTACCTTAGGACCGTTATAGTTACGGCCGCCGTTTACTGGGGCTTCGATTCGTGGCTTCGCAGAAGCTAACCACTCCTCTTAACCTTCCAGCACCGGGCAGGCGTCAGCCCCTATACATCACCTTACGGTTTAGCAGAGACCTGTGTTTTTGATAAACAGTCGCTTGGGCCTATTCACTGCGGCTCTCCTGGGCTTGCACCCTAAAGAGCACCCCTTCTCCCGAAGTTACGGGGTCATTTTGCCGAGTTCCTTAACGAGAGTTCGCTCGCTCACCTTAGAATTCTCATCTTGACTACCTGTGTCGGTTTGCGGTACGGGCACCAGTATTCTAGCTAGAGACTTTTCTTGGCAGTGTGAAATCAGCGACTCGAGGAAACAATTTCCTCTCCCCATCACAACTTGACCTTATGAGTGTCGGATTTGCCTAACACTCAGTCTTATTGCTTGGACGTGCACTCCAACAGCACGCTTCGCCTATCCTACTGCGTCCTCCCATCGCTTAAAACGAATCATGGTGGTACAGGAATATCAACCTGTTATCCATCGCCTACGCCTGTCGGCCTCAGCTTAGGACCCGACTAACCCAGAGCGGACGAGCCTTCCTCTGGAAACCTTAGTCAATCGGTGGACGGGATTCTCACCCGTCTTTCGCTACTCACACCGGCATTCTCACTTCTAAGCGCTCCACATGTCCTTGCGATCATGCTTCAACGCCCTTAGAACGCTCTCCTACCATTGTCCTACGGACAATCCACAGCTTCGGTAATATGTTTAGCCCCGGTACATTTTCGGCGCAGTGTCACTCGACTAGTGAGCTATTACGCACTCTTTAAATGATGGCTGCTTCTAAGCCAACATCCTAGTTGTCTGGGCAACGCCACATCCTTTTCCACTTAACATATATTTTGGGACCTTAGCTGGTGGTCTGGGCTGTTTCCCTTTCGAACACGGATCTTATCACTCGCGTTCTGACTCCCAAGTTAAATTGATTGGCATTCGGAGTTTGTCTGAATTCGGTAACCCGAGAAGGGCCCCTCGTCCAAACAGTGCTCTACCTCCAATAATCATCACTTGAGGCTAGCCCTAAAGCTATTTCGGAGAGAACCAGCTATCTCCAGGTTCGATTGGAATTTCTCCGCTACCCACAACTCATCCGCTCACTTTTCAACGTAAGTCGGTTCGGCCCTCCATTCAGTGTTACCTGAACTTCAGCCTGGTCATGGGTAGATCACCTGGTTTCGGGTCTACGACCAAATACTCAACGCCCTATTCAGACTCGCTTTCGCTACGGCTCCACATTTGCTGCTTAACCTTGCATCAGATCGTAACTCGCCGGTTCATTCTACAAAAGGCACGCCATCACCCATTAACGGGCTCTGACTACTTGTAAGCACACGGTTTCAAGTTCTATTTCACTCCCCTTCCGGGGTACTTTTCACCTTTCCCTCACGGTACTGGTTCACTATCGGTCACTAGAGAGTATTTAGCCTTAGGAGATGGTCCTCCCAGATTCCGACGGAATTACACGTGCTCCGTCGTACTCAGGATCCACTCAAGAGTGAACAGATTTTCGACTACAGGATTATTACCTTCTCTGATGTAACTTTCCAGTTACTTCGTCTAATCTATTCTTTTCTAACTCCGTAGAGAGTGTCCTACAACCCCAATAAGCAAGCTCATTGGTTTGGGCTCTTCCCGTTTCGCTCGCCGCTACTCAGGGAATCGATTTTTCTTTCTCTTCCTGCGGGTACTAAGATGTTTCAGTTCTCCGCGTCTACCTTCGGATATGCTATGTATTCACATATCGATAACACGACATAACTCGTGTTGGGTTTCCCCATTCGGAAATCTCTGGATCACAGCTTACTTACAGCTCCCCAAAGCATATCGTCGTTAGTAACGTCCTTCATCGGCTTCTAGTGCCAAGGCATTCACCGTGCGCCCTTAATAACTTAATCTATGTTTTTAGTCAAAAGACTAAAAAGCAAACGTTATTAATCTGTGAGTGTTCTTTCGAACACTAGCGATTATTTTTGAATTCAAGCGTATACACGCTATTCACTCGGTTTTGCTTGGTAAAATCATTATTTTACTTATTTATCTAGTTTTCAATGTACAAAATGGTGGGCCTAAGTGGACTCGAACCACCGACCTCACGCTTATCAGGCGTGCGCTCTAACCAGCTGAGCTATAGGCCCATTTCTATAATATTTTAAATACTCTGATGAGCATTCAAAACTGAATACAATATGTCAATGTTATTCCGTTTCATCTTCGTAGAAGATGTTCCGAATATATCCTTAGAAAGGAGGTGATCCAGCCGCACCTTCCGATACGGCTACCTTGTTACGACTTCACCCCAATCATTTGTCCCACCTTCGACGGCTAGCTCCAAAGGTTACTCCACCGGCTTCGGGTGTTACAAACTCTCGTGGTGTGACGGGCGGTGTGTACAAGACCCGGGAACGTATTCACCGTAGCATGCTGATCTACGATTACTAGCGATTCCAGCTTCATGTAGTCGAGTTGCAGACTACAATCCGAACTGAGAACAACTTTATGGGATTTGCTTGACCTCGCGGTTTAGCTGCCCTTTGTATTGTCCATTGTAGCACGTGTGTAGCCCAAATCATAAGGGGCATGATGATTTGACGTCATCCCCACCTTCCTCCGGTTTGTCACCGGCAGTCAGCCTAGAGTGCCCAACTTAATGATGGCAACTAAGCTTAAGGGTTGCGCTCGTTGCGGGACTTAACCCAACATCTCACGACACGAGCTGACGACAACCATGCACCACCTGTCACTTTGTCCCCCGAAGGGGAAAACTCTATCTCTAGAGCGATCAAAGGATGTCAAGATTTGGTAAGGTTCTTCGCGTTGCTTCGAATTAAACCACATGCTCCACCGCTTGTGCGGGTCCCCGTCAATTCCTTTGAGTTTCAACCTTGCGGTCGTACTCCCCAGGCGGAGTGCTTAATGCGTTAGCTGCAGCACTAAGGGGCGGAAACCCCCTAACACTTAGCACTCATCGTTTACAGCGTGGACTACCAGGGTATCTAATCCTGTTTGATCCCCACGCTTTCGCACATCAGCGTCAGTTGCAGACCAGAAAGTCGCCTTCGCCACTGGTGTTCCTCCATATCTCTGCGCATTTCACCGCTACACATGGAATTCCACTTTCCTCTTCTGCACTCAAGTTTTCCAGTTTCCAATGACCATCCACGGTTGAGCCGTGGGCTTTCACATCAGACTTAAAAAACCGCCTACGCGCGCTTTACGCCCAATAATTCCGGATAACGCTTGCCACCTACGTATTACCGCGGCTGCTGGCACGTAGTTAGCCGTGGCTTTCTGATTAGGTACCGTCAAGACGCGCACAGTTACTTACGCATTTGTTCTTCCCTAATAACAGAGCTTTACGATCCGAAGACCTTCATCACTCACGCGGCGTTGCTCCGTCAGGCTTTCGCCCATTGCGGAAGATTCCCTACTGCTGCCTCCCGTAGGAGTCTGGACCGTGTCTCAGTTCCAGTGTGGCCGATCACCCTCTCAGGTCGGCTACGTATCGTTGCCTTGGTAAGCCGTTACCTTACCAACTAGCTAATACGGCGCGGGTCCATCCATAAGTGATAGCAAGGCCATCTTTCACTTTAGAACCATGCGGTTCTAAATATTATCCGGCATTAGCCCCGGTTTCCCGGAGTTATTCCAGTCTTATGGGTAGGTTACCCACGTGATACTCACCCGTCCGCCGCTAACGTCAAAGGAGCAAGCTCCTTATCTGTTCGCTCGACTTGCATGTATTAGGCACGCCGCCAGCGTTCATCCTGAGCCAGGATCAAACTCTCCATAAAAATTTATGATGTTTGATTAGCTCATAATACTAAATGTGTTTCTTCAACACTTGTTAAATCAACAATAAATTGTTGTTTTTCGGAATTAACGTTGACATATTGTCATTCAGTTTTCAATGTTCATTTGTTTCAATCACAATAATTAATTCTACACGTTTTGACTTTCGAAGTCAAGAACTTTTTAAAATTAATTATTTTAATGTTTCAAGTAATCTTTGTTGTTTGTGTCGTTTGTTTTGTCCGACAAGTAAATACTATACACGCTTATCAAACCTTTAACAACACTAAAAATTACACTTTTTTAACAATGGTTTTGCTGTGAATTCTCAATACACAAACTATAAAAAGTTCCCTTTAAAAATAGTTCGTTTTAAGTGTCAAAAACACCCAATTTCATTAAACAAACCCTCAATATAACTCCAGAAACGAAACATTGATATTTTTTACATTTTCTTAAATTTTTTCAAAAAAATTGAGCTACTGTCTTAAAAGTAGCTCAAATTGTAGATATTCTCTTAATATACCTTGTTAATTACATTTCTGTTCTACCCATAATTGCTTTAGATAAAGTGACTTCATCTGCATATTCTAAATCTCCGCCGACTGATAATCCTTGCGCTAATCGCGTCACAGTTATACCTATTGGTTTCACTAACCTAGATATATACATCGCAGTAGACTCACCTTCTAAGTTTAGATTCATTGCGAGGATAAGTTCTTTAACTTCTTCATCTTTCAAACGATTTACGAGCGATGGAATGTTAATATCTTCAGGGCCAATACCATCCATTGGAGAGATTGAGCCATGTAACACGTGATATAGTCCTTTATATTCTTTCATTTTTTCCATAGCAATGACATCTTTATCATCCTCGACTACACAGATGACTGAACGATCTCTTCCTTTATCTTGGCAAATGTAACATGGGTCTTGTTCTGTAATATGACCACATTCACTACAATAGGTAAGTTCTCTTTTTACATCCACTAAGGCTTTGGCAAATTGTACAACATCGTCTTCTTTCATATCTAATACATGAAACGCCAGACGTTGAGCTGTCTTTGGCCCAATGCCTGGCAATTTCATGAAACTGTCAATCAGTTTGGATATTGGTTCTGGATAATGCATTGGATCACATTCCAGGGATGTTTAAGCCTTGAGTGTGTTTACCTAAACGTTCTTGTGTTAATTCGTCTGCTTTGTTTAATGCTTCGTTTGTAGCAGCAATAACTAGATCTTGTAGCATTTCGATGTCGTCAGGATCAACCGCTTCTTCTTTGATCTCTACATCTAAGATTTCTTTATGACCAGAAACTGTTACAGTGACCATACCGCCACCAGCAGTCCCTTGAACTTTTTCATCTTTTAATTTTTCTTGTTCTTCTCCCATTTTCTTTTGCATTTTCTGCATTTGTTTCATCATTTGTTGCATATTTCCGCCACCGCGCATAAAAAATCCTCCTATTTCATTAACTTTATTTTATAAATGAACTTTTGTTTTATTATACATGGCTTTTTTACCATTGTCATGTATCATTCTTTATCAATCACGTTCACAGTACTTTCCCCGAACAAGTCTTTCGCTTTCTGAACCACATCGACTTCACTTTGTGCATCAGTATTTGAGTCATCTGTCTGGACTTGACTGTCATTACTTGATGCCGCAGGGTTTTCTGAGTTTGTACTGTTTTTTCTATTTTGCAGATATTCTGATCTCACTCTCATCCATTGATCTGCTGGAACTCCGACTACTTTCACTTTGTTATCAATGATGCTACAGACGACATCTTCTATATTTTTTCTCTTTTCATCATCTTTATTAACGATCTCACAATGAATCTCTTCATCAAATTTAATTAATACGTGAGTTTCGCTCGCAGCTACCGGCTCTGAATTTTGTAAAAGGCTAACCAAGGATTTCTTATCACTATTTTTAGCATGATCTATCACTTCGCCCCAATGATCTTTCAAGATTTTAATATCATCTTTATTGGCTTTGTCTAATACTTTGGCAATTTGTTGCATTGAAAATGCATTTTTAGACTGGCCGCTTCTGTTTGAAGGACGCTTTGGTGGTTGTGAAGTGTTATTTGTTGTAACACCTTGTGCTTTCAATGTCTTTAATTCATTTTCCAGTTGCTCCATACGATGTAATAAAGCATCGTTACTCGGCTCTGCTGCTACACTCGTTGTTGCTACAGTTTCCACCTCTTGTGGTTTGTGCTTAATCATTTCTGCTAGTTTAACTAATAATACTTCAAAGTGTACACCTTGATTTACACTGAAACGGATAGATACCAAAGTATCGTTAATAATATCAATCATTTTATATAGCGTATCAAGGTCAAAGTGCATAAGCGCATCTAAACTGGTTTCTGAGTTTGAAGTTTTATTCATTATCGTATCGCGTACGAAGTAAATCATATCATTAATTAAACGATTCACTTCTTTACCTTCTGCCACAAATTGATGATATGTTGCAAATGCTGATTTAACATCGCCCTCAACGATTTCTTTAAACAAATCATTCAAAGCACTTTCATCAACGCTGCCTGTTACATTGAGCGCATCTTGTAGCGTGAGGTGTTCATCGCCAAATGCTATAGCCTGATCCATAATACTTAGCGCATCACGCATCCCGCCTTCAGAAGCTTTGGCAATAAATCTCAGTGCTTCCTCATCATAATCAATCTCTTGTTCGTCGGCCACATACTTCAATCGTCCAACGATTTCTTCATAACCAATTGCCTTGAAATCAAAGCGTTGCGCTCTCGATATGATTGTAGGAGGTATTTTGTGTGGTTCCGTCGTTGCTAAAATGAAAATCGCATGTGCAGGTGGTTCTTCTAACGTCTTAAGCAATGCGTTGAACGCACCTGTCGTTAACATATGGACCTCGTCGATAATATATACTTTGAACTTAGATTCACTAGGTGCATATTTTACTTTATCTCGTATATTTCTTATTTCATCTACACCATTATTACTCGCAGCATCAATTTCGATGACGTCTGAATTTGTCCCCTGAGTAATTCCTTTACAAATCGCGCATTCATTACAAGGCTCACCGTCTGTATGTTCCAGACAGTTAATCGCTTTTGCAAAGATTTTTGCAATACTCGTCTTACCAGTTCCACGTGGACCACTGACAATATATGCGTGAGATTGTTTACCTTTCGAAATTGCATTTCGCAATGTCTTCGTTACATGCTCCTGCCCTACTACATCCTCAAAGCTTTGTGGTCGGAACATTCGATATAAAGCTTGATATTTCACTTTGGCACCTCCAATTGCATTCGACGTCTATTATAGCATTGTCGATAACCCTTTGAATATTATTTAAAAGAATCTGGGTAAATGATTTTACCGTGTGGACGATCGTCTAATTGTTCATATAAAAATTTCACCATTACGTATTTCGATGGCACGTCAAAGGTGCTATATATATCGTATTTTGCAGCTTCTTTATAGCCAAGTGGTTCATAATAGTCTGGGTCGCCTTGCACTACAATTGTTGTATATTCTAGAGATTTAACACGATCTTCAACTGCATTGACTAATGCTTTCCCTAAACCTTTACCTCTATAATCAGGGAGCACAGATAAAGGCGCAAGCGCAAGGGCAATATATTCTTTAGCATCATTAACAATTGTTATTTCTGACAACATGACATGTCCAATCACATCGCCGTCTTCGTTTTTGGCAACGACTTCTAACTCATAATTGTATTCGGGAGCTTCTCTTAACTTTACTACTAAATCATGTTCGTCATGGTTTGACATTTCCACATCTTCGAACGCTTTTTTAATGGCATCCAAACTTAAATCGTAATCATTTTCAGTGATAGAACTTAAATAAACTTGCATGTATACCGCCACCTTATACTTTATTTGTTAAAGCTAACATGAGGGTGAGAGTCCGTGACCACGTTTAAGATATTTTATTATGGTGCCCCTTATTCATAATCTTTTCAGAAAATGTCCCTATAAGCTAAGGTAACTATATATCAATACGTTGCATATCAATTAAACGACGTACGAATATTTAGTTATGTCGTCTCGAGCTCTTACCACTTTGTTATAGTTTATTATAAAAAAAGAGTGACCGCTAATCAAAGCTTAGTCACTCCATATATATTAAAATTATTATTTGTAGACATAAAAAATGCGTGCACCTTTGCTTCGAGTGCGTCTCATAAACGTAACCGAAGTCGTTAGCTAAATTCCGGCTACCCTACGGCACATATGAGGATCCACTTAATGCTGCTTCCGTCAGGACCTGACATGGTTCATGGGTTCATATTGCATAGGACCGAAATCTTCAAACACTACGTGCTTCGGGCAGCTTCACAAAAACGCAGCCTCAGCAAAGGAATTAAGTCTCGCATAAGCGGATTTCGAGTTCAGGGAACCGCTACCTCCCCACCTAGCACGTCAAACTATATCATACTATATGAGTTTGACCTTTGGCAAGGATAAGATTTGATAAAGTGTGTCAAAAATATCACAAAAGGAATATGACAGTGTTGAGCCCCGTTATTTCTTTTTATAACGTCTTGAAAAATCATTAAATTTGAATTCAGTTGCGATATGTTTAGAAATATTATATTGGAAACGCGTCGTATCTTCAAGATGCACAATACCTCTTACAGTTGCTACGTAGGGTACATCATAATCTTCGAATATGTCATATTCTAATTGATCAAACGGTTCGAACGTTATAGACTTCTTCGAATAACTAATTTCTAAATGCAATACTTGTTCGATATAATGATACAAAGAATCTTGAGCAATAGTCTCATTTAAATCAGGAACGATGGATGCATCTAGATAATCTTCATCGATAATTTTAACTTTGCCATTAATCTTCCGAACACGTATGACGTGCCATAGCCAAGTTGATTGTTTAAGGTTCAGCGCCTTTTTAACGACAGGTATTTCACTCGCTTGAATCTTTTCCAATAGTTTTACTTCAGTTTCATGTTGCAACCCTAACGTCTGTTGCACTTCTTTAAAACTAATCAGATCCGCAAATGGAAATTCGGTGATATTCTGGTAAATCACAATTGACCCTTTACCTCGAATCTTTTGAATCATGCCTTCACTTACGAGCAAGTTTAAAGCTTTACGTACGGTTTCACGCGAAGACTGATAAGTTTGGACTAATTCATTTTCCGATGGTAGTTGTTCACCGTATTTCAATTTTGTATTTAAAATATCTGATCGTAAGGCTTCATAGATTGTCATAAATTTTCTTTGCGTCATGTAAACTCACTCTCTATTATCGAAATCTTTAAACTCGCTTAATTACAATCGAACCAAAGCCACTAATCTTGCCATCTATCAATTCACCATTGGACACCATTATTTCACCTTCAACAGTTAAATCTTCAGGAAGACACACTCGTTTTTGGGAGAAATTCGCAATTACTGTCCATGTTTCTTCATTATAATGGCGGTTATAAATGAATAACTGTTCGTGTCCAATATAAAGCGGTTCAATACTACCGTAAGTAATAATATCATATTCGTGTCGTAGTTGGATTAATCGGCGATAAGTGTATAAAACGGATTGTTTATCATTTATTGCGGCCTCTACATTGATAGAAGCTACATTGTCAGGCACATCAATCCATGGCGTCCCTGAAGTAAAGTCTCCGTTTGTTTCATTTGACCACTGCATAGGTGTTCTTGAATTGTCTCGGGATTTTTGATCCAATATTTCGAGTATCGTTGCTGCGTCATAGCCTTTTCGTTTCATTTCGGCAAAAGCATTCGTTGATTCAACATCTCGGTATTGATCAATCGAATTGAAATGCGGATTTGTCATCCCTATTTCTTCACCTTGGTAAATATAAGGTGTGCCTTGTAACATGTGCAATACAGTCGCTAACATTTTAGCACTTTGTTCACGTAAAGCTTCTGTTGCATCGCTTCCGAAACGTGATACCACACGTGGTTGATCATGGTTACACCAGAATATTGCATTCCATCCGCCACCTTGGTGTATACCCAACTGCCATTCCATCAAGATATGTTTTAATTTTTGAAAGTCTAACTGACCCTTTGTCCATTTTTCCCCATTAACGTAATCCACTTTTAGATGATGGAAGTTAAAGACACTACTTAGTTCTTGGCGTTCAGGATTAGAATATTTAATACAATCCTCAATCGTCGTTGATGACATTTCTCCTACAGTCATCATCTCTTTATCACCAAAGGTATGACGATTCATCTCATGTAAATATTCATGAACGCGTGGTCCATCTGTGTAAAACTCTTTTCCAATCTTATTCGAATCTTTAAATTCATCTTTCGAAACTAAGTTAATGACATCAAAACGGAATCCGTCGACACCGAAGTCAATCCAGTAATTGATGATATCGTATAAGGCACGACGAACTTCTGTATTGTCCCAGTTTAAATCTGCTTGAGTTACATCAAATAAATGTAGATAATATTCGTCAGTTACAGGATCATATTGCCAAGCATTACCTCCAAACTTAGACTCCCAGTTCGTTGGAGGTTGGCCATCTTTAGACTTTCTGAAGAAGTAATAATCGCGATAAGGACTCTCCTTATTCTCATATGCACTTTTAAACCATTCGTGTTCTGTCGAAGTATGATTAATCACGATATCTAACATTACTTTCAAGTTACGTTTGTGCGACTCATCAATCAGGGTTTCAAGATCTTCTTTCGTGCCAAATTGTTCATTTATTTTAAAGTAATTACTAATATCATAACCGTTATCATTCATAGGAGATTCGTATACGGGTGTTAACCAAATATAATCCACCCCTAAAAATGCTAAATAATCCAACTTCTCAATAATTCCTTGCAAATCGCCTTGTCCATTACCTGTCGTATCGTTAAATGACTTAGGATAGATTTGATAGACTACTGATTTTCTCCAGTCATGTTGAGACATAACGCTACCACCTTTAGAATTGAATATTTTTATACATAATAGAAAGCGTGTATACCTATTATTTATCTTCTACTAACTCTTTCGTCTCTTCTTTACTAAATCGTGATAAGAATATTGTTAATAAGAACGGTACAACAATCGCAATAATGATACTAATACCGTAAACTAGCCAGTATTCTTTTTTAATAGAGATAATCGCTGGAACCCCACCGACACCTACATTACCAAGTACACCATTTGCACCGATTAAAGCACCTAATACACATGATGTAATGATTGATGCGATAAATGGATATTTTAATGGTAAGTTCACACCGAACATCGCAGGTTCCGTAACACCTAAGAAACCTGAAATACCAGAAGTGACTGCTAAACCTTGTTCTTTAACCATTTTGCGTTTTTTATAAATATACCATGCACCAAATGCTGCTGAACCTTGACAAATATTAGAAATTGCAAGTATTGGCCATAAGTAAGTACCTTTAAGTTCACTACCCATCAATTGGAAATCTACTGCTAAGAACATATGGTGTAGACCTGTAATAACTAATGGTGCATATAATAATCCATATAAGGCACCGCCTAACCATCCGGCATGTTCAAAAATATAAGTTACACAGTTGGTAATACCTGTTCCAATAGCTAGTGCAATCGGGCCAATCACAATAAATGCTAAAAATCCTGTAATCAACAGTGCGATTGGGCCAACGACGAGCATTTTAATCGAATCATGCACGATTTTGTTTAAACCTTTTTCGATTTTCGCTAAGACATATGTCGCTAGTAATATCGGTAACACTTGGCCTTGGTAATTTAATTGTTTAACTTCTAAACCAAATAGGTTCCACGTTGGAATATGCCCTTTCCCTAAATCATACTGCGAAACAAGTTGAGGGTTCATCAATACTAACCCAAGTACTAAACCTAATATAGGGTTACCACCAAATACACGCATACTACTCCAACCCACTAGAGCCGGTAAGAATATGAAGGCCGTATTCGCAATCACGTTAATAATATCAGATATATCTGCTAATTGCGGTACTTGTTTAATGAGAGGTTGGTCCCCAAACAACCCTTTCATCGTAAGTAAATTGTTGATCCCCAGCAACAAACCAGCTGTTACAATCGCCGGCAAGATCGGTATGAAGATATCCCCTAATAATTTAATCAAACGTTGAATTGGATTCCCTTTCTTTGCAGCTGCAGATTTCGCATCATCTTTAGATGACTCACTGACACCCGCCTCTTTAATAAATTGGTCGTAAACTTCATCGACCGTCCCTGGACCAATTACAATTTGATATTGGTTATCCGCTTTAAATTGTCCTTTGACTAAATCGTTGTCGTTAAGTCTATCTTTATCTACTTTACTATCATCGTTCAACACTAATCGCAAACGTGTCACACAGTGTGTTGCGGTATCTAGATTTTCTTTACCGCCGATTGCGTCCAACATGTCCTGTACGTCTTTCTTTTTTACAGCCATGATCTTCCACTCCCTTTTCTTTGACATCACAGAAATTATAACTTGTCTAGACAAGTTATGTAAAGGCTTTCATAAATATATTTATTTTTCTAAAAAATCATTCTTCCTAGATATCATTTCTAGAGGCATAAAAAATAAGCATTCAGTCGTAACTGAATGCTTGCAAATCTATTTATTAGTCTTGGTATTAAATATAATGGCGGAGGAAGAGGGATTCGAACCCCCGCGGGCCGTTAAGCCCCTGTCGGTTTTCAAGACCGATCCCTTCAGCCGGACTTGGGTATTCCTCCAAAAAGAACACAATAAATATATTATTATAGCTTTTTGGAAAAGTCAATAAATTATTTATGAGACAGGGGTTTTTTCTTGTAAATAAGTGTTTACAGCGTCTGCAACAGCTCTCCCCTCTTGTATCGCCCATACAACTAAACTTTGTCCACGTAGCGCATCTCCAGCTGCAAAGACGTGAGGTTGATTCGTTCTAAAGTCTTTATTATCCGCTACAATTTTATTGCGTTCAGTTTGAATATCAAATGCATGTGGCACTGTCGTTTCTGTTCCTACAAAACCAATCGATAATAATACTAAGTCTGCCGGCCAATGTCTTTCTGTACCATCCACGACAACCATGCCATCTTCAGTTTCCTCAAGGATTTGTGTATAAACACCTTTCACGCGACCAATTTCATCCACATCATAACGCATCGTTTGTACACCATATGCACGCGGTTCAAATCCAAATCTCGCTTCATATTCTTTATGGGCATAATCCATTTTAAATACAGGCATGGATAAAGGCCAATAAGTATTTTCTTCGAATTCAATCGCTTCGGGTTGTTTCGTATATTTATTAAATTGCACGATTGATTTACAATTTTCACGTAAAGCAGTTGCCACACAGTCAGCTCCTGTGTCTCCTGCTCCAATGACGATGACATTCTTATCTTTAGCGGTAATCTCAGCCTCACTAATTTCACCATTTAACAACTGTGTTTGTTCAGTCAGATAATCCATCGCAAAGTGAATGCCAAAGCCCATACGTCCTTCTAATGGTAAATCTCTCGCATTTTGAGAACCCGTACATAAAATAATCGCATCATGGCGTTGTTCTAATTCTTCACGGCTCATGTCTACTCCTATTTCTGTATCAGTTATAAAGTCGATCCCAGACTGCTCCATGATATTAATACGTCGACGAACAACGTCTTTATCCAACTTCATATTAGGAATACCGTACATGAGTAAACCACCCGCTTCATGTGCGCGTTCATACACTGTTACGTGATATCCTAATTTATTGAGTTCATCGGCAGCCGTTAAACCTGCTGGGCCACTTCCAACAATCGCCACAGATTCATTTTTACGTTTATCCGGTATTGTAGGTTGTACCCAGTCATTGTCATAGGCCTCATCAATAATTGTACGCTCAATCCCTTTAATCGCCACCGACTCTCTATTTATCTTCATTACGCAAGACTGTTCGCATGGCGCAGGGCATACACGACCTGTGAATTCTGGAAAGTTATTCGTCTCACTTAGGCGTTCATAGGCATTCTTAAAGTCATGTCGATAAACTAAATCATTCCATTCTGGGATGTAGTTACCAATCGGACAACCGATTGTTTCTTTACCAGCTGGTTGTCCTGTTTGGCAAAATGGCGTGCCACAATCCATACAACGCGCCCCTTGTTGTGCCACGTCTTCTTTCGTAAACCTCTGTTGAAAAGGTTCGTGATTTGCAATGCGATCTACAAGTGAAAGTTCATCAAGTTGTTGTTTCTCATAATTCATAAATCCTTTGAATTCTCCCATAACAATGACGCCCCTTTCTCATTTTAATAAACTGCACTCAATTGCTTCGTACTTTCTAACTGCTTGCGATCATCGTTGAATGCATTCAACAATGCTTCATCTAAATTTTTTGATTGTTGCTTTTGTAGCTCTATTTTTTGCATCATTAATTTGTAATCTTTCGGTATGACTTTGACTACATATTTAGAAACATTTTCAAAGTCTGATAAAATACGTTTAGCTTTCGTGCTACCTGTATAGTGAACGTGTTGTTCTAACATCGATTTCAATACGTTAAATTCTTCTTCCACTTCCACTCGTTCAAAATCTAACGTCGATAGCTGATTGACTTCAATAAATTGTTGAATATCTGTAGGGAAAATATAAGCCACACCGCCACTCATACCTTGACCAAAGTTTTTGCCAACATCACCAAGCACGACAACTCGTCCGCCAGTCATATATTCGAGTCCGTGGTCACCAATACCTTCAACCACTGCTTCAACACCACTATTTCGTATGCAGAATCGTTCTCCAGCTCTACCATTAATATAAGCTGCACCTTGTGAAGCACCATAGAAACATACGTTACCTACGATAATTTCTTCTTCACGTGAAACATTCGGTGCTTTGACGATAACTTTGCCTCCGGAGAGACCTTTACCGACATAGTCGTTTGCATCTCCTGTATGATGTAGCGTTAACCCGCTTGGAATATAAGCTGCTAAACTTTGACCTGCATGGCCAGTCGTCGTCACACTTATCGTATCTTCCGGTAAGCCTTGTGCGCCGTGCGCTCGTGTAATTGCACTACCAGTAATGACACCAACATCTCGTTGCTCATTTCTGATTTGATATTCGCCCTGATAAGACTGACCTTGTTCAATCGCTTGTTGTGCATCTTCATAGAGTTGCGTTAGATCAAAGCCACGTTGCAAGTGATGATTTTGTTGAATAGAGTTAAATCGTTCTCCTTCGTGACTAAATAATAGTGCTTCAACATTTAACGTCTCTGATTTTGCTTGTGGTGTGGATGATTTATATTTACGTTGCAATAAATCTGTACGCCCAACGAGTTCGTCGACTGATTTTAAACCGAGTTCTGCCAATATTTCTCTGAGTTCTTCTGCTACAAAATGCATAAAATTCACAATATGATCCGCTTTACCTCTAAACAATGCTCGGAGGTCTTGGTTTTGTGTTGCAATACCAACTGGACATGTGTCTTTATGGCAAACACGCATCATCACGCAACCTAAAACAACTAACGGTGCAGTAGCGAAACCAAATTCTTCAGCACCTAAAGCACATGCATATGCTACGTCTTTACCAGTAAGTAATTTACCGTCAGTTTCAACTTTAACTCTTGAGCGTAAACCGTTGAGCATCAACGTTTGCTGCGTTTCAGCCAAACCGATTTCCCAAGGTACACCTGCGTGTTGAATACTTGTCTTAGGTGACGCACCTGTTCCTCCGTCGTAGCCACTGATGACAATTTTATCAGCGTAAGCTTTTGCGACACCTGCAGCAATTGTACCAACACCTGTTTTAGACACTAATTTCACCGTGATGTTTGCATCTTGGTTCGCATTTTTTAAATCATGGATGAGTTGGGCAAGGTCTTCAATTGAGTAAATATCGTGATGTGGCGGTGGTGAAATCAAACCTATACCGGGAGTGGAACCTCTAACTTCTGCAATCCATGGGTAGACCTTTGTACCCGGGAGTTGTCCACCTTCTCCTGGTTTAGCCCCTTGCGCAACTTTAATTTGAATTTCTTTTGCATGTTGTAAATAATCACTCGTAACGCCAAAACGTCCAGATGCCACCTGTTTAATTGCACTTGAATGGTTACGACCTTGTTCATCTATCTTATATCGTTCAGGGTTCTCTCCACCTTCTCCGCTATTACTCTTACCACCCATGCGATTCATTGCCTCAGCTAACGTTTGATGTGCCTCTTCGGAAATTGAACCATAACTCATCGCACCCGTATTGAAACGTTGCACGATTGCACTCGCTGGTTCAACTTCACTAATATCTATAGATTGTTGGCGTTTAAATTCCATTAAATGACGGATGTGATCCGTACGCTTATCATTTACTTCTTGTGAAAATTGTTTAAATTTATCGTAATCATTTGTACGGCACGCCTGTTGCAATAACTGAATTGTCATAGGATTAAATGCATGATATTGACCTTGCTTACGCCATTGGAATGTACTACCTGATTCAATATAGTCACTCTTAGGTGTTTGGCGTGATTTATTTTCCTGATCAATCATCTCAAGTGAAATACCAGAGATCTTCGACTGTGTACCAGTGAAATAGCGTTCTACTACTTCTTCGGATAAACCTACCGCTTCGAAAATTTGCGCCCCTTGATAACTTTGTACGGTAGAGATCCCCATCTTCGCCATCACTTTAATAACCCCTTCAGATAGCGTTTCAGTATATGTTTGAACATTTTCAGCAATGTCACCTGTTAAACGCTCATTTAATACAAGTTGTTCAACCGTACGTTGTGCTAAATAAGGTACGACCGCATTCGCACCATAACCAAGTAAGCAAGCGATGTGATGTACTTCTCTAGCCTCTCCAGATAGTGCCACGATACTTGTATGCATACGTAAATCTTCTCTAATTAATAATTGATGTATATGACTTATTGCTAATAACATCGGCATAGCATAACTAGATTCAGATGTTAATAAGCGATCATCGAGCACAATGATTTCGCAACCTTTATTTACTGCGTCTATCGCTGAATCCCCTAATTTGTCTAGCGCCGTTTCTAAGTCATCTTTGTACAATGTAGATAAATGTTGGACCGAGAATGGACTACTTTCAATAACGTCCAATTGGCTTTCTGTTAATACTGGACGCTCGAGTTGAATTCTGTTTAAAACATTTTGTTCTGGTGTTAATAAATTTCCTTCCCCACCTAAATATGACAACTCACTCGTGACGATTTTTTCACGGTACGCATCTATCGGCGGATTCGTAACTTGCGCAAACAATTGTTTAAAGTAATTGAATAACGTTTCGTCTTGTTCATTTAAGACTGCAATTGGCACATCATACCCCATCGCACCAATTGGATCCTTTTTCTTTTCAACTAATTCTACTAAGTATTTCTCCATTTCTTCTTTTGTATAGACGAATTGCTTTTGCAAACGTGTCAAAGTAGCTTCATCCCATTGATTACTTTGATACGAAACTTGATTTAACTTTAAGTCAATTGTATATTCGTCCAACCAATTTGCGTAAGGACGCTCCTCCGCAATACGAGATTTAAGTGTATTGTTATCTACCACTTTCTGTTCATTAAAATCGACTAATAGTAATTTACCAGGGTTGAGTTGCCCTTTATATGCGACTTCCTCTTCCGGAACGTCAATCACACCTACTTCCGATGAAAATACAATAAAGTTATCTTTAGTAATGGTATAACGACCTGGTCTTAAGCCGTTTCTATCAGTAAGGGCGCCAATTTTATCACCATTACAAAATGAAATCATCGTTGGTCCATCCCAAGGCTCCATTAAATAACTATAAAACTCATAAAAAGCGCGCACATTTTTATCATTTGCCTTGTTATAAACCCAAGGTTCAGGAATCATTAACATCGCTGCTCTTTCAGGTTCCATTGCTAATGATAGAAACTCCAAGGCATTATCAACAATAGCTGAATCACTACCGTCTTCATCTATCACTTCTGTTATTTTATCTTTATCCTCACCAAAGATTGTATCTATTAAGCGGGCTTGACGGGCACGCATCCAATTCACATTACCTTTAATCGTGTTAATTTCACCGTTATGCATCAACAAACGATTAGGGTGTGCACGTTTCCAACTCGGAAAGGTATTCGTACTAAAACGTGAATGTACGAGTCCGAGTTTCGAAACATAATCTGAGTGGTTTAAATCTAAATAAAATGATTTAATTTGATCAGAACGGAGCCAACCTTTATAGACAATCGTACGGTGAGACAAGCTTGTGAAATATAATTCTAAATCGTGCTGTTTCGCATAATATTCAATTTGCTTACGCGCTAAATATAACTTTCTTTCCACTTGGTTAACATCGTTTAAAGCGACGAACACTTGTTGAATGAATGGCATAGTTTCTGCAACGTGCGGAGCGATCGCGCTAGTATCTAAAGGTACTTCACGATAACCTAATACGCGTAATTCTTCTTTTTCGAAATATGCATTAAACTGTGTTTCATGTTGAGAGCCTGCGATTTGATCTTTCGAGAAAAACATACCGACCGCATATTTGCCCTCTTGTGGTAAATCGATGTCTGTATGCTTTTCAAAAAATGTATAAGGCACCTCAGTCATAATTCCGGCACCATCTCCAGTAACACCATCTGCACCGATACCGCCTCGATGATCTAGTCTACGTAACATTTCTAATGATTTTTCAATTATGTTATGTGATCGTTTATTGTCCATATTTGCGTAAAAACCTATTCCACACGCATCATGTTCTTCACGACTGTCATATAAGCCTATCTTTCTATTAGCTTCGCACATGATGTTCACCTCTTTTACGAATTTTCAGAATTTTTAATAATTAAACTATATCGGAGTTGATTCATCTGTTCAATATATAAAATAGATGATATTATTCTAATTATTAGAACGATCAGAAATTTAAGGTGTGAGTTTAGATGGAAATTAAACAATTAAAGTATTTTATCGAAGTGGCTAAAAAGGAGCATTTATCCGATGCAGCACTAGAATTAGACGTTGCCCAGTCAGCAGTGAGTCGCCAAATCTCTCAATTAGAGCGAGAATTACAAGTGACATTATTTAAACGGTCAGGTCGTAATATTTACCTTATTGATGAAGGAAAGCAATTACTCACACATGCCACACAAATGTTAGACCAATTTGATACAACTGTGCGTTTATTTCGTGAACAATCTCAAGCGAATCATTACAAAATTCGCATCGGTTATATCGACAGTTATATTTCGCAAGTACTTACACTATTGATTCAAACTTTCGAACACGTGAGCACTTCCATCGTTGAACCTATGCATATGAATGAGGATGAAATTATCGATGCACTGATGACAGATAAAATAGATATCGCCTTCACCCATTTAGACAACGAAATTAAAAATCTACCTGGCTTGGACATTCGCCCATTATTTGAAGCGTACTATCATATTTACGTCCCTAAATCCGACCCTTTAACAATGGCGACCAATCCGCCATTAATACAATTGGCTGATCAATCAATCTATGCACTTTATCCATTACCTCATTCGATTAAGCAGAAGTTGGCACGCATAGTAAAGTCGCCTATTCATACTATTACATCACCACAGTTAGCAACTTATTTATTGAATCAACAACGCGGATACATCATTACTGCTTCTTATCATTCACTCAATAAAAATGAAGGAGATTGGACAGAAATTTCACTAGCGCATACTGAACTAAAACAAACAGTTTGTAGCGTCGTACGAAAAGATAACAATAAGCAAGATATTCAATTAATGCTATCTACAATTAAACAATTAATGAACCAGGAAAAATCGTTTCATTAACTAAATATTGTATAAATTTTTGATATTTATTGAAAAAAGGGCGTATAATCATACTGTTAATTAAAGGAGGACTGAAAATAATGATGTCTATCAAACAGTGGGTAAAACGTCCTTTCAATATCTTTATCATTTTATTTTGTTTGATATTCCTAGGTTTATTTATTTTTACCCTTATGAACGACCAATTCTATCGAACGCCAATTGGTCAAATCACACACGTTGAACCTCATAAAAGTGAAACGACAACAGATGAACATCATAATAAAGATATAAAACACCAAGATACGTTAACTGTAAAAATATTGAATGGTCAATTTAAAGGAAAATCTACCAATGTTGACAATAAATACGTCGCCTCACAAGCAGATAGCGAAGCATTCTCTAAAGGTAATAAAGTATTATTACATGTCGATCATAAACTTAAAGACGCATACATCACTGAGAAGAAACGTGACAGCCTCGTCGTTGTGGTTACAGGCATATTCTTACTTACACTCTTATGTGTAGGACGCAAAATTGGATTACAATCTATACTTTCATTAATTATCAATACAGCTATCGTTATTTTGGCGATATATATTCACGAAATATCACCACAAATTAACTTATTCGCATTGATGACAGCAGGTGTAGTGTTATCGACAATCATCACCTTATTACTCGTGACAGGTGTACAGTGGCGAACCTTTATAACGATATTAAGTACCTTACTTGGTACATTTGTTTCAATTGGGATTACCCACCTGGTCATCCAGTTAACTGGTGGAAGCGGCTTGAAGTTTGAAACGATGAGCTTTCTAACTTTACCGCCAAAAGAAATCTTCCTTTCATCCGTACTGATCGGTTCACTCGGAGCCGTTATGGATGTTGCCATTACCATTGCAAGTGGTATGTACGAAATATTACGACGTACCCCTGACATCTCGATGACACGATGGGCGCTTGCTGGACGTAATATTGGCCAAGATATCATGGGCACTATGACGAACATCTTGCTCTTTTCTTACTTATCCGGAGCACTACCAATGATTTTAGTCTATTTAAAAAATGCTAATACTGTGACGTATACTATTTCAATGAATTGGTCATTAGAAATTGCTCGAGCGCTCTCTGGAGGTATCGGCATTGTCCTTACTATTCCGATTACCATTGTGTTAATGCAACTTTGGTTTAAAATGCGAGGTGTGAAACAATGAGCGTAATTACAATATTAGGACTTATCCTATTTATATTAATGATTATTTTTGGTGGAAAAAAAGGTCTCATTTCGTATTTAACGTTATTTTTAAATTTCGTGATATTGTTAATCACGATTATCATCATCATGTTTGGTGCACCAATATATGTGGTAACCTTTTTATTCTGTATTGTGATCGCTGCCTGTAATTTATTTGTGCTGAACAGTTATAACACAAAGACGAAAGCAGCATTCTATGCAACGTTACTGACGACTTTAGTACTTATATTCGGTATTTATTTATCTGTTGCTATCGGTCACTTACAAGGCTTTACAACGGAACAACAAGACGAAACATATATTTTCTCAATGAATATTGGTATCGATATGGTTAAATTCATGGTCTTTACTGTAGTGCTAGCAGTGATAGCAGCCGTCATTGATTTAGCCATCACGATTAGCTCTCCTATGTACGAGTTAAGCGAGACGAACCCTAATTTAAGTAGTAAAGCATTATTCCAATCAGGTCTACGTGTAGGTAGAGAAATATTGGCAACCTCAGCAAATACGATATATTTGGCCTATTTCGGAGGCCAGTTAACCTTATTTTTCTGGTTCTTTAAATTGAATTATTCATTTGGACATATTATTAATTCAAAGATTTTTGCACAAGAATTCATTTCAATTCTTCTCGGAGGTATCGCGGTAGCTATCAGTATTCCTATCACTGCTTGGTTGACTGCTTATTTAATTAAGAAACAACAATCTACACATTCTCAAAAACAATAAATACAATTTTCATATAGATACGGTTTGCCACGTTTAATTTGACGACAAACCGTATTTTTTTATTTCTCACTATTTAACTTTTGACTTAAGGGCGACTCCAATGGATTATGATATGCATTTTCACCATGAACGAGCACATCAAATCCTTGTTGTTCTTCCATTTCATCCGCTTCTAAATTACAGAATATTGCGATAATTTTAGCTATCATCAATGTCATTGCTGCACTAAACAAGATTGTCATAATGACTGCGACCAATTGTACTGTTACGGGTAGTATACCACCGCCATGTATCAGCCCGTCCGTAATACCTTCATTTATTTTGTGCGATTGAAAGACTCCCGTTAAGATAGCACCAACTACCCCACCAATCCCATGTATACCAAAGGCGTCTAACGCATCATTATAACGTAACTTTACCTTTATATAATTAATAGCAAAGAAACAACTCACACCACCGATTAGAGCAATAACGATTGCGCTCATATAATCAACATATCCTGCAGCTGGTGTAATCGCAACAAGTCCGGATAACATACCTGATAGCATACCGATAAGGCTCATCTTTTTAGTCATGCAATATTCAATGAATCCCCAACCAAAAGCACCTGCACTTGCTGCGAGCACCGTATTTACAAATGCCACCATTGCAATGTGATTAAAGGTTAATGCACTTCCTACATTAAAACCATACCATCCAAACCAAACAAATATACCACCTAACAACGTAATAATTAGATTATGTGGCGGTCTTTTATCAAAGTTTTTTCCTGCACCAATTAAAATTGCAAGAACAAGACCAGATACCCCCGATGTAATATGGACTACCGTTCCACCAGCAAAATCAATGGCACCAAGTCGATGTATCCAACCACCACCCCAAACCCAGTGAGCTACTGGACTATAAACTACGATAACCCATAAAAATACAAAAATAATGTAAGGTATAAATCTCATTTTTTCAGCAACTGAACCTGATAAAATTGATACTGCTATCGTACAAAACATAAGTTGAAACAGCATATATAATGCAAAGGGAATATGAGGTGATAAACCTTCATGTGTACTGAAACCAACGTGCTGCAAACCGATATAATCGAAATCACCTATCAATATATTGCCCGTACTAAAACTCATACTAAATCCAACTAGTAGCCATGCAAATGTGACTATAACGATTGCAACCATACTTTGCATCACTGTATTCAACACATTTTTCGATTGCACCAACCCTCCATAGAATAAACTCAATCCTGGCGTCATTAACCAAACAAGCAACGTACATAGAAACAAAAATAATGTATCATTCATATTCATTTGACTCACTCCTTTGAAAAACATCATACTGGCACTGTTTTTCAAAAGCAAAAATGCGTCACAAAACATAACAAAATATGTTATGTTTCATGACGCAAGTCTTAATTATTTGATTGGTTGTTTCATCACATAAACAGGTCGGCCTTCTAATTCATCCTCACCGACATATTGATAATAACATCGCTCATAAAGCTTTTGAGCACCAATATTATTATCATTAACCGTTAAGTAAATTTCATCTATTTTAGGCATTTGGTCAGATATAAATTGAGATAGACATTGCATCGCGATATTGCCATAGCCTTTGCCACGGTATCGATTATCTATAGAAAAAGATCTAAAGAATACGGCATTCGGATTCTCAGTATATGGTGCGACACCACCATCTGTATGCAATGTAAAGAATCCGATACATTGGTCCTCGCTATTAAATACAAGTGTTGGATAACGTGAAGGATCTTCTTGTGCAAGTTTAATGTTATCTATCGGTGTCTTCGTAAAATTACGATCTTCGTCCGTAATGGCAATATTCTTAACCGTTTCCCAATCATCCTGTTCATAAAATTTAAAAGATACACTTTGATCTTCTTGTTCTTTCTCATTTAATTTACGATGCGCTATCCACTCTAAAACTGCAGGTGCAATTAACTGTTCATCTGCTTTATTAACCCATTTCAAATCTGTAATCTCTTCGGCAGGTTCAACCTTTGACCAATCAATCGTCTCTGTGGTCTTAAAGCAATTCAACTCTGTCAATGTATCTTTTTGAGGATACGCAGGACCTACGACTGTTCCAATGTAGTGGAATGAAGTTTTCGGAAGATCAAGTTGCAGTTCTTCTTTGACTTCACGTTGTAGCGCTTGAATATAGCTTTCACCTTTATCAATCTTTCCACCCGGGAAATAATATTTCTGTCTATTTCTCGCTTGTACAAGCAATAGCTGATCATTTTGTTCTACAATTAAACAAACACATTTAATCATGTTTCTCCCACCAACCTTTGTCACGTATATTGGGAGTGGCACAGAAATCGAATTTTTAATAAAGATTTCGTAGTCCCACCCCGGCGAGGATGACTAGGATTGAAAAAAGCTTGTTATAAGCGCATTTTCAATTCAGACATCTACTGCCAAGTTGATAAAGAATCTGAGAAACCTATTTTTGTCTCAGACTCCATATTCGTTATTATATTATATATTAACGACAACCGACCACATATATTTAGTCATGTAAAACAAATTGTAGTATGATACATTTGAAACCATTTAAATATACAAATTAATGGAGGTATACAACATGGCTACAAAAACAAAACTTTCAGGTATTACTTCAATTACAAATAGTGCAAGTACAGTATTAGATATCTATAATTCAAATACAAATTACAAAGATAAAAATTTAGTGAAATTAAGCATTGTTTTATCAACAATCGGTGTCATTGATGATTTACTCGTTGCTTTCCAATCTCCGAAAAAGATTAAAAAAGTGTTCTCACTACTATTACTGAGTGTGACACTCGTGCGCAACGTGATGCAACTGAAACTATTAAAATTAAAAGAAACTGAACAAAGTGAATAAATCTATTTCACCCAAAAATAAAAACGCTTAGGTTATGATGGATGTGACCACATAACCTAAGCGTTTAATTTTTATATTAATTCACTTATTAGTGAATATATTGATAATAGCTAACTTGTGATGCAGGAATTGTTCTGTAAGTAACAATCCCCGGTGCAGCACTGTAATTCATTTCTGAAACAGTGATACTACCGTCAGAATGAACAGATTCTACAAAAGCTACGTGTCCGTAATAACCTGAATCACTTTGTAAGATAGAACCTACAGTCGCTTTATAATTTACAGTATAACCATCTGCTGCTGCAGCTGTATCCCAGTTATTAGCATTCCACCAGTAAGTACTGATACCTTTCCCAATTTGAGCTCTTCTATTAAAGGCATGATATGTACATTGTCCCCATGTATATAAATTCGAGTGATGGAAAATAGGTGTATTGTAACTACTACTTGAACTTGTTGAAGTTGAACCACTTCCACTTGTAGACGTAGTTCCAGAAACCTTTAATTTCTGTCCAGGATAAATATTGAAGCTTGTTAAGTTATTTAAGCTCATAATTTTTTGATATGTAGTGCCATATTTTGCAGCAATTCCTGATAAAGTATCCCCTGACTGAACTGTATATGTCGTACCAGTTGATGTGCTGCTCGTACTTGTTGAAGTACTTGTACTCGTTGTTCCAGAAACTTTCAATGTTTGATTTGGAAAAATCACATTTGAAGATAGGTTATTTAATGACTTAAGTTTCGAAACTGAAATGTTAAACTTATTCGCTATTGACCAAAGTGAATCGCCGCTCTTTACTGTATAAGTCGTTGATGCCTCTGCATGAGTTGATGCAACTGCTGCTACCGCACTTGTCCCAATAACAGTTGCAATGATTTTTTTACGCACAATGTAAACCTCCCAATATTTTTTTGCATCTTGCGCTCGTTAACACTTAAACATTATACACTTCCAATTGCTAATTTAATATATAATTTTTATGACATTCTGATTACATTAACAAATATATAGAATAATTACATAATAGGGAGGCGAGTAAGCGTTTACTTTTCGAAAGGTTTTATTTTAATATTGGATATACCGAAATCATTTTGTAATATTTTCTTATATTCACTTTGGTTTATAGATTTCTTCATTTTTCGACCGTAGACGTTATATATGAGTTGTTGATTGAATAGTGTAATTCGACCATATGTTTTCGCTTTACTAACGAGTAACTGTTGTACAAAAAGTGACTCAGAATCATATTGATTGAAATAAATACCGTCAGAGAAATGTGCTATCTCTTTAGTTTCGTCAATTACTTTATATTGTGTTTGCCACTCCTCTGATTTAAATTTCTGTAATTCGTATTGATTTGCATCAGTTTGTTGAATCCGAAATTGACCCGTAACATCATTAACCACTGTACCTTCAATAGGTAACGCGACGGTCGGTACATCAGCGTATCCAACATCGACAATATACTTCCCACTATCCAACTTTACAATCAACGCCATATGGCTGCCTTCTTTTGCCCAGGCATCTCCATTAGCAACTGTACCAGCAACGATGTATACCTCAAATCCCTTACTTTTTAAATAATTATGGAAAAAGTGATTTTGTTCGTAACAATATCCTCCGCGGTGTTGGTCGACAATTTTTTCTAGCATCGCTTCATCATTTAAAGCAATCGGTTCCCCATTTTGAACATTAATATTTTCAAAAGGTACATGCATCACATATTGATGTATATAATGATTCAACGTTTCCAAATCTGTTTGATGATATAAATCATTTTCAATTTTTAAATAGTGTTCTAATTTTGTAAAATCCACCACAGTCATCCTCCCTTTATAAATTAGTGTTTTCACTTTAACAGAGATTGCTTTAATACTACATAAAATAAGAGATTAAGACCGACTACGTATTAATACGAGAATACTGCATGATTCTCTGCGACGTAGCGTCTTAACCTCTGAATAATATCATTGTTTATTTAGTTTTTATCATTAATCTAATGATTGTGTTGCAATTGCTTTGCTACCTTGCTTTAAGCGAATATTAGCACCACTTAAGTCGTCACTTACTTTAGCTGTTAGTGTTAAAGTAGCCGTTCCATTATCGTCTGTTTTCACTGACTGTTTATCACTGTAGCCAGGATTGCCGAATGACGAACCGTCATTAGAGAAAGCTACCAATTTGTTGTCCGCCATCTTTGTATATGCCGACTGATAAATCATTCACTGTTGTATTCTTTTCAAAGCCACTTAATTTAACTGTAACTTTAAATGGTTCATTAGGTTGAACATTTTGTGGTAACACAAATGAAGCATCGCCACTTGTAGATGGCGCATCACTCGTGCCACCATTATCTGAATCGCCTGATCCTCCGTTATCACTTGTATTGTCACCACCAGATTGTTGTTCGCTACCATAACTACCTGGTTTAAATGTTGAACGATCATACCATTTATATCCTTCTTCTGGTTGAGACCAAGGTTCTTTTTGAGGTTCTGTTGAATTTTCAGGTTGTTCAAAATCTAATAGCGGTGTTTTTTCATCTAACTTAACGCCACTGTCTTTAATAGATGTAGCGTCATCTGATTTACCAAACCACTCTGTGATATTTTTTAATAATTGGCCATTATCTTGTTCTTTAAATCCGTCATATGTTTTCTTTGAACTTCCATTGTCTTCACGTTTGTATTTTGGTGAACTGTCTTCAACCATCGAAGAATCACCGACAAATGCTGCTTTCCCTTTACCTAACTTAGAAACTGCAACATATGGCCCTTCTTTCTTTCCGCCGCCATTATAAATACCTTGGTCTACCGAATGTGACCATTTTTGACTTGAAGATAAATTTTCAGGCATATAAACAATACCCTTTGCTTTTTCAGGGTCAGTAATTGCTAAAGTTGAACCTGAATGCATAGAAATTGAGTTCACACCTTTAGTAATTCCAAAGCTATTTTCACTTGATTCAATATTTTGCGTATTTAAGTTACCTAACGCATTGTAACGGAATTTTACACCGAAATTTTGTGATAACCAATCTGAGCTTTGAACCCCTTGCATTGCCTTTGAGTTTTTCTCTCCGCTACTCATATCTTTTGTCATATCATTATATGCACCACGACGATAACCATTCATCGCTTCTGATGAATCAATACGATTTAAATTTCTGTCAGCATTATAATGGTCAGAAATAAAAATCACATTTCCTCCATTTTTAACGTAATTCACTAAAGCTTGTTGTTCAGTTGCTTTAAAAGGAATATTAGCTTCAGGTATTACAAGTGTTTTCGCCCCACTTAAGGAATCGTCATTAATATTTGCTTGACCATCAAGTTCTTTCACTTGGTAACCTTGTGATTTCATAGAATCTGCGTAATCTGAAAAACCACCATCAATAACCCAGTCAGCAGCTCCTGCAGTTTGGCCATGAGAGTTATCGAATAAGATCGTTTGTTGATTTGATGTTGCTTCTGATTGTTCAGCTGTCGTTGCTTGTGCAGAATGAACTGTCGTTACGGTAAACATTGACGCTAAAAGTGTTGAACCTAAAACTTTAACTATTTTCATTTATATAAAGTCCCCTTTTAAAAAATATGTATCATCTAAAGAGTATAATATAATTTATATAGATATGAATTGACTTAACTCAAACTTAACAAAATCTTAGTACTGAGTATTAATTACTTTGTATAAATAATAATCCTTTTAAATTAATCTAAAAGAACAAGTTAGTATTCTTTCTTTAAATGACTGTTTTAAAATGATGAATTCATTTATATTTAATTTTTCGAACCTTTAGACAGTTTTGCATTCGATAATGTATTTATTTTAAATTTTGGTTCACTTAAGCACTTATTTTAATGAGTTAGTTCATTTTTGTCTTTTGTTGTAAAAAGTAAGATATAGTGAAATTAACTTATTAAGAGAGGTGAATAACATGACTGCAATCATCGATATCATCAAAACAATCATCGGTCTTATCAAAGGCGACAAATAATTTCAATTTATAATATACAGGTTGGTGAAACTTCACCAGCCTTTTTTATTTGTAAAATCGTTTTAACTCATAACTTTCCCTTAACCTCAATACGACTTATACGGAAATACTTAAATTAAATTTAGTATGCTATATCGTACTTATTATCAATTTTCATTTATAGACACTTTTTGACTCTTGGTCGTACCTATTTGTTTTTTTCTCACCATTTAAGCATGATTTTTAATGACTTAGGGGATATTTAACAAGATATAAGCACGATATATTATATTGAAGTTAACAAATTAAGAGAGGTGAGTAACATGACTGCAATCATCGATATCATCAAAACAATCATCGGTCTTATCAAAGGCGACAAATAATTCTTATTAAATTGAAAAATCTTGAGATACTTAACTCTCAATTTATAATAAAGTGACGATTTCTAATTTGATATTAGAAATCGTCACTTTTTTTTATACTTTTTACCGCCCGAATATAAACCACACTTAAAAACTCAAAAATTAATTATTTTTTTAATCAATTAAAAAATATACAGTTTTGTATGCGAATTCGTTTCTTAATTTAAAAAATAAACATATAGGTATCTATTTTAATGAATTAGGAAAAAATAAACTCAAAAATGAAAAAACATATTATAGTTTAATTAACAAATTAAGTGAGGTGAATAACATGAGCTTAATCTTCGATATCATCAAAAAAATCATCGGTCTTTTCACAGGTAAATAATAACTATAGCCAAACGAACAAAGAGTCTGAGACAAAAATAGGTGTCTCAGACTCTTTATCAATTTGGCAGTAGATGACTGAATTGGAAATACGCTTATAACAAGCTTTTTTCAATTCTAGTCATCCTTGCCGGGGTGGGACAACGAAATCTCTATTAGCAAATTCGATATCTGTCCCACTCCCTTATATTAATTATTTAGGTTGTTCTCCATAACGTTTACCATAGCTTTCCATTAAATCAATAATCGGTAATAAATCCTTTCCTTTATTAGTTAAACTATACACGACTTTAGGTGGCACTTCTGGATAAACTGTACGTTTAATTATTTCATCTTTTTCTAATTCACGTAATTGCTTCGTTAAAGACCCTTGAGAAATATCAGATAAAAACTTCTTAATATGATTATAACGACGGTCTTTCTCTTTTAAATACCAAATTATAAGATTTTTATATCGACCTGACAGGACCTTTTGAGTATAAGCAATGCCATAAATATCGCGATGTTCTTCAATAACTTCTTGATCAAAGCCATAATTACATATTTTAACCATTTAAATCCTCCATTTCACAAAGGTACAACAATTGTTATAGATGTTGTTATTCATTTAACAACAATACACGAATATGTGCGATAATCCGAAAAATTTGTTTTAAATCACACATTATTAAACGTAGTTAAACTACACTTCTAAAGTGATATATATAAAGAGTCTGAGACAAAAATAGGTGTCTCAGACTCTTTTTGAAATAGTTATTAAATTAAATAAATTGAACAATAAATATGACAATAATAACGATAGGTAGTACGAATTTTACTAAATAATACCATGGTAAGAATAACTTAAATCGATTATTACCAAAGTGTTCTTTCAGTTCATTTTTATTTAATAAATGACCAACAACAAGTGTTGTCCCTAATGCGCCTAATGGCATTAAAATATTAGAAACTAAAAAGTCCATATTATCAAAAATAGTACCTGCGCCAAATTTAATACCGCTCAAACTACTAAAAGATAATGTTGCTGGAATACTGATAATAAACACTAAAATACTTGCCCAAAAAGCTACTGGTTTACGTTTCGTATTATCATTTTTAGTGAAATTCGATACATTTAATTCTAATAATGATATAGATGATGTTAATGCTGCAAATAAGAACAAGATTAAAAAGATTAAATAGAACCCTGAACCGAATGCCATTTGATCAAATACTTTCGGTAGTACTTTAAATAACAGTCCTGGCCCTTCTGTCGGTTTATAACCAAATGATTTAATTGCAGGGAATATCGCTAAACCGGCCAGCACTGAAACTAAAATATTCATTAGTACGATAGAAACTGCTGATGTTTTAATCGGCATATCTTTCGATGCGTAACTTGCGTAAGTAATCATTCCAGTTGTCCCTAAAGATAATGTGAAAAATGATTGACCTAACGCAAATAGTACGCCTTCCATCGATACATCTTCAAGTCGAGGTTGTAATATATATTTCAACCCTTCGATTGAACCATCAAGTGTTAACGATTTAACAACAATAATGATTAAAAAGATAAATAGCAGTGGAATCATAAATTTAGATGCTTTTTCAAGGCCTTTTTCTACGCCTAACATGACGATAAGCATCGTTAATAATATAAACACGCCTTGGCCAATTAATGTTAACACCGGACTACCAATAATCGACTCAAACTGAATTTCTCCAAGTTTCGTCTGATTAAATGACAATATTTGTGCTGCTACATTAAAAATGTAAATGATAATCCAGCCGCCAATAACACTGTAAAAGCCGAATAATACAAATACCGCTAAATTACCGTTCCAACCTATTATATTTAACCATTTCTTTTGTGTTAGTTTACTATATATTTTAGTCGTATAAGTCTGTCCCATTTTGCCGACTGTAAATTCCATAATCAGTAATGGCAGTCCTACGAAAATTGTAAATATGAGGAACATTAATAAAAATGCTCCGCCCCCATATATACCTGCCATATAAGGAAACTTCCACATCGCACCTAAACCAATTGCAGAACCAGCACTTGCTAGAATGAAACCTGTCGAGGTTTTCCATTGCGATTGTTTATCCATAGTTTTTCATTCCTTTATTTTAACTTTATTGCGTTAAAGCGTTTATGTAATATAGCATTTACTATATCATTTTTAGTGTATTCTCTCAATAGGAATTTAACTTTTATACGAAAAATACTAAATACTGATCTTCCTATATAAAAGTCATAGCACTGGATAAACAACCCTTTTTCCTTCAATTTCTAGTAATATATGTCTAATTTATGACCAGAATAATGAGTTAATACTTCAAATATTATAAATTATCTTTTATGTTAAAGTTCGTTATGTTTTCTTAGAACAAACTCCCTTAAAATTGAGGTATTGGAAATGAATAAACTTATTATTATCTCAGGTCTTATGCTTTTTTCATTTTTCTTTGGTGCTGGAAATTTAATCTTTCCACCGATGTTAGGTTATACAGCACAAGGAAATATGTGGCTTGCAATGTCCGGTTTCGCCATTACAGGTATACTTTTGCCATATATTACCGTAATTGTCGTTGCATATATGAATGGCGGTGTTGAGAGTATCGTGAACAAAGTACATCCAGTCTTTGGTACGATATTTGCGATTTGTATCTATTTATCTATTGGGGCACTCTATGGTATACCACGTGCAGCAAACGTCGCTTATGAAATTGGAACAAACCATGTGTTACCTGTACATAACCATTTCACGCTTATCGTATTTTCAGCGATATTTTTCCTAATTGTATATTTTATCGCTTTATACCCAAACCGTATCGTGGATAATCTCGGAAAATATTTAACACCTTTACTCATCATTATCATTGCAGTCCTTTGTATCCTTGTAATTATCCATCCTGAAGGCTCTATCGGTGAACCTACAGGTAAGTATACAAAAGCACCAGTCGTGCCAGGTATATTAGAAGGTTATTTCACAATGGATTTAGTTGCTGCGTTAGCCTTTTCAGTCGTTATTGTACAAATGTTTAAAATTAAAGGCATTACAGATCAAAAAACACTTGTAACGAACGTGATTAAATCTGGGTTTATTTCAGCTATGTTACTTCTCATTACTTATTTCGCACTCGCTTACGTAGGTGCCACAACGGATAAACCTGGTCTGAAAGATGGTACCGACATCTTAACGTTTAATTCATTACGTGTCTTTGGCTCTTACGGAAACTTAGTATTTGGCATTATTATTATCTTGGCTTGTCTAACAACATGTGTAGGTTTAGTAAATGCATGTTCTGCCTTTGCCATGAAAAAGTTACCAAAGATTTCTTATAAAATGTTTGTCCTAATCTTTACACTAGTAGGATTCTTAGTTTCTACACTCGGTTTAGACTTAATCTTGCAAATTGCAGTACCATTACTTACATTTATTTATCCAACATCTATTGTACTCGTACTGATTTCATTGGTAAGTATTTTCATACCTTATGAATTGAAATTTGCATTTATCTTACCAGCATGTGTGACGTTATTCATTTCAATTTTACAAATCATTTCTGATTTCAAAATATTAAAACCTGTAACAGTACTTTATAAGTCATTGCCATTATCGAGTATACAACTGGCTTGGCTCATACCATTTATCATATTGTTAATTATTGGTATAATTGTCGATTATTTCCTGAGAAATAGAAAATTAGCATAGTTCAAATAGAACCTTACAATATATAAAATAATGAAATCCTCTTACAATGATGAATGTAAGAGGATTTTTTTGCTATTGCAGTTAAAAATAGCCACTCCGTTTGAGCTTGTGTTATATTTTTATTAATAATTACTAGAGAAGGATGGGAATTATGACTGAATTTAACTCATTTATTGAATCTATCGAAAAGCCTGAAGACCAAGAAACGATGCGTAACATATTTAACTGGATGGACGAAAACTTTCCTCAACTTGAAACAACCGTAAAATGGAACCAACCTATGTACACAGATCACGGCACTTTCATCATTGCATTCAGTAAAGCTAAAAAACACTTCTCAGTCGATCCAGAATCCAAAACCATGGAACAGTTTAGCGAGCGTATTGAACAAGCTGATTACGCACAAACACCTAACCTATTCAAAATACAATTGACTCAAGAAATAAACTTCGACCTGCTCAAAGACATTATTACTTACAATATTGAAGATAAAAAAGACTGCTCTACTTTTTGGAGAAAATAAATAACTGGAATTAACAATCAAATCACATAATGAAGCACCATACCAACTTTAAATGATATTTAATAAAAAGCCGCAATTGAATTGTCTCAATTGTGGCTTAATCTTTTCTAATATTCAATGGATTCATCTATACATCTAAGTGATCTTCGAAAAATGCTATGATTTCTTGTTCAACCGCTTCACGACCTGATCCATGTGTCATTAAATGTTTTGAATCGGGAAATCCATTTAAATATTTCGTTTCATGGCCAATGTGATCATGAATATACTGTGCACTCGTGCGATAATCTGGGTCATCTTGCAAACCATAATTAATTGTAATAGGTGCAGTGATTTTATCTAAGTTATTCATAATATCTTCAACCATAAATTGAAATTTATTGAGTTCATCACTATATGTGTCAATCGAGTCTAATTGCTTAGAAATTTGTGCATCATCTAACCCTACGACTTGACCCATGCGTTGACAATAGTTGTTTAATCGATGTGCTAACCCTGCATCACTTTTCTTATAAGGTGTAGACATAATCGCAATTGCTTCAATATCTTCTTTTTCAGCCAATTTTAACGACAATAGCCCTCCTAAAGAAACACCGCAAACACTTACTTTATTATATCCTTGTTCAGTTAAATATCGGTAAGCCGTTAATGCATCTTGCCACCAATCATCAGTCCCATATTCCATAAATTGGTCTAACATTAAACCATGGCCTTTATATGCAGGGACGTAACATGTAAATCCAGCTTTATGTAATTTCGTAGCGAGTAATTTAACGTCTCTCACTGTACCTGTAAATGAGTGCAACAAGATAATTGCATGTTCGGATGATTTATTTTCTAAAAAAATTGAATCTGGTTGTTTTACATTAATCATTTTTAACACTCCGTCTAAAATTTACAATCCTCTTATTTCCAATTGTACAATAAAAATCCTCTCAAAATAATAAATGAAGATTATTATCTCGAAAGGATTAACTTCTACTTTAAATCTATATTAAGTACTTTGATTAGCACTAAAGAACTGTAGCTCATAAATTGATTTTTCATTAAATGTATTAAAGCTATCGAGCTTACCATTTAAGTGTAGCTCTTGTACTTTACGACTCACATTGTGTTTATAAAAAATCTTAATGTGTAAATCAGTTTCATTCGCATTTGAACGAATTGTATTATCAAGTTCTTTAAATACATCTCTATTTATTGGTAATAAATACCCTTCTTTACTAGGTAAAATATTAACATATTTTTCCTGTAGTACATTGTTATTACCGAGGAAGATTTGTACCTTAATCTCTTTTGCTGCGCCACCTCCAAGGTTGTACATCTTCAAGAAATCTTGGTCAGTGTTTTCTTCATTTACATTGCCTGTGTTTCTTAGTTGTAACCCGTCTCCATCTTTAATAATTAATATTTGGTTAAAGCTTAAAGCTGGGATAAAACTTATTCTCATTTGATATAACTGAATACTTACTGAGACAAAGTAAAATAGTGCCATGATAAAGGTTCCTATTGAACCTATTGCTGAAATAATACTTATAATAATAAAAACCTCCAATTTTCAATTTATTCATATCTTATATAACTTTTACATTTTTTCTATGACTAAAACATATTTAATTAAATTTATCATTAAAGTGAACTTTTTTATTAAATTCCACTACATGTTTTTATCAAATATAAACAGGGAACTGACAAATAGTTATCCGAAATTTTAATACTTTTACATCTTTTGCATTTGTAATCTTTTTAAATTTCGTACTTTTTTCTAACATTATTCTAAGGAATTAGGAGTAGCTTATGTTTAAATCTAATGCTTTATCACGTTATCTTTCTATCCCTGCCAAATTCATCTTAGCGTCAGGGCTCATTATCATCATGATCTTACTTATTTCTTATAAACCGATCTTTGCAAGTGATGAGTACGACTCAATGACAGACCTCATGGAAGATACTAAGGAAGGTGAAGATTGGGTTATTTTCAAAAATGTTGCCGGTAGCGATACTCTCATTGCGGCAATTCATGGTGGGAATATAGAAGCCGGAACTACTGAATTAGCAAAATTGACTGCAAATTTAGGGACTTATAATTATTATACGTTTAAAGGTATAAGAAGAACGAATAATGATGAACTGCATGTCATTTCTACAAATTATAATGAACCTACTTTAGAAGAAATGCAGGAAAAAGTATCCAACTCCGTTATGATTCACGGGGCCCACGGTAATGAACCTGTAGTATATTTAGGCGGTAAGGATAGCGATTTAAGAGAAGAAATTGGCGATAATCTAGAAGACAAAGGCTTCAATGTAGAAGAAACTCCTGATTATTTAGAAGGCCGTTCCGATGACAATATTGCAAATAAGAATGGTAAAAAAGCCGGTGTTCAACTCGAACTAACGACCGCCTTACGTCAATCATTTTTCAAAAATGATGATCTTTCTGCATTCAATAGAGAAAACGCGGATAACTGGACTGAAGAGATGCATGACTTTGCTGAAGCAATTCATGAAGCCGTCCATTAACCTTAATTGTCTCTTATTAAATGTCTACCTCACGAAGGCGACAAAGAATAATATAACATTTGACTATACAAGATACAATGATTGTTTAATAAAACCCCAATATGCTAATCGTTTCATAGCATATCGGGGTTATTTTATATAAATATACAGTTATCTCATCTATTCATCTTCCACTACTCTGTCTTTCGCTGCACCTAAACCGAAGATCATAAAACATATTGCCATCAATAATAGCGTACAAATACCAGTTACCCAAGAGCCTGAAACATCATATAAATAACCTATTAGGAATGGGCCTAATGCAGCAATCAAATATCCCACTGATTGACCAAATCCTGATAATTTAATACTACCTAGATGTGTACGTGACCTTAATGAAAAGAAAACCATACTCAAACTAAATCCTGCTCCCATCGCTAATCCTGAAATAATCATTCCTAATACAAGCATAACGATAGAATGAGTGAAGAATAAGCTAAACCCTACGATAAACAAAGCACTAATGATTAATATCATGAGACGCTGATCTTTTATTTTAGATGCAATAATTGGAAAAACAATTGTCATCGGTACTTGTGCAAATTGATTCATCATCAACAAATAACCCGATAGCGACGGAGAAAGTCCCCGACTCATAAGAATTGAAGGTACCCACGTAACAACACTGTAGAAGATCATAGATTGAAACCCCATCATCAAAGCGAGTAGCCAAGCAACTTTAGAATTAACAACCTTTACTGATCCAGTAGCTGTATTTGTCTTTGATTTATGTTCGTGTGAAGAAAGCTTCTCAAGATTTACATTTTCACGTAATTTGAATATCCATAATACAAATGCTATTACTGCGAAGACGACCCAAAATACCAATGAGAGTCTATAACCTAATTGCGACATTGAAGCTAGTGGTACGCTAAGTCCCCCGCCTAATCCTGCAGTAAAGTTCATTGTGCCACTATAAAGGCTTGTCATTATGCCAATATGTAAAGGAAAAGCCCATTTCACAAAGCTTGGCAAGACAACGTTACCGATAGCTATCGCAACTCCTAAAATCAAGGTGCCTATTAAAAAGAGCTCAACGCCACCAACTACTCGCAAACATAATCCAATCATTAACGTAATCATCGCATAAAATATCGTTTTAGACATTGTAAATCGAGCGGTTAACTTCGAAACTTAAGGCGATGTTATTGCAAACATTAACAGCGGAATCGTAGTTAACATGCCCGCTACTTTGTGATTCAGATGTAACGACGACTTGATTTCATCGATTACTGGTCCTACTTTTGTAAGAGGCGCTCTTAATGTAGAAGCAAAAAGTATAATTGCTAAGACGAGTAACCAGTTTCGTTTATTTCCGATAATAGTTTCAGTTTCTTTCATCTTTATCTCTCCTCTATAATATCGGTGTGTATACTATTACTTCCACTTTTAAAATCAATTATATTAAGTTTAACATTTAAAACATTAGTATGTTGGATATGCATATGAGTGGGAGTAGTTTTATCTTTTTTAAAAACTTAAATAGCCATTTTAATAAAACGTTCGAAAAAATGGTTTGCCAAGCTAACTAAAAAGGATTAAAATAATTTATTGTGATCAATTAAGAGAGGAGATGTATACGGTGACAGGTCATACGTTGTCTACCAAAAAAAGAAATACAATTATTTTAGTCATGCTTAGCAGTGCATTTGTAGCTATGCTTAACCAAACACTACTCAACACTGCTTTACCGGCCATTATTTCAGGATTGAAGATTTCTGAAACGACTGCACAATGGCTCATAACAGGATTTATGCTCGTTAACGGAATCATGGTACCTTTAACAGCATACTTAATGGATAAATACCACACGAAACCACTTTACATCTTCTCCATGAGTATGTTCTTATTAGGTTCAATCATCGCAGCGCTAGCCCCCTCATTTGGACTATTGATGTTTGCCCGTGTAATACAGGCAATTGGCGCAGGGGTGCTCCTACCTCTTATGCAATTCACAGTTTTCACGCTATTTCCAGCTGAGAAACGCGGATTTGCAATGGGTCTCACAGGTATCGTTGCTCAATCAGCACCTGCAATTGGCCCTACTTTAACAGGGTTACTAATTGATGCATTCAGTTGGAGAGTGCCATTCATTGTTGTAGCCGTTATCGCATTAATTGCCTTTATTATTGGAAGTATCTTTGTAGAAAGTAATAACGAAACAAAAGATACAACGTTAGACAAACCTTCTGTGATTTTTTCAACTCTAGGTTTTGGCTTAATGCTTTATGCATTTAGTAGCGCTGGTAATCTTGGTTTCTCATCACCGATTGTTATCATCGCTTTAGTATTAGGTCTCATCATCGTTGCAGTCTTTGTGACACGTCAAATCAAACTCGACAATCCATTATTGAATATGCGCGTATTTTCAAATAAAACATTTACTTTAGCTGCTTTCGGTTCAATGATTCTCTTTATAGGAATCGTCGGCCCTGCATTATTAATTCCAATGTACGTTCAAACTGGACTAGGATTAACTGCTATATTATCAGGACTCGTAATCCTACCCGGTGCAGTCGTTAATGCCTTTATGTCAGTTTATACCGGAAAAATTTATGATAAGTTCGGTCTAAAAGTATTAGCCGTACCTGGTTTCATATTATTAATTATCATGACAATATTACATTGTTTCTTAACAGTGGATACGCCTTATTGGTACGTCGTTGTTATTTATGCGATTAGAATGTTTGCTGTAGCGCTTATCATCATGCCTTTAAATACAATTGGGGTAAATGCTTTAGAACCTCAAAATATTTCACATGGTACTGCCATTATTAACTCATTAAGAATTATTGCAGGTGCAATCGGTACAGCAATTATGATTACAATCATGGCAATCGTAAGAAAGAACTACACAGCACAAACACATTCAGGTGAAACAAAACATCAAATGATACAACACGCTACCGTTATTGGCGTCGATACCGCATTCTTCTTTACGACAATACTATTAGTCGTAGGCTTTATACTCACGCTTATGATTAATACAAAACAACAAAAGACTGCATCTAACACTAAATAATGAATATAGAAAAAGACGAGCCTGATGGCTCGTCTTTTCTTATGTATGCAGAATACTACTGAACTCTTAGTAAACTATATAACTATACGTTTTGAGCATAATTGATAATAGTTAATAGGTATTTGTTATACATAGAATTGTCACTTACACTTTTTATATCAAGTAATTATGATATAGGAGTGTTTGAACATGAAAAATAGTAAGGTGATTATCCTTATTTTAACAATTGGTGTTTTTGGAATATTGAATACTGAAATGGGATTTATTGGGCTAATCCCTGAAATTGCTAAGCACTTTAATGTTAGTACTTCAACTGCAGGGTGGCTCGTTTCTGCATTCGCTATTGGCATTGCAATTTCTGGACCAATTTTACCTTTGCTAATGTCAAAGTTTGAAAGAAAGAAAGTGATGGTGCTCGTACTTACAATCTTCGTAATAAGTAATATAATTTCCGTGTTTACGACAAGCTTTGCGGTGCTCTTAATAGCACGCATCATTCCTGCTATATTCCATCCGGTTTATACTGCATTAGCGTTTTCAGTAGCAGCAAATACTGTAGAGGAAAAAGAGGCACCTAAAGCTGTATCGCGTGTCTTTATTGGAGTCTCAGCTGGGATGGTCGTAGGTGTGCCTATCGTTAACTTTTTAGCCATCCATTTCAATTTACAAATCGCGCTCGCTTTCTTTGCGGTAATTAATGTGATTGTGTTAATTTTTACGATTCTGTTTGTTCCTACTATGCAACCAAATGAAACTCAAGGTTATAGCACTCAACTAAGTGTATTAAAGCGACCTTTAACTTGGATTTCTATTATAGCCGCATTAGTATTTAATGGCGCCGTATTTGGTGTTTACAGTTATTTAACTGATTATTTAAATACAGTGACAAATATGAGCGGTAACCTTGTTGCGATTACTTTATTTTTATATGGAATTTCAAATATCGGTGGAAATATTTTAGCTGGAAAATTATTAACGACAATACCGAAGAAAACAATGTTGTGTCTTCCATTTGGCTTAATTATAGTTTATGTGTTGATGTTTAGTTTCGGTTCATTCCTCGTACCGATGCTAATTATTACAATCTTATGGGGATTATTAGCAGGACTCAATACTAATATTACTCAATTTATGGTTACAGATGCTGTGCCTGATGCTCCTGACCTATCCAACGGTATCTTCTTATCATCTGTAAATGTTGGTACAACTTTAGGAACATTTATTGGTGGTATGTTTATCGCTACACTCGGTTCAAACTTCGTCGTATGTGTGGGTCTCATCGCAAGCGTATTAAATATCTTATTAATTATTATACGACATAAACATTCACAAACACCTATCATATCGAATTAACAGCAAATAAAAAAGACGAGCCTGGTGGCTCGTCTTTTCTTATAAGTTATTATTTTTTAACAACGTTAGCTGCTTGAGGACCGCGGTCGCCTTCAACAACTTCAAATTCAACTTCTTGGCCTTCTTCTAATGATTTGTAGCCTTCTTGAGCGATAGCTGAAAAATGTACGAATACGTCATTTCCACCGTCAACTTCAATAAAACCAAAACCTTTTTCTGCATTAAACCATTTAACTGTACCGTTATTCATAATAAACTCCTTTATGTGTGCTTTTGCACGAAATATTTGTAATTTGTCTTAAAAAATCAAAAGGAGTAAATTCAAATAGAATAAAACTTCAAATCAATTTCACGAACTTAATTACTTGATATCCATTGTAACCTTTAATTAGTCATTTGTATACCATAAATTTTAAAAACAAACGTCCACATGTGACATATTTGTTAGTGCATAGCCAAAAATGTCACATAGAATTGTAGAGCAGTCCCCAAACAAAGTATTAAGCTATAGTTAGTTATTAATTAGGAGGTATAACATGAATAAAAATATAATTATTACAATAAGTTCTATCGTCGTGGTACTCGCATTAATTGTTGGCGGATTATTTGGTTGGAAAGCATATGCGGAAAGTCATACAGATAACGAGAGAATAGTTGATTATGGAATTTTAAATCCATTAATACCAACCAAAGAATATTACGTTAAAACTAAAAACCAGGCAAACCTCAAAAAGATAAGAACACACATTTAAAATCCATTTACAATCAATATGGCGCAGATAAAAATGGTGATCGGAAATTTATTCAGTATAATCCAAATGGTAAAAAACAATTAAAAACAGGCCATTATTTAAAAATCAAAGTAAAATTAGATCGAACAAAAACGTACGAAGAAGTACCAAAAGATAAAGTTCCGAAAAAAGCATTAGAAAAAATTGATAAGTAAGTTAAATAATCAAGTAAAGTAGTATAATAAACTGTATTTGAAGTCCAGGCTTAAAAAGATAAATGACTATTACGTATTATTCTGAAATTAAATAAGGGAGGTATAACATGAATAAAAACAAAAAGGTTACAATAATTACAATAAGTTCTATCGTCGTAGCACTTGCATTAATTTTTGGCGGATTATTTGGTTGGAAAGCATATGCGGAAAGCCATACAGATAACCAAGTTGCAGTTGATTATGGACAACTTAATCCGTTAGTACCTACAAAAGAATATTACGTAAAAACTAAAAAACCAAGTAGATATGACGTACATCATGATTCTAAAGATAAAAGTAAAGTTTATAAAGATGCGGTTTACGTGGAAAACGGAGTAACTAAAGACGGTCACTCCAAAAAAGTTGAATTTGAACCCTTTGGAAAGAATAAATTTAAAACAGGGCATTATTTAAAGATTAAACAAAAATTAAATGAGACTTTAACGTACGAAGAAGTCCCAAAAGATAAAGTTCCGAAAAAAGCATTAGAAAAAATTGATTAAAATAACTATTCCCCTTGAGTTTAACTACTCAAGGGGATTTTTCGCTATAAAAACTCAACATTCTTGTTGAGAAGCTAGGAATTATAGACAGGTCTGATGAACAATTAATATTAATGACCTTTATGTTTTTGTTTTGCTTTATGTCTTTTTATTTGTCTCTTACGCGTTTTATAAGCTTCTTGCCTCGCTTTACGCTTTTTACGCTTTCTTTTTTATTTAATTCTTGTTCTTTAATACCTAATATACATTTTCAATTCACCTTAATAATTAAATGTGAATAGACACCAAAGGGAACCATATAAACTTTGTTATATTTAGGAATATATGAGGTGTTTAATTTATAATGCGGATAACATTAATACTAGTTCTATATTTTTCATCTTCCAAAATATATAAAAAGTTAATAAATAATATTAATTTTTTCTTAGGTCTGAATATTTTCCTTCATTTCTTCTTTTCCTCAAGACGATCCTCAATGTTTTTTAATTTTTCATAAATTTTCTTATCATATTTGATATTATCATTTTTAATAAGCTTTTGAGTTATAATATCGTGTTTTAACGAAACTATAACAAGTAAAACAACTCTAATGAATGAAATAAACAATAAGATTAAGAAAAAGCAATTTAAAATATTAGATTTATATAAGATACCTTCTAACAAAAAGTTTAAAATATATATAAATGAACAAAGTAATCCTATTACTATATATCTAAAAGAAGTTAAATAATTCTTATTACTTAATTTATCTAGACTGCTTCCTTTAGTAAAGGTCGGATACATTAGTACTAAAGTAATATACATACCTATAAATAATGAAGCAACATTCACTATAACATCATTTTTATACTTAATAATTTTTTCAATTAAATTTAAAATAATATTGTCTGGGCCGAAAATAAATATGAGAAGTATATACAATAAAGTGGTAAACACAATGAGATATTTTTCGACATTTGCTAAAATTTTCATATAAATACCTCTTTTTCAAATTATTTTCTGAAATTATAAACCCTTTCGTTAAAATTTAGTACATTAAGAAGTTGAGTTACCTTTCTATTTAATATATTATAATGATTATTTCTATAATCATTTTCAACAGCATCAACTATATATTCCCATGCATCGGCGTCTTCATCTCTATTTATTTCAGAAATGTAATGACCATAGTCACTTAAATTAACTTTTGTTGTTTTACCATTCAGAGGTTTATATCTCACATTAAACTTTGAAAAATTTTCATTTAAGTGGTTTTTTAAAATTAAATCTATAAAAATCATCATTACTTTTTGATCTAAATGATTATTAGATAACCTACCATTACTTATTTTGATATCTACCATATTTCCACCATCATTACGAAGGAAATTATTTATCGTATTTATCAATTCTATAATTGGACTTAGCTCATTATTCTCATCTAGTTTTTCCAACCTATTTAAATCATTTTCTCTACTAAAACTTGCTTCAATCGATTTAATTTCCTCGGCATTTCTTAATTCATCAAGATTAAAGTCCTTTTCGATTGAAAGTAATTTAAGCTCCCAAATTTCTTCTTCATTGTTACTTAAAAATGAAGAAAAATAATGTTCAATCTTAGTTTTTCTTGGTCCAAAGTGATTGTATTCAAACATTAATAATTTATTTACATTGCAATGGTATATAGAAATAGGTTCTATAATATCATTATCTATATTATCTGACCTCTCTGTTCCACGTTCACCTTGTTTTGGTTTTTTATTTCTATATCTCCCCATACATACATAACTATCATTTATATCATCTTTATCTACAAGTTTTCTATATTGAATAATAGAATAATATTCTTCATCAATTTCAACTTCTCTATTTTCTATATTTAAATTAACTATATAATCTATCAGGTTATTGATTGGTGTCGTTGTAGGATTGTCGTTGCAAAATATGATAGGTATATAAAAATTTACTTTTTTAGTCATTCCCCTTAACCTCTTTCATTTCCAATTAATACAATTATACATAAAATTTCGCGCAATAGAAATAGAGGTAATGAAATTCACAACCAGTAACCAGGATACACTGTTATTACTTCAAATTTCTGTTATACTTTATAAATTAGATTGGCAACAGTTTCTGATGCTATAACACGTAATCATTTAATGAAATAACAACACTTTTATTGGTTGGGAACTTATAAAATTACTTCCTAATATACTTCAAATGAATCAACTAAAAATTCAAAATCAGTATTCATTCCAATGTTCTTACTTTTTAATTTTGTTACATTTGTTTGAGCAGCTTCACTTGCTGCACCTTCAAATGTTTCGTTTAACTCTTGTCCAGCATTGTTGATGACTTCAATGATTTGTTGAATATCATTTTTATGTGTTTCTACTTCTGATTTTGCTTGTTCCACCATACTTTCTGTTTCTGATCGCATAGCTTGTTTTAATTGTTCTAGTCTCACCAACTCTTTTTGTTTCATTTCTGCATCTTTAGAACTCATCTATGTCACCCCTCACTAAATAATCCGAATACATCGCTTTCCTCTAAATCTTTATCTTCAAATTTATCTGCTGCATATTCTAGTTTTTCTGCAAATTGCAGTAATGCCTTTTTATTTTGATGTATGTCTTGCGTCACTTGTTCCATTGAATGATTATCATAAAATTCTAAGTTCCCTATAGATCCTCCTTGAGCTAGGCTTTCCATATACTCTGCCAAATCATTCGGACTTATAAATTTATGGGAACCACTCAACAATTCAGACTCATATTTATCTATGATTCGTTGTGAGCTTTTCTTTGTCTCCCTTTCATAGTCTTCAATACTTCTTAATAGATTATCATATTTATGTATTCGATTACGTAAATCACTCACAATAAAACGTACTGTTTCGGTTTGTATCTTTATCTTCTTGCCCGAACCACCAGACCCACCATGTCCTTTTTTAACAGACGCATTTGATTCATCTTTAACACTTTTAGATGATTTACTTGTAGATTTAGTACTATTTTTGGTTTTAGACGCTTTATCGGCTTTAGCTTTTTTATTAAGTTTTTTGATAAAATCACTTATCATTTCATCAAGTCCGGCTGGGTCTTTATCAGTAGAAAGTATATTGAACTGATTATACAATTTATGGATTTTATTAATCACATCTAATTCACTTTTTGACATCTCTTTTGCATTACCATTTTCATCAAAAACATCATAAGTACTCAGAAAATGTTGACCTATATATGGAAATGTTGTTAGAAAATTATTATAATTTGGGGCTGTGACGATATTTGAGCCTATTCTTGGATTTAAAAAGTCTAAATTATTAACAGCATCATCATAATGTCCTACGTTTTTGATTTTCCCCTTATACTTTCCTTTATCAATCTCATTTTGTATTTCATCTGAAAACGCACCATAAGGATTTGGTGCAGCATATGTAGTGGTTTGATCAAAACCATATTTAACAGCGTTATATTGGGCAATAAATGCACCTAGACTATGTGCTCCACCATGAAATTTACTATTAGGATACTTCTTCTTTACTGACCCTGTGAAAGCTACACTTTCGTCTATTTGATTAGGTACACCTTTAAAAAAGAAATCACTTTTATCTGAAGGATTATTATACTTTTCAGTTATAGTAGTTTTATTTAAATCACTGTATCTTTGATTAATTTTATGATTGGATGTGTTATTATAAAAAGGAAGTTGTATATCAGTGAACAAATCTCGTATACTTTTAAAATCTGTTCCTGCATAGCCCATATATATGTTGCTCGTATCTATTTTACTATCAACAACAGGTGAGAATGCGTATGCTTTAAAGCCATTTTCGGTATCATCTCGTTTTTCAATGACTCTATAATTTTTACCTTGAATTTTAATATTATTATTTATTTCTAAATTCCTATAAGACTCCGTTGCTATTTTATGGAAAATTTCATCTGATTGTTTCATGTTTAAAGACTCCTTAAAATAAAATTGAAAGTGGGTAAGCCATGAAAAAAAGCAAAGTAACATTTTACGTAATATTAATAATTGTATCACTATTCATATTAGGAGGCTATATTTTGCATAAAAATGATAAAGATAGATATATCGAAGTTCAAAAAAACAGAATTGATTTATATTTCAAATATAATCTTAAAGAATATCATTCCATAACAATAAATAATGTAGATAAAAACCCAATGGGAGATTATTTTATATCAGGGTATATAAATAATGATAAAAAGTATAAATTTGAAGCGTTGATGTCTTCACTTGATCACTTTCAATTTAATGGTGACATGTCTTATAATCCTCAAATTTTCGGTAAACTATTTAAAAATGAGGATCATAAAGATGAATTAACACCGAATGATATTATTAAGAAAGAAAATTTAAATAAAAAACACTATGAAGCAAAACCACCTCTATTTTGGGGCTTTTAACATCAGAAAAGCACTAACTACTCAACCTAATGAATAATTAGTGCTTTTTATTTTCATCAATTGATGTATAATCTAAAATTTCATAATAATCGTTAATTTTTTCATTCCTTGTGTTATGATGAAATGGAATTTTGATATCTGTTAACAAATCCTTAAGATATCGTTGAAAGTGAGTAAGCAATGAAAAAAAGAAATCTTATATTTTATACAATGATAATAATTGTCTCTCTATTTATATTAGGGAGTTATATTTTACTTAAAAATGAGAAAGATAGATATATCGAAGTTCAAAAAAACAGAATAGATTTATATTTCAAATATAATCTAAATAATTATCAAACTATGAAAATTAATAACTTTAAAAAGAGTCCTATGAAAGGATACTTTATCGATGGCTATATTAATAATAATAAAAATTTAGAGTTCGAAGCCTATATATCAAATTCAGCTCATCATCAGTTTACTGGAGACGTAGGATATGACACAGATGGCGTAGGTAAATTTTTTAAAGAAAGAAATGCTAAAGATAAACTAACACCAAATGATATTATAGAGAAAGAAAACTTAAATAAAAAAGACTACGAAGCAGACCCCCCTCTATTTTGGGGATTTTAACATCAGAAAGCCACTAACTACTCAACCTAATGAATAGTTAGTGCTTTTTATGATCAACATTAATCTTCCATCGGCATATCACCCATAAATACTGATAAACTTATATATATTTGTCAGTATATTGTTCTCTCTCATTATAGATAATATTACACTTTGCTATATTTTATTTCTTTACCTATTCTCCACACTTAACTACAACTTTTTTTAATTGCAGTTTCTTCTTCCACAGCTGCATAAGATAGTAGATGTAGCATTTCATTCCCAGATTGTATGTTAAAATCTATAAACTTTTATTTAATGAAGTTTATATAATTTGCTTTCTTCTTTTAAGCTATTTCACTTGTGACCAAACATGAAGTCTTCCCTTACCTTCAAAGAGCGCTACCAGTTACAATTGCTATTATTTTAATGTTAATCAGTTGGGGTACATATGAACTTTTTGGTAAAACTTATAAATAAATTTGATTAAATTCTATAATTCATATTTCTCTCTTTCTGTAAATACACAAAAAACCCCTTAAGCTAATTAATGCTTAAGGGGTTACCTCATTATATCTTATTATTCCCATTCAATCCTAAATCTGATTTTATGAACATTCATAAGTTTTCAAAACACTATTATATAGGAGTTTATGAGCGTTTTAAAGATTATTTCTTGTTCATACCCTTGCCCTTATTATCAAAATTATGCCCTTTTTTTGCCCTTAAAAGTTATCTTCTATTCGTTTAACTAATCACAAGGATTAATGAATATTCTATCGTCTCCTAATCTGATAGAAGGCACTATGACTCTATCTACACTTCTTCTAACTAATTTTATATTAAAAGGTAAGTGAACACTTGTTTTTTCAGATTCATTCATGTGACAAAATATTCCTTCTTCATCATCAGTCATTAAGTCACAAATCGTAACAATATGTTTGCCTTTGTAGGTTAGTGCTTTATCTATCATGCGATCAACATCTATTTTTACTTGCTCATCTTTCATAGCTTAATCCTCTTCTGGTACATTATCTATGAATATTGGTCTGTCTGGATATTGATTTGAAATATCATCTATTTGCTTTTGGGTTTCTTCATCTTCTTCGTTCCATTCACCAACATTAATGATTACTGGAGTATCACCAGTGAACTCTTTTTTCTCAGTAAATAGCTTATGATACTTTCCGAGCATATCTCTAGCACGTAAACGGTCACTAGGCTTAATAGGTACTTCCACCATTTCTACATGCTCATTATACACGAGGTTCAATCTATCAGTATCGGGGTTGCGTTGAAACTCACCACGTTTAACAACAACCTCACGTATTTCACTCTCATCACCTACTGCTGCATTACTTAGAATATGAAGTAGTTCGTTAGCAGATAGTACACCTTCATCAATTACTTTCTTACGTTGCTCATCAATGTACTTAGCCACTTTTTCATTCTTAAGCAACCTACTACCTTGTACAGTTGCAGTATGAGGACTATAACCAGCCTTAATTGCACTTTGCGTTACATTTAGCGTCTTTAGGTATTCAGATATAAACTTTTCTTGTCTAGGGTTTAAATCACTCATATTATCCCTCCTATAATTTATCTAATAAACCATTCAATAGTTGACGTATTCTTTCTCTACTTAAATTGAATATCTTTGCAATTTCATTCATTGATTTTCCTTCACATAGTAAGAAAAATATGTAGTATTCCCTTCTAGTCCCTACTGTATAAATAAGTTGATCTAGTTCATTAAAGAATACTTGGTTTCCAGTATTCTCATTTAGTACAAAAGGCTCAACTTCATCACTCAATGAAAAGAAATCATCTACATTAGTATCATCATAGCTTACAACATTTGACACTTTCTCTTTGTGATAGTCCATTATAAACTGTTTAATTGCTTGTTTATCGTACATCATGTAGCAACACTTACTTTATGCTTATAAGCGTATAAATCACGTTGTAGGCGTTCTATGAGGCTATAATCTATCGTTGAACCATTAGATTGCATGTAATACATAATTTCCTTTTGTTCACTAGGTGTATATGATTTAATGACTTGTTTTAATTGCTGCATGTTTCTATTCGATTTTGTTTTGAAACGTTTCATTTTTTCTTTTTCACCAATAATATCAATCACTAACTTTTCTAGTGGGTATGATATAGACACAACGCCATGAACATCACTTGTAGTCATATGTGAGATATTTAAGTGATACATCATCTCTATTTGTGTTGTGATGGCCTTAATCTTGGTATTTATAAACTTAGGGTTATATTCTGTTAGCAATGTGTACTCAGATATTTTATTTTCATGATAGATTAGTGGATATTTCACTCTTTTAAGGTTCATGTCTGCACCTCACAAATAAAATGAGCCTATCACTAAGGATAGGCAAGATATTTATTTTTTAACTATGCGATTTTCTTCGGCCATTCTCTTAAGACTTACATCTCTTTGTGACTGTTGAGTTAGTTCATCTTTTCGTAGCTGTTGAATATTTTGAGAAATTTGTTGTTCTACTACATCTAATAATTTATCACGATCTTTCACTGATAAATTTGTTTTTAACATAATATGATTTGATACTTTATCTAAATTATATTTTCTAGCCATTATTTATCACCTCTTAATTGCATTTTATTTCTTATATCAATGAAAGGCAGTTCGTCTCCACCTACATAATTTGAATATCTATTAGGACTGAAATAGTTTCTAATTTCTGCTCTTATTTCTTTATCCTTTTCAAAGTTTTCTTTGTCATAAACTCGAACAAATCTATCAAATTCTATTTCATATTCATCGTTTAATTCTGAAATTTCATTTAAAATTTTGTTATATTCCTCAACGATTGGCTCAAATTTTGCTAATATACGTTCTTTGTCCTTTTTGTACAAATGAGGTAAATCTGCTTGATGTTTAATAAGTTCAATCGCCTTTTTACGTCTAGCTTCATCAAAGACTTCTTTTTTAGTCGATAACCGTTTCTCTAAGGCTTTCAGTTTCTTCTCATTACTATCAAAGGTAGTGTATAGTGCATCAGCCTCATCATCTTGTGAGTTAGCAATTAATTCTTTATATTTTGCTTTATCTTCATTAATTCGTTGAGTAAGTTCCTGACGTTCATTTTCAAGTTTATTGATATTCTCTCTTTGACCTGTCACATATTCATTGTATTCATCAAAGTATTTAGCTGTTTTCAATGATATACCTCGTTTCAGTTATATTTTTTAAAATTATTACTCTTGTGCAATCTCAGCAGCACCACGTACTACATCACCTTAAATATCCATTTTCTTTAATGTCTCATATCGCTTCATACTACCTTCGATATGACGCTTGATACTTCTTAAGGCTAATTCTTTCTGTTCCTCAGATTTAACCATGAAATAACCTCTTGCATCTTTTTTATAGCTATATCCGATTGGATAACCATAATCAACTACTAAACTATTAATCGTATTTCTTAACCATCTGTCGTTGTTTTTATTAAATTCTATGTTTAGTTGGTTAAAAATACTTTGTTTCGTAATAATCTCTTGCTTAGTATTGCGTAACACATTTAATACCTTAATGTGATCGCTCGTTAATTCTTTTTCAATTGTAATTGTCATAAATTATTCCTCTTTTCATCTTTAATGAGGAGGCACTATATAGACAATAACTAAAACCACAACTATTCAATCCTTATTTTTGTCTGATATATAGAAGTCATTTACTTCCTAACACTATTATACTAAATTTACACCTAAATAACAAACAAATGTTCTATTTTTATAAGATTTAAATAACTTCTTAACAATCTCTATATAGTCCGTTATAAAGCTCTTTAAAACCTTTTCACACTAATTCATAAACTTTCAATAACAGAACTAATGTTCTCTTTTGGCTTAAATTAATAATAAAATCATTAACAAAACTTAACGATTACGATTTAAAAAAGCCATGCACCTACTAAGTGCATGACCTATAAATTTATACATATTCTTTTAAATCTCTAATTTGTTTAATATTCATCTTATAAATCGGTTTAGATTTACCATTTACGTTATAAGTATGTTCAATCAGATTTTTAGGTAATTGAGCAATCTCATATGCTCGACTTATCGGCATATCTGCATTAGGCATATCATCAGGCGTTTTCTTAATTCTTTCTAGCACCCATTTATACTTATCATAATTTTTTAAGTTGATACCATTCAACACACAATATAATTTCCATGCTGCAAACTTAAAATGTTCTTCTACCTGTTCTAATTCTAAGCAAATATTAATATACTTAGCTTTGCTGTTATCCCACTTGTAAGGAATAGTTGGTATAATACTTTTATCATAATAAGTAATTGTAGCAACTTCTACACGCTCACATGTTATATATGATTTATTTAAATCTAATGCAACGACCAACGACAATAAGTTACCTACTACATTATCATGATGATCTATCAATACATATTCATTACTATTTAACGTATAATCTTCTTCTTTAAATTTTAAAAATTCTATCAACACATCATCAGTTAGATTTAAGTCTTTAATATCCTTATCAACTAATGTCATTGTTTCACACCTTTATAATAAGAGTGTTTCAATTCATTTAATCGTTCAATTAATACTTTACTATCAACTTCATTAGCCTTCTCATTCTGAATAAACTCAGTAATGATTTTAAGCCCCTCAACTAATTCTGGTGCTGGTTCATTAATCCCTGTAGCTAATTGATACAACATTTCCATATTACCTATAACATCTGCATTACTAGATTGAACGCCTTCAAGTTCATCTATATTGAAATCTCTACTCATGTAGTCGAACATGTCACTATTGTTACTTTCAGCAAAGGTTTCCAGTCCATACATAAAATAATCGTTATCAAACATAAAACTAGCCATCATATCGCTTATAGTGTCATGTGTACCATCATGTAAATCATAACCAGTATAATATCCTTCAATGCTCTCTATAAGTTTCTCAGTATGCTTTTCTGAAGCAATCTCAAAAGTTTTTCTCACTTCACAATCTTTTGTTAATACATGAGCGTACATCTTCCCTTTGCTCATCAGATACACAACATTAAACGGATCATTATATATCTTAAATGCAATTGGCATTTTATGACTACTTTCATGTAGTCCAGTGAAATATCTTAATAATGTTGCTGCTCTTGTTTCAAATTCATTTGCTATGATTTCAACGTTCATATTGTTACGCCTCTTTTCTTTTAATCATCAAATTTTCTTTTGCTCTTCCAAGTTTACCTATGCTTTCAAAACCATATTTTTCAAAATATCTAGTATTAGAAATGGTTTCAGTCCATAAACAAGCCTCAATATTGAGTTTTGTAGAAATTGCCAATATATCTTTTAATAGCATTTTGCCATGTCCTTTTTTAAGTGAATTCAAATTATCTATTTCAATTATCCAAGCACTGTTATAATGCTCAATCAATTTAGGATTGGGCTTTCTGATACTGAACTTAATAGAACCTTTAAAATCCCTTGTAAAGAGGATAATACCCCCGCTATTGATAAATAGATAATGCTTATCACATAAACCGAATACCTGATTGATAAATGATATATGTGGTTCTGTGGGGCTTGTAAACAAGCTCATTAATAAACCACCTTTAAATGCGTCTTGATTCTCTTTGACATGTTTTTTAAATTGTGTATTATTACTCAATATTTTAAATTGCTGATAGTCAATTTCTGTTATGGTTGTCATTTTATGACCTCCTTTTTATAAAAACTGGTTACAGTGGTTACAAATTAATATTCTGAATAATGAAAATATCAATATCATGTCCCCCTTGTGTGTACTTTATGTACGAGTACACCGTTGTAATATTTCACTGTGTACCGTCTGAACCTTGATATGACTAGGTTCATAAAAGATGATACACAGAGTACACACCATTTTTAATACCATGTTATATATTAAAAACATATACGAATAAAAGCGAAAATAACTGTATTCTATATTTATATATAATATACTGTGTACTTCGTGTACTTTGTGTACTACTATCTTAAAAGCATTGATATAATAACGTTTGAACAGTACACATAATTTAAAAAAGGTGGGTACTTACTGTGTACTCGTGTGTACCTTTTTAATATTCTGAATATGGGTTATGTGAATTTGAAAAATCAAATCCCAGTTCTTTGATTACGTCTTGTTTTATTGCATATCCCAAATAACGTTTATTATTATGCTTAACTTGTTTTTGTAATCTATTTTTATCAGTTATCAAATAACCTTTTTCGTTCCATGATTCCATTACTGTTTTTTTCTCGTATTTCAGTTTTTCAGAAACCGTTTCAGTCATAATAGATAAGTAATCACGTTTATATATCGCTTTGACATCTCCATACTTAACATTGGGGTAGCCGTCGCCCTCAATACTGTTACGGTTAGCATCTAAATACTGTAATATCTCTTCAAGTCTTAATTTAGAATTATCGATATTTGAGTTATTCTTCATCATACTGTTATAAGCTTCGTCCATGATTTTAAAATGTTCATGTTCAAACCCATCTATATCATTGAGTATTTCCCCCGTCGTTTGTAATAATGCAAATGCGCTACCTAAGCGTTGCATAACTTCATTGCTACTTTTAGCATTATAATATCGTCTAGCACTTTTAAATGCCTGTTTATAACCCTCTTTATTAGATTGATATTGTTTTATAAATGCCTTACCTAGTGTCCCGTAATTTTCTCTGAATGCTTCATCAAGTGTAATAAAATCAAAGTCCTCAGGATAAGGTTTATCTTGTAACGTAACCACTCTCGCTGAAACGCCACCTTTTCCCTTTCCGATATCTGTAATAGAAACTTCCCCCGTAGATAACATGATATTATGCCAATACGTTTGTTCATTGATTGTTAAATTTCTATTACTTCTTGATTTACTTTCTCCACTAGAAAATGTGTAAGCCGTATCAATTACATTCTTCTCAGACGTATTACGTGTATCGTCTTTAGGCATAGGAAACGAATTTAAAAAGGTCGCTAATGCCATAATGCTATTTTTAGTTGAATCCCAAGTTGTTACTAGGTCAGTTTTTCCCCACACGCTAGAAACTAAATTTAATGTAAAAGTTTTTCCCGTTGATGTACGCCCTGATATTTCAGTAATAAACGGTTGTAAACCAAATTCACGCACTAACACAGAGCCTAATGATGCGTATAACATGACCATTACCATTGGCAAATGTTTTATTTTGCTAAATACTTTATTAGCGTAATCGTTAAGCGTCCCTTTACTCTCAAATGCATTTATTATCTTTTGATATCCTCTATCGTTTGTGTGCAACTTCACATCAAAATTTTTCAATTCTTCCTTATACGGATATATAAAGTAACTTTTAATATGCCCTAACCGTGTTGACACCTTTATTTTTATAGGTGGATTGTAACGCTTATATTCGTTGATATATTCAACCAAATACGCCATCGTTGTTGTCGTTACATCTAACTTATAATTAGATAATTTTAATAGTTGTCGACTATCAGAAATTTGTTCACCACTTACACCTAAATTAACGGGTGTTTTACCGTCATAAAATTTAAGGTTGTAACTTACTTCATTACTTTCTATATCTTCGTATCGTTCAGTAATTTCAGGGATAGTATTGGTAATAAATATTTTTTTATCGGGTTTATCAACTTTTTTACTCGGTATAATTTTATATAATGCCGTACCATACTGATGAGGTTCTAACATGTAGCCTTTAGGGATAATGTTTTGGGTTTCTTTCTTTTCGGTCTCTTCGATGTTTTTTAAAATATCTTCTTTACTTAATTCACTCATAAAAAACCTCCTACTTACTTCTTGTATATTTTTCATATATTGAGTTAAATGTCGTATTAACTCTAGATTCGCTTAAAGGGGGATTATTTAGGTGATTCCACGCACTCACAAGCCCATATACAAGTGTAGGTTCTACATTTCGGCGTAAAAGATAACCTGTTAAAGAGGCTAACGAATTTGTACGATTTCCATCATCTACCCCAAACGCTAAACTTTTCCAATGGGCGGGGTCACGTTTTTTATGTGTATTTGAATAATCCAGTGTAATTGTTTCTTCTGGAGGGTACCTCTGAAAGCATCGCTCTAATTGTTCACGTGTGATAAAAGGGGCGTCATTGATGAACCAGTGAAATGGTAAATTGCTCTGTTTAATCGTAGGTAATGCTGAAAGTTGGATAGGGTTTAAACAATGTTCATCTATAGTCTCATCGATATATCGAGCTAATGCACTAGCATATTGGGTGTATTCTTTTGGTTCTACTATGTCATCTATAGGCACCAACACACGAAAACGTGGCTTTAACCCTTTATCTGTCTCATCTTGTACATCCCTATGTCTGTACGTTGAATGAATGAAATACGCAAAGTGTTTTAATTTACTTTTAATATTGTTTAAAAATGTTTCCATGTCCTCTATATCGTCATAATCTAAAGAAAACACTTCACGATACATAACATATTTTTCTTGTCGTCTATGCGGTAATACCTCGCCCGTTTTTTCATCTACACCTTCAGCAACATCACCATAAATAGCAGCACCATTTTTATATTTATCTGTAGCACTGATTTTAGGTTGTGTAAGAAACGTACACCATTCCGACCACTTCACATTTTTTACATCGTCGGTGCCTTTTGATGTTAAGCTTTTATAAATTAATATGTGAAAATCCCCATCATGTTTAAGATGCATATTTTTAACCTCCAATATCTATTAAAAACAAGCAATAAATGTTATAATAAAGGACGAATAAGCTTATATTATTGCTTGTTTCTTTTTTTTAATAATAGGTTTGGTCCACCCGAACCAAACCCATTACCTTATTTTTTATGCGTTATCTGATTCTGTCGCCAAACTTACATCAGATGACGCTATTTCTATTTCACGGATTTTTTCCATAATGTCGTCAAAATCTCTCATATACATAAGCATTAAATCAATAACCTGTGTGTTTTTGATACGGTGCTCGTGATATTTCCAGCCATGCGTATATATTTCTTTTTTAGTTAACATATGATTAGGTTCATGTGTGAAATACTCATCATCAAACCATACAAAAGATGTTACAACATCATTAATTTTCTCTTGTACTACTTCTAAATCATCAAATAAATTTCTTAATTCCCACTCCATTATTGCTTAACTCCTTAACTAATTTTTTTATTATAAATTTCTTTAGCTTCAATTAAACTTTTAGTTTCCCAATTCATTTTCATTCTCCCATTCAAAATTATTTACTAATATTTCAGAAACTACTTCACATATAAACTGAAGTTGCTGTTCACGATTAAGTGTTTCTTTCCATTCTTGGTTGCCTTCTTCTACTCTGTGAGTGTATTCTGTACGTTTATCTTTTACTGCATAATCAAGTGTTTTATAAATACTTTTTATTACTTCAATATTATTCTTCATTTACTGCTCCTAAATTTTCTTCAATATTTAACGCTGCGATCAAACTACCTAACATGTGAATTGCGAAAGCCACATGTATTCCTATTAACCAACCACTAAGGAGTGAGATTACTGAAATTAATATTAATTTGAATATAAATTTAGCCATTTTAACACCTCCAACGTTTTTATAAATATTTTTTGTGTTTTGCTTTTAAATACTTTTCAAACTGTTCTACGTTCACAAGTGTTAGTGTGCTGCTAATGTCAATATACATATCTTCAATACCTAAATTGTCATCTTCATAAGACTTTAAAAGTCGGTAGAAAGTTGAGTAACTAATATTGAAGATTTCACTGATTAATTTCGGCTTTGCGTATTTAACTGGGAATACGATTTGCTTTTCTTCAAGTGCAGTATTCTGTTTAGTTGGTAAATCTTGCAGCTTTACATGTGGCATAGTTTAGACCTCCTCTTTTTCTAATGTGTCTAGTAACTTTTCTTTATTGATAAGAAGCTTGCCACCAATTTTGGTATGTGGAATTACATTTTTTTGAATAAGTTTATATGTGTGTCTCTCACTCATTCTTATCAATTCAGCTGTTTCCTTAACAGTAAGATACATATAATCACCTCGCTTATAGTCCATATACAATACTTAAATTGTATATTTGTATTATATGCAGTACTATGAAAACTGTCAATATGTTTGTCTTATTTTTATTTTTCGTACTGTATTTAATACATTTTTAATTTAGAGTACTTCTTATATGTCTTTTTTAGTTCTCATAGACTTATAAAGATGGTATATTTATTTTGGTGATTATTATGATAAAATTTAACTTAAAAAAATTATTAGATGAAAAAGATTACTCTATTACTAAGTTACATTCCGAAACTGGAATTTCTAGAAATTCATTAACCTTATTAGCAAATGGAAAAAGTCAAGGCGTTCAATTTGAAACTCTAGAAAAGATAGCTATTGCTTTAAATGTAGAAATTAGTGATTTATTCATAAGATCGTTTGACGTTCTTCAATTCCAAATAATTACTAAAGAAATTAAAGATGTAAACGAAATACCTCAATATGAAAGTGAACTAGGAAAAGGCATTAGAGATATAAATAGAAATCGTTTTAAAGAAAATGAATTAAATACTTTAAAATGTCGTTTAGTTATTGATGATAAGGAAAGAATATTCTATTTTCCTTATCGTTTAATAGTTAAGTTTAATCCTGTCCCTAGCTTTGATATTGAAATAGATATAAAAAGATACGATATAGAAAAAAACTTCCAATTTTTATATAACGAATTTTTTTATTTAGACTATTTAATAAATTACTACTTTACTAATTCCATAATGAAATTTGAGGAAAATTTTATAAAAAAGATGGTTGAAGAATATAATTTAAACGCTTATATATTAAAATTTCGTGAAGATTTAAAGAAAGAGAGAGATTATCAAGTTATTAGTTTAACTAAAAAATTAAGAACGAATAAAAAGAGTTTAAATGATTTTATTGATAAATTTAACAGAAATTATTCTTATAAAGTTACTATTGATGATGGTATAATTTTAAATTCTAAATAAAATAGAATTGGAGGATCATTCACATGTGGCATGAGAAATTTACTAATAAACATGGTGAAACTAAATATCGCTATTATGAGAAGTATAAAGACCCTCTCACAAACAAATGGCGACGTGTTAGCGTGGTGCTTAATAAGAATGGTAAGCAGTCACAAAAAGAGGCTCAGAAACGCTTAAATGAGCGTATAGAGGCAAAGGTAAATGACAAGACACCTACTACACTTAAGTCACTAACTTTCCATGCTGCATGTGATGAGTGGTTTGAACATTATAAATTAACATCTGGATCTAAACAGTCAACTATTACTACTAAAAGCTATAAGGTTGCTCACATCAAAAGAAATATAGACAAAGATATTCTTGTTCAAAATATGAATGCTAAAGTTATACAAGATTTAATTAACTCATCATTAAAAGATGGACTAAGCCATAAAGTAGTTAAAGACGATTTAAGTATCATCAAAAATATACTTCGATATACTCAAAAGAAATATAACATCACTGATATATCGTACATAGATGATGTTGTTATGCCTAAAAAAGCGACTACAAGAGAAGAAGTTAAAGCTAAACGTGAGAATTATTTAGAAATGACTGAAATTCTGGCTATTGCTGAAGAATTAAAACGCATAGCAAATAAAAAGCGTGCTAGTTATATGAAAAGATCATACTTATTTACTGCTTACATAGTTGAATTTCAAGCATTAAATGGCATGCGTATTGGTGAACTATTAGCAATTCAACCCGATAATATTGATTTTGAAAATAAGAAACTTCTCATTGATGGCACTATACACTGGCACAAAGATGGTAACAAAATAGGTTTCAAAGATACTACAAAAACAGCATCATCATATCGTACTATATCTTTAACTACTAGAAGTTGTGATATTTTGCGTAAGGTTATGTTGGAAAATAAGAGAGCGATACAATGGGAAAACATGTATGTTGATAGAGGTTTTATATTTACAAGTCATAGAGGTAACCCTCTACCTCTCACATCAATAAACAGAAATATACAAATAGCTACACAAAATATAGGGATAAAAAAGCATGTGACAAGTCACAGTATGCGTCACAGTCACATATCATTATTATCGCAATTAGGTGTATCTCTTAAAGCTATAATGGAGCGTGTAGGTCACACAGACCATAAAACAACATTAGAAATATATAGCCACGTCACCGAGCAAATGGATAAAGATATGATGAATAAATTAGAAAAAGTTGGAAATTAATTTAATATGCCCTTTTTCTGCCCTTTTTTAATTTAAAAATCATAAAAAACAACCTCTTAAGCCTATGCCTAAGAGGTTTCTTCATTTTATGTTATTATTCCCATTCTATTGTACTTGGTGGTTTTGAAGTGACATCATAGACAACGCGGTTAACGTGGTCGACTTCGTTAACGATTCGGCTTGAGATCTTTTGTAAGACATCCCAATCGATGCGTGCAAAGTCACTTGTCATACCATCTATTGATGTTACTGCACGGATGCCGACTGTATGATCATACGTACGGTAATCACCCATAACACCTACAGATTGGATACCTGGTAATACAGTGAAGTATTGCCAAATATCACGTTCTAGTCCTTCTTCACGAATCACTTCTCTTAAAATTGCATCTGATTCACGTACAATTTCTAGTTTATCTTCTGTAATTTCACCTAATACACGGATTCCTAAACCGGGTCCTGGGAACGGTTGTCTCCATACGAGATGTTCAGGGATACCTAATTCAATACCTAGTTCACGAACTTCGTCTTTAAATAAAGTATTGATTGGTTCGATTAATTGGAATTCCATATCCTCAGGTAAGCCACCTACATTGTGGTGTGACTTAATTGTTTGTGCTGTTTTTGTACCTGATTCGATTACATCAGTATAAAGCGTACCTTGTGCTAAGAAATCTACGCCTTTAAGTTTTGATGCTTCATCATCAAATACATACACGAACTCATTTCCGATAATTTTACGTTTTTGTTCTGGATCTGACACGCCTTCTAGTTTATTCATGAAACGTTCTTGTGCGTTGACACGAATGATATTCATGTTAAAGCCTTCACCAAATTGTTCCATGACCATGTCGCCTTCACCTTTACGTAACAATCCATGATCAACAAAGATACATGTCAGTTGATCTCCAATAGCTTTGTGTAGTAATACCGCAACTACTGAAGAATCAACGCCACCACTCATAGCACATAGCACACGACGATTGCCAACTTGTTCACGTATCTTTTCAATTTCAATTTCGATGAAGTTTTCCATTGACCATTCGCCTGTACACTCACAAACACGACGAACGAAATTTCTCAATAAATCATTACCGAATTCCGTATGTCTTACTTCTGGATGGAATTGCACGCCGTAAATACGACGAGATTTATCTTCAATTGCTGCGTAATTTGTGCTAGGGCTATCTGCAATCACTTCGAAACCTTCAGGTATTTCGATGACTTTGTCCGAATGACTCATCCATACGTTTTGCTCCTCAGGTAAGCCGAAGAATAGTTCGTCAGTCTTCGCATTAATCTTCGCTTTACCGTATTCACGTTCTTCTGCACGTTCAACTTTACCACCTAGTAATTTCGTCGTAAGTTGCATACCATAACAAATACCTAAGATTGGAATACCTAAGTTATAAATTTCTGGATCTATTGAAAATGAATTCTCTTCATAAACTGAGTTCGGTCCACCTGATAGGATAATACCTTTTGGATTTAAGCGTTTGATTTCATCAATACTAATTTCATGATCATGTAACTCACTATATACGCCCATTTCACGTATACGTCGTGTAATTAATTGGTTGTATTGGCTACCAAAATCTAAAACAAGAATCAACTCTTGCGCTTTCGCCATTTCCATAACTGTAAATCTCCTTTAATTTAGAATGAATAGTTTGGTGATTCTTTAGTAATTTGGACATCGTGTGGATGACTTTCTGCTAATCCAGCTGGTCCCATACGTGTAAATTGTGCTTCTTCTCTTAATGCTTCTAAATTTCTAGAGCCTGTATAACCCATTCCTGAGCGAACACCGCCCATTAATTGATAAATTGTATCTTGTAGCACACCTTTATATGCGATACGGCCTTCAATACCTTCAGGAACGAATTTTTTAGGGGCTTTATCTTCTTGGAAATAACGATCGTTTGAACCACTTTCCATAGCACCAAGTGATCCCATACCACGGTAAACTTTATATTGTCTACCTTGGAATATTTCAGTAGCGCCTGGGCTTTCTTCTGTACCTGCAAGTAAACTACCTAACATTACAGCATGTCCGCCTGCTGCTAAGGCTTTGATGATATCACCTGAGAATTTAATACCACCATCAGCGATAATCGCTTTACCATGTTTACGTGCTTCTGTCGCACAATCATATACCGCAGTGATTTGTGGTACACCTACACCTGCTACAACACGTGTTGTACAAATTGAACCTGGTCCAATACCAACTTTAACAACATCAGCGCCTGCTTCGAATAGCGCTTTAGTACCTTCGCTTGTGGCAACGTTACCTGCTATAACTGTCACTTGTGGGAATTTCTCTTTAATGTGTTTAACTTGTTTGATAACACCTTGTGAGTGTCCGTGTGCAGTATCAATAACTAACGCATCAACGCCCGCTTCAACTAACTTTTCCGCTCTGATATCAGTGTCTTTCGCGATACCAATAGCTGCTGCAACTAATAATCTACCTTGATCGTCTTTAGCTGAATGAGGGAATTCAAGGACTTTCTCAATATCTTTGATTGTGATTAATCCTTCTAAACGACCATTTTCAACAAGTGGTAGCTTTTCAATCTTATGATCTTGTAATAATGATTCGGCTTCTTTCAACGTTGTACCTACTGGAGCAGTCACTAAGTTCTCTTTAGTCATTACGTCTGAAATTTTAATTGAGAAGTCTTCAATAAATCTTAAGTCACGGTTTGTAATGATACCTACAAACTCTCTGCTGTCCATATCTTTTACAATTGGCACACCAGAAATACGATATTTACCCATGAGTGCTTCCGCTTCATAAACACTTTCTTCTGGCGTAAGGAAAAATGGATTAGTGATAACGCCATTCTCTGAACGTTTAACCTTTTGAACTTCATCAGCTTGGTCTTCAATGTTCATATTCTTATGGATAACACCTAAGCCACCCTGTCTTGCCATTGCGATTGCCATTTTTGATTCAGTAACTGTATCCATACCTGCAGATAATACTGGTATGTTTAATTTCACTTTGTCTGAAAGTTGTACACTTAAATCCACTTCTTTAGGTAGTACATCTGACTCTGCTGGCATAAGTAACACGTCGTCAAACGTTAATGACTCTTTTTCGAATTTGTTTTCCCACATAACGTTTATAGCCTCCTATGATTTGTTTTAAGATTTACTCATAATATACAGCTGTTGTTGACACTTCTTATCAAATTCTGAAACTCAAAATAACAAATCTTCATGCTCGTGTTTCAAATCAACGAACTATTTAGCCCTTTTACATTGAAATACTTAGATACTTTCATCATACCCGTTTAACACTTGGTGATACAACATTCTTGGACAAATTATTTTGAATTTAGAATTTAATATTATCTATTATTCTAACACCATATACGATTACCATGGCAAGCACTTTGAAGAGGAAAGTTGAAACATACGAAGATTTCGCTTTAGAAATGCAATAACGCAATTTCTTTGTTGACCGATTCAATATGTTTCTCACCTATCTTTAAATGCTATCCCGTATAAATGATATAAAAAAATCCTCAAACTACTAGAGTTTCAGGACAATATGAGTGAACATTCAATACATTTGAAATAAACTACTAAAATAACCGTTGAACCTCATGAGACACAACGCTAGTTATTTTAAAATTCCATATATTTCAAAGAAACAATTTAAAAGCTATCCAAAAATAATCTTTAATCTTAATAGATATTAAAGTTGGATTCCAATAAAGTTATGGGTATTGTAATGATCACTCATAGTCATATCGTTTATGGCGACATGGTAGAAACTTCTAAAGCCGTATTCTTTAGATTATATGAGTTAGATAAATTATTTAATGATGATAGCAGACTTTAGCGTTATTTTCAACAGCGTGAACTTTAAATCACTACATTTTAATAAACCATTGAAATAGATCTCAATTGAAAGTTTGCAACACTAAAAGTTGATTTTATAGTTTTGAAAGCATTTACATCGAGATTGTCATCTAATTAAATCGGTTATATAATAAAGTTGTCATCGTTTTATCTACTATGAACAGGGTAAATATTAAATAAAGACAGTATATCGGACGGAGGGACACACTATGGAAGATTTAACAGTGGTAAACAGTAAAAAAGAAGTATTATCAACACTTAACGAAAAGCTTTCACAAGGCTATAAAGAGTCTGAATTGTCTGTGCTAAGTAAAGAAAAACTTCACTTTGATGAACTTCATGATTCAGAAGTGAATTTAACAGTAACAAGTGGCTCTTTCAGTGATAGAATCGCTCGCATTTTAACAGGTGAAGACGGCGAATCAATGGTCTTATCTTATTATGATATTCCAGATGATGATAAAGAACGTTACAAACAAGCAATTCTAGACGGTAAATATATTGTGGCTACAAAAAAAGACGATACTTCTCATAAAGAAGTAGAAGATTATAATGCAGCTTATATCCATGAAAAACCTAAAGGCCATTATGCTTCAGAATCAAAAGGACCTAAGTCTTGAACAGATCCAGGCTTAACACCTTAATTCAATTAAGCCACCACACAAAGCTATAATTTTAATAAATTTTCAGAGGTTGAGACATTAGCGTGTTCTCGGCCTCTTTTTACTATATAATTATAAGCTAAAGATTTTTGAACATCGCAATAAATTATTTTTCATAATTTTTTTAATAATTATTTACGTATTAATAATTGAATATGTTACAATATAGCCAATTATTTCGGGGGTGTATGCATGGAATTTAAGATTGTTACTTCAATTGAAGATCCACTATTTGATTCAGCATTAGACTTATATGATGGTAAATTCGATATTTCGTTAAAAGAAAGTAAGCAAATTTTCAAGCAATCATTAAAAAATGAACACACAAAGGACGACTATATCTTCCTAGTAGGTATAGAAGAGGATAAACCTGTCAGTATTGCTACAGCACATTATGAGGCCACAACTAATTCTGCTTTTTTAATCTATTTGATTGCACTGGATGTACCGAATCATGATGAGATTATCACACAGTCGTTAAATGAAATAGAAAGTGAAATTAATCAACTATCTAATCAACTTCATTCCCACGATGTAAACTTTATTATGATGGAAGTACCTAAAGAGCCAGATGAGATTTCTGAAGACTATATTCCATTTTTAGACCACCGTCGTCAATTCCTCTTTGAACACGGGTTTGAAAAACAAAATGAGTTAGAATATTTAGCCCCTAGTTTAGAAGGATATCAAGACGGTATCCCAATGGATTTGTTTATTAAGTCTAGAATTGAACTCAGTAAAGATATCTTCGGCCCGAGTATTAAATCGAATTACATTTTAAAATATGTGTTTGCAAATAAGATATCTAGAAGTATCATTTACCCTCTACTTGAAGAGATGGGCTTGCGTAAATGATTGTTAAATCGACTTGAAATCACTATTCAAACAGGTTAAACTATCATAGAGGTAAGACTGACGCGTCACTGACCGAAGACAAACGTCAGTATACATATTTTTATAAATTAATTAATGAAAGGACTTATTTCTATGTTAACCAAAGAATTTGCGCAACGTGTGGAGCTAAGTGAAAAACAAGTCCGTAAAATCGTTCAACATTTAGAGGAACGCGGCTACCAACTTAGCAAGACCGAATACCGCGGCCGTGCAGCAACTGATTTCCAAGAGGAAGATATCGAATTATTCAAAGATATCGCAGAGAAAGTGAAACAAACAAATAGTTACGATTTGGCTTTTGAAGAGTTGGAAAAGGAAAAAGACTTTTTACAAGTTCTCGTTAAAGAAGAAGGTAGTCAATTACCAAGTGATCAACACGTAGGACAATTAGTTGAAGATTTACGTAACGAAATCAACAAAATGCGTGAAGAGCGTCAAATGTTAGGACAAATGATTACCCAAGTCCATCAACAACAAGCTGAATTACAAAAGATGCAAAATCAAATCACTTCTAAGTTAGACGCCAATACTGAGTCACTTAAAGCTATCCAATCCTCAACAGATAAGATTAAATCAACGCAAGATACAATTAAAGATTCACAGAAAGAACAAGTTGAATTTGCTAAGAAACAAGCTGAAACATCAAAAGAAGATAACAAAACACAAGCAAATCCAAACAACGCATCTGGTCAATCTTCAGTGAATGCTCAAAGTGCTACTCAAAAGCAAGCACCACAACAACCAACAACACAAACTGCCAAAGAAGATTCACAATCTAAACAATCAACTCAAGCAAATACAGACAACAAAGAAATTACACAAGTTGGTGCACAACCACAATCAACAACTGCAACATCAAGCACCGACACAACAAAAGCAACAGATAATCAAGCTTCTAAACAAACAGATGATCAATCAACTCAGCATTCTACAAATGCTACATCATCTGCAAAACCAAGTGAGGAACAAATGACACAACCGAGCCATAACACAACACAATCACAATCCTCACCACTTTCAAAAGAAGAACCTAAAGAAGAACGCAAAGGATTTTTCGCACGTCTCTTCAACCTATAAAATGTTATAAGTTTATACATCAGACATGTTTCATCGATACTTTCGTTGAAACATGTCTTTTTTTACCATTATTTAAATTTCAAGACTTCGCGCATAGTACATTTATCAGATACTTTCAATCATTCACTTTCTATTCATTTATAAATTAATTTCAAAAATAACCTTGATTAAAATAAAATTTAGGATTATCCTTAGTAGATGTATCGGAATTAAGGGGTATTCCAAACTCTATATATAGAAAGTGTAGGTCCTGTTTATGTTATTCACAATTATTAACATCATTGTATTTATCGCATTGCTTACTGGGTTGTTCGCCATGGCCAAAAAGCATGTCTCCTTCCCTAAACGTGTATTTAGCGCTTTAGGTGTAGGTATTGTTTTTGGAATTATTTTACATTTACTTTATGGCGTTGACTCGAACGTTACTAAACAAACGACGGATTGGTTTAGTATCGTTGGTGATGGTTATGTCGCTCTATTACAAATGATTGTAATGCCATTAATATTTATTTCGATTGTATCTGCGTTTACAAAAATTCAAATTGGTGAAAAGTTCGCAAAAATTGGAATGTATATCTTTATATTTTTAATTGGAACGGTGACTATAGCCGCAATAATCGGAATCATCTCTTCCTTAGCCTTTGGTTTAGACGCATCAAGCATTGATTTAGGTCATGCGGAAAGTGCTAGAGGTCATGAAATTGCAGATAAAGCAAAGGATATGACTGCGCATACGTTACCACAACAAATTCTAGAATTATTACCAAGCAATCCATTCTTAGATTTCACTGGTCAACGTACAACTTCAACAATCGCAGTTGTCATCTTTGCAGCATTTATCGGATTCGCATTTTTACGTGTTATGCGCAAACAACCTGAAAGTGGTCATCTATTAAAACGTGGCATCGATGCCCTATACGATTTAGTTATGGCTATCGTAACTTTCGTCTTACGTTTAACACCGTACGGTATCTTAGCGATTATGACTACGACAATTGCGACAAGTGATTTTGGAGCCATTTGGACATTAGGTAAATTTGTAATTGCTTCTTATGTAGCACTTATTGCGATGTATATCATTCATTTAATCATTATTTCAATTCTCGGATTGAATCCGATAACTTACGTTAAGAAAACAGCTGAGGTACTATTATTCTCATTCACTTCACGTTCAAGCGCAGGATCATTACCGTTAAATGTACAAACTCAAAAAAATCGTTTAGGTGTTCCTGATGGCATCGCGAATTTCTCAGCTTCATTCGGTTTATCTATTGGTCAAAATGGTTGTGCAGGAATCTATCCTGCAATGTTAGCAATCATGGTTGCCCCTGCAGCTGGCGTTGATGTTAACTTACAATTCATCTTAACCGTAATAGGTGTTGTAATTATCAGTTCCTTCGGTGTAGCAGGTGTTGGTGGTGGTGCGACATTCGCTTCTATTCTCGTATTATCAACATTAAACTTACCAATCGCACTTGCAGGTGTGTTAATTTCTGTAGAACCACTCATTGACATGGGACGTACAGCGCTTAACGTTAACGACTCAATGTTAGCAGGTACAGGCACTGCAAAACTTACTAAAAACTTAGATAAAGATTTATACGATTCTAAAGAATACAACGAACTTTCAACAAGTCATTAATAGTTGCATTACTTTAGTCCATTAAAAAGAGCCATATATCAATGTTTGCTTTAACATTGATATATGGCTTATTTATTTGGGTTAAATTTAAATTTATATACCCTTTTACTGGCTTCAATTAAATTTCAGAATGAAAAGGGCCCCACGGCAACGGTTCTTTACTATCAATTGGTACTGCATCAATCACTTTAGAAATATCATCAAACCATTTATAAAAAGCAGGATCTTTGTCGAGTTGTGCTTCTATACTATTTTTTCTCACATCATGAAGATACCATGTACGACTATCAACGACGCATTGCATTTGAGCATATGCAATACGCGGTTTGTTCGCACTATCATAAACTTTATTGACGCGTGATACGAGCGTCGGTGCCTGATCGATTAAATCCTGTGAGATAGATTTCTTATAATCCAAATTATCTAAATCGGTCCACAATTTCAATTGGCCATTGATTTGAAAGAAAATATCTATTGATACATCATCAAATGAGAGTAATATAAAGATGCGATCTGCAGTATTTTCAACTGATTTATTAGTGCCATAAACTAACTTTTTCGCTGATTTTACCCAATATGCTTCAATTTCTTCAGTTGTCAATCCTCTACTTGGGTTGTTCAATTCTTTCTCTTTTGGAAGTTCATTCGTCCTCCTCTTAAACAACTTATTAAACATGTTCAGATTAACCAACCCCTTTATTTATCAATTCACATAACGCTAACCTAACAGTTCAATGACTATCCCCTATATATAAACTTATCTAGCGCTTGATAAATCCGGCATTGTTTAAGTGATTTAACATGTCTAATCTCTGTTTAGAACTCATGAAATTAGATATTTGAGTAGACCATTTTTCAGTTCTTTGACCATTTGTACGTTGGTTATAATAGTCGCTAACAGTTTGGTCATACGATTCGATTGCTTTGCGTTGTTGTTCTTTGTCTGTATTGTATTGATCTAAATGAAATACATGGTCTAAAGGTAAACGTGGCTTCGGTGAGCCTGCTTCATCATCAGCAGGTACACCTAATGCCATACCAAATAGAGGGAAAGTATAATCTGGTAAATTTAAGACTTCCTTCACTCTTGCCACATCATTTCTAAGTGAGCCAAGATAGACGATACCATAACCCATATCTTCTGCAGTGGCTGCAATATTTTGTGCCACTAATGCTACATCGATACTACCTACTAATAAGCCTTCAGCCGATTCAAATGATGTCTCCATATTCTCTTCAGTATCTTCATTGATAATACTGTGTCTATAATAATCCAACACAAAAACAAGCAGATAACCATTATCTACGACATAAGGTTGGCCTGATACTTCTTGTAGATCCTCTTTTATCTTAGGGTCTCTAACACCTACAATTGAATAAGTTTGTAAGTAACTTGATGTTGAAGCACTTTGTCCTGCTTCAACCATACGCTCAATATGATCATCAGGAACGGGTTCACTCTTAAATTTCCTTACTGAGTGATGCTTTTTCAATAAATTGTAAACATGATCAGTCATTTAATCATCTCCTTGCTAGATTCTTTATAGCATTATTTTAACAAAGTCATAGTGATAATACTTATTTTAGAGTTACCCTTTTCACTTTTAATTAAAAGGAGATTATTGAGAAAATTTGAAAGTTTGTAAAAGTTATTAAATGATAGTTCACTGTATTTATCTACAACTTATTTTTTATTTTAAATGAAATAAATAAAATGTTTCTTAATTTCAAATGCGTGGAAAAACAAACATATAATCAAGGAGGGGTATTATGACTAATAAGAAACAAGAACAATTAAATAAAGTCACTAAACAAAATGATAACGACGCAATGACTACGAATAATGGTGTTAAAGTAAATGAAGATGAAAACACGTTAACTGTGGGAGAACGTGGTCCTAGTTTATTAGAAGACTTTCACTTCAGAGAAAAAATCATGCATTTCGACCACGAACGTATTCCAGAGCGTATCGTTCATGCTAGAGGTTTCGGTGCGCACGGTGAATTCCAAGTATACGAAGACCTTTCAAAATACACTTCTGCAGATTTCTTAACAAACCCAGATAAGACAACACCAGTCTTTGTACGTTTTTCAACTGTACAAGGTTCAAAAGGTTCACCTGACACAGTACGTGACGTAAGAGGTTTCGCTACAAAATTCTACACAGATGAAGGTATATTCGATTTAGTAGGTAATGATATTCCTGTATTCTTCATTCAAGATGCTATTAAATTCCCTGACTTAATTCACGCAGTTAAACCAGAACCTCATAATGAAATGCCTCAAGGTGGTTCAGCTCATGATACTTTCTGGGATTTCTTCGCACAAAATCCAGAGTCAACTCATACTGCAGTTTGGGCAATGAGTGACCGTGGTATCCCTAAAAACTTCAGACAAGTTGAAGGTTTCGGTGTACACACTTTCCGTCTCGTAAACAGTGAAGGAAAATCTTATTTCGTTAAATTCCACTGGAAACCTGTACACGGTTTAGAATCATTCGTTTGGGATGAAGCACAAATCTTACATGGTAAAGATGTAGACTTCCATCGTAAAGACCTTTATGAATCAATCGAAAAAGGCGACTATCCAGAATGGGAATTAGGTTTACAAATCATTGAACCCGAACAAGAATTTGACTTCGACTTTGATATTCTAGATCCAACAAAAATTTGGCCAGAAGATCAAGTACCAGTAAAAATCGTTGGTAAAATGACATTAAACCAAAACGTTTCAAATGTCTTCGACGAAACTGAACAAGCTGCTTTCCACCCTGGTCACATTGTTCCTGGTATTGATTTCTCAAATGACCCATTGTTACAAGGTCGTTTATTCTCATACACTGATACACAAATTTCTCGTCTTGGCGGTCCTAACTTCAACCAAATCCCTATCAACCGCCCAGTCAACGAAGTTCATAACAACCAACGCGATGCAATGCACCAAATGAACGTACACAAAGGTCAAGTCGCTTATCATAAAAATGCACTTAATAATAATGAACCTCATACTTCTTCAAAAGAAGAAGGTGGCTATGAACACTATCAAGAAAAAGTAGAAGGACACAAAATCAGAAAACGTAGCGAAAGCTTTAAAGATTACTACAGCCAAGCTAAACTATATTTAAATAGTTTAACTCAACCTGAATTTGATCATACAGTAGATGGTTTCTCATTTGAACTTGGTATGTGTAAATCAATCATGGTTAAACAAAACGCTGTTAATCAATTAAACAAAGTAGATCGCGAACTTGCTGAACGTGTAGCTAATAACATAGGCGTTGAAGTTCCAGAAGAAAACGAAGAAGTTCAATCAGACGCTAAAGACAGCAAATTAACAATGGAAAAATTCGATATTCCATTACCTGGACATTCTGTTGCCGTATTAATCAACGATGATATTGATGAAGAAACATTAAAATCTTATGCTCAAACATTCGTTGATAACAAATTAAACTACGCTTTCGTTGGTAAACAACCACGCAACATTTCAGAAGACTTCGGTATCACTGAAACATTCGATACAGCGCACCCAACACTATTTGATAGTTTAATGGTATACGCTAACGGCCAAGACTTATTACCAGAAGTAGAAGAATTTGCTGAACTTACGTACAAACACAACAAACCATTAGTTGTTAACGAAGAAGCAGCACAAAGATTACAAAACTCTAAAATCTCATTAAGCGCACCAGGCGTATTCGTTTCAAATGATCCAGCAACAATCGTAAATGCATTTGATAGAGCTAGATATTGGGACAGATAATATAACCTCCCCTTTTGAAAGCATCTAACTACAACGTTCCGTATAAACTATAAAAATCTTCTCAATTACGTTAATACAGTTGAGAACACAAAGACACATTTGATAAATAATTTAAAGTGATGCCACTTATACTCCAGTTCAATATCAATAAGATTGATTTGCAACCACGAGATTAAGTGGCATCTGCTTTAGCTTTTATGAAGTGGCACTTGAGCTTTTTAGATTGACGAAATCATAACTAAATGCAATAATAGATAACGAAAGATTAGAATTATTATAAATAAGTAATTATGATAATCTATTTTATAATAATTCTAAATCAAAATTACTGAATTCTTAGGAGGATGTTTTTATGTCTTTAATTAATAAAGAAATTTTACCATTCACAGCAAATGCTTTTGATCCAAAGAAAGATGAGTTTTTCGAAATCTCAGATGAAAACTTAAAAGGTTCATGGAACGTTCTTTGCTTCTATCCAGCTGACTTCTCATTCGTATGTCCAACTGAATTAGAAGATTTACAAAATCAATACGACAAATTACAAGAATTAGGCGTAAACGTTTATTCAGTTTCTACTGATACTCATTTCGTACACAAAGCTTGGCACGATCATTCAGATGCTATTAGCAAAATCCAATACCCAATGATTGGTGACCCTTCTCAAACAATCACTCGTAACTTCGACGTATTAGATGAAGAAGACGGTCTTGCGCAACGTGCTACATTCGTAATCGATCCAGATGGCGTTGTTCAAACTACTGAAATCAACGCAGGTGGCATCGGTCGTGACGCAAGTAACTTAGTAGACAAAATCAAAGCAGCACAATATGTACGTCAACACCCAGGCGAAGTTTGCCCAGCAAAATGGGAAGAAGGTTCAGAAACATTACAACCTGGTCTTGACTTAGTAGGTAAAATCTAAGGAGGCATTGATTTAAATGCTTGAAGCACAACTCAAATCACAATTAGAACAATTACTTCAACTTATGGAAGGTGACATTGTATTCAAAGCTAGCTACGGTTCAGATAATAAATCTAAAGAATTAAAGGAATTATTAGATGAAGTAGCGTCAATGTCATCACGCATCACTGTTGAAGAGGCAGACCTTAAACGTACACCAAGTTTCACAGTAGATAGACCTGATGAATCAAGTGGTATCACGTTTGCTGGTCTTCCGATGGGGCATGAATTCAACTCATTTGTACTCGCAATTCTACAAGTAAGTGGTCGTGCACCAAAAGAAGAACAATCAGTCATTGATCAAATCAAAGCACTCGACCGTCCGCTACATTTTGAGACTTATATTAGTCTTACTTGTCAAAAATGCCCTGACGTTGTCCAAGCTTTAAATTTAATGAGTCTATTAAATCCAAATATCACTCATACAATGATTGATGGTGCTATTTTCAGAGAAGAATCTGAAGATATTATGGCTGTGCCAGCTATTTTCTTAGATGGTGAAGAATTTGGTAACGGTCGTATGACTGTTCAAGATATTTTATCTAGTTTAGGCAGCCAAGCTGACCCTGCAGAATTCGACAACAAAGACCCATATGATGTTTTAATTCTTGGTGGAGGACCAGCAAGTGGTAGTGCTGCTATTTACACTGCACGTAAAGGTTTACGTACAGGTATCGTTGCTGACCGTATCGGTGGCCAAGTAAATGATACAGCAGCAATCGAAAACTTCATTACTGTTAAAGAAACAGATGGTCCTAAGTTTTCATCAGCTTTAGAAGATCACATCAATCACTATGATGTGGATATCATGACAGGTATTCGTGCTGACGGTATCGAAAAAGAGGACGATGGTATTACTGTAACGCTAGATAATGGCGCTCAATTACAAAGTAAAACTGTCATCATTTCAACAGGTGCACGTTGGCGTAAACTTGAAATACCTGGTGAGGACGAGCTAATCAATAAAGGGGTCGCATTCTGCCCGCACTGTGACGGTCCTTTATTTGAAAACAAAGATGTTGCTGTCGTTGGTGGCGGCAATTCAGGTGTCGAAGCTGCGATCGACTTAGCTGGTATCGTTAAAAACGTTACGTTATTAGAACGTAATCCAGAATTAAAAGCTGATAACGTATTACAAGAAAGATTAAATTCATTATCAAATGTAAAGGTTATTAAAAATGCTCAAACAACTGAAGTATTAGGTGAAGGTTCCGTAACGGGTCTACAATATCAAGATAAATCAACTGGAGAACTACATTCATTAGAATTAGAAGGTATTTTCGTACAAATCGGACTACTGCCTAACACTGAATGGTTAGATAACTATGTTGAGTTAAATGAGGCAAAAGAAATTATGATTGATCGTAAGAACGCAACAAGCGTGCCAGGCATTTTTGCGGCAGGCGATGTAACTGACGATCGCAATAAACAAATCATTATTTCAATGGGTGCAGGTGCCAATGCAGCACTTAATGCCTTTGATTATATTATCAGACATTAATACCTAAGAAGAATCACCCCCCCTATCATAATAGAAATAAACACGTTTCAGAGTATAACACTACTTTGAAACGTGTTTTTTGTTTAATATATATCTAATTTAAAAACTCAATATTTACGCTTTATTGCTTACGAATTCGAAGTAATTTGATATGATGTTCAAAACTTTGTCACTTGTTCATTTATGGCGCATTTAAATAGTTAGCTTGACGTGATACGCTTAGGTTATAATTTAAAAGAATAGAACTGTTGAATAACATTTTTCAACTCAACATCACAAAGGAGCAATACGTTTTTATGAAGAAAATAATTATCCCCGCATTAACTATAGCATTTACTGTTACTCTTACAGCGTGCGGCAACCCTGGTACGAATAAAGATGAACAACAACCAAATAAGCACGAAGCACCTAAAAACGTTGATAAAGTAACTGAAAATAATATCTTCCACTCTACTAAAAAAGGTAAAAAGCTTAGTGAACAAGAAATGAATAAAGCGATTTCTAAATACTTAGAAACGAACGCAGATATTTTAGATAATAAATATCAAATTCAATACAAGTTAGATAAGCAATCTACTTCTGATAAGAAAATTACTGATGCTCAAGCTAAAAGATTATCGAAATTATCACACAATGCAATTAAAAATGATGTCCGCTTTAAAAAGTTTGTAAAAAATAACACATTACCAGAAGGTTATAAAGAAAATGTAGATCGTATTATTAAATATTTCACAGCACTCAATAGTACGATTGCAGATGCAGATCAAGAAATCGAAGAGTTAGACTATCAACCACAAAACAAACTTAATGTCGTGGACGTCTCTACAAAATATGCCGGTGACGTTAACGGCAAGCAACAAGACAAAATTAAAAAATTCCTTAAATCTAAAAATATCGACACGAAAGCAATTGATAAATAAATATAAGCGATAGATAAATTTGTTTATACATCGAATTAAAATTACAAAATGGTGACATTCCTTTGACAACGTAAATGCGATAACTATCCTATTTAAGCACATTCACTCTATTCATTTATCAAACTTTGTTTTGTATTTGTAAAAAACCTTACATGATTGTAAGGTTTTTTAATTTAACATATATTTTATCTGAAAATGACTTTTGTTATGCTAAACAGAAATCGTTAAGGACGCATAAATAAAACAAAAATAAATGAATAAGGAGGTTAGTGCTTTGATTATTACAATGTTATTAGGTGCCGTCACTGCTATCTGTATCGCATATAACATATTTGAAACCGAAGAAAAGTACGGTGTCGTCACATATAAAAAGATTATACTTAGTGTCACCTATGTAATAGCTGCGGTCATTGTGGGTAGTTTCATAGATAATATTCACTTTATATTCCAAGGATTTCATGAAACTTTAAATAATAAATAAAAAAAAATATTAATCTAAACTGTATTCCCAATGTTTAGACTAATATCTTTCTCATACATATAAATAATTAATAATCTTTTTCCACCACGTACGGCACGCAATTGTCAACTTCACGGTCAATTGCTGTTTCTTGTTTATCATATCCTAAGTATACCATCATACATCTGATTACAACTTGATGCGCAACAACTGCGATGGTTTCTAAAGAAGGGTCAACTTCTTTTTCGAAAAATTGTTTCACTCGGTTTAATACATCTGTGTAACTTTCCCCTTCAGGTGCCTTTTGAGTGAAACTATGTCTAAATGATTTATAATTCTCATCATTAAAATAAGCTGAATATGTTGGATTTTGCTTTAAGTCACTAACTAAAGTACCTTCGAACAACCCTAATGAGCGTTCTCTTAATGTACTAGTTACTGTTGTAGGAATGGCTTTATCGAATATTGCACCGTATGTTTGCTTTGTTCTTGTTAAATCAGAAACATAAACACGGTCAATATCTTTTTGTTCAAATTCTTCTTTTAAAGCTTGTGCTGACTGAAGTCCTTTTTCAGTTAATTGAACATCCATTTGTCCACAAAAGTAGTCTTTCCCATGTTTTTTATCATAGTTGGATTGTGATTCTCCGTGACGAATTAAAAAAATCTTCATGAAATTCTCCTCATCTCTCTTAAAATATTTAGCTGTTATAAAATAATAAGAATTGTCAATATGCAGACACTACATAATAGTTTACACATATCTCTACCCCTATCATATCCAAGGTTTTACAAATGTTCAAATAAAGCAATCACACAATTTTTACAAGTTTGTGACAAACAGAGATTTACGGTGTTACTTTTCTCAAAAATTGCTGTTATATCGTCTTTTTTTACTTTTTACAGTTGTATAACTGCTCGTATATCAATTTATCTTATACTGTTGTAGTTTTTATAAATATACTTTTCAATATAAAGATGTAAATTATGACAATATTATAAAAGTTTGTTTAAAACAATACACAAATGGCTCGAATCATTTAAAATGGAGTGAAAAGGAGGAAATAAACTCAATGAATAAAAAAGTTGCATTACCTATTATTTTAGTACTGGCTATTATTGGGATCGTCTTCACATTAATGATGGTGTTCTCTAGTCAATCAAGTACATATTATGGTTATATGAAAGACAGTACAACTGCTGAAAAGGTTGTCAGCGAGAAAGATGGTCTCGTAACGAAAAATGTTAAAATAGAAAAAGAAGATGATTTCAAACCTAAAAAAGGTGATTTCGTTAAACTCGCTTCAAAAGATGAAGGTGAGAGTTTCTATAAAAAAGAAATCGTGAAACACGATGACATTCCTCACGGTTTAATGATGAAAATTCATAAAATGAAGATGTAACATAAAAAGCACTGGCGTAATCTATACGCCAGTGCTTTTTATTTATTAAATTATTTAATTTAAGTTACCCTTGCCCTGCGCTTCTATCTTTGAAATATAAATAACCTTCGATAGCAAATACGATGATGAGTGAGAAGCCAAAGAGAGGCATCAAAATACCGAGTATTACAAGTATGATGAACAATGAAATAGACATCGGCTTTTTCACTCGTTTAGGGACTTTAACTTTACTACTTTTCATTCTCTTAATCCAAGAGTAAAAACCAAATCCTATTGCACATAACAATGCGATACATACAATTAAATTGATAATCTTATTCGCAATTCCGAAAAGATGTCCCTCATGTAATGGGATGCCCCACGTGAACCACTTACCGATGATGCCGTACTCTTGATACTTCACTTGACCTAAGTTCTTTCCAGTATATTGATCTAAGTACAACGTTTTTTCATCGTATGGAGATACGTCTAACCCCGTAACACCTGTATTACTACTCTTCGTCAAGGTGAAGGCGCCTTCTGGTTTTGATGGGTAAACGATCGAATAAGGTTTAGACATACCATTCTGTTTAGCTGCTTTAACCACTTTATCAATAGAAATTTGTTTTTTGAAATCCGTTTTAGGTATTTCTCCACTTCCATGATGTGCTGCATGTTTCGATTCAGGTTGCTTATTCTTTCTCGTTGCCCATGGTATTTCGTTTACATCTGATTTAGGAGGGTTCACAGTGAGTTCAGACTGCCCTAATGTCCCAGAAGTACTTAGAATATTCGCAAGCTTGGCACCTGTAAAACCTGACCACGGTAATCCTGTAATTACTAAAATAAGAACCGGGATCGCAATAATCATCCCTATGAAAGCATGTACTTTCTGGAATCTCAGTTGTTTCGCGTTATTTTTTAATAATTTCTTCTTAAATAACATAAACAGACCAGACAATATCATAAATACAGTCCAACACGCTGTCAGTTCTACCAAATAATTAATAATTGTATTATTCGTATAGAGTGAACTATGTATACTTCTTACCACATTCGCATATGTATGTTTTGCATTTTGATCTGCTACAATTTGATGATTATCATCAATAAATACATAGCGTTGATTACCTGCCATGTCATCGAGCGTTATTCGGCTATTATAAGGCTCAGACATAATACTGACCTTACTAATATAAAACCCTTCAAACTTATGCTCTACTTCATCCACAGCGTCATCGAGCGATTGATAATGCTCTACCTTACTTTTGTCAAAAAACTCATGTTTATAAATATTATTTTCTACATCTTGGAAAAATAAAAAACCTATCCCTGATAACGTTAATGTTATCAGTAATGGTGCGATGAAAAATGCTGCATAAAAATGTAATCTTTGTAATGGATTAAAACTATTTTTCAAATTAAAATTCCACCTTTCTGTACATATTATAGGGGAAATCTTTAAAAAGTATGTAGACAATTTGTGACGACTGAATTTTTAAATAAAAATTTATTTTTATCTTATGAAAATGAATATGATTGCTCGGATATAAAAAACTGGTTTACAGATTATTTTCAATCTATAAACCAGTAGGGACACTTAATTAAATATCAGTTTCTCATCATTTTGAATGGTTAAAATACTAAATTACTTTAACCTTTACTTAGTAATAAATTGATAGATAATGCTATAAGTACAGCACCTATCGTATAATCAAATATTGCTTTAACTTTTCTGCGCGTTAATAACTTTTTAATGTATTGGAAAATAAATACGCAAAATATAAACCAAGTTAAAATAACCGTTGTTGTAATTGCAGTCAACATTGTAAGTTTCGCTGTTGCGCCATCACCTGCAGAAACAAATTGAGGTAGAATACTTATGTAATATAATAATGCTTTCGGATTTAAACTCGTACTTAGAAACCCTTGTTGATAAGAAGTGAAGTACGATGTACGATCAGGCTTTAATTGACTTTCAGATTCTGAAAAATCCATACTCTTACGTGCTGATAAAATACTTTTTAGACCTAAATAAATTAAATAACATGCGCCTAAAATCTTAATCGCTAAAAATACGTAATACATTTTGGCTAAAATAAATACTATTCCGAAGATAACAAGTAAAGAATAACAAACGTGGCCTGTAGTTATACCTAATGCTGCCATAGCTCCATTCGCTTTACCAGAATGAATTGAATTTCTCATAACTACGAAGAAATCTGGACCAGGTACTAAAATAAGCATTAAAGTTATCGTGATAAATGTAATTACTTCTTCCATTTTTTCCACCTCCATCCTCGTCTATGTTATCAACTTCCAAGAGCCTTCTCAATAAGGGAGAGCCCAATATTTTAAATTCAATTTAATCTAAATTTTCTAAATATGACACCCAATCATTCTGTAAAAATTATTAGCAGTTTTGTTGTAACTCATAATAAAAATTGCTATATTGTATTTGTAGTTTGTAAAAACTACTCGTCTTTTATATTCATGAACATATTACTCTTTAGACGGTATTCTTTATCCGTTTTTCAGCCGACAATATTATCATATTGTCGGCTGTTTTTATTTTATAACCTAGAATTTTTCTTCAATTTAACGCTCCTAATTTTGAACAATTTTTATATTTTAGATTATCCCTTAAGTATTCAACTCACTATTTAGAATTATTATAAATTATTTGGAAAGTAAAAACCTTATTGCGGAGCGATTCGTAACCTTTTTCGTTAAAATACTGGTGTTTAATTTAGACAAACCCCTCCACATTTGATGAAATATAATGTATAATAAGAGTCAGATTAAAATTATTACAATCAATAAGAAATATAACTGACACAAATTCTCAATTAGATTAGAAATACTATCCAGTTACATTCTTAATAAAAGGAGAGAGATTCAATGCAATTATTAGATTACAAAATGCAAAATGATGAATTAATCGCCACTGTAATGTCTGATAACAAACACTTATTTAAATATACTTTCGACGTAACTACACCAGAATATGAAATTTTAGATGTCCTTGAAGAAATCAATGATCATGTTGATAATGGTCATCATCCATTAGGCTGCACAATATTAAAAAATTATGATTTCGAGGACGTGAACCATCATTCTTTACAATCTTAAATACACATACTGCATACTAAGATGAGTCATCTGTTTTTAACCAAACAGTACACTCATCTTTTTTAATTGATTCACTTATACATATGTTAATCTAATTAATAAGACATAACTTTACGAAATCGACTACTTTATTAATTTTAAAAAAGGAGCAGATAGTATGTGGATTCTTGCAATATTGCTCATTGTTTTTGGTATCGTTTTATTATCATTTAAAAAGACATTAGCTAATAAAACAAAGACGAGCATAAAACAAAGTCTAATCAGTTTGGGCACGATTTGTTTAATTGTTGGCCTATTTTATTTAATTGGTTTGATTATAAAGTCTTTAATTTAACCTCTTTTTCTTATACTACGCCTGGATTCTCGACAACTAAAACATATTCTGATTTATTTTAATAATATATTTATCACTCTCTTTTTATAAAGAATTCATCATTTTTTAATTTCTTAACACAACTGTAATTAAACTATTTAACACAGGTTGCCAGATATTTGATATAATCTTGTAGTCAATAAATTTAACATTTTGGAGAAATCAATGAATCATATATTAAAAAACGTTATTTATTATTTAACTATGCTAGTGATTGTAGGCATCATATTATTCGCTTTATATTTTTTGTATGTCTGGCGTAACGATCAACCAATTAATCACGATTATTATGAAAGTTTTAAAGATATGAAAGCACATACGAAAGAGTACCGTGATTGGAAAATCAGTACAACTACTTCCAACAATAACGACATACTGATAACAGCAATTCACGGTGGCGGTATCGAACCTGGAAGTTCAGAATTAGCGAAACTTATCTCAAAAAAAGGTGACTTTAATCTTTACAGTTTTGAAGGTTTATTAAAATCAGATAACCAAAAACTACACATCACGTCTACTACATTTGACGAACCCAAACTGATAAAGATGAGTAAAAAATCAAAAACAATTGTCTCCGTCCACGGTTTAGATGAGGATAAAAAAGTTGTATATATTGGGGGTCAAGACAAAGGACTAGCTAAATCCATTAAAAATGCACTCGAGAAAAAAGGATTTAACGTTGAAGATAGCCCAAATTATGTAAATGGTGATTCTAAACATAATATTATAAATCAAAATGGATCAGGCTCTGGTGTACAATTAGAAATTTCAACAAAATATCGCCAGCAGTTCTTCGAAAACAAAGATTTCTCACGTTCTACTAGAGAAAACGTTCAAGATTACAATAAAGATATCTTTAAATTCGCAAATGCAGTTACTAAAGGGATTAAAGACAACAAAATACAACAGAAATCATCTCCATTCGATTTCTTTAAAAATCTGTTTCAGTAGTAAATAAGTAAACAATTGCTTATAAAGTTAAAAAGACACCACAAAAGTTAGTTCCCCTAACTTCTGTGGTGTTTTTTATATCATTAATCTTAATGTTATTTCTTTAAAACACGTTTATAACTAACTAAAAATACTCCTACTATCATAGACACAACACCTGCGCCTAAAGTAATAGATTGAGAACCATATTGGCCTTGCCCAGTTTCAGGTAATGTTTCTTTAGAATGATCACTTACTGTTTGTGTGTGTTGAGTTTGTGGGTAGAACGTTTTTTGTGGTGCATAGATTACATGATTATATTTATTAGCAATTCTTTGAGTTTCGTGATTAATAGTTCTTTCATATTCTTTAGATTTCATAGTTGATAAAAGCGGCATTCTTTGTGTTAATTCATCCCATTCATTATTTGTCATCCCTTTAGGAGCTAATCCAGCATAAGGAGTTTGGCCTATACTATTGATATGTTGTGGGTAAAATGTTTTTTGTGGTGCATAAATTGTAGTTTCATAAATATTTGCAAATGTTTGCGTTTCTTTATTTAGTATTTTGTTATATTCTTCTTTTGATACTTCAGATCGTTTTGGCATTTTATCTTCAAAATACTTATATTGTGTATATGTCATTCCTGTAGGAGGGAATCCACCATAAGGGCTCTTTGATTGAGAAGTTTGTAAAGAATCTTTTTGTGGATAATACGTCTTTGTAGGTCCATAAATCACGTGATTATATTTATTAGCAATTCTTTGCGTCTCATGATCGCCAACTCTGTTATATTCTTTCGTTGTCAAAAGTGATAGATAAGGCATTCTTTGTGTTAATTCATCCCATTCATCATTTGTCATGCCTTTAGGAGGTATTCCAGCATAAGGAGTTTGGCCTATAGTATTGATAGGTTGTGGGTAAAATGTTTTTTGTGGCGCATAAATTGTAGTTTCATAAAGACTAGCAAATGCTTGCGTTTCTTTATTTAGTATTTTGTTATATTCCTCTTTTGATACTTCAGATCGTTTTGGCATCTTATCTTCAAAAAACTTATATTGATCATATGTCATTCCTGTAGGAGGAAAACCACCATAAGGGCGTTCTGATTGAGCTTTTTGTGAAGTTGTTGATTGTTGCGTTTCATTTGATGTTACACTATTTGTTTCAGCTGCATCAACATTTTGTTGAATAGTAGTGAATGCTAACGTACTTGCTAAAAAAGAACCAGTTAAAAACATAGTTTTTTTCATTTTTATACCCCTTTATTAATATACTTTTTCTAATAAAAGCGTATCATACATATTAAGCAAGACAATTACTATATAGATTTTTTACAATAATTTATATTTTTTTACACTTAATTAAACTTATAATATTATTTTTCATCCTCTCTTATTATTAGGTTAATTATTATTACCAATGATTTGAATAGCTCAATTAGATACATTTCTATAATATTTAATAAATTTCTTCAAACAAAAACTGATAGCGCCTTTAACAAGACACTATCAGTTGATTTAGAAAAAATATTTAAGAATTTGACTGCACATATGACCCGATAAATAAGCCTGCTGGTATGCCTATAAAAGGTGTAAAAATCATACTCAATAAAATTATAGATATAACCATTATTACAAAACTTTTTGATTTTAACTCCATTTTTAATAAATTCTCTTTGGTTTGTTGTATGTACTCTTTGATGCTCATTTCTTCACCTCTATTTTAGATAAAATAATTAATTAAATTTATTTATTTTGTGTATAAATAACATTATATATCAGAGTCATTTTAGTTTCAACATACTTTTATAACAGTTTTACCTAGCAACCTGAAATTTTATAACAATTATGAGAAGATAATTTATTTTTATAACCTCCATGATTGCATACTAAAAAACCCCCCAAATTTTTACTTATGGGAGGGCTAAAATTAATTTATTTCTATAATATCTTCTTTATATTTACTAATGATATATATACTAATCACTCCATATGCAAGAGTCGCTATAGCTATAAATATTGGAGATTGTATATGAATTTCATATACATAACCTCCTATAAATTATTAAATAAAATTTATCACAGTATAATAAGGAAGTAAATATCACAATATAAATTTATAGATATAAAATAGTTATACAATTAGAAATGTCAAGACTTTAAACATCTATAAAAACACCCTATAAGCATAGGCATGCAGAGGATTTCAACATAATAATTTTTTCGCTTTACTTGATTTACTATTAAATACATAAATATAATAACTTGTTAGTAAAATGTATAAAGCCAAAAAATACAAATAACCCCACCTAACTTAATAGGTGAGGTTGAAAATACTATTGATTATCTTTAAGCCAAGAAAATAATAATCCAACGAGCATATTACTATAATTTCATTTAAATCACTTCTACCGTTTGTACATATTTTACTACTTATTCATCCTTGCTATATATTAATATTATTGTCTCACTAAGAAATACGTTTTATATTTGTGCTCGTCTCTCTTATAAAAATCCATAATAAAAAACTACCGAATACATTATTGTATTTAGTAGTTTACTTTCGATAAATATCTCTTCTATGTCCAATAGCTAACACCAGTATGATAATTTCTTCATCTTGTATATCGACAATAATTCTATAGTTACCTTTTCTATAACGCCATTGATTAGACTTATTATCTGTAAGTGGCTTGCCTATACGTCTAGGTTCTTCGATACCATCTAAATTACGCTTAATCCATTCAGTCAATAACTTAGCCGTTGGTTTATCTAACTTTTTAAGTTGCTTCATTGCCGTTTTAGTATATCTTACTTTATAACTCATTATAACCCCAACATACTATCCATATCATCAACCGAATACGTTGTATTATCTTTTTCATACTCTTTCATTGCTTGATTGTAATGCTCTAAATCAATCTCATCTTCAATTTTTTCTAACGTTGCTTTTTTTAATAATTCTGATGAACTTAGGCCATGTATTTTTGAATAGTGTTGAATTATCTTTTTATCTTCTTCACTGATACGAACAGTGATTGTTTGTGATTTTGACATAGTTAACAACTCCTTGTGTTACATTGTAATACGTTTTATTTTTAGACACAAGCATTTATCACATAAAATGGTATCCAAAGAGTTAATATTTTTCATATCATGCCCATTTCACAATAACACAAAACCCCGTAAGCCTACGCCTACGGGGTGTTCTAGAGACCAATAAATCTTATTGATCTTCTTTAACATATGGTAATAATGCCATGTGACGAGCACGTTTGATAGCTAAAGTTAACATACGTTGATATTTAGCTGAAGTACCAGTTACACGACGTGGTAAAATCTTACCGCGTTCTGAGATAAAACGTTTTAATAACTCAGTGTCTTTATAATCGATGTGTGTGATTCCGTTTGCTGTGAAGTAGCAAACTTTTTTACGGCGACGTCCGCCTCTTCTTGGTCCACCTGCCATGATTAACTGCCTCCCTTTTAAATTATTTTTCTATTACGTTCATATACATTATCGCTTTGATAATGTTTCATTTAATCTGCTTGATATTCTACAAACTACACATGAGCATTCATGTCTGTAGCTTAGAATGGTAAGTCATCATCACTAATATCAATCGGACCGTTTGCATTCGCAAATGGGTTGTCAGATTGATTATTTTGGTTAGATGAATTGTTATTGTTCTGATAAGAAGCATTTTGACCTGATTGTTGTCCGCCAAAGCCTTGTCCAAAGTCTTGGAAATTGTTGTTTCCATCTTGTGAATGGCGTTGGTTTTGATTTTTAGGTTCAAGGAATTGAACACTATCACAAACAACTTCAGTGACAAAAATACGACGACCTTCTTGATTTTCATAACTACGTGATTGGATGCGACCATCGACGCCTGCTAAACTACCTTTGAATAAATAGTTATTTACATTTTCTGCTTGCTTTCTAAAAACGACACAGTTAATGAAATCAGCTTCGCGTTCCCCTTGCGCATTTGTAAACGTACGATTTACCGCAAGGGTAAAAGTCGCAACACTCACGCCTGAGGGTGTTGTTCTATATTCTGGATCCTTTGTTAAACGACCGACTAAAACAACTCTATTTATCATAAAAATGACCCCCAATTACTATTTTCTTGTTTTATCTTCGTCTTCACGAATAACGATATAACGAAGAATATCGTCGTTGATCTTAGCTAAACGTTGGAATTCATCAGTAGCTTCATTGTCACTTGTTTGGATACGTACGATGTTGTAGTAACCTTCAGTGAAGTCTTCAACTTCATAAGCAAGACGGCGTTTACCCCAGTCTTTTTCTTCTAAAACTTCTGAACCGTGTGAAGCTAGGATGCCGTTGAAACGTTCAACTAATGCTTTTTTAGCATCTTCTTCCATATTTGGACGAACGATGTACATCACTTCATATGTTCTCATTTTATAATTGCACCTCCTTGTGGTCTATACGGCTCATCATCTCAATGTGATAAGCAAGGAATAATTTTCATTACTCACATCCAAGAATTATAGCATAGACCTTTACAATTTACAATGGATTTTCAAAACAGCAACTATTTTCCAGTTGTTTCATATGAAACACTGCAAATATTTAAATTTCGGCTCCCTCACACCGCGTTCTACTCGCATTAATCCCCCATTAATATAGAGAAAAATTTAAAATAACTTTAATTATTAAACTGAAAACAACATTATTTCAAATCGTATTTATTCTTTTTTACACTGTACTTGATAAAAAATTTGATTTCTTATAGGATACGAGTTAGGTGTATTGAACTAAATTTAATTTTACTCAAATACACCAAATACTTTCAAAATGTTATATAAACAAAGGAGTAAGTAATGGTTTCTACTTTTAAGAAAAGCCTCGTCTCTATGAGTGTATTATTCATATCATCATTGACGATACATAATGCCAATGCCGCTGAAGAATCAACGAGTGAAAAAGGTACAATGGGATATGGTTACCAACAATATGTTAAAAAGCATCCCGAAGCTAAGACAAAATCACCTCAACTTAAATCTGAAGCTGGTACAACAGCAAATGGTGACCGCGTGTTAGACATATCTGAATGGCAAGGTCAACTTACTGCGCAACAAGTCAAAGAGTTAAAAGAAAACTATGACTTCATCATAATCCGTGGTCAATACGGTTCAGCTAAAGTTGATGCAGCACTTGCACATAACTCAGCTTTATTAGATCAATATGGTATGAAATTCGGTGTTTATTCTTATAGTATGTACACAAACCCACAAGATGCACGTAACGAAGCACGTATCTTATATAACCGTGCACCTAAAGCAAGCTTCTACGTTAACGATTTCGAACAAAATAATGTCACAAGCGGTGGCGTAAACGAAAGTACTTCTGCTTGGTATGACGAAATGAAAGGTTTAGCTGGAGATAAAAAAGTCTTATTATATTCTTATGAAAACTTCATGCGTCAAAACCTTACACAAACAGTTAGTGATTATGATGGTTTCTGGTTAGCTAATTACAACCCAGATCGCCCAACACGTGAACATGTTTTATGGCAATACACAAGTAAATATCATTCACCAGAACTTAACCAAGATGTAGACGCTAACTACACTGGTCCAAACGTAAACACTGATTGGTTTACTTCTTAATAAAATAATATGAGCCCTTACAGAAGTCATTTTCTGTAAGGGCTCTTTATAATATTCTACTTTAAACGTTAAATCTGAAATGAACGACGTCGCCATCTTTCATGATGTATTCTTTACCTTCTAAGCGTTGTTTACCCGCTTCTTTGGCTCCATTTTCACCATTATATTCAACGTAGTCATCATAGCTCGTTACTTCGGCACGAATAAATCCGCGTTCAAAGTCAGTATGGATGATTCCCGCACATTGTGGTGCAGTCATTCCTTTAATAAATGTCCATGCACGCACTTCTTCAACACCTGCTGTGAAGTATGTCGCTAAACCTAATAAATCGTATGTTGTTTTGATTAAGCGATCTAATCCAGGTTCTTCAATACCTAAATCTTCTAGGAACATTTCTTTATCTTCATCATCTAAAGTTGCGATTTCTTCTTCAATCTTCGCACTAATTACGATGACTTCTGAACCTTCTTTGCTTGCATATTCACGAATGGCTTTAACTTTGTCATTGTCTTCGTCATTGATTTCATCTTCGCCAACATTCGCAATGTATAACATTTCTTTAGAAGTTAATAAGTGGGCTTGGTTTACATATTTTTGGTCTTCTTCAGTAAACTCTAATCCTCTTACAGGCGTACCTTCTTCTAATGCCTCTTTAATTCTTGATAAAATGCGTTGCTCGTTAATCGCATCTTTATCTTTTTGTCTCGCCATTTTTTCAATTTTAGGTAGACGTTTTTCTACAGATTCTAAATCAGCGAGTACTAATTCCATGTTGATAACTTCGATATCGTCGACTGGATCTACACGACCTGATACGTGTGTAACATTATCATCATCAAATGCACGTACTACTTGGCAAATCGCATCAACTTCACGGATATGTGATAAGAACTTGTTACCTAATCCTTCACCTTTTGATGCACCTTTTACAATACCTGCAATATCTGTAAATTCGAATGTTGTTGGTACTGTTTTCTTAGGTTCTACCATTTCTGTTAATACATTTAATCTATGATCTGGCACTTCTACAATGCCGACGTTCGGATCTATCGTCGCGAATGGATAGTTCGCAGCGAGCGCACCCGCTTTAGTGATTGCATTGAATAGCGTAGACTTACCTACGTTAGGTAAGCCGACAATACCTGCTGTTAAAGCCATTTAGTCATTCTCCTTATTATCAGTATCTTGTTGAGATACTAGTATTTTTTTTAGTTTTTTATTGAAAGTTTGTCTCGGAAGCATGATGCTACGGTGACAATTTTCACATTTGATTCGGATATCTGCACCTAAACGAATAATCTTAAAGCGATTTGTTCCACAAGCGTGTTGCTTCTTCATCTCTACAATATCATTTAAACCGTATTCTGATGTCATGTCTCACACCTCCGAAGTGTATAGTATTAAGGTTGTTGATTGGAATCATATTGTAACATAACAGGCTGAGGTACCTTTACATCTTTCGCTTTAAAGAGTTTGAGTATCTCTTTTCTTAAAATACGTCCAGCCGCGAAACCTTCTCCTGGAATCGTTTCAGCTGAAATCGTTACAATCATTTCGTCACGCGTAATGCGACTAATACCAAGCACTTTAGGATTTGAAATAAATAAATAATATTTCGAACGTAATGCTTCAAAATGTTCATTTAATATCTCTTCTACATAATCGATATCTTCATCGATTGAAACTGGAATTTCAACTAGTGCTTCCCCGTTTGTTACTGAATAGTTCGTAATCTCACCCATGCTACCATTCGGTAAAGTCGTTAATTCGCCGGTCACCGTTTTGATGCGTGTTGAGCGTAAACCGATTGATGTGACAGTACCTTCTGCCACAGTTGTCCCACCGCTATTTATTTTAACATAATCGCCAACGTCAAATTGATTTTCAAAAATGATAAAGAAACCAGTAATGACATCTTTAACGACCGTTTGTGCACCGAAACCGACTGCTAATCCTACAACTCCTGCACTGGCTATAATGCCTTCTACGCTGATACCAAATTTGCTAAGAATTGTAGTTAACACTATAAACCATACCACATATGATACGACATTTTGAATAAGTGATACTAATGTTTTTGAACGTTTTTTATTACCATTTCTACCTTTGTTTTGGATCTTGAAAAATTGTGCAATTGCTTTATTGACGAAAAACAATACAATCCAAGCAACAATGATATAAATGACTATCATAATTAAATTTGAAATTAGTGTTTGATATGTTTCTGGTTTTGTTAAAGGTTCTATTAATGAATTTATGATGTTTTGAACTTGTTTCAAATTGTGTTTCCTCCTTCTCGTGCTGTTACATGATCATTTTATAGTAAAGTATTTTACTATAAAATAAATCCAACTTCGGTTTTATCTTTGAAACAGAACCTATGACGATCTACAATTTTTGAAAACAAACACAACCATTTATGAATGTGTAACCTTTAATCAAATAATGATGCCATTCGTTAACACATTAGTCATTCAATTGTTTAGCTAAATCATCAGTCAATTTAAATATCATCACACGTTCACCCGTTCTCGAACTTAAATCAGTGTGAAAACTTTTGACTTCCGCACCTGTAGTGGAATCAATGATATCGTATAATGCATCTAACCCGGATTCTACAAGTTTTGAACGTGTACGTTTAATCGTTAATAAGCCTTCATTTGTTTCGCATACTTTATATTCAGCTTGCGTTAAAACCCCTTGTAAATTGACGATAATCATGTCACGTACAATATCGGTCTTCACAGAGAGCGAACCTCGCCCTAAGTAGTCTTTTTCCCATTGCGTGATCGCCTTACTAATCTCGGATTCATATGTACCTTTGGTCTTTTTCATTAGTCATACATCTCCTGTAAAACCTTAATTTAAAATAACTTCTTTGTGAAAATAGCCTGCTCCAAGCTAACGTTATCATTTTACCATTTTGTATTTCAATACGACATAGTGGAATGTACAATAATTTACAATTACACAAAGTGCATGCATCTTAAAAAATAAAAAGAAATCACTCATTTTTTGAAGTAACAGCATTTAAGTACTGAATATTTTGCGAGACACATATATACTACCGTTATCGTGTCGAAACCGAAGTTCGACCCGCCCCCTAGGTAAGCGAGCAAATATGCTTAAACATTGATATATAAGTTAAGCCCATCAAAGATTCTTTAATCTTTGATGGGCTTATTACTGAGCATTATCTCTATAGTATATTCATCGTTAAGGCCTATGCTCATTATGAAACTGAGTTAGCAGTCCAATCATGCCATTGTTTATTTTCATCAATACTTGCTAGTTGAATCCAACCATTTTTTAATTTTTGAGCAAATGCTTCATTTTCTTGTAGTAACCGTTTTACAAATGATTGAGGTGCTTCAACCACGATAAGCAATCTTATTGGGGCGTGATACATTTTATCGTCGCCTGACATTACTGATTGCCAAGGAAGACCTGTCATTAAATCACTTGCATTACCTTGCATGACACCGATACCAGCAGTAATTGTTTGCGTTGTTTTACTACCACTACCGTAATAATGCGGGGCCACAGTTGAAGCGTAATATTGCAAGTTAATCCACTGCGCAACGGTTGCTGGACCTCCGATGATATTAGCCAGTAACACACCATCTGAATCTTGCTCCCAATCATAGTTATGCAAGAATACGCGTCCTTGTAGATCTGTACCTTCAGTTAGACTACGTTGCCCTATAATAAATGCTGCATTCCTTGCAAGACCCCATTCTGGTCTAATTTCACTCCAGTCATTTGCGAGACGGTTAGCCTCTTTAAGCGGGTCTTTCTTCGTTATATGATGGTTCGGCAATTGTGCCAGTCGTTGCGTATTTGCATGCTTACTAATATCAGGTAAAGCTTGTTGAATTTCTTCAAATGCAGTTTGTGCTTGATCTGTTAGATTAGGTAAATAAATCCATTCTAAATCGTCAACAGAAGTATGGTGTTCAGCCGCTGCAAACACTGTATTTTCAGGAATCTCAATACCGTGGTCAACTAAACCTTTGCGTACATCAGGTAAGTTACACAATTGTGCCAGTACTTTTGCATTAAAGCCACTTGCTGCACCACCACACGCACCGCAGTCTAATGAAGCAGCATAGGGATTATTTGCACTATGGCTACCGTGACCACACAGCACCACGAGTGGCGCAAAATCGTGTGTTAAATCCATCATTTTTAAAGTTTGTTGTGCATAATTAATCTGCTCTTGTTGTGTAAACCCGACTGGCAACTCATCATCGTGTTGATGAGGCTGATGATCGAGTGTTAATGCCGTATCTTGTGGTTTTCGTAGCCACCTTTTATAGAAGTTTCTAATTAAAGTACCAGTACGTCCGGGTACAAAGCTACGCGATAACATTTGTAGCGTTAACCATGGACCACTCAATTCTGGTAAGAGTAAGCTCGGTAAGACGTTTTGTTTCATTTTCTTAAACGTATACGTAACCGACTCTAAAGTATGTTTACGTTGTTGAAAGAGGTGCGGTTGTTTTTCGTGTGTATATTCTTGAATACGATGTTGCGGTTCATTCATCACTGGTAACGACGCATGTGTATGTGGGGCATCGAGTTCACATTTTTCAATAGGCAAACCAAAGAAACCTGCTATTCCAATCGTTTCGAATGGCCCAGCCGCTTCAATTTGTCGGCGGAATGGTTCTGAGCGCACATCGATACAGAAAGCGAGCTGCGCTTGTGGTGTGATGGTACTCTTAGATGATTGCTCTACTGAGTGAGAAACTTCATTTGTAGTTTCGGGTGTCACTTGTGCTTTCAGTTGCTGTTTGTAAGTCATTTCCCAAGCTTCAAGCCATAGTTTACGGCGTTGATGGTCATCAAATTGAGCACTGAACGCTAAATATTGGCGTTGCTGTGCTTCTGTAAGCTCGAACCATTGATCTATTGAGAAATTACTCCAGTTCACCCATTTTATAATCGCTTGCACGACCTCTGGCACCACTTGATTTGTATCGCGTTCTACAGGTAAATTAGGTGCTACAAATACCCATTCTAATCCTAAACGTAACGCTAAATAATCCTCAATCAATTGGGACTCTATATCATTATTTTGTTCTTGCCATAACATCATACCTGCCCATCCTGGTAAGGCTAGGAGATGGTTTTCGAAATAGCCTTGAACTTTATCTTGAGGAACATCTAATTGTGTGAGGGTCATCTTGATAACTTCTTGAGGATTATCAGATAACTGTTTAATATGGTCGCGCTGTTGTTTCGACAACGCAGGATCGTGTTGTGCCAAATGTCGCCATGCATAGAATAACCCTCGCTCGCGATTTGGCATTGTCCACCCTGCTTGAGCATCATCCAAATATAATTTACACCATTTGATTACATGATAATCCACTATTTTATTGAGTGGTTGACCGTTGTCGGCACGCAAATATTGACTTACTAAAATCTTTTGTTGATATCTCATATGATGTGTTTCGTTCAACTCTGAACGTTTTTTTAATAAAGTTTCAATGTGCTGTTGTTCCTTTTGACTTACTGACGGAGATTCTAACGTGATTGCTTTTCTAACGTATTGTTCCGCATCATTTTTAGGAATTGTGAATTGCGCTTGTGCTAACCACTGCTCAGTTAAATCTTCAACAATTTCGGTATTAATTTCACCACGTGTTTTTGCTTCTAACATGATTGCTGCTGAAGGATAAATATCAACGTTACGTGCATTCCATAACATCCTAGCCACTTCATCAAATTGTTGATGTTCTAGTCCTGACCACGGATTACGCGCTGCAAATATTGAAATGGGAGATAGAGGGACGATGACATTTTTAGCTTCATCAATGTAAGCATAGACTGTGTCCGTAATAAACTGGTTAGTCTGTTTATCGTTTGTTGTTACTCCCATCTTAACGTCCTCCTCTAGCGATATATTTTTTTAGGTAGTTTGGATGGCGTTCAACCGCACTATTATGCGCTTCACCCAAATGTACGATTCTCATATAAATAATTGAAAATAATCTAGAATTGCGATGACGTGCAACCCACATACTTATCGTACTACCTAATAATAAAATGACTGCAACAACCAATACTAAGAATAACGGTGGTTCACCTTGTGCAAATGTTATCGTATGCAACGTTTCTGCGAAAAAGTGATGTATCAGTTCATATACTGCACCTACGATAATCATTGTGCCTAAACCTAATATACGACCTAATTTCCCTTCACCAAATGCCACAAGTTGTGTCCATGATAAAGAAAGCGACCATGCTAATATTAAACCACTGACGATACGGTAGCCTTCACTTGGTGCACTCAACCAGTAACTTAAACCGATCAATAACGCTAAGACACGACCTGCAACAATCCAGAAATATGACATCCGTTCATTTGCACGTCTTGGCACACTGAAATGACGCACTGCTGAACCTGATCTTAAAAAGAGGGTTGCTTTAAATATGCCATGTAAAATCAAATGTATAATTGCTGGTATATAAGCACCTAAAGCACATTGCACTAACATAAAGCCCATTTGTCCGATAGTGGAACCTACGAGCAGGCGTTTATAATCTACATGCACTAAACTAATACCTGCACCAATAACAACTGATACACTGGCTAATAACACTAAAATCACAGTTGCAATATCACTGCTAAACAACGGTGAAAATCGCGTTAACATAATCCCACCAGCGTTCACAATACCCGCATGCATAATTGCTGATACTGGCGTAGGAGCGGCAACGGATTCTATCAACCATCTTTGGAAAGGCCACTGTGCTGCCGGTACTAATACAGCTATAACCATTAGTAAATGTATACCTAAACGCGTACCCTCACCCATTCGATCTATGTTTTGTGGTGAATAGATTGATTGATACGTCCAATGTCCTGTAGAGATACCTATCCATATCACTGCAATTAACAACGCTAACCAACCGATTAAGAATGATTTACCTGTTACTATCGCAGCGGCACGCGTTACTTTCCAAGCACTTTGTAAACCGATTAAAATCGTTAGACCTATCAGTGTAAGACCCCAACAAAGTACCATGATACGAATATCACCTGTTAACCATGCTGTAGAGGCAAAGCTTGTCGTCAATGTAAACATCAAGAAATACTTACGGTAATGCATATCACCTGATAAATAACGAATACAGTAACGTTGAATAATTAACCCAACCATCAATACAAAAGCTGCCATGAGCCACGCAAGCACATCAGAGTAAAATAGGCCAATCGCTTCATTTTTATGTGCAAATATTAAACCGATAAACGTTATTAATGGTGGGAATGCCACTAACAGTACGTGCACACGCACATAACTTAGTGGAACACGTTTATTTAAAAAGACCACACCACTCAAGAGTGAAATGATCACGAATATGTAATTAATTATTAATAACACGCTTGGGTTAAGGGAACTAAACATTTCGTCATACCTCCTTACTTATTGATATTTGTAGTGTTAATGCTTCTTTACAAAAAAACCGACAAACCATAATAAACCCGTAGCGATTTATTAGACTTGTCGGTTTCATTACAACGCATTGTTATCGAATGTTTTGCTTTGCTACCTTCATCTATATTGAAATATTATTTGTAAAATTGATTTAAACGATTTTATTATAATAGCCGAATGATCTCAACATTCCTTATATGTTTGTCCGCTTTTTCAAGAACGCCAATCAATTGATTAACGCCTCGCTAAAGCTTTCACGCTAATAGGAAACGATGCTCTCATTAACCTTGCTATTTTTATCCATTGTTACTAATTTATACTTATTATTCGTTTTTGTCAAGAATACCTTCAATGTGTACTATGTATTAAACATTAATTGAGACGATGCGTTTTAAATTTGTGTTCTAATGAAAAATACGTCGGCGTATCCTTTTCAAGTAACGTTTGGCATAGCTGGACTTCAAACACTTCACTACTATCATAAGGTTTAATATAGTACGTCTGATGCTTACAGTCTAAAACACACTGAAATTGTGTATAGTGCGTTTCACCATTTTCCTTAATCGCACCGTACGGAACACTGACATTGTCCAACACTTTAAAGCATTGGTTGACATGTTGATTAATATCTCTGCCCTCTAATATTAAATGTTGACGTAAATATGCCGCTCTTACAAAACGTTCAGATGATGTGAATCCTCCTGGCAAACCAAATGTGCCTCCAGCGTTACCGAGTGCTTCAAAGTTTCGTTCACCAAATTGTTTTTGTTGATGTTGCTGAGGCGATATATGTGTGAAGTTTTTTAAATTTTCATAATGCCATTCTAAATTTGGGCTATTCGTCAACACATGTACAGGATTCTCTTTCACTACTAACAAACCATTGTGGGGTTCAATTGTCACAGTCTCTCCTGTTTTATCTGTCACGATAAAGTGTAGCGGAGGTATATTGTCTAATGCTTTATTACCGATAGCTACGATATTCACTTGAGCAATATTCTGTTTCAACGTTGCTATTGAATTATTAAATCCAAGTAACCATAAGATAAATTCTTCTGGTCCTACGTTAAAGTACCCCTCTCTTGGGTTGGTAGTATAACTCGCAAGCCTACTAAAATAATGGTTAGAAATAGCCAAGCCCTGTTCATTTACGCCATCACTAAAGCGATATTGTCCGACCATCATCGCCGTTCCGACGAAACCATATTTCAGTTCCTGGTTCCCTGCTATTTCAAATTCGTAGTTGTAATGCGTTGGGACAACTATAGGAATGTTATTAGATTCAAACGCAAAGTCCATCGTCCTTGCTAGATAATTATGTTGCAGTACAGACTGCACTGAAAATCCTGTACAGATACGAATTCCTCCTGTTCGTAAGCGATTTCATAACTAACTTGTAGTGTATCATATAATGAACAATCTCACATAACCTCATCATAAATAATGAGCGTGGCGTTGAAGCTCAACAAAGCTACCTTTTATCTAGATTACTACCGTCACTTTTATCACTTGTATAGTACTTTTACATTAAAATGTGATAAAATTTAATTGACGGAAAATTCAGTCATATTATATTAATAATAATCAAGGGGGATTATAATATGCCTAAAAAGTTATTTAACATTGATTTAAACAAGAAAATGGATCAACAAGATCACCCAGGACACAACAGATGGCATCCAGATATTCCAGCAGCATTTTCAGTAGATCCTGGAGAATCATTCCGTATGGAGTGTTTAGATTGGACGGACGGACAAATTGGTAACAATGATGATGCAAGCGATATTAAGAACGTCAATTTAAACCGTGTGCACGTGTTAAGTGGACCTGTGCACGTTAATGGCGTTGAACCTGGCGATTTACTTGTAGTCGATATTTTAGATATCGGTACTTTTGAAGAGCATGCGTGGGGCTTTAACGGTATTTTCGATAAGACAAACGGCGGTAGTTTCTTAGTTGATCACTATCCGAATGCTCAAAAATCTATCTGGGATTTCAACGGTATCTATGCGACAAGCCGTCACGTACCTGGCGTTGAATTCGCTGGTATTATTCATCCAGGGTTAATCGGTGTAGCACCTTCACAAGAAATGTTAGATGAATGGAAGCGCCGTGAACGAGAATTAGTAGACACTGATCCGAACCGTGAACCTGTACTAGCAAATTTACCAGAAACAGATGCAGCAGTAGTTGGGAATCTTAAGGGGAAAGATTTCGAACGCGTAGCTAAAGAAGGTGCACGTACAGTTCCACCACGTGAAAACGGAGGTAACTGCGATATCAAGAACTTATCTAAAGGTTCTCGTGTGTACTTCCCAGTATTTGTAGACGGCGCCAAACTATCTGTCGGAGATTTACATTTCTCTCAAGGTGATGGCGAAATCACTTTCTGTGGCGGTATTGAAATGCCAGGCTGGATTGAATTACGTGTTAATGTCATTAAAAATGGTATGGAAAAATATAGCATTAAGAAAAACCCTGCATTTAAACCAGGCCCAGTTATGCCAAACTATACTGATTACATTGTCTTCGAAGGTATTTCAGTAAATGAATTTAACGGTAAACAAACATACTTAGATGCAAACACGGCTTATCGTAATGCTTGTTTAAACGCAATCGAATTCTTAAAAACACGTGGTTTCACTGGCGAACAAGCCTATATGTTATTAGGTTCTGCACCTGTTCAAGGTACAGTTGCGGGTATCGTTGATGTGCCAAATGCTTGTTGTACTTTAGCTATTCCACGTGAAATCTTCAATGCCGATATCTTACCTAACTTGGAGCCTGATGAGTAATGCCGCAATACACATACGCATGTCCAAAATGCGATGAATTCACACTCAAACAGTCAATAAACGATTCACACGAAACTGCATCATGCCCTACTTGTGGCTCTATGTCAAAACGCGTCTTCACAGCATTTCAAACGAACACAATGAATACTAAATTAAAAAAACGTATCGAACAAGGTCAAGAACCTAAAGTCGTTTCTAAAGATAAACTGCCTAAACAACAACGCAAGACACCTCAAGCACCCCGCCCATGGATGGCAGGTCACTAATAAGTTAAAACACCCTACAGTACTTTACATGATATGTAAGGCTGTAGGGTGTTTTGTGTTGCAATAGATAAATAAATACATAAAAAAAGCGAGGACCATCAACGCGTCCTCGCTTTTAAGTGAAATACTGGTTATTTGAATTTTTGTTGTTCTGCGTCTCTTAATTCTACGCGACGTATTTTACCTGAGTTTGTCTTCGGTAAATCTTCGACAAATTCAATAGCTCTTGGGTATTTATAAGGTGCAACATCTTGTTTAACAAAGTTTTGTAAGTCTTTCACTGTGTCTTCATTACCTTCTATATCATCTTGTAATATCACAAATGCTTTAACGATATTACCTCTAATTTCATGCGGACTCGCTACCACTGCACACTCCTTAACGTAAGGGTGTTTAGTCAATGAGTCTTCTACTTCGAATGGTCCAATTGTATAACCTGAACTAATGATAATATCATCTCGGCGCCCTTCGAACCAGAAATAACCATCTTCATCACGTTTGGCCAAATCACCTGTGATAAAGTAATCTCCCACTTTCGGTTCTTCAGTTCTTTCTGGATCTTTATAATAACCTTTAAATAATGCAGGTAAGTCTACCGGCACTGCAATATTACCGATTTCTCCAACAGGTGCAATTTCACCATCATCGTCAACGACAGTAACTTGGCTACCCGGTATCGCTTTACCCATAGAACCAGGTCGGCTTTCTGTATCCTTTAAGAAACCAATTAATAATGTACTTTCTGTTTGTCCATAACCATCTCGCACAGTTAAATCAAAGTTATCTTTAAATTTCTCTACTACTTCTCTATTGAGCGGTTCACCTGCTGAAACTGCACTATGCAAATGTTCTAAATTATAATCCGTGAGGTGCGGTGATTTCGCCATAATACGATACTCAGTAGGTGTACAACAAAGTACATTGATTTGATAATCTTGTAATAATTGTAAGTATTTTTCAGCTGCAAAACGACCATTAAATACAAACGCTGTGGCACCTGAACCTAATATAGATAGTAACGGGCTCCATACCCACTTTTGCCAGCCAGGGGCAGCAGTAGCCCAAACTAAATCGTCCTCCTTAATACTTAACCAATGTTCTGGTGCCATTTGCATATGTGCGTAACCCCAACCATGCGAATGGATTACAGCTTTCGGATTACCAGTCGTTCCTGATGTATATGAATATAATGTTACATCTTCACTTGAAGTATCCGCAGTATCTAAATGAATATCTTGTGATTCCATTTCTTGATCTAATGCAAACCAATCTTCATGTTCACCACCAACGATAAATTTCGTTAGCTCATTAAATTGTTCTACACCTTCTAGCTCTTCAATACGTTCACTCATAATAACTGCGGCTTTGACTTCACCATGCGTGATTCTATATTGTAAATCCTTTGTGCGTAGCATTTCTGAACTTGGAATGATAACGATACCTAACTTTAATGCTGCAATATATATTTCATATGTTGCGATACTTCTAGGCATCATGATTAACATTTTGTCCCCTTTTGTTAAACCATGCTTTAAAAATACATGACCAATTTGGTTCGCTTTCTCCATTAAATGATGATATGTAATGTCATAACGTTGACCTTGCACATCTTCAAATATAATGGCTTTCTTATCAGTTTGCTCGGCATATTGTTCAATCTCATTTACTATATTATATTTTTCTGGTGCAATGAGGTCTCTTTTATTCATAAATTTACTCTCCTTACCTCGTACAACACTGTTTATATTTTTGTATCCCTAATTTACGCTTTGTACGATTGTATAACAATTTAAACTTACTCTTATGATTTTACACCTAATTAGTGTAACAAAAAAGCTACACGTGTTTACAATTTGTAGAATACGGAAATATTTATGTGTAACAACTTTTACGATTGAAGTAATTTTTCAATTTTAAATCTCTTGGAAACAACAGTATTTTGAAATTTGCTTATCCGTTAATTGAAAGAGAACACACATAGAGTTATCATTTACAAATGACTCAAATCTAAACATATTACATATGAAATCAATCTTTAGATTACCCTACGACATCGTGTTATAGTATACAAGTATGCAAAATTATATATGAAAGAAGTGAGATAAATGCCTGAAGAAAATGCATTCCATGTGGAAAAGCGTGTGCCTTTATTTATCGTACTCTTGTCTGGTGCATTTATTACGATATTAAACCAGACATTGCTCGGTACAGCACTTCCACCTATTATGAAAGACCTCAAAGTATCAGAAAGTACTGTTCAATGGTTACAATCGATATTTATGCTCGTCAACGGGATTATGATTCCGGTAACAGCTTATCTCATTGAACGATTCACCTCGAGACAACTCTTTTTAACCGCAATGGGCGTATTTACTGCCGGCACATTACTCTGTGCAGTAGGCCCTGATTTCACATATTTATTCTTTGGACGCGTCTTACAAGCGGCTGGTGCTGGTATTATGATGCCACTCATGCAGACGATTCTTTTCTTACTGTTCCCTGTAGAAAAAAGAGGTTCAGCAATGGGATTATTCGGACTCGTCATCGCATTTGCACCCGCAATTGGTCCAACACTATCCGGAATATTAGTAGAACATTTAACATGGAGAAGTGTTTTCTATGTCGTACTACCTATCGCTATTATTATTATTATCACTTCATTCTTTTTATTAAAAAATGTTACCGACACTACACGTCCGAAGTTAGACATACTATCGGTTTTCCTATCTACATTAGGATTTGGCGGTCTATTATATTGCTTTAGTATTGTTGGAGATGTCGGTTGGAATCACCTACAATTTATCGTTCCTTTAATTATTGGTGCAATTACCTTAGTTATTTTCATCCGTCGTCAGTTAAAACTCGAACACCCTATGCTCGAATTTAGAGTGTTTAAGTACAATATTTACACACTTGGTACGATATTAAGTATGTTCGTGTTTGGTATATTAATTGCAACGAACATCATCTTACCTTTATATATGCAAAACATGTTACACTTCTCAGCTTTAGAATCAGGTTTAGTGTTATTACCTGGTGCAGTACTAATGGGTATTATGAACCCAATCACTGGTCGTTTATTTGATAAGTTCGGTGGTAAATGGTTAGCGCGTATCGGCTTGTTAGTACTTGTGATGTCAACGATTCCTTTCACAATGCTTTCAACACACACAAGCTACACTTATTTAGCAGTGGGTAACGCGTTACGTATGTTATCCATTTCTATGGTTATGATGCCGATGACGACATTAGCAATTAACCAACTACCAAATAAACTCGTTCCACATGGTACAGCCGTTAACAATACATTTAGACAGATGTCTGGTGCCATTGGTACAGCTGTATTCATTACATTAATGTCTGTCACAGCCATTCCAAAACAAGGACTTGAAGGTATGATTCACGGCGTTAATGTCACTTTCACAGTCGCAACTGTCATTTCAGTCGTTGCGTTACTATTTTCTAAAAAGCTTAAAAATCCAAGTCAAACATCACGTAATACGATGTAACGAGGCTTGCGTATTAATTTAAATTGAATCAAAATAAAACGCTGATTTCTACAGGGAAAAGTAGAAATCAGCGTTTTTTCTTTATGATTAGCAATTAGAATAAAGCGTACTATTTGTCGTTAAAACCTATAATCACAAAGCATTTATCATTCAAATTACGATAATACTTCGTATTAAATGTATATTACTCGTTTGAATCAAGTGGTAATCGATTTAAGGCAATGTCACCTAACGATTTTGCGGCAACGATTAATGCATCTTCATTCACTTCGAACTTAGGGTGGTGGTTCATGTACGGATCTTTCACACCTACTGGCTTACATCCTACAACATAGAAACTGCCTGGAATTTCCTTTAAATAGTAAGCAAAGTCTTCTGAACCTGTAACAGGTGGCATTTCCATTAATTGTTGGAAATAGCTGCCTTGACTTTCAGATAAGATTTCAGCCACTTGATCTGTTTCTTTCGGATGATTATACAGTACTGGATAGCCGAACATATAGTCTAAGTCATAATCAATGTCGAAGCCTACTGCCACGCTTTTAACGACTTTTTCAATTTCTTCATACATTTTTTGACCAATCTCATCATTCAAATAACGGGCTGTACCTTTAATCGTCACTGTATCTTGGATCACATTTGCTTTGCCTGGCGCATCAAATGAACCAATTGTCACTACGCCCATTTCTAAAGGATCTATACGTCGTGAAACTACTGTTTGAACTGTACTTACGAAATTCGCACCTGCAACGAGTGCATCATTTGTTTTATGGGGGCTGGCCGCATGACCTCCCACACCTTTAATCTTCAACGTAAACACGGAACTACCAGAAAATGCGTTGCCTTTATTATAAGCAATAATTTCTGGACCTACGACAGGTGCCACATGTAAACCATAAATTTCAGCAACATCGTCTAAAGCACCTGATTGCATAACTTGTTGTGCCCCACCAGGTGGTTGTTCTTCAGCATGTTGATGTACAATTTTCACTGTACCAGGTAACTGATCACGGATTTCGATTAACGCATCGGCTAATGTTAATAGTGACGCGGTATGGGCATCATGGCCGCAAGCATGCATGACACCTTCATTTTCAGATTTAAAATCAAGGTCTGTTTCCTCTTTAATTGGCAACGCATCAAAGTCAGCACGCAAGCCAATCGTTTTACCTGGTAACTTACCTTCTATTTCAACGATTACGGCATGGCCACCTTCAACAGGTTGTGTCACGTTCACAGGCTTACCTTTATAATAATCTTTGATATATTGAGCAGTTTGTTCTTCTTCAAAAGACAATTCAGGATGTTGATGTAAATAACGGCGATGTTTAATCATATCCTGTTCTTTACTTTCTAATTTTTCAAATAATATATCTTTTATATTCATATCACATACCTCTTTCATCACAATTATTATAATGGTACTTATTTACTATATTAGATATTTAAATATATTAATTCAAACATAGAATAATATTTCCTATATTTATTCGAACGGTTTAGAGATATTATATTGAGTTAAATTCAAATACCATTTAACACAGTTGTGTTAGAATTTAAAATAACAATAGGTCATTTATACGTATTTCAAATGATTCATAAGGAGGCTTTAGCTATGCCAAAATCGTATAATATCGGGGTAGAAGCAACGATTGATGTTATCGGAGGAAAGTGGAAACCTGTTATTTTATGTCACTTACAAAATAATGGATTAATGCGAACTTCTGAATTAAAACGTGCGATTCCGACTATTACTCAAAAAATGTTAACACAACAATTACGCGAATTAGAAAAAGACGGTATCATTAATCGTATTGCTTATAATGAAGTCCCACCCAAAGTAGAATATGAATTGTCTCAATACGGCAAGTCGTTAAGTAACATACTCAGCGCTTTATGTTACTGGGGTGAATTTCATGTTGAAAAACTGTACAACCAAGGTGAAAACGTCTCCCTCTTACGACAAGATCATGTTAATATTCCATAATTTTTATATGAAACTAAGACATAGCCAACCTAAAAGATAAAACAATCTTTTGGATTGGTTTTTTTTATTTAACACTTTATTTATAGCTAATGACTCCATAAAATTAAAACATAAAAATTTTTCCGAAAAAATTTACAATGCTAACTCAAATTATATAATAAAACCTCTTATAAAATTTACAAACCAACGCTCAATAAACCCCTATATATCAACGTTTATGACAGTATTAATTTATTTAATTTTTAAATTCTTAAAGAATATATACAAATTGTAAAAGAAAGTGAAACAAAATTGACATAATTCATCAAATTTTCTTAACATTCATTAAATATAATTATGGTAAATTGTCATAACATGGAACAAGGAGGGCTAGAATGAAAACATTCCAATTATCAGACGCACAAGTCGAATCTTTAAATAAAGAACTAATGCATGTTAATACGAGTATCAATAATATCGCTGGTATTATTACAATTAGTAACGATATACCATTTGCAGATATTGTAACAGGTATCAATCACGTTATGGCCCAACATGACGTTTATATGTATCGATTAACACAAGTCGGTTCAGAATATAGACAGTACATTGACGAATTTAAGGAACAAGAATTTGAATATATTGATTTTACAAACGACCCACAATCATATGATTACTGGGTAGACAAGCAAGTACGTAAAAATATCTTCCGCATGGACCAACCTCTTTATGAATTTACCATCCTAACATTACCTGAAGGTCAAACAGCAATCTTCACATTACACCACCATATGATTTCAGATGCATGGAGCACGACACTATCTGGCAATGCATTATTTGAATACTTTTTATATGGTGAACATAAGACAAATTCTTCTCATGGTTATTTAAAATCAATTGAAAATGAAATTGCATATAAAAACTCAAATAAATTCAACAAAGACAAACGTTTCTGGTCTAAAAAAGTAGAAGACTTTAAATTTGCACCTTTATTCGAAAAACATTCAAACTCAAACGCAGTTGCTGATAGAGTAAGCTTCCATTTATCAGAAACGACAACTCAAAGTATTTATACATTTTGTGAAAATAACGAAATCAGTTTAAATAATTTATTTTCATCGGCTATGATGCTTTTAAAATATATCAGAACAGGCTCTCCTCAAGTATCAACTGGTATTCTGATTCATAATAGAAATAAACAATTTGAAAAAACAACAATCGGTGACTATGCACGTGTCTTACCAATTATTATGGAAATTGATCCACAAGATGCATTACTTACACATTTAAGAACAGTTAAAAATGAGGCTTTCAAAGTACTTAAACACCGTAAGTATCCATTCAATTCATTACGTAAAGATACAAAGAGCACACAACCACTATTTGATTGCACAGTCTCATTCCAAAAAAACCAATATAACCCAACATTAATCCAAAAAGGATTCACTGATAAATGGTTAAGCTCTTATGCACACCACATTCCGATTGGCCTTAATGTAAGTAATAGAAATAGCCAAAACGACATTGCAATCGACTATAATTACCAAGTTGACTACCTAACAGAAGAAGATGTCGTAGCTGTACACCAAGACATTATGAACATCATCGGCGAAATCACGAATAGCCCTAACCAACGCATTAGTGCATTAGCAGCCATCGATTTATTTGCTAAATCGTAATCATATACTTATTAAAAAACGCTGACCTCATCTAATCATGAAGTCAGCGTTTGCTTTATTATAAATAACGTTTCACTACGGATTACATATCTGGTGTCTTCGCAGATGTACGTTTTCTTAAATCATATTCAATTTCTTCTAAACTACGGCCTCGCGTTTCTGGTAAGTATTTAATAACAAATAACATTGCTAAAATACCGATTACCGCGAAGATTAAGAATACCCATTCTGTGCTAAGTGCACTATTTAAAATTGGGAATAATTGCGCAACAAGTAATGTACCAAAGTTCAGTACAAGTGTAGCAATACCTGTAGCTGCCCCACGTGCACGCATTGGGAACATTTCAGGTAACATTACCCAAAGAATTGGTCCCCAAGTTAAACCGAAGAACACGATAAATAATGATAAACAGATAATGATAATTACGGCAGATGATTTAATTCCCATTGTCCAAATCAAGATAGCCATAATTACTAATGATGCTACCATCCCAATATTCCCTGTCACTAATAGTTTCTTACGACCGACTTTATCTGCAATAAATACTGCGATAATCGTAACTAATACATTGACTGTACCAATACCGACTGTACCTAAGATTGATGTCGCTTCACCTAATCCGGCTTTACCAAAAATCTTAGGCGCATAGAAGATAATCGCGTTGATACCTACGATTTGTTGGAATAACGCAAACACACAACCAACAATTAACGTCGGACGCAACCACGGTGACTTCAATACAGACCATGTAGATTCTGATACTTTCGAAATCTCACGCATTTCTTTAATTTCGTGATCGATTTCTTTGTCACTATTAAATGTAATCTTCATTACATCACGTGCTGCTTTCTCACTACGATGTTCCAGCAACCATCTTGGACTTTCAGGCATAAATGCAATACCAATTAATAAGATAACTGATGGTACTACAGCTAAACCTAACATCCAACGCCAACCTTCAATATCTGTAAATGCATAGTTGACTAAAAAGGCAACTAAAATACCAATCGTGATCATCAATTGGTTTAAAGATCCGAGTGAACCACGAAATTCTGTTGGCGCCATTTCTGATAAATAAACAGGTACTGTTGCCATTGAACCACCCACGGCTAAACCAATAACGAAACGTCCTAAAATAAGTACCGCTATATTAGGTGAAAGTGCCATTAATAACGATCCTATAATATAAACTAATGCGATAATTAATACTAAACGTCTACGACCAATTCTATCTGATAAAGGTCCACTACCCCCAGCACCGATGATTGCACCTACAACCATTGCTGATACAACCAAACCTTCAGTATATTGGTTGAGCGGAATATCTTTATCTATGAATAATAGTGCACCAGAGATAACACCATTATCATAACCATACAATAGGCCTCCCAGTGCTCCCAAAATAAAAATTAAACTTTTATTTATTTTCAAGTTTTTACAACTCCTTTAAAATCCTTTATTAAATTATAATCCTAAAATGTAAGCGTTTCAATAAGTTTTTATATTTCTTTTTTATACATAAGAGGTAAAATGCATTTTCTAGTTTCAATATTCTAGATAAATTAATTTCCATTCCTATTATATTGTTTTGTTATTACTATTGTTGTAAAAGTGGATATATTGTTTAATTTTTATCGGGAGGTGCAGTTGTTTGGAAACGTTTGTCACTATTTTGCATAAGATAGCACGCCTGTAACATCATATAAATGACGAATAAACTTGCTAAAGTATCTGTGAAATAATGTGCTTGTAAATAAATACGTGAAATCATTAAAGAAACGACGAGGCAAACGGCAATGATTTTTAACAGTTTATTACGCTTTAACAATAGGATGAAACTCACTAATATGCAGATACACAATACATGCATACTCGGAAAGCTAAAACCGTCAATATCAATATTTGGACGGGTGCGTTGTATCACATATTTTAAAAATGTACCAATTGCAAAAATGCTAAAACACCACAGACCATACCACCAAAATAAAAATCTTCGATAAACAAATAACCCTACTAAAATAATTAATATGTATATCAAACAATTCACTGGTGAAAAACATTCGAAATGATATGTAAATATTGAACTACAACTTCAGACTTCATATGTTCTCTCAAAGTTTGATAAACTGCACGGTCTAATTCCATCGTTAACTGAAAATGAATGCATACCATCAGTAATAAAATACAAATCGCAGCAATCACCATTTTTAAATAGTACTTCACAATCATCCTCCTTTCACATTCACCGCTTATGGTCGCTTACATTAGAAGAAAAAGGAGATTAACGTAGAAACTCAAGTAAACCAAATTTCAATTGATAGCTCAATACTACTTTGGGTGGAGAGATTTTTATAATCTTCGACGAAATTTAAAAGTTATAGCAAATATAATGAATAATGTGATGCTTGCAAAAATCCACAATATACTATAAGTAATAGTCTTATTTAGCGAGTTAATGTTCTCAATGACAATTGAACTAAGAGTTGAATAAAAAATAATACCTATATTTTGTACCAATCTTTGCATAGATCCTGCTGTGGATTGTTGCGATGTATGAACTGCTTTTAATAAATTTCTAGTATTTATTGGCAAATAAACTCCACAACCTAATCCAAAAATAAATAGCCAAATCGTTAAATTCATAATTGAAATCTCAAATTGAAAAATTCCTATTATTAAATATGAAATAGCCATCAATAATAAACCTGAAATCAATAAATGTGTTGTTTTAAATATATTATCTAATCTACTAGATAACCTAGAAGTTATTACCATACCTAATGGAGATGAAAGATTAACTAGCCCTACTATTATTTTATTCATATGTAAATTATGTTCGACATAAAAGGGTGGAATTATAAAACCTAAAGACATCGTCCCTCCTAGGATGAAAATTCCCCCTAGTAAAATTTTTAATGTCTTACTTTTAAACACTTTAAAATCAATCAACTTATCATTCGATAGTTTTTCGTTTTTAATGAACGCATATAAACTACATAGACCTACAAATAAAAAAATAAAAGAATACCAAGTAGTTACTAATATTATGAACAAGATTATGAAAATCATACTTAAAGTAAAAAAACAGTTTGATTTATAATTAACATCTATTATTGTTGACTTTTCTTTATACATATTTAAAAAGAAACACCCTATAAATATAATAAATACTACAAAAGGTAAGTTGACCAAAAATAATATGGGCCAATCATAATAGTTTAATAAAACGCTAGCCACACTCGGGCCAATTATAGGCCCCATCCCTAAGGAAATGCCTAAAAATCCAAAAGCTTTTGTTTGATTCTCCCTTTTTATATGAGATGAAAGTATTGCCGCAGAATTAGCTTGAATCATAGAAGCACCAATTCCTTGTAATCCCCTAAAAGCAATTAAACAATATTCATTTATTGAAATTGCACATAAAATTGAAGCAACACCAAGAACAAATACCCCCCAAATGAATATACGTATCCTGCCTAATTTATCTCCAATTTTCCCAAATAATAAAATAAATGAAACTAAAGTTAATGTGTAGAAAGAAATGGTCCACATCATTGTTTTGATATTTGAATGGAACAATTTTGTTAGTGAAGGTAAAGCAACATTCATAATTCCTGTATCAAGCGTAGACAAAAACATACCTATACATACAATTAAAATTAAATATCTTTCATGTTTAATACAAAGTCTTGATGACATTAAATTCTCCCCCTTTAGATACTTCAAGCTTAAGTCAAAGATATTTAAATGAACGTCGAAATATATAATTGCTATAATTAAATTAAAGAGGTTGAGGAGGGATAAAAAATCAATATTTACAGTAATATCACTGAAACAGCTCAATTAATAAGCGATGAAACTAGAATGTCTATACTTATGGACTTATGTGGAATGGAAGCATTAACTGCGGGAGAATTGGCCAAATCTGCAAAAGTCACTCCTCAAACAGCTAGTTCTCATTTAAGAAAGTTGATAGAAGGTAAACTTATCGTAGTACGTAGGCAAGGAAGACATAAATATTACCAACTCAGTGATGAAAATGTCGCTAAAGCGATAGAATCCATTGCTCAAATATCAGGGCTTCTTGTATCTAATTCTTTAAATAGCTCTTCAAAGAAGAAAAAGTTAGAGTTTGCGAGAAGTTGCTATGGACACCTTGCAGGTACTTTAGGAGTAAGTATTACTGAGGCAATGATACAAAAAGAATATTTATATGAAGTTAAAAATGAATACTATGTATTAACTACATCAGGACAACAATGGTTAAGTACTCTAGATATAGATGTTTCTAAATTAAAGGCAAATATTCATGCGTTACCAGTCCATATAGATTGGACAATGCGTAAAAATCATCTTGCAGGTCCATTATCACTAGCTTTAACTAACAAGTTTTTTGAACTAGGTTGGATAAAAAAAGGCCAACTTAAAAGAGAGATTATAGTTACACCAATAGGTAAGAAAAATTTTTGTGACGAATTAGAGATATGTAGTTTGTTTTAATTTTATTATTTCGTAATTGTTTCGATTTACAAAATGTGTTATTTTATTAATATTAGATAAATACGAATGATTACGTTTTAAACATAATTAAAGGAGTATATTCATGAACGAAGCTTTATTTAACCAATTAGCTCAAACATATGATAATCCGACACGCATTGAACAATCACAGATTATCGCAGATGAAGTGAATAAAATACTAGATACAAAACAATACGAAACACTTTTAGACTATGGCGGTGGAACTGGTATTGTCACTTTATCAATTGCTCACCATTTCAAATCAGTGACACTTATGGATTCATCTGAACAAATGGTAAACGTCTTTAAAGAGAAATACAAAGCTTTAGATAAGATCAATATGCATGGATTCGTCGGAGATATTTTAACCGATTCAGGCATAGTTACTGAAAAAGAACAATATGACGTTATATTTCTATCTTTAGTATTGTTGCATAGTGGGGATTACCAGCAATTATTAAAGCAACTAGAACCACAATTAAAACAAAACGGCATGTTCATTATCGTTGATTTCGATAAAAATGATAAAGTCAGTCATCCCGCAGTCTATAATGGTTTCCACCAATCAGAGATCAAGCAAACCCTAGAAACAATTGGATTGAAAGATATTCATACTCACACGTTTTATCATGGCAAACAGATATTTATGAATCAAGAGGCTAGTATGTTTATCGCTAGTGGGTTGAAACGATAAATTATCATGCCAAATTATTTTAAAAAAACCACCCCTTTCAGAGGGTGGTTTAGCAATTTTTAATAAATTTCCTTAATTTTGATTCCTTACTCCTCTTCTCCACCTTTTGCACGATTAATCACACGGTAAAGCGAATCTGCTACGGGTGGGAAGACTAATGATATTGAGAGAATCATTAATATAAATGGTAGCATTGCTATCGCAACGAGGATGCCTCCGACGCCCAACATAAAGTTCTTTCTCATTTGTGCCATGATTTGTTTCACCTCTTTTTACTCAAAATTTATTAAATACGTTACCGTTATATTTTTAATAATTGATACTAACTTAGACCGAATTAACTTGATTATGGCACTTTCCTATATTTCTTTCAAACTTCTACCACGCTACCAATTACTATAAAGAAAAGGGCGTGGAACAGAATTCGAATTTTCTAATAGAGCTTTCGTAGCCCCACCAAATTGACAAAGAGCCCGAGAAAACATTTTTGTCTCAGACTCTCCCCTGCCATTTGTGTTTTAAACGGCTATTTTACTTTATCACTGCTCGTAATTTCTCTTTCTCTTGACCAGATAAAAATGCATAGCGAATTGCGCGCTGATTAATTTCAACAATTTGCTTTAAGTCTATGAAATGATGATCCAATAGTAAATGATATTCTTCATTTAATGACGTCTGCGTCACTGTGCGATTGTCCGTGTTTATGATAAATGGAATGTCATGCTCTAACAAATATGGAAGATTTAATTGTGACAATTGTTGAATTGCGTTAGTCTGAATATTACTTTTTGGACAAATTTCTAATAATACGTCTCGTTCTTTCACTTCTTGCAAGGCAGCTTCATCATCGTTAATCGCAACGCCATGACCGATACGACGGGCACCTAATCTCATAGATTCCATCACATTATGTTTACAACCGCATTCGCCTGCATGTAATGTTAAATTGAAACCTTGGTCTAAGCCATATTGTATCGTTGAAGTAATGGATTCGGGAGGAAAACCCGCTTCAGGACCAGCAAAATCAATGCCACAAAGTGTTTTACTATCGATTTGATGTTTGGCAATTGCATCAAATAATTGTCGATTGACTTCACTTTCATGTTGGCGCATGGCACATACTAATATATTTACTTTAATATCAAACTGTTTAAGTGCTGCTTGTACACCTGATTCGACTGCTTCGAACGTATCTTGTACGGTTAATCCTTGCTCTGTATGTAATAAAGGTGCGAAACGGATTTCGATATATTTCACGTTATCTCGATTTGCTTGAGCTACTACATCGACAACTGCCCTTTTTAAACTATCGTATGTTTGCAATACTTTCAAAATCTCATCGAAACATTGTAAATATTCATCTAAACTGTCGCATTTTTCGTTAACTAATAAATGCTGTTCGTTTAAAGCCACACCTTGCTCTTGAGCTAATTGTTTAATTAATTCTATGCTTACTGAACCATCTAAATGACAATGCAGTTCAACTTTCGAAATCTCTTCTAAACGTTTCTCCATCTTAATGACCTACCTCACTTGAAACATCTTTTATCATGACCGCTATTAATATTTATATTCTAAAAATTTTATTGACTTACTATAACATTTTGACAACGATTATTCTATATTCAACACAATAAGTACTATTTCGTCCTCTAAATAAAAGAAAAGAAGTGCTATCATAGCACTTCTTTTTGTATAAAATTGGTATAAATCATTTAATTATGCGTCGATATAATGATGTTGTTTAAGATAAGCAATAATTTGTTCTACCGCTTCATCGACACTCAACTGTTCCGTGTCCACGACAATTTCTGCTTGAGTCGGTTCTTCGTACGGCGCATCAATACCTGTGAACCCGCTAATTTCACCATTTCTCGCCTTTTTATACAGTCCTTTAGGGTCTCTCGCTTCACACGTTTCTAAACTACATTGCGTGTAAACCTCAATAAACTCTTCATCGTCCAACAATGCTCTTACAGCATCGCGATCTTCACGATATGGTGAAATAAATGCAGTCACCGTAATCATACCTGCATCGACCATTAATTTACTCACTTCACCGATACGTCTAATATTTTCTTGGCGATCTTCTGGGCTAAAGCCAAGATTTTTATTTAATCCATGTCGAACGTTATCTCCGTCTAAACGATACGTTTGCATACCGTGGTTAAATAGTGCTTGTTCTAACGCGACAGAGATTGTAGACTTCCCTGACCCTGATAGTCCAGTGAACCATATAACTGCACTTTTATGTTTATTACGTTGTTGACGTTCTGTTTTTTTAACTTCTGAGTCATGCCAAGTAATATTTTCTGATTGAGCCATCGTGCCACTCCTTTAATTATGAATAAATAATGTGATTGTTGTTCAATTTTAATGTTCTTGCATGCCTTTGATTAATACTTCGGCAACTTCAGGTCTTGAAAATTCTTTCGGTAGTGATTCACCTTTTTTCAATTTCTCACGCACTTTCGTACCACTTAAATGTAAATGTGCAGAAGCATCATGTGGACATGTCTTAGCTGTCGCCATATTTTCACATGTTGTGCAATAAAAGGCATGTTCGAATTTCAAGATGCGAATCCCTAGTTCATCTTCATATTGACCGATGAGTTCTTGTGCTTCGTATGTACCGTAGTAATCGCCCACTCCAGCATGGTCTCTGCCAACAATAAAGTGTGTACAACCGTAGTTTTTACGTACTGTCGCATGTAAGATTGCTTCTCGTGGACCTGCATAACGCATTGCAGCTGGATAGATGACTAAGCGTGCTCTGTCTTCTGGATAATAATTTTTCAAGATAACTTGATAGCTCTCCATACGGACAGACGCTGGAATATCGTCCGATTTTGTTTCTCCAACTAACGGATTTAGCAATAAACCATCTACTGATTCGAGCGCAGCTTTTTGAATGTATTCGTGTGCACGATGCACTGGATTACGTGTTTGGAAACCTACTACTGTCTTCCAACCTAAATCTTGGAACAATTGACGTGTTTCAACAGGATCTAAATGGAAGTCTACGAATTCGTCGTGTTTTGGACGTTCTACTAAATGGATTGGACCTGCAAGATAAACGTTACCTTTTTCGTAAACCTTTTTAACACCTGGATGCGCGTCATCTGTCGTGCCGTAGACTAGTTTTGCTTCTTGCTCTTTGTCATAAGTGTATTTTTCTTCAAGATCGAGCACACCATAAAGTTGGTCGTCTTCACCGTACAATGCGACACGTGACCCAATTGTTAAAGCATCGGCTTGTGCTTCAGTTACTGGTAATGTAATAGGAATACTCCATACAAGTCCATTGCTTAAATGTAGGTTTTCGACAACTTCTTTGTAGTCCGCTTGATTCATAAACCCTGTTAATGGACTGAACCCACCGATTGCGATGAGCTCTAAATCAGATAAACTCCAAGGATTTAATGTGATGGATGGAAATTCTTTTGCTTCAGCGATGAGTTGTTCTCTTTCAGAACCTTCTAATTGTCTATTGATTAATTGTCCACCGTGGGGTTCGATTGTCATTGTATGATTTGTCATGATTCACACTTCCTTTTCTAGAAATTTTTTAAATGTTTCGCTTTATTTTTTACTTTTCGAAACGTGTAATGAATGGTGATGATTTTGTATAATTCCAAATATCACTAATATTATCCACGCTACGATAATGCCTACTTTAATTGTAGTTTCTGTAGAATCAGAGAATTTCGCTATACTTAACAATGAATTACTGTTGGTAAAGATGATTAAACCACCGACACATATCGCTAGTATATTCATCGGTAAAATCTTTACTAACCAGGCAGCAATTGGCGCGGCTATCATGCCACCGATACTTAAGAAAATGACGAGTGCCCAGTTAATTTCGCTCCAACCTAGGAATATGATGAACCCTAGTGACGCTGACAAAGTGACGAAAAATTCACTCGCTGATACAGTTCCAATTGCATATCTTGGTTCTAACTTCTTCTGAGCTAATAAGAGTGGCGTGTTTACTGGGCCCCAACCGCCACCACCGATTGCATCTAAAAATCCTGCAATCGCACCTTGTGGAATAACTAAAAGTCGTTTTTTACTATTCACATCGATATCATCTTCAACTGTTTCGTTTCGTTTAATTAAAAATTGATATAAGATATAGAATCCCATCAATAATAGAAATATTGCTATTACGGGCTTAATTAAATCGCCCTTTATATGACTTAATAATGCAGCACCAAGGAACGCTGCAATGGCTCCTGGTATTGCTAATTTAATGAGTGTGGGTTTATGCACATTTTCAAACTTCAAATGAGATGTACCTGAGACGGCGGTCGTTGCTATTTCTGAAAAATGAACGGTCGCTGAAACGATTGCAGGTGTTATCCCAAATGTAAGTAGAATAGAAGATGAGGATGCACCAAAACCCATACCTAATGAACCATCAATCATTTGTGCAACAAAACCTGCCAATGCAAATATCAATAGTTTTCTCATGTGTGGGCACCCCTTTCAATACAATTAATTTATTGAATCTAACCATATTTTTATTTCTTTTTGCTTCTTTGGATCTAAATACGTTTCATCTAACAATGCTTTTAATATTTTTTGTTTTTCAGTTGATGAAAGTGAACTCTTTTTCACTTTAGTCCTACACTCATATAAAAAATCGACGTAATTTTCGTAATCTGTAGGAAAGCGGTGTTCAAATTCTGATAATAGTTGTGACGTTAACCCTGGGCTCGCACCATTGGTTGTAATACTAATCGTTAAGTGCCCACGTCTTAAAATATTTGGAACAATGACATCACCTTGACTTGCTTCTCCAGCCATATTGATTAATGCGTGTGGTGGTTTCGCCTTTAAGATGTGCTGATTCGTTGTTTTATCATTCGTTGCGACAATGATTAAATCAGCATGTGCAATATCCTCAGAAGATTCAAACTTTTTTTGAACCCATTCAAACACCGAACTTTGATATAACTCATTTAAATTAGGTGTTAACTCAGGACTAATGATTTGAATATGCGATGTATAATCTATGAATTTGTGAACTCTACGTTCAGCTACTTTGCCACCACCGATAATAACTACGTGTTTATTTTGCATATCAATCATTAATGGCATTAGAGACATATGGTCACTCCTCATCATGAATTCAATTTCGATGTTTGGTCTATATCATCAAAGGTTTCTATCACTCGATCTTTTAAGGCAAGCTGTAAGTTTAGATGATGACCTAGTCTTTCACACAAAATAATGTCGCTAGGTTCATTTTTATATCGACCGGCTTCCGCTACGATATGTTGGTCTAATATGCCGGTAAACCATAAATATGGCACGATAAAGATTTGAGAGGGTTGCTCGTTAACAGCATCTTGCAGTTTATCTTCAAAGGCGGGACTACATGCTGCTAAATAGCAAACTTCAATATTGCTCATGTCTAACATGTCACAAAGTTGTTGTTGTATCTCAGTTAAATCGCGTTGTGTTTGGGGGTTACGACTGCCACGACCTACAATTAATATTTTGGCATCAGACTGAACCGTAGATTGCGTTTCTTCAATGCGATCCTTTAAGATTTCTGTCAAACGGCGTTGTACACCAAGTGGCTTGCCGTAGCTCACTTCAACGTTTGGAAAACGCTGTTGGTTCTCTTCAATTTCAGCTGGGATATCTTTAAAGTAATGACCTGCACTTAATAACAATACGGGTACGACTGAAATTTCGGTGGCACCTCGTTCAACTAAACGTTGAAATCCTTGTGATAAGGTAGGTTCTACGAGTTCTAAGAAACAAGTTTCTTGTAAAGGTACATCTACTTGCGTTTTAACGGATTCTATAAATGACGTTGCTTCTGATACAGCTTCCGGGACTCGACTGCCGTGACTGACATATAAGACGCCGCGCATACTGACCCTCCTTTCTCAATAAAGCTTAATTGAATTTATTATTTATTCTTGACGCCAAATTTTAAGTTAATTTAGCTATAACTTCTTCAGTTGGCATCTCTTCAAACCAGCTGATACGCTCCCTAAGTTTTACTACTTCTCCGACGACAATCATCGATGGGTTTGCTACATCTTTCGCAACTTCGACGATATTATCTAATGTACCAACGACTGTTTTTTGTTTGTTTGAAGTACCAAGGTGGACGAGTGCGACTGGTGTATCACTAGCTCGTCCATATCGGATCAATCGATCGCGAATCACTGGTAAATTATTAACACCCATGTAAATACATAGTGTTTCAGGACCTAAAGCAAGATGTGTCCAATAGTCCGTTTCATTCACATCTTTATTAATCACCCCTGTCACAAATGCAACAGAAGAGCTATAATCACGATGTGTCACCGGGATACCAGCATAAGCAGGTGCTGCAATACCGGATGTAATGCCTGGCACCACTTCAAACGGAATATGATTTTGAGATAATATTTCAGCTTCTTCACCGCCACGTCCAAAGACGAAAGGGTCTCCCCCTTTGAGGCGTGTGACGGTATAACCTTTCTTCGCCAAATTAACTAACACTTTATTTGTATCTTCCTGCGGTAACGAATGACGATTGGGGTCTTTCCCACAATACATATATTTCGCAGTAGGTGAGGCATATTCAAATAATGCTTTATTGACTAAGCGATCGTATAAAATAACATCTGCTTGTTCGATGGCTTTCATACCTTTAACGGTAATTAAATCAGGATCTCCAGGGCCTGCGCCTACTAAAAATACTTTGCCCATACTGTCACCACTTTCTATAATTATTAACTGTGGAATACGCGACCATCTGTAACGGCCTCTACAATTCCTGCACGAACAACGAAATCACCGAAGTGTTCACCTTGTTCTCTTTCTTTTGCATATTGCGTTAAAATCGGTTGCAAGCTTTCTAATATTTCAGCTTCACCAATATTCTCTTTATACATTTTGTTTAAACGATCACCTGTAAAGCTACCACCAAGATACATATTGTATTTACCAGGGCCTTTACCGATAAATGCAATTTCAGCTAACGCTGGTCTTGCACAACCGTTCGGACAACCTGTCATTCGGATGGTAATCTCTTCTTCATTAAGTCCTGCTTCATCAAGTAAATCTTCAATTTTATTTATCAATGATGGTAAATAACGCTCTGACTCTGCCATTGCTAACCCACATGTTGGGAAAGCAACACATGCCATTGAATTTCTTCTAAGACCTGTATATTGTTCACCATCAGTGATGCCATACTCAGAAATAATTGCTTCGATGTCAGGTTTCTTCGATGGATCCACATTTGCGATAATTAAGTTCTGATTAGGTGTTAAACGGAAATCGCCTTCGTGTATTTCAGCAATTTGACGTAAAGCCGTTTTCAATTTGTAATCTTTTGTATCTTTGACACGACCATTTTGGATAAATAGTGTAAAATGCCATTTACCGTTACCTTCTGTCCAACCTAAACGGTCACCATTATGATCGAAATGGAATGGACGTGCTTCTTCTAATTCCCAACCTAAACGATTGTTCAATTCGTTTGTAATCCAATCTTCACCAAGTCGATCAACAGTATATTTAAAGCGTGCATTGCTACGATTTTCACGATTACCGTAATCACGTTGAATCGTTAAGATTTTTTCGCAGACATCAACAACTTGTTCTTTAGGGAAATAACCAATAAGACGTCCAAGTTGAGGATAAGTATCGTCATTACCATGTTTCATACCCATGCCACCGCCAACTGTTACGTTGAAACCGACGAGCGCATCGTTTTCAATGATCGCGATTAAACCGATATCTTGTGAATACACATCAATATCGTTTGAAGGTGGAACAGCGATACCAATCTTAAATTTACGAGGTAAGTATGTCTTACCGTAAATTGGTTCCACTTCTTCTTCATCACTTGTATCTAAGACTTTGTCGCCATCTAACCAAATTTCGTGATAGGCTTGTGTCTTCGGTGATAGATGTTTACTGATGTCATGTGCAAATTGATTAATTTCTGAATGGATGTCAGATTGATAAGGGTTTGGGTTACACATCACGTTACGGTTTACATCACCACATGCCGCAAGTGTGTCTAATAATGATTGGTTGATGTCTTTCATAGATTGTTTAAGATTGCGTTTTAAAATGCCATGGAATTGGAATGCTTGTCTCGTTGTTAATTTAATCGTATGATTTGCATAATTATTTGAAATATCATCCATTGCAATCCATTGCTCAGGTGTTGCTGCACCACCTGGCGCTCTTACTCTGATCATGAAGCTATATGCAGGTTCTAATTTTTGTTTACGACGTTCATCTCTTAAATCTCTATCATCTTGTTGATAACTACCGTGGAACTTTAAGAGCTTCGTATCTGCTTGAGAGATAGATCCTGTAATCGGGTCAGCTAATCCTTCTTCGATTGTGCCACGTAGGTAGTTACTATCATGTTTGATACGTTCTAACTCATCCAGTTTATCTAAAAAGTTTGTATACGTTTCAGACATCTCATCATCATTCCTTTCTGTTAATATACATCTCTTTGATAACGATTTTCTTTTCTCATTTCTGCTAAATAGGCTTCAGCTTCTGTTTCAGACATATTACCTTCCGTTTGAAGCACATGTTGTATCGTTTGATGTACATCTTTCGCCATATATTTTTCATCACCGCAAACGTAAAGTGCCGCGCCATTGATTAACCACTGATAAAATGTTTCGCTATTTTCTAATATGCGATGTTGAACATATACTTTCTCGTCACTATCTCTTGAAAATGCGATATCCATTTTTGTTAAGACATCATCTTTCAACCACGTTTGCCATTCAGTTTGGTATAAGAAATCTGTAGTGAAATGTTGCTCACCAAAGAATAACCACGTATGACCTGTAAGTCCTAGTTCTTCACGTTCTTGAAGATATGATCTAAATGGTGCAACGCCAGTACCTGGGCCAATCATAATAACTGGTGTTTGTTCATCGAATGGGAACTTGAAATTCGGATTTTTCTTTAAATAAATAGGAATCGTATCGCCGGGTTCTATGCGTTCAGCAAGTTGTACCGAACAGACACCGTTACGTGCACGGTCATGTGCTTCGTATCTCACTGCCCCTACCGTGATATGTACTTCGTCGGGGTTAGCTTTGTAACTGCTTGCGATTGAATATTCTCTCGGTGGTAACTTTCTTAAGAATCGGTGTAAATCTTGTGGCTGTAAATTGTTTGATGGAAAGTCTTGAATTAAATCAATCACGTCTCTACCGTAGATATATTCTTGAATCCATTCATTGTCGTTCACTTTGTCATTAAGTTCACTGTTCTCAAATAATGGTGCTGCCTTTTGTAGTAATGGCTTTGTCAGTTTAGTAATTTCAAAATGTTCTTTTAATGCATTTTCTAGGATGAGCGTATCGCCATCTTCGTTGATTGTGACTTCTTGTTGACCATCCCAACCTAATGTTTCAAGCAACAATGCTACAATTTCTGGATCATTTTGAGGTTTCACTACGACACAGTCACCCGGCTCGTATTCTTCACCATAATTATCTAACAAGAGTTCGATATGGCGGACTTCTTTATTGGAACCACGTCCGTTTAAGTTAATATTTTCAAGCACTTCTGCTTCATATGGATTTGATCTTGAATAGCGTTGTTTTTGTGCTGAATGACCACTTTCAGTAGCTGTTACAGTTGGTTCAACGCCTGATTCACTAATCAACTTTTCGATATTCGCGTTCATCCATTTTTCAGCTGGATCGTCGTAATCGATATCGCAATCTTGTCTATCAACTAAGCGTTCGGCGCCAAGTTCTTCTAGTTTCGCATCGAAATCTTTACCTGTTTGGCAGAAGAATTCATATGACTCATCACCGAGTGCCAACACAGAGAATCTCACACCATCAAGTTTTGGTGCTTTTCGACCGTGAACGTATTCATGGAATGTTAAAGCATTATCAGGTGGGTCACCTTCACCATGCGTTGCCGTGATAATAAATAAATCTTGTACTTTCTTTAAATCTCTCGCTTTGAAATCATCCATCGCGTTCAGTTTCACTGTGAATTCTTGTTCAACGAGTCGATCCGCAAACATCTCTGCTAAACCTTGTGCGTTGCCGGTTTCTGAACCATATAGCACCGTGATTTCTCGCTTAGCTTGTGTTGGTGTGTCACTGTTGAGTACATTTTCAGCGACTTGTGGCGAAGCTGCTGCCGCATCGGTAGTCGCTGCTTGAGTAGCAACTTGTTGACCAGCAGTTAAGTAACCGCTAAGCCAGATGCGCTGCTCCGGGGTTAAATCTTTAAGCACTTGATTAAGTTGTGCTGCCTGTTCTTCGTTAAAAGGGCTGTTCGAGACTGATAAATTCACCGTTGTTTCACCTCATTAAATTCAAAATTAAAATGTATTTTAAATAATTTATATTGCCGATTGGAATACTAGGCTTTAATGTTAAAAAAATATTCCACTATGGATTAGTCGTATGCAAACCACATTCTGTCTTGTTGGCATGCATCCATCTACCCGCTCTGGAATCGCTTGCATCTGCTACTGCTGAAGTACAAGGAATGCATCCAATACTTGGATAGTTATGGTCGTGTAATTCGTTGTAATGTAAATCATGTGATTTGATATAGTCCCACACGTCGTCCCAAGACCAATGAATCAGTGGACAAACTTTAACTGATTTAAAACGTTCGTCTTTATTAATAAAGTTTGTATTCTCTCGACTTGGAGACTGTGCACGTCTTAAACCTGAAACCCATGCTGTAGCACCTGAAAGTACTTCTTCAAGCGGTTTAATCTTGCGGATGTAGCAGCACATGTTAGGATCGTTCTTCCATAAAGCTGGTTGGTACTCCTCTGCTTGTTCTTCTACCGTGAGTTCTGGCTTTTTCATCTTAATGTTAAGCTCTGGGTAACGTTGCTGCACTCGATCAATTAAATCATACGTTTCTTGGAAGTGTAGCCCTGTATCAAGGAACACAATTTCTGCATTTGGTTTAACTTGATAGATTAAATCAAGTAAAATCATCGCCTCTGCTCCAAAACTACAAGAATACACAATAGAATCACCATACGTATCATATGCCCATTTCACAACTTCGCGAGCACCTTTCGTATCGTCTGTGATATCTATTGAATCAAAAATGGTGTCATCAAAATTATCATAAGTAATTTGCTTTTCTGACATTGACGGGTCATCCCCTTTTCTAAAATATGCTCTATTTATTTATGAAGTATTCTATTTTGCGAATTGTTTGAAAATAAATTATGTGTCATACTTTACGCACTGTAATATGCAATGTCAAGTGTATTATACCACGCCTCAAGCCCTTAAAACCGATTAAACTGATAAGGATAAAAATGTTTTCAGACTTTATATGACAGGCTTAAATCAAATTTTTATCTTTTCATTTTCAAAAAATTAAACAAATTATAAAAAGCGACTCGTTATTGTCATATCAATGCTTAGACAAACTCTAAAGATTTTTTTAAATTTGTATAATTCAAGTTAAAATTTTTCCATATAAAAATAAAAAGCGGGACAGAAATCTACATAGAGCAAATTTCAATGTCCCGCCAAGGTATTTATTATCTGATAAATAAAGAGGTCATACTCCTTAACTGACTATAAATCGCGATGGTATTTTTCATTAAGTTGATGTATCAATCGTTTGAATTCTTCCTCTGACGTAAACTCAAACGTGATTTGTCCTTTTTTATTTCGTGTCGCAATGGTTACATTCGATCCATATTGTTCTTTCAATTGACGTTCTTGTTGTTTAATAAATTTAGGTTTCACCGTAGTCTTTGCCTGTGACGTTGTCGCACTTTTTTTACCAAAATGTTCATTCACATATTGTTCTAAATAGCGGACGCTCCAAGCCTCTTTGACTGCTTGTTGTGCTATACGTTGCATTTGATAATCATCTTTAACTGTCAGCAACATTCTTCCATGGGCACCTGACAAACGACCATCTTTAATCATATTTGCGATGCTTATAGGTAAATGGAGGAGTCGCAACATATTAGCAATATATGGACGAGACTTACTAAGTCGTTCGGCTACTTGTTGTTGCGTCAGGTTAAGATCGTCCATGAGTTTACGGTAACCTTCCGCTTCTTCAATTGCATTTAAATCTTCACGTTGTAAATTTTCAATGATGGCTAACTCCATCATTTCTTCATCTGTTAATGTCTTAACGATTGCTGGTATTTGATCCAGTCCTGCCATTTGCGCTGCACGAAAGCGTCTTTCACCTACGACAATTGTATAGCCAACAATCGTCTTTCGTAACACAACAGGTTGAAGTATACCGTGATTTTTAATAGAACCTGCTAAATCTTCTAAGCGCTGTTCGTCAAACGTCTTACGCGGTTGGTATGGATTAGCTTTGATATCTTTAATTGCTATATTTTGAACTGTTTCATCATCATTTATAGGTAAAGGTTGCTCATCATTCTTATCCAATTTCATTCACCTGCTTTCACAATTATTTTTTATCAAATTAATACTTTGTTATCGCCATTATATCATTACGTCACTGGCGACACTGGTAGATTTTAATTTTTTGTTTTATCAAAATTTTCAGATAAGTTGTTGACAAATGAAATAGAACTATGTAAGCTAAGTAATATCAAAACAGATCAACACAATCTTTAAACACAGTAATAAGGAAAGTAGAACTTAAACTACTGGCACAGAGAGTCTTCATTTGCTGAGAGAGGACACAGAAAGAAAGTTTGAAAATGGCCTTTGAGTGGTGATGCCAATATGAGGTGTCAACGGGTTCACCCGTTATAGTGATACAGTATTAACATTTTGTTAAATGGCGTACTGGAATCATACCATCATTTTAATTCGTTAATACTCATTTTATTGTTCTAAAGTGGGTTTTTATTTTGCGAATTTTTAATCGTTGACCCCAGTGGCGTTATTCTATTTAACAATTTAGCGTACTGGATAAGGTTGCTTTAGCGATAAAGTAACAAATTAAGGTGGTACCACGAAACGAGCTTTCGTCCTTTACATCCGATTTATTTCGGGTGCAAAGGACGGAAGCTTTTTTTATTTTCTAAAGGAGGTCTCAATGATGACAAAACATACTGAACTCGCACAAATTTCATTAACACATGACGATACAGGCGCAATTGCAAATCCGATTTATCTTTCAACAGCATTTCAACATCCAAAGTTAGGCGCATCCACTGGTTACGATTATACTCGTACGAAGAACCCAACTCGTACGGCCTTTGAAGAAGCTTTCGCACAGTTAGAGCGTGGCATTGCATCGTATGCAACATCTAGTGGTATGGCAGCGATTCAATTGATTTGTAACCTCTTCAAAGCTGGTGATGAAATTTTAGTTTCATTTGATTTATATGGCGGTACGTTCAGGCTCTTTGATTTTTATGAGAAGCAGTACGGTATCCAGTTCAAATATGTCGATTTCTTAGATTTCGATTCAGTCAAACACCAACTTAACGACAATACGAAAGCGTTATTCATTGAACCAATTTCAAACCCACAAATGATTGAAGTTGATGTTAAACCTTATTACGACTTAGCACATGAATATAATCTTTTAACGATCATCGATAATACTTTTTTAACACCGTATTTATCAACGCCACTTGAAGAAGGTGCTGACATCGTATTGCATTCAGCGACAAAATATATTGGTGGTCATAATGATGTGCTCGCAGGAGTTGTCACTGTCAACGATGCGTACTTAGAACAACAGCTTTCCGAGTTACACAATATGATTGGTGCAACGCTGTCGCCTTTTGATAGTTATTTGTTACAACGTGGACTGAAAACATTGCATCTTAGAATGGATCGTGCTGAATATAACGCACAATTACTAGCTGAGCGATGTAGAAGCTTAGATGCTATTGATGAAGTATTGTATTGCGGACGTACTGGCATGTTAAGCATCCGTTTAAACAAAGCATTTCAAACGGATCAATTTCTAGAACATCTCAATGTATGCATCTTTGCTGAAAGTTTAGGTGGGACAGAAACATTTATCACCTTCCCTTATACACAAACCCATGTTGATATGCCAGATGCAGAGAAAGACAAACGTGGCATCGACCAACATTTACTCAGACTATCTATTGGCATTGAAGATTATAACGATATCGAGGCAGATATTTTACAGGCATTAGCAAAATCTAAGAAAGAAGTGATTACATGAGTTTATCTAAACAAACTGAAGTCATATTTGATACACGTAGAGGCCAAGATTATGATTCGGCAAACCCACCGTTATATGATTCATCGACTTTCCATCAGAAACGATTAGGAGGCGATGCACCATACGATTACGCAAGAAGTGGAAATCCAAACCGAACTTTATTAGAGGAAAAGTTAGCCAAACTAGAAGGCGGCTCGCACGCATTCGCCTTCTCATCAGGAATTGCAGCAATTTCAGCTGTATTACTCACACTTAATGCGGGTGATCACGTAATTTTACCGGATGATGTGTATGGAGGGACGTTCAGATTAACAGAGCAGATCTTAACGCGTTTCGACATTCACTTTACAACAGTTGATGCAACGCATTTAACTAACATTGAACAGGCCATTCAAGATAATACGAAACTCTTCTATATCGAAACGCCGTCGAATCCACTGTTTAAAATCACAGACATTCGCGGGGTTGCAAATATCGCACAACAGCACGATTTATATTTAGCAGTTGATAATACCTTTATGACACCACTAGGACAGTCACCTTTAGATTTAGGTGCAGATATCGTCGTCCATAGTGCCACAAAATTTATAGGTGGTCATAGTGACCTTATTGCAGGCGTTGCTATAACAAATAACAGTGAGATCGCAGACGCTCTGTATCTCATACAAAATGGTACTGGTAATGCCTTATCAGCACAAGACAGTTGGACTTTAGCCAAACATTTAAAAACATTACCTATAAGATACAAACAATCAGTTGCAAATGCCCAACAGCTTTATACATTTTTAGCACAACGTCCTGAAATAGCCGAAGTTTATTACCCAGGAAATAGCGACTTACATTTATCACAAGCACAACATGGGGGCGCTGTATTAGGATTTCGGTTAGTGAATGAAAGTAAAGCACAAGCTTTCGTGGATGCTTTAACTTTACCACTCGTATCAGTCAGTTTAGGCGGTGTTGAAACGATATTGTCTCATCCAGCCACGATGTCACATTCAGCAATACCAGAAGATGTACGTCAAGCGCGTAACATCACCTTTGGTTTATTTAGATTAAGTGTCGGATTAGAAGATCCTAACGAATTAATTGCAGATTTAAATTATGCACTAAAGGAGGCTTTCAATGAATCCATTACTCAACAAATTACGCAACAACCTACTCGTCGCTGATGGTGCAGTTGGAACCATCTTATACTCAGAAGGCATCGATACTTGCCCAGAAGCTTATAACTTAACACACCCTGAGAAGATAGAACGTATTCACCGCTCTTATATAGAAGCTGGTGCAGATATTATCCAAACAAATACGTATGGTGCCAACTTTGAAAAGTTAAAACCTTTCGGCCTAGAACATAAAGTTAAAGACATACATCAAGCAGCTGTGCAAATCGCCAAACGTGCTGCGAACGATCAAACCTTTATTTTAGGAACGATTGGTGGCTTTAGAGGAATAAAGCAGGAAGACTTGGAACTATCTTCTATTCTTTATCATAGCGGTATTCAAATCGATACATTAGTAGAATCCGGTGTCGACGGTCTACTGTTTGAAACGTATTATGATTTAGATGAACTCACCCAAGTTATTCAAGAAACGAAGCGTAAATATCCTGAACTACCACTCATTGCTCAGTTTACAGCACTCAATACAAACTATCTTAGAGATGGTACACCGATTAACAAAGCATTAAAGCAAATTATCTCAAGTGGTGCCAATGTTGTCGGTTTGAATTGTCATCATGGTCCACATCATATGCAGGAATCATTTTCCCATATTGAACTACCGGAAAATGCGTACTTGTCGTGTTATCCAAATGCGAGTTTGCTTGACCTTGAAAATAGTGAGTTTAAATATAGTGATAATGCAGCTTATTTCGGTGAAGTAGCTAAGCAAATTGTCGATGAAGGTGTAAGAATTATTGGTGGATGTTGTGGTACAACACCAGAACATATTCGGCATATCAAGTCAGCCGTTAAAGATTTAACACCGATTACTCAGAAAAATGTCATTCCCTTTGAAAAACATAGTAATCGTACAAATCACACACAAACAAATCACAATTTAACAGATAAAGTGAAGTCACGCCCTACGATTATCGTAGAGCTAGATACCCCTAAACATTTAGATACAGATAAATTTTTCAGAAATATCAGACGATTAGATGATGCTGATATCGATGCAGTGACTTTAGCCGACAATTCATTGGCCACGGTACGCATTAGTAATATCGCGGCTGCAAGTATTATTAAACAACAATACGACATCGAACCTCTCGTACACATTACGTGTCGAGACCGGAACCTCATCGGCTTACAATCTCATTTACTCGGTTTATCATTGCTCGGCGTAAATGAAATATTGACGATTACAGGCGATCCCGCCAAAGTTGGTAATTTACCCGGTGCTTCAAATGTTTATGATGTAAATTCCAAAGGTTTAACCGAAATCGCCTTACGCTTTAACCAAGGTATTAATACTGACGGAGATGCGCTGAAGGTCCATACGAACTTCAACATCGCAGGGGCTTTTGATCCCAATGTGAGAAAACTTGATGGTGCCGTTAGACGACTTGAGAGAAAGCGTGAAAGTGGCATGCACTATTTCATCACACAACCCGTTTACTCCAAAGCGAAAATCAAAGAAGTATACGAAGCAACGAAACACCTTGATACTTCCCTATTCATCGGTATCATGCCGATAACGAGTTATAAAAATGCATTATTTTTACACAATGAAGTCCCTGGCATCAAACTTTCTGAAGAAGTGTTACAACAATTTGAAGCTGTAAAGGATGATAAAGCGAAGACAAGAGAACTAAGTATGAGCATTTCTAAAGATTTAATCGATACAGTACACGAATATTTCAACGGTTTATACTTAATCACCCCCTTCCAAAGTGTCGAATACACACTTGAACTGGCGAATTATTCGAAGCAAATTACAACAAACACAAATAAACAGGAGGCAATACTATGACAATTAAAACATCAAACTTAGGATTCCCAAGATTAGGTAGAAAAAGAGAATGGAAAAAGGCAATCGAAAGTTATTGGTCAAATAAGATTGACCGCGACACATTACACCAACAACTTACAGATTTGCATAAAGAAAACTTATTATTACAAAAAAATTATCATTTAGATAGTATTCCGGTAGGAGATTTCTCCCTGTATGACCATATATTAGATACATCATTGTTGTTCAACATCATACCTGAACGTTTCCAAGGACGTCCGGTTAATGACGACCTCTTATTTGATATTGCACGCGGTAATAAAGAACACGTAGCAAGTGCATTAATTAAATGGTTTAACACGAACTACCATTATATCGTGCCAGAATGGGATGCAGCTGAACCTAAAATAAATCATAATATCTTATTAGAAAGATTACAGTATGCACAGTCATTAAACGTCAATGCTCATCCTGTCATCGTTGGACCTATCACCTTCGTTAAATTATCTAAAGGTGGCAATCAATCATTCGACGAAAAGGTTGAAACGTTACTGCCTTTATATAAAGAAGTCTTACAAACATTCGTCGATGCCGGCGTCGAGTATATCCAAATAGATGAACCGGTATTAGTTGAGGATGGCAGTGAACAATACGAAACGATCACTCAACAAGCCTACGAATACTTTGCACAAGCCGGTTTAGGTCAATCAATAGTGATCCAAACTTACTTCGAACGTGTCAATTTAAAGTTTCTTAACCGTTTACCAGTTAAAGGTTATGGATTGGATTTTGTACACGATCACGGCAAGAACTTAACACAAATTGAAGCAGGCGATTTAGACAAAGATAAATCATTATACGCAGGAATCATCGATGGACGTAATGTGTGGGCTAGTGATATTGAAGCTAAGAAAACTGTTATCGAAACATTATCTAAATATACAGATGATCTCGTTATTCAACCCTCATCATCACTATTACACGTACCTGTTTCACTAGATGACGAATCGTTAGACGAAGATATCGCTGAAGGGTTAAGTTTCGCAACTGAAAAGTTAGATGAACTCGATGCATTGCGACGTCTGTTCAATGACAAAGATGATGAGAAATTTAACCAGTTCAAAGCACGTTATGAACGTTTCCAACAACAGTCATTTAAAAATCTAGAATATGACTTTAACAGCGTGCCTACATCAAGACAATCCGATTTCCAACAACGTAAAGTCGCACAACAATTACGACTTAATTTACCTGATTTACCTACAACAACAATCGGTTCTTTCCCGCAATCACGTGAAGTTCGTAAACAACGTGCAGACTGGAAAAATAACCGTATTTCAGATCAGGCGTATCAAACATTTTTAGAACAAGAAATCGCTCGCTGGATTAACATACAAGAAGATATCGGGTTAGATGTATTTGTCCACGGTGAATTCGAGCGTAACGACATGGTCGAATTCTTTGGTGAAAAACTTCAAGGTTTCTTAGTTACAAAATATGGCTGGGTACAATCATATGGGTCACGCGCTGTGAAACCACCTATTATTTATGGAGATGTTAAATGGACTGAACCTATCACAGTCAAAGAAACGACCTACGCTCAAAGTTTAACTGATAAACCTGTAAAAGGTATGCTCACAGGTCCTGTAACTATTTTAAATTGGTCGTTCGAACGTGTTGATTTACCACGTGAAACTGTACAGGATCAAATCGCTCTCGCTATCAACGAGGAAGTCCTAGCTTTAGAATCAGCGGGTATTCAAATTATCCAAGTTGATGAGCCTGCATTAAGAGAAGGGTTACCGTTACGTTCTGAATACCATAAAGATTATCTCGATAAAGCCGTACGTTCCTTTAAACTTTCAACTTCGTCCGTGGATGATGCTACACAAATTCATACGCATATGTGTTATTCTCAATTTGGTCAGATTATCCATGCGATTTATGATTTAGATGCCGATGTCATTTCAATCGAGACATCACGAAGTCACGGCGATCTCATCAAAGATTTTGAAGATATAACATATGATTTAGGTATTGGACTTGGCGTATACGATATTCACAGTCCGCGTATTCCAACTGAAGATGAAATTACAACTGCGATTCACCGCGCCTTACAGCAAATCGATCGCTCACTGTTCTGGGTAAATCCTGATTGTGGATTGAAGACACGTAAAGAAGAAGAAGTTCAACAAGCATTAACAGTACTCGTTAATTCAGTTAATAAATTAAGAAAATCGCATTCTAAAGCTGTTTAACACGAAGTTATTAAATATAGTAAATTGAAGGTGATATCATGAGCTATCCTTTATGGCAACAACTAGAACAATTGAAAGCATCCACATGGGTCGATTTAACACATACATTTAATGAAGACATCCCATGTTTTAGTGAGTTTGAACGTGCTAAGGTTTCTACATTATTTAATGTAGCTGACGATGGATTTTACGTTCAAAATTGGAATATCGTTACACAATATGGTACTCACATCGATGCACCCATCCATTTTGTTGAAAATAAACGCTATTTAAACGAATTAGATTTAAAAGAACTTGTCTTACCTTTAATTGTGTTAGATTTTTCAAAAGAAGTGGCTGATAATGCAGACTTCATCGTCACAACTGAACATATCAAAGCTTGGGAACAACAACACGGTGAAATTGAACCTGGTACATTCGTCGCATTACGTACAGACTGGTCAAAACGTTGGCCAGATGCAGAGCAATTTGAAAACAAAGACAGCGAAGGTAATCTTCACTTACCAGGTTGGGGATTAGATGCATTAAAATATTTACTCGAAGAACGTCATGTTAAGGCAATTGGCCATGAAACCTTTGATACTGACGCTTCCGTAGACGTTGCTAAAAATGGTGATATCGTAGGTGAACGTTATGTGCTTGGTCAGGACACTTTCCAAGTTGAATTACTTACGAATTTAGACCAACTCCCTACGCGCGGAGCAATCATTTATACAATAAGTGCAAAGCCAGACAAAGCACCCGGTTTCCCTGTACGTGCTTTTGCGATAAAACCTAATGAATAAAATTATGGAAAGCCACATCCTACATTATAGGATGTGGCTTTTTTTATAAATATGGAGGGCGTATCTATTTAAGATATGGACAGTGTTTAATTAACCTTATCGAATGATTTTGGATAAAAGTTAACTTTAAATTCATCAAATGGTGCAACGCGCATGAAGACTTTACCGACCATCTTATCTTTCGAAACTAACCCTAAATCACGTCTACTATCATTACTCACAGCACGGTTATCCCCTAATACTAAATATTTATCTTTAGGGATGGTACGTCTGCCATGCGAATGTTGAATATCAGAAACATCGAAGTCTTCTGTTAAACGCGGACTAACATTCACTCTCTTATTATATTTTAAATATGGTTCCTTGACGTATTTACCATTTATGTATAATTTATCTTTTTTATAACTTACTTTATCTCCTGGTTTACCAATTAATCTTTTAATATAATCTCTTTTTTCATCTGCGTGGAAAATAACTACATCACCACGATTCCATCGATTTAAAGTTTTAGCAGTTTTATTCACTAATAGCTCATCGTTGTCTTCAAAGGTAGGGTACATCGATTCACCTTGAACGGTATATCTTGTTAATAAAAACGTGCTCACGACCCATGCTAACAATAAACCGATTACGATAGCGATAAGCCATTCCAAAACACTTTTCCTCATGTTTAATTTCCTCCACACATTTATTTTTTCAACAATTTTACTTTATCATAAATAAATTAATCTTGTGTTAAGATAAAAAAATACTAGAGAATGGGACAGAAATCGAATTTTTTAATAGAGCTTTCGTAGTCCACAAATTAACAAAGAAGCTGAGACAACTATTTTTGTCCCAGCTTCAAGTATTTATAAATGATAAATTTTATGTTTAAGCTTTCCTTAATTTCTTACGTATTCAAAGATACCTGCTGCACCCATGCCGCCACCGATACACATCGTTACCATGCCATATTTCGATTCAGGTCGTCGTTTCATTTCAGATAATAACTTCCCAACTAACATCGCACCTGTCGCTCCTAATGGATGGCCTAAAGCGATGGCGCCTCCATTGACATTTGTCTTATCCATGTCTAAACCCGTCTCTCTGATTGCTGCGATGGTTTGTGCAGCAAAAGCTTCATTTAATTCTATTAAATCAATATCTTCAAGTTCTAATTCCGTTGATTCTAATACTTCAGGAATTGCATATGCTGGTCCAATACCCATTAATTTAGGTTCAACACCCACTGCTTTATAACCTACAAATCGTGCGATTGGTGTGACGCCGAGTTCGTTAACCTTTTCGCCTGACATTACGACTACAAAGCCTGCACCATCTGTTAAAGGCGCCGAGGAGCCTGCCGTCACTGTACCGTCAGCCTTAAACACAGTTGGTAACTTTGCTAAGTCATCCGTATTTGTATTAGGTCTTAACGTCTCATCTTCCATAAAAGGTACCTTATTTACAATAGGTCCTTCTTCATCATAAGTGATTTGATTAATATCGATCGGGATAATTTCTTCCTTAAACTTACCAACCTGTTGTGCATCGTAAGCACGTTTATGACTTTGCACTGCATATTGGTCTTGATCTTCACGCGATACATGATACGTTTCTGCAACCATTTCTGCCGTTAAGCCCATAGGATAAGAAACCCCTATATCATTATCTTGTAATAACGGGTTGTTTGTCGGTTCGTTTCCTCCCATTGGCACGGCACTCATGAGTTCTACTCCACCAGCAACAATGATATCCGCTTCATTTGCATTAATTTGGTTAGCTGCATGTGCAATTGTTTGTAAACCAGATGAACAATAACGATTGACTGTTTGACCTGGCACTTCATTTGGTAAACCAGCTAATAATGCAATCGTTCTTGCTATATTTTGGCCTTGTAAACCTTCTGGAAATGCATTCCCAACAATAACATCTTCCACCATCGAAGGTTCAAATGTACCTCCTACTTTATCTAATACACCTTTTAATACTTTAGCGGCAACTTCATCCGGTCGTTCGTGAATCATTGCACCTCTACCCTGTTTCCCTATTCCAGCTGCTGAACGTCCATAAGCAACAATATATGCATCTCTCATGTGACCTCACCCTTTCTTGATTTTTTATGCTTTACTTAATTACGTAACGGTTTCCCTTTTTCTAACATGTGTGAAATACGATCATAGGTTTTTTTATTTTTTAGCAGTTCGATAAATCTTTCTTTTTCCATTTTTTGTAAATAACGTTGATCAATAAATGTATTTCTCGGGATATCGCCACCGGATAACACTTCCGCAATTTTCAATGTAATTTCGTAATCATAATCACTAATAAAGTGTCCCACACGCTGTGCATCTATTTGACCTTCAACCAACGCTTTAAAGTCGCGACCTAAACCAATATATCGTTGTTTAGATTGAGGAATATAATTCGTTTCAGCTTCGAATAACGCACGTTTTAATGCGATTTCAACACGTTTTTCCGTATTGAAAATGATTGTGTCTGTGTTTCTTAAATAGCCATATTTTTGTGCTTCATAAGCATTCGTTGATACTTTGGCTAATCCAACGTTCATTAACACTTTTTGCATCTGAGTTTGTTTTTCGTCGTTTTTATGCGTTGTACGTAAGATACGATCTGTCAATTCAGCTAGACCACCACCTGCTGGTAAGAGACCAACACCTGTTTCAACAAGTCCAATGTACGTCTCGCTTGCTGCTACAACAAACGGTGAGTGGAGGACAAGTTCACATCCGCCACCAAGCGCTTTGCCATGGACTGCAGTAACAATTGGTTTCAATGCATATTTCAATCTACTGAAACTGTAGTGTAATTTCTCGATAGATGCACCAACTAAATCATCTACACGTCCTTCTTCATGGGCTTTTTTCATTAATATTAAATTGGCACCTACACTGAAATTATGGCCTCCTGCATAAATGACCATGCTGTTATAGTCTTCATTTTCTAGACGATCAATAGCCTCAACGAGATCATCTACAAAGCCATCTGAGATCACATTATTTTTACTTTGTAATTTCAATAGCAGTTGTTGTTGATACGTTACAGAGAGATTTGAATCTTCTTTATTCCACAATTCGTGGTCGATATAAGCATCAACAGGTGTAATTCGTTCAATCGTTTCTCCTTCTTGGTAAAATGGTTCACTGCGTTGTTCAATCCACTCTGGTAAATCACCTAGTTCTGCTTTCATACGTTGTTTTACTCTATCGAAGCCCATTAAATCCCAAAGCTGGAATGGCCCTTGTTTCCAATTGAAGCCCCATACGATTGCTCTGTCTATATCTTTAAAGTCCTCAGCTGCCTTAGGGACGTTAATCGCTGAATAATAGAAGTTATTTCGTAGCGTTTCCCATAAGAACAATCCTGCTTTATCTTCTGCTTTGAAAATAATATCTAAATTCGTTGCCAAGTCTTTACTAAACTGTTGCAAAATCTCATGTTGTGGTGGCTGAGGTACTACGTAATCATTCTTATCATAATCAAATACAAGGCGTTGTTTATCTACCTTTTTATAAAATCCTTGTTTCGTTTTCTTACCGAGTGCCCCGTTGTTATATAATTTCTGAGCCACTTTTGTCTCATGGAAATAAGGTTGTTCGGAAGGGTCTTGTTGCAATCCATTTATCACGGCATTGGCAATGTCTAAACCGACTAAATCGGATAATCCGTAAGTTCCCATGCGTGGGCGTCCAATGCTACGACCTGTTAACGCATCAGTATCTGTAATAGAGAAGCCTTGTTCTTCAGCGTGGTACATAATGTCATTCATCGTTTGAGTTCCGACGCGATTCGCTACAAATCCTGGCACGTCATTTGCAATGACTACGCCTTTACCAAGGACTTCCTCTGCAAATGTTTGCACGCGTGCTACAACATCAGATACTGTTTCGTCAGTCGGTATGATTTCGACTAACTTCATAATGCGTGGTGGGTTAAAGAAATGCATTCCGAAGAATCGTTTCTTCTCTTCACTATCGAAAACCTTAGCAATTGATGCGATTGGAATACCTGATGTATTAGTCGCAAAGAGTGCATCGTCTTGTGCTACCTTTTGTACTTGTTGCCAAATTTGATGTTTAATGTCGAGCTCTTCTTTTACCGCTTCAATATAGATGTCACTATCCCCAGTATTTTTAAGATCATCATTAAAGTTTCCGTAAGATAGGTTTGAAGCATTTGATACATCGAAGAGTAACGGACGTTTTGCATTGGTGATGGTCTCATAGGCTGTTCTAGAAATTTTATTCGGGTCATTTTCATCGATTACAATATCTAATAACTTTACTTTCACACCGGCATTAACGAGCAGTGCTGCGATTTGACTACCCATTGCGCCTGCGCCTAATACTGTCGCTTTTCTAATTGTCATATGAATCCCTCCAAATTGGTCTCTTCTCGAGTGAACTATCGTGCGTGCATTCGTGCATTGTTATATGAAGGCCGAATCTCCTGTAAGCGCTCTACCAATGACCAGTGCGTTAATTTCATGTGTGCCTTCGTACGTATATACTGCCTCGGCATCTGCAAAGAACCTTGCAATGTCGTACTCTCCCGCTAATATACCGTTACCACCCGTTATACCTCGGCCCATGGCAACAGATTCTCTCAAGCGTAAAGCGTTCATCATTTTGGCTGTTGAAGTTGCAACTTCATCATATTCACCTTTCGCCTGCATGCGTGCAAGTTGTGCACAAGTAGCCATCGCTTGTGCTAAATTTCCTTGCATCATGGCTAGCTTTTCTTGAATAAGTTGATACTTGCTAATCTCTTTGCCGAATTGTTTACGCTTTGTCACATAATCTTTCGTAGCACGTAGCGCGCCTGCCATACCACCTGTCGCCATATAAGCTACACCTGCGCGTGTGGAATAGAGTACTCTCGCAATATCTTTGAAACTATTTATATTTTGTAATCGTTTTTCTTCAGAGACGACGACGTTGTTGAGTTTAATGTTTGTATTCGGTACGATACGTAGTGCAATTTTATGTTGCAATACATCAATCTCTACCCCTTCTTGACTCGGTTCTATAACAAAACATCTTGGTTTTTTCGTTTCTGAGTCAACGGCAAATACTGGAATCACGTCTGCTACATTCGCACCACCGATCCATTTTTTAGCACCGTTAATGACCCAATGATCCCCTTCTCTCGTAGCTACTGTTTCAAGACCTCCTGCAACATCAGAACCGTGATCAGGTTCGGTCAAAGCAAAACATGTACGTAACTCATGTGATTGTAATTTCGGTACATAGTAAGCCACTTGTTCCTTACTTCCACCAAATAAAAATGTATTATGTCCTAGTCCTTGATGTACACCTAACAATGTAGCTAACGAAATATCGAATTTAGCAACGGTATAAGACATAAAGAATTGGAATAGCTGACTTGGTGTGCGTGCCTGTTCTCGTCCTTCAAACAGTAATGGATTGTTGAAATAATTGAATTTCCCTAATTCTTCAAAGTAATCCTCTGGTTCCGTCGCATTCACCCAGTGATCATTAATCGAATCTCGATATTTACTTTCTAAAAAATCATTGATTTGCTTGAGCAGCTTAACTTCGCCCTCAGTTAAATCTTTCGCTACACTTAAAACATCTTCTGGATACAATTCCTGTACCATAGCTTCTTTAGTAGTCATATTAACAACCTCCATCTATTGGTTAGTTATGTGATTGTGAGTAAGTCAAAAGATTAACCTCCTCGCATTATGATAGCGCTTACATTTATTTGTAAAAATTTTTATCAATGTTGATTTACTTTAGGCTAACTCATCTTGCTGTTGATGTTCATCGCGTGCTTTTTTATTCATAAACTCTTGTAGCAATAGTTTGTCAGGTTTCGATGTAGAGTTAAGTGGCATATGCGTCACTTTCAAATACATTCGTGGGATTTTATAACCGGCAACCTTCTCTCTCATAAATGAATCTAATTTCTCTTCATAATCAGGATCTTCTTGCGTTAATACAACCGCTGCAGATACAGATTCACCGTATTTTGGACTGTCATAACTGAGTACGACACACTGAGCAACGAGCGGATGTTCTGCCAATGCAGTTTCTACTTCAGACGGCAAGACATTTTCCCCGCCAGTGATAATTAATTCTTTCTTTCTATCCACGATATAGACATCTCCATCTTCATCGACCCTAGCTAAATCACCTGTTAAAAAGTATTCCTCACTAAATACCTCTGCTGTTTCTTTTGGTTTGTTCCAATAACCAGGCGTGACATTTTTACCTCGAACGGCTAATTCACCAATTTCACCAACTTCTACATCTTCATAACTTTCATTTAAGACACGAACATCAACAAACATGACGGGCTTTCCAATACTGCCTGGTTTTTTCTTACTATTTTCAGGCGTATTAACCATAACGAGTGGTGCCTCAGTTAATCCATAACCCGTAATCAAGTTGTAACCCATATTCTTAAATTTTTTCTGAACACTTGGTAATGGTGCAGAACCACCTTGAATAAGATAATCTATATTCTGTAATAAATCTGGTTTAAAGTTATCCGCTACGAGCATGGCATAATACATTGTCGGAATCATAATCATATAGTTCGGTTGATATTGAGCGACTAAATCGTTTAAAGTTTCCCCGTTAAAATAACGTTGAATAATGATAGTGCCCCCAGCCATGAGTAAAGGTAATGTTAAATCATTAAAACCGAGCACGTGGAACATCGGAGTAGACAATATTGTCGTGAAATCTGAATTCACCTTGTACGTCAGTAATGTGTTCATTGGGTTATTCACTAACGAATCATATGAAAACATTACGCCCTTAGGCAGACCTGTCGTGCCACTCGTATACATCAATGCGGCTAAATCATCACCTTTCATGTCTACCGACTTAAATGGTTTGTGGTTAGATGGATCAACAATCGCATCATATTGTGTAGAATCAACATCCATGTGTAATACGTCATCTGCAATCCCTTGTAAACTAGAAAGATGCTTTTGTGCATAGAAGATGAGTTTCACCTTTGAGTCTTCTATGACACTTTCGATCTCTTTCGATTTCAAACGCCAATTAATCGGTAAGTAAACTGCCCCCGTCTTAATAGACGCAAATAGTAAATCTAATATGGATATATCATTTGGTGCAAAGATACCAACGACATCCCCGCGTTGAACGCCTTGGTCTTTCAAATGATGTGCCAAGTTGTCTGCACGTGCATTTAAATCTTGATAAGACCATTCTGTACCTTTCATCGGATCAATGACTGCTGGTTTTACTTCATCATAATCTGATCTTGTTTTAATCCAATCGTAGTTCATGTTCCTCTCCCCCTTAGTTAAGTCCGCTTATGCGACTTTATAACATCTGCTAAACCTCCCCACTGTTGATTAAAAATTGCTGCATTCATCTCACGTAAATTTTCAGAAATAATGGGTTTAAACGACATATTGGCGAGTACATCTTGCTCAAGATTTAAACCAGGTGCAATTTCGATAAGCATTAAACCTTGAGATGTTAACTTAAACACAGCGCGCTCTGTAACAAAGTAAGCCGTCTGTCCTAAAGTTGCTGCATAACTCGCATTGAAATCCAGGTTATCGACAGCATCGACAAACTTTTGTGTATGTCCTTGCGAGACAACTTCGATTTCGCCGTTATCGTAATTAAGTTTGGCACCCACTGTCATCGCTCCTGAAAAGACAATCGTCTTTACTGTCTGACTAATATCAATAAAGCCACCACAGCCGTTCATCTTATCTCCAAATTTAGAAACATTTACATTTCCATGTTGATCGACTTGCGCAAAGCTTAGAAATGCAATATCTAAACCATCATTGTTGATGAAATCCCAAGTTTGATCATGTCTCATACGTGCGTCTAAATTATAATTCATCCCGAAATATGCTCTGCTACCAATCATGCCACCAAATACCCCCGTATCAATATTAAGTTGCACTAAATCATGTGCGGACTCTTCAACGAGTAAATTTGATAATTCATTATTAATACCGAAACCGATGCTAACTACATCATCTTTTTGTAATAATTGTGCTGCTCGACGTAAAATGACTTTACGTGTATTAAATTCTAGGTAGGGCTCACGCATTTTAGTAATTTGATGGTGTCCAGCCAACGCGGGGTCATAATACGTTTGAATTGCTTGTCTATGGTATATCGGATCTTGATTCACTACTACGTAATCAACTAATTCTCCTGGAATAAAGACATCTCTAGGGCTGTACTGTCCATGTGGCACAATTTCTTTTACTTGCACAATAACTTTACCTTTATTTCTATGCGTAGCTGCTGCAACACTGTAACCTTCTCCTAAGTGTGATTCATGATGCATAAAAATATTACCTTTCGTATCCGCATACGTTCCTCTCAATAAAGCAACATCTACCTCTGGAAAATGATACTTCAAATAGGGCTCTCCTTCGATTTCAACGCGCGTTACTAAATCTTCAGTCGTATTTGGATTGACTTTACCACCTGAATGTTCCGGATCCACAGTTGTATGTAGTCCAATTTTAGTAATAGTGCCAGGTGAATTCGGTGTCTGTGACCGATAATGAGTTGCAATAACCCCTTGTGGTAAATAATATGCTTCAATATCGCCATTTCGCATTGCTTCAATCGTCGCTGGTGACCCTGTAATGATACTTGTAATCAAACGTTTCACCATACCACGTTTAACGAAATCATCTAAATCATAACCGTCTCCTCTAAAATCACTTATATCATTACCTAATAAAAATGTTAGTTTACGGGGTGTACTATTATAATCAAAATGTTCCACAATTGCTTTGAATAGCGCCATTGGCATATTGCCAGAAGATAAAGCTGCCATCGAGATCACATCACCTGTATTAATCAAATTTGTAAGTTGTGACAACGAAATAACTTTCATACAGGCCTCTCCTATCTCTATAAATTTCTATTGTTTATGGATATGGGTGTTTCATTACCTCCTTTGGCAACATAAATGTAAGCCCTTACATGTAATATAACATTATTTTTGTTAATATTACAAAAATTAAGAATATTTAATAAAAAAACACTTTGTGAAAAAGAATGTCTCTTATCTTCTCACAAAGTGTTACTTAAATTATATTATGATTCTACTTGCACTTTACCTTTTTTATATTTAACATGTGCACCCTTTTGAATCGCTTGATAATCTTTTTTATTCACCACAATAACGTGGTCTTTATGGTGCTTATCTTCGATTGTAATCGTATACAGTTTATCTTTGGGACCCATATTTTTCTTTAAAATTTGTTTCTGCTTTTGAGATGATAACCCTTGATTACTCATGATTAACCAGTAGAACAAATAATTATTGTAGTACATCGACGCTTTACGTTGATCTTGCATTGAAGCTACGGAGAAATTCGACATCGTATGGGGTCTAGCCAACGAATTCGTCTTGCTCATTTTACTACGGCTACTCGCTTGTTTAGATGATAAACTACGGGCACTATTCATACTTGCACTAACACTCGTACGAGCAGCGCTGGAACTTGAAGCACCACTCGCACTAGAACCTGAAGATGCAGCGCTACTTGAAGCACCACCAGAACTACCAGAGCTACCACCTGAAGAGCCAGCCGCTTCAGTCGTCGTTGTCATCATAGCCAACATGAGGCAAATCGTTAAAGTAAAGAAACCAATTTTCCTAATCATCCTTACCGACTGCTCCTTTATCTTTCACTTTTCCTTCAATTTCGCTGTCATCATATGTCATATAAGGTGTTCTATAAACATGATATTTCTTTCCATCTTTAACAACATAAGGTGATTGATCTTTATCTTTTAAAATATGCTCGTAGACTTTATCGCCCGCTGCAGTATATGTATGTGTCTTGTCACCTTTATCTTTATAACCAATTTCCACTCTAGGATAATCTGCGTCACCATTTGATAACTGTTCAAAGTAAACTAACTCCTGCTTATGTTTCTTAGCCGCTTTCTTATCAGGTTTCTTCTCATCGCCATCACCATCACAACCAGTGACTAACACCGCTCCAATTAATAAAGTTGTTGCAATAACTTTTGATTTCATAATAATCCTCCTTTTTATATAACATCGTAACAAACTTTTATTTATTTTTTGTTAAAATGCGGAAGATTTAAGTTATTTTTAAGGTTATAGGAAACTGGTTGAAAATTTTATGAAAAATATTTCAAGTGATTAACTGATTTCTTCTATATGGGGTTCGAGTAATTCCCATAGTTCTTCACTTAATTCGTCTATTGAACAAGGTTTAGCATTTTCAATCCACCATACAATGACACCAACTAACGCTGAACCTAAAAATTGTGTAGTAATTTCATTTGTCTTCTGACGTAGTTGAATATTAGAGATAAATTTATTCGAGAACGTCTGTCTTAACACGTTTAAATCTGATTTTTGTGTTAGGCGTTTGAAAATATTATATTGTCGATCAATCACATGCAATATTTCTCTGATGCTTTCTTTCCCATTATCTCTTTCATATACAAAGTGGCTACACGCTTCAATCGCATCAGTCATAATGTATTCTATCGCTTGATCCAAAATGTCGTATTTATCAATAAAGTTTAAATAGATAGTACCTCGATTAATATTAGCTGCATCTGCTATATCTTTCATTGAGATTTTAGCGACATCTTTCTTTTGCATCAGTTTTATAAAATGCTCTATAATCAACTGCCGTGATTTTTCCTTACGTTTATCCATAAAGCCCCCTATTAATCAACAGATTTTGTATTTTGTATATTAAACATCAACTGGCTATTTTTGTTTATTGAGTTTAACCCTTTCTGATGATAACTTCAAGATATCAAACAACTGTTCAGTAACGATAAAGGAGCATAATAATGAATATACTTATTTTTGGCGCTGGCGTTCAAGGACAACATCTCGCACACGCATTAAATAAACCTGAAAATAACATTACGATTTTTGCACGGGGTAAGACTTACGAGAGACTAAAAAATAGAGGTGTTGTACTACATCATTATTTACAAAGAAAAGACACAGTAGATGAATTTAACTATATTGAGGAATTAAAAGAAAGCGATGACTACGATATTCTATTTGTAACGATGAAATATTCACATTATTATTCAATCATACCTACATTAGCCAACAATATTTCACAGAATATCGTATTTGTAGGAAATAACTCTAATCCTAGAAAACTGCGTCAGACAATGCTTGAACAAACACAATTCCCTATAAATATTGCTTTCGGATTCTCTATATCTGGTGGTATACGAGAAGATAATGAAACAAATATACTCCGCTTTAACGCTGGAGAACTAAAGGTTAGTTATCTCGACGGTGACATTCCATTTCGTGATAAACTCGACAAAGCATTTAGCAAATTACCAATAAAATTAACCTACACTCCAAATTTTGAAAGTTGGCTCATGTCCCATGCTGCAATGGTCACTCCTATGAATATGGGTATATTTTTGAAGGATCAGTATAAAGGCAATCAATCTGTACTGATTAACGATGTGATTCGTGCTACAAACGAACTACACATGCTATTAGAACATAGCGGTTATCAAATCATACCACGGTCACAAAAGATATTATTTAAAAACTTTAAATTTTTAGCTCGCCCGCTACTTAAACTTTCGATTAATATGAAATTACTCAGCCAAATACCGAATGCGAGTGGATTCACCGAACTTGAAGCCATTTATGATGATATGAAAGCACTTAATAAACATACCGCTTTAACAACGCCTAAATTGGATAAATTGATGAAACAACTGAAATCCACCTATAAATAAAACATCTTACATTATAGTTTATTTATCTTTATATGGTTTACTATTTTTAGTGAACGTATGTATTAATACCCAAATCAATATGTAACTTATCGCTAATATAAGTATTATAAAATCATGATTATCTATGATTGAGACTAGAAAGAAAGAGAACATTGAAATTAATATAACCAAATCTAGCAACTTATTTTCCATTCATTACCCTCCATTACATAGTATATAAACGCAACAATCATTGAGTAGGAATTGTTAAAACTTATTTGAAAAATAAAAATTTAACGCAATTGTTTATTATATATTATCATTTATTATCAACTACTTAATAATATCATGCGTTTTCAAAATTTTTATAGATATATGCTAGCGCTCTTGTGTATACTTTGGTAAAGGAGTGGTGCATATGTTTAAAACTCAAGTCACTGACAATATCAGTTTAAAGATTTTAGAAGAAAATGACGCCCAAACCTTATTTAATGTGGTGGATCAATCAAGAGATTATTTAGGAGAATGGCTACCTTTTGTATCATTCACAAAAACTAAAGACGACACGCTACAGTTTATTCAATCAAGCTTACAGCAATTTATTAAAAATGACGGTTTTCATTGTGGCATTTGGTATAACAATCAACTCGTTGGTGTGATCGGATTACACTATATAGATTGGGTTAATCAAAGAACCTCAATTGGTTATTACTTAGCTAAAAATGCTCAAAAACAAGGTATTATGACAACATGTACACAATTTCTCATTGATCATTGTTTTAATGATTTAAATTTAAATCGAATTGAAATTAGAACTTCTGTTGAAAATTATAAAAGTCAAAAAATACCTCAAAAATTAGGTTTTACTCATGAAAGCACACTAAGGCAAGACGAAAAACTCAACGGTAAATTTTGTGACAGTCATGTCTTCAGTTTATTGAAATCTGAATATGATTCAAAGTCATAATTATATAAAAAACCTCCTCTTTATTTAAAAGTAGGAGGTTTTCTTAGGTTTTAAATTGTTGCATTATTTTTAAAATAACAACGAAATCAACGCAATAATAGCTAAACCGCCTTGTTTCCAAATGATATTTTTATCACTTGTTATGGCGCCGTAGATTGCAACGAGGATAATATAAATTAAGATAGCCGCTACAAATCCTTTCGCATGCGCTACAAAAAAAGTACCGTATAATAGCAATAACCCTATTAAACCATTATAGACACCTTGATTCTTCAATAACACATTCACATTCTCATCTTTAAGTTTTTCAGTAGACATATTAAAGACGCGACCCGTATTCTCTGACGTCGTCGCAAAGGTTTGTAAATACATAATATAGAAAAATTCCAACGCTACCAATACAGTTAATATGATAGAAACAATATTCAATTCCGACACTCCCTGTGAAAGCTTTCGATTTATATATTTTACAACTCAATTGCGATTAATACAATATCGTATAGGAGAGGGTATTTATATATTATTGATTAGCTATCCCATTTTGAACGTAAAATACAAGAGCAGAAATTATTTTGAGGATATTCAGGTTCAAAATATTTAATAACATCTGATTTAATATTACCAAAAGTCGTTTCTGGTTTATGTTTAAATCCTTCGTAGAATGCTTTAATTACATCATGTTTGAAGTTCCCTCTAGGAAATTTAGTAGCGATGGCTTTTCTCATTTCATCACTGTATTGCTCCCAATTATCCCCCATAACATCCATTCCAACGCCATGATAAAGTAACGCTACATTATTTTCTTTATGCTCTGCAACACCAAGTGTTGTGTGTAATGCAATAGCGTCCCATGCTAATTGTAAATCTTGTCGATTATAATTATAAGTCGTTAAAAAATCTCTCACTGCATTAGCTCCATCAACTTCGAAACGTAAATCATTACTACTGAATTTCTCAGTTAATCCTAAATCGTGAAACAACGCGGTGATATATAAAATTTCTTTGTCATATTCAAGTTGATCTTGCATTCCTTTGACTTCTCCAAACAAATAAACACGATTCGAATGATTCCAAATTAATTCATTACCATACTCTCTGACAATTTCTTGTGCATCTTGAATAATCTTACTGTCAGGTACGACAACCTCATTTAAATTTTTTAACATATCTATTTCCTCCAATAATTGTTTTATATTGTGTTAGTTATTTCCCTTGCTGTTTCATAGCTTGCGCAACGCCTTGTTCTAAATTATGTCCACTATTTTCCAGTTCTTTCACTATCTGACTACGGTCACTTTCTGAACGACTTTGACTCAATTTATAAGCTGCAGCAATTTCAGTCACTTTTAATTCGAATCCGACAATACCTTTAATTTGTTTACGTGTTTGGTCTGACATATTATCCCACGTCGCACCATTATCACGGTGACCTTCGTATCTATCTAACAACTTGATGAGTTCTTGTTCTAACTCTTGTTCAGTTAACAAACGACTACGACCATAAACTTGAATACTTTGATAATTCCACGTCGGTACATCTTCTTTTTCATACCATGTTGAAGAGATGTAGCTATGCGGCCCTTGGAAGATGACTAACACATCGTCCGCTTCTTCAAACGTTTGCCACTGCGTATTACCTTTTGCAAAGTGTCCAGAAATATAAATCTCGTCTCCTGTTTCTGTTACATTCACTGGCATATGCGTCGCCATTGGTTTACCGTCTTGATTTACAGATACGATTGTGACAAATGCATGGTCTTTCATAAACTGTTTCATTTCTTGAATATCATGTATTTCATACTGCTTTGGTATATACATCACTATTCCCCCTTTAATCGTTTAATCATAATATGATCTATTTGTCGTTCATCTCCCATCATAAATGCGTGTGCGTCAACGGTTTGAAAACCTAACTTTTTATAAAACTGTATTGCATTGTCATTCTTTTCCCATACACCTAACCAAATATTGTCACATTGTTTATCTTGTGCAACTTGTAAAGCCAAATTAAACAATGCCTTACCTAAACCTGCTTTTTGAAAATCTTTCAAAATATAAATACGCTCAATCTCCAAACTATTTGATGCAACATCTTCAGTTTGTGCATCTAACGTATTGAGTTTCAAATAACCTGCTAATTGCGCATCATGTTCAATAAAATAAAAATAAGAATGCGAGCAGTCTAATTCTTTCAATAATTTCTCTTCGGTAAAAGCAGTTGCTAAGTAATTGTCTATATTTTCCTTTTTATTCTGAGCGCGGAAAGTTTCATCAAACGTACGATAACTTATTTGTTGCAGTTGCTTTAAATCTGCTTGAGTTACTTCTCTAATCATATCTATGCACATCCTTTAATAATGTCGCTTATTACCTTTTTTAACTAAATGCCAATCTTCAGAAATATTATTATTCACGCGTTTCAACATTGCTGATAATGTTTCAATTTCTTCTTTAGTAAATCCTTCAAGTGCCACCGAATTAGAATGTTCATTTTCCCGTATGATAAATGGATAGATTGATTTCCCTTTTTCTGTAGCATACAGCAATTTATTTTTCTTATTCGTTGCGTCTGCTTGTTTGTAAATAAAGCCATTTTTCTCTAAATTACGAATTGCTCTTGAAGCAGTCGTACGATCAATTTTCACTAATTCCGCTAATTTCTCCTGTATAATGCCTGGATTTTCATAAATTCTTACTAAATAAACAAACTGACCTTTAGCTAAGTCAATTTCTTTAAATTCAATATTGCTAATAGACTCTAATGCTCTCGCAATAACCCCAATATCTCTTAATATATCTTTCAAGGAAATCTCACCTCATTTTGTTGCATTTGCAACATAATTTTACTATAAAAAGACACAAAAAGAAACACCTATCTTTCGACAGGTGTTCAATGTCATTTTCTATTCTTTTTTGAGACTACTTTTAATAAGGTAGAATCCGTAGAAAATAATACCGACCACAAACCATAGTAAAGTATAGAATTTCGCTTGACCACTTAATCCCCAAAATACAGCAAAGACACAAATCAGTATCAACACTGGAGTAAATGGATATAATGGCAACTTAAATGACGGTTCTGGTAAATCTTTCCCTTCACGACGACGCAGACTGAAGAGTCCTATAACGACGAACATAAAGGCTACAAGCGTTCCTGCAGACATCAATTGAGCTAAAAATCCAAATGGGAACACTGAACCGATAATCACTGCAATGATTGTTAAAACGATGAGCGCTCTATTCGGTAAGTTCTTTTTATTAAGGGTCCCGATCCATTTTGGTAACAAACCATCACGACCGAACGAATAAAGTAAACGAGAACCTGCTAACATCATTCCTATTAAAGCAGTGAACATACCTAGCACTGATACAGCTTGAACTATAACTGAAATAACACCGTGTCCACTTTCACGTAAAGCCCATCCCACAGGCTCTGCATTATCTTTATAAGCTGTATAATCGAACATACCAACTAATACGAGTGAAACAATGATAAATAAAGTCACACCTATAATCAATGAGCCTAGTATACCTAGTGGCATTGTCTTCTGTGGATTAATCGCTTCACCAGAACTGGCTGCAATTGAATCAAACCCTATGTAGGAAATAAAGATGACTGAACTCCCTGCATAGATGCCTTGCCAACCACCAAATGCACCTGCTTCAGTCATTTTGTATTCTGGGATAAATGGAACATAATGTCCGACATTAACAACGCTTAACCCTACCACGACAAATAATAAAATTGCTAATATCTTTAATACAACCAACGTATTTTGAACGCGTGCCGTTTCAGAAGCCCCTCTAGATAACAACAGTGCTGTAATAACGATGACAATGGCTGCAATGATATCAACAATACCACCATTGGTACCCAATGAATTCGATAAACTGTTTGGTAACTTAATATCAAACGGATTTAACAATCCACGCAAATTCGCGGAAAATCCTGAAGCTACAAATGCGACGGCGATAAGGTATTCGGCGATTAGTGCCCAACCAACGAGCCAACCAAAGAATTCACCGAACAATATACTAATCCAAGTATAAGCCGAACCAGCAAACGGCATAACAGTTGCCATTTCAGCATAAACAAACGCAATAAGTGCGGCTACAATCGCTGATACAAGAAACGATAAACTGACTGATGGTCCTGTATGATCTGCCGCTACGACACCCGGTAAAGTAAATATTGCTGTCGATACGATTGTCCCTACACCAAGTGCTAAGAAATCTCTAACTCGAAGCGTCCTTTCTAGATGTGCATCTTTATTTTGAAACAGAGACACATCTGGTCTTTGAAACATTCTTTTTAGGATATTCATTTTCCTTCTCCTTAATAAATTAAAATAAGCATGTTTTTAAGTATAATGAATCTTATATAATATGTATATACCTTTTCCTATTAATTAAGCTGTTTTCGAGTAAAAAGTTAATTTTTATGAAATTAAGTTGTGGGTTGGGGTGTTCATTTTAAATAAAATTTTTACGCTAACATTTGTGTTGACTTAGCGTAGGACGAACCTAGTATAGTACTCGTACATCTTAATTTTAGGAGGTACACGATTCATGGATACAACTAAAACTATCACACTAATCACTGGAGCCAATCGTGGAATGGGCTTTCAAATTGCTAAAGAACTTGGTCAAAAAGGGCAACACATCTTAGTAGGAAGTCGTAGTGCTGATCAAGGCGAATCTGCCGTACAAAAATTAAAAGCGTTAGGTATTGAAGCAGAATATATTGTTCTTGATGTAACAAATAAAACGACGATCGAAGCCGCTTCAAAATATATAAAAACACAATACGGGTATCTGTCTATTTTAATCAATAACGCTGGTATTGCTTTAGATGAATTTCAACAACCTTCACAACTATCAACAGACACTATGAGAAAAGACTTTGACGTTAACTTTTTCGGGGTCATAGATGTAACACAAGCAATGTTACCACTATTAAAACAAAATAAAGAAGCGAAGATTATCAATATCTCTAGCATTATGGGATCATTGAGTGCTGCAACCGATCCGAATTCACAAGTTTATGATGCGAGTGCAGTTGGTTATCAAGCTTCCAAGGCTGCGCTTAATATGTGGACGATTCGACTTGGCAAAGAACTTCAAGCAAATGAAGAATCCCACATCACTGTCAATTCCGTATGCCCAGGCATGGTCGCTACAGAATTCGGCGGTGCTACACCAGAATTAGCAAGAGAAATGGGAGCTAGACCTGTAGAAGAAGGTGTTATCCGTACCGTGGAGCTTGCTTCAAGTGAGGATAATTCTATCAATATAACTTTTAGTAATAAAGAAGGCCAGCTCAACTGGTAAAATGCATTAATTTGAAATAATAATTAAGCCGAGAGGGAATAAAGTAGATCTGTATTTAATTTCTTAGTACGAAAAATTACAGATTTATCATTATTGTATCTCTCGGCTTTTATTTATTTATTTTCAACTTGCTGATTTAGTCGGTCAATTTTTTGGCTAATTTTTGATTTTTGCTTTTCTATTTCCTGTATATTTTGAGTTAACCTATTATCTAATTCCCCTAAAAACCGCACAATATCCTTTAATGACTGTTCATCTAATTGTGCTACATCATGTTCATGTAACAAACTTTTAATTTCTTTGATTGTTGCTCCCATAGCACGTAAATGCACAATTTTATAAATTGTTTCGATATCTTGTTCATTATATTGTCTAACACCGTTGGGATCTCGTTGTATTGGTCCAATTAAACCCTCTTTTTCATAATATCGCAATGAATTTCTCGAAACGTCTAATTGTGCTGCTACTGATTTAATAGACTGCATACGATTTTCTAAGCTCCTTTATTATTTATAAATTCACCACATATTAATTCTAACGTATTCTATTCGTTTTAGTTATTATCCAAAACTAAAAATCTTTGTCGTTCTTTTTATTTTGTCCATTTTCAATGATGTTTTGTTGTATTGCTAATTTGTGTGCAATTTTTGGAGCAGTCCAAATGACAGGCAACATAATTAACGAAATAGGTACAGCTGTCACGATAATAAATGACTGAATTGCACTAATACTACCTTCACCAATATTGATAAGGATGATTGAAATTACGGCCATTATCACAACCCAGAACAAACGGATAATCTTCGGCGGATCACCTTCACCTGTTACAGACATTGAAATAGAATAGGACATCGTATCTGCTGTCGTAATAACAAAGATTAACGTTAATAAGAGCAACGCTACAACTAACACTACGCCTAGAGGTAAATGGGTAGCAATTGAAATCACGGCTGCAGGTAGTCCATTGTCATTTAACGGATTACTAATGGTTCCGCTTTTCTTAATTTCGTAAAATAATCCACTACCACCTAAGATAGTAAACCAAATGTGAGAAACAACTGCTGCCACGATAGAAACAAGTATAAATATTTCACGAATTGTACGACCTCGAGAAATACGAGCCACAAGCATACCCATGAGTGGGCCGTAACCGATAAACCAACCGAAGAAGAACAACATCCACGTGCCAGCCCATTTGTCATCTCCTCTAAACGTGCCTATTTCTAAAAATTTCGTCAGATAGACACCATAAGAAGAAATAAATGTATCAACAATAAACCTTCCTGGTCCAATTAGCACTATAAATACTGCAACTGCAATCGCTAACCAAACATTCACTTTACTTAAAAATTGAATCCCTTTTTCAATTCCTGTCATCGCTGAGATAGACACGATAATCATCAGCCCTACGACAGATAATATTTGCGTTACGATATTATCAGGAATTCCAAAAATACTATGTAACCAATAACTGAACTGAAACCCGAAAAATCCAATTGTGCCGATTGTTCCTGCAACAGCACCTATAATACAAAATACATCTATGAGCGAACCCACTTTATTATTTTCGATTTTCTGACCAAATACTGGAAATAACAAAGTTCGTGGGCGCATTTTCAAACCTTTGTTATAGTGTGCATACATGATAATGATACCGCTGACCGCACCATAAATAGCCCAAGCCGTATAACCCCAAGAAGTAAAGCTTTGTGCCATCGCAGCCGGAATTGCTGCTTTACTTTTATTATCAATACCTGAACCCATCGTCGGTGGTACATCAATAAAATAATACATCGGTTCAGCCGCAGCCCAGAAAATCGCTCCAGCTCCAAGTCCAGACGTAATAACAATCGCTGCCCACTTAAAATAACTCATTTCTGGTTGGGACGCATTGCCTAATCTAACACGACCATAACGAGAAAATGCTAAAAATAATCCTACTGCAAACGTCACAAGTAACAACACTTGCCAAAATGCACCAAAATAACTAATAGATAGTTTAAATCCTTGATTAACTACATCCGATGTTTCTTTAGTGAATACAATTGACATGATTACAAATAATACAAGTAGCCCTCCACTTATTAAAAATACGGGCCAATCTAACTTTGATTTCCAATTTGAATTTTTAATGTTAATTTACCTCTCTCTTAAACCTTGCTCTCAAGGTCTTTTCTTTATATTCTGTTCTAAACAACCCACGTTCTTGTAAAATCGGTATCACTTTATCGATAAAATTTTCAAACATGTCTGGATACGTAGGTGGCATTAATATAAAGCCATCACATGCCCCCGTTTCAAACCATTCCTGCATCGTATCAGCAACCATCACAGGATCTCCTACAATCGTTTTATGCCCCATCCAAGTATTAACCCTCTGTAATAACTCACGTAATGTAAGATGTTCTGTTTCAATCGCATGACGAATCGCTTCATATCGAGCTTTAGATCCTATTTTTACAGTTAAATCTTCATACCGTGGCAAAGATGGGATTGGTTCATCCATCTGCCATTGTGAGATATCCTGACCAATACTACGTTCAATTTGTAATAATTTATCTTCGTTATCGACAAATTGGTCCAGTTCATTTACCTTTTTCTGTGCTTCTTCAACAGTATCTGCAACATATACTGTTAATCCTGGTAGAATGAGTGGCTTATCTTTAATGTTGCGATACTTCTGAGTCCTTTCAGTTAAATCTTTAGAAAATGCTTTGGAATCACTTTGATTCCATGCGATTGAAAAGATAACGTCGACTTGCTTAGCAGCGAGCTCTCTCCCTGGGATAGAAGTACCAGCTTGGCACAACAAAGGATACACTTGAGGACTTGAAGGTATATTGAGAGGCCCATTTATTTGAAAGTATTTACCATTGTGATTTATTTCTTCTAGAAATTGTGCATCTATACCCTGACCTGTATCTCTATTATGAATTAATGCCCTTGGATTAAAAGAAGACCATAATTTCTTTAACACTGCGACAAACTCTTCTGCTCGTTCATATCTTTCTTGTAGCGGCGGTAATTGCGCCATCGAATGATTTTGACCTTCAACATCCATTTGTGAAGTCACGATATTCATACCAGCTCGACCTTGGCTAATGTGATCCAAACTTCCTAAAAGTCGTGCAGCATTATACGGATCATAAAATGTGGAAGAAACTGTCCCTATTAAACCAATATATTGCGTGTGTCGTGAAATTGCAGTAAGTGTTGTTAAAGGCTCTAAAAAATACGAAAGATGTCCTGTACTTTCACCTGATACGTATTGTCCATCTGCTAAAAATATCGCATCAAGACAACCTCGTTCTGCCATTTGAGCAATTTCAATTTGATATTCTATATCTCCGATCCTTTCAATTGGAGAATCAGTTAATCTCCAAGATGCTTGATGTAATCCAGTACTATAAATAAGTGAAGCTAAATGCATTTGTGTTCCCATAACTACCCCCATGCTTGATCACCAAATAAAAACTTATTTATAGTCTAACAAAACTAAGATATAAATAAAGATTTATTTAAAGACTTTTTATTTTTTGAATGAATTTTCTCAAAATCATGTGACCTCGAATGTTATTACTAATATTTTGCAACATGAAACTCCCTCCACTAGCAGTATTTTAAATAACTACTAGGAAGGGAGTCTTATTTTTTATTAATTTGAGGGGGTGTTTTATATTAGGGTGTTAAAATGTCTATAAGTCTTATTTAGAAACGGATCTAGGGACAATTATCCGTTATTGTTCTATATTTCCCGGGTTAAGTTCGAACAGACTTAACCGTAGCGATTTTTAAAAATTATATGGAGAATGAACTTTAGTCTATATTTCACTTTATGACTTTTGAATTATAACGCTTAAAGCTTACCACCAACCGTTAGCTTCACGGAATTCAATGGCCGCTTCGATAGAACCATAACGTTCTTCAGCGTAATTAATCATACCTTTTGTTTGTGTTTCTACTGAACCAGTTCCCCAAGATTCCTTGGTTTGACCTAATCCTTTATATCCAGCTGAGTTTACTGCATCTGGGTCACCACCTGATTCAGGTAAAACGATGCTTTCCCATAATTCTTTAGTACCACCTGCAGCGATAAATTGACTGTATACTGAATCTGAGCTATCGCTACTTGAATCAGTTGAATTTGATGAATCTGTAGAGTCTGAACTGTCACTGCTAGAATCTGAAGTGCTTGAACTACTTGTTGAATCTGATGATGTTGAATCACTGCTATCATCACTTGACTCAGATGATGACGTTGTAGAAGTGCTATCACTATCAGATGATGCATCGTCTGAAGATGACTGATCTTGTTGTGGTACTGGAGTTGGAGTTACATTATTTTGCTTTTTATCATCTTTTTTATTTTCAAATTTTACATGTTTAGGTTGATGCTTATCTTGTTGATTTTGCTTAGCATGATAATTTTGATGTTCTGCTGATTGACCTCTTTGCTCACCTTGTTGTTGTGCAACTTGTTTTTGAGCTTGGCCTGGTGCACAATTATTTTGTTCAGCGTGTGCTGCGTTAGCACCTACACCAGTAGCACCTAATGAAATTGCTGCTATAGTAGTTAAAATTGTTTTTCTCATAATTAAAATCCTCCCAATACAGTTTTGCAAAAGCAAAGACTGTACTTTTAAAAATTTCTAATTAAATAATTAGATGATGTTGAATACTATACAGCAGATTTTAATTTCATAGGTTACAGCAAATTAATAAAACCGTCTCACAACGTGTTAAAATCAAGACAAAGTTTACAGTAGTATGCTAAAGCACACCTCTAATTGAAATATATTCTCAGTCTCAGTACCTACAAAATATTCTGAAAACTAACGCTCTCAAGGCCTTTTGTACTGTCACCGTTTTGAAATCATTTAGTTACATTGCAATGTGTTAGCAATAGAAATTATCTTCTCAATTTGGTTTTTATGAAAATAAAGCATTGATGTATACTTCTATTAATACGTTTATTAATAAACAAAAGTAATACAATTGTTGATATTTAACCTTTAATATATCTTTATTTTGTTTTTGGAATTCCGAGTGTTATGATTGGATAAAATTAGACAATTCTTATTAACTGAATAAACCGCAATATATAAGGAGTGAAGCGGATGGATTTTTATACTAGAGATTTAATGAAAACAGATATTGAAGATATTCATGAATTATATTCTTCACCAAAAGTAACGCAATATCTAACTTGGGATATACAAAGTTACGAAGAAACAGAACAATTGATTGATACCATTTTAGAGAAATCTTCTGAATGGATTTACAATGTAATTGTAGATGCTGATACTGATAAAGTGATTGGTTCAATCGAACTTATACATGACAAAGCAAATAACAGTGCCGAATTAAGCTTTATTGTACATCCTGAATATTGGGATCACGGTATCGCTACAAGTATGTCACAAACAATTATCAAATATGGCTTCAAAGTATTGAAATTAAATCGAATTTGGAGTGCTATCGATGCAAGAAATGTAGCTGGAGGCATTGTGTTACAGAAGGCTAACATGAAACATGAAGCGGTTTTAAGACAAAATATACGACTTGAAGAAGGATATAGAGACACACTTATCTTCAGTATTTTAAAAAGTGAATTCTAACGCATAAAAAGAACGCGACATCACGTCGCGTTCTTTTTTTATATATTTGACAAGTAAACACATAATAGGGCAATGACGAGGATTATGCCACGAAACGAAATCTTCCTTATGTCGCTCTAAATTTGCCAGTTTTTTTAATCACATAATCGAGTTCGAATTGTACGCCTGATGTGCGTTTTTTATACTGGTAAGCAAAATAGGCAATCCACATTAAAGTTAATATAAAGCCTAGTATATAACTGAGATTGAGATCTAAACCGAAACCTATTTTTTGACTCAAAATGTAAGTAAAGATATTCCAAGTCATAAATACGGCTGGAATGGCCGCTACCCAGAAATTCTTCTTAGCGATTAAGAGGTACATCGCTCCGACCCATAAGGCCACAACGGCTGTTGTTTGATTTGCCCATGAAAAATAACGCCATAATATCGTGAAATCTACTTGAGTTAATACAAAACTTATAATAAACAACGGTGTAGCAACGATAACTCTATTTAACATGCTTTTTTGACTATAATTTAAATAATCTGCAATGATCATTCTTGCGCTACGGAAAGAAGTATCCCCACTTGTGATAGGAAGAACGATAACACCTAGCACGGCAATCGTACCAAATACTGAACCAAGTAATAACGTAGAAGCTTTGCTTACAACTAACGCCGCTTCACCTTTAGCAAGAACCTCATTTAAACCATCATACCCATGGAATAAACTCATACCAGCTGCTGCCCAAATCATCGCAATGATACCTTCAGCAATCATCATACCGTAGAAGATAAAACGTGCGTTCTTCTCTTTTTTAGTAGTACGAGAAATGATTGGTGTTTGTGTAGCATGGAAACCGGACAATGCGCCACATGTAATAGTAAAGAATAATAATGGGAATATAGGTGCACCATCTGGATGCATATTTTTAAGGCTTAACTCAGGAATTGGTGCTCCAGTTTGAATTAGACGGAACCCTACACCTACCGCACTAATTAATAATAAAGCTCCAAATATTGGATAAATGCGTCCAATGATTTTATCGATTGGTAAAATTGTAGATAAAATATAATATACGAAAATCACAAAGATAATGATTCCTAATGCCACTTTGCTATTAAATAAATTATGTAATAACAATGCTGGACTTGTTACGAATACTGTACCCGTCAATAACAATAATAAGATAGAGAAAATATTTACGAAGTGCTTCATCAATTTACCTAAAAATTTCCCGGCTAATTCAGGTAAATGTGCCCCTTTGTTACGAATTGAAATCATTCCAGTCAAATAATCGTGAACTGCACCTGCAAAGATACAACCTACAACAATCCAAATAAATGCAACTGGACCATACAATGCCCCCATAATTGGTCCAAATATCGGCCCTACCCCTGCAATATTCAATAGTTGAATTAATGAATTAGATGATGTTTTCATCGGTAAATAATCGACATTATCTTGTTGGTCATATGCTGGTGTCGGTCTGTCATCTTTCGTACCGAACATGCGATCAATATACTTACCATATGTGAAATACCCGACGATGAGTAAAATAATAGATACGATAAAAGTAATCATATTTTAATCTCCCCTTTAAAATGTAAGCGTTTTCTTAATTTAATCACAATATTGAAGTTTTCACAATATTGAAATTATTATTTTATATTAGATCGAAACATAAAAAACTCGTCAAATTCGAATAAATCCGAATCGACGAGTTTATATATGGGTATCATTTTTACAATTTAAGACTGACCGACGTATTATCTTTTGTATAATTTTATCTTTATTTCATAATAGTCATCATACTCTTTTGCACGTTGTTCAACATTGACACCACTTTTTTCAATGGCTTCAATGCTTTTACCTACTTCTTCACGTGCAGCAGTTAAATCCTTAGCAAATTCAAATTTCTGAGCTTTAACTTTTTCCGGGCCTACTTTTTGTTTTACACGTGCTTCTGTTTGTTTAACATTAAGATTTTGATTAATGATAATTTCAACAATCTGTTCTTGATCTTCTTTCTTTAAACTGAGTAAAGCGCGCGCATGACGTTCAGTGATTTTAGCTTCACGTAACCTTTGGATAACTTTAGGTGCTAATTTCAACAATCTCAATTTGTTTGCGATGAAACTTTGACTTTTACCTAGACTCTTAGCAAGTTCACTTTGCGTTGTATCACCGATGTCTAGTAATTTTTTATATGCTTCTGCTTCTTCAACAACTGATAAGTTCTCGCGTTGAATATTTTCAATTAAAGCTACAACCGCTGTTTCTTCGTCATCTAAGAATCTAATAATCACATCAGCGTAAGATTTGTTTAAATGTTGTAATGCTCTAAATCGACGTTCCCCCGCTATAATCTCAAACATGTCTTCTTCAATTGGACGAACGACAATGGGTTGTAATAAACCATGTTCTTCTATTGATTCTGCAAGTTCTTTTATCTTATTTGGCTCAAATACTTGTCTAGGTTGATAACGGTTTGGCACTATGCGTTCAATGTGAATGGATTCTACATTATTATAATCTTCTTCAACATAGCCAGCAATGTCATCCTTATTTTTTAAACCAAATAATTTAGAAAAAGGTTTTTTCATTTTCAACACGCGCTCCTCTAAATTAATCGTTTCACCTTATCTTCACTATTTTAATAGTGGAGATTTATTTGGTGTGCCCGGTTTTCTTGGATATTTTTTTGGCGTGAGACTACGCTTATCAATCTTAATCATTTGTCTTTCGCCAGCATCCTCTGGTAACTCATAAGACACTGTATCGTTTACTTTACCGCCGAATACACCTATACCGAAAGCTGCTTCTTCTAATTCTTCAGTGCCTTTAGATGATTTTAAAGCGATAAATTGTCCGCCTTTCTTCACTAATGGCAGACATAATTCACTCAATACTGAAAGTCTTGCCACTGCTCGTGCGGTAACAATATCGTAAGACTCCCGGTAGTCTCCTTTACCAAATGTTTCTGCACGATCATGAATAAAATGTACATCATTTAAATCTAAAGCGTCCGCTAGTTGATTCAAGAACTGTATCCGTTTATTTAAAGAATCGACAATTGTTACCTTTAAATTTGGATAAATAATCTTTAACGGTATACTTGGAAAACCAGCACCAGCACCCACGTCACATATCGTTAGTGATTGCGTTAAATCGATATCCGTATAAAAACTTGGTGCAATTGAATCATAAAAATGTTTCAAATACACTTCATGTTCTTCAGTAATACTTGTTAAGTTCATTTTTTCATTCCACTCGACAAGCATTTGATAATACGTTTGAAATTGTTGTTGTTGTTCTGAAGTTAATTCTATACCGTGCGTGCTTAATTGCTCAGTTAACCATTGTATAGACATTTAATTATTCACCCTTTGAATTTTACCTTGTTCTAAAAATACAAGTAAGATTGAGATGTCAGCCGGATTTACCCCAGAAATACGTGAAGCTTGTGCGATATTTAACGGTTTTACTTCTGCTAATTTTTCACGTGCTTCTGTTGCTAGGCTATCGACTTGATCATAGTCCAAGTCTTCTGGAATTTTCTTTTCTTCCATACGTTTTACTTTTTCAACTTGTTGTAATGATTTATTGATATAACCTTCGTATTTTGTTTGAATTTCTACTTGTTCTGCAACATCTGATGGTAAATGTGGTTCTTCTTCTAGAATATCTAATATTACATCATACGTCATTTCTGGACGGCGTAATAGTTCTAACGCTAAGATACCATCTTTCAAGCGTGATCCACCTTGTGCTTCAATGATTTCTTGTACGCGATCTTTTGGTTTAATACGAATACCTTGTAAACGTTCTTGTTCTGATTTTATCATTTTTCTCTTCTCATTAAAACGTTCATAGCGCTCTTCAGAAATCAATCCAATTTCATGACCTAAATCAGTTAAACGTAAGTCTGCATTGTCATGTCTTAATAATAAACGATATTCTGCTCTTGATGTTAATAAACGGTACGGTTCATTTGTACCTTTAGTTACTAGGTCATCTATGAGCACACCGATATATGCATCCGAACGACTTAAGATAACTTCATCTTTACCTAGCACGCGTCCTGCCGCATTAATTCCAGCCATGATACCTTGGCCAGCCGCTTCTTCATATCCAGATGTTCCGTTAATTTGACCAGCTGTATATAAGTTTTTGATCTTTTTAGTTTCTAATGTAGGCCATAATTGTGTTGGAACAATTGCATCATATTCGATTGCATAGCCTGCGCGCATCATGTCCGCTTTTTCTAAACCTGGAATCGTTTCTAACATTTGACGTTGTACGTGTTCAGGTAAACTTGTAGATAAACCTTGCACGTAAACTTCATTCGTATTACGTCCTTCAGGTTCAAGGAATAGTTGGTGACGTGGTTTATCATTGAAACGAACAAATTTGTCTTCAATTGATGGGCAATATCTTGGGCCTGTACCTTTAATCATGCCGGAATACATCGCTGATAAATGTAAATTATCATCAATCACTTGATGCGTTTCTCCATTAGTATAAGTCAACCAACATGGTAATTGGTCTAAAATATATTCAGTTGTTTCAAAGCTGAATGCTCGACCAACATCATCTCCAGGTTGGATTTCCGTCTTAGAGTAGTCTATTGTCTTAGCATTAACACGTGGTGGTGTACCAGTCTTGAATCGTACAACATCAAACCCTAAACTTCTTAAGTTATCTGCTAATGAGATAGATGGTAATTGGTGGTTTGGACCACTTGAGTATTTCATATTTCCTAGGATGATTTCTCCACGTAAAAATGTACCTGTCGTAACGATAACAGTTTCTGACCAATACTCAGTACCAATATTTGTACGTACACCTTTAATCACATCATCTTCAATGATTAAGTCGTCTACCATACCTTGCATAATATCTAAGTTATCTTCATCTTCAATAACCTTTTTCATTTCTTGTTGGTATAACACTTTATCTGCTTGTGCACGTAAGGCTCTTACTGCTGGTCCTTTACCTGTATTTAACATACGCATTTGAATATGCGTTTTGTCGATTGTTTTAGCCATTTGACCACCTAAAGCATCGATTTCACGTACGACTATACCTTTCGCTGGTCCACCAACTGACGGGTTACAAGGCATAAATGCGATATTATCTAAGTTAATTGTTAACATCAACGTTTTGGCGCCGCGTCTTGCAGATGCAAGACCAGCTTCAATCCCTGCGTGACCGGCTCCTATTACTATTACATCATATTTTTGAGCCATAATTTTTCCTCCTTTTTATTTACCTAAGCAAAATTGACTAAATAGTTGATCGATCAATTCCTCGCTCGCTGATTCTCCGATAATTTCGCCTAAAATTTCCCAAGTTCTCGTCAAATCAATTTGAACCATATCCATTGGCACCCCTGATTCGGCTGCGTCAATTGCATCTTGTATACTATGTCTTGCTTGTTTAAGTAATGAAATGTGTCTTGAATTAGATACATAGGTCATATCTTGATTTTGGACATCTCCACTAAAGAATAAGTCTCGAATTTGTATTTCTAATTGATCAATGCCTTCTTGTTTTAACATAGAAGTTTGAATCAATGGCATATCGCCTATCATTTCCTTAACTTCATCTATATCTAGATTTTGTTCTAAGTCCATCTTATTAACAATAACAATGGCATCTTCATTTTTGATTACTTCATATAATTTACGATCTTCTTCAGTTAAACCTTCATTATAATTAATTACAAATAAGATTAAATCCGCTTCACTTAATGCTTTACGAGAGCGTTCAACACCGATACGTTCTACGATATCTTCAGTATCTCGAATTCCCGCTGTATCAACTAGCCTTAGCGGTACGCCACGTACATTGACGTATTCTTCTAATGTATCTCTTGTTGTCCCTGCAACTTCAGTTACAATCGCTTTATTATCTTGGATGAGATTGTTTAACATGGAAGACTTCCCGACGTTTGGTTTACCTACGATGACTGTTGATAAACCTTCACGCATTATTTTACCTTGCGTTCCAGTCTCTAGTAACTGGTTTATTTCTTGTTTAATTTGATTAGACTGCTTTAGTAAAAATTCATTCGTCGCATCTTCAACATCATCGTATTCTGGATAGTCAATATTCACTTCGACTTGCGCAAGAATTTCGAGGATGGATTGTCGCTGTCGCTTAATCATGTCACTTAAACGACCTTCAATTTGGTTCATAGCAACTTTGGATGCACGATCCGTTTTAGAACGTATGAAATCCATTACGGCTTCAGCTTGTGATAAATCAATACGACCATTTAAGAATGCGCGTTTAGTATATTCACCAGGTTCAGCCATTCGTGCACCGTGTGTCATCGTCAATTCTAACACCCTATTAATAGTTAAAATACCACCGTGACAGTTTATTTCTACGATATCTTCTCGTGTGAATGTCTTGGGCGCTCTTAATACTGACACCATGACTTCTTCGACAACTTCATTCGATTCTGGGTCGATGATATGGCCATAATTAATCGTGTGGGTAGCAACGTTTTCTAGACTTTCTTTACCTTTATATAATTTGTCTGCAATATTAACGGCCTCATTACCTGATAAACGAACAATACCTATCGCCCCCTCGCCCATCGGGGTAGAAATGCTCGTTATCGTATCTAAATCCATCATCATTCTCGCCTCCTTGCGTCAAAATAATCATTAAAATATTGTATATAAAATTACAGTTAAAAGCGAATAAATTATTCAAAAATCACATCAAGTTAGACTTAGGTTTGTCTTAGGTAAGACTGACGTACGTCTATTAATACGCCTCCCCTACCCTATTTATATGCGTTTATTAAAAACCTTAGCTATTTTAAGGACATGTTCCAAACTTGATTGTATTTGAATCGTATTCATATCTTTTGCAGGTTGTCTAGCGATCACAATAATTTCAATTGGAATAATATCATTTTTATGAACTTTAAAGTTTTCACGAATTGCTCTTTTTATTTTATTGCGCACAACAGCATTCCCTAATTTTTTCGAAACGCTAATACCTAATCTAAAATGTTCTAAATCTTTATTCGTTTTAGTATAAATAACAAATTGTCTATTTGCGACAGATTTCCCTCTTTTATAAATCATTTGGAAATCACTATTTTTTTTAATTCGATATGCTTTTTCCAACGAACATCACTCGCTTATCTCCATATTTACATTCTATTATAATGTAAATGTTAGTTCCTTCTATAGTAAATATCTTTCATTTAAGTATGAAAATAAAAAAACTTTATCAAAAATTATGATATTTACTGCTTTTCAAACCAAAAAAAAGACCACTGATGAGTCAGTGATCTTATGCTGATAAAACTTTACGGCCTTTACGACGACGACGCGCTAATACTTTACGGCCATTCTTAGTGCTCATGCGTTTTCTGAAACCATGCACCTTGTTATGTTTACGTTTATTTGGTTGATAAGTACGTTTTACCATGTAAAAACACCTCCATCTTATTATTCGATTCTTTAACTATTATTATAGATAAATGCGTATACAAGTCTGCTTTTATTCTTGATTTAACTTCATTAATAATTAGTCACGATTCAAGCAACTACTACAATATAACAAAATCTATTTTATAAAGCAAGGTCATTTTTTCTAAAACTTTCACAAAACCACTGTAGCCATACGATTTTACCCCTATTTTTTCAACAGCTCGCTTACATTTTCGAAAGAAGTATAAGTAATATTTATCGCTTATACATTTTTCATGCATACACTATAAATTATTTCCCGACCGTACAAATTCAATTATTTCTGATATACTACTCACTTCGACTAAGTTATCCACTTATTCACAGATATTCTTCAAAATTTTGTGGATAAATATATTGTTATACACAACTTTCCACATGGTTTAGGAACATATTCACAGTCATTTGACATCTATGAATGTTAAAAAGTATAATTGTGTGGATAAGTCGTATAATCACTGATACATATAGGGTCTATTATTCTGGTTTATATACATATGCCTGTGTGTAACTTTGAAAAAATAACTATTTATCCACTGATTGTGTGTATCTTGTGGATAATTGTCAACAACATGTTATTTTTTCTATTCACATATGTGTGTACTGTGTATAACTTTTAAAATTTATGAAATATGGAGTTTGTTAATTATGTCAGAACAAGAAATATGGGAAAGAGTTTTAAGTTTAGCTCAAGAAAAAGTAAGCTATCCGAGTTATCAAACCTTTCTAAAGGATACAAAGCTATATTCCTTAGAAAATGATGAAGCTATCGTTGTAATTGATGATCCATTTGTAGCCAACTGGTTGAAATCTCATTACGTAGAAATTATTCAAACTGCATTATACGAAGCAATAGGACATGAAATCATGCCTGTCTTTTACTCAGAAGATGAATTAGCAAGTATGAATTCAAAGAGCAACTCATCTCCAGCACCACAACAAAAGGAAGAATCAGAGAACAATGGTGTAGATGAAGCATCTGTAAGTGGCGATCAATTCAATACGCACAACACATTTGAAACGTTCGTTATCGGGCCTGGCAACAGATTTCCTCATGCCGCAAGTTTAGCCGTTGCCGAAGCACCCGCCGAAGCGTATAATCCACTATTTATTTATGGTGGCGTCGGACTTGGCAAGACACATTTAATGCACGCAATTGGACATTACGTATTAGCTAATGATCCCAATGCCAAAGTAATTTATACCTCTAGTGAAAAGTTCACGAACGAATTCATCAAGTCAATACGAGACAATAAAACAGAACAATTTAGAGAAAAATACCGTAATATCGATGTTTTACTCATTGATGATATCCAATTCATTCAAAACAAAGAGCAAACCCAAGAAGAATTCTTCCATACATTCAACGAATTACATCAAGCGAATAAACAAATCGTTATTTCAAGTGACCGACCTCCAAAAGAAATAGCAAAGTTAGAAGATCGTTTACGTTCAAGATTCGAATGGGGCTTAATCGTTGATATTACACCACCAGATTATGAGACGAGAATGGCGATTCTTCATAAAAAAATTGAAGAGGAAAACTTAAACATTCCTTCTGAAGCACTCAACTACATTGCAAATCAAATTCAATCAAACATTCGTGAATTAGAAGGTGCTTTAACGCGTGTATTAGCATTTTCAAAGTTACAAGGACAACCTATCACGACTGAACTAACAGCCGCAGCTTTAAAAGATATTATCCAAGCACCTAAATCTAAGAAAATTACAATTCAAGATATACAAAAGATTGTCGGCCAGTTCTATAACGTGAAGATTGAAGACTTCAGTGCGAAGAAACGTACAAAATCAATCGCATACCCGCGTCAAATTGCGATGCACTTATCTCGTGAGTTAACTGATTTCTCACTACCGAAGATTGGTGAAGAATTTGGTGGTCGTGATCATACAACTGTGATTCATGCACACGAAAAAATTGTCAAAGACATGCAAAATGATGCGACATTCAAACAAGAAGTTGAAAATTTAGAAAAAGAAATTAGAAATCAGTAAAAAACCTGTACTATAACAGATTAAATTACTGAATTTGAGGAATAGAAAAAAAGAAATAGTTTTTAACAATTGTGGATAATGTGAAAAAGTCATACACACTATAAACAGGTTATCCACAGCAAATAATAGTTGTCACTGTTGAACTTTATTGGGTTATCCCGTAATCCACAAGACCTACTACTATTACTACGAATTTAAAACCTATATAATTATATATAAACGACTGGAAGGAGTTTATTTAACGATGGAATTCACAATTAGAAGAGATTATTTTATTAATCAACTTAACGATACATTAAAAGCCATCTCACCAAGAACAACATTACCGATTTTAACTGGTATTAAATTAGATGCTAAAGACAACGAAGTGATACTTACTGGTTCTGATTCTGAAATCTCAATTGAAATCACTATACCAAAACAAGTAGACGGTGAAGATATTGTTGAAATCTCAGAAACTGGTTCAGTTGTACTTCCTGGTCGTTTCTTCGTAGATATTATTAAAAAATTACCAGGTAAAGATGTAAAACTTTCAACAAATGCACAGTTCCAAACACTTATCACATCAGGCCATTCCGAATTTAATTTAAGTGGTTTAGATCCAGATCAATATCCATTACTACCACAAGTATCACGTGATGATGCAATTCAATTATCAGTAAAGGTATTGAAAAACGTGATTGCACAAACGAATTTCGCAGTGTCCACCTCAGAAACACGCCCAGTATTAACAGGGGTCAACTGGCTTATACAAGATAATGAATTAATATGCACTGCAACCGATTCACACCGTTTGGCTGTCAGAAAAGTTGAATTAGAAGATGAGACTGAAAATAAAAATGTCATCATTCCTGGTAAAGCTTTATCTGAATTAAATAAAATCATGTCAGATAGTGACGATGACATCGATATTTTCTTTGCTTCAAACCAAGTTTTATTCAGAGTAGGCAATGTAAACTTTATCTCTCGTTTACTAGAAGGTCATTATCCAGATACTTCACGTTTATTCCCAGAAAATTACGAGTTTAAATTAGGAATCAATAACGGTGACTTCTATCATGCAATCGATCGTGCTTCTTTATTAGCACGTGAAGGTGGTAACAACGTAATTAAGTTAAGTACGGGAAATGAGTTAGTAGAACTGTCTTCTACATCTCCAGAGATTGGTACTGTAAATGAGGAAGTTACTGCAAGTAATGTCGAAGGTGGCAACTTAAAGATTTCATTCAACTCAAAATATATGATGGACGCTTTAAAAGCGATTGATAACGATGACGTTGAAATTGAATTCTTCGGTACAATGAAACCATTTATCTTAAAACCAAAAGATGATGATTCAGTGACACAACTAATTTTACCAATCAGAACTTATTAATTTGAAATTACCCATGCTTAACCACTAAATTAATAACCAACTATGGGAGTGGGACAGAAATCGAATTTTCTAATAGAGATTTCGTAGTCCCATCTCGATAAGGATAACTAGGATTGAAAAAAGCTTGTTCTAAGCGCATTTTCAATTCAGACATCTACTGCCAAATTGATAAAGAGTCTGAGACACCTATTTTTGTCTCAGGCTCATTTTTTATTAAAAATCATATGTAAAATTACATACCATATTTAAATGCTACTGAGCGAGTCACAGTGAATCATAAATTAAAATGCATGGTTTTATACCAAAATATATAAATTGAAGCCAAAATGACCCTTAAAACACGTTATATGATTCAAATAAGTTTGTGGATGAGAGTTTAGATTATTTTACGATTGTTATGTTTTTAAAGTTTTCAATTCATTTTTTGAGTCGTTATTTTTCGACAGTATGAATTAAAACTATGTGTGTATTTTTGCTATAATGTAAGTAGTTAAAACAATATAAAACAGATATAGAGAGAATCATTTAAATTTCTGTAAATAAAGTTTAAAGTAATCGCTTTCTTTCCTGTATTTTGAATGAAAATTTTCCTCAAAAAAGGTATAATATAGGAATGACCTAATAAAGAAACGGAGTGATTGATTTGGTTGAAGAAATCATCGTAGACGGAGACATTACATTAGGGCAATTTCTCAAGACAGAAGGAATTATCGAGTCTGGAGGACAAGCCAAATGGTTCTTACAAGACTTTGAAGTCTTTATCAATGATGAACGTGAAACGCGTAGAGGTAAGAAGTTAAATCATCAAGATCACATAGATATACCAGAAGTTGGTTCGTTTTTGATTTTACATCAAGGTGAAGAATGAAACTTAACACACTCCAACTAGACAACTATCGAAACTATGAATCTATTACTTTAGATTGTCATCCAGAAGTAAATATCCTCATTGGTGAAAATGCTCAAGGTAAAACGAATCTCCTAGAATCTATTTATACGTTAGCGCTAGCGAAAAGCCACAGAACATCCAATGACAAGGAACTTATACGTTTTTCTAGTGATTATGCTAAAATAGAGAGTGAACTAAGTTATAGATATGGCGTTATGCCTCTAACGATGTATATAACCAAAAAAGGAAAGCAAGTTAAAATCAATCACTTAGAACAAAGTAGACTGACTCAATACATCGGCCACTTAAACGTCGTACTATTTGCACCCGAAGATTTAAATATAGTTAAAGGTTCGCCACAAATCAGACGAAAATTTATCGACATGGAACTCGGGCAAATTTCAGCAGTTTACTTAAATGATTTGTCACAGTATCAACGTATTCTCAAACAAAAGAATAACTATTTGAAGCAATTGCAATACGGAAATAATACGGATAGCACGATGCTCGAAGTTTTAAATCAACAATTTGCTGAATACGCATTGAAAGTGATGCAAAGAAGAGCGCATTTTATAAACGAACTAGAATCTCTAGCTAGACCTATTCATTCTGGAATTACGGATAATCGCGAAACATTAGTATTGAAATACATGCCAAGCATGAAGCTAGACTTTATTAACAAAACCGAGACGGAACGCTTGGAGGATGTCTTAACAATACTTAACGATAACAAGGAACGTGAAATGGATAGAGCAGTTTGTCTTTACGGTCCGCATAGAGATGACTTAGGTTTTAATATTAACGAAATGGACGCTCAAATTTATGGATCCCAAGGGCAACAACGGACGACAGCCTTATCGATTAAGCTTGCAGAAATTGAGCTTATGAATATCGAAGTTGGAGAGTATCCGGTATTACTGTTAGATGACGTGCTCAGTGAGTTAGATAACTCGAGACAAACACACTTGTTAAGTACGATACAACATAAAGTACAGACGTTCGTAACAACAACATCTGTGGATGGTATCGACCATGAAATTATGAAAAATGCAAAGCTATTTCAAATTCAACAAGGTGAAATTATTAAGTAACGAAAGTGAAGGTGGAAACATTGTCAGATGTGAACAACAGGGAAGATTATGGCGCTGGTCAAATTCAAGTATTAGAAGGCTTAGAAGCTGTAAGAAAACGACCAGGTATGTATATAGGTTCAACCTCAGAAAAAGGTTTACACCATTTAGTATGGGAAATTGTCGACAATAGTATTGATGAGGCACTTGCAGGCTACGCAGATGAAATCAACGTTGTGATTGAAAAAGATAATTGGATTAGAGTTACAGATAATGGACGAGGTATTCCAGTAGGTATCCAAGAGAAAATGGGTCGTCCAGCAGTGGAAGTTATCTTAACAGTACTTCACGCAGGCGGAAAGTTTGGCGGAGGCGGCTACAAAGTCTCTGGTGGCCTACACGGTGTAGGTTCTTCAGTAGTAAACGCACTGTCCGAAGACCTAGAAGTTTATGTACATAAAGATAAACAAATTTATCATCAAGCCTACAAAAAAGGCGTTCCACAATTCGACTTAAAGGTTATTGGTGAAACGAAAGAAGAAACTGGGACAGAAATTCGATTTAAAGCTGACCCTGAAATTTTCACTGAAACGACGGTTTATAATTATGAGATTTTACAACAACGTATTAGAGAATTAGCTTTCTTAAATAAAGGTGTAGCCATCCGTCTAAAAGACGAACGAGAAGAGGAAGTTCGTGAAGATGCGTATTATTACGAAGGTGGTATTAAATCATATGTAGAAATGCTTAATGAGAATAAAGAACCGTTACACGAGCAACCAATTTATGTACATGAATCCAAAGATGATGTAGAAGTTGAGATTGCCTTACAATACAACAATGGTTATGCTACAAACTTATTAACATACGCAAATAATATCCACACATATGAAGGCGGAACACACGAAGAAGGCTTTAAACGTTCACTTTCACGTGTACTTAATAGTTATGGCTTAAATAGTAAAATCATTAAAGAAGACAAAGAGAGATTATCGGGTGAAGATACACGAGAAGGTCTAACGGCAGTCGTCTCAATCAAGCATGGTGATCCACAATTCGAAGGACAAACAAAGACGAAACTTGGAAATTCAGAAGTACGTCAAATTGTTGATAAGATTTTCTCAGAGCTATTTGAACGTTTCTTATATGAGAACCCACAAGTGGCACGTATCGTAGTAGAAAAAGGTATTATGGCATCTCGTGCACGAATCGCAGCTAAAAAAGCACGTGAAGTGACACGTCGTAAATCAGCATTAGAAATTTCAAGCTTACCAGGTAAACTTGCAGATTGCTCTAGTAAGGATCCAGAGCGCAGTGAAATCTTTATTGTCGAGGGTGACTCTGCCGGGGGGTCTACAAAGTCAGGTCGTGACTCAGAAACGCAAGCGATTTTACCATTACGAGGTAAGATTCTAAATGTGGAAAAGGCACGTCTAGACAGAATCTTAAATAACAACGAAATTCGCTCTATGATTACAGCATTTGGTACGGGTATCGGTGGTGAATTTGATTTAAGCAAAGCACGTTACCACAAGATTGTTATTATGACTGATGCCGATGTCGACGGTGCACATATACGTACGTTATTACTCACATTCTTCTATCGCTTTATGAGACCGTTAATCGAAGCGGGTTATGTATATATTGCACAACCACCATTGTTTAAATTAACGCAAGGTAAACAAAAATACTATGTGTTTAATGAACGTGAATTAGAAAAATTAAAATCAGAATTAGACCCATCACCTAAATGGTCCATTTCACGTTACAAAGGTCTTGGTGAGATGAATGCAGATCAACTATGGGAAACTACGATGAATCCAGAGAATCGTGCAATGCTACAAGTTTCATTGGAAGATGCAATTGATGCAGACCAAACATTCGAAATGTTAATGGGCGATATTGTAGAGAACCGTAGACAGTTTATTGAAGACAACGCAGTTTATGCAAATTTAGATTTCTAGAGCAATAATCTGAATTTTTGAAGGAGGATATCTTGATGGCTGAATTACCTGAATCAAGAATTAATGAACGGAATATAACAAGTGAAATGCGTGAATCGTTTTTAGATTATGCGATGAGTGTTATTGTGTCTCGTGCATTACCAGATGTAAGAGATGGTATGAAACCAGTGCATCGACGTATTTTATATGGATTAAACGAACAAGGCATGACACCAGATAAACCTTATAAAAAATCAGCACGTATCGTCGGGGACGTTATGGGTAAATACCACCCTCATGGTGACTCTTCAATATACGAGGCAATGGTTAGAATGGCACAGGATTTCAGCTATCGATATCCTTTAGTAGACGGTCAAGGTAACTTCGGTTCCATGGACGGCGATGGCGCAGCAGCAATGCGTTATACAGAAGCCCGTATGGCGAAGATGACGCTTGAAATGCTTAAAGATTTAAATAAAGATACGATTGACTTTATAGATAACTATGACGGTACAGAAAGAGAGCCGTCAGTCTTACCTTCTCGATTCCCTAACTTACTTGTAAATGGTGCTTCAGGGATTGCAGTTGGTATGGCGACGAATATCCCGCCTCATAATCTAACTGAGGTTATTAATGGCATAATTAGTTTAAGTTACAATCCAGATTTGACGATTGCTGAAATTATGGAAGATATTCAAGGCCCAGATTTCCCTACTGCAGGTATTATTTTAGGTAAAAGTGGTATTAGACGTGCCTATGAAACGGGACGTGGTTCTGTTCAAATGCGTGCACGTGCTGAAATCGAAGAACGTGGCGGTGGCCGTCAACGTATCATCGTTTCTGAAGTACCTTATCAAGTCAATAAAGCACGTATGATTGAGAAAATTGCCGAACTCGTACGTGATAAAAAAATTGAAGGTATTACAGATTTACGAGATGAAACAAGTTTACGTACGGGTGTACGTGTCGTTATAGATATTAGAAAGGATGCTAATGCAAGCGTCGTTCTAAATAATTTATACAAACAAACACCATTACAAACATCATTCGGTGTAAACATGATCGCCTTAGTGAACGGCAGACCAAAACTGATCAACATTAAAGAAGCATTAGAACAATATTTAGATCATCAAAAGGTCGTAGTCAGAAGACGTACAGAATATAATCTGAAAAAAGCACAAGACCGTGCACACATTTTAGAAGGTTTAAGAGTCGCACTAGACCACATTGATGAAATCATTAGCATTATTCGTGAATCAGAAACAGATAAAGAGGCTATGACACGTTTACAAGAAGGTTTCAAGTTATCTGAGCGCCAAGCTCAAGCGATTCTCGATATGCGTTTAAGACGTCTAACTGGTTTAGAGCGTGACAAGATTGAAGATGAATACAACAACTTGATTGAGTACATTAAAGAGTTACAAGCAATTCTTGCCGATGAAGAACGCTTACTTCAAATCGTAAGAGATGAGCTTATCGATGTTCGTGACCGCTTTGGCGATGAGCGTCGCACTGAAATTCAATTAGGCGGTTTAGATAGTATTGAAGATGAAGATTTAATACCTGAAGAACAAATCGTCATTACATTAAGCCACAATAATTACATTAAACGATTACCAGTTTCTACATATAGAGCTCAAAATCGTGGTGGGCGTGGCGTCCAAGGTATGAATACGTTAGAAGAAGACTTTGTCAGTCAGCTTGTAACGATGAGTACGCACGATAACGTCTTGTTCTTTACGAATAAAGGCCGCGTGTATAAACTTAAAGGTTATGAAGTGCCGGAACTCTCACGTCAGTCTAAAGGAATACCAATTATCAATGCGATAGAGCTAGATTCCGATGAAAAAATCAGTACGATGATTGCCGTGAAAGACTTAGAAAGTGAAGAAGATTACTTAATATTTGCGACACTTAAAGGACGTGTGAAACGTTCTGCATTAAGTAATTTCTCACACATTAATAAAAACGGTAAAATCGCAATAAGTTTCAAGAATGATGATGAGTTAATTGCGGTAAGACTTACTGACGGTAATGAAGATGTCTTAATCGGTACATCTCATGCTTCATTAATCCGTTTCTCAGAACAAACGTTACGTCCACTTGGTCGTACGGCAGCTGGTGTGAAAGGTATTACGCTTCGAGAAGGAGACGAAGTTGTCGGCTTAGATGTGGCACATGCTAGCAGTGATGATGAACTTCTTGTAGTAACTGAAAATGGTTACGGTAAACGTACACCAGTCAAAGATTACCGCTTATCAAATCGTGGCGGTAAAGGTATCAAAACAGCAACAATTACTGAACGTAATGGTAACATCGTTTGTATTACTTCTGTAACTGGCGAAGAAGATTTAATGATCGTTACGAACTCAGGTGTAATCATCCGTATTGATGTGCAAGATATTTCACAAAATGGACGTAGTGCTCAAGGTGTCCGTCTCATCAAGTTAAGTGATGATCAGTTCGTTTCAACAGTAGCTAAAGTAAGTGAAGAAGAGAAAAAAGAAGAGGCCCTCGAAACATCCGAAGTAGAACAAGGTGAAGATGAAACTTCAACTGAGAGTGAATCAATTGTTGATGATCAAACACCTGGTAATACAATTCATACTGAAACAGAGGATGAAAGTACTACTTCAGACAATACAGATTCAACAGAACGCCAAGAACTTAGACAAGACTTCATGGATCGTGTAAATGAAGATATTGAAAACGAAGATAACGATGACAATGATGAATAACAAATAAACAAGCACGACCTTTCTTTATTAGAAAGGCCGTGCTTTTTTTATATAATTTATCGAATTTGTAGAGATTACATTAAAATTTAGTATGCCTACCCTCTATTTTGGACTGTGAATTTAACTTTCTAATGATTTCATCACATATGGAATTTCATTAATTAATCTTGAAGGTGGAACGACATACATTGAAGAAGATAACTCTTCGCCAATATAACTATGTGTATAAGTCGCACTTGTTACCGCTTCTTCAAAATTATCAAACTGTCCGATAAAGCTTGTAATCATACCAGCTAAAGTATCACCCATACCACCTGTTGCCATTGCAGGTGTGCCGATAGGTAATTTGTAATCACTATTTTTAAAGTAAATTTCTGTGCCGTGCTTTTTAAGAATAACCGTAGAACCTAATTGATCAACCGCTTCACGATTGCGTTCATATGTTTGTTCATCTACAGGAATGTTACTTAAACGCTCCCACTCTTTTGGATGCGGTGTAAAAATCACGTTACATGAAGGGATATCCGGTTTCAATTTACTAAATATAGTAATTGCATCGCCATCCACAATTAAAGTTTGATGTGGTTGGATATTTTGCAATAAGAAAGTAATTGCGTTGTTCCCTTTAAAGTCACAACCTAATCCAGGGCCGATTAAGATACAATCTGTATGCTCAATCATCTTCGTTAACATCTTAGTATCATTGATATCAATAACCATAGCCTCAGGACAACGTGAATGAAGCGCTGCATGGTTAGTAGGATGTGTAGCTACAGTAATTAACCCACTTCCACTAAATACACATGCACGTGCTGCTAGCATAATTGCTCCGCCTAAATTTACATTTCCACCGATTAAAAGAATCTTTCCGTAATCACCTTTGTGAGTTTCTTCATTACGTTTCGGTATGTTAACTGATGATAAAACTTCCACAATTGAAACCTCCCTTAAATAAATACTCATTTCTATTTGTATCGTACGTCTTGCAAAAATAAATGAAGTATGAGCATTGCATATAATTTCCACTATCGAGCTTATATCCTATATGAAAAGGTAATATACTATGTGAAAATAATGTGCTCATATCCATTGATAACAATACGGTCAAAACAACAATTTCTAAATACAATAGTGTATATTATACCTGCTTTGGTCGTAAGTCAATACTTTGATTCGTAAAGAATTTATAAAGTTACATTAACCTTTGTTAAGTTAAACTTTACCCTATTAAATCGGTAACTTAATAATACATTACGGATATTGTGCTAAGTGTTGTTCTTCAAAAAATGTAAGCGTATACTTTTTATTAAACAAAGGATTTATTTAAAACAAAGGAGATGGAAGAATGGTATTACATTTAGATGGTGAATCATTAACAATTAATGAAATTAAGCATTTTTTAGAGCATTCAGATACCGTTAGCATTGGAGATCTCACATTAGAAAGAGTTAGAAAAAGCAGACAAATCGTTGAAGATATTATAGAAAATAAACAAGTTATTTATGGCATAACAACTGGTTTTGGATTATTTAGTGACGTACGCATTGACGAAGGTGAATATAATCAATTACAAACGAACCTAATTCGATCCCATTCATGTGGTATGGGCAAACCTTTCCCTAAAAACGTAGCATTAGTCATGATGGTATTACGACTCAATACATTAATCAAAGGACATTCTGGTGCCTCAGAAGCTTTGATTGATCAATTACAATATTTCATTAATCATCGTATTATCCCAGTTATCCCTGAGCAAGGTTCACTAGGAGCTTCGGGTGATTTAGCACCATTATCTCATTTAACATTAGCGTTAATTGGTGAAGGTGAAGTTTATTATGAAGATCAAAGATTAGACAGTCGGGACGTCTTAAAACGCTTAAATCGTGAACCACATGTGCTAAAGGCTAAAGAAGGTTTAGCGATGATTAATGGTACGCAGCCAATGACAGCACAAGGTATCATTAGTCATATTGAAGCGGAAAGTTTAGGGTTACAAGCAGAGTGGATTGCTTCATTAACACATCAAGCTTTAAATGGTATTACAGATGCTTATAATGAAAACGTACATAAAGTAAGAAACCATCCAGAACAAATTGAAGTGGCAGCACGTATGAGAGACTGGCTAGAAGGTTCAGAACTAACGACAAAACAAGGTGATATAAGAGTACAAGACGCGTATACATTACGTTGTATTCCTCAAATTCATGGTGCAAGTTTCCAAGTCTTCAATTATGTAAAAGAAAAACTAGAATATGAAATGAACGCTGCGAACGATAATCCGCTTATCTTTGATAATGACAATGAAACATTAGTGATCTCAGGCGGAAATTTCCATGGTCAACCTGTCGCATTTGCTTTAGATTTCTTGAAAATTGGAACAAGCGAGTTAGCCAATGTTTCAGAACGACGTCTAGAACGTCTAGTAAACCCTCAATTAAACCAAGGATTACCGGCATTTTTAAGTCCGCAACCAGGTTTACAAAGTGGTGCCATGATTATGCAATACGCTGCGGCAAGTCTCGTTTCAGAAAATAAAACACTGGCACATCCAGCAAGTGTGGATTCGATTCCGTCTTCAGCCAATCAAGAGGATCATGTTTCGATGGGGACAATTGCTTCACGACACGGTTATCAAATTGTTGAAAACGCTCGTCGTGTTTTAGCAATTGAAACAATCATCGCATTACAAGCAGTCGAACATAAAGATGTTAAAAAGTTATCACCAAAAACATACGAAAAATATAATCAATTACGAAAAATTGTTCCTTCTATTACAGAAGATCGTCAATTCCATAAAGATATTGAAGCAGTATCACAATATCTGCAAGAAGCAGCTTATAAAGAAACAGTATAGTGCGTGTCATGCTTGAAATCACAAAATTGATTTGCTATATTTAATTTAAGTTAATAATAGTATTGTTCGTAGGACAAGTAACATTAATTATTCGATTTCAGAGAGCTTGTGGTAAGTGTGAACAAGTAATCAATATTAATGCGAATCTACCTACTATATGAAAGAACAATCGGTTTTAACCGTTATTTTAGTGTGAGCGCAGTCTAAATTAGACTGTTAAATAGGGTGGCAACGCGTAGACCACGTCCCTTGGGTAAGGGATGTGGTCTTTTTTTATACGCGGAGTCCTCAAATTTATCTTCGAAAGGATGAAATTTTTATGTTGGATATTAAGTTATTCCGTAAGACACCAGATTTAGTTAAAGAGAAAGTTACTAAGCGAGGCATGGACGACAGTGTTGTTGATGACGTATTAAAGTTAGACGACCAACGCCGTGAATTGATTAGTAAAGCTGAAGAAATGAAAGCTGAACGTAATAAAGTAAGTGGTGAAATCGCTCAGAAAAAACGTAACAAAGAAAATGCTGACGATGCGATTGCTGCAATGCGTAACTTAGGTGATGAAATCAAAGCTTTAGATGAACAATTAAATAAAGTAGATGCAGAACTAAACGATCAGTTATCTCGTATCCCTAACTTAATTCATGATGATGTTCCTGAAGGTGCATCAGATGAAGACAATGTAGAACTTAAACGTTGGGGCACACCGCGTGAATTTAATTTCGAAGCTAAACCCCACTGGGATTTAGTGGAAGAATTGAAAATGGTAAATTTCGAAAGAGCTGCTAAAGTATCTGGAGCAAGATTTGTCTATTTAACTGGTGATGGTGCACAACTTGAACGTGCGTTAATGAACTACATGGTAACAAAACATACAACGCAACATGGTTATACTGAAATGATGGTACCTCAATTAGTGAATGCAGATTCTATGTACGGCACAGGTCAGTTACCTAAATTTGAAGAAGATTTATTCAAAGTTGAAAAAGAAGGTCTTTATACAATTCCTACAGCAGAAGTTCCTTTAACAAACTATTATCGTAACGAAATTATTGAGCCGGATGTCTTACCTGAGAAATTTACAGCACAATCTGCATGTTATCGTAGTGAAGCTGGTTCAGCAGGAAGAGATACAAGAGGTCTTATCCGTCTCCACCAATTTGATAAAGTTGAAATGGTACGTTTCGAAAAACCAGAAGATTCTTGGGACGCATTAGAAGAAATGACGACAAATGCTGAAGCGATATTAGAAGAACTTGGATTACCTTATCGTCGTGTGATCTTATGTACAGGCGACATCGGATTCGGTTCAAGCAAAACATATGATTTAGAAATTTGGTTACCAAGTTATAATGAATATAAAGAAATTAGTTCTTGTTCAAATATTACTGATTTCCAAGCACGTCGTTCAAATATCCGTTTCAAACGAGATACAAAAGCAAAACCAGAATTAGTGCATACATTAAACGGTAGTGGACTTGCAGTAGGTCGTACATTTGCGGCTATCGTTGAAAACTATCAAAACGAGGATGGTTCAGTAACAATTCCTGAAGCACTTGTACCATTCATGGGTGGAAAAACAGAAATTCGTCCTTTTAAATAAATTAGAAGAGATTATTTTAAAAGATAGAGTAATAGTTAATAACGAAATCGCTATTCATTTAAGGTAGAAGCTCATAAAAGCTTCTACCTTTTTTATTTTGATTTATAAAACTAAAACCCCTGTACTTATAAGCTTTTTACATTAATTATTTAGTAGTAGGGGAGGTGTAAAAAGCCAAAAATATAGAGGGATGTCTAAAAATATTTTAAAAATTACAAATTCTTTAAATCGTTGATATTTCAATCTTAATAGACAAACGTTTGTCTTCGGCCACACAAACGCGATACTAAAACAGGTGGGAGTTTTCTGAATTTTGTATTAGAATAGCAATACTTATTTTAAAAAAGAGGCGGTGGAAGTTTGGAAGAACATCTATCATTTAGGCAAGGCTTTAGGGAATGTATATCGACTTTATTAGGATATGTAGGAATTGGTCTGTCATTTGGAATAGTCGCAACTTCTTCCGGTTTCCATTTAATAGAAATCATCTTACTCTCATTATTAGTTTATGCTGGGTCCGCGCAATTTGTAATATGTTCGTTAGTTATTGCGGGAACGCCATTATATGCGATTGTTTTAACCACATTTATTATCAATTCCAGGATGTTCCTTTTAAGTCTGACATTAGCACCGAATTTTAAAAATTATGGAATTTTAAATCGTATCGGTCTGGCTTCATTAGTTACTGATGAAACATTTGGTGTAGCCATTACACCTCACGTGAAAGGGGAAAAGATAAACGATCGGTGGCTACATGGTTTAAATATTACAGCGTATACATTTTGGACATTAGCTTCGATAGCAGGTGCTTTATTTGGTAAACAAATTAAAAATCCTGAGAGTTTTGGATTAGATTTCGCAATTATTGCGATGTTTATTTTTTTAGCAGTATCTCAATTTGAGACGATTTCACGTAAACGAATTTCAATTTATGTAAAACTTATCCTCTGTACAATTGTGATGATGTTTGGGTTTAGTATGTTTGTTCCTACATATATTGCAATTCTTATTGCCTCTACGTTGGCAGCATTTTTAGGGGTGGTGTTAGATCGATGACCTCAACAACGCATATACTCATTATTATAGTTTTATGTGGTCTTGTAACTTGGTTAACACGCGTTATACCATTCGTTCTTATATCCAAAGTTGGTTTGTCAGAACGCATAGAAAAATGGCTTTCATTTATACCAATTACTTTATTTACAGCATTAGTTATTGACGGCGTGATAAAGCAACATGAAAGTGGATTTGGTTATAGTTTAAATTTACCGTTTGTAATTACTGTCTTTCCAACGATAGTCGTTGCATTTTGGACACGTAGTTTAACGTCTACAATAATATTTGGCATGTTAATGACAGCATTGATTAGAATATTCATGTAAGGTAATACACATTCATTATTCAGGATATTACGATTTTAATTTGTGGAAAATAAAACTGAGGAGGCTAACAATGACGAATTATACAGTAGATACTTTAGAGTTAGGTTCATTTACTACTGAATCAGGTGAAACGATAAACAACTTAAAATTACGTTATGAACATGTGGGGTATGCAGGACAACCGTTAGTGTTAGTTTGTCATGCTTTAACGGGTGATCATTTAACTTATGGCACAGATGCGGAGCCAGGTTGGTGGAGAGAGATTATTGATGGTGGTTATATGCCTGTACACGACTACCAGTTTCTGACATTTAACGTCATTGGAAGTCCTTATGGTTCTAGTTCTGCATTAAATGATCCTAACTTTCCACAGAAACTTACTTTGAGAGACCTTGTACGAGCAATTGAAAAAGGTCTTGAGGCGTTAGATTACAGTCGAATTAATATCGTGATTGGAGGATCACTAGGCGGTATGCAAACACTTGAACTATTATATAATCGTCGTTTTGAGATAGATAAAGCAGTAATACTTGCTGCAACTGATAAGACTTCCTCCTACAGTAGAGCCTTTAATGAGATTGCTAGACAAGCGATACACCTAGATAATGAAGAGGGGTTAAGTATAGCAAGACAACTGGGCTTCTTAACTTACCGTTCCTCTAAAAGCTATGACCAACGTTTCACACCTTCAGAAGTAGTCTCATATCAGCAACATCAAGGTAATAAGTTTAAGAATAACTTTGATGCCCAATGCTATTTAACACTGCTGGACGTCTTAGATAGTCATGATATTGACCGTGGTAGAAATGACGTAAACGAAGTATTCGCGAATTTAAATACCAAAGTGATGACACTCGGGTTTATTGATGATTTACTTTATCCAAATGATTTAGTACAAGCAATGGGAGAACGCTTTAAATATCACAAACATTGCTTTGTGCCAGATAATGTAGGGCATGATGGCTTTTTATTAAACTTCAACGATTGGGCGCCAAATCTCTATCATTTTTTAAAGGTTTCAAAAATAAAGCGCAAATAAAAATACTGAATTTATTCATCACGCATAAGCAACAAAAATGGAATATTGAACTTTAAAAACTGTTGATAAAGGAAATGAATTAATAATAAATAATAGAAACATTTTCTCAAACACTCTATCTATTAAAAATATAGCCAGTTAAATTGTGTAAAAGTTTTAAAGAGGTTAGAATGGTACGTATAGTTAAAAATAGTATAGGAGTGGCGAACTTGTTTTCTAAAATTTATCCAAAGGCAACTATACTGAGTATATTGGCGCTATTAATAGTCGCTACAATTCTACATATATTGCCACCTTTGGGTCTCATATTAACCCTTTTTGCAACGATACCAGGAATTATTCTCTGGCATAAATCTGTAGAATCATATGGTATAGCTGCCGTGGCTACAGTCGTATTATCTACGTTATTTGGTAATATCTTTGTATTGAGTTTCATGATTATCATCTTAATTATGAGCTTTGTTATAGGGCAATTGCTAAAGGAACGTACAACAAAAGAAAGAATTCTTTATATAACAACAACTTACATAAGTATGATCGTCTTAATAACGATTATGGTGTTACAATCACTTTCCCAATTACCTAAACTAATGAGTCTGATGAAACCAGTTAAGCACCAAATCAAACAAATGATGGAAGAGAGTTCGGTTTCAGGTGATTTTAAAGGAATGTTTGACGAAAGTTTTCGTCAAATGACGGTTCAAATACCAAGTTATATCATTATCGCAATATTTATTTTCGTGTTGGTTAATTTATTAATTACGTTCCCATTGCTACGTAAATTTAAAATCGCAACACCTATTTTCAAGCCATTATATGCATGGCAGATGAGCAAAACGTTACTTTACATATATTTAATTGTGTTGCTTTGTGTTATGTTTGCCAGCCAACAGGGTACTTTCCAAAGTGTCGTATTAAATATGGAAATTGTGTTATCATTATGTATGTATATTCAGGGTTTAAGTGTTATACATTATTTCGGAAAAGCGAAATCTTTACCGCTCGTAATTACAATTATGTTTATCGTTTTCGGTACGTTTATTAATCCATTTACACATATTGTAACTTTACTGGGCGTGATTGATTTATACATCAATTTAAAAGGTATCATTAAAAAATGATTAGAGGTGGAAAAATGAACCGTCAATCCACTAAAAAAGCATTAGTTTTACCATTTATTATTATGGTGTTAACAGCAATTGCGTTAGTTGTGATCTGGTTTATATTTAATCAGCTCGTTGCTGGCATCGCATCAATTGCTTTAATACTTATAATAATTGGGACTTTATTTTTGGTAAGACAGGCTTTTCAAAGATTAGACAACTATGTTGACGATTTAAGTGGACGTGTTTCAGTAGGTAACAATCTCGCAATTAAAAACTTACCTATTGGAATGATCATTCTAGATGACAATGAAAATATTGAATGGATGAACAAATTCATGTCGGAAAGGGTCAACCGCAATGTAATTTCTGACCCAGTAAATGAAGTTTATCCAAACATTTTGAAACAATTAGAAAAAACACAAGAAATTGAAATCGAAGACAATGAACATCACTATCGCGTACAGTACGCAGAAAATGAAAAAGTATTATATTTCTTCGATATTTCTGAAGAAGTTCAAACTAACAAATTGTATGAGGATTCTAAACCAATTATCGCAACGTTATTTTTAGATAACTATGATGAAATAACGCAAAATATGAATGACACACAACGTTCGGAAATCAATTCTATGGTAACGCGTGTCATTAACAAATGGGCGACGGAACACGATGTTTACTTTAAACGTTATAGTTCAGATCAATTCGTAGCTTATTTAAATCAACGAATTTTAAACGAAATAGAGGATAATAACTTTGGAATCTTAGACCAATTAAGAGAAAAAAGTGTCGGTTATCGTGCCCAATTAACATTGAGTATCGGAATTGGTGAAGGGTCAGAGAACTTAATCGATTTAGGTGAGTTATCACAATCAGGACTAGATTTAGCGCTAGGACGCGGTGGTGACCAAGTAGCGATTAAACATATGAATGGTAACGTGCGTTTCTACGGCGGTAAGACTGACCCGATGGAAAAACGTACACGAGTAAGAGCGCGTGTTATTTCACATGCACTGAAAGACATCTTAATGGAAGGTGAAAAAGTCATTATCATGGGACATACACGTCCAGATTTAGATGCTATCGGTGCGGCTATCGGTGTTTCACGATTTGCCATGATGAATAACTTAGATGCATACATCGTATTAAATGATTCTGATATTGATCCGACGTTACGACGCGTTATGGATTCTGTAAATGAGAAACCAGAATTGAAAGAACGTTTTATTACATCAGATGAAGCGTGGGACATCATGACTTCTAAGACAACGTTAGTCGTAGTAGATACACACAAACCTGAAATGGTCATCGATGAAAACATTTTAAATAAAGCAAACCGTAAAGTTGTCATCGACCACCATAGACGTGGAGAGAGCTTTATTTCAAGTCCATTATTAATTTATATGGAACCTTATGCCAGCTCTACAGCTGAGTTAGTTACTGAGTTATTAGAATATCAACCGACAGAACAACGTTTAACAAGACTTGAATCAACAGTGATGTTTGCAGGTATTATTGTCGATACGCGTAACTTCACATTACGAACAGGTTCAAGAACGTTTGATGCGGCAAGTTATTTACGTGCACATGGTGCCGATACGATATTAACGCAACATTTCTTAAAAGATGATATCGATACGTATATCAATCGTACGGAACTCATTCAAACTGTCGAACTACAAGAACATGGCGTGGCAATTGCCCACGGTTCAGAAGAAAAGATTTATCATCCTGTCACAGTTGCACAAGCAGCGGATGAGTTGTTAAGTTTAGACGGTGTAGAGGCATCGTATGTAGTCGCTAGAAGAGAAGATAATGTCGTTGGTATGTCTGCCCGCTCACTAGGTGCAGTCAATGTACAGTTAACAATGGAAGCACTTGGTGGTGGCGGTCACTTAACCAATGCAGCGACGCAACTTAAAGACGTTTCGGTTGAAGAAGCAATCTCACAATTACAACAAGCAATTACAGAACAAATGAGTAGGAGTGAAACTAAATGAAAGTAATATTCACACAAGACGTTAAAGGAAAAGGTAAAAAAGGCGAAGTTAAAGACGTGCCTGTAGGTTATGCTAACAATTTCTTACTTAAGAAAAATTACGCAATCGAAGCGACACCAGGTAATTTAAAACAATTAGAACAACAAAATAAAGCAGCTGAAGCGGAAAGACAACAAGAAATTGAAGATGCTAAAAAATTAAAAGAACAATTAAGCGAACTTGAAGTAGAAGTTTCTGCTAAAACAGGTGAAGGCGGTAAATTATTTGGTTCAGTAAGCACTAAACAAATCGCCCAAGCGTTACAAGAACAACATGACATTAAAATCGATAAACGTAAAATGGATTTACCAAATGGAATTCATGCATTAGGTTACACTAATGTACCTGTAAAATTAGATAAAGAAGTTGAAGGTACAATTCGCGTGCATACAGTAGAACAGTAATAAGGATGAAATAAGAGGTGTAATCATTATGGATGGAATGTATGAACAAAACCAAATGCCTCATAATAACGAGGCAGAACAATCTGTCTTAGGTGCCATTATTTTAGATCCAGAATTGATTAACTCGACTCAGGAAGTATTGCTTCCTGAGTCATTTTATAGAGGTGCGCATCAACACATCTTTAGATCGATGATGAACTTGAACGAAGATAATAAAGATATTGACGTCGTCACAATCATGGATCAATTGTCACAAGAAGGTAGATTGAATGAAGCGGGTGGACCTCAGTATCTTGCAGAATTAGCGAACAACGTGCCAACAACTCGAAATGTACAGTTCTATACAGATATCGTAGTTAAACACGCAATTAAACGTAAAGTGATTCAAGCGGCTGATAGTATTGCGAATGATGGTTATAACGATGAACTCGATCTTGATACGATTCTTAACGATGCCGAACGTCGTATATTAGAACTCTCATCTAGTCGTGAAAGTGATGGATTTAAAGACATTCGAGATGTACTCGGAGACGTATATGAAAACGCAGAATTATTAGACCAAAATAGTGGCCAGACCCCGGGGATTCCGACTGGCTATCGTGATTTAGATCAGATGACTGCAGGTTTTAACCGTAATGATTTAATCATTTTAGCGGCGCGACCATCAGTAGGTAAGACTGCCTTCGCTCTTAATATTGCGCAAAAAGTTGCTACACATGAAGACCAATTTACAGTTGGTATATTTTCACTTGAGATGGGTGCAGATCAGTTAGCTACACGTATGATTTGTAGTTCAGGAAACGTGGACTCTAATAGATTAAGAACTGGTATGATGACAGAAGAAGACTGGAATCGATTTACTATCGCAGTCGGTAAATTATCACGTACAAAAATCTTTATTGATGATACACCTGGTATTCGTATAACAGACATCCGTTCTAAATGTCGTCGTTTAAAGCAAGAACACGGATTAGACATGATTGTGATTGACTATTTACAATTAATTGCAGGAAGTGGCTCACGCTTTTCAGATAACCGTCAACAAGAAGTTTCTGAAATATCACGTACTTTAAAAGCAATCGCCCGAGAAATTGAATGTCCTGTTATCGCATTAAGTCAGTTATCCCGTGGCGTAGAACAACGTCAAGACAAACGTCCGATGATGAGTGATATTCGTGAATCAGGTTCGATAGAGCAAGATGCAGATATCGTAGCTTTCTTATACCGTGATGATTATTATAATCGCGGTGAAGAAGATGAAGACGATGACGACACAAACTTCGAACCCCAAACGAATGATGAAAATGGCGATATAGAAATCATTATTGCAAAACAACGTAACGGTCCGACAGGAACTGTAAAACTACATTTCATGAAACAATACAACAAATTTACAGATATAGATTATGCTCATGCAGATATGTAAAAATGGTATAACAAATTTTTCCGTACGATATTAACAATTTTAGTTTTATCGTACGGTTTTTATTTCTGAATGAACGACATATTATAAAGTAAAGTATGTATCACGTTTATTTATGAATGATTTTAAAAACATTGATATTAATGAGTTTAGTAAGATTCAATGATATGCTATAGATAGAGGTCATTTTGATAATTTATAAAAATATAATGTTCGAATTTTGTTTGCAATATACTTGTGGTATTGATAAAATACGAAATGGTTAATTGAGAAAACTTGGAGGTGCTCATATGTCATCAATCGTAGTTGTTGGGACACAATGGGGAGATGAAGGTAAAGGTAAGATTACAGACTTTTTAGCAGAACAAGCTGACGTGATTGCACGTTTTTCAGGCGGTAATAACGCAGGACATACAATTAAATTTGGTGGAGAAACTTATAAATTACATTTAGTACCATCAGGTATTTTTTACAAAGAAAAACTAGCAGTCATTGGTAACGGCGTTGTAGTCGATCCAGTTGCATTGCTAAAAGAATTAGATGGTTTAAATGAAAGAGGTATCTCTACAGATAATTTACGTATTTCAAACCGTGCGCAAGTTATTTTACCTTATCATCTCAAACAAGATGAATATGAAGAAGAACGCCGTGGAGACAATAAAATCGGCACAACTAAAAAAGGTATCGGTCCAGCTTATGTAGATAAAGCTCAACGTATCGGTATCCGTATTGCTGATTTATTAGATAAAGAAACATTTGAACAATTATTAAAACAAAATATTGAATATAAATCAGCTTACTTCAAAGGCATGTTTGATAAAGACTGCCCATCATTTGATGAAATTTTTGAAGAATATTATGCAGCTGGTCAGCGTTTAGCACCATTTGTTACAGATACTGCGAAAGTGCTAGACGACGCATTAATCGATGAAGAAAAGGTATTATTCGAAGGTGCCCAAGGGGTAATGTTAGATATTGACCATGGTACATACCCGTTCGTCACATCAAGTAACCCAGTTGCAGGTAACGTAACAGTCGGTGGCGGTGTAGGTCCTACATCAGTATCTAAAGTTATTGGTGTTTGTAAAGCTTACACATCTCGTGTAGGAGATGGCCCATTCCCAACAGAACTCTTTGATGATGACGGTCATCATATTCGTGAAGTCGGCCGTGAATACGGTACAACTACAGGTCGTCCGCGTCGTGTAGGTTGGTTTGACTCAGTAGTGTTACGTCATTCATGCAGAGCCAGTGGTATTACAGATTTATCTATCAACTCAATCGACGTACTGACTGGTTTAGATAATGTTAAAATCTGTACTGCTTATGAAATTGATGGAAAAGAAATTACAGAGTATCCAGCAAACCTTAAAGATTTAGAACGCAGTAAACCAATCTTTGAAACATTACCAGGTTGGACTGAAGATGTAACACAATGCCGTTCATTAGAAGAATTACCATTGAATGCACGTAAGTATCTAGAACGTATTTCAGAATTATGTAATGTAGATATTTCAATCTTCTCTGTCGGCCCAGACCGTAATCAAACAAATTTACTTAAATCATTATGGTAAACACTAAATAAAAGACCTTGTAGCTAGACCAATTCAGGTTTAGACTACAAGGTTTTTTCTTATATTAAGACTTACAATGTGCATCGCGGAAAGCAATTACACGATCCGCTGCTAATTCAAATCCAGGTTTCTGTTGTTGTTTGTTATCTATAATCTTACTTATATTACGCTTATATTCGTCTTGTTTGTCTAACATTGTCTTTACCGCTTCCTTTATATCGGTAGGTGTGACTGCTTCAGAATTTAACTGAATACCTAAGTTTAAATTTTCAATTTGTTGAGCCACAACAGGTTGATCTGCACTCTGTTGCATTGCAATCATCGGAACCCCTGATAAAATAGCTTCGTTTGTACTATTCATCCCTGCATGTGTAATAAATAGAGAAGTATGTTCTAATACTTCCATTTGAGGCACATAAGACTTTAGGATAAAGTTATTAGGTATTTTATCAAAATCTTCAAGTTGTTTATCCTCGCCTACAGAAGTGACTACAGTGATATTTAAATCTTTAAGCGCTTGAATACATTTATTGAAAAAACCAATATTTTTGTTAAATACTGTGCCGAGCGAAATATAAATTAATGGTTTCGAAGTATCTAAATTTTGTACAAATTCTGACGGTTGTGGTTTCTTAACAGACGGACCTGCAAAGTAATATCTATCTGAATCGAACAGTTCTTTGTTAATTTGGAAGTTCTCCATAACATAAGACAAGTTTAAATCACCGGGGTTATGCATAACTTCAAACCGATTAGGCACACGAACGTCATATTTAGTTTCAACTGCTTCTTTTAATTTATTGAAATTTTTATCTGCTTGTTTTAATTCATCTTCAGAAAGTATCTCTGCAAATTTATTTAATAGAAAGTCAAAGGTTTGTTTAGTATGTGCAAACGAAGTAACTGACGCAATAGTAGGTATGTTTAACTTTTGAGAAATAATATTGCCACAACCGAACATTGAATCATAGATTAAATAATCATACTGTTCATCTTGAATTTCTTCTAAAATTTGCGGAACAATGTGGTCTACGGTATTTAACAGTCCATTAATAACATTGTACAAATTATTTGGCTTAAATGTTGTGAATGCTTCTATGATAGGTTGCGTAGGAAGCGTTCGAACTTCCATATCAATATGATTGAACTTATCTTTGTATTGATCACTTGCATAATACACAATCTCTTCTCCGCGTTCGACTAATGCTTTACATAAAGCGATGGTTGGGTTGAGATGTCCTGTTGAACCAGGATTAACGAATAATATTTTAGACAACTGTTTAACCTCCTATTATGTATGTCCATTCATGCTATCAAACAACGATTAATATAAAAAATATTTAAATGCTTATTGCATCGTTGAATTGTTAAAAGAAAGGTTCATTTTATTGACTTAACATTTATCTTTTTTAATAATTTTAACCATTTTCAAAAGTTTACTTACTTTGTACAACAAAAGAGGAAAAATATACTAAAAACATTAAAAAAAGAGCTTGTCATCGATATAGAGAGTTGATATAATTTATTTTGTGCTTAAGAGAGGCTCCTTGGTCAAGCGGTTAAGACACCGCCCTTTCACGGCGGTAACACGGGTTCGAGTCCCGTAGGAGTCACCATCTTAGGTCCCGTAGTGTAGCGGTTAACACGCCTGCCTGTCACGCAGGAGATCGCGGGTTCGATTCCCGTCGGGACCGTATTGCCCATCCAAGAGGATGGGCATTTTTTATGCGAGAAAATAGCGTGATCTTGTTAAGAATCTGAGACTCAAATAGATAGCTCAGATTTTTTGTTAATTAGGCAGTAGACGTCGCGCTTATATTAAGCTCTACCAATCATCGTTATCATTGCAGGGGTGGGACAATGAAATCTCTATTAGAAAATGCGATTTCTGTCCTACTCTTTTTATTTTGCCGAAAAAGAGTATATTATTTATACTAAAAAGAACTCTATCATCACTTATTATTAAAAGACATATCAAATAAGTTACGATATGATAATAGAAGTGATATTATAATATAATCCAGTATTATAACTTTTTATTTACAAAGATAGAATTAGGCATGTATAAATGGTAAATTATAGGATAAGGGAACATGTAGATTCTTAAATGAAAAGTAAGATAATGAAGAAATGAGGTTTAATAATGGCTAGAAAAATTGTTGTAGTCGATGATGAAAAACCAATTGCTGATATTTTAGAATTCAACCTGAAAAAAGAAGGTTATGAAGTATTTTGTGCATATGATGGAAATGATGCTGTAGATTTAATTTACGATGAAGAACCAGACATCGTATTATTAGACATCATGTTACCAGGTCGTGATGGTATGGAAGTATGTCGCGAAGTACGTAAAAAATTCGAAATGCCGATTATCATGTTAACAGCAAAAGACTCTGAAATTGATAAAGTGTTAGGTTTAGAATTAGGTGCAGATGATTACGTAACGAAACCATTTAGTACACGTGAACTTATTGCACGTGTGAAAGCAAACTTACGTCGTCATTATTCACAACCAGCCCAAGAGGTTGAAGAAGGTACAAACGAAATTATTATTAAAGATATTGTGATTTATCCTGATGCTTATTCAATTAAAAAGCGTGGCGAAGAAATAGAATTAACACATAGAGAATTTGAATTGTTCCATTATTTATCAAAACATATGGGGCAAGTAATGACACGTGAACATTTATTACAAACTGTTTGGGGTTATGATTATTTTGGTGATGTACGTACAGTAGATGTAACAATTAGACGGTTACGTGAAAAAATTGAAGACGATCCTTCACATCCTGAATATATTGTGACACGACGCGGTGTCGGATATTTTTTACAACAGCATGATTAGAGGCTATTTTCGATGAAATGGCTTAAGCAACTTCAATCTTTACACACGAAACTCGTTATCGTCTACGTGTTACTGATTATTATCGGTATGCAAATTATCGGTTCTTACTTTACCAATAAACTTGAAGAAGAATTAACTTCAACTTTTAAGAGTAATATTCAACAATATGCGAAGCAGATAGAGATTAATATTGAAAAAACGTACGATAAGAAAAAGCAAGGTAACACTCAAAAAGCAGTACAAAACTTATTAAGTGAATATGCCAACAGACAAGAAATTGAAGAAATCCGGTTTGTGAATAATGACCAAATCATAATGGCAACTTCAAAGCAGGCTACACGTAGTTTAATTGGTCAAAAAACGAACGATAATTCAGTACAAAAATCATTATCTATAGGTGAGGCGAATAGTCACACTGTATTAAAAGATTACGGTAATGGTAAAAAACGTGTATGGATTTATAATTTACCGGTTAAAACTTCAAACAATAAAACAATTGGCGATATTTACATAGAAGCAGATATTAATAGTGTTTATAATCAATTGAGTGATATTAACCGAATCTTTATTGTAGGTACAGGTATTTCATTATTAATTACTGTAATATTAGGTTTCTTTATCGCAAGAACAATCACGAAACCTATTACTGATATGAGAAACCAAACTTCAGAGATGTCTAAAGGTAACTATACACAACGTGTGAAGATTTACGGAAACGATGAAATTGGTGAGCTCGCACTTGCCTTTAATAACCTATCTAAACGTGTTCAAGAAGCACAAGCGAATACTGAAAGTGAGAAACGTAGACTAGATTCCGTAATCACACACATGAGTGATGGTATTATCGCAACAGATAGACGAGGTCGTGTGCGTATCGTAAACGAAATGGCACTGACGATGATGGGTACTATTAAAGAAGAAATCGTTGGTAAACATATGTTGAAACTTCTTAAACTGGAAGATGATTTCTCTTTAGATGAAATACAAGAGAACAACGATAGCTTCCTGTTAGACATCAATGAGACGGAAGGCATTATTGCACGTGTTAATTTCAGTACAATCGTACAAGAAACAGGCTTCGTTACAGGTTATATTGCCGTGTTACACGATGTTACTGAGCAACAACAAGTTGAACGTGAACGTCGAGAATTCGTTGCCAACGTTTCACATGAGCTACGTACACCGCTTACATCTATGAATAGTTATATCGAAGCCTTAGAAGAAGGCGCTTGGAAAGATGAAAGCTTAGCCCCTAAATTCTTGTCCGTTACGAGAGAAGAAACTGTCCGCATGATTCGACTCGTGAATGATTTATTACAACTTTCTAAAATGGACAACGAATCTGAACAAATCACAAAAGAAATTGTCGATTTTAATCGCTTTATCAATAAAATTATCGATCGTCACGAAATGTCAGCGAAAGATACGACATTTGTACGAGAAATGCCAGAACAAGCCATCTTTACAGAAATTGATCCAGATAAGATGACACAAGTGTTTGATAACGTTATTACAAACGCGATGAAATATTCTCGTGGTGATAAACGTGTTGAGTTTCACGTGAAACAAAACGCATTATATAATCGTATGACGATACGCGTGAAAGATAATGGTATCGGTATCCCGATTAATAAAGTAGAGAAGATTTTTGATCGCTTCTACCGTGTAGATAAAGCACGTACACGTAAAATGGGTGGTACTGGATTAGGTTTAGCGATTTCTAAAGAAATTGTAGAAGCACACAATGGTCGTATTTGGGCTAACAGTGTGGAAGGTCAAGGTACCTCAATCTTTATTACATTACCGATTGAGATAATAGAAGATGGTGATTGGGATGCGGAGTAAAGATTTTATTAAGTCAATCATCCTATTGCTATTAGTATTGATGAGTATCATATTGACGTATAAGACTTGGAACTTTTCACCGAATTTAACTACAGATATTAAAAGTGAAAACGATAGTGATAAAGAAACCAAAGCACGACACATTGGTAACCCTAAAGACCATGCAACAAATCAAGTCATCACTCCATATCAGATCGTTCATTCAAATAAGGACGAAACGAAAGGTTTAATTGCTACGCATGATAATATCGATGCAATCATTAAACCATTAAGAAATAAAACAGTACTTAAATCAGATCAAATGCATAGTAACCATAACCTCATTATTCCTGATTTAAGTAATGACTTTTTGGTACTTGATTTTTCATATGATATGCCATTATCAACATATTTAGGTAGGGTATTGAATATCAAAGCGAAAGTACCTAAAAACTTTAAATTTAATCGACTCTTAATTGATAATTACAACAACGGTAAAATAAAATTATACGCAATTAGTGAAGACCGACATGACGTCGTACGTATGAAAACAAACATCAAAGACCAACAAATTAATAACAAATTAAAAGAAAAGCATAAAGAAATGCAACCTTATACTGAAATCATCACAAATAAAGATTCAGTAGACAAAGCGACGCATATTTTTGCACCAAGCAAACTTAAAAACTTAAAAACATATCACACGATTTATAAAAATATTGGTGTTGAAAGTATGAATTCGATCCTCTTTGACGATTCTGTCGTTGTAAGAAGTTCCAACAGTGGTAACACAACTTACAACAATAATACAGGTGTTGCAAATTATAATGATAATAACCAGAAATATCGTTATACTAATTTAAAAGAGAATCAAGATCGAATAAAAAATATGAAGACGACCATCCCGAGTACAGTAGACTTTATTAATAAACATGGTGGATTTACTGATGATTTCCGTCTTTTCTCAACTGACAACAAAAAAGGTAATCTTACTTATCAAATGTTTATTAAAGGGCGACCAACATTTAGTAATGATAATTTGAATAGTATTGATATTTCATGGAGTGAAAGAGGCCTATTCAGTTACGCTCGTACACTCATCAAAGCGAACGTCACTATCGATAGTGGTGCCGATGACGTGAACTTACCAGGCGCTGAAAAAGTGCGTTCCGAATTAGCAAATAACCATGATATTGACTTTGAAAAGGTAACAGACATGACGATTGGTTATAAGATGGAAAGTCAATTAGATAGTGATAATGAAACGCAGAGTAACAGTGAGTTTAAACCAGAATGGTATGTCGAATATGATGGTAAATGGCGAGCATACAATGATGGGAGGCTAGAATAAATGAACTGGAAAAAGACGAAAACGTTATTAATCTTTGTATTTATTCTAGTGAACATCATGTTGGTCTTTACTTACATCGATAAAGTTAAAAAATCTAACATCAACGATATCGGTAAAGAAAATGCTGTAAACTTCCATCAAGAAGGCATTGAAATTCCTGATAAACTACCCAGCGTTAAAAACGTAAAAATGCAATTAGTCACTGCACGTTCATTTGATTTCACAAATTTTGCCAAATCTCATTCAGATGTTACACGTACAAAATCAGGAGAAGCAGCCAAAGGTAATCTTAGCGATGAGATTGATGTAGGAAATGATCAATACAGCGATTTAAAATCATACATCCAAAAGAATGTCTACAAAGGCGATGATTATGAACTCAGTAAGATTGACGATAATGAAGTCACTTTCGAACAAACTTATAATAATTATCCGATTATGGACAATGTCAAAGCACGTTTAAAGTTTAAGGTAGATAGCGATGGAAAGACTTCAAGTTATACTCAAACAGCGATGAAGTCTATCAAACCATCAAATGGTGCGAACAATGATAAAAAACAAGTAAACAGCGCTAAAAAAGCTATCGAACAATTATACTTTAACCGCTACTTGAAGCGGAATGATGAAGTCAGAAATGCGCGTCTTGGCTATTATACAGTAGTCGAAGAACCTAACGTACAAGTGCTTCAAGCCAATTGGGAAATCAAAGTCAATCATAAAGGTAAGATTACGACATATTACGTCGAAGCGGCATCAAATAACCCTAAGATTAATAAGAAAGATTAACCAATTGAATGTGCTTGGAGGGGTTTATCAGTCTATTACACATAAGCTGATAAACCTCTCTTATTTTTGTAGAATTTGAAAATGATGGGGGGTTAACGCAGTATTTAAAAATTGCAAACTGAGTTGGGTGAAATAATCCAATTTACAGTCATCAACGTGGAAAGTATGTTAAAATTAAATACTGTTAACGACAAACGTGTGAAATAAAACACACTATTTTAGATAAAAATAATTGAAATAATTTAAAAATATAGACTGAAGGTACAGTTACATCACACAAACGGAAGACTACCTTCGATAAAACGAACACCTTTACGCTAAGTGAAAAAGCTTGATTTAAAGGCGTTCTGGCGATGTTATAGATTAGAAAGGGTGAATCGCTTGATACAAATGAGTGTATTAGCAAGTGGTAGTACAGGTAACGCCACTTATGTAGAAAGTGATAAAGGCAGTTTACTAGTAGATGTTGGTTTAACAGGGAAAAAAATGGAAGAACTGTTTGGCCAAATCGACAAACAAATCAAAGAATTAAATGGGATTCTCGTTACGCACGAACACTCAGACCATATTAAAGGTTTAGGAGTGCTGGCACGAAAATATGGACTGCCTATTTATGCGAATGAGAAAACATGGACAGCGATTGAAAAGAAAGATAACAAAATTCCAATCGATCAGAAATTTATCTTTAATCCATATGAAACGCATTCCATTGCAGGATTTGATGTTGAATCATTTAACGTTTCACACGACGCAATAGATCCACAATTTTACATTTTCCATAACAATTATAAGAAGTTTACGATGATTACCGATACAGGTTACGTTTCAGATCGAATGAAAGGAATGATCCAAGGCAGCGATGCCTTTATCTTTGAAAGTAACCACGACGTCGATATGTTACGCATGTGCAGATACCCTTGGAAGACGAAACAACGTATACTAAGCGACGTTGGACACGTATCTAATGAAGATGCGGGACATGCAATGGCTGACGTAATTACAGGTAACACAAAACGTATTTATCTTTCTCATCTATCACAAGACAACAATATGAAAGATTTAGCACGTATGAGCGTCGGTCAAGTACTTAATGAACGCGATATTGATACCGAAAGAGAAATTTTGTTATGCGATACAGACAAAGCACAAGCGACACCAATATATACACTTTAAATGAGTTGGATAATTAAAATAATTTATTTCATGAAGCTGGGACAAAAATAGTTGTCTCAGCTTCTTTGTGAATTAGTGGGACTACGAAATCTCTATTAGAAAATTCGATTTCTGTCCTATTCTTTTTTGATAGTTAAAGTTTATGCATAGAATTATAAATATAAGCTTATAAGATGGTAAGACGGACTCGAATGTGAATATAAGTTTAACGTAATTAAACTATAATTGTGAATAAGTATGTATATTGGGCGTAAGTTATCCACTAAGTTGTTCATAGTTATCCCAAACTGTGCACAATACACAAGGAAATGCCCACATTATACACAGAGTTATCCACAGAAACACAAGTTATACACCTTTTTTTGTGTATAATATCCATTTATTGTTCATAAAAGTACTGCATAATTGGTATAATAGAGAAAAGTACTGTTAATAAGTTGATAACCTGTGGATAAGTCAACGAATTTATCCACTTTGATACATAGGAGGTCACAATGAAAATTACAATCCTTTCAGTAGGCAAACTTAAAGAGAAATACTGGAAACAAGCCATTGCAGAATATGAAAAACGCTTAGGCGCATACTCTAAAATAGAAATCATCGAAGTTCCAGATGAAAAATCCCCAGAAAACATGAGTGACAAAGAAGTAGAACAAGTAAAAGAAAAAGAAGGCCAGCGATTACTCGCTAAAATCAAACCACAATCTACAGTCATCACTTTAGAAATCAAAGGCAACATGCCCACTTCAGAAGGACTTGCTAAAGAATTAGAAGGAAGAATGACACGCGGCCAAAGCGACTTCACATTTATCATTGGAGGCTCAAATGGCTTGCATCAAGACGTCTTAAATCGTAGTAACTACGCACTTTCATTCAGCAAAATGACCTTCCCACACCAAATGATGCGCGTCGTCTTAATCGAACAAATCTATCGTGCATTTAAGATTATGAGGGGAGAAGCGTATCATAAATGATGCGGTTTTTTCAGCCGCTTTATAAAGGGATTTTGAACGTATCGGAACGTATGAGGTTTATGAGAATTGCTATTATGTTTTTGCGAAGCATATCACAAGTGATGCGGTTTTTAAAAGAGTACTTATGTTTGCTTGAAGTATAACACGGTATAATAAAAAACAAGCAGTGTAAAATTACTTATCACTGCTTGCTTTTTTACAGAATTTTAACCAAATCGTTAACTATGGTATTAAAATCTTTTATAGTGAATGATTCTTTTAACGTATAACCTTCATTTTCAAAGTAATTAGAAATTAATAATGAAACTGTTAAATCATAAATGATTTGAGGTGTAATAATTTCATTTTTTTCTTTTAAAAAATTGATTACTGTAGTAACAATATTCCTTAAAGAATCTTCAAAGAGATTGCTATTGGTCTTGTTTGTAACGTTAGTCTTAACTTTCATGAAAGTTAAATATATATCAGTTTTCGGGGAAAACTTAGACCAACTTTTATTGAATGAATTACCCAAAGTGTCATGAATTTTGATATCAACTAAATTAAAATTATTGCTTTTAAATATTTCTATTATATCTTTCCACACTGAAAATTCTTTATTTTGAAAGCAAAGTGTGAAATGTCCATTTAACTTTAATTGTTTTGAAATATTAGTTATCGAGAGTTCAAATAAATGTTTGAATTCTTCTTTTCCTTTATTTTGTTTTGGATTAATTATAACCTCTTTATTTATATCCACCTCTTCATTAATCCAAGAATTCCACATATAGGATAACTCAGAGTATTGTATAGCATCTCCATATGGTGGGTCGGTAAATATATAATCAACTTCATTAGGTAAATTGACGTCTTCTGCAGCTATTTTATTTAATGTAAATTTCCCAATACTATTTTTGCTTGAAATCATATTTGCTATTTCTTCTTTTGCTTTTAATAAAATTTTAAATCGATCCTCGAATCGAAACCATACATTCTCTTCAATGTAATCATCTGGAATCCAATAATTATTAACGCCTAAAGGGCGAATGTTTATTCCTTTTAATATACTGGAATGTAAAACAGTATTAGTAAAAGCAACTAAAAAGAAATCTTTAATTTTAGGAGGTAGCTTATTAATTTCGTTTAAAATTAGGGATAGAGAAGTTAAGTTTCTAGATGTGTACATATCAGTTACTTTTGAAATCCCTTTATATGAAAAACGATCTTTGTAAAATTTTTTTGGGAATTTTATATTAGGTACCCATTTGATATCATTTTCTAAAATTTTTGTATCAGGATAAGAAAGGTTGTACTCATTTCTTGTTATAATAACATTTTTTTCACATGATTTTTTATTACAAGTTGGACAATAAAGTCTAGCAGGAAAATCATTCTCGAATTTTGGACCAATACCGATGAATTTTATAGATAAGTTATTATTACAACAATCGCAAGTTGTATTAACTTTATAATAATCATTTATTTTATTTTTTAATTTAGTGATATGTTGACAGTAACTTTCGCGAATTTCATTTAAATCGAAATTGTTATCTAATGTTACATTTGAAATAAGTAACGATATGGGATTAATATCGCTACCTACAAAATTTCTTTGTTCAAGATGGATTCTAATCCAACAATCCCACTACCACAAAATGGATCTAGAATGGTCTCACCCTTTTCACTATAAGTAGAGATATAATTTTGTACAATGTTGCTTGGCTTTCTTGACCAGTATTTATGGATTTTATTATAGCTATTTTTTGGCTGGTTAAAGTTTTTTCATTTATGATATTTTCATAAAGGTATTCTAATTTCTTTTTCATATTATTATTCCTTTCTCAAGATCAAACAGTAATGGTGTAAAATGTTACTCGCCCAAGAATATGGGTAGCCATAAGGAGATAAAGCAATTTTATCTTGTATCCAAATTTTTTCATCTTTTAAAACATAAGTAGATGAGAGTTTGCTTGCTAAATCCCAAGCGATTGGATAAAGTTTGCCTTCTTTTTTTACATTTTTAATAATAATAGTTATATATGCGCCATCTACTAAAAAATCATACATATCTTCATAAATTTTAGTTAAATCATTTAAAAATTGATTATAATCGTCAATATTACCTAAATCTATTGGATTATTAGAATAATTATAATCTAGGTTTTTATCTATCCGATTTTTTTTAAATCCATCCGTACTTCTATTTAATACGTCCCAATAAGGTGGTGAAGATATAGAATAATTAAATTTAGGCAAATTTAGATTTTTAAGATTACGGCTATCATCGTTAAAAATATTGTCTTTAAATTCAGGTAATCTTTTTTTAATCATGTTGAAGTATTTTTCGTTTAATTCAATACCATAACCTACTCTGTTTGTTCTTTTTGCTGCTTCTAGAGTACTACCTATGCCCGAAAAAGGGTCAAACACTTTGTCGTTTTCTTTTGTGAAAAATTTAATAAAATCTTCTATCATGGTAGGTGAAAATGTTGCTGGGTGTGAATCTGAATCTCCCATTAACTCTTTTTCTTCTTTTAAATCTGATTTTAGTGCATTAAATATAAACCAGCTACAAGTGAATTTAGTCCATTCTTTTCCTGTTAAATGATTAAGTTTATTTTTTAAAGAATAAGCGCCGTTTTCAGGATTTATAATAAGTGAATGTGCTTTTTCAACATCCCCTTTAGGATGGTAAAGTTTTACGTCTTTAAAATTTAGTTTAAATACTGATGGGATGTCTGTATATTTTTTTTCAATCTCATTTAGCTTTTGTTTAGCTAACGCGTTTAAATTAGTATCTAAAACAGGAACTATTTCCTTTTTTTTATTTTTGTAATAAAAATAGTAACTATCTCCAGTTAAATCTAGTGAAGATTGATAAATATTATTTTTCATAATAACAATATACTCCTTTTAATGTATAATATTAGATAGTGTTTACTTTATATTTTAGAATTGGAGGGTAGGTCTTTATAATGGAAATTGATAGAATCTCATTTTTTAATATATTTAAAAATAATTTTAGTTTTAAAATTACGGATACTGTTATTGGAAAAGCTGTGAAAATGGATTCATACAATGCGTTCTTATATTCTATTGTAACTGGATCAGTTTATTTTGATAATATACATTATCCATACACTCCTAAAGGTTTGACGAAAATATTCAATGATTGTAAAGATTATAAAATAATCAGTGGTTTATTTGATGAACAACTTATTGTAAATTCTCCTTATTTATTAAGTAAACAAAAAAGCTTTTTGTTTTCTGGTGATAAGTATATTATACCGATTGAATTTCAAGATGAAGACGAGTATTTTAAACAATTAAAAGAATTGAAATATTTAATTGAAAAGTCAAAAATGTGTACTACAGACTTTATTTTTCAAAGAATTGAAAAATATAAAAAAGGTAATGGAATGGAACCATTTATGGAATATATAGCGTCTATGAAATTCAAGGAAGATGGTTATATTGTTGAAAATCAGACACCACTAACATATAACTTAGGATCACCAGATTTTATAGCGTGGCAATCACCATCTTTGCTACAAAAAAAAGGTTTGTTTATAGTAGAATTAATGATGTTACGTATTTATCCTCAAAAAATAAAAGAAGTATATGAAAAAATGAATACTAATATAAATAGTATAACAGTAGGAGAAGTTAAAACATCAACAACGAATATGAATAAGCAAATTGCTAAGTACTTAAGTTCAGAGATATTTGATTTTGCCTTTGAAATACATCCTTATAAAAAAGAGGCTGGTTTTAATAATGGTCTCTTGACGTTTAATAGTGATGAAATGTACATAATGCAAAATAACCCTGATAGTGCTCAGAATACAAATATAATAAATAAAAAAGCTTATTTATCCTGGCTTGAAAACTATTTTAAAATCCATATATTAGCTAATTTTACAAATTTCGAAATAAATTTACTGTCTAAAAAATACTTAAATAAACAAGTATACTCCCAAGAAGATATTATATCATTAGTTAAGATAGTCAATAAAGATGACTTATTTTTTATGTTGGTGAATAATTTACTTAAGGAAGAAGAGTGATAGTTAATGGCGTTATCTAGTGATGAAATTATAAAAAGAGAGATTGTTGATAAAGTAGGGTTTGATTTTAAAAATATTGAGCCAAGGATATTTCAAGAAAGTAGCAACTATGATCAAAAACCTTTTACAAAAGGTGGTTTAACATTCGGCTATGATAATATTCAATACGGTTCATGTGATGCAGCATGGTATATTCCTGATAAACAATTTGAAGATAATTTAACAAAAGAAACGTATAATAATTTTCCTGTAGTAGCCTTAGAAGGTACTGATGCACTTCGAAGAGGTAGTAGTGGTAATGCGCAGTATCAAAGGTTTCATCATGCGCTTGGTGCAGTGAAAAATGGAATAATTGGGATATATTACCTAAAAAAAGGGAATGATACAGTTCAACCTGATCTTTATGGTATGGCTTATAATGCAAGCCAGATTGAAAAGGGAACCTATATTATTACACAAGATTTAAGTGTTGTAAAAAAAATATTGAATTTAATAGATAAATATGGAGTCCAGTCGAAGCATCTTGAAGATTATTTGAATGTAATTTTAGAGGAAATGAAACGTATTTATAAGAGTTCGTTCGAAACAAAGTATAAAAATGATTGGAATAATTTTGCTAAGAAAAGATCTACTATATTTAAAAATAATGATGTTGTTATAAAGTATGCTGGTAGGAATATTCGAAATTTTACCGAGTCATCTCAGAGAGCGGGTCATATAGCTGTTGGAGAAATGTTTTTAACTAAATACTTTTTCCCTGATAAAAAAATATTTTACTTTTTCCCAAGAATGACTAGTGATGATATTATATATTTAAATGAGTCAAAGAAAACTGATAAGGAATGGACAATTATAAATAACGAAAAAAATGTTATCGTCAAGACCATGGTTGATGTTGTAGGTTTACCTGAAGAGTTAAAATCTAACTTAATGCATGTGAGAATGGAACCTTTGAAAAATGAATATAATAAAATATATAAAAGTACTATAAAAGAGTTAGTGAAATTAATTAATGAAGATAAAGTAATTTTTAAACAGTAATAGTTATCATTTGTATATCTAATTAGGTTATGTTTTTACTAATTGAATGTATATTTGAATTATACGGAAAGTTAATGGGTGTGAATTCAAATAATTTCAATTTTAGAGTGTGCTCGTTTGTTTCTTATTAAAATAAACCTTTAGCTCATCTACATATCTGTTTATTTCTTACTTTTGGATTGAGTGGATGCATGACTTCATTGGTTGCTGGATTTATAAGTCGTTTCACTTTCTTCTTATGCGTTTTTAGCATCTTTATTACTTCATTGACACGTGCTTCAATAACAATTTTTTTAGCGTAAGCGCCCCAAGATAATATCAGTGTCATCTGACTCTTTCACTGCCTTAATAATTTGAATATCTGTATGCTTATCATAGGCATTTTCTAAATATTTGGGATTGATAGGCATTTTAATATTAGCATATACATTTATAAAATGTACTGAACCAATTCATACTTTCCTGAAACTGTGATCATATTGAGTAGACAATCATAAGGAGAATAAAATGCGGATACTTAGTAATGAACGTAATCGTTTGTTATTTATTATCCCACCTTATGTTTTTAAGTAGAAAGCGATGTTGTTCATGTGTAACTGACAGTTTATTAGACTCTTCTTGTAGTCTAATAATATGCAGGTAATCTGTTTGAAGTTGGTTATTCTGTTCTTTTAACATGTTTCAAAGTAAGATTTGAAGATCGAGGAGGAATTTTTAATAATACTTTTTGTAGTGTATCGATTAAGTTTCATATTAATCTCCTTCTTATAGGATTAAAGTTAAAATGATCGTAGCTGCTAGATAATCATTTAAAAAATGACTGTAGAACAAGTAGAACTTATGGCTAGTAATTAGTAAAAAACAAACTAATGGAGCATCCCTCACTGTAAAGTGAAGGATGTTTTAGTTTTATTAGAATATAGTTTTCACTTTGATAGATAGTGGTTAATAATTTTTTGCAAATCGTTATTAAGTACTGTTGTTATAGAGTCATCATTCATAAAATCATCATAGATTTTATCAAGTATTTCTTCATCTTCAATTGCTGTGAAATGATATACTAGCCCTTTTACTATTGATACATAATTATATTTTGCTAAGAAGTTAGTAACCGTTCGCCAATCTGATTGTGTGGTTTCATAGTTCATAGATAATCCTCCTTTTATTTCAATGTCCATTTTTGACGTGCTTTAGGGTTGAGTGGATGCATAATTTCATTTGTTGCTGGGTTTATGAGCTTTTTAACTTTCTTTTTATGAGGCTTTAACATTTCCATCACTTGTTCGACACGTTCGACAACAACTGGTCGCTTCGCATAAGCACCATAAGCTAAAATTACTGTGTCACTTTCACTTATCGCTTTCATCAAGTGAATGTTTGTGTGCACATCGTATGGCTCTTTGACATGTTTAAGGTTTTCTGGTGTTTTAATATTTGAAAATAGATTCACAAGATAGACAGAACCATATTGTTCAGAATTAGCTAATTGGTTAAGAATAAGAACTGTAGTAAGATCGAGTGATAATACGCCATCTAAATGAGGGTACATCGTTATTACTGTACAGGCGGGTTTCTTTTCATCCCATGTTTTCTTGAGTAAATAGCGGTGTTTTTCATCCTTGCTAAATATAGCTTCTGTGTGTATTGTATTTTTGATTGTATTCATATATAATCACTTCCTTTAGTATTCTTCTGGTAAAAGCATCACATAATAAAAAACGTCTACATCATCTTCACGAATGACGTAGACTTTCTTAGGTAATGCATTTTGATTTTTCATATAGTTTGTATAGTGATATTCCAATTTGTACGTGGGTTGTTCTTGTTCATGTGTGATTGAGAGTATATTCTCATCTTCTTGCAGTTTAAAAACGTGTAGGTAATCTGTATGAGGTTGATTGTCCCGTTCTTTTACCATGTTCCAAAGTAAGATTTGAAGCTCTAGAGATAAGTGTTCACTAATGCCTCTTGTGATATATCGATTGATTTGCATACTATTGTCCTCCATTTTGCTTTTCTTTCATGATGTCAATCACTTCGTTAATGACTATAACAGATATTTGTGCCACTTTGATCCAATTATTCATGGTCATTCCCTCCTTCTCTTAGTAAATGACGTTCATCAATAATTGTATTTTTAGTATCTGTGAGGTATAGAAAGTCCATATCAAAATGATCTAGATAACCAATACTGATGAGTTGATTATTAGCATACATTAGAAATGGATAGATACTTAGCTCATGTAGCTCATCATTATAGTAGGTATAAGTTTCAAGTGTAAGATGCGCAAGTGGAGTATGTTCTACAAAACGAGTAGGAAGTATATTTTCTGCTGCTTCCTCCAGTGCTTCACATTCCCATGTTTCATTGTTAGATAGTTGGAATAGACGAGTTATATATTGTTTGAGTTCTTGGGTGATTGTTTCCATATCATTGCCTCCTAGATAGTGTGATAGTGATGTAATTCATATACATCATTTTGATAATATAAGTTTGAAATACCATTTGTTTCGCTTAGAAATCCCACCGAAATATAGAAAGTATCCCAATCGAAAGTCGTCACAATTGTTGGTATGACAAGGAAATCCCGTTATCCCGCTCATTTCTCAGGAAATATAGCTATATATTTATATATGATTTGGATTTGTAGATGTCAGTACGACTTACTTTTTCTTTTTATATTATTTATTTATAAATAATAATGGGATTTCGGGATTACGCTTGCGTAATCCTTCTGTCACTTGAAGTTATCCAATCCCATTGCTATCCCGTTCATATTTTATTTTGGGATGTTCTTTCGTCATACAATATAAGCTTCACATTGAGCTGTGACTTGTTAGTATGTTGAAAAGGTTTGTTAGATGGGTGTTATTGAATGACGAAAGGACAGTACATAGATATTAGATTTGAAAGTAGAGTGTTTGAGGCAAAAACAAAGACGAAGTGCTGAGGAGCACTTCGTCGAGTGGGGTATCATTGAAAAGTTGTTTAATAATTTCATTATTAAGTTTTAGTGTAACGTAGAATTGCTTTTTATGATTCTCATCTTTACGAATGTCAATACGGTCAATAACCGTTAGGTACAAAGCTTTGAGCTGTGATTTATCCATGGATTCTATATTTTGAAATATTCGTTGTAATAGGGCAGCGATTTGTTTCGTATCATAAGATGGTTTCTCTTGATTTTGTTGGTGCTTGAGTTGATTCATTTGATTTGTAATGTCATTGAGTTGTGTTTCATATTGATGAATGGTTGGTTTGAGTGCAGATGTTAAGTCTGGATTGTCTTCGATGGTTTGAATTAGATTTTTTAGTTTAGTGTTTATTTCATCAAATTGTTGCTGCTTATATGCGATATCATGGTTAAGTGCAGCCATATCAATTTGACTATCTTGATTAACACGTTCGACAACTTGTTTGAGAACTTTATCGCTTTTGACAATTTCAAGTATTTGATCCATAACGTATTTCTCAATCACCTCAGCTCTAACACTATTCGCAGAACATACTTTTGAGCCTTTGTTTCGAAAATTACTACAAGAATAATAGCGTATTCGTTTCTTGGTACCATCTTTCAATGTGTTCGTTGTGTTACTAGCTGCCATTGGTGCACCACATTGTGGGCAGTGAATAATACCCGTTAATAGATTGGTTCCTTTACCATGCACTTGTGGTTTTTCACTTACTTGTTTTTTACGTGCTTGTACTTTATCCCATAAGTCTTTGCCAATAATAGGAGCGTGCTTACCTTCAGCGATTACTGGCTTATCATTCAAGCCTTTACGTCGTTTATCATTCCAATCTTTGTATTTTGCGAATTGAATTTTACCAATATAGAATGGATTTGAGAGAATATAAGTAACAGCTGAAATACTAAATGGATTACCTTTCTTAGTGACATAACCTTTATGATTGAGTGCATTGGTTATTTTACGATAACCATGACCTTTGGCATAAGATTCAAAGATATATTTAACGATGTTAGCTTCATGTTGATTAATCATTAATTCTTTTTTATTATCAGGTATGTTATTATATCCTAAAGGAAGATTGCCCTGATAATAGCCCTCTAAAGCTCTTTGATGTTTCCCGGTGTAAATATTCTCTAAAATTGTATTTCTTTCAAATTCAGAAAAACTTGCAAGTATCTGAAGCATTAACTTGCCTGTTGAATTTTTGACTTCCATGCGTTCAGACAAGCTAAAAAATTCAACATTTTGGCGATGAAGTTCTTCGACGATTGTAAGTAAATCGGAAGTATTACGTGCCAAACGATTTGTTTTATAAACCATAACACAGTCTAATTTTCCATTTTTAGCATCATTTAACATGCGCTGTAATTCAGGACGGTTCATAGATTTTCCTGATATACCTCGATCTGCATATATATCAACAAGTTCATAGCCATTAAATTGGCAATATTGCTCTATTTGTGTAATTTGTCCCTCGATGCTATAACCCTCTACTTGTCTCTCTGTGGACACGCGAATGTACGCTCCGATTCTCTTCTTCTTCATTTCATTCATATTTTTTCATCCTTTCTGATTAAGCAATCGATGATTGCGTTTTTTGATTGACGATGTTTAAGGGCTCGTTTTTGAAATAGATACCCGTAAGTGTTTTATTTTTGGTAATATGAATTTCATCAATGTAAGGGTACAATATGTTTAATGTGAAACGTTGTTGCATGACATTTTGTAAAGCCTTTTGAATTTGATGCGTATGGATTGATGTTATAGGTTTTGACTGTTGTTGAAATGATTGCGTTTGTTCTCTGAATGTATCTGCATCAATTTTGCCTTGGGCTAATTTTTCTATCAGTTGTTCTTGCGTGACTGTACTTTTAGCTTCTATGTCTTTTTGTTTTTTGAGTCGTTGTTGAATTGTATGGTTGATTTTCGAATGCAGATGTTGATTTTGAAAGAAGTCTTGACATGTAGATAAGACACTCGCTTCTAATGGTTGTGCGTTGATGCCCTTGAATTCACAGACAAAACGAGATGCATTCAAATTTTGAGGACAGACATAATAACGTAATGTATGATGCTTTTTTCTAATGGTCATATTTGTGAGTGTTGAGCTACAACACGGACATTTGATTTTTTGTTTGAGTTGATTAGCTGATGATGTCCGTTTGAGTTGCTTTTGTGAACGTATGGCTTGAGCTTGTTCATATATATTAGTCGAAACAATAGAAGGGAACATGTTGTCATATTGTCCGTATTGATTAATGACTCGACCACAATAATTAGAGTTCATGATAATATTACGTACTTGATAGGGTTTACGATTGATAAATTTCTCATTAGCTTCTAAGTATTGCGCAATTTTTTTATAGCCATATCCTTGAAGATAGTAACTGAATACAGCTTTTACTGTTGGTGCTTCTGACTTGTTTATTGTGAATGTCCCATTATGATAGTTATAGCCAAAGGGTGCATGGGTCGTGATGAGTTTACCTTGTTTTGCTTTTTCTTTGATTCCATTTTTGACTTGTTCGCCTATATTATCAGATTCTAGTTCGGCCAAGCTGATGAAAATATTGAGTTTGAGCCGATCGAATGCTTTATCCATATCGAAGTAGCCATCATGAACGCTTAAGATATGAACATGATACTTTTGACACAATTTCATGAGTTTTAATGCATTTTTTAGGTTACGGTGAAGTCGATTCAGACGATAGCAACATAATACGTTACATTGTCCTTGTTGAATCAGTTCAGTAACTTGTTGGTAACCATTTCGCTTATCAGTGCGTCCTGATTGCTTATCGCTATAAAAGGTAATGTGTTGAATACTGTGTTTTTCGGCTAGTGCTTTGATGGTCTGTTTCTGTGCTGCTAGAGATTGTTGTTTGAGTGTACTTTGACGTAAGTAACCAATTGCTTGTTTCATCTTATTTCCTCCTTCCAAAGTGATAATATATATTTATGAACGAATTTATAGATAAGCCCAACACCTGGCTGGTGTTGGGCGTTATTATTAGTCATCAGCGTGATTAATTTCTTCAATCACTAAATCAGCAAGTAATGTGATTAATTCGTCCATATTCTTCCTCCCAATTGACTTTGATAGTAGTAAAAGTGTTATACCAACTTTGGAAATATTGTAATGAATTCAATTTTTCGCTTTGAGCAGATTTGCTCCAACTCAGGATAATCTTCATAAATGCCCCAAAAGACGATACGTTTAGGTTTGACGTGCTTCAGTTTAATATCATTTATTAATTGGTTATCGTCGTTATAATCTTTTGTGATTTTATAACCATGTTCTTTACAATATGCTTTTACAGTATCAATTGGTTCGTCTAAGTAGACTTCTCTTTCATCTGTAATATTATGTGCTAATGCAACTACATTCATAGTTAATACCTCCGGTTGATTTAATGAGCTACAACGCATAGAGCGTTGTAGCGGTATAATATTCAAATTTATAGTTCTGAATCGTCATTTGCTTCTTTTTCTTTCGCTTGTTTAATAAAATTATTAAGCAAATCTGGATTTGTATTATTATCAAATTTCGGTGGTGTGAAAGTTTCTGTATTGGAACTTAAGCCAAAAATAGGGGCAAGTTCTTTATCCAATTTAAGATGATAGAATACTATAGTTTTTGATTTGCCCGTTGCATCTTTGATGCTACGTTTAGTTGTTTTACGGTTACGATCAGATTGAATATGTCCCTTATCTCGCAGTGAATTGACGACGTTCTGTACGTCTTGATATTGGTTTTCTTCTAACATGCGTTTAAAAACATCTTTCAGTATTTTGACTTGAATATGATCATCTTTCAGTTCAATAAGCCCGTAATTTTCGATCATATTTGAGAGTTTATTGTCTTCCGAGAATTTTCCTCTATTCTGTGCCACAAATTGGGTGATAGTTTCGAGAGCTTTGGAAGACAGATCTCGTTCACTAACAGAATCTAAATGATAGTTAATGAGGTAGTCTCTAACTGCATCCAAATTGATAGGTGTCGCGATTACACGTTCTAATATTAGTGCTGAAGTCGTAATGGTGGCGTAGCGCTTGAACATGCGGATACCTGTATTGCTCGTTTCATTTTCTAGTTGCGTTTTGAACCATTGATGCTCAGTTCGGAACCATTGAATGACTTCTGCTTCACGATTAAGTAGGTACTCGGCGACTAATGGCATCACATGACCGTAATTAGCTGATGTTGCCTTTTTAATGGCATCAGCATTTTCAGCGCTTGTCGTAAAGGCTTCAGATATTTCGATTGTACGTACATTCAAACCGTCATTACGTGCAGATTTATTGAAAATACTAAATTCTGATGTGCTGATGATTGACGTACTTGATTGTTTGATAGGTTTAATATCTCCATGAATATTTGCACGTTGACGACCTTGCCCTTCAGATAGACTATACAAAATCTCAGTGAATTGACCCAATCTAGAAATAGAAAGTTCGTCTAAGACGATAGGCACGCCATAATTATTATTTATATAAGCTTCTAAGGCATTAGGTGTACCGTTCCAAGATCGGAACAAAGTTTTGCTTCCCTTATTAGGGTTACCACATATAGAGACGGCTAGAGTAGCAGCTGAAGTCTTACCTGAAGAGGATTGACCTCGGAAACTATAGATGGTACCGGAAAACTCAATTTCATGTAAGTTTTTAAGGTAGGCTGTGACTAATGATGAAACGCCAAAAATCACTGCGAGCTCCAGTAACAAGTTCCCTTTTACTTCATCAAGATACATTTGCCACCAGTTCCTAAAAGTACCTTTAGGTTGCAAATCATATTGTGTGTTGCATAGGATATCTTCATTTAAAGAATGCTGTACTTTTTTAGATAAATAAGGTTCATCCAACGATATGATAGGGTAATTCTCAGTGCTAATCACACCAACACCTTGATACATTGGCGATATAGGTGTTTGAGTTCGCATTTGTTGAAGAATGAATCCCAAATCGCGGGTAAATTTTTCATTAACATTGAATCCGAATTTGATGATGGTAGGAAGCTTTTGTGATGATAAAATATCAGCCTCTTCAATTAATTCGGTATTATTAAAATCTGATAAAATAATTTTTTCAACTTTAGTCTCGGGATCTATGAATCTTGCTGTTATAACAATGGGGCTTGATATGAAAACTTTTTTATCCTCATCTTCGTTTTTCTTGGCAGGGATAATTAAAAACCAACCGACCATTGTCAAAATCGCATTCCCAAGTTTGAAAGGTAAGTTTGAAGGGTTCATTAGAACCCACCTCCTTTCCAGTTACTTTTGTGACGCATTGGATTTGGTCCTGTTTTACGATACACTAAGTTCCTGTTGCTATTCTTACCAATAATGACAAATGGGACATTTGGCATGTTCTTTATAAAGTATGAAAACCAGCGACCAACATCTTGTTGTAATTCAGTTGAACATGTCTCAGTTTTTATTTTTAAGTCATGAAATGTAAATGTAGGGTCTTCAGATAGACTGAAAGCAACACCTAAACGTCTTCTTTTAACTTCGTTAAACTCTTCACCTTTGTACTGCATAATTATTTACCTCCAAATGTATTAATTTGTGTATCGGCCGAATACATATATAACTATATAGGTAATAGTGTGAAGAGTAAGTCTGTAAAATAGACTTGAAAATTCCATACAAAAATTTTCGTGTAATATATTGACAAAAAAAGTGCCGATTTTCATCGGCACTTCTTTAATAATGATAACTATTTCGTTGTTATAAAAAAATATTCAGATTGATTATCTTCATCTTTATCAATATCTTTCTTATAATGATAATTTAAAGCTTTTTTTAATTCAGCAATAAGTTTATTGCGATTTTCTTTGGTGTACTTTGGTGTATCCACTAACTCACTTTGACTTAATAATCTAATGACTAGGGCTTTAGGGGCAGATGCTTTAGTTTCTTTGTTAGTTAAATATTTCGCAAGATTTACGTCAATTTGAACGCGGCGTTCTTGTTCTAAATAGTCACTATAGCTATAAGATTGAGATGCAGCTAATCTTACATTAACTTCATCCTTGAGTTCATCTAATTCATCCATATAGTAATTAATTATATCTATTTTTTGAGCACTGCTAACATTTGGAGCTGTTATTATATCGATAACCTTAGATTTTATACCAACTTCGATATTTGAATCGATTAAGAAATATAAATGGTAATTTGTCATAGCAGTTTTATAATCAATAGGATTAGTAATTTCATTTTTTATAAAATAATATAAGTTATCATTAATTTTATTTGTAGATTCTATATCTTTTTTATTAACGCCATTTTTTAAAAAATGGATATAATCAGAGTTATTCGACAATATATCATGTATAACAAATTTACTATCACATTTAAATGCATAGGATTTTCCAATTTTAAAATTTTCAGAATCAATACCAAGTGCAAGGCAAAACTTTTTGAAATTTGCTGAAAAGTTAGTTTTAGTTGGCACAAATAAATCATGATCTTCCCATTTTTTTTGCTTATTTTCTTCATTTGTATTACTGCATCCATCAAGAAGATATAATTCATATTTAACTATGTCAGTTAAAATCATTGGATATTTTACCTTGTTACGAGTGTTGCGATTATTATTTAATTCCTCATAAGATTTACTTGCTTGACTCATCACTTCTTTTACTTCCTTTGTATCCATATTTTCAATTATTGATTGTAACTCATGTCCCCAATTGCTATACATCAAATCACTCATTTCTAATTTTTAAATAATTATATCTTAAGAATTGTGAATATATAGAGAGAACATAGGTTCTTGATTTGTTATAATTATTTGTATTAAGTAATTTCGTTATAAAGTGGATTGAACAATAGAAATTAAAAGAATACATTTATTAATTTACAAAATTTTAAATTTATAAAAAGGGACTATAAGCTATGTCTAACTACTTATAGTCCTTCTTCATTAGTATAAATATTAAGAAAGTTGTATATCTTTATAACCTTCATTTACATTAATAATGTTGTGATAACCTTTGTGTTCTAAAATACCAATAGCTATCGAACTTCTAATGCCAGACTGACAGTGTACATAAATAACATCGTTTTTATTGAAAGGTAAATCTGTTTCTAAAAGTTTGCCGTGTGGTACATGAACCGCTTGAGATAAGTGGCCATTATTCCATTCATTATCATTACGTACATCTAATATATGTGATTCGTTACCTGTAATGTCTTCACTATGAATGGAACGTGTTTGAATCTTAGATTGCGGTAATTGATATCCAGCAATATCATCGTATCCAATGAGTTGTAAGGTGTGCGTTGCTTTTGAAACAAGGTGATAGTCTCCAATCAAGTTAATTTCTTGATCATAGTTTAGATACCAGCCAATTTGATTGATGAAATTTTTATCATATGGAATATTGATTGTACCTTCAATATGTCCACCATGATAAGCCTCCTTACTGCGGAGATCAAAAGTTAATCTGTTTGTATTTGTAGCTGGATAAACCGTATAAGGTTGATATAAATTCATACCGAATTGATTAATTTTTTTCATTTGTGCAAAATGATGTGGTGGTGCAGGTTGGTCAGAAATGAGTTTATCGATAAAGGTAGCTTCGTTATTTTCAGAAAAAGCCCAGTTCGTTTGTTTTTCATAGCCAAGAGTAGATGTTGGAATAGCACCTAAAGATTTACCACAAGGACTACCAGCGCCATGGCCAGGCCAAATTTGAATGTAGTCTGGCAAGTCTTTAATACTTTCAATCGATTTAAACATTTGTTTAGCGCCTATTTCAGATGATCCTTCTACTTTAACCGCTTTTTCTAGTAAATCAGGTCTACCAATATCTCCTACAAAAATAAAATCACCACTGAATAGTCCCATTGGAACTTGTGCTTCAGCACCTTTGTCAGTAAGTAAAAAACTTATACTTTCTGGCGTGTGACCAGGTGTATGAAGCACTTTTAATTTTATATTTCCTACATAAATATCGTCATTATGTTGAACAAAATGAGTGTGGTTAGGCATATTTTTATAACCTAATGTGTCATCACTTTCACCTGATACATAAATATTAGCATTTAACTTTATAGCAACATCTCTAATTCCTGAAGAAAAATCTGCATGTATATGTGTTTCAGCTGCATGAGTAATAGTTAAACCTTCTTCATCAGCAACTCGAATATATGAAGATAAGTCACGAATAGGATCAATAATCATGGCTTCTCCAGTTTTTTGACAACCGATTAAATAAGATGCTTGAGATAAATGTTTATTATAAAATTGTTTAAAAAACATAATATCATTCCTTTCTAATTATATAAATAAATTGTGATTAGCTTGTTCTGTATATCCAATATATGCACCTACGCCACCGTATTCTACATCATCACGTAGTTCTTCTTTTGTAATGCCCATCAAATCCATACTCATTGTACAAGCGATAAGTTTAACACCTTGCTCAACTGCTTGATCAATAAGAGAAGGTAAAGTATCGACATTTTTCTTTTTCATGACATAACGCATCATTAGATTGCCTAAACCAAACATATTCATTTTAGAAATAGGCATGTTAATTGGTGAATGTGGAAGCATGAAGTCAAAAAGTTTTGCAATACCTTTTTTCTTAATACGTTGACTTTGAATTTTTTTAAGTGCATTTAAGCCCCAAAATGTACAAAAGATGGTTACATCTCTACCTGCGGCTTTAGCACCATTAGCAATAATCATTGCTGCAACTGCTTTATCTAGCTCGCCGCTAAATAAAACAATCGTTGTTCCATTTTTCGTGTGTGTCACTTCTATATTTTTATTTTCTTCTTTTTGAATAATAGCGCGAATTTCATTACCAGAATCATTGAGTCTAACAAGTGTATGTCCAGTTTGTTTGACCCAACTTTTAATATCATTTAAAAATCCGTGATCAGTTACAACAACTTCTATTTGGTCACCAATAGCGATGTTTTTGATTTCTTTACTAATATTAACAATAGGTCCTGGACACTGTAGATTACTATAATTGAATGTCTTACGATTATCTTTAATTTCTCTATCTTCTTTTACTTTAGATAAATTATCATTATGATGTTGTTGTTCGTATGCGGTATAACCTCCGTCTAAATTCACCACATCGTATCCGCGTTGTGCAAGAAATTGACTGGCTTTTCTACTTCTATTACCACTTTTACAATAGATATAGTAAGTTTTATTTTTGCTTTGTTTAAAAGTCTCTATATTCTCAACTGAATGTAATAAAGCGTTTTTAATGTGTACTAATTCAAATTCTTCAGGATGTCGAACGTCAATTAATTGACCCTTAGAACTCAATTCTTGTAATTCTTTTTTAGTGAAATCATTAATGTGTTTCGTTTTATATTGTGACATAATTGCCTCCTTTTAAATACCTATGGGGGTATATTATAACGAATTAGATAGTTTGTCAAATACCTATGGGGGTATTTGACAAACTAAAATTTAATCAATATGATGTAAGTATTAAAAATTAATGTGGAGTGAAATATATTGGAATATAATAAAAAAATGATTAATCGTATTCATCGCATACAAGGACAGCTTAATGGAGTCATTAAAATGATGGAGGAAGAAAAAAATTGTAAAGACGTCATCAGTCAATTAAGTGCCTCTAAAAGTTCTATTCAACGTTTAATGGGTATTATCATTAGTGAGAACTTGGTAGAATGCGTCAAAATGTCTGAAGAAAATAGTGAAGATTCTCAGGCACTAATTAATGAAGCAGTTGAATTATTGATAAAAAGTAAATGATAAATATAACAACAATTATAGTAATGTTAGTTATTGGTATCTTAGGAGGATTTATTTCTGGATTAGTCGGTATAGGGGGAGCCATTGTTATTTACCCGGCTCTCTTATTATTACCACCATTATTTGGTTTACCTACTTATAGTGCTTATATTGCTTCAGGATTAACTTCAAGTCAGGTGTTTTTTAGTACATTGAGTGGATCTTTAAACGCATATAAAAGTAAAAATTTTTCTAGAACGCTTATACTTAATATGGGAAGTGGAATGGTAATAGGTAGTATGCTAGGTGCAATCTTAGCGAATTTAATAAATGTTCAGTTTGTTAATACAGTTTATATTATTATTGCATTACTAGCTCTTATTCTAATGTTTATAAAAGTCACACCATCTACTAGTCATATTAAGTTAAATCGTCTACTTTTAATTACAATAGGTGGTATCATCGGTTTGGTATCTGGTATTGTAGGAGCTGGTGGAGCATTTATTATTATTCCAGTACTACTTGTTATATTTAAATTACCAATGAATATGGTGGTTACAAATAGTATTGTAATTGCATTCATTTCTTCTATTGGAGCATTTATTATTAAATTATTACAGGGTTATATTCCTATCAATAGTGCAATACCGTTAATTTTAGGTAGTATACTATTTACGCCTCTAGGTATGAAAATGGGCCAGAAAATACCTGACTATATTCAAAAAACGATAATATGTGTTTTAATCGTCGTTGCAATTATTAAGTTGATTTTTTAAGAACATTATATGAGAGAAAATCTATTAAAAAGCGTCTCAATGATATTGAGACGCTTAAAATTTATCTAGCCTTAAATGAGTCAATGGCTGCTTTGATTTCATCTCTAACACGTTGGAATTCTGACCAAGGTTTGCCAGCAGGATCGTCAAATCCCCAATGTTCTTTCTTTACATTAGACGGCAATACAGGACAGTTTTGATCAGCATCACTACATAGAGTTACTACTAAATCAGATTGGTTTAGTATAGTGTTGTCAATTAAATTAGAAGTATGATTTGAGATATCAATTCCAACTTCTTTCATCGCTTCGATTGCTTTCGGATTGACACCGTGTGCCTCAATACCGCCAGAATATACTTGCCATTCATCACCTAAGATGTTCTTAGCCCAACCTTCAGCCATTTGGCTACGGCATGAATTACCTGTACATATAAAGTAAATTATTTTCTTTGTCATCATTGACACCTCTTTTTTAAAATATAATAAGTGTAACGTATAAACCAACTAATGTGATAAACAGAACAGGAATCGTAATAACAATACCTGTTTTAAAATATGTGCCCCATGAAATTTTTACTCCCTTTTGTGTTAAAACGTGCAACCATAGTAGTGTTGCCAAGGAGCCGATAGGTGTGATTTTAGGTCCTAAATCTGAACCGATGATATTGGCATAAATCATGCCTTCTTTAATTAAACCGGTAGTTGCAGACTGTCCAATAGCAATTGCATCAATTAATACGGTAGGCATATTATTCATAATGGATGAAAGGAATGCGGATATAAAGCCCATACCTATAACACTGCTAAACAATCCATAGTTTGATATACTTGATAGAATATTAGCTAATAATGCAGTAATACCCACGTTTTTCAGACCAAATACAACTAAATACATTCCTATAGAAAAGAGCACAATATTCCAAGGTGCGCCTTTAATCACTTGTTTCGTGCTTACAACGCTTGATTGATAGGCCAATACAGTAAATATAAACGCAATTGAACAAGCAATTATCGATACCGGAATTTGAATAAATTCACTAACTATATAACCAATGAATAAGATTGATAAAACAATCCATGAAAACTTGAATAATTTTGGATCTTTAATGGCTTGATCAGGTGTTTTAAGGTTTTTAATTTCAAAATGGTTAGGAATAACTTTTCTGAAATATAGCCATAATACAACAATACTTGCAAGTAAAGAGAATAGATTTGGAATCATCATGCGACTTACATATTCAATAAATCCAATATGGAAGTAGTCAGCAGAAACGATATTAACCAAATTACTTACAATTAATGGAAGAGACGTAGTATCTGCAATGAATCCACTTGCAATGATAAAAGGAAAAATGACTTTTTGATTAAACCCAAGATTTCTGACCATAGCCAGCACGATTGGAGTGAGAATTAATGCAGCTCCATCGTTCGCAAAGAAAGCTGCTACAATAGCGCCTAACAACATAATGTAGACAAACATCTTAAACCCATGACCATTTGAAGCTCTGACCATATGTATAGCCGCCCATTCGAAAAATCCAATTTCATCTAAAATTAATGAAATGAGTATAACAGCGACAAAGGTTAACGTTGCATTCCAAACAATCCCTGTAACTTCTAGTACGTCTGAAAAGCTAACAACACCTGTAATGATAGCAATAACAGCACCGATTAAAGCTGTAACACCAATATCCAAACCTTTAGGTTGCCATATGACAAAAATTAACGTTAATATAAAAATAGTGATTGCTAATATCGTCATTGTTAACACTCACCTTTCTCTACAGTTTCACATATACATGGGACAGTACTGGAACTCAATAGAGTGAGTCGTGATGTAATGTCATCTAATACTTCATGATTCAATTTATATAAATTTTTATTACCATCCTTTCTAGATGTAATTAAATTATTGTCTTTTAATACTTTCATATGATGACTTAATGTGGGTTGAGAAAAAGAAAAATGCTCTAATAAATCACAAGCGCATAATTCACCACAAGATAACAAATCTAATATTTCAAGACGGCTACTATCAGCAATCACTTTTAAGTATTGTGAAATTTCTTTATAATTCAATTTTTCTTCTTCCTTTCTACTTGGAACCTTTTATAACGTTGATAATTTTTATTACCACCTGACAAATTAAACACTTGTTTAAAACCTAAATTAATGAGTACGTTTTGTGCAGCATTCCCAGTAGTACCTTTATTACAATAAGTCACTATCTTTTGATTTTTATCTAATGTTTTTGCATAACTTCTCAACATTTTCAATGGGACGTTAATCGCTCCATCAACATGATTAACTTCAAATTGCTTTGGAGAACGTACATCTAAAATCAATAAATCATTATTTTGTTTTATGACTTCTTCAGGCGTTATAATTTTGCGTCCTCGAGTAATATTGTGTCCAATCATCCCTGTATAAATAACAGGATCTTTAGTTGTAGAAAAAGGAGGCGCATATGCTAAATCTAAATGAAATAAATCTTCTGCATTGGCACCAAACGTTATAGCAGTAGCTAGTACATCTATTCTCTTATCTACACCTTCATACCCAACAATTTGGGCACCCAGTAATTTAGAATTGTTTTTATCAAATATAGTTTTAATTACCATTTCTTGGCCTTGCATATATTCTGGACGATTCGGTTTCACATTGTGTAATACGTCAATATCAATATCTAAATCAATAGCTTCTTTTTCAGTTAAGCCTGTTTGGGCAATTGTCATATCAAATACACGAACAATGCCTGTTCCTAAAATCCCTTTATGTTCTAGATTTCCACCAGTTAATCGATCTCCTAAAATACGGCCCATTTTATTTGCTGTAGAACCTAGCGGTCTATATATAGGGTTACCGGTAATTAAATTATAACTTTCTGCTGCATCACCAATTGCATATATATGAGGAATATTTGTTTCCAAATACTTATTGGTTTGTATTGCTCCAGATTCTCCAATATTAATACCAATTTCTTTAGCTAATTTAGTATTTGGTATGACACCAATCCCAATAATGATTAAGTCTGTATCAATTAATTCGCCAGTTTTTAAGCTGACTCTATTTATCGTATGATTCGCATCATAATCAATAATGTCAATTTCATTATAGACATATACGTTAGCTTTATCTTCAATATATTCTTGAATCATAAAACTCATATCGTCGTCTAAATGAGGCATAAAAGTGTTACGTTGAACAATTGAAGTGTTGTAATTAGATAATTGTTCTAACATCTCTAAACCAATAAATCCACCGCCAACGATTGTTATATTCTGAACATCATGGTCATTAATATAATTATAAATTGCTTTCGCATCATTAATATTCTTAACTTTAAACACATTGTTATAGTCTTCGCTATCTAATTGAGGAAGTTCTTTAGGTGATGAACCTGTGGCTAATACTAATTCGTCATATTCTTGAATCATCTTTTCATCATTTACTAAATTGGTAACTGTTATTGTTTGATCAGTATCATTTATCTGATTCACTTCATGTTTTGTATAAATATCTATATTAAAGCGCTCTTTAAACCATTTAGCATTTCTTGGCGTGAGTTCATCAATATCAGATACATTACCGCCTATATAGTAGGGGATACCACATACTGAATACGAAATATCACTATCTTTATCAAAAACGATAATTTCCACATCTTCACTATTTCTTCTTGCTTTAGCCGCGACACTTGTACCGGCAGCAACTGAACCAATGATAACAATTTTTTTCAATATTCTAACCCTCCATAAGGTATGACAAAGTAATTATTAAGACTTTCATTTTTAATCTTGTTTATCCAAATCGATTCATCTTCTTTTTTGTTACTAAAAAGGTCATCACGTTGATTTAGCGTAACTAATGATTGATTAACGACCCACCAATTATGTCCTATATTGGCTCTATTTAAATCTTCTACTAAACGTTTAGATTCTAAATAAGGTGTTTTTTCTGCTAGTGTTACGATTATCATCTGTGTTAAATCTTGATTTTGAATTTTAGGTAATAGCGTTTCAACATTACTGGTAGTTTGAGTTGATTTTTTCTTTAATTCTTTATGGTGATTTTCACTAGAATCAAGTAACAACAAGGTATGGCCTGTAGGAGCTGTATCTACAATTACGTAATCCATGTCTTCTTGGTTTTCCATAATGTCACTAAAGGCTTTGAAAAATGCTATTTCTTCTGTACAAGGTGATTTTAAATCTTCCATAATATAATCAATATCGTCTTGTGGTGTATCATCATTCACTGTGGCTAGTACTTCTTTTTTATACTTTTCTAATGCTTGTTCTTCATCAATATAAGCAGTATTTAAATTACTTGTGGTTTCAACATTAATTTCTTTAGTAGGGTCAGTAGTTGCTAAAAGAACACGATATCCTTTATTAGATAACGCTGTAGCTAATTGCGTTGCTACTGTCGTTTTACCAACACCACCTTTTCCCATTGTAAATAAATATTGAACTTTACTATTTTCAATTTCCTCTATTAATTCATTGAATTGCGGATGATCTTCAACAATAAAGTCATCATTTTCAATTAAGTTATCATCATTTAATAGATTAGATAAATTTTCTATACCTTCTTCTTTCTGTTTTTTATATGGAACATAATAAGCATGATTGTTATTTAACCATTCAGTAAAATGATTAATGTTTTTATCTTGTTCTAATTTCATCTGACTCGAAATTAAACCGTAACTTTCTTCTATATAGTTGTTAATGATTACTTTGAATTTAGAAATTGACAGTTGTTGTAATTCTTTTTGCGCTCTTTGAATTTCATATATAGAAGAGTGGTTAGGTCTAGCAATTAACATCATTGTCGTATCTTTTGGATTGCGTAATTTTTCCAATGCTAAGTTATACTTATCTCTATTTTCATCCAATCCTGATAATTGCCCTAGGCAAGAAGCGTCATTACTCGTTGTATTTAAATAATCTGTCCATGCAGAAGGTAATTCAAGCATTCTCAGGGTGTGACCTGTTGGAGCTGTATCAAATATAATGAAATCAAATTCTTGTTCTAAAGTTTTATCGGATAAAAAATTTGTAAATTCATTAAATGCTGCTACTTCAACTGTACATGAACCACTTAACTGTTCTTTCATCTCAGAAAGCACAACTTCTGGTAGAATACCCTCATAAGGTTCTATAGATTGTGCTTTATAATCGTCTGCAGCAACAATCGGGTCAAAATTGGCTATAGAGAGATTAGGTATAGGTTGATATTTAGTTAATTTATTAGATAATTCCATTTGAAATACATCTTGTAAATTACTAGCTGGATCAGTACTTACTAAAGCTACTTTCTTTCCATTCTCTGCTAAGTTTAAAGCAATAAAACTTGATATCGTCGTTTTGCCTACGCCACCTTTACCAGTAAAAAACAAATATTTTGTTAACTCAATGTTATCTAGATTCAATTTATTTAAGTATTTAACAGCATCCATCTCCATCACAGCATCCTCCATTTCTCATTTGATTAACTGTAATAATTTCATCGGCTTCTTCTTGGGTAATATAAGCGCCCGTTTTAGCTATATTTCCTTCTATAAAAGTGATTGGTAAAACTTCATTACCTTTGTCTTGAATTAAACGAATAACTTCTTTATTTTTAATAAATTCATTCGGATTACTGTTCATATTATAACGTTGAACTTCTATTTGATTTTGTTTTAAATATTCATTGATTTGGTTTGTCTTTATTAGTGTTTCATCCGGTTCTGGACCACATACACCAGTAGAACAGCACATAGCTTCTTCGTATATTTCAATATTTAACATTATACTCACCTCATTAATTAATTTTCGATTATAGACTAACATCTATATAGATTGATGTCTATGTTTTTATTTGAGTTTTAAAAATTTTACTAAATTTAATTCTTAATAATACAATTTATGAAAAAATTATTTTAATATTTCTGTGAGCAATGCCTAAGTTTATGAAAGAATTATAGTTTTTTTCTTGCGATAATATGTATAATGATTTATATTTAATATATCAAAAAAAATTGATGTATTGAATGATATAAAACTGCTTTGATAAAAAGGAGGTGTGCTTGATTGCGAGTAAACCATGCAAGTACTTTAACTGTTGGTTACTTTGTAAGTTATTTAAATCTTGTTATGCTATCAAGAGAAATCAATTTAAAAGAAGCTACAATATATATGGAGAAGGAGTTCTTTAAAGGTAATATTAATCAGTATGGCGAATCAACAAAAAATAACTATAAACAAGCAATTCAAGAATTGAAATAAAGATAATATAAACTCAATGAAATATTATAAAAAGGATGGTCTTTTATGGAAGTTATTAAAGCAAAGACTGATATGAGTGAAGATCAACAATTTGACTTTTATGAACAGATGTTTAATGCGCTAGCTGATAAAATCAGACTTAAAATTCTACATTCAATACGTCAAAGCGATTCAAAATCTTTATGTGTTTGTGATTTAGAAGAAATTTTAGAGTTAAAGCAATCTAAACTTTCGTATCATTTAAAAAAATTAGTAGATGCTAATATACTGAGTGCTGAAAAGCATGGGACATGGAATTATTACAAAATTAATGAACAACAAATACAGGTAGTTTTGAATGAAGATACTTGTTGTAAGATACTATAAGTGTCTTCTTCTAATACAATATACATCAACTTTTTTTGATTAATAAATCAAAAAAAGTTGATTAAATAAATTCGGAGGCGTTATACTGATGTTAGACTCAATTATAGAATTCATAAAAACATTTTTAATGTTGTTTTTTGAATTATTAATACTATTCATCATCGTGAGCTTTATTGTAAGTTTAATTCAACAAGTAGTTTCGGAAGAAAAAATCAAAAGACTTTTGAGCAAGCCTAATCAAGCAATTAGTTATATGTTGGGGACGGTGTTTGGTGCTATGACCCCATTTTGTTCTTGTTCTACAATTCCTATACTCGCAGGTCTATTAAACTCTAAAGTACCTTTTGGTCCAGCAATGAGTTTCTTAATTGCTTCACCATTAATGAATCCATTAATGGTGTTTATGTTATGGGCTTTATTAGGTTGGAAAGTTGCAGTCGTTTATTTTGTAGTACTAGCTATTTTTAGTATTTTAACTGGTTTAGTATTTTCAAAAATGAATTTAGCTGAAAGTTATAAAGGCGTAAATGTTAAAGGCGATGGATTTTTTGCTAATAAACATGGATCTCGTTTTAAACAAGCATTAAATGATGCGTGGGCATTTTTATATCCAATGCTTCCTTACCTATTGATTGGTGTGTTTATTGGAGCGTTCATATATGGATTTGTACCCGAAACATTTATTACAAAATACGCAAGTGGTGATGGCGTTATATCTGTATTCATTGCATCTGTTATAGGCATTCCAATGTATATTAGACCTGAAACAATGTTACCCATAGCTGAGGCATTAGTATCAAAAGGGATGTCTTTAGGAACAGTAGTTGCGTTGATCATTGGTGGTGCTGGTGCAAGTATTCCGGAAGTTGTATTATTATCGAAATTATTCAAGAAAAAATTTGTAGTCTTATTCGTTATCGCAATTTTAGTTGTGGCTATTGTTACAGGTTTGATAGTGAACATCATTATTTAAAGGGGGTGAGTTAATGGGAATCAAAGATGTATTAAATAAAATGAAACCTCAGGATCAATCATGTTGTTCTGTAAAAATTGAAGAAAAAACAGAGAAGAATGAAAAAGAACAGCAGGATAATAATAATTGTTGTAACAATTAATTTAGAAGTCTGTAAAATATATGCTTATAACAAATAAGCGAACGACAAATTCCAATGTAATAGTATGGAATTTGTCGTTCTTTCGTTTCAGTTAAGGAAAATTTGCTAATGCTAACATTGGTCAGAATGTATTGTCATGCGATAGTTCAGATGAAATCGTTTAATTAAAATCTTGTTTTAAACATCGATGACAAGGTCTATTGTAGGACGTGTAGACATCATTTTCGGAATGATATAAATAAATCCATAAATGGAGATAAATCAAATCTATTTATACCGCGGGGGGGTATGTGTTATAGTATAAGTAACTTTACTATAACATTTTCATCAGGAGGGGTTAATTTGAATAATAATGGTGAAGAGCATAATCATCAAAATCACATGAATCATTCCAATCAAATGCATCATGATAACCATGCCTCACATCATCATAGTGGCCATGCACATCATCATGGAAATTTTAAAGTTAAGTTTTTTGTTTCATTAATTTTTGCAATACCTATCATTCTTTTATCGCCACTGATGGGTGTTAACTTACCTTTTCAATTCACATTTCCAGGTTCTGAATGGGTAGTGTTAATATTAAGTACAATTTTATTCTTTTATGGTGGTAAACCGTTCTTGTCTGGTGGTAAAGATGAAATTGCTACAAAAAAACCAGGTATGATGACCTTAGTTGCCCTAGGTATTTCAGTAGCTTATATTTATAGCTTGTATGCTTTTTATATGAATAACTTTAGTAGTGCAACTGGTCATACAATGGACTTTTTCTGGGAATTAGCAACCTTAATTTTAATTATGCTATTAGGACATTGGATAGAAATGAATGCTGTCGGAAATGCTGGAGATGCTTTAAAGAAAATGGCAGAACTGTTACCTAATAGTGCTATTAAAGTTATGGATAATGGCCAACGCGAAGAAGTTAAAATATCAGACATCATGACTGATGATATCGTCGAAGTAAAAGCCGGAGAAAGCATTCCAACAGATGGTGTTATCGTTCAAGGACAAACATCTATAGATGAATCCCTAGTCACTGGAGAATCTAAAAAAGTACAAAAAAATCAAAATGACAACGTCATCGGGGGTTCTATTAATGGGTCTGGAACAATACAAGTCAAGGTTACAGCTGTGGGAGAAGATGGATATCTTTCTCAAGTTATGGGACTTGTTAATCAAGCACAAAATGATAAATCTAGTGCTGAATTGTTATCTGATAAAGTAGCGGGTTATTTATTCTACTTTGCTGTAATTGTTGGCGTGATTTCTTTTATTGTCTGGATGCTCATTCAAAATGATGTTGATTTTGCACTCGAACGTCTTGTAACTGTGTTAGTCATTGCTTGTCCACATGCTTTAGGATTGGCAATACCTTTAGTCACTGCACGTTCTACTTCAATTGGTGCACATAATGGTTTAATTATTAAAAATAGAGAGTCTGTAGAAATAGCTCAACATATCGATTATGTAATGATGGATAAAACTGGTACTTTAACTGAGGGTAACTTTTCTGTGAATCATTATGAAAGTTTTAAAGAAGGATTAAGCAATGATACTATATTAAGCCTTTTTGCCTCATTAGAAAGTCAATCTAATCACCCATTAGCTATAAGTATTGTTGATTTTGCGAAAAGTAAAAATGTTTCATTTACTAATCCACAAAACGTTAATAATATTCCAGGTGTCGGATTAGAAGGTCTAATTGATGATAAAACATATAAAATAACAAATGTCTCTTATCTTGATAAACATAAACTTAATTATGACAATGACTTGTTTACTAAATTAGCTCAACAAGGTAATTCAATCAGCTATTTAATTGAGGATCAACAAGTCATTGGTATGATTGCTCAAGGAGATCAAATTAAAGAAAGCTCAAAACAAATGGTAGCTGATTTACTGTCAAGAAATATTACACCAGTCATGCTTACAGGTGACAATAACGAATTGGCACACGCTGTCGCAAAAGAATTAGGTATTAGTGATGTCCACGCACAACTCATGCCAGAAGATAAGGAAAGCATTATAAAAGATTATCAAAGTGACGGTAAAAAAGTCATGATGGTTGGAGACGGTATCAACGATGCGCCGAGTCTTATAAGAGCCGATATTGGTATAGCAATTGGTGCAGGCACAGATGTTGCAGTGGATTCAGGTGATATCATACTTGTTAAAAGTAATCCATCAGATATTATTCATTTCTTGACCCTTTCAAATAATACTATGAGAAAAATGGTGCAAAACTTATGGTGGGGTGCTGGATATAACATTGTAGCAGTCCCTCTTGCCGCCGGTCTATTAGCTTTTATTGGTTTAATATTATCACCAGCTATAGGTGCAATACTGATGTCTTTAAGTACAGTCATCGTAGCAATTAATGCTTTTACATTAAAATTAAAATAAAAGGGGAATACAAATCTATGAGTAAAAATATATTTACGATTTTTATTATTTTGTTTTCAATATTACTTATAAGACCTCATAATGTATTGGCAGAAAGTATGCACAATATGAATATGGAAGAAGATAAACAAAAACAAAATGATGAAATGGATATGGAAGGACACGATGAAAGAAAAAAATTAAATTCCTCAAAAGGAATAAATGAAATAATTTTTCCGGAAATTTTAAAATCTGAAAAAGATAAAAATGGATATGAGAATTATACATTAAATGCACAGGAGGGAAAGACAGAATTTTATAAAGATAATTTTTCTGAAACTTTAGGATATAATGGAAATCTGCTCGGACCAACTCTGAAACTTAAAAAAGGTGAAAAAGTAAAAATTAAGTTAGTTAATAATTTAGACGAAAATACGACATTTCATTGGCACGGTCTTGAAATTGATGGAAAAGTAGATGGCGGTCCTTCTCAAGTTATAAAACCAGGTGAAGAAAAAATAATTAAATTTGAAGTCAAACAAGAAGCTGCTACATTATGGTATCATCCTCATCCTTCTCCAAATACTGCTAAACAAGTTTACAATGGACTATCTGGTCTATTATATATAGAGGACGGTAAAAATCATAATTATCCTAATGAGTATGGAAAAAATGATTTACCTATAATCATTCAGGATAAAACGTTTATATCAAAAAAATTAGATTATTCAGAAACAAAAGATATAGATGGTACTCAAGGTGATACAGTAATTGTTAATGGGAAAGTAAATCCTAAATTAACAACAAAAGAAGGAAAAGTTCGTTTAAGACTTTTAAATGGTTCTAACGCTCGAGATTTAAATCTTAAATTAAGTAATAATAAAAGTTTTGAATACATTGCTTCAGATGGGGGATTTTTAGACAAACCTCAGCAGTTAAAAGAGATAAATTTAGCTCCCTCTGAAAGAAAGGAGATAATTGTCGATTTATCTAAATTAAAAAATGGTAAAGTCAACCTTGTCGATAATGATAATACTGTGATTTTACCAATAAATAACAAAGAAAAAAGTGATAATAAGGAAATAACTACCAAAATAGATAAGAGAATAAAACTAGAAGGTATGGATGATAAGGTCACTATTAATGGCAAAAAATTTGATCCTAATAGAATAGATTTAACGCAAAAGAAAGATAAAAAGGAAATTTGGGAAATTGAAAACGTTAAAGACAAAATGGGGGGAATGAAGCACCCATTCCATATTCACGGTACTCAATTTAAAGTTGTTTCAGTAGATGGGAAGGCACCTCCAAAAGATATGAAAGGTAAAAAAGACGTTATATCTTTGGAACCTGGTCAAAAAGCCAAAATCGAAGTTGTTTTTAAAAACACCGGAATATTCATGTTTCATTGTCATATCCTTGAACATGAAGATAGCGGTATGATGGGACAAGTAAAAGTAACAAAATAATAAATAAGGAATTTTAAATATGTATAAAAAATTAGGGTTTATTATATTAGCATCAGGATTAGTATTGTCAGCTTGTTCAGATGGAAAGGAAGAAGATAAAAATACTAAAGATCAAAAACAAGAAGAACATATGGAACACAAAAGTGAAAGTAAAGTTCCAGACGATATGACAAGTACAGATGATAGTAAATTTAAAAAAGGTGACAAAGTTACTATCACAGCAGGACACATGCCAGGTATGAAAAACGCAAAAGCTACTGTTAAAGGCGCTTATGAAACATATGCTTATGTCGTAAGCTATACACCTACCAACGGGGATGAAAAGGTAAGTAATCATAAATGGGTTGTTAATGAAGAGGTTGCCGATGCTCCAGAAAATGGATTTAAGAAAGGTGATACAGTGAAATTAGAAGCTGACCATATGCCTGGAATGAAAGGTGCAGAAGCAAAAATAGATGATGTAAACAAGACAACTGTTTATGTAGTTGATTATAAATCGACTGAAAACGATAAAATGGTAAAAAATCATAAATGGATGACAGGAAATGAACTGGAAGCACGCTAAAAATCTAGTTCTAAATTGAGAAATAAATAAATATAAAAAATATTCTTCTTAATCAATAATTTAAATAACTTATTATTGTTAAGGAGAATATTTTTTTAGTGTGTAAATTAAAAAGAATTTTAGAAGAATAACATTTATCAAAAAATTGTTCATTACCTTATTAATTGAAATTATATAATTAAAAACCGCATCATTAACTGATACGCAGAGGCGTATCACAAATAAAACTAAAAAGAGAGTGAGACAGGAATCGAGTTTTTTATAAAGATTTCGTAGTCTCACTCTCTTTTGTATTTAGAAGTACAACCATTAAGAAAATTAAAGTTGTGTGGTATTTAAAGACTTTATATTAAATTGTTCTTCAAAAGCATGTAAATCTAATGAAGTCGACAATGATTGTTTAGCCACAGTGATTGATTTTGGCATAGTAGGCGTTAAATCAAAATAATTATCACTGAATATACAATCATCTTTATTTAGATCAAGTTCGACGTATTTTGCCATTTGAGTAGAAGTCAAATGAATGATATATTCTTGCTTGTTTTCAGTAATTGAATACGTAATTTCTGGTGTTTTAAACTGGAACGCTTTTGGTTTTACAAAAAGCTTTACACCTGTGGCTATGATGGAATCTGATTCATATAATGTATATTCAAGATATACTTCTTTTAATTGAGCTTGAGTTAAATTATGGTATTGCAATGGTGAGATATTGCTATGTTGATGGGCATCCACATATACGTCAATAACTGAAGTATCTAATGTATGGTTATTTTGTTTAAGTGACCATTTTAAAAAACCGTGAAATGGCGATGGTGAATCATTAGCGACCGTCATCGAAACGGTTTGGTTTTTAATAGTGACAATGGGTAAAATAGGAGCGTAAAAACGCTTGGTTAAATATTGCTGTGCCTTCCATCGACCAAAGTAATCTACGCCTGACCATGAAATGGTTGGCCAACAATCATTCATCTGCCAAATAAGGACACCTCGACAGTAATCGTTTTCTGAACGGAAATGTTCAATTGAGTATTGCATTACAATAGCTGCTAGCACTTGTGACAGATATACATAATCAGTAAAATTTTGGGGCATTTTAAATTCAGTTTGCATATAATTATCGATAATAGCATTTCCATCTTTACACTTCTGATGTTCCAACATGACAGGTGAATTTGGTGATTGTTCTGATTTATCTGCAAATGTACGAATGGTTTTCATGTTGGGATAACTTTGAAACCCCATTTCAGAAATAAAACGTGCATCTATATTTTGAATCGATTCGTAAGGTGCTTGCCCATCATATGCTAGATAATAGTGAAAATCACCGTCTCGTGCATAAGCGAAAATGGATTGTGTATCTTTTTCAGATTTGGTATTTGGTGATGAATGTTCATAAGGTATTTGAGGTGCAATCTTGTGGACAATATCAGATATTAATTCAATAAAAATTTTCTTGTAGCGTCGTTGCATTAAATTTTTAATATGTTCATCCGTAATTTTAGGTACATCAAAGAAGGCACGTGTATTTTCTGTACGTGGATCATCACTTGTTAACATCGTATAGGTCATGTCGATTTCATTATTGCCAAATAATAAAATTAAACTTGGATGATGTGCAATACGTTTAATATTCTGTGTGAGTTCAACAGTAATATTTTCTAAAAACGCTGGATCGTTTGGATAAGATTGACTCGTAAACATACAATCTTGAATGACTAAAATGCCATATTGATTACATAAATCAAAGAATTGATCTGAAGGGTAATATGCCCCGCCCCAAACTCGTATACAGTTGATATTTGAATTTACACAATCTCTAATTTGAGCAGGTAAATCATATGCACGTGTCTGATTTAATATCGCATCTCCAATAATCATATTGGTACCTTTAATAAAAATAGGCGTATTATTGATAAGAAATTCGAATTTAGAACCGTCGCGATCATTCTCGCGATTTAATTCAATGGTTCTTAGGCCAATTGCATAATCTGTACAATCAATTAATTTATCATCTTTATACAATGTAACGTTTACTGTGTATAAAGGTTGCTCACCATAGCCAATGGGCCACCATAAATGTGGGTGCTCAATCAAGAATGTGTGTTCTAGCATTTGCTCATCGTTAAAAGTAACTGATGTTATCAGTTTCTTATTAGGATCATATAAAGTAAGTACTAAAGATAGGTCTTGCGTAACGACTGATTCAGAGCTGACATTTAATTCAACAGAGTCTTTATAATGTGTTTGCTTAAATTGAAGTTGTGGAACATTTGTATCATTTCCAAATTGAATCGAAATAGACTTCCATATGCCAGAATCAGGCAATTTAATGCCAAAATCCCATCCAAACATGCATTGTGCTTTTCTTAAATAAGCTAAACCATTCGAAGCTTGTTGTTCCAAATTTTTTAAATATTGTACGGGTGAAGAGAACTTAATTTCTATTGTGTTTTCACCGTTAACTATATAAGGTTTGATATCAATGTCATAGTGACGATACATATTATTTGTTTCTATGATTTTATGATTATTGATAAAAATTGTCGCCAAGGTATCAAGACCGTCACAACTTAATACAATTTTATTACTACTTAATACGTTAGTGTCTATAGTAAATGTTCTAGAAAAGCTATAATCATAATTAAATAAATGTTGAATTTGGTTTTCATTATTTGCGTAATAAGGATGATCGATTAAATGGTTTTCAAGTGCGCCACTTATGACAGTACCAGGAATTGTTACGGGAATATCATGTAAATATTTATTCTCGTTTAGATTATTTAGTATCCAAGTCCCATTTAAATCTATTACATTCATTTTATCGCACTCCTCAAAAATTTTACTCTTCGTATAATTTATAAAATTCTCTGTGCTAAATCACGTATGCTTTGATTCGGGAAGCCAAGGTGTAAGTACATAAAATGTATGGAACAAACCAGGATATAATTAACCGAGCTTGTCCTCTGCTTTGATTAACTTTAGTGCGATAATTTTACTTTCTCTTAATAACATTTCGTCTGTGCCCATTTATATCAACATTGGCAGTATATGTTTATAGTACCACAAACAGGTTAAACATACGGATTCGTTAATTGATCGTTCCGTGCGTACGGAATGTAAATATTTGTTACTTTTGTGGGTGGTTGGTTTGAACCAAAGTAAATATATTAATTAGGAAATCTACTAACAATACATATTAATGTTAAAAAGTCTTAGAGATGAAAACTCAAAGTAAAAATACTTAGCAAGAAGGGGGTATTTATTAACATAAAATTATATAACAATAATATATAGTTTCATAATTTTAGAAAAAAATTAGATTTTATAGAAAAAAATATTAGGTTGATGATATAATGATGATGTAAGCAAATTATATATTGAATAAGGAGTGTAAAAAAATAGTAAAAAAAATGTTGGTATATTAAAAAATTTAGTAAACGATGAAGAAATGACTTCAAATGCTTCGGTAGTATTTTGGGGAGAGAAACCATTAATAATTACTTCGGCACATAGTGTCTATGAGTGGTATAGTAAAAGTTTTCCAGAAAGAATTTATTTTTTTGATAATTTTGGAAAAAAAGTAAAGGTTAACTACATAGTTTTGAGTAGAAAATGGATTGATGAAGGTATATTAGATTTTGATACTGCTATCTTAGTTCCTGAAAAAATCAATAGATACAGGTATGACAAAATTCAACCAAAATTTTGCGTGAGTAAATCAGAAAAGATATTAGTAATATCTCAAAAGAAAGGACTATTTAAAAATAAAATTGTTTCTTATAGAAGAAATATTTTTAGTGATGATATATACGGTTCAAGCATGATCGGCATAAAATTAAAATCAAATGCTGGACTTTCTGGTTCACCTTGGTATTACGAAAGTAATAATAAGCAATACCAAATGTCCAATACTAGTTTTTCATTCAAAAGAAATAAAAAATTGACCTTCGCTCCTTATTGGGATCACTACATCGAAAAAATGTTCGAATTTTCAGAAAACTTTGTATGTAATCATGATGAATTTGTATATTACTCATTAAATTAGGAGGTGAAATAATGAGAAAGAATAATGTTTTGAAATTACAAGGTATGTGTTCGAAAAAGTCATCAAATTATCAAGCTTCAAACGCGAGTGTTTTGTGTAAAAAGCAAAGTACTGCTAGCATTATCTTCTGTGTTTTTCCTAATGGAAAAAATAATTGAATAAATCACACCAACTGAAATTTATTTCAGTTGGTGCGAATAGGGAGATGAAAATTATGGATTATAGATATGTAAAATATATAAATGATAGTTGTTATTATACTAAACCTACTATTCAAAATTTAGGTAATATAAATTTATCCAATATTCCAACTAACTACACAAAAGTCTCTGGAGCTCATTGGGTAAGTCTATCTAATCATAATCAAAATTTGCCAGAACAAGGGTGGAAAATACATATCAGTACAAACTTAAAAACTGCAAAACAAACACTAGATTCAGTTGCTGAGCTTATGTTTAGTGAAAATGTATCATTTAAATATGTGAAAAGTATGCATGAATTAATTTTGAAAGATTCTAAATATGGAGATCGGAGTTCTTCAGGTAAATTTATTACTATTTATCCTTCATCTACTGATCAATTTATAGATTTATTATTTAAGTTAAAAGAAAAATTATCCTATTTGCCTAAAGGTCCCTACATTTTAAATGATAAAAGATGGTACGAAAGTAATATTTATTTTAGATATGGCGGATTTATACCTAAAACTTTATACAGAAATGGAGAATTTTTGGATGCGATAGAAGACTTAAATGGAAATTTAATAGAAGATCAAAGAAAACCATTTTATTCTATACCTGATTTCATTGAAGAACCTAATCAAATAAAAAAAATGGATATAGAAACAGGAGATGACTACAAGAGAACTAATTTAGATGATTATTCGATAAAAGAAGCTTTACATTTTAGTAATGGAGGGGGAGTCTATTTAGCAAGTCATGAAAAATGGGGTGAAGTCATACTAAAAGAAGGAAGACCATATGTAGCTTCTGATTTAGATGATGTTGATGCTTTTAAAAGAATTCATAATGAAGGAGAAACTTTAAAAAAACTAACAACTTCACAATATCCAGTTAAAATATATGATGATTTCGTAGCATGGGAACATAAATTTATTGTTGAAGAATATATACATGGGGATTCATTAACTTTTTGGATAGTGAATAATTATCCATTTTCTTCAAGTGAAAAAAATGAGGAATATGTAAAGTCCTCAATTAAGATGTTAAATGATTTAATTAAATCAATAGAAGAAATTCATAGTCATGGTATTGGATTTGGTGATCTTCAACCAGCAAACATTATGGTAACCCCTGAAGAAAGAGTAAGATTAATCGATTTTGAAACCGCAGGCCCTGTTAAAGGTTCTATTGCAAGTGTAATGACCCCTGGTTTCATAGGAGACCCTAAAATGTGTAAGGAACAAAGTGACTGGTTTGCTGTATCAAGAATTGCTAAACAAATGTTTATTCCTATAGGTAGCGTGCAAGACATATCACATAATTTAGAAAAAATACATATTAAATGGATTGAAAAAGTTTTTGGATTAGAAGCTTTAAATATTATCAAAAAAATAGAAAAAATTTGTAATAAACATAATTCAATTCCTATGAAACAATTAATAGATTCTGTTGAAATTTCAGTTAGAGAGTTTAATTTAAATTTAGTTAAAGAGAAACTAATAAATTCTATAAAAAAGGATTTAAAAAGTGGAGAATCGCTAATACATGGTGATATAAGACAGTATGAAATGAATTCTGGCAAATGGAACGTATTAACTGGAGGGTTTGGAGTAATAATGGCCCTTAAAAGAGCTAATGAATGGGATGAGAAACTTAGCTATTGGATTGAAAATATAGAAGACGAATTTTTGATGAACTTAGAGGATGGTCTATATACAGGAAAGATGGGGATATGCAATGTTTTGATTGAGACTAATTACATAGAAAAAGCTAAAAAATTAGTTGAAACTATAGATATTTATTCCAAAAAACATGATATATCTATCGCTTCTGGATTAAGTGGTTTAGGTTTAGGATTTTTAAGTATTTATTACGAATTTAAAGATGAATTCTACTTGAATCAATGTAAACAAGTAGCAAAATTACTTGAAAGTAATTTTATAAAAAATATTCCTATTTATACTTTTGATTATGACATAGTAGATAAAGGGCTTCTTACAAGTTGGGCTGGAGCTTCTTTGTTTATGACTAGTCTTTATAAAGTCACTGGTGAAAAAAAATGGTTAGTAATCTCTAAAAAGATGTTAGAAAGAGAGTTGAACAATACATTATTTGATGAGGATGGGTTATTGCAAACAGATGATGACTTTCGAGTTCTCCCCTATTTATCTAGTGGAGGTAGTGGTTTAGCAATACCTATAATTGCAATCCAAAATATTGAAAATAGCAACGAATGGATACAAGAACTAAAAGGTATAGCTAAAATTGCTCATAGTAAAACATTTTATAATGCAGGATTATTCCAAGGATCTACAGGTATATTAGCTATCAGTCATTTATTGGATAATTATTTAAATAGAAAAGATTTAGTAAATGCATCTTTATTTACTCTAAATTTATTTTTAATTGAAACTGATGATTGTTTGTACGTTCCTGGGGACTCTTGTTTCAGAGTTTCTTCAGACATTATGTCGGGTGCTGCTGGCTTGTTGACAGTTATTCAAGATATTATAAGTGGTTCTCATTTTTCTTGGGTACCGCTACTTAATATAAATAAAATATTCAATTTAGATAACATTAAAAGGGGGTGAAGTATTAATGAAGAAAGTTTTAAATATGCAACAAATACAAAGTAAGTCTAAAAAGAAAAAGTCAAGTCCAAAGCAGTCAAGTGCTAGTTGGGGTTGTGCGCCTTCAAGTAACACTAGTTGGTTCTTCTGTTAATTTATATTTAGGGGGAAGTTTAAATGAATAAAGTCCTATCTTTACAACAAGAAATAATTTCAAAGGAAGTACAATTAAAAGCAAAATCATCAAAAAGCCAAAATTGTAAAAATAGTAGTCATGCAAGTTGGTTTATCTGCTAGAAATAGTTATTAAAAATAGAGACAATGAAGGTCTCCCTTTATTGTCTCACTTTTTATGAAGGTGATAGTCTTTGAATGTATATAAAATATTTAAACTTATGTTAAATAACAAAAACAAAAAATTACGTTTATCCTTAATCGTTTTTCTGTCTTCCTTTTTACCATGACTTCTTTGTATATTCCTATATTAATAAAAAATATTATAAATGAAATGGAAAATAATAGGATAAATATATTTATTATTGTTTCTTTGGTCGTATTTTTGATCTTAAGGTCATTAATTGAAGGAATAAATGAATATATAATATCAAAATTTGGAAATATATTAATTAGAGATTTACAACAAATTATATATAATAAACTGATACATTATCCAATTTCTTTTTTTGATACATATAAAAGTGGTGAATTATCTAGTAGATTGGTAAACGATACAGAAGTAGTAAAAGATTTAATTACCTTTCATATTCCGAAAGTTATTAATGGGATAATCATGGTTATCGGTGCCATTGTATTAATCGCATTTCTAGATTGGCAACTGACTTTAGTTATATTATTAATAGTTCCCCTGATTTTTGGTATTATCTTTTCTTTAATGAAGAAATTAGAAGATACAGGAGAGAAACAACAGTATGAAATATCTAATTTTATATCCCAAACGCAAGAGACATTTAAAAATATTAAAATGGTAAAAGCATCTACTGCTGAATATTCAGAAAAAATATTATATCAAAAAGTATTAATAATTTATTTAAAGTTAATTTATATGAAAGCAAAGTTATAGCTTTAATCTCTCCTTTAGTTAATTTTTTATTAATTTTGGGACTGTTAGTTATAGCAGGATATGGTGCATTTAGAATCAAAGATGGAACATTAGAGTTAAGCACTCTTATTGCATTTATAATTTATTCATTTCAGTTAATGTCCCCTATGAGTTCTATAAGTGGTTTTATAGGAGAATATCATAAAGCTAATGGTGCTTTTAAAAGTTTAAATAAGATTATTAATAAAGATGAAGAAAGAAAAAGTAATCATTTTATGAATGATTTTAGATTAAATAGCAATTTATCATTTAATAATGTAACTTTAGAATTTAATGGTAAGAAAATTCTTGATGATATATCTTTCACAGTTTATAAAGGAAGAAGTCTTACAATTATTGGGCCTTCAGGTTCAGGTAAAACAACATTACTAAATATATTAGAAAAATTTTATAATGTTACAAGCGGTAACATAACTATAGATGGTGTTGATATTAACCAAATTAATACTCATTCTTTAAGAAAAAATATTGGCTTAGTGAGCCAAGATATCCCAATTATAAGTGGTACTATCAAAGATAATTTATTATATGGATTGTGTGAAGAAACAATAACAAATGACAAAATTCATAAATGTTTAGACTTCTCGATTTTAAACAAACTAGTAACTAATCGAATAGATAACATTAATAGTTATGTTGGAGAAAGTGGAAATATACTATCTGGTGGAGAAAAACAAAGAATAAATTTAGCAAGATTGTTTTTAAAAAACCCTAGTATAATATTGTTAGATGAAGCAACTTCAAATTTAGATAACGAATCCAAAAGTGCAATCTTAAAATCTATTTTAGAGCTAACACGCAATAAAACGACTTTGAAAATTACACATAATGTGCAAGAATTACATGAAACAGAAGAGATACTTTTTATTGAGAACGGTAAAATTCTTTTTAAAGGGCTACACGGAGAATTATTGAATAATAATGAAAGATATAAAAAAATTATTAAAGTTTTATCTTAGTATTTTAATTACCATGTAATATAAGGTAGTGTTTTTTATATCCCACGATCCTTATTAGGAGGCCATTTAGATAATGAATGTTCAATTTAAAAAAGGTGTATAGGAGCTATTGGTATTATTAATCATACACCACCAAGATCAATATGGTTACTCATTAATTCAAATAATAACTAAAAAGATAGCTCTAACAGAAGGCACAATTTATCCATTGTTGTGTAGGCACGTTAAAGAATGTTACTTAAATAGTTATTATGAACCTTCAAAGGACGACCTTTCACGTTAATACTATACAATAACTATAAAAGGTAACGAAAGACTAAAAAGTTAATAAAAGAATGGAATATATTAATTGAATCAATAAACTCATTTAGGGAAGAGAGTGATTTTTATGAACAAAAATGAATACATTGAAGTATTAAATAGACGTATAAAAAAAATAAGTAGAGAAGAAAAAAAAGATATTCTAAACAAATATGAATCCCATTTTATTAGTGGTTATAAAGACAAGAAGAATGATGATGAAATGATTAGAGATATAGGTGTGCCTATTAAAATCTCTAATGAAATTAATGTTATGACAGCTTTACATGATGTTGAAAAAGAAAAAAATATTAAAGATATTTTTAATGTAATTTTTTCTATAATGGGGCTAAGTTTTTTTAATTTTATCTTTATAGGATTCAGTCTATTTGCTATTCTGCTATTTCTACCTTTCATATTAGCGTATTTTATCGCAATATCAGTCATGATATGTTCACCAGTAATACTATTCGTAATGGGAATTATAAATGGATTCGATACTATATCAATAAATGAAGTTTTTGAAATGATTAAAGGGGTATTTTTAGGACTCATCTTGACACTCGTAGGATACTATTTTATGAAAAACTTTTTTAAATTTCTTACTTTTTACTTAAAATGGAATCTAAATATATTTAAGAGGGAGGGCATATGATGAGAAAGTATTACATATTCGGTTTATTTTTTTTACTGATATTTGCTACTGGGTGTTCTAATACACATTATAATGTAGGCGAAACGGATAATAAAGATTTAGAAAAAAAAGAAGCACCCCAAGATATTTTTAATTATAAAACTACTAATACTCAACTATCAGAACAAGAAATAAAAAAGGCAATTAAGTTATATCTCAATAAAGATGAAGATTTAAGTAAAGCAAAAGAATATTACCAAGATAAAGTGGATTCAGAGGAAAAATTAAGTATGGATGAAAGTAAAAAAATAAAAAAATTAAATGAGTTAACTAGGAAAAATGATAATAATTTCTATAATTATATAAGAAAAAATAGATTGCCTGAAGACTACAAAAATATACATATAAAATAAATAAGTATATATCTAGTTCAAATAAAGAGTTTGAAAATCTAGATAAACAGATTGATTTAACAATTAAAAAACTCACTAAAAATGGTGAATTTTCAACTAAATATTTCGAGGGAATTAAAGCTGACAGTAAAATTGTAAATGGTAAAGAGCAGGATAAAATCGAACAGTTCTTAAAAGAAAAAAACATTAAAACAAAAGCTTTTAAATGAGGATAGTAAATTTTGATTTTGGTGAGTAAAATAATTATTTGAAAAAATTATGTTTACTTAATTTTATAAAAATAACGAATAATATCAATTGAGAAATCATAATGTGATATGCTCCCTTCAAAGTTTTCATTTTTAAATGTCTACTTTTAAGGGGGACATATCATTTTTTACTAATGTCACTCAGATTATAAAAGTTGTACTACGATTCTTGTTCGTCCATTTGGGCTTCAAATTCATCGAGTAATGCGACTGCTTCGTCAGTTGTGTTTGTTTGCATCAGTTGATGTCGTAGTTCGCTAGCCCCTCTGATACCACGGACGTAGATTTTAAAGAATCTGCGTAATGGTTTGTATAGGCGAGGTTCATCTTTTGAATATTTGTTGAATAATGCTAGATGTAATCTCAATAAACCTAATAGTTCTTTACTTGTATGTTTGCGAGGTTCTTTTTCAAATGCAAAAGGATTATGAAAAATACCTCTTCCGATCATGATACCGTCGACGCCATATTTTTCAGCAAGTTCAAGACCTGTTTGTCTATCTGGGATATCACCGTTAATAGTTAACAACGTATCTGGTGCGATTTCGTCACGCAATTCTTTGATCGCTTCAATTAATTCCCAGTGTGCATCGACTTTACTCATCTCTTTTCTAGTACGGAGATGGATTGATAAGTTCGCAATGTCTTGTTCGAAGACGTGTTTCAGCCAATCTCTCCACTCATCTATTTGATAATAGCCTAGACGTGTTTTAACACTGACCGGTAGACCTCCCTCTTTAGCCGCTTGAATGATTTCAGCTGCAGTTTCAGGTCGCAGAATCAGGCCAGAACCTTTACCTTTGCTTGCGACATTAGCTACAGGACAACCCATATTTAAATCAATACCTTTAAAGCCCATCTCTGCCATGCCGATACTCATTTCTCGAAAATGCTCTGGCTTGTCTCCCCATATATGAGCCACCATAGGCTGTTCATCCTCACTGAATGTTAGACGTCCGCGTACACTATGAATACCTTCAGGATGGCAGAAACTCTCAGTATTTGTAAATTCAGTGAAAAACACATCTGGTCTACCTGCTTCACTCACAACGTGACGAAAGACGATATTCGTAACATCTTCCATAGGTGCCAAAATGAAAAATGGACGTGGTAATTCACGCCAAAAATTTTCCTTCATAATATATTTAAACCTTCTTTTCTATAAATGTTTCTACTTTTTATCCATAATGATATTACTATAAATTATCAAATTACACAAAAGGATTTTTACCAGTAACTAACTTTATAAAGAAATAACTGTCAGTTATCTAAATAGGTGGTGCCAATGATAATTCTATCAACGCAAATTATTAAAAACAATCACCCTTTTTAATAATTTAAAATTAAATAGATTTGCAACTTATTTTTTAGTAATATTAAAGTGTAAGAGGCATTGTAATACCGTTATTGAAATAAATTTTGAAACCTGAAAATAGAAAGTTGTGAATAAACGAATATGATAAGAAGACTACTTTTTTTAATCATTTTGATAAGTTTAACTTCATTTATTAGTGGGTGTGGGTTGTTAAACATAGAAAGCGGGAAGGAACGAGAAATTAAGAAAAGCTTTTCAAAGACGTTAGATATGTATCCAATTAAAAATCTAGAGGATTTATATGATAAAGAAGGGTACCGTGATGAACAGTTTGAAAAAGGTGATAAAGGCACATGGGTATTGCAAGACCGTATGACGGTTCGTAAAAAAGATAAAAAATTTGAATCTAGAGCTATGGTGCTTTTTTTAAATAGAAATAATAAAAAAGCAACTGGAAAATTTTATTTTAAAAAATATGGCGAAAATGAAAAGGCAAACAGGGATGAAGTGTATCCAGTTGAACTAAAAGATAATAAAATTGTATTGAAGAAACAAATTTCTGATGCAAAATTGTCAGAAGAATTAGAGCAATTTAAGTTTTTTTGTCAGTATGCAAATTTTAAAAATTTAGATAAATATAAGAACGTGAGTATTTCGAGTAATCCTAATGTGCCTAAATATGAAGCTGAGTATCAGTTAGATAATAATAATTATAACGTAAAAAGAATCAGGGATCTTTATGATGTGTCGACAAAAAAGGCTCCTATTTTAAAAATGCAATCTGTAGGAGAATTAAAAGGAAACAGTATTGGATATAAAAATATTGAATATATATTCAGTCAAAATGAAGATGAAAATATAAAGTTTTCTAATTATGTAAACTTCCAACCGAGTAAAGGAGAATAATATGGTAAGTAAATATCAAATCGATTCTCATAATATAACTAAAAAACAGAGAGTACAACAGCTATTTCAATGATAAGTTATGAAATAGAGAACGCCAATAAGAATAATCTAACTAAATTTGATATAAAAGACCAATTGGAACATTACCAGGTGATTGATAAATTCCCTTCAAATCTAAAATACGTCAATAGTTATACTGATCCCAAAACAGGTACCACTGCTACTGCATTTCTAAGTACATATACTGATAAAGTTACAGTAGGAATGACGAGAACCAATATACATAAAACATTTTAAATAACCTAATATATAGAATTTAAGGGCTTCAGCATTGGTAAAATTAATTATTAATTTATATGCAATGAACAAATGTTTTTGTAAGCGATAATTTAATACATTAAATTCAAATGTATTTTGGAATATAAAAAATAAAATGCATTTCAAAGACAATAAAACCTGTTGATTTAAAAATGCCAATAATTATAAAATTAAATAGATTTAAAACCTATTTTTTATTAATATTAAACTATAAGATAGTGATTGTAACATTAAATACTGAAAAAATTATAAAATAGAAAGATGTGGGAACGTGAAACATTTTAGTAGTTTACTTTTTTTAATAACTCTAACAGGTTTAGCATTTTTTATTGAAGGCTGTGATATGTTGAATATAGATAGTGGTAAGGAACGAGAACTTAAGAAAAGCTTTTCAAAGACGTTAGATATGTATCCAATTAAAAATCTTGAGGAACTATATGATAAAGAAGGTTATCGAGATGAAGAATTTGATAAAGATGATAAGGGAACATGGATAATTAATTCTGAAATGGTCAATCAACCAAAAGGAAAAAGTATGAAATCAAGAGGTATGGTTTTATATATGAATAGAAATACACGAACTACTAAAGGATATTTTATTGTAAGCGAAACAACTGAAGATAGTAAGGGAAGACCACATGCAACAGAAAAAAATATCCGGTTATAATGAAAAATAATAAAATCATTCCTACCGAGAAAATAAAGGATAAAAAATTAACAAACGAAATAGAGAACTTTAAATTCTTTGTGCAATATGCAAATTTCAAAGATTTAAATGATTATAAAAATGGAGATATTTCATATAATCCCAATGTGCCTAGTTATTCAGCAGAATATCAATTAGATAATGACAATTATAATGTAAAGCAACTGAGAAAACGGTATAACATACCAACAAAACAAGCGCCCAAATTATTATTAAAAGGAACTGGTGACTTAAAAGGATCGTCAGTGGGTTATAATCAATTGGAATATACATTCGTAGAAAAGAAAGGGGAAAATATATTCTTTTCTGATTTTATGAACTTTAATCCAAGCAGTGAGGATTAATCATGAATAAAAAAGATTATAAGATAATAATGCAAGGTGTTTTAGAACTACGGTTCCTTTCGTTAGGATAATTCAAAACCTATAATTGAAAAGTCACTACTATTAGGTCATTAACGGCTTATAGTGGCTTTAACTGTACGCTACTATGGAGTTTATCATTTATTTTGGGTTGGTTTATAATACCAAAACTCGTCAAAAAAATATTAACTTCAGATAATATCAAAGTAATTAAGCATTTTGAGGTGAGAGATGGAAATTAATAAAATATGAAAATCATATTTTTGGATACAATCCCAATCGCCTCGTTTCTTGGAATTTACATAGATAGTTAATTATATATGAATTAATAAATAAGCTAAGCAAAAATTTGCTTAGCTTTTATTGTTATAAGTATTTAAAGAGAGTAAGTTAAATTATTCTCTTTCTAAATGTGTGTAAATGTTAATGATTGCACCAATTATAAATACGATGAAGAATATGATAAATCCAAATATTTCAACTGAATGCACTTCTTCATGGGATAAAAATTTATTCATTTACAAGAATATGGTGTCTAATGAAAATATTAATAATAAATGTAGATAAATCGTTAGGAACCCGGTTTGACTCGTAGTGTTTTTGTCGGTCATTTTATAATGATAAGTGTAGAAAATAAATAATATAGTGATGAATATGAAACTAAATACGTATTTAATGTCTAGATCTGTCAATTTTATATTCTGAATTAATAATACAAGACCTTCGCCAAATATTAATATTACTAATAGGCTTAATCTTTCAGTTAAATGATTGAAAAATACAGGGTTTCTATGTGAAATTTTGTAAAAACATAAAGGAAATGTTGCTACTATTAATATTCCGACAAAATAAACCCAAAAGTTAATCGGTGCAGGTAAAAATAGTGAAATGATAGAAATAATAATTGTTAGTATTAATCCTGTTGTATACGTTTTAACTAGTTTTCCTTCAACATCTTTATTATCAAGTAAGTGGTTCATGTAATATTGTATGACGATGCTTAAATATATGATTGTTGACATGATAACAAACGGTTTAAAGGTTTGTTGGAATTCTGCGTTTATTGCTTTAGATAATATAATAATTAAATACATATCTATAAATACGAATAGGTATTGATACCATTTTTTGTTAAAAAATCGATTTACTAGAAGTGTTCTGTAAATCCATATAGAGAAAAACACAAGAAATAGCATGAAACTTTTTCCTAAATCTTCATAGGCCATTAAATTATCCGATATACTTTCCACAGTTTGATTTATGGTTGATAATACATACACGAATATTAAATCAAAGAATAATTCCGTCATACTGACATCTTTTTTATCTATTCTTTCCATTATTTCACCTCTTAATTTTATAAACAGCCGTCTTCATATTACAGCATGAGCCATTATTTATTAATGTGTCTTATAACTATCGTTAAACTATTTACCTCTTATGAATAGGGTTTAATCATAATCATCAGAGTACAACGTAAAAAGATAATGTATTACCAAATTGTATATATAAGAATTTTCTTTTTTGAAAAGTGTAACAGTATAAGTTAATCAAAAGTATTTTTGATTAGGCTTACCTTTCATCAGTCCTCTATAAAATAATTTATTAACGAACAAAACTATATTTAAAATTTGTAAAATATACTAGAATTAAATAGTATGACCAATATTTATTTGCTAATATAAAGGTGAGGATTTACTGGTTATTAATTATAGATTAGTTAGTTTTAAAAATAGAAAGATGTGAATAAATGAATTTTTTTAAAAGGTTATTACTATACATATTTGTACTCTTTGCATCAATACTCATTAGTGGTTGCGGTATATTAAACATAGAAAGTAGTAAAGAACGGCAAGTTAAGAAAAACTTTTCAAACACGTTAGATACCTTTCCAATCAAAAATCTAGAGGATTTATATGATAAAGAAGGTTACCGTGACGACCAGTTTGAAAAAGGTGATAAAGGTATGTGGGTAATCAGATCAGAAATGATTATCCAACCAAAAGGAAAGAATTTGAAATCAAGAGGCATGGTTATTTATATGGACAGAAATACCAGAATGACTTCAGGGTACTTTGTTGTCAATGAAATAGGTAATGCTAGTAAAGGTAGAACTCATGATTATGAAAAGAAATATCCAGTAAAAATGGAAAATAATAAGTTCATTCCAACTAAAAAAATTAAAAACGACAGTTTAAAAAGAGAAATAGAGGATTTTAAATTTTTTGTACAATATGCAAACTTTAAACAATCAAAAGATATTTACAATGGGGATGTATCATATAACCCGAATGTACCTAGTTACTCGGCTGAATATGATTTGAAGAATAGTGATTATAACGTTAAACAATTGCGGGACAGGTATAAAATACCGACGAAACAAGCACCCAAATTACGATTAAAAAGAATGGGTAAATTGAAAGGTTCATCATTAGGATATAAAAACCTTGAATATATATTCGTAGAAAATCAAGAACAAAACGTTTACTTCTCAAGTAGTATGAATTTTAAACCAAGCGAGAATAATTAATTAGTTTTGAACATAGAAAGATGTGAATAAATGAAAATTTTAAAAAGGTTATTACTATACGTATTTGTACTCTTTGCATCAATACTCATTAGTGGTTGCGGTGTATTGAACATAGAAAAAAGTAGTAAAGAACGACAAATTAAGAAAAGCTTTTCAAAGACGTTAGATATGTATCCGATTAAAAATCTAGAGGATTTATACGAGAAAGAAGGATACCGTGACGACCAGTTTGAAAAAAGCGATAAAGGAACTTGGTTACTTCACTCAGAGATGGCTATACAACTTAAAGGAGAAGATATAGAAACTAGAGGTATGGTGTTAAAAATTAATAGAAACACAAGAACATCTAAAGGGCATTATATAACCAATACACTTTCGTATGATGATAAAGGAAGACCGCAAGATAATAAAAAAAAGTATCCAGTGAAAATGGAGAATAATAAAATAATACCTACCAGAAAAGTTGAAGATAGCAATATAAGAAAAGAAATAAGACAATTTAAGTTTTTCGCACAATATAGTAATTTTAAAGATTTCAAAGATTATAAACATGGAAAAATATCGTACAACCCTAATGTGCCAAGTTACGCAGCAAAATATCAATTAGATAACAACGATTATAATGTTAAACAACTCAGAAAAAGATATGACATACCAACAAAACAGGCACCTAAATTATTGTTGAATGGTTCAGGTGACTTAAAAGGTTCATCAGTTGGTTATAAAGATATAGAGTATACCTTTGTCGAAAATAAAAAAGAGAATATCTTTTTTACTGATAGTATATATTTTAAACCTAGCGAAAATAATTAATTAGTTTTGAAAATAGAAAGATGTGAATAAATGAAAATATTAAAAAGGTTATTACTATACGTATTTGTACTCTTTGCATCAATACTCATTAGTGGTTGCGGTGTATTGAACATAGATAGTAGTAAAGAACGGCAAATTAAGAAAAGCTTTTCAAAGACGTTAGATATGTATCCGATTAAAAATCTAGAGGACCTATATGATAAAGAAGGTTACCGTGATGAAGAATTTGATAAAGGTGATAAAGGGACTTGGATACTTGATTCTCAAATGGTCATTGAACCGAAAGGAAAAAGCATGAAAGCAAGAGGAATGGTTATTTATATGAATAGAAATACTCGAACAACGAATGGGTATTTCTATGTAAGTGAAACCTCAGAAGATAGAAAAGGTAAACTACATGATACTGAGAAAAAATATCCAGTAAAAATGGAAAATAATAGGATTATACCAATCAAGAAAATTAATGATAAAAAAATAAAAAACGAAATAGAAACCTTTAAATTTTTTTCTCAATACGGAAACTTTAAAGATTTAAAAGATTATAAACATGGAGAAATATCGTACAACCCTAATGTGCCAAGTTACTCAGCAAAATATCAATTAGATAACAACGATTACAATGTTAAACAACTTAGAAAAAGATATGACATCCCAACGAAACAGGCACCTAAATTATTGTTGAAAGGTTCAGGTGACTTAAGAGGTTCATCAGTTGGTTATAAGGATATAGAGTATACGTTTGTCGAAAATAAAAAAGAGAATATTTATTTCAGTGATAGTATAGACTTTAACCCTAGTGAGGATGAAGCTAAGTAATTACCCAATTCATTGTTTATAATCCCACATTAATGTGTAATTTTAAATTTTCTCTAGGTATGTAGCTTTTTATAACTTAAATAAGTTAAAGGAGACTAGGATTATGAGTAAAATTATGATTGTTAATACAAGTACGAATAATTTTGAGGGTACTAGTAAACCGACAGGTCTATGGCTTGGAGAACTTGTTCATTTTTATGATTATTTTAAATCTCATAATCATAAAATTGATTTATTTAATATTAATGGTGACATTACGCCGATCGATCCGGTTAGTTTAAAACCGTTGATGTTAGATAGTGTGACGAAAGCGTATTTCAATGATGAATCATTCATGGAATTATTAAGAAGTTCCAAGCCTATTGAAGAAGCAAATCCTACAGAATATGATGTGATTTATTTTACTGGTGGTCATGGTGTGATGTTTGATTTTCCTAATAATGACACGATTCAACATGCAGTTAATGAAGTATACAACCATGGCGGCGTGGTTGCGGCAGTTTGTCATGGTATAGCGGCTTTATTAAATGTAAAAGATAAAAATGGTAGATATTTTATTGATAAAAGAGAAATCACAGGCTTTTCGAATATTGAAGAAGTATTAGCAAATCGTAAAAATATCGTGCCATTTATGTTAGAAAGTGAAATTAAACGACGTGAGGCACGATATAGCAAAGCCAAAATTCCATTTACGCCTTATGTAAAAGTGGATAATAGATTGGTAACAGGACAAAATCCACAGTCGGCAAAACAAGTTGCAGAAGCGGTTGATCATATACTTAAAAATGATGTATCTGAGTAAATTTATTCATAATTTAAAAATATTTCATGCACGGCATAATAATAAATGAATTTTACAAGTTTATATAAAGGTGTCTGAGACAAAAATAGATGTCTCAGACTTTTTTCAACTAGGCAGTAAATCTCTTAATTAAAAACGCTCTTATATCAATCATAATTATCCTTGCAGGAGTAGGACTACGAAATCTCTATTAGAAACCTATATTTCTGTCCTACTCTTTTTTTATAATTTATAAAAAAGCATAAAACAACACAATATTTATGATATATTGTTATTGGAATACATATTTTAAATTTATTTGTATTACTTTCAAATTTTAAAAGGGATGGAGAAAATGAAAAATATTAACAAATTTTTATTAACATTTGGTTCACTTAGTTTGGCTATGACTTTAACGGCATGTAGTAATGGGGAGAAAACAGAAAAGCAAGATAATAATAAGGAAAAACAAGAGGCTACGACGGATAAACAAGACAAACCAAAACAGGAAAGTAATCAATCTGAGACACAAAAAAATGAAAATAAGAAAAATGACAATTCACAAGAAAATGAACAGAAATTAGACGATAAAACTAAATTGGCTTTAGCATTTTTCGCGAAAGGCACTGAAAAACACATGTTGTCGAGAGACGAAGTTTTAACAGGAGTTTTCACAGTAAGAAATGGTAGTGAGTCTGAAAAGAAACAATTATATAAGCTCGTGTTGTCAAAAGAGGATTCGGTCGTAAATGCACCTCAAGGTATGAAATTTTACAAAGTTTATCCTCCAATTGGTAATTTTACGTCTATCATCGGTATCAGTGATAAAAAAATAATTGCAGCTAGTACCCAAAGTAGACTAGACTACAAACAACTCTTGAGAACCGGAAAAGAATTTAATACACAAGATTTATATAAGCAATTTAAAAATAATTCATCCTTACCGGAATTAGCGAATAAAATCGAAATTTCGAATCAAAGCCCTGCGGAAGATGAAGAGAAACTAAAAGATTATGAAGAACATGAGAGCACGGTAACTATGGCACATTACCGATCACAAATTTATCAAAAAATTACAGAATTTAACGGTAAACCGTTTGATACAGATAAGTACTTAGTTGATAATGTAAAGCAAAAAGATGATGGTGGATGGCTAGTTAACTACCGTGATAAAAGAACCGCAGAAATCGTAGGTACTTTTACAACAGAAGGAGAAAATAAAATTGTTAAAAAAGACGCTAATGGTAATGTCATTAAAGAAAAAACATATGAAGAGTAGCTTCAATCCAATTAATTTTCTTCCATAAATTGTGTAAGGGTATTTGAAGATAATACTAACAATAAATGCAGTATATCATTATAAAAAAATGGCAAGAATGGAATTAACCATTCTTGCCACTTTACTATTTATCATAGACTTTTAATTAAAATTTGTCTTTTAAGTCTTTCGCTTTGTCTTTAAGTTCTTCTTGTTTATCTTCGTCATTTTTAATTTCTTCGGCTTTATCTTCTGCTTGTTCTTTGAATTCGTCAAATTTACTCATAATAAATGCCTCCTTTAAATGATATATATCTACTATTCCTCAAAAACAGGACTTTAAACATTTATTGGAAAACAATATTTAAATTCAGTAATAATTGTCACTTTTCTTTTTGAGGTTAGACTGCCGTTTTAGTGACCTCACTGTGACTCACGTAAAGAATCGATTACTGACACCATATCGTCGTTAATGACTAATGTCGCATCCTCATCGTAAGGCGTTGTATCTTTATTAATAATAATTAAATTTTCTCCTTCGAAATTTGAAATGAGTCCTGCTGCAGGTTGAACAATTAACGACGACCCTAAAACGACGAGTGTGTCTGCAGTTTTTAATTTATGAAGTGCATTAAAAATAGTACCTTGATTTAACATTTCACCATATAAGACAATATCGGGTCTAATAGGGTTTCCGCATTTATCACAATGGCGTAAATGATTGTCGATGACTTCATGTTTTGTATATTTATGTTGGCAATGGAGACAGAAGAATTGATTTAACGTTCCGTGCAACTCGTCCACGTTTTGGCTGCCTGCATCAGAATGTAGACCGTCTATATTTTGAGTAATAACACCGTTGGATTGATGATTCTTTTCAAGTTCTGCAATCCATTGATGTACAGTATTTGGTTTTTTATCGGCGAATAATAAATATCGGTGACAAAAATCTATAAAGCCTTCTGGGTCACTTTCTAAATAATCGGAACTTAATATATATTCGGGTGAGTAGCCTTTTTTAGCGATTTCATCGTTTAGACCACCGATTGAGCGGAAGTCCGGTATCCCGCTTGCGACAGAAATACCTGCCCCTGTGAAGAAAGCGATATTTTCTGAGTTTCTAATAATATCATCTAGATGTTGTATTTTATGATTCATTGATTTCACTCCAATAAATTTTGATATCACGACCAACGATTTCACGTTAATTGTAAAATGCTGCAAAGCGTTTAGCAAATTTCAAAGTTATGTAACTCCTGACAGTTCGCTCCGCATACCAACCCCAAAAAACCCTCCACTAATATTTACTATTTACATTATTTGAATATTCTGGTAACTTTATAAGTAGTAAATGCTACATAAATTAAATTTATGTAGTTTTTATTTCAATTAATTTTGAAAGCGCTTTCTAAAACAAAGGGGAACGAGGCTATGAAACAAAAATTAAAAATGCCGAATACTTTTGTCATTTTATTTGGCCTTTTATTCATCGTATGGATATTGAGTTTCATTATTCCTTCTGGTGAATTTGCAAGAAAGGGTTCAAATGATGAAGTTGTAGCTAATAGCTTCAAGTATATTGATCATGTTTATCTCAATATCTTAGATTTCTTTATGGCTATACCTAAAGGAATGATTGAGACCGCTGATTTAATATTTTTAGTGTTAATCATGGGTGGTGCCGTAGCGGTAATTGAAAAACAGGGGACTTTCAATGCTGCGGTTTCTAAACTTATTTATAAGTCTGGCGGTAACAAATACATTTTAATTGTAGTTATTGGTATCGTATTTGGTTTAATTCATGCTTTTGGTGTAAGTGCGAATGCAGTTATTGCGTTTATTCCATTGGGGATTATTTTAGCTAAGAAATTGAAATTGGATGCCATCGCAGGTATCGCTATCGTCTATTTAGGTTACTATGTTGGGGCCGTTGCACCGATATTTGATCCTATTGCGTTAGGTGTCGCTCAAACGATTGCTAAATTACCTATTTTCTCAGGAACTATGATGAGAATTTATATGTTCATCGCATTTATGATTGTCACTTTGATTTATACGTGTATGTATATTCGAAAGATTTCTAAAGATCCGAGTAAAAGTATTATGGGTGAAAAGAAGTTTTCAGATGAGATTATTCAAGATAACCCGGATAGAGACGTTCCATTTACTTGGAGACAACAATTGATCATCTTATGCTTTTTCTTAACGATAGGGATTTTTGTATATGGTTCATTACAAAGAGAATGGGGCGTTGAAGAATTAGCAGCATTATTTATTATTGATGGGATTGTTACCGCAATCATTGCTAAAGTGAAACCGAATGATTTTGTTGCAACGTTTATGGACGGGGCTCGAAATATTTTATTCGGCGCATTAGTTATTGGTGTAGCACGTGGTGTGACTGTGCTTATGGAAGATGGGAAATTTATCGACACGATAGTTAACGGTGTGTTTGTACCTTTAAGTCATCTGTCACCAATGACTGGTGCAGTAGCAATGTTTATTTTTAACCTATTATTCAATTTATTAATTCCTTCAGGTAGTGGTCAAGCAGCAGTTGTCATGCCTTTAATGACGCCATTGGCAGATATTTTACATGTTACAAGACAGACGGCAGTCATCGCATTTAAAATGGGTGACGGTATTACTAATATGATTACACCAGTTTCAGGAACACTTATGGCAGTACTTGCGATTGGTGGAGTTCCATTTGGAAAATGGTTTAAATTTGCGTTTCCACTCGTAATTTATTGGTCAATTGTAGCGATTATATTTGTAATTATCGCTGTTCTAACAAATTAGGGTCCTACGTAAGAGGAATATATTTAAAGGAGTGCTTCCATTATGAAAGAAATAACTTTCCAAAACCCAAGTTTATCTACTTATGATGTATACGAGTTTAACGATAATGAGGAAGGTCCAGAAATTGTTTTTACAGCTGGGATTCATGGTGTAGAACAAACTGCGATTCACGTAGCATTTCAGTTAATAGAATTACTACCTAACTATTCAATAAAAGGTAAGGTAAAGATTATTCCGATTGTAAACAAACCAGCTTATTTTAATAGAACGAGAACATCGCCTTATGATAATTTGGATTTGAATCGAATTTTCCCAGGTAATAAAGATGGTTCCCAATCGATGCAATTAGCGCATCATATTTGGCAAGAAACACGGGAGGCATATTACATCATTGATTTGCATTGTTGTGGGCAGCATGGATCGAATTACGTGATGAGTTTGTATCAGGATTATGAAGAACAATATAAATTAGCAAGCCAGATTGGAATTAAACATGTGGTGCGTTCAGGCGGCGCTTCTGGACAATTGTTTTTAGAAGCTTGTAAAGTTGGTCAGCAAGCAGCACTTTTAGAATTAAAAGGTGGCCAGCCTGATGGAATGGTTGATTTAGAAACTGCTCAATTCGCACTGAAACGCATGTTTAGTTTATTGAATTCAATCGGTGTCATTAAGACACAACATGGTAAAAATGATGTTGCAATAGATGACCTTATTTTTCATGAAAATATAGAAACAATAAGTGCAAAAAAACACGGCTTCTTTAATCCTAAACGACACTCAGGCGAACATTGTTTCAAAGGAGATGTATTAGGTGAATTAGATAATGAAACAATTTTAGCACCGTATGATGGTTTAATTGCCGCAATCAATTATCCACGTTATACATTTTCAGGAGAACGAATGGTAAGATATGCTAAACTTTATGAAAATAATTAAAGGAGCTTAAGTATGGCGAATGTTATTACATCAATCATTGAAGATAAATACAACACACTTTCCACAGGGAAGCAGAAAGTAGCTAACTTTATTTTAGACAATTTAAATGAAAGTTCTTATTTAACTTTGATTCAAATGCAGAAAAAGGTTGGCGTCAGTGAAGCAACGATAATTCGCTTTGCATATACAATCGGATTTAGTGGTTATTCTGAATTACAGGCAGCTATAAGAGATAGTATCTTTCAGACCAATCAAGATGTAGATGAGACGAAAGGGACATTTGATTCAATTGAGAGAGACGTTCAGTTGATACGCGAAGGTGCTGATAAAATAGACCACGCTACTTTAACAAAGGCTGTTAATTTAATACATGAAGCAAATAAAGTTTACATCATTGGTAAAAACACTTCGAAAGCGACTGCAGAATGGTTCGGATATGTATTAAGCACTTATAGATCTAACGTGATAATTGTTTCTCAAAGTAATTTAAATCAATATAAGTTAGATATGATGGAGAACGATTTACTCATTACAATTTCATTCCCAAGATATCATCGCGAAACTTTTGATTTCTTTAATTATGCAAAGTCACTAAATCTTAAAACAATCAGTGTTACAAATAATACTTTATCTCCATATTATCAACCTTCTGATGTGGCGATTTTAGCCAGAACAAATAGAGATGTGAGTGGGTATAACGAAATAGCACCTGTGATTAGTATTTTAAACCTTGTATTTAGTAGTTATAGAGAAGAATATAATGAAGAAGTTCAAAAACGTATTCAAAAATTAGAAGAACTCAATGATGATTCAAATAATTTAATTGAATAGGAGCGTTAGGCAATGAACGTGATACAAACATATTTAACTGAACATGAACAAGAAATTATAGATGATATTAAGACATTCGTGAAAATAGAATCACCAACCGCTGATAAGCAAGCAGTTGATGAAGCGGGTGCTTGGCTATGTAACAAGATTCAGTCATATTTAGACATTAAACCTCAAATAATTGAACAAGAAGAGACCGGCAACCACATTCGTTTTGAATTTGGTGAAGGTGAAGAGCAAATATTAATTAGTGGTCATTTTGATACGGTGTGGCAAAAGGGTGACTTACCTTTAGTCGAAGAAGATGAAACCATTTATGGCCCTGGTGTCATTGATATGAAAACAGGCGATGTCCAAATATTATGGGCATTAAGAGCGTTAAAAGAACATGATACGACAACGAACAAAAAAATAGTCGTCTTATTTAATGGCGACCATGAAGGTATTGCATCTCCTACATCACGTCCTTACATTGAATCAGAAGCACGCAACAGTAAATTTGGTTTAGTGGCGGAAGCTGCAACAGGTGAAACTGGTGCACTTAAAACCTTTAGAAAAGGCATCAATAGATATACGATTCAATTTAAAGGGAAAGGTTCGCATTCAGGCAATGATCATCAATCAGGACAAAGTGCGATTCAGGAAGCTGCACATCAAGTCATTGATCTGGAAAATATGACCGATTATGAACAAGGTACAACAGTGAATGTTGGAGAAATTCAAGGTGGTTCTGGAATTAATGTAAGACCTGAACATGCACAAATTAAAGTTGATGTTCGTATAACGACACCACAAAATGGCAAAGAGATTAATGAACGCATCCATGCTTTGAAACCATATAATAATCAAGTTGAGATTGAGATTCAAGGTGGAGAAGTACGACCAGTGATGATGAAGACCGAACAAACAGAGGTATTATTCCAACAAGCCAAAAGCTATGCTCAATCAATAGGCTTTGAACTCGAACAAGTTGCCGTTGGAGGAGGAAGCGATGGGAGCTTTATTGCTGCTCAAGGAACACCTACCTTAGACGGATTAGGGGGCGTAGGCGGTGGCCCTCACGCAAGAAACGAACATATAAATAAAAAGTTTGTAGTGCCAAGAACAACATTACTTACTGAGCTAATCAAAAACCTATAAAGTCTTTCATAAGGTACAAAGAAGAAATTTCGTAAAATTAAGCGCTGGTTACGAACCAGCCTTTTTTTAATGATAAGATTTATAAAATCACTATATAAGCTCCTTTTTAAGTATGGTATTATATAATTAAAATAATAAGGTTTTTTAGAATATTATTACTATTGAATGTTTGTCAATCGTTATATAATTCATACAATTGGGGGTATCTGAGATGAAAAAATTAATAATAGGCATCGTGTTTATAAGCATAATCCTCATGGCGTGCTCAAATCAGTGGCGTAAGGATGACGCTAAGCCAGGTAATACAGACGCACATAAAAAACAAGGAACCAATAACAATCATAAGAAAAAGATAAAAAATGGAGTAACATTTATAGACGATATTTTAATCGTAAATAAGAAAATACCACTACCATCAGATTATAATCCAGGTGTTGATAAATCTGCTAGAACTGCTTTAACGAAGCTACTAAATGATGGAAATAAAAAAGGACTCAAGCTCACAATCACGAGTGGTTTTAGAAGTTATCAAAGACAACAAACATTATTTAATAATTACGTGAAAAAAGATGGGGAGAAAGCAGCAAATAAATACAGTGCGAAACCCGGTAGTTCAGAACATCAATCTGGGTTATCGTTTGATATAGGCTCAACTAAGACACCTCAAGTTAATTTCAATACAGATTTTGTTAAGACGAAAGCAGGTAAATGGTTGAAAGCACACGCACATGAATATGGGTTTATTATAAGATATCCGAAAGGCAAAGAAACGATTACTGGGTATCAATACGAACCTTGGCATATACGTTACGTTGGTAAGAAACATGCTAAAGCTATTTATGAATCTCATCTTACATTAGAAGAGTACCTTGGGTTATAACCTGGGAAATAAAAAGAGTCTGAGACAACTATTTTTGTCTCAGACTCTTTTTCAACTAGACAGTAGAGGTCTGAATTGAATATGCGCTTATATCAAGCTTTTCTCAATTCTAGTCATCCCTGCCAAGGTGGAACTACGAAATATCTATTAGAAAATTCGATTTCTGTCCTATTCCCTAATTCATATGTGTTTTAAGTTCCAGTTGAAGCGGCTAATGGGTAATGATCTGAATAATCGTTATATTGATAATCTTTACCCCATGATGTGACCGACCATTGTGGTGACTTAGCTTTGTGTACTTTGTTATCCCATGAACTTGGTTGTGCATGATCTTTATCAGGTAGAATGTAATCTAAATGTTGCGGTGCTAGTTTTGGATAATTGTAATGTGCAATACCATTTGTTTGCGTGTCCCAACTATAATTATGCCCACTGAAAGATGTAGGTTGCGTGACATTTAAATGATCGAACATTTGACTATATTCATCAGATCCTTTGATTACATTAAGGTCACCACCGATAAAGACAGCTTCATCTTTAGGGATTTGTTTATCTTTAATGAACTGGCGAATTTCATGCATTTGACTTTCTCTAATTGTGCGGTCTTTTCCTTTTATACATGAACCATCTTCAGCTTGTAAATGTGTTCCAATGATATGATACGGTTTTCCATTTTTATTTATTTTAATATATGCAAAACCTTTATTACTGAATCCATCTGCGCCACAGCCATTTTTATAAATGTGTTGTTCTTTTTCTAAAATAGGCCATTTACTCACAATATTTACACCCCCATTTACTACTTTAGCAGGGTTATAAGAGCCTGAAGTACGATTCCAACCTTCTTTATTTTTTCCAACGATAGGTGTTTGATATGGATATTGTGATGATAAATTATTTAAAAATTGAGTTGTTGCTTGTTTATCGAATAATTCATTAAAAATGATAACGTCTTGATTTTGTATGTAATTTGCTTTTGGAATTAAATTAGCGCGTTGCATTTGTCCCCAGTTTGGATAAATTGCTTGTGGCATAAAGTAGACATTATGTGTCGTAATTTTAAAATCATCTGGGTATTTCGCAGCATCTGCTTTATGATAAGAAAATATTGATACACTCGTAAGCAGTGTAATAATCAATATTGCAATAAATTTACGCCCATTTAAATAGTTTTTTAAAATCAGAAGCGCCTCCTATAAGATGTTTATTTCAATATTAATATATCAAATAAGTTATTCTATTTTTCCAAATTTACTATTTATTTAAAAAGTAATATGAGTGTAATGGAATTCGAGTTGCTCTCAATGCTTAATAATTGTAATACTTTAAATATCTAAACAACAAAATAATATAGATATTAGTATTTTGATGAAGTATATATATTTCTACCTTAATGTAATTGTTTTTTACAATTATGTTTCGTATAATATAATTATCAAATTATGGGGGAAATATGTATGGAAGATACTCAAAATCAAGTAGTGAAAAGTTACAAAGAGTTTTGGACAAGGTTTTTAGATGTAAAGGGAAGATCTAGAAGAGCGGATTATTGGCATCCATTTTGGATTAATTTTGTTATTTCATCACTTTTAGGGATTGTTTCTGCTGGGTTTCTTAGCAGTCTGTTTGCTTTAGCGATCATTATTCCAACATTTACAGTCATGGTGAGACGTCTACATGACACCAATCGTACGATGGCGTTAGCGATAGTGTCATACATTAGTGGATTTATTGCAACGTTTGCTGCGGTTATGTTTGTATTTGCTATAGTCGCCGCTGCAAGTGCGAGTGGTTCTGGTGTGATTGGACTTACATTAATCGCAGGCGCGTTTGGGACAGTCGTTGCAGGTCTAGTGGCACTTTATACGTTAATCGTGTTAATCATTCCTGGTGACAACACACCAAATAACTATGGTGATGGCGGAAGTTGTTTAAAGCATACTCAAGGAAACTTCTATAATCAACGACCTCAATCTGAATCATATGCACAAAATTCTACTGGTACTACAGCTACCAACAATAGTGTACAAATTGATGAGAATACAATGACTCAAAATGAAAATAATAAATCACAATATTAAAGTTACATAACTTACCAAGAATCGAAACGATAGAGATGTCGTTTCGATTTTTTGATTTCTATACCTAAAATTTAATCAGTAATTTTCTCAAATGTGGTTAAACAATAATTAAATAGAAATTTAAAAGGAGTGTTTAGCGTGAAACAACAAAACGATATTGAAGTTGTAACATTACAGTTTGAAGATGATGGGGCTATTCCTAACAACCCCCATTTTCCCGTACTCATTTATAAAAATGCAATGGACAGTAACGACCAATTAACAGAAATAATAAATGAAAATATATGGGGGAATTCATGTGTAAATGGTGTTTTTCCATATCATCATTTTCACAGTAATGCACACGAATTACTTATTGTTCTGCAAGGGGAAGCTCAAGTGCAATTAGGTGGAGAACAAGGTGAAACGGTGCATGCTGAAACAGGAGATGTTGTTATCTTACCAGCAGGAACGGGACATAAGCGATTAGATGCAAGTTCAGACTTTAAAATTTTAGGTGCCTATCCAAATGGTGACACGCATGATATGTGTTACGGAGAACAAAGTGAACGTCCTCAATCACTTGAAAATATAAAATCAGTACCACTTCCAGAAAGCGATCCAATTTATGGCAAAGAAGGTCCGCTATTCGAGCATTGGAAAGCGTAAGAATGTGATTGTTGTGCTATTTAATAAAATCCCTCCCTCTTAATATATGAGCTGAATATTTTAATAATTCATTTTAAAATCATATAATATAGTAACAAACAGAATATAATTCGAGTTATAAGCAAATGTATATAGATATGTGTTTTTAAAATATAGCACGGTAAGGAGTGTATAAATATGACAAACATTAACGTTAGAGATTTTATCAATGAAAGTTATGGTCTATTTATCAATAATGAATTCCAACAAAGTAGCAGTGGCGAAACACTTACTGTATCAAACCCAGCAAACGGTGAGGATTTAAGTAAAGTCGCACGTGCAAATAAAGATGATGTCGACAAAGCTGTGCAAGCTGCGACAGATGCTTTTGATAGTTGGAGTAAGATTTCTAAAGAAAAACGTGCGGATTATTTATTAGAAATTAGTAGAAAAATGCATGAAAATACTGAGCGTTTAGCAACAGTTGAATCATTACAAAATGGTAAGCCATATCGCGAAACATCAACAATTGATATTCCTTTCGCGGCAAATCATTTTAAATATTTTGCTAGCGTCTTAACAACGGACGAAGGTTCAGTGAATGAAATCGATGAGAATACAATGAGTCTCGTTGTACATGAACCTGTGGGTGTTGTCGGTGCTGTTGTAGCATGGAACTTCCCAATGTTATTAGCATCATGGAAATTAGCGCCAGCACTTGCTGCAGGTAATACAGTTGTGATTCAACCTTCTTCTTCAACTCCGTTATCATTAATTGAAGCGGCTAAGATTTTCCAAGAAGTATTACCAAAAGGTGTGGTAAACATCTTAACTGGTAAAGGTTCTGAATCAGGTGACGCGATCTTTAAACATGAAGGCGTGGACAAATTATCATTCACTGGTTCTACTGATGTAGGTTATGGCGTAGCTGAAGCTGGTGCAGAACGCATTGTACCAACAACGTTAGAGCTTGGTGGTAAGAGTGCCAACATTATTTTCGATGATGCGAACTTAGATCAAGTCGTTGAAGGTGTACAACTTGGTATCTTATTCAACCAAGGTGAGGTTTGTAGTGCAGGATCTCGTTTACTCGTACAATCATCAATTTATGATAAATTAATTCCTAAATTGAAAGAGGCATTTGAAAATATTAAAGTCGGAGATCCATTTGATGAAGATGTGAAAATGAGTGCTCAAACTGGTCCAGAACAAATTGAAAAAATCGAAAGCTACGTTAAAATGGCCAAAGAAGATGAGGGTGCTAACATTATCACAGGTGGCGAACGCATCACAGATAATGGCTTAGACAAAGGTTATTTCTTCCAACCAACAATGATTGAAATTGACAGTAACAAATATAAATTAGCGCAAGAAGAAATCTTCGGTCCAGTACTTGTAATCGAGAAATTCGAAGATGAAGCAGAAGCTGTGAAAATTGCTAACGATTCAGAATATGGCCTTGCAGGTGGTATCTTTACAACAAATATCAACCGTGCATTAAACGTATCTAAAGCAATGCGTACAGGCCGTATTTGGGTTAACACTTACAACCAAATCCCAGCAGGCACACCATTCGGCGGTTACAAAAAATCAGGAATTGGTCGTGAAACTTACAAAGGTGCTATCAAAAACTATCAACAAGTTAAAAACATCTTTATTGATACAAGTAATGACACAAAAGGTATGTACTAAATTCTGAATTAAGGACTACTCAGTTTTAAAAATACCTTAAACCAATCGCTAATAAATTTTAAAAATTAAACAAATATCAGTAACTACCCAAAGTTTTAAGACAAAGCTTTGGGTAGTTTTTTTATTTTATGAAATTCTACACGGCTCAACGAATTCAGCCATTCTGTATAAAGCGTAAAAATGCACATTTTTTGAAAACGCTTACAAACAGAGTTATAATATACTAAAAATTTCAAAGGGGTTGTTATGATGGTAAATGTTAAGAAAGAACGCATGAAGATTTACGTATTGGACAATGGGCGCATGCAGATGGACAAAAATTTGATGATCGCGAACTCGAACCAAGCAACGACCGACAACCCGAATCAACCCAATGAATTACACGAATTTCCGATTTACACAGTGTTTATTGATCATCCTGATGCGAAGATTTTATTTGATACTGCTTGTAATCCAAATGCGATGGGAGACGAAGGACGCTGGATTACGGCTACGCAAAAGGCCTTTCCTTATTTCTCAGATGAATCATGTCACTTGCCAAATCGACTAGAACAACTAGGCGTAGATCCAAAAGAAGTCGATATCGTTGTCGCTTCACATTTACATCTAGACCACGCTGGCTGTTTAGAATACTTTACGAATGCAACGGTCATCGTGCATGATGATGAACTAAGTGGTGCGATGAAAGGTTACGCTCGTAATCAACAAGAAGGGGCATATATTTGGAGTGACATCGATGCATGGATTAAAAATGATTTAACTTGGAAGACAATTGCACGTGATCAAAATTACTTACATTTAGTCGATGGCGTTAAAGTCTTAAACTTTGGCAGTGGTCATGCATGGGGAATGATTGGCCTAGAACTTGAAACTGAAGAATTAGGCACACTGATACTAGCATCTGATGCAATTTATACCAAAGAAAGTATGGAGCCTACGTTGAAACCACCTGGCATTTTATATGATTCAATCGGTTGGGCAAGATCTGTAGAAATGATTAAGCGTCGAGCTAAGGAAAAGAACGCCAAAATTTGGTTTGGACATGATCGTGAACAATTTGCTGGCTTCCGAAAATCTACAGACGGTTATTACGAGTAAGGGGATGGTACAATGGAAACAAGAGCAGCAGTATTGTATGAAATGGGACTTGAAGCACCTTATGAAAAATCAAAACCTTTAAAGATTGAAACGTTACAGTTAGATGAACCGAAACCACATGAGGTACTATTAAAAATTCATGCGGCAGGCTTATGTCACTCAGATTTATCAGTGATTAATGGTAGTCGTCCGAGACCATTACCGATGGCTTTAGGTCATGAGGCGACTGGTGAGATCGCGCAAGTTGGGAGCGATGTAACTGATTTCGAAGTGGGTGATCACGTAGTTTGTACATTCATACCGAGTTGCGGTAAGTGTATCCCTTGTAGAGAGGGACGTCCAGCACTATGTGAAAATGGCGCTGCTTCTAACGAGGCCGGTGAAATGTTAGAGGGAGGCTACAGACTCTCTAATAAAGATGGTACAGTACATCATCATCTCGGTGTTTCTGGCTTTGCTGAATATGCGGTCGTATCTGAGAACTCTTTAGTTAAAATCAATCCTGAAATTCCATATGAACGTGCGGCAGTCTTTGGATGTGCGGTGATCACAGGTATCGGTGCAGTAATGAACACAGCACAAATTCGTCCGGGTAGTAATGTGGCAGTCGTTGGACTCGGTGGTATTGGTTTAAATGCGATTCTCGGCGCGAAACTAGCGGGAGCTAATGAAATCATCGCTTTAGATATTAATGAAAATAAATTCGAACTAGCAAAAACATTAGGCGCGACAGCTGTCTTCAATTCAGGCGACGAAGATATCGTGGATCAAATTAAAGATTATGTATCAGGCGGTGTCGAGTATGCTTTCGAAACAGCTGGCGTTGTCCCTGCTATGAACGTAGCATATGCAATTACAAAGCGCGGTGGCACAACAGTGACAACAGGTCTTCCAGATCCTAAAGCTAAATTCGCCTTTCCACAGGTTACTTTAGCTGCTGAAGAACGTACAATTAAAGGTTCGTATGTAGGAAGTTGTGTCCCATCTCGTGATATCCCTCGATTTATTAGTTTATATCAACAACATCGATTAAATGTTGATCCATTGATTAGTAAAACGATTAAACTCGACGAAATTAATGAAGGCTTTGACCAATTGGCAAGTGGTGACGTAGGTCGCTTAATTGTCACAATGTATAATTAATCCCCATTGAAAGTTCAAAGTTTAAGTATGGCTAAAATAAATATTACCCAGGAAATATAAAGAGCCGATGATTCGGCTCTTTTTTTATGTCTTATATGAAATATAATCATTGTTTAACACGAAAATAATGACATTTGTCATATTTAATTGATGACAAAGTGAACTAATCACCCTTATGAATATTTGATAATCTTTAATTAAAGAAAAGGAGGGTGTTGTATGATAGAAATTAATGACTTATCAAAACGATTTGGAAAGCAACAAGTACTTGAACATATTTCTTTAAATATAGAAGAAGGCCAATGTAGCGCATTAATTGGAAAAAACGGCGCAGGCAAATCGACACTTATTAATATTATAATTGGTCACAGTGCTTTAGACACTGGAACAATCAGTGATCCAGAACAATTAATCAATAATCAAAGTATGGGAATCTTATTTCAAAGAACACAATTTCCTAAATTAATGAAAGTAAAAGACTTATTTAATTTGTATCAATCATTGTATAAAAACCCGATGAGTAAGCAACGTTTTCTAGAAATTACACAGTTCAGTGCACGACAAATGAATCAAATGGCGACAGCGCTATCAGGTGGGCAACAAAGAATATTAGATTTTGCTCTGACTTTAATAGGGAACCCACAATTAATTATTTTAGATGAGCCTACGTCAGCAATGGATATTGAGACTAGAGAGCATTTCTGGTCAATTATTCGTGCGTTAAAGAAAGAAAATAAAACAATTCTATATACTTCTCATTACATTGAAGAGGTTGAGAGAATGGCTGATCATATTGTGTTACTCGACAAAGGTAAGATACAAATGGACGACACACTCGAAAGTATGAAAGAAAAAGAACGTCTATCAATCCTTTATTTACCAAAAAAATATGAAGAAGTGACTGAAAAACTGAGTGAAGGTTGTAAAGTGATTCAAGATGATTCAATCACTAAAGTTCAAACGACCAACGTGAACGAGGTTCTACCCGTTTTAGTTCAATATGATGTCGATTTAAACGAAATTGAAGTTCGCAAGACGTCATTATTAGAGATGATGTTCCAAGATAGTAATGAAGAGGAGGTGACGTCATCATGATGGCTGTCTATTTATCAACAGAATTGAAAGTATTATTCCGTAAAAAGCTTTATTTATTAATCTCGATATTGCTTCCAGTTGCATTTTATCTATTGTTTACGTCTATAATAGACTTACCAGCGAATCAACAGCAACAGTATTATAAAGAATACATGTATAGTATGGCGGTATTTAGTTTAATGAGCTTTTGTTTAATGTCCTTCCCATTAGATATGATTGAAGAGAGAAATAACGGTTGGTATCGTCATTTGATGGCGACACCGCTGAGAGCTAGTCAGTACTTTAGCGTCAAAGTGATTCGTACGATGATTCAGTTCGCGCTAGCAATTATCATTATGTTTACGGTTGCTCATGCCTATAAAGGTGTGACAATGTCTCTTCAAAACTGGATATTATCAGGGATTACTTTATGGTTTGGGGCAAGCTTGTTCCTTACTTTAGGATTAGTTATTGCTCAACTGAAAGATAGTCAAAAAGCAAGCAGCCTAGCGAATTTACTCAATTTAGGGTTAGCGATTGTAGGTGGATTATGGTTTCCAGTCAACACCTTTCCTAAATGGATGCAACATATCGCCACTAAAACACCGACCTATTATTTAAAAAATATCGCATACGATTTTGGTAAAGACCATGGCGTTAACATAGACTCGTTTGTAAAGCTCGTTGGATATAGTTTAATCTTCTTATTTATTGCTTTAATGATTAATAAAAAAAGAAAAGAGATTTAAAATGCAAAACAAAAATCAATTAAGGAAACAGTCTAAAGATGTTGGTAAAGATCTAGGTAAAATGTATAAAAATAATAATCCTTTATTAATGCGGTTTGTAGCGCTTGTTTACATTTTATTTCCTATATGGGGATTATTTTCTGATAAAAAGAGCGACCAATCATTGTATATCGTCGTCTTAATTATATTTTCATGTTCCTATATCATTATGATTTTTTATGCACACGTTTTGAAACGAAATACGACTTTTATATTGCTCGTGATACATTACATCGGGATTTGTTATTTTGTCTATGCTGGTTTACCTTTCAATAGTTTATTTTTATTCTATAGCTCTTTTGCATTACCATTTATATTTAGAGTAAAAATAAAGTCGAAAGAATTTTACGCTTTTATTTCGACGATGTTGATTTGTGCGATTATCATTATCATACTGTATCCAGATTCATTTGTGGAAATAGTAATATTTTACTTTGTAATATTAGCGATCATGTTAAACAACTATAGAATGTTAAAAGAGCACCAATTTAAGAAAGATTTAGAAGAGAAAAATCAACGTATCAATGTCTTAATTGCTGATCAAGAGCGGAATCGAATTGGCCAAGATTTACATGATTCGTTAGGCCATGTATTTGCGAGTTTAACTATGAAATCTGAGTTGGCCACGAAATTGATCGATAAAGATCCAGAAGCTGCGAAAAACGAAATGATTGCAGTAAACGAACTGTCCCGTGACGCATTGAATAAAGTAAGAGTAATCATTGATGACCTCAAAGTCCAATCTTTTGAAGAAGAAGTGACATCGGTTGAAAGGGTTTTACATGATGCGAATCTCAATTTTGAATTCCATAACAAAAGTGCTGCCCAATCACTTAATCCTGCAAAACAATCCATACTGTCTATGATATTAAAGGAAGCCATCAATAATGTGATTAAGCACGCACAAGCAACGAAAGTAACGGGTGAGCTAACAGAATCTCAAGAAACGTTAACTATGATTATTTGTGATAATGGTGTTGGTATCGATACAAACAAAGTCCCACAATTAAAAAGTATTTCCAATCGAGTGAAATTACTCAACGGTTCGCTCACCGTGAAATCTGATAACGGGACGAAAATAGAAATTGAGATACCTAGAGGTGAAGTACAATGATTTCAGTCGTAATAGCAGAAGACCAACGCATGTTAAGACAGGCCATGGTGCAACTCATTAACTTGAATGAGGATTTAGAAATAGTAGGAGATTTTGAAAATGGTATTGAAACCTTACTATTTATAGAAAAATCTCATCCCGATGTCGTCATTTTAGATGTTGAAATGCCCCAAATGACAGGACTAGAAGTGCTCGCAAAAATTCAAGAACTGAATATTCCCACGAAAGTTATTATCGTAACGACATTTAAACGTCCAGGCTACTTTGAACGCGCAGTTGCTAATGATGTAGATGCATATGTACTCAAAGAACGCTCAATTGATGATTTAGTGGATACAATCCATAAAGTAATGGAAGGGGGCAAAGAATACAGCAGTTCTTTAATGACGTCGTTATTTACGGATTCGAATCCACTCACACATAAAGAACAAGTCGTACTTCGAGAAATCGGTGAAGGACTCAGCAGTAAAGAAATTGCAGAAAAACTGTATTTATCCAATGGCACAGTCAGAAATTACACTTCAACAATCATTGATAAACTCGAAGCCGAAAATCGCTTCGATTCATGGAAAAAAGCCGTGGATAAAGGGTGGATTTAAGTATTAGATAAGAAAATAAAAAGACAAGCGTCTGCACTTTTGATGAAAAAGTACAGCGCTTGTCTTTGTTTGTGGAAGATTTGAAACTCAAAATCTCCTATATTTAGATGTGAACGGCTTATTCAGGGTCGCCGTTTTCATCATATTTTGTAACATAACCGTCTTTATCAATAATATAAGATCCTGCTAAATTACCATCTTTATCAGTAAATGAGAATCCCCATTCTCCATTGCCTTTCTTTTCAGGCTCTTTATAATTATATTCAGATGTATCTAAATAGTCACCTTCATACGATTCAACAATATCTATTACGTTATCACGTGTAACATAAGGCGCATCATTACTGTTTTGAGCTACACCGTCTTTGGAATTATTGCTATTAGCTGATGTATCGTTGTCTGGATTATCATCATTTTGCGCATTATTGTTGTTATTAGATGAAGCGTTATTGTTCGAATCAGAGTTGTTGTTTTCGTTATCATTACTTTCTTTATTATCATTGTCTTGTTCATTATTCTTCTTATCATCTTTACTCTGAGATTGCTTACTCGATTTATCAGAGTCATCCCCGCCACCCGTATTGATGTTAATGTCACATGCCGTCAATAAAATTGAAGCGGCAAATAATGGAATTGTTACATATTTAAATTTCATATACATACCCCTTTTGCTAATATTTAATAACTATTATATACAAAAAGAGTGATAAAATCTAATTAATTTTATAAAAAGTTGTATTGAATTTTAAGGCTTATTCCACTTTTCTTACATTAATTTTATGATTAGGTTTTATTTTTTTCGTATTTTACCTCGTTGGTTTGAAGTTTAAATTATTTGTAAAGCCGAGATTTTGATATTCTTTCCGATTAAAAATAAATTCCTCTCTTTTATAACTCAATGCTGTACCTGTTGAATTTCCCGTACTCTGCAATTCTAATTTTGGTGCTTTTTTCGTTGGTATATTATATTTTTCTCTCAATTGTTTAACATTATAATCTTCGTTTGAAAGTTGATATTCAACAGTATATATAGGTACATTCGGGTTATAAGAAAAGTTTCCATTAGTATAACTTGACAAATCTTTGTATATCGCATATTGGGAGAAAAATTTGAAACTTTCTATTTTATCTTTTAATTTCGTATCATTAACTTTTTTTGTTAAAATAATTTTATTATTTTTTAGTTTAACAGGGTATTTCTTTTCGTGAGAAGTTGGAGCCCCCTTTTCATCTTCATAAATATTATCGATGAAGTAGAATCCATGCGCTTTCTTTGTATTTCTATCTAAATAGAGTGTCATTCCTTCTGCTGTTAATGCGCTTCTATTTTCATGGACAAAGGAAGAACTTAAAATCCATTGACCTTTATCATCTTTATCGAAGTTTTCATCACGATGGCCTTCTTTATCATAAAGATCTTCAAGATTTTTGATAGGGTACATTCCTAATGTACTAGAAAATTTTTCTCTAATTTGTTGCTCGTGGTATGATTTGTACAACGTCCAAGCACCGCCTATTAAAAAAAGAATAAATGATAAAATGATGATTATAATATATCTCTTTTTAGTTTTCATAAATTCACACCATTTCTAAAATTGGTAACTATTCAAATATTCAATGTTATTTGGAAAACGATGTTCGTCATTTATTTCATCAAATTGAGCAAGAATTTCTCTATCTGATACGCCATAAAACTTAGCTTTTTCAATTTCATAACTAATCATTGAAACAACACTCATTGTTTCGGAATTTGCAGTTAAATTTTTAGGGTCTATTCGAAATTTTGTATTCTTATTAAACATATGCTCACCTCGTAGGCTGATATTTAATATAGTCATTTGATTTGACAAGTTTTTGTTTGCTTCGTATGAATAAATATTCTACTTTTTTGTATCCGACTGAGGAACCTTCTAAATTTCCAGTTCCACTCAATTCAAGTTTTGGTGCTTTATTGGAAGGAATATCATAGTGTTTTCGTAATTGTTTAACATTGTAATCATCGTTTGAAAGTTGATATTCTACAGAATACATTGGTACATTAGGATTATATGAAATATTATTTTGGTCATAGTTTGATAGTTCTTTAAAATTTGCATATTGTGAGAAAAACTTAAAATTCTTTATTTTATGTTTCAACTTTGCATTATCTACTGATTTTAGCAATTTGAATTTGTTATTTACTAATTTAACAGGATATTTTTGTGTTTTTTTAACTGGATATCCTTTATTATCTTCAGAAATTTTACTAATACGATAGAATCCTGTAGCTTCTCTATTATTGCGATTTAAATAAAGTACCATGCCTTCTTGAATTAAAGGCGCATTTCCTTTTTGAGTTAATAGATTTGATTGTAATACCCATTCCCCTTTATCATCTTTATCAAAGTTTTCATCACGATAGCCTTCTTTATCATAAAGATCTTCTAGGTTTTTGATAGGGTACATTTCTAAAGTACTAGAAAACCTATCTCTAATTTGTTGCTCCTGGTGTGATTTATACAATGTCCAAAAGCTTCCTATTAAAAAAATAATGAATGATAAAACGATGATCATAATATACCTTATTTTAAATTTCATAAATTCACATCATTTCTTATAGTATTGTTACATAAATACGTTAATATAAAAAATACAGTTAATTATTTGTAAATATATATATAAAATTCAGAATTTTCATTTTGTGCTGGTTGAGTTCCAGCATTAAAGTCTACGTTTGTCTGACGGGAGTCTACCGAGTTATTACGTTATACGGGTGTCCATTAGTGTTTAATATTCTAGGAATTTCTATTTATAGTTGATTTGAGGTTTAAACAAACTTGCCATTTTCGTAAATCGTTCTTTGTTTTTCTCCTTTGATAAATGCATCGTAATTATTTTTTTGGAAATCTGATAATAATACTCTTGAAGTGGCGTAACGAAAAGTTCCTTCGTCAGTAACGATAAATAATTTACGGAATAGTTTGCCATCTTTAAGGATAATCTGTTTTATTTTGTCTTAATTAAGTTCATGTGCTTCACGATGTTCAAATGTTTTAAAGTTAGTCAAAATCAACCCAAGGAAATCTTCGCCTAAGTAATATATAGATAAATCATTTTGTTTATCTTGACCTACGAGTAGACGTCCATTTTCAAATTTTTGATTTGGGAAGTTAATTTCAAAAAAGTCTAAAACTTCACGTTCTTTTAATTTAAATTGCATAATCAAATTCCTCTCTTTTAAATAGTTTATTTATAATATGGTTCTGTTGCAAAGTAAAAAAATATAGCTAACCACTAATTTATCATGTCAGTGTTCGCTTAACTTGCTAGCATGATGCTAATTTCGTGGCATGGCGAAAATCCGTAGATCTGAAGAGACCTGCGGTTCTTTTTATATAGAGCGTAAATACATTCAATACCTTTTAAAGTATTCTTTGCTGTATTGATACTTTGATACCTTGTCTTTCTTACTTTAATATGACGGTGATCTTGCTCAATGAGATTATTCAGATATTTCGATGTACAATGACAGTCAGGTTTAAGTTTAAAAGCTTTAATTACTTTAGCCATTGCTACCTTCGTTGAAGGTGCCTGATCTGTAATTACCTTTTGAGGTTTACCAAATTGTTTAATGAGACGTTTGATAAACGCATATGCTGAATGATTATCTCGTTGCTTACGCAACCAAATATCTAATGTATGTCCCTCTGCATCAATGGCACGATATAAATAGCTCCATTTTCCTTTTATTTTGATGTACGTCTCATCAATACGCCATTTGTAATAAGCTTTTTTATGCTTTTTCTTCCAAATTTGATACAAAATTGGGGCATATTCTTGAACCCAACGGTAGACCGTTGAATGATGAACGTTTACACCACGTTCCCTTAATATTTCAGATATATCACGATAACTCAATGCATATCTTAGATAGTAGCCAACGGCTACAGTGATAACATCTTTGTTAAATTGTTTATATCTGAAATAGTTCATACAGGGTTCTCCTTTTTGTTAAATTATACTATAAATTCAACTTTGCAACAGAACCTATAATATAACAAAATAACAAAGATGTTTTATCTATGTCGTTATAAATTTTATTTATTTTAGATACTTTTTATATTCCTTATAACTATAAGGATCTTTCAACTTCTTATCATTCACATAAACCGTTGGTGCCTCTTTCACACCTTTATCTTTATAGCGTCGCACATCTTTTTTAGCATCTTTCCATGATTGGCTATTTTTCGTTCTATAATCTTTTTTGATTTTATTTGTTTTACTCTTACTTAAATTCAATTTGTCTATTTGCTTATCAATTAACTTTCTAGTAATCCATTTATTCTCATGGTTAGGTTGTTTTGAAAACATAAGTTTTTGGAATTTTAAAGACTTTTTAGGCGCTATATTTTCAACAGCATGAGCGGCACGAGAACCTGTTACTGAGTCTTTACCTAAAAAAGCCATGTTCACGAATTGATAGTCAGCTTTCCCTTTATCAATATAATCTTTTTCTAGTTTAGGCATGATGTGATCATCTACTTGCTTACAATAAGGACATTTGAAATCACCATACTCCACAATTTTATTTTTAGGTTTATGATGATTACTATTTGAACATCCTGCTAAAAATAATAATATTAGAAAGCAAAATAACATTCGTTTCATAAAATAGTTACATCCTTTTTTTGACATATTATATTTAAATTTAATTAATAAAGTCAATATTTCAACGAATATGAATAAAATACAGACACTTATGAACTACAATAACTTTTAAAACTATATAAATGGTAATTTATAGATAGATACAAAACAAATACATATTAGGAGAGATGACATATGGAAAAAGCATATAACGTAAAATCAAAAGTAGTTAAAGGCTTTGCTGCATTTGCTATCATAACTGGTATGACTGTTAGCACTGGTTTAGCGGACAATCATTCACAAGCTGCTGAAAATAACCAAACACAAAAAGCATCATCTAAAAGTGCTGGTGAAATAGTAAAAATTGATGACAATATGGGTAGAATTGATTTAAATAAAAATATTACATACAATGTAGATGAAAATGGTATAGCTACATTAAAAGATAAAATACAAATAAAACAGAACAATTACCATCAACAGCTAAAGACAAAAACGGTAAAAATGTAAACATAGTTTATTTTGAAGAAAAAGGTAAATTAGGTATGCAGGTAGTTCCTAATCAACAAGACCGTAAAAAGAAAAAAGGGTCTGTTGCTAAATGTGTTATCGGAACAGCAGGCGGTGCTGTAGGAGGAGCAACAGCAGGAGGTCTTACAGGTGCTGGTGTGGGTACAGTTACATTACCAGTTGTAGGTACAGTAAGTGGTGGCGTTGTAGGTACAGTCGGTGGAGGTATCGGCGGTGCTTCAGGTGGCTACGTAGCAGGTTGCTAATTAAGGTGTGATAATTATGGAGAATAAAATGTACAGATGGCCTATACTCTTTATAGTAATAATCAATTATGTATTAATGCTAACACTCTTTTTATGGGTATCGAATATAGGGCGTTTAAATACATTATTGCTAACAATACCATTTCTTTTAATGACAATAGTATACGTTATTAATTTTGTGAATTATCATAAGGACAAGTGAATTATCAAAATAGAGAACACAAAAAGGAGCTAACCTTAAAGGTTAGCTCCTTTCTTTTAACCTAAAAAACGTAAGTCTAGGACTAACGCCTAGACTGATTTTTAGGTTTTTAAGGTTCTTCAAATTCCAATTCTTCTACATATACAAATTGATAATGTTTTGGTCTTTTCTAAAAAATTACTTCTTAATTTTTTGATATCTTCATTGGTTCTGTTGCAAAGTAAAAAAATATAGCTAACCACTAATATATCATGTCAGTGTTCGTTTAACTTGCTAGCATGATGCTAATTTCGTGGCATGGCGAAAATCCGTAGATCTGAAGAGACCTGCGGTTCTTTTTATATAGAGCGTAAATACATTCAATACCTTTTAAAGTATTCTTTGCCGTATTGATACTTTGATATCTTGTCTTTCTTACTTTAATATGACGGTGATCTTGCTCAATGAGGTTATTCAGATATTTCGATGTACAATGACAGTCAGGTTTAAGTTTAAAAGCTTTAATTACTTTAGCCATTGCTACCTTCGTTGAAGGTGCCTGATCTGTAATTACCTTTTGAGGTTTACCAAATTGTTTAATGAGACGTTTGATAAACGCATATGCTGAATGATTATCTCGTTGCTTACGCAACCAAATATCTAATGTATGTCCCTCTGCATCAATGGCACGATATAAATAGCTCCATTTTCCTTTTATTTTGATGTACGTCTCATCAATACGCCATTTGTAATAAGCTTTTTTATGCTTTTTCTTCCAAATTTGATACAAAATTGGGGCATATTCTTGAACCCAACGGTAGACCGTTGAATGATGAACGTTTACACCACGTTCCCTTAATATTTCAGATATATCACGATAACTCAATGCATATCTTAGATAGTAGCCAACGGCTACAGTGATAACATCCTTGTTAAATTGTTTATATCTGAAATAGTTCATACAGAAGACTCCTTTTTGTTAAAATTATACTATAAATTCAACTTTGCAACAGAACCTTATATCTATTAAAGCCAAATTATAATAATGAAATCAGTCATAGCAAGGAACTTCCAAATTCACAGTTCCAAAACAATGAATTTGGAAGTTCTGGAACTGTGAATTTGGAAGTTCTTGAACAGTTGAATTCACAGTCTAATGATACTGAATTTAGTAATACTGATTATATAGAGACTGAGACTAATGATACGAATGATTTGAATGATACAACTAGCAATATTTCTGAAAACGCTCATTCGAATCATACAAATCATCAACAAACTGAATTTAATAATGATGCGTTAAAATTCCAAGTGCTTGAAGAATTGCCACAACAAATCAAAGATTACTTAAGTAATTTTGAAATTAGAGAAATTCGTATTATTAAAAGTGTTTTACTTAAAGGAAAAAAATCATTTAATAATGCTCATGATACATATTACCGTTTAGAAGACGTGGAGTTCGAACTTGTCAGTGTCTTAAAACGATTTAAAGCGATGTTGCTACAAAAAAATGAAACGGTTGAAGCTATGCAAGGTTATTTGATGCAATCGATTAAAGCTGAACTAGAAGAGATACATGCGCTTAATATGCGTCGTCAAAATATGCCTAAGTATAATATCTTTAACGAATAATTCAAATGAGCTTACAGCAATTAAAGAAACCTCAAAATATTCGGTTAAGTCATCAGATTATTTAACTGGAGATAGCGAAAAAGATTCAGAGATTGTTAATGATTTAGAAAAAGGTTTATATCGAAAACGTATGTTGAGTTACGGTGGATTGCTTAAACAAAAACATAAAATTTTAAATTTAGACGATGCCGAAGATGGCAATTTGATTAATACAAGTGATGAAGATAAAACAACAGATGAAGAAGAAAAAGCACATTCAATTACGGCAATTTGGAATTTTGAAAAACAAAATTATTACTTAAAAAAAGTTTAGGAGTTTGATTTATGAGTGCAAAATACAAGAGAACTAAGTCATTTTTTATTGAGATTATTTCAGATATTGTGTTTCGAATAATTGTATTTATTCCTAATGTTTTTAATTTAATAATTCGATTTTTTAAAAGTATTGTTTAATAAACGTTAGCTTAAAAGTTAGCGTTTTTTCATGTCTTTTTGCCCCTGCGGGAACTATAGCGTTCAACCGGCATGGTTGCCCAGTTTTTACCGCAAAAAATAATTTTGTGCGTAACTGGGCAGTGTCTAAAAAATTAGTCACTGGTTTTGCTCAAATTTTTGTTTTTGGAAATAGCATATATTTATTTGGCTCATATTTGCGTTTTAAGAGCTTATATAAGTTTTTAGGCATAAAACATATGATTTACCCCTAAATCTTTAAAATGCCCCCTTAAAATTCAAAATAAAGGTATTTAAAATTTTAAAAATAAAAAAGCTACTAGCAAAAAACTAGTAGCTTAAATCTTAGTTAAATTTTGATGTAGTATTAATTTTTATATCTACGCTACAACGTCGATTCAAATTCGTGCAGTATTAATTTTTGTATCTGTGCTGCAACACCGATTACTTAAAACTAAGATTAAAAAAATCTACGAAGGTCGATTATGGTTTTTGCACCGTTTGGAGCAAACGTGTAAGTGCGCCCTTACGGGATTTAACTAGATTATAACGACGAATTTTAGACCTGTAAAGCAATAACAATTGGGTCTACCAGGTAGATAAAGTGTACAAAGTAGACCCGAAAAAGTTACTTATTTTGAAGACTTTTCGTAGATATAATTTGCTAATAAAATTTCTGTCATAATTGATAAGGAATATTATAATAAAAACTAATCTAAATAGTGGAGGCGTTAAATGTGAAATTTGTGTTTGATTTAGATGGGACTATTTGTTTTAAAGGAGAACCAGTATCAGATAAAATTCTTAATTCTTTAAAAAATCTTACGAATAGTGGTCATCAAGTTATTTTTGCATCTGCGAGACCGATTAGAGATATGCTTCCCGTTATAAGCAAGGATTTTCATGATTATACAATGATAGGTGGTAATGGTTCGCTTATTTTAAGTAAAGGAAAAATTATAAAATCTGTTTCTTTTTCGTTATCAGAAATGGAAAAAATTAAACAATTAATTAATGAATTTGATGCTACTTACTTAATTGATGGGGATTGGGATTATGCATATACTGGACCTCAAAACCATTCTATATTAAAAAATTTAGATCCTTTAAATTCGGCTAATTTAGTTAATCTAGATTCTTTAAAATCTGTTGTGAAAGTTTTGATTTTGACATCGAGTAATAATGAATTATTGAGTAAAAAATTAAATGAATTAGATGTATATGTAAATAAGCATGGGAATGAGAATGTACTTGATATAAGTCCTAAAGGTATACATAAATGGGCTGCACTTAAAATGTTAGGGATAGATAAAGGTGATTATATAGCTTTTGGTAATGATTCAAATGATATATCTATGTTTGAAAATGCACTTTATACAGTAATGGTTGGACATCATGAAGAATTAAGAAGTTTTGCTAAAGAATTTATTGAGAGTGAAGGGAATTTGGAGTTAAAAATTGTAGAAAAAATTGAAGAAATTGCAAATAAGGATATTAGCGACTTTTATGCCGAGAAAATTTATTGAAGTTGAGAAGAACCCTTAACTAAACTTGGAGACGAATGTCGGCATAGCGTGAGCTATTAAGCCGACCATTCGACAAGTTTTGGGATTGTTAAGGGTTCCGAGGCTCAACGTCAATAAAGCAATTGGAATAAAGCAATAAGGTTTAGTAATCTATAAAAAAGAGAGGGGGAGTTTTGTGGGCAATTTAATTAGATTAGAAAATGCATTTGTTTTTATTACTGCTGTAATTATTTATTTTATGTTTGGTTTTTCTTTATGGATCTTTTTATTATTCTTGCTAGTTCCTGATATTTCTATGTTAGGTTATTTGATTGATAAAAAAATTGGTAGTTACGTTTATAATATTGGTCATTCTTATATAGTTCCAATATTGATAACTTTATTTTATTTGGTGATAGGTGAAAATTTATTATTAGAAATTGCTTTGATTTGGTTTTTGAAACTCGTTTACACTCGTTTCAAAAACCATAAAAAAGTGAGGTCTTTTCATGTTTCTCGAAAAACTAAAATGTGATAACTGTAAAAAAGAAATAAGTAAAAACGAAAATATAGCAATATATACAAATACTAAAAATCTTAACGGAATAACAAATTTAAAAAGTTGGGCTAAAAACCAGAAAATATTATGCAAAACGTGTTCAAAACAATTGGAATTTTGTTGTTAATAGTTTTTTGATGTTTGTTGCATTAATTTTTCAAAATCAGTGTCGCTGATATTTGATTGAGTAAGTGTGATCAAATGACCTTCTGGGTCTTTTATAGTCATTTCTTTTGCGTTCCAAGGTTGTTCCTCGAGTTCGGAAATAACAAATTTTGGTGAAATTGTTTGTGATTTAGATTCTATATCTTTAACTAATAAGTTTAGATATATTGAATTCCCAACTTTAAAATCATTACTAGAAATCAACATTAAATCTTGATATTTTTCTAATCTTAAGTGATTCATTAGTACTTCGTTTTTTTCGTTTCTGAATTTGAAAACACTTTTAAAGCCAAGTGTTTTCTCGTACCATTTTTCTGCTTTTTCAATGTCTTGTACTAATATTTTGTTGAACATTGGCATTTGATAAAAATCCATGTTTTTCTCCACCTTTTTTAATTTTAATTTTATTGTAACTAATTACGTTACGTTAGTGTCAAAATTTGTGGTTTTTAAAACGAGTGAAACGAGTTTCTTCTTGTATCGATAATCATTGGAGGCGAAATTAATATCATTTTCCCATCTACAGGTATATCTTTACCATGAATGGATTCAATAGATTTAATCTTTCTATATAAATCTTCTTCTTGTAATTTTTAAAATCACTTTGTAAGGTCATTCTACTTTTTCTTTCAGCTCATTATATCCAGAGTCGATTTCAAATCCCAAATCTTCTATCATCTTATAATCTAATTTATTAGGCTGTCCTCCAGTAATTAAGTAGTCTCCTACAAATATTGAATTTGCTGCCTTTAAGGCCAAAGGTTGTAGTGAACGCAAATTAACTTCTCTACCGCCAGCAATTCTAATTTCTTTAGATGGATTGACAATCCTAAATAGAGATATAAGTCGCAAGCACTTCATGGGTGTCAATTCATCCATTTCTCCAAACTTTGTACCTTTAATAGGATGTAAAAAATTAATAGGAATACTATCTGCATCTATTTCTTTTAAGGCAAAAGCCATATCTATGATATCTTGATTTGATTCTCCCATCCCACAAATCACACCAGAACATGGTGAAATATTGTTTTCTTTCATAATTTCTAAAGTGTTTGTTCTGTCCTTATAAGTATGGGTAGTTACAACTTCTTCATGATAGTTTTCACTCGTATTTATATTATGGTTATATCTATCAACGCCAGATGATTTGAGCTTCTTAGCTTGTTCATCATTAGTTAAACCAAGGCACGCACATATTTTCAGTTGAGGATGGTTTGATTTAATTTCTTCTACTGTTCTACTTATATGATCAATTTCCTTGTTACTAGGTCCTCGGCCGCTCATGACAATGCAATATGTACCTATGTTATTCTCGTGAGCTACTTTGGCTCCGCTAACAATTTGTTCTTCTGGCACTAGAGCGTATCTTTGCTTTTGTTTCATATCTCTAGATTGACCGCAATAACCACAGTTCTCCGGACATATACCACTCTTAGCATTTAAGATCATATTTAATTTCACTTTTTTTCCATAATAATGTTTTCTTAATATATAGGCTTCGTTCAATAAATCTAATGTATCTATATTAGGATTTTCATATATTTTCAATAACCTCTCTTTAGTTAAGGTTTCTCCTTTTAAAATCTTTTCAGCTAAATTCATATTAATCATCCTCATCTAATATATTGTTTAGTGCTTTTTCAAAAATATTAACCATTTTTTAAATTTCTTTATTTAATATGCTTAAAATTGGAACAAAAGTAACAATATTTTCTAAAGCAATGGAACATACTATTTGGTTACCGGTGTAAGTATAGCTATGTAAAAATGCATTAACACCATGATTATCGCTTGAAAATGTTTTATAAATCTTTTGAGAATTTAAAGTAGCAGCTAAAGGTAAATCCCCCCCGTAATCGTCTTACCTAGACACATGATATCTAGCGCACCTTTTCATGATTACAAGCAAACATTTCACCACTCTTTCCTATATCTGTATTAGTACTGATAATAAAACTAAGCGTTCTAAATGTAAACTAAAAAAATAAAAATGTTTACATTAGGGGTGAAGCACTCCCATTAAATACAAAAATAAATCTGACATTTATCTAAAAAAGAGAGGCCTTAATTACTAATATTCCAAAAAACTTCCTAGAAACTCTTGAAGTTATCGTCAGACTTCTGGTTTGCATTTAACCCTACGTTTAAATAATGGTATGACCAAGAAGGGAAAATATACTTTATATATACTGTTGATGATTTTAGACAAATTTTAAATTAATGAATAATAATTTACTAACTTAAAGTTAAAAATTGAATTTTCTAAAGGTAGTAAGGTATATCTAATCTTCTTCTTAGCAGTACATTAGATATACGTTTATTTGCTGTAAACAGCTAAATAAAGTTACTCTTACGTTCTTTTGATCACGTATCGTAACATCTTTTAATTAAAAATATAAACTTGAGTGATTTGGTACGAAAAGAATGAGTCATTATGATAGCGAAAAAATCATTTTTATTCATTTAACTTTTGTACAAATCATTTATTTTTTATGCTGAAAGCAGAATAAAAAATAAGAGCATAAGGAAATACAATGCCACTTTCGTGTCAATCAGCATAGCTGATGTATTTTTCTTACCATTCCTTCGTCATTTGCTCTCACTATAAATGCGGTTATACCAGTATTTATAGTACATTTACATTAGACAAAAATGAATTAAGTAATTTTTATTCTATAAATTACGAATGGCATTATTAATGTGAACACCAATCCTATAGATAAAGCCTATTTAAAGGGCTTCAGAGACCCTTTTATTCTAGTAGAATAAAGAATTTTGAAGTTTTATTCTGATAGAATAAGCCATTTTTGACAAAATGAAACACCAAAAACGAAATTTAAGTAGTTATAGAAAATGAATTTGTGTTATTAATTGATACTTAAAATTTTAAAAAGCAATAAAACAAATCGCAAATTTTTATATGTTAAATTTTATGTTTTTTAAATTTATAAGGAGCTATTTTGGTATGAAGAGTTAGAAGTTTATTCACTAATGATTTTTTTAATCTCTTCTTTTTAAAAATCATTTTTGATATTTGATTATGTGCAAACGTGTTCTAATTTATATAAATTGAGAAAAGAGCAAGGATTCCTTTTTCAGAAATCATTAATTTATGATTTATTTGATTAAGTAAACAAAGCGCTTAATAGATTAATTATTTCTATTAAGCGCTTTGTATTTTAGATATGTATTGTCTCATTTTCATTTAAACGTATCTTTCTTTATGCATTATTGACTGCTTATAAAGGAACATTGGTAGACAAATGAATAATGATAATAAATACTACATTTATTTATAGATCCTTTGCTTTTTCATTTTTTTGCGTTTTTAATTCCTGATTTTTAAAGGCTTCTAAAATCTCTGGATGGTTTTCTTTAGCATAAAATACTAACAACGCATCCATAAAATCTATTTTACTGTCTCGTTCTTCTGCTACTAATTCATCAAATAATGGTTTGAAAGTTCTGTGTATTTTAATAGATGTTTTTTCTCTAGTTATTTTTTCTTTCGACATTTAAAATCCTCCTTAAGTATAAAACACTTACAATTTTATTAATGCATCTAAATAAACTGTAATAGTATTTTAGTTAGTTCATCTTTAACTAATTCATTTCAATATTTGCAAATTTTTTTAATAATATACTCATATTTATTATAAACATTTTGACTTTAGAAAAAGTGGAAATTGTATTATTTTAATCGAAGTAACTATATTATTTTATCATTGAGCTGACATAATTCAACTTATCGGAAGTG